>NC_007759.1:1962150-3179300 GCF_000013405.1 Syntrophus aciditrophicus SB
ATGGGACTTCAGGGCAAGAGTTTCGGTGACGTATTCATCATTCTTGCTGCTTCGGTGCTGGGTATTCTCGGATCCTACGGCGTGGCCTGGTTCGGCATCCGGATCAACACCGTGGCCAATTCCCGGGCGGCCTTTGCTTCCCTCAGTGGAAAGCCGCTCAATATCGTGGACATCTGCCTGAGATCAGGAATGAGCGTCGGCCTGGTGCTGGTCAGTATCGAGCTCTTCTTCATGCTCGCAATCCTTGCCTACATTCCGCCGGAACTGATCGGACCCGTCTTCATCGGCTTCGCCATCGGTGAATCCCTCGGTGCCAGCGCCCTGAGAATCTGCGGTGGCATCTTCACCAAGATTGCCGACATCGGTTCCGACCTGATGAAAATCATTTTCCATCTTCCCGAAGACGATCCGAAGAACCCGGGTGTTATCGCCGACTGTACCGGTGACAATGCCGGTGACAGTGTCGGACCCACGGCAGACGGGTTTGAGACTTACGGTGTTACGGGTGTTGCCCTGGTCACCTTCCTCGCCCTGGCAATGGCCGGAAACCCGGAAATGGGCGGCAAGCTGATTATTTGGATTTTCGCCATGCGTATCATGATGGTCATCACGTCCCTCATTTCCTATTTTGTCAACAATGCCGTCAGCAAATCGCTCTTTGGCGCCAAGAAAGAGTTTAATTTTGAGCATCCCCTGACCAACCTAGTCTGGATTACCTCTATTGTTTCCATCGCCATCACCTTTTTTGCCAGTCATGCCCTGTTGGCGGACATTCCGTCCGTTGGCGGCATCGATCTCTGGCTTGCCCTTTCAATCATCATCAGTTGCGGCACCATTGCCGGTGCGTTGATTCCTGAATTGACAAAAGTGTTCACCAGCACGAGCTCCCGACACTGTGCGGAGGTTATTGATGCCTCCCGTCAGGGCGGCGCCTCTCTGAACATCCTCTCCGGACTGGTGGCGGGTAACTTCTCCGCCTTCTGGGAAGGTCTGGCGATCCTTGCCCTGATGCTGATTGCTTATCTGGTTTCCCAGAGTGCCTCCATTATCACTCTTCTGCCTGAGGCCTTCCAGTTTGCCGCTCCCGTCTTTGCCTTCGGTCTGGTGGCCTTCGGTTTCCTGGGCATGGGACCGGTGACCATCGCTGTCGACAGTTTCGGCCCGGTTTCAGATAATGCGCAGTCCATCTATGAGCTGTCCATGATTGAAAAACGCCCGGATGCGTCACAGACCGTGAAAAATGCTTACGGAACAGAGCCTGACTTTGCCCTGGCCAAACATTTTCTGGAATCCTGTGACGGCGCGGGAAATACCTTTAAAGCAACTGCCAAGCCGGTCTTGATCGGCACAGCGGTCGTCGGCGCTACCACCATGGTTTTCGGCATCATCATTCTGCTTGAAAATCTTTTCGGCGGAGCCATTGCCAAATTAAGCCTTGTGCAGCCGGAAATCATTCTTGGGCTGCTCATGGGAGGAGCCATAATCTACTGGTTCACCGGCGCCTCGACACAGGCCGTCGTTACCGGAGCCTATCGCGCTGTCGTGTTCATTAAGGATAACATCAATCTCGACAAAGAGCAGGCCGACATCAAGGACAGCAAGGAAATCGTGAAGATCTGTACGATTTATGCGCAGAAGGGAATGATCAACATCTTCATCGTCATCTTCTTCATGGCGCTGGCGCTTTCCTTCTTTAACCCCTACTTCTTCATCGGTTACCTGATTGGTATCGCTTTCTTCGGTCTGTACCAGGCCATCTTCATGGCTAATGCCGGTGGATGCTGGGACAATGCCAAGAAGATCGTCGAAGTCGACCTGGCTGAAAAGAATACTCCGCTCCATGAAGCCAGTGTCGTCGGTGACACCGTTGGTGATCCCTTCAAGGATACTTCATCCGTTTCCTTGAACCCCGTTATCAAGTTCACGACCCTCTTCGGGCTTCTGGCCACGGAAATCGCGGTAACAATGACCAGCCAAAGTCTCAAAATGGGATTGGCAAGCTTGTTCTTCCTGATCGCTTTGGTATTCGTTTACAGATCATTCTATGGAATGAGAATCGCTGAAAAGGGTTAATCAGCCACAGCTTTTGATTTTTAAAGGCGCTCCCTTCATCATGAGGGAGCGCCTTTTTTATCTCTCCAAATGTGTCCCTCCGCCTGATTTTGAATTTTTATCTTTCTTTTTCATTGACACACAACCACATTTAACCTATCCTCCTTCCGCGAAAGGGCAACTTGTTTTGCGTATCCCGGTCGGCAGACCTCCTTTTTGCAGAAATGGCCGAACGGCGGGTCGCTTGAGCGATTTTACGGACAGGAGATTTCGGTAGTTACCCGTTACAAATAGAGAGTGTGAATTGCGGTGATTAATGTGGTTGCATCTGTCATTCAGGCACCGGTGAACGGATGTAACGCAAGAATCATAAAATACTTTAATCAGGAGGTACAAAAAACGGGATTATGGAATTTTTAGTAAATTTCGCTTGGTTGTGGGGTCTCCTCGGACTGGTGCTGGCGTTCTTCATCTATAAGTACGTCATGTCCTTCCCCCCGGGAGACAAATTAATGGTGGAGATCATGGAGAGGATTCATGCCGGCGCCATGGTCTTTTTGAAGAGAGAATACAAGATTATTTCGATTTTTATCGTCGTCGTATTCATCCTGCTCTACGTCGCCTTGGATAATAAGTGGTCATCAGTGGCCTTCCTCGTGGGAGCGATCTGCTCCCTGTCAGCCGGCGTGTTCGGCATGCAGGCGGCGACCCTCTCGAATGCGAGAACCGCGGAAGCGGCCAAGACGCACGGACAGGCCAAAGCCCTTACGGTGGCCTTCTTCGGTGGATCCGTCATGGGTCTTTCCGTGGCCTCCCTCGGTCTTCTCGGGCTTGGCATTTTCTTCTATTTCTTCGCCGAAACGGATCCGGTCGTCATCAATGGTTTTTCCCTTGGCGCCTCGTCGATCGCCCTCTTTGCCCGTGTCGGTGGCGGCATCTTCACCAAGACGGCCGATGTGGGTTCCGACCTGGTGGGTAAAGTCGAGGCTGGGATTCCCGAAGACGATCCGAGAAACCCTGGGGTCACCGCGGACAACGTCGGTGACAACGTCGGCGATATCGCCGGTATGGGAGCGGACCTTTTTGAATCATACGTCGGCTCCGTCGTTGCCGCCATTGCTATCGGCGCCACGATGGGGCTCGGGATGGATGGCATGGCGATGCGCTGGATGATGCTGCCGATGCTTTTCATCATCGTCGGAATGCTGGCATCGGTCATCGGGATCGGAATGTTCAATATGCTCAAGAATATGAAACCCTCTTCGGCACTGAGCAACGGCCTCTATATTGCGGGGATTCTTTTCATTATCGCTGCCTACTTCGTTGTCAAGGGCGTTACGGCAGGGATGTCTCCTGAATACCTGGGCAGCCTCGGAATCAAAGGACCTCTCGGCCCCTTCTGGGCCGTACTTCTTGGAATTGTCGCCGGCATGCTGATCGGTGCTGTCACGGAATATTACACAGCCCGGGGACCGGTCCACAGGATCGCTGAAGCTTCTCAGACAGGGCCGGCCACTACGATCATCAGCGGCTTCGCCATTGGTCTCGAGAGCGTTGCCACTCCGGTCTTCTTTATTGCCATGGCGATCTGGGGTTCATACGTCACCTGCGGTCTCTACGGTATTGCCATTGCCGGTGTCGGCATGCTGGGCACAGTTGGAATGACCATGTCCGTGGACAGCTACGGTCCGATTTCCGATAATGCCGGCGGTATTGCCGAGCAGGCTCACATGCCCCCGCATGTCCGGGAAATCACGGATGGCCTGGACGCGGTCGGAAACACCACCGCCGCGATCGGTAAAGGGTTCGCCATCGGTTCCGCGGCACTTACAGCCCTGGCCATGTTCGCCGCCTACACCGCAACGGTCAAGACCTTCCCCGGATTTGAAACGTTTACCCTCGACCTGACAGAGGCACACGTGATTACGGGTGTCTTCCTCGGCGGGATGATTCCCTGCCTGCTGGCAGCGCTCACGATGACAGCGGTCGGTGAAGCCGCATTCGACATGATCAACGAGATCCGGAGACAGTTCAGAGAGATTCCCGGTATCATGGAAGGAACGACTCCTCCCGATACGAACAGATGTGTCGACATCGCCACCACGGCCGCCCTGAAGAGGATGATCGTCCCCGGCATCGCGTCGGTTATCGCTCCGATCCTGGTCGGCGTCTTCATCGGCCCCCATGCTCTTGGCGGATTCCTTGCCGGAGCTACGCTTACCGGCGTTATCCTGGGTCTTCTGATGGCTAACTCCGGTGGTGCGTGGGACAACGCGAAGAAATACATCGAGCAGGGATATTTCGGCGGGAAAGGATCTGAGGCGCACAAAGCAGGCGTTATCGGTGACACCGTCGGCGACCCCTTCAAGGATACCTCGGGACCGGCAATGAATATTCTCATCAAGTTGATGTCGGTTGTGTCCCTCGTGACCGCTCCGGCGATCATTTACCTGTACCATATGGTCTACGGCTAATCCGAAAACGTTAGACTCGAACGAAAAAGGGGTGGATTTCTTCCACCCCTTTTTTTATTTAATTAAGGAATCCTCATGGATTCCGGCTGGCAATCTCGGCTCCTTTCTTAACCTGGTCATGTCGGATGATTCAATATATAATCAATTGACACTGTGAAAACTCCATTTTATAATTTACTAAAATTGAAGGATTTTAGTAACAAGTCGTTGGACAGGATGTCGCATGGCGACCGGTGAATTTTTTCCGGCACAAAGGTTTTTGAGTTCATTACGCAATTTCCTTTATCAATGAAAGGAGACGGACATGAAGTCAGCGATTGTTTTTTCCGGAACGGGCCCGATACTGATTCTAACCACCTATGAATCCTTAACACACCCTGCTTTTGTAAAAAAACTGGCAGCGAAGGGAATTAACAAGTTTGTCGCCGTTGAGCTCCCTGTGGAGAAGGTAAAACAAAAATACGCTGATAACTTTAATATCGTCATGGAAGATCTTCATCAGACCGATGACTTGCGGGTTCTCGACTACAACGGACACAGCATCATGAATGCCTTTTCCATGAAGGAATGGGGTCGGCCCATCCCCTACGAACCATAGGATACTCATTACAGGTCACAGCAAGCAGAAAAGGCAGTCCGGAAAATTCGAACTGCCTTTTCTGCTTTTGATCTCCTCTGCGAAGGAAGCAAGCCTTGGTCGGCTCAGACCATACCGTTTTTTTTCTGTTCGCGAATCAATTTATAGCGCGATATTCTAAGGAGCTTCGCGGCCTCCATTTTCTTGCCGTGACTCATTTCCAGAGCTCTGGACAGGATTCTGCTTTTGATGGTTCTGGTAATGTTTTCCGTCAGTGCGGTATAATCCATTCCCTCCGATGAAAGATCGGGAAGAAAATCATCGACATGAATTTGAAATCGTTCCTTCTCAACAGAAGCTCTCATTTCAGCGGGAAGATTTTCCGGCATGATGGTCGTACCCATGTTCTGAAGGATCATGACGCGCTCCAGGATATTTTTCAGTTCCCGAACATTGCCCGGCCAGGAATAGGCCATGAGAATCTGTTCCGCCTCTCTGCTGAATCCTCCAACTTTTTTCATGAATTTTTTATTGAACTCTTCCACGTAATGCCTTGCCAGCAGCAGAATATCCTCTCCCCTTTCCCGCAAAGGCGGGATTGTGATCGGGACGACACTGATCCGGTAAAAGAGGTCTTCACGAAACGAACCCTCCTTTATCATTTTACTCAGATCCTTGTTCGTGGCAAACACAAAACGGACATCGATCGGAATATTGGTTCATCCGGTTAATGAGTACCTTGGTATTGCATAAAATCACATGGACATGGCAAGAGCCCTGTTGTTTGAGACCAATCGAACAACAAAAGGAGGCTCCAGACCATGTCCACATCGGTTCTTTATCATGCTTTCAATCTGAAGGGTATTACTTATAGAGCAACACGCTTCACGGGTGACGTCATCGAATATTTTGCAGATGTGAAAGAAGAATACATTCGCTGTCCAAAGTGCGGGCAGCGTAAATTTATCTTTAAAGGACAGAAAACACGGAGTTTTCATCTGGGACCTATGGGGCGTAAGAGGTGTTTCCTTGTACTTTCCCTTCATCGAATAAAATGCAACACTTGCGACACCCTTTGGTGGCCCGATCTGCCTTTTATGGTGGGGAAGCATAGATTTGCCCGATCCTTTGCTCTGATTGTTCTGGATCTGCTTCGATTCGGCACGATTCGCTGGGTTGCCGATTACCTCGGCGTGGGTTGGGATATGATCAAAGAGATTCATAAGTTGAAATTGCAGCGCCTCTATCGGAACATTCCTCTTCATAAAGTTCGGTATATCGGTATCGATGAATTCAGCATCCGGAAAGGCCATGAGTACATGACCACGGTGATGGATCTCTCCGAAGGACGAATCCTTTACGCCACTGAGGGAAAGGGCAAGGAGGGGATTTTACCCTTCCTGAAAAAACTTGCACGCAAGGGGAAAAAACTGCGAGCGGTTGCAATGGACATGGGAATTTCCTTCTTCTCCGCCGTCCGGGAAGCCCTTCCCAATATCGATGTCGTCTTCGACCGTTACCATATTATGGCTCTGATGAATCAAGGCATCGAAAACTTGCGCAGAAATCATCAGAAAGAACTTGATGATATCGGGAAGCAAACCCTCAAGGGAAACCGCTTCCTCCTTTTGCGAAATTATGATTCCCTGAAGCCGGACCATAAGGAACGTCTCGATGCCCTGATGCAGGCCAATCAGCCTCTATTCGTCATGCATTCCATGAAAGAGCAACTCAGACTCTTCTGGGAAATACCGGAGTACGCCCAGGCTGTTACCTTCCTTGACACCTGGTGTAAGGACGCCATGCTGTCCGGAATCAAAGAACTCGTCAAAGTAGCCAAAACGCTCTCCGGATACAGGACTGCGATACTCAATTATTTCAAACATCACATTACAAATGCCGCCCTTGAGGGCACAAACAACAAAATTAAAACTTTAAAAAGGCAGGCCTATGGATTCCGGGATATGGAATACTTCAAACTCCGCCTCTATCACCTGCATACTCAGAGGTACTCATTAACCGGATGAACCGGAATATTTTCCGTTCCGCCGAGACGGCGGATATATCCTTCTTCCAGGACTCTCAAAAATTTGGCCTGCAGAGGGAAACTCATGTCGCCGATTTCATCGAGCAGCATCGTCCCCCCGTTGGCGTAATCCAGTAACCCGATTTTCTTCTTCCGGGCATCCGTAAAGGCCCCGGCCTCATATCCGAACAGCTCGCTTTCCAGAAGGGTCCCGGGAATAGCGGCGCAGTTGACGTCGACAAAAGCCTTTCCGCTTCGATTGCTCTGTCGATGAATGGCCCGGGCGATCAGCTCCTTCCCCGTGCCGCTTTCACCCTGGATCAATACATTCGTGTCATGACCGGCAACTTCTTTGATTACGTGGAAAATACCGGCCATCTTACTGGATTTTCCGATGATGTTGTCAAAGCCGAGCAGAATATCCTCCCGCTCCTTCAATTTTTCCACTTCCGTTTTCAAAGTCCTGGCTTCCAGAGACAGAAGCGAATGCATGATTGCGTTATCATAAGCCGTACATGCATTTTTTACGAGGATATCCAGGATGTTGATCTGATCCGGTGTATACAGATTCCTTACCCTGGCCAGATACAGCGCCCCCCTGAACTTGTCCCTGATTCTCATCGGAATGGCGATTTCCGAATGATGGTCTTTAAATATTGGGAAAAAACCGTCTTCTTCCGAGGAGGGATGTTTCACTACAATGACATTCGACTCAATAGCGCGAGATATGATACTTTGTTCAATTTTTTTGTTCCGTATCTGCATCTCCTCGATGGACATCTGTTTTCCATCATATACAAGATACCGTTTCTGATCGTGATCGATAAGATAGAAGATTATTTTCGGCGCGCCGGCAATATCCAGTGCGCTTGAGATAAGGATGTCGCGGATGCGATTGTCCAGCACGTAACTGGAATTCATCTCCGAAACAGCCTTCCCTAGGACGGTCAAATGGCGGATTTTCTCCGCGTTATTTTTAAAAAGCTGGGCGTTGTAAATGATGATGCTCATCTGGTTGGCAAAAGTCAGAAAAAGATCCATCATTTCTGGAAAGAATCTTGTTTTCTGACGGCACCACGTTGCTGCGGTTCCAAAGACTTCATCGCCGATTTTCAACGGCGCGCAGAATAATGATCCCTGATCGTGAATTCTTGTTAAGATACGATCCGTTGCCGTCAGGCGCGTATCCGTCGATACATCCTCGATCACCATCGCCTTTCCGCTTTTGAACACTTTGGACCCGATGCAATCGTCCGTCAGGTCAATCGCAACCGTAAACGCCCTTTTCTTTTCCTCGGGATTGTAATTTTTTACAACCTTGGTTTCCAGATACTGCTTGGAATCATTAAGCAAGCGGATGATTCCCTGATCAAAGCCAAGGGCATCGACAACGTCATCGAGTATTTTCTGCATGATTTCCTCGACATTTGACGGATCGGCGATCAGCGAACTGATACGGAAAAGGGTCTTGAGCAGCTTATCCTTATCAGACAGAGGCATTGACGATGTCAACAGGACATCCATTTGTCTGGATGTTGTTTCCATAAAATCGACCTTTCTCCTCAGGAAATGTTAAAAAAACGGCCCTTCAAAGGGCCGGCAAACAAACTGCTCATTTTTGTAAACTCAGCTGCCAGTCCATTACCCCTGATCATAGGCATAAAACTGCATCGTAAAGACTGCTCGACCCTGCGTCGCGGAGCGCAGATCCGTGGAATAACCGAACAGGGCTTTCAAAGGAACCAGGGCCCGGATTTCGCACATGGCCCCCTTGGGCGTAATGGTCTGGATTTCTCCTTTTCTCGCATTGATGTCTCCGATGACATCGCCCATAAATTCCGCCGGTGTAATGACGTTGACCGCCATGATGGGTTGAAGAAGAACGGATTCCCCCTTGATGCAGCCGTCCCTGAATGCCGAGCTCGCCGCAATTTTGTAACCGATCGGTGAAGATTCGCCTTCTTTCAATCCAACTTCCAAAATTTTTATCCTGATATCCACTACAGGATAACCGGCCACGGCTCCACTGACAAGAGATTCCTGAATGCCCTCTTCAACGGCCTTCACGTATTCCGCCGGAAGAATCGCGGTATCGGCCTTCCATTCAATCTCGACTCCGCTTCCTCGCTCTTTCGGTTCAAGAACAAGCCGTACATGACCGAAATGTTTTTTATCGCCCAGTTCCCGTTCGAAATGTCCTTCCACATCCACTTTATTCCGAATGGTTTCACGATGGACAACCCTCGGCTTGCCCACATTGACATGGGCGTTAAACTCCCGTCCCAGCCTGTCGATAACAACTTCCAGGTGCAGTTCACCCATCCCGGAAATCACGGTTTGTGCTGTTTCTTCGTCGTATTTCACCCGAAGGGTCGGATCCTCTTCCATCAATTTCAGCAAAGCCAGCGATAACTTTTCCTGATCGGCAGGTGTTTTCGCCTCAATGGCCTGAGAAATGACAGGCTCATAAAATTCCATGGATTCCAGCAGGATGGGATTCTTCTCATCGCAGATCGTGTCGCCGGTCACCGTCTCTTTCAAGCCCATCACAGCGACAATATCCCCTGCGCCGGCCTGCTCGAGGCGCTCACGCTTGTTTGCATGCATCTTCAACAGTCTGGATGCCTTTTCCTTCTTCTTTTTGCCCGCGTTGTAAAGTTCCTCGCCCGCTTTCATCTGCCCGGAATAGATGCGAATGTAGGTCAATTTCCGGCCTTCATCCTGCATGACCTTGAAAGCCAGCGCAGAAAGAGGTTCCTTTACACTGCTCGCCCTTGACAACTCTTCTTTCGTTGCCGGATGAATGCCTCGAACCGGCGGAACATCCTCCGGGGAAGGCAGAAAATTGACCACGGCATCAAGCACTGGCTGTATTCCCTTATTCTTCAAGGCAGAACCGCACATGACGGGTACGAGGCGGTTTGCCAGTGTAGCTTCCCGGATTGCCCGGAGCAGATCGCTTTCAGAGATTTCCTCTCCTTCCAGGTACTTCTCCGCAATCCCGTCATCCACTTCCGCCAGGATTTCCAGCATGATTTCCCGATTCGCTTTTGCATCAGCTTCCCTGTCACCGGGTATTTCACTGTATTGATAATTGACGCCCTTCGAACCGTCATCCCAGGTAACCACTTTTTCCCGTATCAGATCCACAACCCCCAGGAACTGATCCTGCTGCCCCAGAGGTATCTGTATGGGAAGAGGAACGGAAGCGAAGCGTTCCTTCATCATCTTCACAACCCGGAAATAGTCCGCGCCGACACGATCCATTTTATTTATGAAAGCGATCTTTGGAACACCATATTTGTCTGCCTGATGCCAGACGGTTTCCGATTGCGGTTCAACGCCGGCTACGGCATCAAAGACAACCACCGCTCCGTCCAGAACCCGAAGGCTGCGTTCCACTTCAATGGTGAAATCCACATGGCCGGGCGTATCGATGATGTGAATTTCGTGATTGGCCCAGTTGCAGGTCGTCACAGCGGAAGAAATGGTTATGCCCCTTTCCTGCTCCTGCGGCATCCAATCCATGACGGCTTCTCCATCATGGACCTCGCCGATCTTGTAAGATTTCCCCGTATAATAGAGAATCCTTTCACTGACCGTTGTTTTTCCGGCATCAATGTGAGCGATGATTCCGATATTTCTGATTCTTGAAAGTCTCGATTTCGGCGGCATTAGAATTCCATCTTTTTGGTCTGACAGCTGTTACTGAACTTTGGCATTCTGCGCCAGATACTCCCTGTTGAAACTGAAAGGCTGTTTCAGGCTGATGTGGCCTTTCAGCGAATCAACTTCCCGACCTTCGATCAAGATCCGGACCGCTTTGATTTCGGGAATATTCGCTGTGAGAGAATTCGTCAGCGAATAAACCGTAGCCATTTCACTGGTGCTTCCTCCCGGATGGCTCTGCACGAGATTTTTGCTGAAACTGACATAGGCTGTCTGATTCTTTTCAATTTTCAGATCCCTGAGTTTGACTTCCGGAGGAAAGGTATTGACTTTTCCTGTCTTGGATCCATCCAGGATGGCTTTCACAATTTCACCCGCCTGCTGATCCGGCGTTTTGCCTTTGACAAGATAGCGTTTTTCGGGAACAAGAAATCGTTCATTAGCATCGGAAAAGTAAAGGACAGCGGCAAATTTCTCCCTGGACGCCTCATGCCCTGTCCGACCGCCTATCGGCGGATAGATGACATTAAAAAGCGTTATAAAGAAGAATACCAGAAAACCGAAG
The DNA here is from genome assembly GCF_000013405.1 of Syntrophus aciditrophicus SB. Taxonomy (GTDB): domain Bacteria; phylum Desulfobacterota; class Syntrophia; order Syntrophales; family Syntrophaceae; genus Syntrophus; species Syntrophus aciditrophicus. The sequence continues at coordinate 1,973,514 of NC_007759.1, forward strand.
ACCGCAACACCGATTACTCCAAGGATCAGACGTCTTGTATCCTTTTTCTTTTTTTTGTTTTTCAATTCCGTGATTCGCTTCTGTTTCTTTGTAGCCATATTACGTTGTACCCCGGCTGGCGAAAAGTTGCCACAATCTAAGGTATTTTCAATGGGCTGTCAAGAAAAGAACGAAACGGAATTCAGACAGGCAGGCAAAGTATTCGCTATAATAATTATATAAAATAATTCACATTTACTTACTTTATTCTTGATCTTTAAAAAGGATTATATTAGTGTCCAGCGTTAAATTGATCAACCTGCCAATATCCGTTTATTGGCTCATCTTATTATTTATTTGCACACCCGAGAACACGGACCGCCGTGCAGGGAGAAAGTCATGACAGACATTCTGACAAAAAATCATCAAATTTCCGAACTCGAGGAAAAACTCCTGTTACGGAAGAAATTGCAGGACATTACCAACCAGATTCATGCCGCCCGGAATATCAAACAGATCCTTGTAGACCTCAAAGAAGGCATACTGAACCTTTTCGACGCGTATTCCATTACAATCTATGTCGTCGATCGTTTAAGGAACGAGATTTTCTCCCTGCTGCTCTCCGCCTCCCAGATAAAAGAAATCCGTGTGCCCATCAACAATAAAAGCATTGCCGGCTACGTGGCCAATAACAAAAAAACCGTCAATATCGCCGATGCTTATGATGTCGCGGAACTGAGACAAATTGATCCCGAGTTGAGCTTCGACTTGAGCTGGGACAAAAAGACCGGGTTCCGCTCTCGACAGATTCTCTGCTCTCCAGTTTTCTACAACGGCAAGCTCTCCGGTGTCATTCAGATTCTCAACAAGAAAGGCGGGGGTAAATTTTCGGATGAAGAAGTGGGTTTTGTCCAGGAAATCGCGGAAGTTCTCGGTGTCGCTTTTTTCAACCAGGAACGATATGCCCGCCGTCGGAAAACCCGTTATGACTACCTCATCAGCAGAGATCTGCTGACGGAAGAAGAACTTGACAACGCGTGGGAGGAAGCACGGGACAAGAAGGAACCGATGGAATCTTTCCTCATGAAAAAGTACGACGTTTCCAAGGAAGACATCGGAAAGTCTCTGTCGGAATTTTATCACTGTAAATTCATACAGTTCGATGACAAATTCCCCATCCCCGGCGATTTGCTGAAAAACCTCAAGCGGGAATATCTGCGTCGTGAATTATGGGTTCCTCTCTGCAAAACCGATGACAAAATCCAGGTTATCGTTGATGATCCGAACAATATCCTGAAACGGGATATGATAGAGAGTCTTTTAAAAACAAAGGCCGTCAAATACGACGTTGCCTTTCCGGAAGACATCATAAGGTATATCAACTATTTCTTTCAGATGCCTGCAGATGAATCCTCCTTTACCGAACTTCTCGGCAAACTGGACGAAGACGAAGAAACGCCGGAAGAAGACGGTGAAATCGTTACGGAATCGGACAGCGTCATTATGCAGCTCGTTAACAAGATCATCAACGATGCCTATTTTCGACGCAGTTCCGATATCCACATTGAACCGAACGTCGCGAAAAAAAACGTGGATATCCGCTTCCGCGTCGACGGCGACTGTTCGCTTTATCAGACGGTGCCCTTTAATTACCGGGCTGCCCTCGTCTCACGCATAAAGATCATGTCCAACCTGGATATTACGGTAAAAAGAATCCCCCAGGATGGAAAAATCAAGTTCAAAAGTGTCAATGGAGATGAAATTGAACTCCGGGTTGCCACCATACCTACACAGGGCAACGTGGAAGACGTTGTCATGCGTATCCTGGCAAAAGGTGAAACTCTGCCTCTTGAAGCTATGGGCATGATGGATCGCAATTACGGTGAAATGCTCAAGATCCTGGAAAAGCCCTATGGCATGGTCCTTGTTGTCGGCCCGACCGGATCGGGAAAGACCACCACGCTGCATGCAGCCCTTCGCCACATCAACACCCCGGAAAGGAAGATATGGACGGCTGAAGATCCGGTCGAAATAACGCAATACGGATTGCGGCAGGTCCAGGTTCAGCCAAAGATCGGTTTTGATTTTGCCGCCGCGATGCGAGCCTTTCTCCGTGCCGACCCGGATGTCATCATGGTCGGTGAAATGCGAGATTTTGAAACGGCGAAGACCGGTGTCGAGGCGTCCCTGACGGGGCATCTTGTCTTCAGCACCCTGCATACAAACAGCGCCCCGGAAACCATTACCCGGTTGCTGGATATGGGCATTGACCCTCTCAATTTTTCCGATGCCCTGCTCTGCATTCTCGCCCAGCGACTGGTCAGGACTCTGTGCAAAAAGTGCAAGGAAGCCTATCATCCAACCCGGGCCGAATATGACGAAATAGCAGAAAGTTACGGTCTGGAGCACTTTGCCCGACTGAATCTTCCTTACACGGATGACTTTGTCCTCTACCGCCCCAAGGGCTGCGACGCCTGCGACCGGACCGGCTACAAAGGAAGGATGGGCATTCACGAACTGCTGATCGGTTCGGATTCGATCAAGCGCCTGATCCAGAAACATGCCGATATCGATACGATGCGGGAGACTGCTATAGTCGAAGGCATGACAACCCTTCTGCAGGATGGCATCAGAAAGGCGATTCAGGGGATGACCGATTTCAGACAGGTTCGCAGGGTCTGCATCAAATAGGACGGTTCAGCCTTCTTTAAGCCTTTCCTGCCAGTTCAGCATCATGTTGAGGGCATCATGCGGCTCCACGCGGGAAATGTTCAACGCCGCAAGCTCTTCGATGACGCGTTCCCGCTCGCTCATGAAGAGATTCAACTGTCCCGGGTTGCGGGGTTTTCTTTTTCTGCTCCGGGCAATCCTGGGCATGCCCACCTCATCCATTTCCCCTTTTTCCAGATTGTCGAGGATCTCTCTGGCGCGGACAATGACCTCTTCCGGAACTCCGGCGATGCGGGCAACCTGAATCCCGTAACTCCGGTTTGTTCCTCCGGGAACAATCTTTCTGAGGAAGATGATTCGGTCACCCCATTCCTTGACCGCGATATTGTAATTCCTGTATCCCGTTCCCGCGACGGCCAATTCGGTAAGCTGATGATAGTGTGTCGCAAACAGGGTCCGCGCCCCGATCCAGTTTTTGTCATGGAGATATTCCGCCACCGCCCAGGCAATGCTGAGCCCGTCAAACGTGCTGGTTCCCCTTCCCACCTCATCCAGTATGACCAGGCTTCGGCCGGTGGCATGACAGAGGATCTGGGCCACCTCATTCATTTCCACCATGAAGGTGCTCTGCCCCCGGATCAGGCTGTCCGCGGCTCCGATCCGCGTGAAGATGCGATCCACGACCCCGATCCGCGCCCGTGATGACGGCACGAAACTCCCCATCTGGGCCATTAGAACGATCAGGGCCACCTGGCGGATGTAGGTGGATTTCCCCGCCATGTTCGGACCCGTAATCACCAGGAACCGGTTTTCGTCCGTGTCCAGAACCACGTCATTGGGAACGAAGCCGTCCCTGAGGGACATCCGTTCGACAACGGGATGGCGCCCCACGTCAATCTCGATCCGATCTTCCAGGTCCACAACTGGACAGCAGTAATTATACTTTTCAGCTACTTCAGCCAGCGAGGCCAGCGCATCAAGATCAGCCAGCAGCGTCGCCGTCGCCTGCATTCGAGTAATTTCCGCCGCCGCGCATTCCCTTACCTGCATGAACAGGTCATATTCCCGCTCCCGGCATCGCGTCTCCGCGTTGAGCACGGTCGCCTCGTATTCCTTGAGTTCCTGATTAATGTAGCGTTCCGCGTTGACGAGGGTCTGCTTTCTCACGTAATCTTCCGGAGCCAGGGCAGAGTTGGCCTTGGAGATCTCGATGTAATACCCGAAGACGTTGTTAAAACCCACCTTGAGCGATGAAATGCCCGTTCTTTTTCTTTCCTTCTCCTCGAGGGCCGCGATCCAGCGCCGGCCGTCCCGCGTCATGAAGAACAGCCGATCCCTTTCCTCGTCATATCCTTCCTTAATGATCCCCCCTTCTCGAAGCGTGACCGGAGGAGAATCGCAAATCGCTTTTTCAATGAGATCGTAAAGATCGGGCAATTCGTCAATGCCGTCTTGAATTCTGTCCAGCATGAACGAATTGCTGTCGGCAAGGAGGTTTTTCAGAACCGGGAGATTTTTCAGAGACTGTTTCAAAGCAATCAGATCACGACCGTTGGCAACTCCCAGGGCAATCCGTCCCGCCAGGCGTTCCATGTCGTAAACCTCGGAAAGAACTTTTCGCAGATTTTCGCGAAACAGGTGATTTTCACGGATTTCCGCAACGGCAGCCAGCCTTGCCTTAATTTTCTCCGGATCGACAAGGGGGTAGTTCAGCCACCAGCGGAGGCGGCGCCCTCCCATGGCCGTCACGGTTTCATCGAGAACAGAAAACAGGGAACCGGCAGTCCGGTTATCCTGAATCGTTTTGAAAAGTTCGAGGTTCCGCTTCGCCGTTTCATCGAGAACGAGGTATTCAGCCGCCGAGTACCATTGCAGCCGATTGATGTGTGTCAGCCGGCTTTTCTGGGTTTCCTCCACATAGCGCAGGACGGCGCCCGCCGCCCCGATAACCGCGGGGCAGTCTTTCAGCCCCAGATCTTCCAGGTCCTCTTTCCGGATATAGTCCTGCAGGCGGCCCAGGGCCGATTCCCGATCGAAATATTCATCGGGAAATTCATCAAGGCGGCAGGAATTTTCCCTGCCGGCAAAAGCTTTTAAAAAACCTTGCTTCCCGCTTCCCTGTGGAACCATGATCTCTCGAAAATCCAAGGCTGCAAGCTCCGTTTCAAAAAACCGGATATCCTGAAAATCACTGACCCGGAATTCCCCTGTTGAAATATCCAGAAAGGCCAACCCGATATGATGCTCCAAAGGGAAAACCGCCGCCAGAAAGTTATTTTCCTTGGCATGAAGATTTGCTGTGTCGACAACCAGCCCCGGGGTGACGATCCGAACGACCTCCCGCCTGACAACGCCTTTGGCCAGTTTCGGATCTTCAATCTGTTCACAGACCGCTACCTTGAATCCCTTTTCAATCAGCTTTGGAATGTAAGTAGACGATGCATGGTATGGAAAGCCGCAAAGGGGGATGCTGTCCTCCTTTCCCTTGTTTCTTGATGTAAGGGTGATATCCAGAATTTTGGATGCGGTTACGGCGTCTTCAAAAAAGATTTCATAAAAATCCCCCATGCGGAAAAGGACAATGCAGTCCTTGTGCAGAGCCTTGACTTCCGCATACTGCTTCATCGCCGGGGTCAAACTGCTTATTTCCATGGATTCTTTCATTCCCAACGATCGCCGCCTCGTTTTTTCAATTCGATGAAATCCCCGCTTCCCTGCTTCTGATTTCCGAAGAAGGCATTCATCAGCCAGTTCGCAGCGCTGATCAGCAGCGCGCCGAACACAGCGGTCCAGAATCCCTGAACATCGAATCCGGGAATGACTCCCGACGCCATCTTGAGAATCAGGGCGTTAATCAGGAACGTAAACAGGCCAAAAGTGAGAATGTTGACAGGAAGTGTCAGCAGGATGAGAACGGGCCGGAAAAAAACGTTGAGAAAGCCCAGCATGGCCGCAGCCAGCAAAGCGGAAAAAAATCCACCAACCTTGATTCCTTCCAGTAGATAGGCGGCAAGTAAAACAGACAAGGTTAAAATAAGCCACTTAATAAGTAATTTCATCATCAAACGTCCTGTCCTGGTGTTTTATTATGATGGAATGACGAACGTCAAGACCTGTTATTTATAAACCTTCAAACAAAGAGGGTTGACATTCATTTTGTCTTATATTATGAAGCAGAACAATCTTCGACTGCACATGTTCCTCAGTAGCTCAGTCGGTAGAGCAGATGGCTGTTAACCATCGGGTCCGTGGTTCGAGTCCGCGCTGGGGAGCCAATACATGTTGAGCCGGTCACTTTCGCATGAGGGTGTCCGGCTTTTCATTTTACCCGGATCACCAATGCAGGAATCTCAAAGAGTCTGCTCCCATCCTGTTGATTTCGGATTACTTTAATAGAACGGACGGGTGGGGCTGGCGCCAACCCCGCATCAACACCACAGTTCTTAATTTAATTCAGTCAAATACACAAGTAAAAGGTATCGTTCAGAGATACAAGCGGCCTGTCTATTCTTCCATGTGATGAAATTAATGCGCGAAACTCGCATCTTGAAGAAACATTAGCCATTATAAAGGCTTATTGCGCCTGCTTCCGAGTTTTATCCGACGCTTCGCCATCCTCTGCCGAAATTGAAACGTCCCCTTCTCCGACTCCCTGATCCATTTTTTCTTCGGAAGTTGGTCCTTCAATTTCTTCATTCTGCTGTTCTTCGGAATTCGGAGGCGACGGCAATATTTCCGATGAATCGGATTCACCCGGAAGAATTTCTTCCGGCTCCTTCATGACCGCTTCATACTCAGGAATAATGACGCCTCGCCTGACCATGATCCGATAAATTCTTTCGGAGCGATTCCGAACAAATTTTGATGATCCCAGTGGATGATATCGTCTTGGATTCGGAAGGACGGCCGCCAGTTTCGCTGCTTCCCGTGCCGACAAGGCCGATGCCGCCTTTCCGAAATAATGGCGGGCCGCTGCCTCAATGCCGAAAATACCCTCACCCCATTCAGCAACATTGAGGTAAATTTCGATGATTCGCTTTTTCGACAGGGTTCTCTCAATCCGCCAGGTGAGAATTGCTTCTTTGATTTTTCGTATGGGATTTTTTGATGGAGAAAGATAAAGATTTTTGACGAGCTGCTGGCTTATGGTGCTTCCCCCGACTTTGAATTTCCTTTCCCTGATGTCTTCTTCAAAGGCCTGCTGCAGCGCCTCATAATCGAACCCTTCATGATGCCAGAACTTGTCGTCTTCAGAGATAATAACCGCCTTGATAACATAAGGGGAAATACGGGAGAGCCTGACCCAGTGCTGACGGAATCTGATATTTTTTCCACGCTCCTTCCGTTCATCCTCCCTGTATTTCATAAAAGCGGTCTTATCCGGGTTTTCCTTTTTTAATTTTTTCACATCAGGATAAAAAAAATACATCCCCATATTAAACAAAATACCGATGAACATAACAGCCAGAACGATCAAAATAACCTTTTTTATCATAGTTTTATCTATCCAACGCACCTCACTCGATTTTTCTGCATGAACCGGTCTTATTGACGGTGCCGTCTTTTATCTCATTCCCTCGTATTTTGAAAGCATTAAAATGCCGGTATTATTGCTTTTTTAAAATGTAAAGACAAAAATAAAAAAATAAGTTTGACTTATTGGAATAATTTTTATAAATATTCGCCGATTTTGTGTACAGTTTGTCATCCAATGTCAGAATCTGTGCACCGTTAGACAATGTGGCCACCCCCGATCAGACTAAGGAGGTACTTCATGACAAAACGGCGGATTTTCTTTTGGATGGGATTGGCGCTCCTGTTCGTGTTTGGTCTTTTTTCTCAGGAAGGACTTGCAAAGGAAACCTACAAAGTAAAACGCGGCGATACACTCAGCGGAATCGCCGACCATCTCGGCGTCTCCGTCAAGGAATTGAAGCGGGCCAATGGTTTGAAAAAAACAGCTCTCAAGCCCAGTCAAATTCTCACCATTCCCCAGAAATCCAAAAAACAGACAGCAGAAAAACCCATAAAGACGTCCCGAAAGACTTCAGAGAAGGCTTCCGAGTCGAAATCTGAGTATTATACAGTCCGGAAAGGAGACACTCTGGGCGGCATTTCCAAAAAGACGGGAGTTTCCATCGGTGAGCTTCAAGCACTGAATCGAGTCCAGGTCCGCGCTTTGAAGCCTGGCCAGAAGCTTACATTATCCAAACGGGAATCCGTCCCGACGGCAAGAAAAGAGAGCATACGCCATCAGGCGCCTCCGGCAGTGGAAACGTTTGAAGAGGAATTCTATCTGGAAGATGGCCAGGAAGAAGATGAAATTGTCGATGAGGATTGGGCATCCGTCGAGAACGACAGGGCAGTCAGTTCCAACTTGCTTGGCAAATGGAACAGCCCTCATGAAAGGCAGATTTTTATCCGTGTCGCAAAAGGATTCCTGGGGACTCCATACCGTTTTGGCGGCTCATCCGTCCGCGGCATTGATTGTTCGGCCTTTGTTGCAAAAGTTTATCAATTTTTTGATGTGAATTTGCCCCGGACGGCGCGGGAACAGTCCCGCATGGGCGTGCGGGTGGCAAAAAATGAACTTCAGGAAGGCGATCTGGTCTTTTTCAACACGAGGCGCGCCTTCGGCCATGTCGGGATTTACATCGGGAACAATGAATTCATTCATGCCTCTTCAGGACGCAGCTCTGGAAAGAACGTCAGAATAGACAGTCTTGACAAGCCATATTATAATAAACGATTTATCAAGGCTGTTCGTGTTAAGGGCATGAAGGAAAAGGTTGCGGAAGAACGTGATGTTTCCTTATTAGAATCATCACTTCAGCTGTCAGCAAATGCGGTAAACTGAATTTTCCAAAAATGATCTGACATTTACGGCATCGAATCCCGGCCGGGATTCGATGCCGTTTTCTTTGGGAATTTTTCAACTCCCTTTTTCTTTCCTCATCCAGCTGTTTTATTCTTTGTGAATTCTATCTATCAAGAACAGTTGCTTTAACGCACTCTATCCGTTTCTCGTCTCGATGGCTCCGGAAACGAACAGATTCTGGTCAATCTCGTTACGTTCCTCTCCCATAATGTCCGGTTATTTCATTTACACATTTCTGTTGATTTATTTGTTTGCTTTTTATAGTCAGTCCGTTTAATTTTTGATTTTCATCGCGTAATGCCAACTTTATTTCACCAGTTAAAATGAATAGGTGTGGGTATATACTGTCTGCCAATGGCTGCAGTTGAGAAATCCCATTTTGAAAGAATAAAAACCGATAAAAGGAAATTTGAAATCACCTCGAGGATAATGTCTTCTCATGAAAAAAACTCTGACTCAGAAAATTCTTGAATCCCATATGGTATCCGGAAGTTACGTTCCGGGAAATGAAATAGCCATCCGAATCGACCAGACTCTGACTCAGGACGCCACGGGAACAATGGCCTATCTCCAGTTCGAATCCCTGCGTATATCCAGAGTTAAAACTGAACTATCCGTCAGTTATGTCGATCACAATACAGTGCAGATCGGATATGAAAATGCCGATGATCATCGATACCTTCAAAGCGTCGCTGAAAAATTCGGCATTTACTTTTCCCGCCCGGGTAACGGCATCTGTCACCAGGTTCATCTGGAACGGTTCGGCAGGCCGGGAAAAACCCTGATCGGTTCAGACAGTCATACGCCCACTGGTGGCGCTCTGGGAATGATCGCCATCGGCGCCGGTGGCCTCGATGTCGCCCTGGCCATGGCAGGAGAACCTTTCTATCTGACCTGCCCGAAAGTGATTAAAATTTATCTTCTGGGACGTCTTCAGCCCTGGGTGTCCGCGAAGGACATCATTCTGAAAGTGCTCGATCTCTTCGGCACCAAAGGAAATGTGGGGTATGTATTTGAGTATGACGGCCCCGGACTTGAAACTCTGACAGTTCCTGAACGGGCAACGATCGCGAATATGGGGGCGGAGTGCGGCGTGACGACCTCGGTTTTCCCCAGCGATGCCATGACCCGGCGTTTCCTGAAAGCGCAGCAGCGTGAAGGAGACTGGATTGAAATTCGGGCCGACAGGGATTCCGAATACGACCGGGTTGTGGAGATCGATCTCTCCGAGTTGATCCCGTTGACCGCGAAACCCAGCAGCCCGGGCAATATCTCCCCGATAAGGGAATGCGGCCCGGTCAAGATCCGGCAGGTCTGCCTGGGGAGCTGCACCAATTCGTCATACAAGGATCTGGCTACAGTCGCGCAAATCCTGAAAGGAAAAGTAACTCATCCCGACGTCAGTTTCATTATCGCTCCCGGCTCCAAGCAGGTTCTTGAAAATCTCGCCCGTGACGGCCACCTTGCCGATCTGCTTTCCGCCGGTGCGAGACTCATGGAAAATGCCTGTGGATTCTGCATTGGGAACAGTCAGAGTCCCCCGACTGGATCGGCCTCCCTCAGAACATCCAATCGTAACTTTCCCGGACGGTCAGGCACGTTGGACGCAGAGGTCTATATCGCCAGTCCGGAAGCGGCTGCCGCATCCATCATCACCGGTAAGATGACGGACCCGCGGGATCTGGGGATTCCCTACCCCGAGGTTTCCATGCCGGAAACCTTTTACGTCGATGACCGAATGATCCTCAAACCAAAGGATGCCGAGGCAGCCTCAGCGGTCATCATCTATCGCGGGCCGAATATCGGCCCGCCCCCGACCAACGATCCTCTCCCCATTCAACTGGATGGCGTAGTGACTCTGAAGGTCAGAGACAATATAACGACCGACCACATCATTCCCGCAGGTAAACGGATGAAGTACCGCTCCAACATCCCGAAATATGCGGAGTATCTCTTTGAAATAGTGGACAATACATTTTATGAACGGGCGATGAAGATCAAGGAAAGCGGTCGCCACAATGTGATTGTGGCAGGACTCTCCTACGGCCAGGGTTCTTCAAGGGAACATGCCGCACTATGCCCTATGTATGTGGGTGTGAAAGCCGTCCTTGCCAGATCCTTTGAACGGATTCATGCCGCGAACCTGGTCAATTTCGGCATCCTCCCTCTTACTTTTCTCAACGAAGAAGACTATGACCGATTCGTACAGGGAGATGAAATTCACGTACCGGATATCCGGAACAGCCTCAGTGGCCCCGGTGTGCTGCAGATTCATAATGTGAACAGGAACATCGTCATTGAAGTGTCCTTCCAACTCACCGAACGGCAGAAGCAGATCCTGCTGGCAGGCGGGGCCTTGAACAGACGCTGATTCAAACATGATCTTTTGTACCCCATGATTTTATAAACACCGGTTCCGGCAGTCTGACATTGGAGGCCGCACTGAGAGGTGAAAACAACAGGAGGGTTATATCCATGAAATCAAAAATTCGAGTCCATACACCCATTGTTGAAATGGACGGCGACGAAATGACCCGGGTGATGTGGCATATGGTCAAGGAAAAACTTCTTCTGCCTTATCTGGATATACCTGTGGCTTATTACGATCTTCATGTCAGTCACCGCGACAAAACCGACGACCAGGTTACCGTCGACGCCTCAAAAGCTATTATGAAATACGGCGTCGGGGTGAAATGCGCCACAATTACGCCCAATGAAGATCGCGTTCGCGAATATGGACTTAAAAAAGCATGGAAAAGCCCGAATGCAACGATTCGGGCCCTGCTGGACGGGACCGTTTTCCGAAAGCCCATCCCGGTCAGGAATATCCGACCGGCGGTATCTTCCTGGAAGAAGCCCATCATCATTGGACGACATGCCTATGGAGATGTCTATAATAATATCGAAATACGGGTGGATGGACCTGGAATGGCCGAGCTGGTTTTTACTCCCCTCATGGGAGAGCCCATCAGACAAACCATCCATTTTTTTAAAAATCCCGGCATTCTTCAGGGAATTCACAATACGGACGAATCCATTGTCAGCTTCGCCCGTTCCTGCTTTGCCTTCGCGCTGGACCAGAAAATCGATCTCTGGTTCAGCACCAAAGACACGATCTCCAAAATCTATGATGGTCGATTTCGGGAGGTCTTCGCTCAGGAATATGAAACATCCTGGAGGGAAGCTTTTCAAAACGCCGGCATTGAGTATTTTTTCACTTTGATTGACGACGCCGTCGCACGGATCATGAAATCGGAGGGTGGCATCCTCTGGGCGCTTAAGAATTATGACGGAGACGTCATGTCGGACATGATCGCATCGGCGAACGGCAGTCTGGCCATGATGACTTCCGTCCTTGTTTCGCCATCCGGTTATTTCGAATATGAAGCGGCCCACGGCACAGTGCAGAAACATTATTACAAGCATCTCAAGGGTGAGGAAACGTCCTCCAACTCCACGGCGCTGATTTTTGCCTGGTCCGGAGGTCTTCGAAAACGCGGGGAACTCGATGCAACCCCCGACGTCGTTTTCTTTGCCGATCAACTGGAGGCGGCCACACTGGAAACCATTGAATCAGGAATCATGACGGGAGATCTCCTTCTTGTCGCCGACCCCAACCCGGACAATCGCAAGGTTAATACGGAAAGCTTTATCGAGGCGATTGCCCTCAATCTGGACAGAAAACTGATTTAGCTTTCCGTTTCTGACAATCCTGCGGAAAAATTCAGGAAAGCAAAGGCAAATCGGCCCTTATGCCGTCGAGCGCCTTTTCACAATTTTTAAAGAAATTTGCATATGAATCGAATCAATATCAGAGATATGTCACTTGAAGAGATCGAGTCCTTTATTTCCAGTTTGGGAAAGGAGAAATATCGGGCTCGACAGATCATGAAATGGCTTTACTCCCAGGGAGCAAAATCGTTCGACGAAATGACCACCCTGTCCAGGGCCGTCCGCGACCAGTTGAATGAAATGGCCTGCATCACACTGCCGGAAATCGCCAGGGTTCAGCAATCATCCGACGGAACCAGGAAGATCCTCTTTCGACTGCAAGACAACAGCTTCATCGAAAGCGTCCTGATCCCCGGAAAACATAACTGGACCGCCTGCATCTCCACACAGGTCGGCTGCCATATGGGCTGCCGTTTCTGTTTCACCGCTCGACAGGGATTCCGGCGGAACCTTAAACCGTCGGAAATTACGGGCCAGTTGACGATGCTCCAGTTTTACCTTCCAGAAGGACCCGAGATCAAGAATATCGTCATGATGGGCATGGGGGAACCACTGGCAAATTACAGAAACACCCTCAAGGCCATCCGCATCATCACCTCGGATTACGGACTTGGCTTCTCCACCCGGAAAATTACCCTGTCCACCTCCGGCATCACTCCGATGATTGAACAACTGGGCCGTGATCTCTGTATTAATCTGGCCATATCCCTGAACGCCCCGACCGATTCCATACGGAGTGAACTCATGCCTGTCAACAGGAAATATCCGCTTGACCGGCTTCTTCAAGCCTGCCGGAATTATCCCATGCCAGGCCGCCGGATGCTGACCTTTGAATACATTCTCATCGATGGCGTAAATTCCTCACCAGCCCATGCAGAAATGCTCTGCCGGCTTTTGAAAGGCATCCGCTGCAAGCTGAATCTCATCCGCTTCAATGAGTTCCCTGATTGCCCCTTTAAAACGCCTTCCGAGGAAACAGTCCTCGCCTTTCAGCAGATTCTTGTCAAGCATCATTATACCGCCATCATCCGCGCAAGTCGGGGGCGAGACATTCTTGCCGCTTGCGGCCAATTGAGCGGCAAAGCCCTTGAGGAGAAACTCTAAAAAAGGTCCACGCAAAAATGCCCTTTTCAAACCCTACAATACAATTACAGAGGATTGAATTTATTCCCCGCGGCCTTCCCGGGTATTTCATTCTTCTGGCAAATTATCCGGAAAGGGAGGTTCTCAGGTCATTCGCAGCAGGATCCCGGCTTTTCCTTCGGAAAATCGGTTTTTTACGTCAGCTCCCTGATCGAATAGAAAAGAGAAAGCATAGACAAACAAAGAGGTGTTTCGGAAAGCCGGCAGAACGTTTAACGAAAAGGGCGCTTTGCTATGGAGGAGTAGAGATTAGAAAGCGGGCAAGGCTGAAATATTGTGCTGAAATGCCTGCATCACACGCCGGGTGAAATTACTGTAGGGTTCCCTGTTATTCGACAGCCTGCCTATTTTTTTCTTAGCCCGCGTTGGGCCGACATTGTAGGCATATAAAGCCTTCCGGATGGATTTGAATTCATCAATCAGCTTTGATAGAAAATAGACGCCTATCCGGATGTTTGTTCTTGGATCAAAGAGATCCGAAGAGCCATTGTATGACATGTCGGTTTCCCTGGCGATCGCCTGAGCCGTCGCAGGCTTCAACTGCATCAGACCTCTGGAACCATCGGGCGAAATCGCGTCATGCCTGTAGCTGCTTTCCACCTCGATAAGGGCAAGAACAAGGCGATAATCCACATTGTTGTCCATAGCCGCTCTCTGAACCGTGTTTGCTAAATCATGCAGAGCCTCATGATCCAGCTCAACCCGCTTATTCTTCAAATACTGAGTAATCTGATGAACAGCGGATTGATCCGATTTCCCCTCTTTAGAATTTGCCTCCGCACAGGGAAAACCGGAGGTGATCAGGGAGATAACAGCAAGACATGACAAAACACTGAAAAATTTGTTTCTGTATTTTTTCATGGCGAAATGGTTAACATAAAAAAATACATTATGTCAACCTTATTTCTTTTCAGTCAATTCCTTAGGTCAAGAAGGAAGACCATTCGATGGAGGCTAAAGCTATTATCCCTTGATTTTCAATTAGATACGAATTTCTAATTTAAGCTGAACAAATCGGGCAATAAGATTTTCCTTAAGAATTAAGGATAAAGATTGATTATTGATCTGTCGGGAAAGTTATGGCTGCAAAGACTTACTTCAGTGCGGATAATTCCTCTATTTTTCCTCTGGACTTCTCTGCCCATTCCGTATCCGGCGCCAGTTTCATTACTTGCTGAAATGCCGCTTCCGCCTTTTCCAGGTTTTTCTGCTCGATGTAGCACCGACCGAGCCAGTAATGCGATTCCGCCAGGGAAGGCATCAAGGCGATTGACTTCTGCAGATGTTTAAGCGCATCGGCTGTCCGTCCCTGAGCCAGGAGAACAATCCCCATATTTTTTTCAAGAAGGGGAAGATCAACCGTGTCCGGATCCTGAACGAGAGCCAGTTCATACTGTTTCAGGGCAGAACCATAATCCCCTTTTTTATAATAAGCCCACCCCATATTGTAATGGGCGTATGCAGGGGTATCATACAGGATATTGGACAGGGCCTTTTCAAAAGCTTCTATGGCCTGATCCCATTTTTCCATGCTGCTGTAAATCACTCCGAGAAAGTTGTATGCTTCGGAGTAGTCGGTGTCCAGGTTCACGGCTTTTTTCAGCTCCGCTATGGCCAGTTGATTCAGCCCCTTTCCGTAGTAATAGGACACCGCCAGAGAATAATGGACCCGGGGATTTGGCTTTCCCAGTTTCTTCGCCTGCAGGAGCTCCTTCAGCGCGGAATTATATTTTCCCGACTGGATATAGGCATTTCCGATATTCATATGTATATCGGCCTGTTCCTGGTTCCAAGGGGATGTGGCACAGCCCGCAACCGAGATTATCAAACCAATCCATGCCCAAAGAGTAATTATCGATAATTTCCTGCTCATTGACGACCCGCTCCGTTCCTTTCCGGCAAAATGACTTGTCCTGCCTCCTGTCAAATATTATTCTTCTTCAGTCACCGCTGCCGGAATTCATCCTCCTGCTTCCGTTAATCCACCATTCACCTTTATCCTTGAACCACCAGTCGGATGAATCCGTTTCCATGATTCGTCTCGCCGTTTCACGCGCATTTTCCGTGCAGAGGCGCTGAATGGCAAAGTCAATCCATTCCTTGCTGTATTTGTTGCCCAGATCCCCATATTCTTTCAGCTGAAGGATCAAGGCGAGCTGATCCGCATCCCCGGCAATCAGAGCCTCTCTTGTTTTTCTTTCATTGAACTCGTCGATGCAGGACTTGATATCAATCCCGAAGAAGAGTGTTTCCGTCAATTCTCGAACGGCTTTTTCCTCATCCACAGTTACGTATTTTTTGTTGACATAATTCATGTCTCCCGTTCTGGCCTCGGGAAGATCATGAAAGAGGCACATTTTCAAGACCCTGGATTCATCGACATCCTTTTCCAGTTTACACAGGGTATATCCGATAAAGATCGTCCGCAGGATATGCTCCGCAACCGATTCACACCCCGATCCGAGGAACTGGAAACCGGTACGCGGTGTTTTCTGAAGCATGCCGACTTCGAACAAGAAATTAACAATATCCTTCATTCTAACCCTTCTTCAACATCTTTATCCGATTGGCCATCATTTCTGAAATTTTCTTGATCTGCAGTTGCAAAGAGGCAATTCCTTCGGGTTTCATGGTCAATATTCTGTCAACCTGATCCTTCCAATGTTCGATAACGGCAATTTCATTCTCTCTTACTTTTTTATCAAATCTTGCCTGTACTTCTTTCAAAAAGGCTGCACGATCCTCCTGACTCACGCCGGACACCCCCTCCTCCATAAAAATAGGCCACTCTTAAATTTTCTAAATGAATCCCCAGCCATATGATCCCAGCTGTTGAATATAAGCTTAGAAAATTCCTCAATCTGCCGTCAGTTTCCCTATAACATTTAAATAAATCTTGCAAACAAGAAGTTATGGACTCCATGGCTTCTGAAATTGACTTTTCCCGGTGTTTTCGATATGTACCTGCACTGTCTTGAATTTCACGATCGATGCCGCCAGCGCGGATGTTCTTCGATCGCCGGTTGAGGGTCATTCATGAAAAAGTCTTGCTCATTTTTGTGGTTTTTTTCCGTCTGGACGGTTCTGACACTATTCCCCCTCTCCAGATCCGAAGCAAGGGAAGACACGGCTCATCTGAATCTCCGGAAAACCGCGATTTATGGGGGAAACGTGGAAAAATACGTTGTCCAGCGGGGAGACAGCATCGACAAAATTGCTCAAAAATTTATCGGCAAATCTTCCCGTCGTTATTTGGTGATTAAACAACTGAATCCACAGCTGAAAAATCTCAACCGGATATATCCCGGGCAGCCCCTTGTTCTTCCTGGCAGGGTATCCGCTGAAAAAGAAGCGGTCTCATCGGCATCCCCTACGGAGGAGAAGGTTGTCTCCTACCAGGTAAAGAAGGGTGATTCCGTCACCCGGATTCTAAAGCGGCAACTCCACGTTAAAATGGTGGATTTACCTGAGGCCCTGAGGTTGGTCCAGCAGCTGAATCCTGGGATTTCTGACTTGAACCGCATCCGGACCGGGCAGACAATCCTGCTTCCCGCCGCCGATGTGATCAATTCCCCCCCCGGAATTGCTTCTCCGGAAAATCCTGAGAGCAACTCTTCGAAGATAGAGACTGAACGGAAACTCCTTGTTCCCCCCCAAAAAGAGATGAACCTTTTACGCCAACTGATCAGCAGAAGCCATGGGACGCTGATCAGCAGAGGCAACTACTTTATCCCCCTGCCGGAAACGGGACGGATGACTCTCGACTGCAGCGCCATGCCGATTGTCGAGTTTGACGACGGCAGCACCGTTGTGCTGGATTTCGCGGACCGCGTACCGGCATCCCTGCAGAAACTCATTGAAATGAACTGGAAGAATTATCACATCGTCAAAGTCCGCTCTTCCTGGGACATATTTTTGATCTTTCAGTCGGCGATCAATGCCTCGGCTTCTTACACGGCTTCAAAATGTCTTAACCCTCTCATGCTGGAGAAAAAACCGCAGGTCATGATCGACCTCGACTGGCTTGTGACAAAGAAAAAACCTGTAGAAAACAAACCCCGTTTTCACGGCATCATCCTGGCCTCCGACAAATCGCAACTGCTTCCCGCGCGTTTCCATCAGTACGCATGGCGGAGTGGATACGAACTGACCCAGATCCTGAACGGGGAAGTTTCCTACAATTCCTCTGCGACTCAAAGCTCTCCCGTTTTTGAAGTACCATCCCTTGCGGCGGACAATCCAATGGACTTTACCTTTAACCTGCTGGTCCAACTGGGTTACTCCCCTCTGAAAAACCAGGAAGTGGAACTTTTCGACAAAGCCGGTGATGGCTTCCATCTTTCCGTAAAAGCGGATATCCTGTTGAGGACAGCTGAGCGGGAGCTCCTGATTTCCTCAAAGAAACTGTCGAAAGAGCTTGTTGAGATTCTCTCCCGGCGGCAAAAAGAGGTTGTTATCATCGACAGTGCACTCTCCAGAAACGAAGTCCTCAGTCGGATAATGTCAGTGCTTCACACCCCTTTTTCATCCGGTCAATATAAATTCTCTATCGCAGCAAAGGACGGCAGCAAGGCAATATTGACCATTTCCCTGCCGGCCTTCAGAATTGACCGCCAGACCGGCCCTCTCTATCTGATTGATTATGATCTGGATGGAAATCTTTACACCCTGCTGCATGAGACGTGGAAACTGGAGATTGCGAGATATTGAAAGTAAAAGGAATTGCCGTATTTTCCGGAGGGCTTGACAGCATTATTGCCGTAAAGGTCATTCAGGACCAGGGAATCGAGGTTGTCGGCCTTACCTTTGAGACTCCGTTTTTCAGTTCCCGCAAGGCCCGCGACGCCGCCCGGAAAATCGGTCTGCCGCTGAAGGTCCTGGATATCACGGAAGAACATCTGAAAATGTTGATGAATCCCCGATACGGCTATGGGAAAAATCTGAATCCCTGCATCGATTGCCACACCCTGATGCTGAAAATCGCCGGGGACAAGATGAGCGAGTTGGGCGCAGACTTTATCTTTACCGGAGAGGTTCTGGGGCAGCGTCCCATGTCCCAGGGGAAACAGATGCTCGGTGTTGTCGCGAAAAATTCCGGTTACGCCGATTACATCCTCAGGCCGTTATCGGCAAAGCTTCTCCCCGAGACAAAACCGGAAAGAGAAGGCAAGATCAACCGGGAGATGCTGCTGGACATTCAGGGTCGGGGAAGAAAAATACAGATCAGCCTGGCCGAACACTACGGCATATCCGATTATGCCCCTCCGGCAGGGGGCTGTCTTCTTACAGATCCGATGTTCACCAAAAGGCTCAGGGATCTCTTCGACCATAAAAAGGATTTTACGATCCGGGACATTGAACTTTTGAAATTCGGCCGGCATTTCCGGCTGGATGAAAAAACGAAGATCGTCGTTGGAAGAAACCGCGTTGACAACGAAGCGATTCAAAGGCTTACTGAAACGCGGGACATCACGGTTTACACGGTTTCATTCCGTGGTCCGACCGTCCTGATCCCCGATGGCGGAAACGCCGAAGTGCAGCAGTCTGCCGCCGCCCTTTGCGCCAGATACAGCGATGCCCCCAGGGATGAAAACGTGGCAGTAAACTGCGTCAGCGGCAACCAATCCTGGGAGATAGTCGTCACAGCGGCATCTCAGGAGAATATTTCCCGCTGGATGATCTGAAATTTAATCCGCTGCTCTTCTCGGATATTATTCTTTCAAGCTGATTCCCGACTCAAGATGATTTCGCGGCTGAGAAGGCCCCGGTTACGCTGGCGGCACATAAGTTTATCAACGACCGTCGAGGCGCTCACGACGAACCCGCATGAATTGCGTCTTGATAAGAATTTGGAATCACTGGTGTTGTGGTCTCAGGAGATCACCGACCGTCTTGACGGGATTGAAAGTTTCAAGGGGGATTTCAACCAGTACGGTATTCCAGTTGGCCATGGCGCCGTTCCATAAGCCCGGCAATTCCAGAGCCTGCAGATCCCTCCCCTTTTCCGTTTTTCTCGCAATGGAAATTGCCCTGGAGTTGACGAACCGCTTCAAGTCATATTTCCGCGACTGATAATCCCGAACGCCACAGACGAGATCCACCGGGTTAAAATGAGTTGCTGCCTTCCACAGGGAACGCTGCTGTTCGGATTTTCCGTCAATCTGTATTTCTTCGACAATCTGAATGGACAGCAAGCCGCTTTCATCCTCCACCCAGAAGGGACCGCCACCCGGTTCACCCACGTTCCGGACGACCCCGCAAACCCGGAGGGGACGGTCAAGTTTGCTGAGAACCCGCTCACACCGTTCCGCCAGAGAACATTCAGAAAAACAGGCAGGGAATGAAACGGACAGCTCCCTTTCGCAGAATTCGACGATTTCTGCCAGTTTCTCCTCACTGACTTCGCCTACGGCAAGCAGGGCCGCATAATCAAAGATGTCTTTCTGAAGCTTGACCAGATACCCGCCCAGGATCTTTTTGTAAAGAATCGTCACCGGCTTCAGAGAATCGGGGACAACATTATCGATGTTCTTGATAAATACGATATCACCGTTCAACTGGTTCAGGTTTTCCAGCAGGGCTCCATGACCTCCGGGTCGGAATACGAGGGAACCATCTTCGTTGCGGAAAGGCGCTCCGTTCAGATCGACGGCCAGCGTATTGGTATAGGCATGCTGGACGGAAAGGGACAGATCGAAAGACACCTTCAGGCGCTTTTCATAGGTCTCGATGATCTGTTTTAAAAAAGCGGCAACCGCCTTTTCATGTTCTGTTGAAACCGTAAAATGGACGCGGCATTTTCCCGCGACATCCTTGACATAAAGCGCCGCTTCCACAAGATGTTCTTCAATGGCTGCCCGCGCACCTTCCGGAGATCGATGAAACTTCAAAAGCGCTTTGGGAAGTTCCCCGTAAGCCAGTCCTGCCGGCGTCAATACATAAGACAGAATATCGCTGATTTTTCCGTCTCCCATGAGTTCTTCGAGGTTCTGTCCACTTTCGGAAACCACAGCCTGCAAGTCCTCAAAAAAGGCATATTTTTTCAGATCACTCAAAAAATCCACCTTCTGATCCGGATTCTCGAGTCCTCCGGCCTCCATGATGCGATACCAGTCCTTGAACATGCGGCTGGCCGCCCCCGAAGCAGGAACGAACTTGATCATCCGGCCGGCCTGTGCTCCCTGATCATGGAGTTCAGCCAGGGCTTTACCCTCGTCCTCTTCAATCTTCCGGATCCCGTCGTTGAGTGTGCAGGGACGGTTCAATTTCAGAGGGACAGCCCCCTCTCTGAAAATCTGAATCTGTTCCATAACCTGTTCAACAGACAATCCCATAGAAGCAATCTGTTCTTTATCATTTTGAGAAAACACGTTTTCTGATGTCATCTTCCAAATTCCTTATGTGAGTTCATGAGCTGCCGATTACATAATGTTTGATTTCCGTGTTTGACTACAAGCCTGCTGAAGTCGTTCCCAGACCCCGCTCTCGCTTTTTCCATTTAAAAAAGTCCAGTTACGAGCCTGCGCGGAATCCATTTCCTTGATCCGTTATCCATGACGATTATTCAGACTGCCTGTAACACACATTAAAAATCCGGATTTCATGATCCGGATTTTTTCTTTCTGTTTTTATGCACCTTGTCCGGCACAAACCTCTTTTTTTCTCGCAGCAACCGGGCGATGTCTTTCTGTCGCCGATTAACCCGCTCCCTTGACACAACCTTCCTCCCTTACATCCCTGAACCTTTTTGAATCTTTTAAGGAGAGAAACGGGTTTCCGTTCCGGGATTCGTTTCCGTTTCTCATACCCGGAGTCTTATTATCCGAGGATATCCCCATGCATTTGACTCCGTCAAATCGGATAGAACCTCTTCATCGTCTCTCTTCAAATTTCCTTGAAATATATACCAAAATATCGGTCATATTTACACTCCTTTCTGTATCCTGAAAGACACTCTATTATGTGCCTGCCTTCTTTGCTCTTCGCGTCATCCCGCGCCGATTTTCGGATAAAAGCCTTGACAGCGTCATTTCTATAAATGTATAAACCCGTTAAAATATCAGCTTAGAGGAGGATTATACAGATGCAGGTGAAAAAACTGGGTGTTCTTGGCGCAGGCGCCATGGGCGCGGGTATTGCCCATTTAGCTGCTCAACGAGGCATTGAAGTTGTTCTTTGTGATATTGATATGAAATTTGTCGATGGCGGTGTTGCTCGGATGGAAAAGCTGATGGCCGGCTCCATCAAAAAAGGGAAAATGACCGAAGACGAAGCAAAGGCCGTTCTCGGAAGAATAAAGAAAACCGTACAGATGGAAGACTTTGCCGACTGCGATTTCATCGTTGAGGCCATTATCGAAAACCTGAAAATCAAGCAGGATGCCTTTTCAAAACTGGATACGATTACACGGCCTGAAGTCATTCTGGCCTCGAATACCTCATCCATGTCCCTGACTGAAATCGCCGCCGCCACGAAACGGCCGGAAAAGGTCGTCGGCATGCATTTCTTCAATCCTCCCCAGGTCATGAAACTCGTTGAAATCATCAGAGGTTATTATACTTCCGACGAAACCTTCAAGGCGACGGAGGAATTTTCCAAGCAGCTGGGCAAGATCACCGTAGAAATCAAAAAGGATGCCCCGGGCTTTGTCGTCAACAGAGTCATGATGGCCTCTGCCATGGAAGCCATGAAGCTCTACGAAGAAGGCGTCGCCAGTATGGAAGATATCGATCAGGCCGTCAAGCTGGGTCTGAACGCTCCCATGGGACCTTTTGAATTGATGGATTTTGTCGGCATCGATATCAACAAATCAATCCTTGACTATTTAGCCGATGAAACAATGGACGTCCGCTGGAATCCCCCTCTATCCATCAAACTGCTGCTGAAATCAGGCAGGCTGGGTCGCAAAAACGGCGCCGGCTGGTACAAGTACTAAGTGACAGGGGGACAAAATCTCATGGCATATGAAACGATACTCCTCAAAATCGAGGGTAATATTGCAACGATAACGATCAATCGCCCCCCCATGAATCCCCTGAACAGCGGAGTTTTCCGGGATGTCATTGCGGCCACTCGAGAAATCGAAGCCGACGATAATGTCAAGGTCATCATTCTGGACAGCACCGGAGACAAGGCTTTCGCCGCCGGCGCCGACGTCAAGGAAATGGTTAATTTGACGCCGGTCGAGATCTACGATTTCAGCCTGAACTTCCGCAAGGCCTGTGAATGTTTTGCAGCCAATCCGCTTCCTACGATTGCCGTCATCAAGGGATTCGCCCTTGGAGGCGGCTGCGAAATGGCCATGGCCTGTGACCTTAGAATCGCTGCCGACAACGCAAAATTCGGTCAGCCGGAAATTAATCTGGGTGTGACTCCCGGAGCGGGCGGTACGCAGAGGTTGACCCGTCTGGTCGGCGCTGCCCGGGCCAAGGAGCTGATCCTTACGGGCGACATGATCGACGCGGCAACAGCGGAGAGAATCGGCCTCGTAAATAAAGTCGTGCCTCTGGCGGAACTGGATGCCGCTGTGGCCGCCCTGGCGGAGAAACTGGCGTCCAAACCGAAAGTCAGCCTGAAACTGTGCAAATCCGCGATCAACACGGCAGAGGATGTCGACATCAGCAGCGGTATCGCCTTTGAAGTTCTGACGTTCTCCCTTGCCAATGCATCTGCTGACAAGCTGGAGGGAATGAAGGCGCTTCTTGAAAAGCGTAAAGCGAATTTTCAAGACAAGTAGGCTTCTATTCCTTAAAAGACGATTCGGAAGGGAAGCCTGATCTGGAAACCGGATTTCTCCCTGAAATTCAACATCCTGGAAATTTCAGCGTATCTGTTTATGGACACGCTGAAATTTCCAGCAATGATACCCTTCACGGCAATTCTGCTCGCTTCGTTACCCCTGCGGCTGGATCCTCCCTCTGATCCACAGATTAAAAGAGTTCCCGCATTCCTTTCCGGAAACCCTTCTTTGCTTTCTGTTTTCGATTTTCCGTTGTAATATCTTTCTATTTATCATATGGTGCGGGGTCATCTTATAATGTATAAGAGCTTTCATCATAAGCTACAGAAAATGGTTATGCGTATATTCTCTCATGAAAGAAGACATCAACATTCCGCATGAAATAAGACTATGATCGATATTCAAAATCTGGAAGACCACAGAAAAATCAACATCCAGAAAGTCGGAGTCAAAGGCATCAATTATCCCATCGTTGTTCTGGATAAAGCAAAGGGCACGCAGCACGTGAACGCTTCCATAAACATGTACGTCGATCTGCCGCATCATTTCAAGGGAACGCACATGAGCCGCTTTATCGAAGTCCTCAATGAGTTTCGGGGAGAAATCAACATCCGAACATTTCATACCATCCTGGAAAAAGTCAGGGATAAACTCAAAGCAGAATCGGCACACATGGAAATCACGTTCCCATATTTCATCGAAAAAACAGCCCCGGTTTCCGGAGCAAAAAGTCTGATGGACTACATTTGTGCTTTCAGCGGCATGAATGCCGAAAACAAAAAAGATTTTCTCGTGGGCGTTGTGGTTCCGGTCACAACCGTCTGTCCCTGCTCCAAGGAAATCAGCTGCATGGGCGCCCACAATCAGCGGAGTCATGTGACGGTCAAAGTCCGATTCAAAAAGTTCTTCTGGCTGGAGGACATCATCCGGCTCGTGGAAACATCAGCCAGCGGCGAGGTCTATTCCCTTCTCAAGCGCGTGGATGAAAAATACGTGACGGAACAGGGCTATGCGAATCCCATGTTTGTGGAGGATGTGGTCAGAAACGTCGCGGAACGTCTCAATGAAAATTCCAATCTCACCTGGTACAGCGTTGAAGCGGAAAACTTTGAAAGCATTCATAATCATAATGCCTATGCCTACGTGGAAAAAGAGTGAAGCCTATGCCTTCCGATCCTGTAAATTTCTTTAATATATACTCCCACGGCTTCATCAGGACGGCGATCTGCATTCCGGATGTCCGCGTCGCCGATACGGAGTTCAACGCGGAAAAAACCATCTCGATGGCAAAGGAAGCGGCCGCCGGCAAGGCAGTCTTCGCTCTGTTCCCGGAATTGAATCTCTCGGCTTACTCCAATGAAGATCTTTTTCATCAGGACGCTCTGCAGGAGAATGTTTATGACGCCCTCTTCAAGGTCGCCCGTGAGACGGCTTCCCTGAACCTGATTCTCATTGTCGGCGCTCCCATCCGGGTGGACTGCCGCCTTTACAACTGCGGGGTAATCCTTTATCAGGGCCGTATCCTTGGCATCGCCGTCAAATCCTATCTTCCCAATTACCGGGAATTTTATGAAGCCAGACAGTTCAGCCCGGCAGACCAGGCGATCGCCACATCCATTGACCTCGGTACTCAGAATGACATCCCTTTCGGGGCCAATCTGATCTTTGAAGTAAAGAACATCAAAAATTTCAAATTTTTCATTGAGATATGCGAAGATGTGTGGGTTCCCATACCGCCGTCCAGCTTTGCGGCCATGGCTGGGGCAACGGTTATCGCCAATCTGTCGGCATCGAACATAACGGTAGGAAAGTCGGAATATCGTCACAGCCTTACGGCAAATCAGTCGGCCCGGTGCGTTTCGGCTTATCTTTACGCCGCCGCCGGTCCCGGCGAATCCACCACAGATCTCGCCTGGGACGGGCATGCCATGATTTATGAAAACGGCAACCTGCTTTCTGAATCACAACGGTTCTCCCGCGTTCCTCAGATTATTTTTGCGGACGTCGATCTGGACCGGCTGGCTCAGGATCGAATGCGCCTGACGACCTTCGGGTTGAATGCCCGCACCCATAAGGATATCCTCTGCCGGTTTCGCAGGATCGCCTTCGATATTGCTCCCGTATCAGGAAAGATTTTCCTGATACGGCAGTATCCCCGTTTTCCCTACATCCCGGCTGACCCCAGCAAACGGGACCAGCGTTGCTATGAGTCATACAATATCCAGGTTCAGGGATTGTCAAAGCGCCTCGAATCCACGGGCATAAAAAATGTCGTGATCGGCATCTCCGGAGGGCTGGATTCAACCCATGCCCTCATCGTCGCCGCAAAGACGATGGATCTTCTCGGATATCCAAGATCCTGCATTAAGGCCTACACCATGCCCGGTTTTGCGACAACGGACAAAACCTACACCAATTCTCTCCGGCTTATGAAAGCCCTGGAAGTGGAAGCCAACGAAATCGACATCCGACCCAGTTGCATCCAGATGCTGAAAGATATCGGTCATCCGTTTGCTGAAGGGAAGAAGCTTTACGACATCACTTTTGAAAATATTCAGGCGGGGGAACGGACCTCCCACCTTTTCCGGATCGCCAATATGAGGAACGCCCTGGTGCTCGGCACGGGAGATTTGAGCGAACTGGCCCTCGGCTGGTGCACCTATGGCGTCGGCGATCACATGTCGCACTACAGCGTAAACGCGAGCGTACCCAAAACCCTCATTCAGCATCTGATTCGGTGGGTGGCGCAGTCGAATCAATTTTCTCCGGAAACTTCGGAAACTCTTATTGATATTCTGGAGACAGAAATCAGTCCCGAGCTCGTTCCCGGTGAAGAAAATCAGCAGCCAGCCCAGAAAACGGAATTGATTATCGGTCCATACGAACTTCAGGACTTCAACAATTTCTACACGACGCGCTTCGGTTATCTGCCGACCAAAATCGCCTTTATAGCCTATTGTACCTGGAGGAATAAAAAAGAAGGCATATGGCCTGATCTCCCGGAAGAAAAAAAACATGAATACACAATCGGCGAGATCAAGCACTGGCTGCAGATCTATCTTCTGCGATTCTTCAAGCTCAGCCAGTTCAAGCGCTCCTGCATACCCAACAGCCCGAAGGTGGGTTCCGGCGGCTCGCTTTCCCCAAGGGGTGATTACAGGGCCCCCAGTGACAGTGAAGCGACCGTCTGGCTCAAAAACGCCAAGCAGATTCCGGAAAGGGATGATTAAAAAAGAAAAGGGTTTCAGAATACGCCATGTTTAGAAGGATGAAGGATAACGGAAATTACATACAGGGAGAAGCTTACCGGGACTTTGAAGCTACGGAGCTTTATTGCCCTCACTGCAGGCGGGCGGTTCCCGTCAGGAAAAGGCTGCTGCTTATCCTGACCGATGGAGAAAAATACGATTATACTTGTATTTATTGCGGAACCTCGGTTGGAGAAAAAACGAGCACGACATCTGATAACTCGGCATTGATTCTGAAATAAGCTTCTGAGATTTCTTCGTATGATTTTTTGAGTCTCAGCGCTTTCTCTTTTTTTCCATGGCGTTCATCAATTTCTGTCCCAGGGCGCCAAGGTTTGCATCCCCCTTTTTTTCAGTCTTTTCATTTGAATAAACCAGGCCGACCTCCTTTTCTCCGTTTGATCCATTCAAATAATCCCCCAGGATTTCTCTGCTGTGAACATCCTCATGACAGTATACGCAGAGATTTTCCCAGTTGCTTCCGTCAGGCGGATTGTTATGGTGGTTGCCGTCTTTGTGATGAACAGTCAGCAGATGCCGGTTGGCCTCATCAAATTCTCTTCCGCACCGCGCACAGATAAGGCCATGGATGATTAATGACCGTTCTCGATAGTCTTCACCAAAGGGCCGTTGTGATTCCTGTTTCAATTCCCTGACGACGTCTTCCGGCTTTCTTGAGGAATTCATTTTGCTGCTGTTCGTCTTGACACGAACGCGTCCCCATTTACTGCCAAACGTTACCTTCGACATACGACCTTCTCTCCTGTTGCTCGAATTCCACATCAATGCACATTATTGCCGCATTTTTCGCAACTCCCCGGTCCCACACCGCCTCAGCCTTCATGCATCGTTATCATACCTGATCCGGGATCGGGATCATTTCTGCATTGTCTTGATAAACAAAAGAGGATTCATTCAGGCATTAAAGAAAAAGGCGGGTAAATATCTGACATCGCACCCGCCTTTCACCGACTTTGACCTTTCAACGCATCAACCCTGATTCCCGGGATTTCTGTTTAAGGCACGCCAGAAGGCATAAGCGCCTTTTGCCAGAGGTTTTGCATTGTGAACCAAGCGCGGCAAGGGACCACTCACCTTCGAACGCACGATCTGCTCAACATTCAAAACGGCATTCAGCATGGTATTTATCCTTTGAAAGGCAAAAGAGAGCTCATCAACACGCGCACCCACGAGCCTTGTCGCTCCGTTCACATTACCGCTGATCTCTTCCAGATTCCTCAAGATCAAAGGCAGTCTTTCGTTCAATGTACGAAGCGCCACAGCCATTTGCGCCGCTGCCCGCCAGAGCTGAATAAGTAAGGGAACCGCGAGAATAACCAACAGAAGAAGAAATCCCAGCAAAACATAAAGAATAGTCTCCTGATTCATGCAATCGCTCCGTTTTCATGAATACAGCACATTTAAGCCGATGGATTTTCTTTCTCATGCCGATACGCATCCAGCCCCGCATCAACAGCTTTTTTGAACCGGCTTGTTCCCTCCTGCAAGGTTTCTTTGCTTCGTTCCGCAAGCTCTGTCGCTGCCTGTTCAACATCAGCAGCCTTCTCCCCGGCTGCTCTCTTCACATCCGCAATAGCCTTAACTGCAGTTTCATACGCTTTTCTGCTCTTTTCCACAGCCTGATCATACTCATCCTTAGCCTTCGCCATCAAGTCCTCTGTTCTCCTTCCAATCTCCTCCCGTGTCTCTCTTCCGCTTTTAGGAGCACAGAGAATACCAATAAGAATGCCTGCCAACCCTCCGACGAGTAGCCCTGTAATGAAATCGTTATCCCTGTCGAACATGACTTCCTCCTTTTCTTCATTCTTCAATCCGCTTTGTAGTCCACTTTAACGATTCCTGAGACAGAAACTGTTCAGGGATCGACTCTACACATCAATATTTTTCTTATTTTTAGCACGAAACAGTTCTCTGGATCAAATTAATTTACAAATGATTTCAATGCAGAAAAAATACAATCATCGGATAGGGATGAATCGGCTACCAGAGAAACATTCAAACAGGCAGGGAAAATGGCAAGAAAATGACGGAGAAACTGGGCTCAAAAAACAAACCGGATACTTGAGATAAACCTCAAATATCCGGTCGGTTCTTTCCTTCATGATTTTCTATAAAATTACTTTGCCGGAGCTGGTGCCGGAGCTGCTTCCGGAGCGGGTGCCGGTGCAGGCGCTGCTTCGGGCGCTGCCGGGGCCGGAGCCGGAGCTGGCGCTGCGGGCTCTGCCGGGGCCGGGGCCGGGGCTTCCTGCTTTACAGCTTCCTCAGGCTTCTGCTCCTCAGCTTTCTTGCAACCAACGACTGCAAAGGATAACGTCACAAAGAAAAGCGCTGAAAACAGAACGGATAAAATCCTCTTCATTTAGGTATCACCTCCTTTCAGTTTTTTTCCAATCCTACTATCTTTCGATCATATTACTTTGCCGGTGCTGGTGCCGGAGCTGCTTCCGGAGCGGGTGCCGGTGCAGGCGCTGCCGGAGCCGGAGCCGCTTCAGGTGCTGGAGCAGGCGCTGCTGGCGCTACGGGAGCCGGGGCCGGGGCTTCCTGCTTTACAGCTTCCTCAGGCTTCTGCTCTTCAGCCTTCTTACAACCAACGACTGCAAAGGATAACGCTGCAAAGAAAACCGCCGTGATAACGAGCACTAATAGTTTCTTCATCGAATGTCACCTCCTTTCGATCATCTCCAACCACTAATCATTAAATATTCGAATGCATTTGAGACGGAAACATACGCCTTTTTTTTGCCTTGTCAAGACAAAAAATTACCAGTATATGAAATGAGTTATTTTTCATTACACAGGAGCGAGGTATCCCAATGATTCTCGGCATTGACGTTGGAGGAACGCATACGGACGCCGTTCTGATAGAATCCGGTCGGATTCGAAAAACGGCCAAAGTCACCACTTCTCCGGATCGCATCGTGGATTCACTATCCGGAATCGCACAAGACCTGCTGAAAGGCGAATCCCTTGAAAAAATCCAGCGCATTGTGCTCAGCACAACACTTTCCACCAACGCCATTGTACAGAACAAAGTGGATCCCGTCGGGCTTCTGGTCATCAGTGGCCCCGGTCTTTCTCCATCGCATTTTGAAATCGGAGGCAACACCCGTTTTCTGTCCGGCTATGTCAATCATCGCGGCATAGAAACGGCACCCATTGATCCGGCTGAAGTTACCCGATTTCATGAAGAGTTCCTGCGGAAGGGATTAAAACATGTCGGCATTGTCGGCAAATTTTCGACCCGCAACCCGAATCAGGAACTACAGGTAGAAAAGAGCATCCACAACGGTCTTGATCATGTTTCCTTAGGCCACCGGATGTCCGGCCATCTCAATTTCCCGAGACGCGTTGCCACGACCTATCTGAATGAAGCCGTCTGGGAGCGCTATTCATCTTTTGTCCGGCAGGTCATTTCTTTTTTTCAGGGATTGGGGCTTTCCGTTCCTGTTTACATTCTGAAAGCAGATGGCGGCACGTTTGAAATCCAACACTCCGTTGAGTTTCCGGTTTACACCATCCTGTCCGGACCTGCCGCCAGCATCATGGGCATTCTCAGCATGACGCCGGATAACAAAAATGATGCCATTGCCCTGGACATCGGCGGCACCACGACGGACATCGCCGTTTTTGCCGATGGCGTCCCCCTTCTCGAGGCTTTCGGGGTCACAATGGAAAATCACAAGACGCTGATCCGGGGGCTTCGTTCAAAGCCTGTGGGAATCGGCGGCGACAGTATGGTATATGTCAAAGACGGTCAAATTCTCATTGGGCCCGAACGAAAAGGCCCAGCCGCTGCCTTTGACGGACCCTGCCCGACCCCTACGGATGCCATGATTTTCCTTGGCTTGACCGACATCGGCAACCGTTCAAAGGCCGAAAAGGCCGTTCAGAGCATCGCTGAGATCATGGGGATTACGGTACAGGAAGCGGCAGAAATCATCTTTGAGAATACCTGCGAAAAAATTGCGCTCCATGTCCATTCTGTCATCGAAGAAATCAACAATCAGCCGGTCTATACCATCCATGAGCTCCTGGAAGGTAAAAAAATATCCCCCAAAATCCTTTATATTATCGGCGGGCCGGCGAAACCCATGTCCACCCGTCTGGGGCAACTGCTGGGATGTCCTGTCTGCGTCCCTTCCTACTATGAAGTGGCCAACGCCATCGGAACCGCCCTGGCCCGAACGACCGCCGAACTGACGATTCTCGCCGATACCGAACAGGGAACAATGACCATCGGCGAGGAAGGCATCCAGGAAAAGCTTCCCTCCCGCTTTACCAGAGAAGATGCCATTGAAACCGGCAGGCGCATGCTCAGGGAAAGAGCCCTGCGCCTCGGCGCGCGGGCGGAGGATCTGGAAATTGAAGTCATTGAAGATCAGGAATTCAACATGGTCAGAGATTTCTATATGACAGGGAAAAATATTCGCGTCAAACTGCAGGTCAAGCCCGGTCTTATTGCGGGGTTTAAAACAGGAGAATTGTCATGAAAAAAGCACGGAAAACCGGTTTGATTTTCTTCCCGGCTTTTGACTGGGCCATTTCGCCTACTCATCCGGAAAGAGAAGAACGCCTGCTCTATACCCAGGATCAGGTTTTTGAAGAAGGCCTTCTTGATCTGGAAAACATTATTGAGTATAAACCCTCCATCGCTTCCTACTCGGACATCAACCGCGTTCATTTCTGCGTTCCCGATGCCCGTGCCGTAACGACGGAGTCTCATCTGATTGCAGCCGGCGGGGCGATCACCGCAGCGGAGAAGGTCATGAACAAAGAGGTGGATAACGCCTTTGCCCTTGTCCGCCCTCCGGGACATCACGCCATGCTTGTCGTTCACGGAGCGAGAGGGTTCTGCAATGTCAACATGGAAGCCATCATGATCGAATACATCCGGCACCATTACGGTCACCGGCGGATTGCCGTCGTGGATACGGACTGCCACCATGGCGACGGCACCCAGGACATTTACTGGAACGATCCTGATACGCTGTGCATCTCCATCCATCAGGACGGTCGGACCCTGTACCCAGGTTCCGGCTTTCATGAAGAGTTCGGCGGGCCAAACGCCCTGGGAACCACCCTGAATATTCCCCTGCCTCCCAGAACCTCCGATGAGGGGTTTCTTCATGTCCTGGACAAGGCCATCCTGCCCATTCTTTCTGAATTCAAGCCGGATCTGATCATCAATTCGGCCGGTCAGGACAATCATTTTTCAGACCCGATCACGGACATGCGCTTCAGCGCACAAGGTTACGCCATACTGAACGATCGACTGTCCCCGGATATTGCCGTCCTGGAGGGCGGCTACTCTATCGAGAAGGCGCTTCCCTATGTCAATGTGGGCATCATCCTGGCGATGGCCGGTCTAGATTACAGTCATGTTCGAGAGCCGGAATACGACCCGTCGCGGTTCAGGCAGTCGGAGGAGATCTCCAGCCAGGTAGCACAGGAGGCGGAAGAGATTTATGAGCTCTGGTCGCGTCGGAATGAACTGCGGGAAAGGATGATCGGCGATGCAAAATATATGAAACGCCGAAAAGGGGTCTATTACGATACGGACGGCATCAGCGAACAGCAGGAAACGATCGTCCGGATATGCAGCGATTGCGGCGGCGTTGTAATGGTCAACTCCCGTTCTGATCTGGGAAACCATATCTTCGCCGTGACAATCCCCTGGAACGCCTGTCGTGAGTGCCGCCGCGAAGGCGAAAGCGCGTATGACAAGGCGCAGAAAAAAGACGGATATCAGCACATCTACCTTCAGGATAAGGACAGAGACCTGTACCTGGTTAAATGACCGGCCACACCGGCACATCGTTTCCGGAATCCCGGCAGTTTAAAGATCCGGAAAAGCAAACTCGGCAGAAAGGAGCAATTTTAACATTGGATGAGGAAGCGATCAGAAACAGAACACAGGAAACCGCGAAAAAACTCTTCGGCAAAGGGGTCAAGATGGATCCACCTTACCTGACA
This sequence comes from Syntrophus aciditrophicus SB, assembly GCF_000013405.1. Lineage (GTDB taxonomy): Bacteria > Desulfobacterota > Syntrophia > Syntrophales > Syntrophaceae > Syntrophus > Syntrophus aciditrophicus. Next base: position 2,005,897 of record NC_007759.1, read on the forward strand.
TGGAAAGCTTTCGACCGTGAGCTGGCCAATGATTTCTCCATGTTTATCACGGGAAATCTGTACTCCCGTACGGTGCTGACCCTGCCGGAGCGGCAGATGGCCGCCTGCGCCATTTTAGGAGCAATTCGGGCGACGGACGAACTGAAGCTCCATGTGAATGCAGCTCTGAATGTGGGATGCGACCCCAGGAAACTGACAGAGATTTTCTTTCAGATGGCCCCCTACGCGGGCATGCCCGCTGTCAACGAGGCGCTTGCCGTCTTCCGGGAAGTTCTTGAAGAACGGGAAGAATGGCCAATTGCCCGGGAAACAGCCCCCTGAGCAAAGCATCCCCTCATACATCAGGAGGCGCGTCAATTCTTCAGCCTTCAACAACAGCTTCACGGAAAGGTCTTTTGATGGAGACGGCCAGGGGAGAAACAACTCGCCCTGACCGCCTTCATCAGCTCTTAAATGAAAGGTCCGCGGGCATGCTTTATCCGATCCATAGACGAACGGTCTGAAACGTTTTATCTTTCCCGGGACGAGTCGAGTTAACCCCATTGCCATCGTGGATCTTCTGGAAACCTTATCCGGGATTCCCCGGCTTGACGTTTTCTTTTCCAATTCCCAGGCGCCTTGACGTGTGATCCTTCCCCAGAAAATAATTCAACCAGGCCGAAGACGAATCCAGGTCCCAGTTGCAGGGCGGCACCTGAAGAGTTTCCAATCGGCTTTCCTGCCGATCGGCCTTCAACCGGGCATAAGCCTTGACGTAGATACACTTCCTCCGGTCAGGATAAACTTCACACCACCCCTGATGACTTCCCCCGCAGGGACCATTGCGCTGCTGTTTGGGACACTGGGACATGGGGCAGAGAAAGGCCGTATCGACCAGGGCGCAGTCGCCGCAGTCGCGACAACCATACAGCAGAGTCTTCAAAAGGTATTCCAGTTTGTGCAGCGGCTTTTCCAGCCGGGAATCCTTCACGGTCAGGGCGATCCGATGCATGAAAGCAAAGCCCTTCGTTCCCGGCTCAAAAAAACGGTTATGACAGAAAACGGAAAAACGGTACAGTCCTTTGCCGGATACATCAGGGGCGGGGCTGTCGACATCGACAGGAATTTCCTTATTCAAACCGCTGTCCGGGTCCTTTTGAAAATAATAGAAACCGCCGGGACGGGAATACTGAAATTCGGCAATCAGCGCCTGCCAGGAAGCGCTCAGTTCCTCGCCTTTTTCAATTACGGACTCTACCTGCTCACAGGTTACCAGGGGACCACCGATATGTGCTCCGCTGAACCCCAGTCCCTTTAACAGGGCATACATCTTCGCCGCCCGCAACAACCGCGCTTCCAGTCCTTTATCCGGCAGACCGCGCTCCCGATCCAGTTCCGCCAGAAGCTCGTCCGTCACGACACACCCCGGAATCCGGTTCTTTTTCATTGCCCTGGCCGCGCCATAGGTAAGGATAAAGATGTTGCCCACCAGGGGAACATCGAATCCCTTCATTTCCATATACTTCAGGATTTCGTGAAATTTTCGGACATCGTATCCGAGCTGGGTGACGATAAAGGAGGCGCCGGCGGTTATCTTTTTCCCGAGTTTATAGTATTGCCCGAGAAGTTCCGCCTCGGTTTCCTTGAAAGGAGATACAGCCGCCCCGGCAAAAAAATGACTGGGTTGAAGTGTTCCTGAACCTTTCGGCAGCGGATATTCCAGTCCGTTGTTCAGGTCCTGAATGAGCGCCAGAACATGAGTGGGATCCAGGTCAAAGACCGGCCGGGGACGCCCAAGGAAACCCGATACCGGGTAATCACCGGACATCACGAGGAGATTGCGCACCCCAGCCCTCTCCAGCGCATAGAGCTGGCTTTCAATCTGACAGCGGTTTTTGTCCTTGCAGGTAAAATGGACAAGCGGTTCAATTCCCAGCGCCTTGATTTCCTTCGCAAGGCAGTCCGCCATCAGGGCCGGAAATCCACCGGGACTGTCCGTCAGGGAAATCGCGGATATTTTTCCTCCCCGAACCGCTTTTTCAGCTTCAAGAATCACGGTTTCCTGAGCCTTTTCCCGAGCCCCCCGGCCGGGAACCAGTTCCCAGGTCACCGTCATGACGGCTGGATCCTTCAGAGACTTTTCATAAACATTTTCCAAATCCACTCTCCAACACAGGACAGCTCAACCGGTTACAGGCCGGCTGATAGACGGGCAGCCTTGAGCGTATTGACCATCAGCATGGTAATCGTCATCGGACCGACACCGCCGGGCACCGGTGTGATGGCTCCCGCTTTTTCCCGAACCGGTTCGAAATCCACATCCCCACAGAGTTTGGCCTTGCCGTCCGATGTCACTCCAACCCGATTTACGCCGACATCGATCACAACCGCTCCTTCCTTGACCATGTCCGCTGTAATTGCTTTCGGCTTGCCTGCAGCGACAATCAGGATGTCCGCCCGGCGGGTATGAACGCCGACATCCCGTGTGCCGGTATGGCAGACCGTTACGGTGGCATTGGCCCCTTTCTGTTTTTGAAGCAGCATGTTTGCAATGGGTTTGCCGACAATGTTCGAGCGCCCCACAACCACGACTTCAGCCCCATCGGTCTGGATTCCGGAACGGATCAGGAGCTGCTGAATGCCGGCTGGAGTGCAGGGAAGAAAGTCCGCCTGCCCGATCATGAGCTTACCGACATTGTAAGGGTGAAATCCGTCGACATCTTTTCCGGGATCGATGGCGTAGAGGATTTTCTGTTCGTCGATATGGGGCGGAAGAGGCAACTGCACCAGGATCCCATGAATCCGGGGGTCTTTGTTATATCGGGCAATCCGATCTAGGAGGAGGGATTCCGATACATGCCCGGGCTGACTGTCCTGGAGGGAATAGAAGCCCAGTTTACAGGCCGTTTTCTGTTTGGCCGTAACATAGCTCATGGAGGCGGGGTCCTGGCCGACCAGAATCGTCACCAGTCCCGGAACCACCCCATAGGCTTTCAGCCAGGCCGCCTCTTTCTTCAAATCTTCCCGGATTTCCTGGGCAATGTCACTGCCCCGAATGATTATCGCCGCCATATCTCCCTCCTCGATATTGTTTACCGCTGAAACGTCGCCGTTTAGAGTCTCAAAATACCTGTTGATTTGGAACAGTGATGAAGTGATGATCAAAAAAAGACGTCTAACAGTTCATGTTTTCAGAGTCAAGACCTATCTGGCTGAGTCCGGAATGTTCGCCGCTGCGACAAGTTGACTAGCCCCTGTGAAATTGAGATTTCTCAAAATGTGTAGTAGGGTCGCCATCGGTTTCGGGATTCGTTTCACCGGTCTTCGAAACCGGCGGCATCAAATTTTCACCCCGCCGGCGCTTTCCGTTAAATCTGCCCGGGTCGGGAAATAAAAAAGGATTTCTCCGGAGACGACGATGGAAAACAGAATTTTCACATCACCTCCTCTGATCTGCGGTATAGGACAGTGTTCCCTGGATTACCTCGGTCGGATTCCCGCCTATCCACCCCCCGATGTCAAATGTGAATTTTCCGGGTTAGTCATTCAGGGAGGCGGACCCGTTGCCACCGCGCTTGTGGCCCTTTCCCGCTGGGGGATGCGCTGTTCCTTTGCCGGGATAATCGGTGACGATGCTTTTGGACAGGCCATTGAAACCTCCCTCCGCAATGAGGGCATCGACACGTCAAACTTGCTGGTCCGACGGAACAGCGCCTCTCAATTTGCCTTTATCACCGTCGAGCCGGACACCGGACGGAGGACCATCTTCTGGCAGCGCCCCACGGGCATCCCTCTCCAGCCCTGGGAAATCCCCCAGGAACAGATCCGCAAATCCGACGTGCTGCATACTGACGGACTTTTCATCGAAGCCTCCCTTCAGGCCTGCCGTATTGCCCGACAGGCTGGAGTGGCTGTGGTCGTCGATGCCGGCACCCTTCGTGAAGGAATGCTGGAGCTTGCCGGTTTGAGCGATTATTTCATCGCCTCGGAAACCTTCGCCCGCCGGTTGACGGGAAATTCGGACCCCTTGGACGCCTGTTCTTTTCTGCTCAAGCAGGGTCCCAAACTCGTCGCCGTTACGCTGGGTGCGGCCGGTTATGTTGCTCTCCATGGAAACACGACGATACGGAAAAGCGCATACCCCGTAAACGCCGTTGACACAACGGGCTGCGGAGATGTCTTTCATGCCGGATTTATCTTCGGGTTGGTTCAGGGGTGGAATTACGAAACGTGTCTTGATTTTGCCGCCTGGGCGGCGGCTCAGGTGAGTCTTCAGCTGGGGGGACGAAAAGGAATCCCCCCGCTGAGCGAAATCAGGAGTCGAGGCTATCCCTGCAGCCGTCAGGAACCCGCCGCCAGGTAACCTCTGGCCAGGGCCTTGTTTACGTGCAGTACCCCCTTGTTCATTTCTTTCATGGGGTAATCGTCCGTAATGACCGGGAGGGCATCCGCCTGTTCCTGCGTCTTGACGACAGATCCGGCAGGCACATACCGTCCGTCCGCCACAGTGACCCCCATGAGAAGAACCCCCGGTTCAATCACGCAGTTGCTGCCCACATAGGACTTGAAAACCAGCGATTTCATCCCCACGAAGGTGTCATCCCGAATTACCGCCGGGCCATGCACTTGAACCTGATGGGCCAGGGAAACTCGATTGCCCACATAGACGGCATATTTTTTCCCGTCGACTTCAACGAGATTCTTCTCTACGGGTTTCCCGTCCAGTTCCGTTTCCAGGGCATGAATGACCACCCCGTCCTGGACATTGGAGTCACTGCCCACATAAAGAGGCTGACCCTCATCTCCCCGGATGGACGCCCCGGGGGAAACCATGATATTGTCCCCCAGGATGACATTCCCGATAACCGCCGCAAGAGGATGCACAAAAGTGAAAGACCCGATCACCGGTTCGGAAGCCCTGGCTGAAAAGTCTGTAAGCACGTTTTTACCGATCATTACCCTACCTCCCGTTCTTTATGGATTGTTCCTGTCTGAAAGGAACTCGCAGCGGATTTTCTCTGCAGTCGTTCCTTTTTCAGAAGCTGTGTCCAGATTTTATCGATCTGCGCCTGTGTCTGTTCCCGGGGACCGGCATTGTTCACGATGATGTCGGCGAAGTCAATCTTGTCCTCGATGGACATCTGGGAATTGACCCGCTGGATCGCCTCTTCGGGACTGTAGCCGTTTCTCAGGATGAGGCGGCGAATCTGTTCCTGCGGCGGAATATAGACCAGCAGGATCACGTCATAATCATTCTGCTTCCCCAGTTCGATGAGCAGTGGAAAATCCGAAACGACGATGGCATCGGGTCGAACACCGCGGATCTCCTCAACGCTGCGCCGCCAGGCCTCGAAAACCGCCGGATGAACGATCTCATTGAGCTTTTCCAGCTTCCGGCGGTCGGCAAAAACCAGAGTCCCCAGGCGGGCCCGGTCTATGGTACGGTCTTCCCGAAGGACGTCCGGACCGAAGGTATCGACGATTCCCCGCCAGGCAGGCTTATCGGGTTCCTCCACGTCATGGGCAAGACGGTCGAAGTCAATGATGAATGCGCCCTTTCCCTCAAGCATCCGGGCAACTGTGGATTTTCCGCAGGAAATGCTTCCCGTCAAACCGACATTCAACATGGCGCCCCTTCTACCACAGGGAACGCCTTCCGGCAATGAAAACCTTGTTCTTCCGTAGAAAAAACCATGCTGAAATCCATCAGATCGTGTTCGCGCTCTCAGTCAGCAGGCGAGCTGTTCAGGAAAAGGCTTTATGCCCCGCCGGTCCGGGTCCGGCCTTCTTCATCGTTCAGATGATCCAGCAGCGAGAGGAGTTCCCCATTTTCCACGATATCGGACATGGAATTGCCATAATGCACGAAGCGGATCACCCCCTGCTTGTCAATTACGAGCTGTGCCGGCAGACGGCCAAGTTTCAGCAGTTTCACCTGCTGGCCATATCTTTTGGAGACGGTATGATCGGGGTCGGGCAATCCGACAAACGGCATCTCGTGTTCGCGCCACCATTTCGTAAAAGCCTCCGCATTTTCTGGACCGATCGCAACCACCTCGGCATTTCTTTTCACAAAATCAGGATAATCCCGACGCAACTGCGCCATGTGCCGGCGGCAGTAAGGTCAAATAAAACCGCGGTTGAAAATCAGGACGACGTGCCTTTCACCTCGATAACCGGAGAGCCTGATCTGACGTCCTTCACTGTCCGCAAGTTCGAAATCGGGTGCGGGTTTATGCAGGACAATTTCGCTTCCGTTCATGATGTCCACCTCCATCCTTTCGACCCCTCCTGTTCCCGCAGCTGTAATCGGTTTGAGATCAACAGCACTGATTAAAATATTTGGCTTTTTCCCCTCTCTTTCCCCTGAGGCAGCAAGCATTGTATAAAAATATGTGGCACTTTTTGAATCGATCTTTACTTGAGTTCCGGAATCTCACCTTGAAAGTCAACTGCCCGTACCCTGAGCATTTACAGCTGCCTCAACTTCAGGCTGCTCCGCATGATCCCATCTGAGAGCCGCTTTGTCGCGAATCCCAATTTCCTGAAGAGCCCGAGCATTTTTTCGTTTTCCATCAGCACCTCACCGTATATCTCGCTCAGCCCTTTTGATTTACCTATCTCGATGACGCTCTTCATCAGCTCTTCCCCAACGCCTTTGCGCTGAAACCTGTCGTGAACCAGCACAGCAATTTCTCCAGAGTCGAAATCAGGGTTCAGTATGAGTCTCGCAACACCGATAATTTTTCTTTCTCCGTTTTCTTTTATTTCAGCGACCATCGCAATGTGTCGGTCATAGTCAATATTACAGAACAGGACCAGCCACTCGTGGGTGACATTTTTAAAAGACGAGAAAAATCTTGTTCGCCGGGATTCTTCGGAAAGGGTTGCAAGCAGTTCCCGTTCCAGCGGTTCGTCTTCAGGCCGGATCGGCCGCAGCACCATCTCGGCGCCATCCGCTGATTTCAACGGCGTTACTAAACTTGCCGGATAGGGAGTGATCACGAGGTGCGGATAAGGAGCGTCCGACTGCCGATAATCCTTGTCCAGGATAATCCTTGCGTCCAGGGCGCACAGTACGCCTCCGGTTATGGCCAGCGGGTTGATGTCGATTTCCGCTATTTCCGGAAAATCAACGATCAGATAGGAGAAATAGACCAGGATGGTTTCCAGTTCCCCGAGATTGGCCGGCGGCTTGCCGCGCCAGCCCTGAATCAGTTTATACGCCTTTGTAGCTTCCATCAGCCTTTTTGCCAGCGTCCGATTGAGCGGAGGCAGACCGATCGAAAAATCCCTGATCAGCTCAGCCGTTACTCCTCCCATTCCAAAGAGGATGACCGAACCGAAATCCTTATCCTTTTTTGAGCCCAGAATCAGTTCGTAATCGATGTCCTCAATCATCTTCTGAACGGTGACGCCTTCAATCAATGCCTTGGGAGCATGATCCCGAACCCTCTTCAACATGCCCTCATAGGCATGCCTCAGTTGTTCGTCCGAGTTGATTCCCGCCACAACGCCGCCGACATCGGTCTTGTGCGAGATATCCGGAGAGACAATCTTGATGACCACGGGATACCCGATCTGCCCGGCAACGGTTACCGCCTCTTCCACAGACGAGGTAAGCGAGGGAACCGTCGTGGGGATGCCGTAGGCCGCGAGGAATTCTTTTGATTCATCCTCGTTGAGAAGGGTTCTTCCTTCACCAAGGGCCTTACTGATGAGACCTTTCAGGCGCTCCTTTTCCTTCATGACCCCCACGATGAGATCCTTCAGGTCCCCCTGGGATGTTTCCCGGCCCGGCAATTCTTCAGGAGTCTCATAGAGCAGTTCAAGGTTTATCTCATCCTGGTACATATTGACATATGCCCTCACCGCCTGTTCAGGGGTTTCATAGTTCGGGATATTGTTCCGCGCCAGCTTTTCCAATGCACTCCGGACCTTGTCCGCCCCCATGAAGGCGGTAAGAATCGGCTTCCATGATCCTTTTGCAGTGTCAATCACAGCCTGGGCCACTTCATCCGGCACGGCGGTATCCATGGGAACGTAGATGACCAGGACTCCATCCACCCCTGAATCGTTTAAACAGATCTGAGCTGCCTGGGCATATCGGGAGGCATCCGCGTCCCCCAGCAAATCGATGGGATTGCCTTTACTCCAAAACGGCGGCAAGATCGAGTTTAGCCGTTCCATGCTTTCGTCAGAAAGCCTGGCAAGTTCACCCCCGAGTTCGATCAGTGCATCGGTTGCCATGACACCGGGTCCGCCGGCGGCGGTCACGATGGCCAGTCTCGGCCCTTTGGGGAGTTTCCGTGAATCAAGAATTTCAGCGCAGTCAAAGAGATCGGCGATTTCCTTTACCCGCAACACGCCCGCCCTTTTGAAGGCCGCCTCATAGATGGCGTCGTCGCCGGCCATAGCGCCGGTATGGGATCGGGCCGCCTGGGCACTCTCGGTAAATCTCCCCGGTTTGATAACAATGATGGGTTTACGCATTGCAAAAGCACGTGCCGCACTCATAAACTTCTTTGCGTTGCCGACCCCTTCCATGTAGAGCAGGATGCTTCGCGTGTCAGGATCCTCGCCGAGAAAATCGATGAGGTCACCGAAATCCACATCGCTCATGGCGCCGAGCGAGGCAAACATGCTGAACCCGACATGCTCATTCACCGCCCAGTCAAGGATGGCACTGCCCAGCGCCCCGCTCTGGGAGATGAAGGCAATATGTCCGGGAGGCGGGTTTGTTTTCAGAAAGGTTGCATTCAACCCTTCATTCGGCCGTACAAAACCCAGACAATTCGGTCCGAGGATGCGCATGCCGTATTTCTTCCTCGATGCCGTTATCCGCTCTTCCAGTAACCTGCCTTCCTCGCCGATCTCTTTAAAGCCAGCCGAGATAATGACCAGTCCGCCGATACCCGCCCGGCCGCAATCCTCAACGAGTTCGGGAACTTCCTTCGCCGGGGTGGCAATAACGGCGAGATCGACCGGTTCAGAAATGTCGGCAATATTCTCAAAGCATTTCCGGCCCAGTATGACTTTTTTCTTCGGATTGACCGGGAATATCTTTCGATCCTTTGCCTGGAGAAGGTTGGTGAAGATGATTCGTCCCACCGAGCCCTCCCTGTCGCTTGCACCGATTAACGCGACACTGCCTGGATTGAAAACATTGTTCAGGTTCCCCATTAGACACCTCCAAGGTCTACTTGACCGCATCGGACGGATCGGCACAAGCTGCCTGCCGATATCGTTCCATGAGTTCCGCAACCCGTCTCATGACGGATTTCCGTTTTTGCCTCCTTCGGCTGTGAAATCCCGCTTCTCTTGAAATTTCCCGGTGAGGCGCCTGATGGCGCACACCTTCACGATGGTCCCGCAACGCCGGGAAGGGACACGGAGGGTTCGGCGTTTTTGTCTCCCCCATCAGGAACGGGCAGTTTTCCGGCGTCCAGGGCTGGTGCCGGCGGAAGCCCCGTGATCCTGAGAATTTCCTGCTCGTCGAGGGTCTCCTGCGCTACAAGGGCTTCGGCCAGGACATCGAGTTGTTTGCGGTATGCTCTCAGAAGCCGTTTGGCCTCCTCGTGACTTTCGGCAATAATCCTGATCACCTCGGCATCGATGGCTTCCGCGGTTCCGTCGCTGAACGGTCTGGCGCTGCCATAGCCGGCCGGACCGCCCAAGTATGGATTTTCACGGGGCGCGAGCTGAATCAGTCCAAGGCGCTCACTCATCCCCCAGCGTGTGACCATCCGGTGAGCCAGTCCAGTGGCCTGCTCGATATCGCTTTCGGCCCCGGTAGTCCGGGTGCCGTAAACAATCTCCTCGGCAGCTCGTCCCCCGAGCATTCCGACGATTTTCGCGCGCAGATAGGCTTCCGTATAGTTATAGCGGTCGCTGTCAGGCCGCTGGTAGGTCACGCCGAGGGCCTGTCCCCGGGGAACGATCGTTACACGATGCACCCGGTCGGCCCCGTGCGCAACCAGACCAAGAATGGCATGCCCCCCTTCGTGGTAGGCGATGCGTTCCTTGTCCGCGTGACTCAGAAGAAGGGGGCGTTCAGGACCGAGCACGATCTTTTCCAGCGCGTCCAGGAAGTCCCTGGCGCGGACATCATCCTGATCCCGCCGGGCCGCCATCAGTGCCGCCTCATTCACCAGATTCCTCAGGTCGGCGCCGGAAAACCCCGGCGTCGCGGCGGCAAGTTCCCCCAGACTGGCATCCTTCGCGAGGGGAACGCTGCGGGTGTGGACTTTTAAGATCGCCTCACGCCCGACCTTGTCCGGAAGGTTGACCACGACGCGCCGATCGAAGCGCCCCGGCCTCAGGAGCGCTTTATCCAGAACATCCGGCTGGTTGGTTGCCGCCAGCACGATAATGCCCTCCCGGCTGGAAAAGCCGTCCATCTCGGTAAGAATCTGATTCAGGGTCTGTTCCTGCTCACTTGCCCCCCCGATCGCCACCTGCCCGCGCGCACGACCGATCGCATCCAGTTCATCGATGAAGATGATCGCCGGCGCATGCTCGCGCGCCTGCTTGAACAGGTCACGCACCCTCGCCGCACCGACCCCCACGATCATCTCCACGAATTCCGCGGCACTCATCGAGAAAAACGGCACTCCGGCCTCTCCGGCGACTGCTTTTGCCAGCAGCGTCTTTCCCGTGCCCGGCGCACCAACCAGCAGCACTCCTTTCGGAGCGGTTCCGCCCAGACGGGTATACTTCGGAGGATCCTTGAGAAAATCCACAATCTCGACCAGTTCGTTCTCTGCTTCATCAATACCGGCAACATCGTCGAAAGTGACCTTCCGGCCTTCTTCCTGGTCGTAGCGACGCGCCTTGCTCTTTCCGATTCCCATAATCCCGCCGCCCAGACCGCCCTGCTGGGCCATCCGTCGGAAAAGCCAGATATAAAAGGCGATGAAGAGCAGTCCGGGACCGAAGCTGTAGACAATCGTCGCCCAGGGGCTGCGTTCTTCGTGGATCGGCTTGGCGCTGATCTCAACCCCGTTCGAGATCAGAAAGGCTTCCAGACCCGGATCTACGAAGGAGGGCACTGTCGTCGTAAACGTGGTCACCGCCTTGGATGCTTTCCGGGAATCTCCTGCCTTTTCCTCCGCAGCCTGGTAAGCTATCTCTTCCTTGAATCGACCCGTGATGGTGTCTCCCCGGCTGAAGATTTCCTTGACATTGCCCTTACCGACTTCACCCTTGAAGAGGGTATATGGCACCATGACCGGCTGTTCCGCATCGGGAATCAACAGTCTTACCATCAGAAAGTTCACGATTAGAATGAGGACAAACCACAGCCATGCCTTGCCCGGCGGCATTTTTTTCCTATCGGCGCCCTCAGGAGATCCCTGCTTGGTATCAGCCGATGCGAAGCCGGTCCGGTTTTGCGTCTGCTGGCGTGTCAATCTCATGTCCGCCTCCTCGGATATTTCAAACTCCATCATTTTTCTCTGTTGACCATCAGAGGTTCCACTCTCCATATCTTTTCCAGATATTCCCGGATGGACCGGTCGGAAGAAAATCTGCCCATCCGGGACACGTTGAGAATCGACATTCGAATCCATCGATCCCGATCCAGGTATGCCGTCCCCGCCTCTCCCTGACAGTCGATGTAGGACTGGTAATCAGCGAGGAGGAAATACTCGTCACGGTTAAGGAGTGCATCCGTGAGGGGCTGAAAGAGGCTGCCGTCTCCCTTCGAAAAAAAGCCTGAACGAATCAGTTCAATGATTTCCTTGAGTTCTTCGTTTTTTTCATAAAAGGCACGAGGGTTATATCCCAGCATATTCAGGTTAGCGATTTCTTCCGCCGTGAGACCGAATAAAAAGAAGTTTTCCGATCCTACCTCCTCAAGAATTTCGACGTTGGCCCCGTCAAGTGTGCCTATGGTGAGGGCGCCGTTCAGGGAAAACTTCATGTTGCCCGTGCCCGATGCTTCCTTGCCTGCTGTGGAAATCTGTTCCGAGATATCCGCCGCGGGATAGATCCACTGGCCGTTCTGCACATTGAAATCGGGGAAAAAGACGACTTTCAGCCGGTCCGCCATTTCCGGATCGCCATTGACAACTTCGGCAATGGAGTTGATGAACTTGATGATCAGTTTGGCCAGGAAGTAGCCCGGAGCGGCCTTGCCGCCAAAGATCACCGTTCGCGGCGGAACATTCAGAGAAGGATTTCTTTTGAGCCGGATGTACTGCGAGATAATATGGAGGGCGTTCAGGTGCTGACGCTTGTATTCATGAATTCTTTTTACCTGGATATCGAACAGGCTCTGCGGATTCACGACGACACCCGTGCGTTCCCTGATCAGACACGCCAGTTTTTGTTTGTTCTCCTGCTTCACCCTGTACCAGGCATCCCGAAATGACGGATCGTCGGCGAACCCTTCCAGACGACGGATCTCATCCTGGGTGTTGCAGATCCACGCATCCCCCACCGCCTGGGTAATGAGTCTGGAAATCCCCGGATTACTGAGGACCATCCAGCGCCGCGGTGTCACGCCGTTTGTCACGTTCACGAATTTTTCAGGGAACAGCTCAAAAATATCCTTCATCACGGTTTTTTTCAACAATTCCGTATGAAGAGCCGCGACTCCGTTTACTGCATGGCTTCCCACAGCAGCCAGATTAGCCATTCTTACATAGCGGTCGTCCGTCTCATCAATAAGAGAAAGCCGTCTCAGTCGTTCGTCATCGCCGGGATATGCCAGTCGGACATCTTCGAGGAAACGACGGTTTATCTCGAAAATAATCTCCAGGTGCCGGGGAAGCATCTTCCGGAAAAGCGGCAGGGACCACTTTTCCAGGGCCTCGGGGAGAAGTGTGTGGTTCGTGTAGGCAAAGGTTTTTTTCGTGATTTCCCAGGCCCGTTCCCATTCGATCCCGTGTTCATCCACGAGGAGCCGCATCAGCTCAGCCACGGCAATCGAAGGATGGGTATCGTTCAGCTGAACCGCATATCGCTCGTCGAACGTGTCCGGCAGACCGCCGCCCCCAAGCCCGTGAATCCGGATCATGTCCTGGAGCGAACAGGAGACAAAGAAGAACTGCTGGGCAAGCCTCAGTTGTTTGCCCACGGTCGGCTCATCATTGGGATAGAGAACCTTCGAAATCGTCTCGGATACGAGTTTTTCCTCCACGGCGCCATAGTAATCCCCGATGTTGAAGGCCTGGAAATCGAAAGACTCACAGGCCTCCGACTTCCAGAGCCGCAGAATGTTGACGTTCTCCACATGGTAGCCCGGTATCGGGGTGTCATAAGCCATCCCTTTCACGACCCGTTCCGGAACCCAGCGGACGCGATAGCGGCCTTTTTCGTCGTAACAGGGTTCGGTATGGCCGCCGAAAGGCACATAGTAAGCAATCTCGGGACGGGCGATCTCCCAGGGATTGCCCAGAGCCAGCCACTTATCCGTGATCTCACGCTGCCACCCATCTCGGATTTCCTGATCGAAAATGCCGAATTCATATCGAATTCCATAACCGATTGAAGGCACCTCCAGAGTGGCGAGGGAATCGAGAAAACAGGCGGCCAGTCTGCCCAGACCACCGTTTCCGAGCCCCGGCTCCCCCTCCTGGGTAATCAGAACATCCAGATCAAGACCGAGCTGCTTCACCGCTTCCCGGGTCTGTTCATAAATTCCGAGGTTCATCATGGCGTTTGCCAGGTGTGGTCCCGGCAGGAACTCCGCGGAAAGGTAGCAGACGGCACGGCTGCTTCGCTGAAGCGCCGCTATTGATCGGACCCAGCGGTCAAGCATCCGGTCCCGCACCGTGTATGCAAGGGCCATGTACCAGTCGTTCTGCGTTGCAATTCTGGGAATCCTCGCCTGGACATAATACAGATTCTCAAGAATGGCGCTTTTGATGGCCTCGGAAGTCAAGCCGGTCCGGACATCTTCCCGAAGTCTCGGCATCGCGGAGGAACGTCCAGGGTGTTTTTGATTCATTGTGCACCTCCTTCTGATCCCTGCATGCGCAGGTCATGATCCGGACGCACTTTTCATCCGGGTTCACGGCCAGGCGGACTTAAATTTTTTAGAGGTTGGTTTGTTTGAAAAGAATCAGCCAGCTTGCCTTTTCTTTCTTTTATATCGATAACAAGGGAAGATTTCCAGAAAGGAATGATGAAACTGACAGCAAAGAAAAAAAACGGCTTCCGTTCCTAAACATTTCCATCAGGAATTTAAGAATGGAAGCCGAACAATACAGAATAATTCAGGCCGATCAGAAGCAAGGGAAAGAGATGTACGTTGCCGAAGCTCAACTGTTTCTTTTATAAATAAGCCTGAGTCCCTCCAGGGTAAGCATATCATCGATCATTTCGATGCTCCTGGTTTCCGGCTTGACGACCTTGGCCAGCCCTCCTGTGGCAATCACCAGGGGATTGGAACCGATTTCCTCTTTCATGCGGGCCACGATCCCGTCCACCAGGCCGGCATACCCATAAATAATGCCCGCCTGCATGCTGCTCACCGTATCCTTGGCAATAATCAGTTTGGGAGTGCTGAATTCCACCCGGGGCAGCTTCGACGCGCGCGTAAAGAGGGCTTCACTGGAAATGACGATCCCCGGGGCGATGCATCCGCCCATGTATTCCCCTCGCGGAGACACGTAGTCAAAGGTGGTTGCCGTCCCGAAATCGACCACGATGGCTTCCCGCTTGTATTTCTCAAAGACGGCCACGGCGTTGACGATCCGATCCGCCCCGACTTCCTTCGGGTTATCGTAAAAGATGGGCATTCCCGTTTTGATCCCGGGACCGACGATCAGGGGCTTTACCTGAAAATATTTCTCACATACCGGTTCCAGGATGTTCAGCATTGGCGGCACGACACAGGAGATAATGATGTGCTGGATGGCCTTCGAACTGATTTTACTTGTCTTGTAAAGGTTGTACATGAGCATGCCATACTCGTCGACCGTATTTTCGATGACCGTTCGAATCCGCCAGTCATGGACCAGTTCTTCCCCATCAAAGACACCGAGCACCGTATTGGTATTTCCCACATCAATAACTAAAAGCATGACCTGTCTTTTTATCCTTTCTTAATGGTCGCATCGCCAGCGATAACGCGCGTGATCTTCCCTTCCCGGTCGCAGAGCAGCAATGCGCCGGAATCATCCAGTCCAGCCACTTCACCGCTCTGGACCTCTTCCCGGAAAATGACCTGGAGCTGTTCTCCCAAGATGCGGGCATAAATCAGCCAACGCTCCTTGAGGGATTGAAAACCCTCCGCCAGATAAAGTGTATAGCATTTTTCAAAATGATCATAAAGACTTACGGCGATATCCATGCGCGGCAGAACCTGCCCCGTCTCTTCACGCAGGGAGGTCGCAAGATTACGGAAAGTCTCGTCAAATTCTTCATTTCGTATGTTCACATTGATTCCGATGCCGATGGCGATGTAATCAATCCCGTGTGCTGAAGTCTTCATCTCCGCCAGGATCCCGCAAACCTTTTTCCCGTTGATTTGAACGTCATTAGGCCATTTGAGACGAACCGATCCGGGACAGTAGAATGACAGAAGATCCGCGACGGCCACCCCGGCCAGCAGGGTCAGTTGTGGTGCAACGGAGGGTTCGATGGGAGGTTTCAGAAGAATGGATGTATAGAGATTGCGCCCGGGCGGGGACTGCCAGGGTCTATGCAGGCGGCCGCGTCCCTTCAACTGCGTATCGGCGATGACGATCGTGCCTTCCCCTGCTCCGGAATGCCCCAGATGAAACGCGGCGCTGTTCGTGGAATCAATTTCGGGATAAAGGTAAACAGCCCGGCCAATCCGTTTGCCTTTCAGTTTTTCCTTTAAAGCGTCCTCATCGAAATCCGTCGGCAGGACTCGAAGCGCGTTGTCGCTCATGCCTCACTCCCGATTCATCACCAGCAACGAAAGATCCGCCGCTTTCACCGAATGCGTCAGAGCCCCTACGGAAATGAAATCCACTCCCGTTTCCGCAATCTGCCGGACTGTGGCCAGGGTCACGTTTCCCGACGCTTCCAGGGGGATCCTGCCATTTACATGCAGAACGGCCTCCCGCATGTCCGGGACGCTCATATTGTCCAGCATGATGATATCGACTCCCGCCTGAATGGCCTCGTTCAATTCCTGGAAATTTTTCACTTCCACTTCGATTTTCAGGGTATGGGAGGCCCTCTGACGAACCCGCGCAACCGCTGTCCCGATGCCGCCCGCCGCCTCGATATGATTGTCCTTGATCAGAACTGCGTTACTGAGGCCGAAGCGGTGATTGGCGCCTCCACCGATCCGCACTGCATACTTGTCCAGGATGCGCAGACCGGGAGCGGTTTTTCTGGTATCCAGAATCTTCGCTTTTGTCCCCGCAACGGCCTCGACATACTGGCGGGTTGCCGTTGCGATGCCGCACATCCGCTGGAAAAAATTGAGAGCCACCCGCTCTGCGATCAATATGCCTGCAAGTGATCCGGTAATCTCGGCTACTACCTGCCCCTTCCGGGCCTGCTGAGAGTCCTGCTGACAGACAGCAATCGCGATCCGGTCGTCGACGGCGAAAAAAACCTGACGAAAGATATCAATCCCGGCAACCACCAGTTCAGATTTGGCCACAACCCGGGCGTAACCGTTCTCCTCCCCACTCAATACGGCGGCAGTCGTCACGTCACCCGATCCGACATCCTCCTCCAGAGCGGAAAGGATCAGGGCGTCCAGCATGTGCTTCGGGAGCGGGAAATTCATAGGGAATCTACTCCACTTCCATGATCTGGAATTTCTTGAACGCGGCTTTCAACAGGACATTTTTATCCCGCAAAGCCTTGTATTTTTCCTCCTCTTTGCGGATAACGGCCTCTGCCGCCTTCTCGAGGAAATCGCGATTCGCCAGTTTCCGGGCAACAATCGCCAGATCCTTTTCCAGTTTCGCCATTTCCTTTTCCAGACGGGCTTTTTCTTCCGCGATATTGATCAGCCCTTCCAGCAGGACAAAGATGCGCATGGCGCCCACGACACCCGTTGCCACGCCTTTGGGCTCTTCCATATCTCCCTCGATCGCAAGCTCCGCCAGACCGGCCAGATTGATGATATCTCCCTGTGCCGAGGCGATAACGGTTTTTTCCTCCACCCGAGGAGCGGAGATGATGACGCGAAGCTTTTTGGAGGGAGCGATCCCCATTTCACCCCGAATGTTCCGGATGCTGGTGATCACATCCATGACCAGCCCCATCTCCCGTTCGGCAACTTCGTCTATCTGACTTTCATCCAGAGAGGGAAAGGGGCTTACCATGATCGACGTCCCGTCTTGAGTGAGCTTCTGCCAGATCTCTTCCGTGATGAAAGGCATGAAGGGATGGAGCAGCTTCAGACCGTTTTTCAGGACTTCCTTCAGGGTAAGCTGGGCCGCCATACGTTCTTCCGGAGTCTCTTTCCCGTAAAGCGTGGGTTTGATCAGTTCCAGATACCAGTCACAGAACTCATGCCAGAAAAACGAGTAAACGGCGGCGGCGGCGTCATTGAACCGGTATTCGTCCAGACTGCGGACGACCTCGGCTGTGGTGCGCTGCAGCCGGCTCAAAATCCAGCGGTCTTTAAGGGATTTCTCTTCCCTGCCTGCCGCTGCTCCTTCGGCTGGATAATCTTCCAGATTCATGAGGGAAAAGCGGGCGGCATTCCAGATCTTGTTCACAAAGAATTTATAACCCTCGATGCGCTCCTCGGACATCCGGACGTCTCTTCCCTGGGCGGAGAAGGCGGCCAGGGTGAACCGGAAGGCATCGGTGCCGTACTTGTCGATCATATCCAGGGGATCGATGCTGTTCCCCTTGGATTTGCTCATTTTTTCTCCCTTTTCGTCACGGACCAGGGCGTGGAGATAAACGTCCCGGAAGGGAACGTCCTTCATGATGTACTTGCCCATCATCATCATCCGGGCGACCCAGAAGAAGAGAATGTCGAAACCGGTGATGAGCAGCGAGGTTGGATAAAAGGTCTTCAGTGCAGGGGTCCGGTCCGGCCAGCCCAGTGTGGAAAACGGCCAGAGGGCGGAGCTGAACCAGGTATCCAGAACGTCCTCTTCCTGCCGCAGTTCATTGGACCCGCAATCGGGACACGCATCCGGGTCCTGTGTGGAAACGATCATCCGGCCGCAGGATTCGCAGGTCCAGACGGGGATGCGATGCCCCCACCAGATCTGGCGGGAGATGCACCAGTCGCGGATGTTGTTCATCCACTCGTAATAGGTCGCCTCCCACATCGGTGGGATTATCCTGGTTTTTCCCTTGACCACGGCGCTGATAGCCGCCTTTGCCAGGGGTTTGATCCTGACGAACCACTGTTTGGAAACGTAAGGTTCGATGTCGGTTTTACAGCGGTAACATTTTCCAACATTGTGCATGTACGGCTCAACGCTGACGAGATAGCCCTGTTCCTTCAGATCGGCCACGATATTCTTTCGGCATTCGTAGCGGTCCTGCCCCTGATAGGGACCGCCGTTTTCGTTGATGACGGCGCTGCCGTCCATGATGTTGATAATTTTCAGAGAGTGTCTTTCGGCCATGGCAAAGTCGGCGGGATCGGAGGAGGGGGTAATCTTAACTGCCCCGGAACCGAATTCCATGGTCACATAGTCGTCGGCGATGATGGGGATCTTGCGGTTCACCAGGGGCAGGATCACTTCCTTGCCCACAAGGTCCCTGTATCGGGGATCATCGGGATGAACGGCCACTGCAGTGTCCCCCAGCATTGTTTCCGGACGGGTTGTCGCAACGATAATGTCGCCGCCGCCGTCGGCAAGAGGATAGCGGATGTTCCAGAGCGAACCGGCTTCTTCCTTATACTCCACCTCCAGATCGGAGATGGCGGTATGACAGCGGGGGCACCAGTTGACGATGTAATCCCCCTGATAAATCAGATCGTCCTGATAAAGGCGGACAAAAACTTCCCGGACTGCCCGGGAAAGCCCTTCATCCATCGTAAAGCGCTGCCTCTCCCAGTCGCAGGAGCAGCCCAGCCGCTTCAACTGATTGATGATCACCCCTCCATACTTCGCCTTCCACTCCCAGACCCGTTCTATAAACTTTTCCCGGCCGAGATCATGACGCGTCAGCCCCTCCCTGGCCAGCTCCTTTTCAACCACGTTCTGGGTGGCAATGCCGGCATGGTCCATCCCCGGCATCCAGAGGGTGTTGTACCCCTGCATCCGTTTGAAGCGGACGATGATATCCTGCAGGGTGTTGTTCAGGGCATGCCCCATATGGAGTATTCCTGTTACATTAGGCGGGGGGATGACGATCGAGAAAGGGGGTTTTTCACCTGCGTCTTCCGCGTGGAAGAAACCGGAATCCACCCAGTACTGATACCATCGGGCCTCAACTTCATGAGGTTCATACGCTTTGTTCAAAGACCCACTGTCCATTACAAATGCTCCATAAAGTTCAAAGGATCCGAGACCGGCCTCGTTCTTGCCTCGGTTTTCATTATAAGCAAAGGCTGCCTCTTACCCTCTGATCATTAATATTTTCCAATTTTTTATGAAAGCTTCATTTGCTTCCTGATCTCTCTGATGATCAGCAGGGCGTCGGCGCCCGTCACCGATTCCAGAGGAACAAATTTCCCGGAAGCCGCATCGGCGGCTTTCATAAAGCCCCGGCTGGTCATCACCATGACGGCATTAAAATAGGGAAGATCGGAACGCAGATCCGGGAAAGGAGAACGCTCTCCGATAAAGCGCGTGGCCAGCCCCTTGTCCCCAGATGCCTTGATCAGGATATCCTCAATCATCATGGCGTACGTTGCCCGATCCACCGGCGCGTCAGGTCGGTATGTTCCATCCGGATAAAGTTCCAGTCCCCGAACACCCAGATTGAGGATGCCTTCGATATCGGCCTTCAGGGGATGGACGGCTATGTCGACGGCTGTAAGCCGAGCCTTGGCGGCTGCTTCCCCGGCCTCTTCAGGATACTTGAAGGTCGTATCGGATTTCCCGGATGTTCGCTTTCTGTAAAGAACATCAATCTTAAGCTCTTCCATGAGCAGGGCGGCGGCATCAGCGCGGCTCAGCTTATCGACAAGGGCGATCTGCTTCCCCATCGCCGTCCCCGGCCTGGCCCGTTTGATTTTCTGTACCAGGCTCCACTCTCTGTCCGCCTCATCGAAGTGTTCCGATTGAAATTCAAGGACTCGGGCAAACATGGATTCGGCGCTATCCAGATCGAGGGCTGTTTTGAAGCAAAGCCCCATGAAATAAAAGGCTGCCGCGGACCGAGGCTCCAGTTCGATGGCTTTTTCAAACTCGCCGCGTGACTTTTCAAGCCAGTCCCCGTCGATCTTTTCACAGGCGGCGCCGACCTGCATGCAGTAAGCGTGGCTCAGGGTGTTTACTCGGATGTAACCCACATGAACAAAAACTTTATCCTCATTGTTGCCTGCGTGGGACCAGGCCCTTTTCAGCGCTTCACCCCCCCCGGAAAAATTGTTCCGAGACCCTCTGACCAGCGCGACGCCCACATGGGCCCGGGAATATTCGGGATTCAACGAAAGAGCCAGATCAAATTCCCTCTGGGCGTCCCCAGACCGGCCCTGATCGAGCATTTTCATACCGGTAAGGAAGTGATGTTCCGGCGTGTCCAGAGAACTGACCGCCTGACGGGTTTTCGGTCCGCAGGAGACCAGCATTGACAAAGAGGATAAAAGAAGGAACAGGAACAGGAACAGAAACCGACAGTTCTTCAACACGAGCATCCGCATGGACTCCTTGCCATTCGAAGTGAAAATCCCGGGAGAGCGCCTTTCGCAAGGCGCATCATTATATTTATCCCCTTTACAAGTCAAGAAAATTTGCAGTTTTCCCATATTGGGAAGGATCCCTTACCAGGGTCATTCTCCCCTCAGAAAACGGCCCGCATACCGCAGAATCTCCTCTTCATTCCCGGGTTCGAACCAGCGAATCTCCGGATCGGCCCCGAACCAGGTCAACTGGCGCTTAGCATAACGCCTTGTTTCCCGTTTCAACTGGTCAACAGCTTCATCAAGATCAAGCTCTCCTTTTAAAAACCCGACCATCTGCCTGTAGCCCAGGGCCTGCATCGGTCGAAGCCCCTCATGAAACCCCATGTCCAGCAGTTGCCGGACTTCGTCCAGAAATCCCTGCGCCAGCATCTCTTCCGTTCGTGCTTCGATACGCTCATACAGAACGGAACGGGAGCAGCGAAGACCGATCTTCAGGACCCGGTAGGGTCTTTGGGCAAATCTGTGTTCCTGCTGCTGTTCCACGATGGAGACGCCGGTCAGGTCCAGAACTTCGAGAGCCCGGATCATCCGGGTCGTATCGTTGGGGTGGATGATCGCCGCGGCGCGTCTGTCCCTGGCCTTCAACATCCCGTAAAGGCCCGCCTTTCCCTCCCGTTCCAGAATTGTGAAATAGTGCCGGCGCAGCGCCTCATCCGCGGCCGGACCATCGAAAAGCCCACCCAGAACGGCGCGGATGTAAAGCCCCGTACCCCCGACTACGATAATCTTTTTTCCCCGCTTGTGGAGTTCGGCGATGACGGCCCTGGCACGTTCCATAAAGCACGCCGCGTTGAAGGATTCATCGGGATTGACAATATCAATCAGGTGATGGGGAACACGGCACTGCTGGTCCGGAGTGGGCTTGGCAGTTCCAATGTCCATATGCCGGTAAACCTGCATGGAGTCCGCGCTGATGATTTCTCCACCCCATTGCTTCGCCAGACGGATCGCAGCGGCCGTCTTACCCACCGCGGTGGGTCCCATAACCACGATCAGCCGGGGTTTTTCTATACTGCCGGTCATCTTGTTCCATTTCTTCTGCGATAAGAGATTGCCTTTCTTCGGCTGCCCTCTTCCGCGTCGTCATCTTCCCGATTCATGATTTCACAACGGCGCCGCACTGTCCCTGCCGTTTTACCCTCCTGCTTATTGCGGTGGAGCGCAAGGAACTCTATCTGCGCCGGAACATCCGTTCAATGTCTTTGAGAGGATACAGCACATAAACGGGCCTTCCGTGAGGACAGGTCGCGGCAAAAGGCGTGGCATCCAGATCACGGCACAATTGAGCTACTTCCTCCCGGATCAGTTTTTGCCCTGCCTTGACCGCTCCCCGGCAGGCCAGATAGGCATATATCTTTTCGCCCTTCTCCTGAAGAGAAAGGCCCCCCCCGCGATCGGCACATTCCGCGATCAGATCCTTCACGAGAACTCCCGGATCAAGATGGGCCAGCAGAGTCGGCAGGGCCTTGATGATGATTTCCTCCCCGCCAAAAGGTTCCGCTTCGATGCCGACCTGCTCCAGAAGCGGAACCACGTCGCCGAATCGTTCAAAATCCGGCCTGGACAGATTCAGGATCTCAGGAATAAGGAGCACCTGAACGGCTGTTTTGTTTCTTTCCGCCGCCTTTTTAATCTTTTCAAAGAGTATCCGTTCATGCGCCGCGTGTTGATCGATCAGAAGCATTCCGTCTGCCACAGAAAAAATCAAATAACTGTCCCACAGGGAACCGAGATAGACGAGGTCGGCGAAAACCGGATGAAAAGAATTCTGAGGCAGCGCCGGAGCGGGTGAAAGCAGGAGGGACTCCCGGGCATGGATCTCCTCTCCCCTGATCCGTTCAGCGAGGAAATGTTTTTTATTTACCGGATTGGCTTCTGTTCCCGTTCCATACATCATTTTCCGGCTTCCCGATGCCAGGGAATATCGTCTCAGGGCCTCGGAAATCCGGGATTCGTAATCCTCTTGCGGAATATGGCCGATTTCCGCAGTTCCAGCCGGTCCGTAGCGCGTCAAACTCAAAGCGGATTGACCCATGCCGCGAAGCATGCCGGACAGAGCCTCAACAACGGCTTCATAAACGGTCCGGGGCTGCCGGAAACGCACCTCCAGCTTCGCAGGATGGACATTGACGTCCACATCGGCCGGGTCCAGATCAACATAGAGAACCACCGCCGGGTATCTTCGAGGCTCGATAACTCGCCGATAAGCTGTCATCACGGCATGATTCAGGAGATGATCCCTGACATGCCGCCGGTTGACAAATGTATAGATCTGTCTCGTCGTTGCGCAGGTAAAGTCAGGGCGGGAGGCAAAGCCAGTAACCCGGACCCGGTCGGTTTCCCCTTCAATGGGCTGCAAGCGGTCGGCATCGGCATTTCCGAGAACGAGGGCGACCCGCTCGGAAAGCCTGGATGTTGCCGGATAATGGCACAGTTCTCTCCCTTTGGAAAATACACGGATTCTTACTTCCGGATTCGCCAGGGACAGGCGCGTAATGACATCCAGGCAGTAAGCCCGTTCCGTTGCCTCCGCCTTGAGAAATTTCTTGCGCACCGGAACAGAATCAAAAATCCGGCTGACAGTAATTGAGGTTCCTATCGGACAGCCGGCTTCCGTCTTTTCGCAGATATTCCCCCCTTCGACTACAATCCGCATTCCTGCAAGATCGTCGGCGGTACGGGTAACGAGTTCAGTCCGGGAGATGGAGGCGATGCTTGCCAGGGCTTCTCCCCGGAACCCGAAGGATCTCACCCGGTAAAGATCATCGAACTCGGCTATTTTGCTCGTGGCATGACGGGCAAAGGCAAGGGTCACATCCTGGGCGAATATTCCGCTGCCGTTGTCGGCAACCCGGATCAGTCCGCAGCCGCCTCTTTCCAACTCGACATTGATATCCGTCGCCCCGGAATCCAGGGCATTTTCCAGGAGTTCCTTGACGATGGACGCCGGTCTCTCCACAACCTCGCCGGCGGCAATCCTGTGAGTCAGTGTTTCAGGAAGAAGGACGATTCTGCGATTCAACGGCTTACCTCCAATTTATCAGGGAAAAAGAGGCCGCGGCCATCCCTTCTTGACGGACGACCGCGGCCTCAGGCATATTTTTTTGTGCTCCTGAATATCCGGAATGAAAGCCTGTTAAGACTGTCTATCTCAATCCAGAACGATCATCACACGGCATTTCTTCAGGAATGATAAATTATCCTTTGCCGCCCGGATCATCCGCGCGTCATCACTGCTGATTATGATATTGGCGGCCCCCGCGCCATCCGTCTTCAACCCTTTGACGCTCAGGGGATTGCTTGTCACCCGGGGGTTGCTCTGGGCGGCGGTCAGATCTCTGGCATAACCGGTCATCCCCTGCTGAATGGCGAACTCCCGTTCTACCATCATGGAACCATAGACCTCACCGCCGTTTTCATCGACAATTTTTGGTGACATGGCCGGTCGAGCCTGAAGTCCACGGGCATCGATCACCAATCCGGTAAAAGCAACGGGAGCCGGAATTGCACCCTGCGGCGCGGGGGTATCTTCCGGCGGAGGCTGCGGTGCAGTCATCTGAGGCACGGGGGGAGAAGCGGGCGCTTCTGCGGATGGCGCCTCCGGGACGGGTTCGATTTTCTTTTTCTCCAGAATTCTGGGGATAACCACCCTGGAAAATTCGCCCTGAAGCGGCATTCTCAATGTCACTTCCACGGTTCCATCTGACAGATACTCCTGATTTACCACAATGGCCCCTTTCACCAGACCTTCTACCTGGGATTTGATCACGTCACTTTCGGCAACGAAGTCCCTGATGGTGGTTTCGGAACTGACCTGCACGCCCCTGGTGATTTCCAGCAGATTGCGTTGAGCATCCAGTCTGGCTGCCCTCAAGGCCAGAGGGCGGGCATTGGGTCTGCCGACATACCGGTCCGGCGGCGCACCAATGCCGACGGCCTCTATATAACCGGCGGACCAGTTGATTTTTCCCCTGTCCCCCATGGTCTGAACGATCTGCACCCATTCGGACAGTCCGACTTTTTCATCCTGAGCCATTACGACGCCTGAAAAGAAAATCAGTGCGGCTGACACCACGCCAACAGAAATCCATCGCTTCCACTGCATAGCTGCCTCCTTATGAACATGAACTTGAACTGAAATTCAACGCACCCGCTGTCATCCGTATTTCGAGCTTCTCTTCTCAATGAGTGCGAAACTACCAAAAATACACACCCGTTTCAATGAGGAAATCAGGGTCGCCGAAGATCTCTCTCATCCTTCCTTCCGGCAAAGGCATCGGCCTGAGGGGCTTTCAGCCAGGGCTTGATGGAAATGCCATCTTCATTCTGCCTGAAGATGCCGGAGTCATCGGGAGCGGAACTCCCCCACCAGTTCCGTGAGGCGTCGATCCGAATGCTTGAGAAGGCTTGAATGTCCGTGATCTCATTCCTCAGAAAATTGTTGAAGTTGATCTTCGGACGGGACATGCCGACACACTTGATGGCGCCTTCGCCGGTGTTTTCCTCAAAAGTGCTGTAAGATATCCTGGGCGCCACGTCGTTCCGGCAGAAAACGCCGTTCTGGGCGTTCTTTGTGATATGACACCAGGAGATTTCCGGTGATCCGAAGGATATGTCCAGGGCGATGTCCGCGTATTTAAACACACAATAGCGGAAAATGCTGTTTGCCTTCGTCGGTTTGGCCAAGTGGATCGCTGTGGAATACGAGCCGGGCGTCGGTGATTGCCCGGAGGCTGTGAAGAGAACGGGGCGGTCGCTCGTCCCGAGGGCCTCGACGGCGCCGTCTTCCACGATGATCGAGGTATGGGGATCGTAACGGATTTCCACCCCCGGTTCGATATGCAGGATCGCGCCGCCGTCGATTACCACGTCCCGCTTCACCTGATAGGGGCTGTTTGCCGGAATCAGAAACGCGTCCCTGCTGATCGATCCTCCCAGATCCGATGCCGGAATATTCAGGGGAATCGGCTTTCCCTGAGGCCAGGGAGCACTCAAAACAGACCCCACCGAAATCCTTCCGCTTATTCTTGAAAAGAGTTCCGCGCCCCTGACGGTTCCCCACCAGTTCAGCAGGCCATCGGCCGGTTCCCCCACGCTGTCTGCCGCCATATCCAGGGGGGTGTTATCGAACAGATTATTTTCCCGGATCGCCGCTTGACTTGTGTTTACCAAAATGCCCGTACCCCGGTTCCGGGTTACCAGATTATGCCGGATCACTGGCGCCGAACTCTGAATTCGAACGCCCTCACGCTCGTTATCCTGGATCCTGTTGCCCTCGAGAAGAGGTTGTGCTCCATTGACGATGAGAATGGCAGCTTCCCGATTTCTGGAAATGATATTGTCGACCACCCGGGGTTTGGAAAAAGCCCCGTCAATGTGCAGGGCGACTCCGTTTTCCAGTAGTTCGCAGGTCTCGATCCGTGGTGATGAAGACAGGCAGGCAACGGCAGTTTCCGCTCCCCGGATGCGGCAAAACCGCAACGGATTTTCCTTATCCCGGACATTGACAAACCGGAGACCAGGCCATGTTTTCTTACCTTCCACCACGTCGAAATTCACAATGTGCTCCCGGTCGCCCTGGACCTCGATCCGGCCTTCGATGATTAACGCCCCTTCACGGGAACGGACCTCCGTTCCCGGTTCAATCACCAGTCGGGCCTTGTCCGCCACTGTCACATCCTTTTCGAGCACATAGGGACTGGCGCCGGAATACCAGACGGTATCGGTCTCTATCCGGCCCGATACCGGGGTCGGTCCCGGAGCGACAGCCACTCCCTCCAAAGCATCCGTCGCCTCACTCTCATTTCCGGCCTCGTCAAAAGCGGTAATCCGATAATAATATGGCTGTAAATTCTCCAGCCCCTCATCACGCCACTGCGTCACTTCCGTTTTCGCGATTTCTTCATAGCCGGTCAGAGGGGTCTTGCTCCGATATACTTTGTAGCCTGCCAGATCGGTTGCTTCCCCTTTGGTCCAGTTGAGCAGGATCGTCCGGTTTCTTCCTACCGCCCTGGCTTCGGCAATCTTTTCCGGCGGCTTTGTATCCAGGGTGACGGTCCCGACAGCATCAACCCACTGAACCGCATTCCCGGAATCGTCGCGAAGCGTCCCGACAATGGTGGCCCGGGAAAGGTTATCGCCGGGAACAACTTTATATATGCCGAGATAACCGCCGGGTTCGATTTCCCGCATGTCCACATGCTTCCGAAAATCCCCGATGTCAAAGGAGGCCCGCATTTTCGGTGTCCCTTGAATGACCACCCGTATCTCTTCCCCGGCCTTTTTAGGCTTTCCCTGAGTATCCTGAGTCAGCAGGGTGATGCCCGGTGGACGGAGAGCTTCGGCAAGATGAGGTACGGGAAGGGTTTTGACCATCTCCCGGAAAAGATCGTCGCAGGCGCGAAGCAGCTGAATGTCCCGGATATTCATGGACGTGGCAACAACGGTTGCAATCAGACCGACCGGTGTTGTAGATACACCGCCTTCGTGTATTCGCGTCACGTGTTTTCCACTCCAGAGGAAATGACCGGTTTTCGCATCATACATCCGAATTTCAGCGCCGACGGAAACCTGAGAGTAGACAAGGGCAAAGAGTCTGTCGAAATTGGATATCTCTCCAAATACCACCGCATCGACTCCCAAGATTTCCCCCAGCTTTACGGGAGATGTGTTCCGAATAACCCCGGGGTCCGTCAGTCCGGCCTTCAGCAGCAGATCGTCGACACGATGAAGTTCCATGTCTTTGAACGGCAGGGAGCTGAAATGATTATAAAAGCCCTTCCTTACTTCATTTGAACCCGCCTGACTGTTTGAAGAATTGCGGAAGGGAAGTACGGCAACCGTGCGGGGCGTGTGCTTTTCCATGTAAGGATCCACGACATAGGTCCCCTGGAAGAGTTGCCTTATCTGCGGTGAAATCACCGTATTTTTGGTCGCTGCGAGACACCCCTGAAGAATTATAAGGACAGATAAAAGAAATGCCATGACCCATACTCCAGAGCATTTTCTCGACATAAAACCAGCCTCCGATGGAATTTTTATAATGGGTTGAAAACTTCAACCGCGGACAGGGCGTTATGGTCGTGCGTGATCACTTCGCCATGTCCGGGATAAATAATCTTCGGGGAAATCATCCCGACCAGTTCCCGATATGTGTTGCATATGATTTTCCTACTCCAGCAGAAACCGTTCAGCCTTCCCCTGCCTTCCTTAAAGGGGTTGACGACCAGATCGCCGCAGATCAGTTCTCCCGTGGACGGGTGATAAAAGGAAATGGAATCCTCCGTATGTCCAGGCGTCTCGATAACCTGCCATGCACCAAAACCGGCCGCGCACGTTTGGAGGAATCCTTTATTCTCCTCTCTGGCATCAGGAGATCGAGGGGTATTGAGTTCGAAATACCCGACCCGGCTTTCCGGAAAGGGCAGGTGAATGCAGTTTCTCAACCCTGGAAGGGGAATACCCGACAGACTGTCAAAACGCAGATGGTCAAATCTCCTCACATAGCGGGTGCACCAGAACGTGGCGGGAAGAAAACCGGAAAACCAGTGCCGGATAAGCGAAAGTTTTCTTCTGCCCTGGACATACTCCCGAATGAATGGAGAATAGAGAATTCTGGTTGAAAGCGGACATTTTTCCAGGAATGATCCCATTCCGCCGATATGGTCGATATGAAAATGCGTAGCCGTAATAAACCGGACATCCTTCATGGCCATGTCCGGCTGCCCGGCAATGAACTGTTCAATGTCCCTGGCAGCGCCGATACTTCCAATATCCACAACCATCAGGCCATCGAGTCCGGAAATGACATAGGACCTGGAAAATCCGCAATTCGGAACAGGATGGATCATAAACGCATTCCTTCTTTCTTCAGTTGCAGATCAAAAAGGCCTGGAGTCTGACGTTGTCCGATAATCAGGAAAATCGGAGAACGTCCCGGCGCCGACAGTTATTTTACATCTTCCGACTCTTTTGGATTGCCTTTGTGGGGAACCTTTTCGACAAGAAATCCCTGCTGATTTTTAGGCGGCATCTGAATGAACTTGTATGGAATTGCGATGGGCTCCCGTCCGATCGCCATCGTCCTGTGCGTGAGGTACCAGACAAATCCCGTCGCGGTATCAACGAGATAGGCATTGTCTTCGCCGATTCCAGCAACGACCGCATATCTCCCCGATTCACCGGCAACACAGAGGGAACAAACCAACCCCTGCAATAGCACCATACTGCCGGCAATCAGCAATATTCTGCCTGACATGAACCATCTTTTCAACTTCGATGATGTCCTTCCGCGACATATCCGGTTATGACTCATAAATACACCTCCGTTTCGATTCTCTGTTCCGGAAAGGCTGCCTTCCCTCACCTGATTTGAAATGGCCACGACGATGACGATATTTTCCCATGAGTCAGGAGTGCGATGAAGAATTTCTTTTGATCTCTTATCTGCCCGTAATCGTAATCACGGCGCTGGGCTCACTTTCCAGACCATACTTGTCCACCGCGGTCACAACGTAGGACCGGCTTTTACCCGGGGGAAGGGTTTCATCCCTGAAAGTGCTTTCCTTCAGGGAACCCAGTTTATTATTTCCTCCGAACAGACGTTTTTCATAAACAACAAATTGAACCACATCGAAAGATTTTGATCCTTCCCACTGCAACTCAGCGGTTCCGTCTGCATAATTTCCCCTGATTTCCAGGGGAGCCGCGGGTCTGGACCGGGTCTGAACTGTTGCTGTCTCAGACAGATCGCTGATCAAACCATCCTTGTCCTCAACCTGCAGACGGTAATAATAAGTCACGCCGTCTTTCAAATCCTTATCGAGATAGTCGGTACCTGCATTAACCCCTGCGATTTTTACAAAATCACTGTCCCGCGTCGTTGTCGAACGATAAAGGAGATAAGCCGCAATATCCGATTCCGGGTTTGGAACCCACGAAAGGGGAACTTCCCTCACTCTCTGAGATTTTCCCTGAAGAGCCTGCGGCCTCGATGGTCTTTTTTTCGTTGTAGCGGACACTGTCGCGGCCGGATAACTTTCAATGTTCACCTTATTAAAGGAGGTCAACCGGTAGTACAACGTTTGATTGTCATCCAGCTTGCCAAAGCCCCGGATGTCATCCACATGGTGGTTGCTGTTTCGCCCCACTATTTTTTTCAGAAGAACATATTCCCCGTCTTTACGGTCGGAATAATAAAGGTTGTAGCCTTCAACGTCATTTTCAAAACTCTGTGCCCAGGATAATTCCACTTTTCCGACCAGTCCGCTTTTAGCGGAAAACCCTGTCGGTGCCGACGGTTTACCTTTTGTAACCGCGGATAATTCAAAGGATGGCGAGGTTTCCAGATCGGGTTCTTCATATGCCGTTACATGGTAATAATACTTCGTACCATCAGAAAGACCTTCTGTATCCGTATACTGAATTCTCCCTGAACCCAGGGGTGACTTCTCAATTTTTTTTATTTTGGCAAACTCCGCATGATCCGGTGCACGGCGATAAACATAGTATCCTTTAATGAAGGGAGAATTTATGGGCTCACAGGATATCCTGATCTCACGGACCATATCTCCCTGGGCAGCACAGGTGCTGACCACCGGAACGGTGTTGCCCCTGATCGGAAAAGACATCTCACTTTCCAGGTTTTTCTCATTATAAGCAGTCACGCGGTAATAATAGTCTTCGCCATCAGCCAGATTCCGGTCGGTGTAGGAAACCTTGAACAACCTGTCGAGAGGAGTCGATGAAGCAATGCCGATTCCCAGATCCTTACCCAGGATATTCGCTATTTCCTGAAAAGGCCCCTTCTCGACTTTCGCCCGGTAAAGCTTGTATCCTTTCATCTTCATGGGATCATCACTGGGAATCGGACTGGGAGACCAGGTCAGTTGAATGCTCCTGATGTGACCTTCCGCTCTCAGAATGACCGGCGGATTGGGCGTGGGCGCCGTTTCCGCGGAAATAACCGGAGAAAATTCACTTCTCAGGCCCTTACTGTTGAGGGCGCGGATCTTATAATAATATAAAGAATTTCTTGAAACGGATGAATCCACATACTCGGGGTTGCTCACCCGACCCATCAGGACAAAGGGTCCTGCCGCCGATGTGCCGCGAAACACCTCATATCCGCTCACCGAACTCCCCGGCGGATTTTCCCAGGTAAGAGAAACCCGTCCACTGCCGGAACGTTTATAAAAATTTACCGGCCCTTGAAAAGCAATTTTTTCATCCTCCACGGGCTTCACACCATACTCGGACATGGCCCTGGCGATAAAGCGGCTGAGATCCCTGACCTCACCCATCAACCCTGCATCGCCGAAAGATTTGATCTGCCTGCTGAAGATCACTTTCCTGTGATTTATATGAATGACCTTGCAGTTGATGAAAATAATCGAACCCTTTTTCCCTGCATTGCCCACAACAATCATATTGATTCCCAGACGGGAACCGATATGGATCACATTCTCCAGGTTTTCGTCCTGCTGGAGATCGTTGAGGCTTAAAAAGGCTTCGAGCTCCTTGCGATCAAGCAGCTCAAGAGAGGGATCTTCCTTCAGGGCGTTCATCAGCATGTTGGTTATCGTTGTACCGTAACCGGAGGCTTCCAGATTCATCGTACCAAAGTTGAATACCGCCACCTTCGTCTGCTGAATTTCTCCTCCCCGACTCTCCACAGGAAACATAACCGAAATCAGCAACATAACCCCCAGGTAAAACCACAAGCAGCGTTTTTTCATTCCTTTCCGTCTCCGATTGAATTTATGCGACTGAATACCTCTGTTGTTCCGTCAGGATCATTTATCCTTGATCAATTGATCGATGCTCTCGATGGATTTAGCCGTAATCGGCGTCGAAATTCCCTTGAGCTTTTCATCGAAAACCGTATCGACATACCGTTCAATGGCCAGATCATAATTCCGTCGCTTCTGTTGCTGCTGCTGTGCCTGCCTGAAATATTCAATCTCCAGACTCTGGTAATGCTTGAGAACACTCTGACCCATTTCGGAAATCTTTTCACTGGTCAGTTCGTCCATCACCTCCGGTTCCGTCGCCAGATCCAGAGGGTCATGGCGGATATTGCCAGCGGGAACAGCATCCTGATATTTGTCTTCCTTTATCTTTTTTCCCGCGATCGTGTTGCTGAAAATGTTTTCCCCTGTCAGGGTATCAACCAGCTTGTAGGATATTTCAATCAGGGCGGTTACTTTCGCGCTGCCCTGGCGGTATGAAATAAACTGATAGTTTTTCTTTTTGGTTGTTCTGGGGGGCGCCGTCTTCAATGCTTCCATTGTGGGATTGGGATGCATCAGCAACCAATCGGAAAATTCCGGATTCCGTACATCCTCTTCATCCACGAGAACCTTAACCTGGCTGACGCTGGGCGTATCGACGGTTTTTGCCATGTAATGGAGAACGTCACCCATGATAAAGGTATCTATACCCCTCATTTTACCGACATTCTGAGCCGATTTCATATCCACGATCCCCGTCTGCCCAAGCTGCATTTCTCTCAATATGGATTGGAGATTCTCCCGTTCAATAATGCGAAGATCGCCACTGGCATTCCTGTGCAGGTAGGCAATCAATTTATTGGCGGCTATCTTGCCCGCATCACGATCATTGGCTGGAGAACCGAAATCGAACACGGCGATCGATTTCTTTATCCGTTTGTTGATATGATCTTTAACATCAAGTAATTTCTGGAACAATTCCGGGTGGCTGGGATTTACACTTTCCACCTTCTGATACCAGACCAGGGCGTTGCCCCACATATCCCGCTCAAGATATTTATCCCCCCGTTCCATCATCCGCCCGCATAAGTTTTTTTGAAGTTCATTAAACAGCGGATCATCAAGAAGTGCCGGGGAATTATTTTTAGCGCCTTCCGCTTTTTTCATTGCCGGATACAGCTTTCCCTGATTAAGCAGTTTCAGGGCATCGTCAAAATAAATCTGGCCGACCCTGGTTTTCAAAGAATCTCTTTTTTTCTGAACATCTGCATTTTCAGGCTGATATTCCAGAGCCTTTTCAAAAAGAAAAACTGCCCGTGCCCAGTTCTGCCTGTGTATCGCCTTTTCCGCCTCACTGTTGAAATAATCAAAGCTGTCCCTTGATATCGCCTCCTGATGCAGTTTGGCGACGTCATAGTAATTCGGGACAAGCTCGATTACGGACTTAAAGGCCTGGGCAGCCAGCTTCCACTCATCCTGCTTGCTCAAGGATAGCCCCTGCTGATAGAGTTGCTTTGCCGATTCCTGCTCCGCTCTGGCCAGACGTGCTGTCGTATCTTCGTAATTAGGAAATATCCTGTTCACTTTTTTTAATTTTGCGACAACGTCACCCCATGCTTCCTTCTGCATATCGAGCTCCGCCTGACTGTACAGAATTTTGACGGTGTTCTGAAGAGATGCAATTTTGTCCCTGATCTGAATGTGAAAAGCAGCAACAGCCGGATTCAGGTCATCCAGACCACCGGCAGCCGCAGCTTCCGTTAAAACACTTTCAAGTGAAATCAGATTTTCATCCGTGATTGTTTCAAATAATTGCTTTGCCTTCTCATAATGAAGCTTTGCCGCTTCCCTTTTCGCGGCTGCCAGGGAATCCCTGTATGTCGAATTTCCCGGATCTTCATCGACAGCCTTCTTGTAGAAGATGACGGCATCATCCCAGCGTTTCTGATTTTCCATTTCCCGGCCCGTTTTATAGCTCTCGTTCACGACACACCCCGAAAGCATCAGGTTCATCAGTAAGCCAAGCAGAATCCACCGAATATTCCTCTGTTTCATTGTCGCCTCCCCTTGATTCGTTAATGCTGTCTCCGATCCCCTGAGCAGGAAGCCCTCCGGTGAGCATGTCCTTTTTTTGCTCATGCCGTAATTCCAGGCGCTTCCTGTCAATAAAATCCCCGTTAAAATACCGCTTCAATCCTGTTCGAGCTGATTCCCAGAATCCTGATTCGTCTTTTATCCAGGGTCATCGTGGAAAGATCGTCGGCAACGCCATGAACATTCCCCCGCACTTCCAGATCCAGGTCGGCCGTTCCCCTGCTGTATGAACGCTGATAAAGTTCGCGGTATCCCTTGACGACATCGGGTAGACAACCCTTGAACCTTTCCAGTTCCTGGTAGGTGTCCAGACCGGAAATGGACAGTTTTACAGTTACGGCATTGGTCAACTCCGATGACCATCGATCAAAGATATCCTCAATGAGTTTCTTCGCTACCTTTCCGGTTGCTTCTTCCGTGATCGATTTCACATCATCCTTCATTCCGGCGGCAGAGCAGGCTTCGCTTCCTGTCGCGATCACGTCGCCGGTATCGGCGTTAATGGCTTTCACCGAGACAACAACCTTGTTGGAATGCATTTCAATCCCGCTGAGATTGAACGTGTGCTCGACACATCCACGCTGCCCAGCAGGACCACCTCCGCGCCGGATTGATGACAATAACGGGCCAGGGTGTCCAGATCTGCGCAGGACAACTGCAAGTGATCGACAGTTGAATTTTTTTTAAAGGATCCCGAATCGACAAGTTTAAAATCCCTTGCCAGGAAAAAGCGGGTCAGGGCAGCCTCAGCGACAAAATCTGTCTTTGAATGCTGATTGAAGAGAATCATGATGCGAGGTTTCGATTTGCGAGCCATAATCAGATTCATGGCCTCCATCCGGTCTTTCAGCTTACCCGCCCCGATGTCCGCTTCAATTGTCACGGTGTAAACATCGTCTGTTCCGTTCTCGGAAACAATACTGTAACCGTTGATAAATCCTCTGGACTCCGAAAGAATACGATCTACTTTCAGTTGATAATTTTCGACTTCCGAACCGCTGTAAATCATGACTCCCATAACTTTTTCAATGGCATTACGCTGGGCGTTATCGATCGCTTTGTCTCTGGCGATATCCATTCTGCTGTTATGGATTGTTGCCATACCATCGGCGGTCACCTGATTTCGGGCGTAAGCGTTGCTGACAGGACATGCCAGCCCCAAAAGAATCAGCAGCACACACAGGATTTTATTTAATTTTTCATAACGGATTTTATGGACAGAATTCGGGACGGCGGAGGTTGACAAATCCATAACACACTGATTGCACAGGAACTTTGATAATCACAACGAGCGTTTGCAACACCGATTACCTGAATCAGATTTCGCTCCTGCATGATCTGATCTTCGATAATCGCTTACTTAAGGACCGCAAACCTCCTTGCAGGACGCAAGGGAGACAGACCTGAAACCGGTTCGGTATACCGATATTCCCTTACGGTGTCAAGAGTAATATAATGGATTGGATTAAGGATATATACTTAGATGGGTTCCAGTGGGGATGTACTGATGGATCAGCTCTTCAAATCGACCTCTTTGCGGATGACGGAGAGATAATCATTCAGCGCTTCCGTCCAGTGGCGCATGGCATGCCCTGTGTCCCGGAAATATTTCTCGCAATTGAGCACACTGTAGGGAGACCGACAGGCGGGTCGCGCCAGCTTATCTGAAGTAGTCGGCCGAACTTCAACATCGAGGATGCCTGAGGATTTCAGAATCCGGCAGGCAAACTCATACCAGGTGCATTGGCCGCTGTTCGTCACATGATAAATTCCAGAGTGGCCGCCTTCAATAAGAAAGCCCACCGCATCGGAAAGATCGGCGGAATATGTCGGACAGCCCCTTTGATCATCTACGACATCCAGAACCGGATCTGTTTCCGCCCTGGCCAGGATAGCCCGCACGAAATTTTTTCCATTTTTCCCATACAGCCAGGCTGTCCGGATCAGGAGATGATCGCACCCCGCTTCCTGCAGTCTTTTTTCGCCTTCCAGCTTAGACAGTCCGTAGACATTGAGCGGATCACAGAAATCTTCCTCTGCGTAAGGCGTTTTCCTGCGGCCGTTGAAGACGTAATCCGTACTGAAATGAACAAGTTTGATTCCCATATCGCGGCAGATCAGGGCAAGATGCCCCACACCCAGGGCATTGACCGCAAAGCATTCTTCCCTGCGGGTCTCGCAGGCATCCACATCGGTAAAGGCCGTCGCGTTCACTGCAAGATCAGGTTTGATGCTCAGGATAGCCTGACGACATGCATCGTAAGACGTAATATCGATTTCAGGAATGTCCTGTCCAGCAACCTCATGGTTTGCCTGCAGCCGCATCATCAGCTCCGATCCGAGCATGCCGCGATGACCAAAAATGAGAATCTTCATGGTTTCCGGACTATTTTCCTTTCTTCTCCCGTCGAGTTCATCAGGATGTTCAATAGCTTACTTTCTGAAGAAAAAGTCCCTGAGGCGGCGCCGTGATCCCGGCACATCCCCGATCTTTCGCTTCCAGAATGTCCCGCATAATTTCCGACGAATCCTGCCCCGCACCGATCTCGACCAGGGTCCCGACGATATTGCGGACCATGTGTCGAAGAAAGCCGTCAGCCTCGACACTGATCGTGATCACCTGTTCAGTCTCCCTTTCGATCTCCGCCCGGATGATGGTCCGGACGCAGGACTTCACGTCGCTGCCTGCCGCACAGAAGGAGGTAAAATCATGCTTTCCGCACAGCAGAGAGATGGCCCCGGCCATTTTTTCAAGGTCAAGACAACAGCGTATAAACCAGGCGGAATTTCTCTGCAGGGGCGACCGTACCGGTGAATTCAGAATACGATAAAGATAGCTTTTACTTTTCGCAGAATACCGGGAATGAAACTCCTCATCCACATCTTCCGTCTCTCTGATCACAATATCCCCGGGAAGCAGGCTGTTGAGGCCCCGTAAAAGATTCGCCGCCGGAATCCGGGATGATGTCCGGAAGTTGGCTACCTGGTTGAGCGCGTGAACACCGGCATCGGTCCTGCCCGATCCATGGAGGATTACGGGTTCCTGTGTAATCCGCGCGATACTTTCCTCCAGAATTTTCTGTATGGTCGGCAGATTCCCCTGACGCTGCCAGCCCCTGTAGGCCGTCCCGTCATATTCAAGAACCAGCTTGATGTTTCTTCTTGTCATCCCTTCTTTTATTCCGTCATCACAACCCATGATCATCGGCTGTAAAGTCCTGCGCCGCAGACTGCAACGGACTCCACCATCCCGACTTCGGCGGCATGACTCCTTTATTTGTCATTTAACGCCTTGACTCCGGGAAGTTCCTTGCCTTCAACAAGCTCAAGCGATGCACCGCCGCCGGTTGAAATATGAGACATTCTGGCAGCGACACCGGCCTTTTTGACCGCTGAAACGGTGTCTCCACCGCCGATCACTGTAATCGCATCCGGAAGTTCGGCAAGTATCGCTGCTATATTGATTGTGCCTGCCGCAAAATTCGGGAACTCAAAAACTCCCATGGGGCCGTTCCAGAACACGGTCTTTGCTCCGACAAGAGCGTCCCTGTAATTTTTCAGTGTGGCGGGGCCGATGTCCATCCCCAGCCACCCGTCTTCTATCGTGGCGCCTGTCGAAATCCTGAATTCGGCTTCGGCTGAAAACTCTTTTGCAACGAGATGATCAGCCGGGAGCAGAAGCGTAACCGTCTGCTCTTTTGCTGTCGCAAGAATCTTCTTTGCCGTTTCGATCTGATCTTCCTCGACAAGCGACTTGCCGACAGCAATCCCTTGGGCCTTGAGAAAGGTGTATGCCATGCCGCCGCCTATGATCAGTTTTTCTACCTTGTAGAGCAGGCTTTCGAGCACTGCTATTTTGGAAGAAACTTTCGCGCCGCCGATAATCGCGACAAAAGGCTTCGCCGGGGCTTTCAGAACTTTTCCCTGAAGGAATTCAAGCTCTTTTTCCATGAGAAAACCCGCCACCGCAGGCAGATACCGGGCGATTGTTTCGGTGGACGCGTGCAGCCGGTGGGCGGTTCCAAACGCGTCATTGACATACACGTCGCCGTAACCCGCAAGGATCTTGGCCATTTTTTCACGCTCAGAAAGGTCTTTCGAGGTCTCTTCCTTATGGAACCGTGTGTTCTCAAGGAGCAGCACGGCGCCGTCCTTAAGGCCGCCCACCATCTTCTTTGTCTCGTCGCTCAGGCAGTCAGGCGCCAGCGCAACCGGCTTCCCAAGCAGCTTTGAAAGGTGTGCGGCGACAGGCGACATCTTGCATTTGCCTTCGATGTATTTCTCTTCATCAAAGGGTTTGCCATCCTTTTCCGCCTTCTCACGCGCCTTGGCAGCGTCTTTTTCAGGGTCGCCAAGATGCGACATCAACACAAGGCTCTTTGCCTTACTGTCAAGAATATATTTGATTGAAGGCAGTGCGGCGGCAATGCGTGTATCATCCTGGATGACGCCATCCTTGAGCGGAACATTGAAATCAACACGCATGATCACACGTTTTCCTGCGAATTCGATCTCACGAATCGTTTTTTTGGAAATTCCCATCATTATTCCTCCCTGAAACGTTCTTTTGAGTCAATAACGTTGCTGCTTATCCTGCCGGCAATATTCAAATGAAAGAAGATTAAAGTCATTCTTAATGCCGTGTTGTCAGAACTATTCGAAAATGCCTGCATTTCATTTTTCGGGAAAAATGGTTATCAATAAATTTAAACGTGGAATTATACTTTTTTAGATGATAAATGGTCAATTCAAAAAAGACATCATGATGGGGTATTATGAGATATTAAAACCCTGTTCCCCTTTTAAAATCAAGAAAAAGCATTTTGTGGAGGAGTATGAACACGGAAAATTACGAGGGCATGACAGCGGGAAAAATTCGGGAATTTGAAAAAAGGAAAGAAGCCCTGATGCTTATGGGCGGCGACGAGATGATCAGAAAACAGCACGAACTCGGCAAACTGACCGCAAGGGAACGGCTGGATCTGCTTTTCGACAATGGGTCTTTCCAGGAAGTCCAGCTCTTTACAAAACATCGTTCCACACTTTTCGGCCTCGACAAGAAGGAAATTCCCGCGGATGGCGTCATTACCGGATTCGGCGAGGTAAACGGCCGTGTCGTCTTTGCGGCGGCTCAGGATTTCACCTGCTCCGGCGGCAGTCTTGGGGAAATGCAGGCAAAGAAGATCTGGAAGGTGATGGATATGGCCATCGCAGCGGGGAAACCCTTTGTTTCCCTGAACGACTCCGGAGGAGCGCGCATTCAGGAAGGCGTCCCCGCTCTTGAAGGATATGGAGGAATTTTCTACCGGAATACCCTCGCCTCCGGGTATATCCCCCAGATTACCGCGACCATGGGGCCGACCGCCGGCGGGGCCGTTTATTCACCGGCATTGACGGACTGGATATTCATGGTCAAGAAAAGCAGTTACATGTGCATCACGGGCCCGGATGTCATCAAGGCCGTTATCGGTGAAGAAGTCACCACCGAAGCCCTGGGAGGCGCCGTCGTTCATTCCACCAAAAGCGGCGTATGTCATTTCGCCACAAATGACGACCAGGACTGTATCAATAAAATTCGAACCCTGTTGTCTTATCTCCCGGACAGTTGTCACAGTCCCCTTCCTCTTCTGCCAACGTCTGACACCCCGGATCGCGAATGCCTCGAACTGGACGAAATCATTCCTGATAAACCTTCAAAAGGCTATGACATGAAAAAGGTTATCCTGGAAATCGCCGATAATGCAGAAATGATGGAACCTCATGCCGGATGGGCCAGGAACATCATCGTCGCATTTATTCGCATCATGGGGCGTCCTGTAGGGGTCATCGCGAACAACCCCAGTTTCGGCGCCGGCGTACTCGATGTGAATGCTTCAGACAAGGCGGCGCGCTTCATCCGTTTCTGTGACGCCTTCAACATCCCCCTGCTGACGCTTGCCGATGTCCCCGGTTACCTTCCCGGCACACGTCAGGAATGGGCGGGAATCATCACACATGGAGCCAAAATGCTCCATGCCTATTCCGAAGCCACAGTGCCCAAACTGACGGTCGTCATCCGCAAGGATTACGGCGGCGCCTACATCGGCATGTGCAGCAAACAGCTCGGCGCGGATTACGTCATGGCCTGGCCTTCCGCGGAAATTGCCGTCATGGGAGCGGATGGCGCTTGTAACATTGTGTATCGCAAGGAAATCCAGACGGCGCCGGACCCCGCGGCCAAGCGGAAGGAACTGGCCTCCGCTTACGAAACTCAGTTCAACAATCCTTACTTTGCCGCCGGACTGGGAATTGTGGATGAAATCATCCTGCCCAGAGAGACCCGTAAGCGAGTCGCCTTCCTGTTAGAAACCTTTAAGGAAAAGAAGGAAACCCGGGTGACAAAAAAGCACAACAATATTCCGCTTTAAACAGGCTGCAAGATGCGTTTCAGATGAAGCGGAAGATATTTTATGGAAGACGCAAACGCGTTATTCCGATTTTGATTTTCTATGAGAGTTATCTGACCAGTTAAAGCAGGCTCGTCCGAAATGCATGTAAATCAAGCCGGATGAGCCTCTTTTTTCAGCATACTGGAATCATTTATCCACTGAAAATCTGAATAAGCAAGAAAAAGGAAGGTCAGGAAAAGTTTCCCTGCATATTGAGCGCTTTTTTCAGTCGTTCCTTGACGGATTGCTCGCCCAGAAGGACAAAAATTTTATCGAGTTCCGGTCCCCTGGTCGTCCCTGTAAGGGCCGCCCGGACGGGCATGAAAAGCCTTTTTCCCCTGGCGCCGGTTACCTTGCGAAGTGCAGTCATGACTTGCGAATAAAAATCTTCATGGGAAAATTTCCCTTCCTCGATGAGTTGCAGCAATGTCCGGAGAACCATCTGTGTTTCTGTTTCCCGAAGAACTGCGGCAGCATCTTCATCAATCCGGA
Source organism: Syntrophus aciditrophicus SB (assembly GCF_000013405.1). Classification (GTDB taxonomy): domain Bacteria; phylum Desulfobacterota; class Syntrophia; order Syntrophales; family Syntrophaceae; genus Syntrophus; species Syntrophus aciditrophicus. The sequence continues at coordinate 2,046,384 of NC_007759.1, forward strand.
CAGGCTCTTCAACAATCATCTTCACATAAGATCCGATATCGGCCAACGTGGTCAAGTTGGGCTTCACGGCCTCCACCATCCGATCCAGCCATGGAGTTTCCCATTTATTCACGTCATAGCCGGCTTTCTCGATAAACGGTCTCAATCGCTCTATTAACTTGATGGCTGGCTCTTCATGAATGTAAAGGCTGTTCATCCAAAGCAGTTTGTCCTCATCGAACACGGCGCCGCTCTTGCCGGCCCGATCCAACGAAAAGGCGGTGATGATTTCCTCCAGTGAACAGACCTCCCGACCTTCGCCGATGGAACTGCCAAGAAGAGCAAGATAATTCAAAAGCGCCTCGGGCAGTATGCCTTTCTCGCGAAACTCACGTACGGAAACGGAACCGTGCCGTTTGCTCAACTTCGTGCGATCCTTTCCCAGAATAAGGGAATGATGGGCAAATTCAGGCGGCTCGAAACCTAGCGCTTCATAGAGCATCAACTGGATCGCTGTATTGGAAAGATGGTCTTCTCCCCTGATGACCGTGGAAATTTCCATAAAGTGGTCGTCGATCACCACGGCAAAATTATAGGCTGGAGTACCATTCGACCGAACGATAATGAAATCGCCGACTGCCTCCCCCTGAAATTTCATCGTTCCCCGGATGAGATCCTGAAACAGGACAGGCCCCTGTGAGACCCGGAATCGCCAGGTCGGCCTCCTTCCCTGGGCTTCCAGTCTTCTTCTGTCTGCTTCGGTCAGATTGCGACATTTACCCATGTAGCGGGGCGCCATTTTCCTGGACAGCAGAGATGTCCGTTCCAGCTCCAACTCGTCCTCGGTACAGTAACAGGGATAAACTCTTCCGTCCTTTTGCAGGTTCTTCAAGAAGGATTCATAGAGATCCAGCCTCTCGCTCTGGCGGTAGGGTCCAACTTCCCCCTTCCCGTCCGGCCCCTCGTCCCAATCCAGAGAAAGCCATTTCAAGTCGTCAATCAGCCTGGCCTCAAAAGCCCTTGTGGATCGCTGCCGGTCCGTATCTTCAATCCGCAGGATCAGCTTACCGCCATAGTGTCTTGCATACAGCCAGTTGAAAAACGCGGTCCGCGCGTTTCCAATGTGGAGCTCCCCGGTAGGGGAAGGGGCAAAACGGACTCTCGGCTTGGTACTGTTCATTAATCCTGATTCTCCTTAACCAAAGCCACGGCAAAAACCGCAACCCCCTCCTGCCGACCGACAAATCCCATTCCTTCATTGGTCTTGGCCTTTATGTTGATCCGGTCTGAAGGCATTTTCAACACCCCGGCAATCTTTGACTTCATATCCGGAATGTAGGGCATCAACTTCGGTCTTTCCATAATTACGGTGCTGTCGATATAGTCAATGGCAAAGCCTTTTTTATCAACCATCTCAAGGATTTTAGAAAGAAGTTTCAGACTGGAGATTCCGGAATAAGCCGGGTCGGAATCGGGGAACTGAAAACCGATGTCGCCTTCGGAAATGGCACCAAGGAGTGCGTCGCAGATGGCGTGAGTCAATGCGTCGGCGTCAGAGTGACCTGTAAGGCCGAACTCATGAGGGATCTCAACGCCCCCGAGGATCAACTTCCTTTTTGCAGCCCATCGATGACTGTCATATCCGCATCCGACCCTCATGCCGATCTCCCGTCAATTTTCCCAGTCTGTTTTTTTTGCGCCATCAGGGTTATCCCCTGATTTCATTATCCCCAGACCCTTTCAGGGTTTTTCTACTTCCGAACCCGGACGGGGAGCATTCAAATCCTGCCTTCTTCCTTTTTAAGGAATGCTTCTGCCAGGATAAGATCATCCGGCGTGGTTATCTTGATATTTGTGCAGCTCCCTGGAACGACCTCGACTGGAATGCCCAGGCGTTCGACGAGACTGGCGTCATCCGTGCCGTAATAATCATCCTGAACGGCCTTTTTGTATGCCTCTTGAATGATACGGCGGTGAAAGGCCTGGGGAGTCTGAGCCAGCCAGATCCTTTTCCTGTCAAGCGTTACGGAAATATGTCCGTCAGAATGGACTTCCTTTACGGTATCCATGGCCGGAACGGCAGCAATTGCAGCCCCGGACCGATGAGCCGCGTCAATGACCCGCGAAAGGATTTTTTCTGTTACAAAGGGGCGCACGCCATCATGAATAACAACAATTTCATCTTTTTCTACAACACACTTCAGGCCGTTTCTCACAGAATCCTGCCTTTCCCTGCCGCCGGCAACAATTCCTCTGATTTTTGTCAGTTGATAGGGTTTTTCGATGTTATCCCGGACAAAGACCATGTCGCTGTGCGGAACGACCAGCAGGATTTCGTCGATCAGGGGAAACTGCTGCAGTCTCAGCAGTGTATGGACAAGAACCGGCATCCCGTTTATTAAAAAATACTGTTTCGGGTTCGAACTCTGCATGCGCCGGCCTGAACCGCCGGCAGGTACAATGGCGACCACTTTTGGTTTCATCTGAAATCAGCACCGATATTCCACTTTCGCACCCGAGCAAACTCTAAGACGTCTCCATGATCGGCGTCTCGATAAATATCGTGTACACTTGTGCCGCCTCGACTGTGACGCCCTGATTTCATGTCCGATCCGGAATTGTGATGATAGAAAACTCAATACATGAAAAAGCCCGGGATGTTCGACCACCCCGGGCTTAAATTTGAATTACTGTCTGGCATCGCTCCCGAAGCTTTTTTTATCATTCACAATATCTTTCAGCTCCGAAAAAATCATTCGCCCCGCCGTAGTCTGAAGAACGCTTGTCACCAAAGCTTCGACAGTCGCCCCCTGATGCCTCTGGGCATTATCCACGATAATCATCGTTCCATCATCCAGATAGGCCACTCCCTGACCGGCTTCTTTTCCTTCCTTAATGATCTTTACCGTCATCACTTCACCGGGAAGAACTACCGGTTTCAGCGCATTTGCCAGTTCATTGACATTGAGAATTCTTATGCCCTGCAGTTCTGCAACCTTGTTCAGGTTGAAATCATTGGTGATGATCTTGCCGTTCATCTTTTTTGCCAGAGCAACCAGTTTGGCATCCACGCTTTTAATCCGTGGAAAATCCTGATCAACGATTTCAATGGTGATGCCTGCACTCTTCTGCATCCGGTTGAGAATATCCAGTCCCCTTCTTCCTCTGGAGCGCTTCATGGAGTCGGATGAATCGGCAATGTACTGCAATTCATCCAGAACGAAGCGGGGAACGATAAGAGTACCTTCAAGAAAACCAGTGTCGCAGATATCGGCCAACCTTCCATCAATAATGGTACTGGTGTCAAGAATCCGATAGTCTTTGTTTTCCTTGCTCTGGCCATGCCCGAAAAGATTGAAAAGTTCTTCAACTTTTTTTGAACCGAGAACAAGTCCCAGATAACCCATGACCGAAGTCCAGATGGCGTATATCCAGGGAGCGATCTGATACTTCTCTTTTATATCTGTAATGAAATTAAGACCATAGGCAAAAAGGAAGGCAATCAGCAACCCAACGATCATACCGACGACACCGCCGAATATGACCCGCAGAGAAACCTTCCTGATAGCCTGTTCCATCTTTATGACAAATAAAGCCGTTAGACAACCTAGAACCAGTCCGATTAAAGAACCGAGAATCCCATGAGAGGGAAATGAATAATATGCAATAGCATACCCACTGACAGAGCATGCCAGAATCAAAAGACCCCTGACGATCAATACTTTCACCTCCTTTCCTCCGTCCAAAAAAATCGAAATGATTTATTCCTCACCCTTAGTGAGAAATAAATCATTTCGATTCTGTCCGGGTTGATTAAATTTGATTCAAAACACTCTTTTGTGCTTTTTACAAACACACGCAGACGGTTCATGCTGGAAAACTTCAGAGCAACAGCACTGCTGTTAAAAGAGAATTGACTCCCAGAGAATCCCTTCCTTGATCGGAGATCAATTTTCTGGATTTTTCGATTACACGATCCTGGGTAAAGAAATCCTTCCAGAAATCCAATTCCTCTGAAAAGACTTACTGCAACGAGAAGATGGTCTTCAGATCCTGCTCAATTTTCGTTTCTTCAGCATTACTGGCGATGGAGATTTCTTTGATCAGAAGACTTTTGGCTGTATCCATCATTTTTCTTTCACCGAAAGACAGATTCTTGTCATTCTTCAAAATCAGCAAATCCCTGAGCACCCGGGCTATTTCAAAAACCGAACCGGTTTTGATCTTTTCCAGATATTCCCGATAGCGTTTATTCCAAGTCTGCTTGTCGATGGTTATGTCCTTGTTTTTCAGTATTTCATAAACCTTAGGAACGTCGTCTTCGAGGATCAGTTCTCTGAGCCCGACAGATTCCGCACTGCCGGTTGGGATCATGATCTTCATACCATTGCTCATGATCTTCATGATATAGAACTTCTGGGTGCTCCCCATGACCTCCCTGCTTTCAATGGCCTCAATGACACCCACACCCTGCGCTGGATATACTGCCAAATCACCCACCTTAAACATCTCTCACACTCCCTTGCTGCTAATTTGAATTGCTTCTTTTATCAAATATTTAATTAAAGGTCAACACAAATTCAATATCTGTTCCATCTTCAAAACAATCAACTCCTGATTGTTATTTTTTTTGAAATCGATTTGTTTTTTCTGCAATCCTACATCTGTCAGGCTCTTTTCGGTTCACGCCAATGATCTCAATTTTCACCGATCAAGGCACAACCCTGTGATCCGCGCCGCATCCGAACCATTGCCATTCTGAATAAATGTAGCGTTTCCTTTTTCCATCCCCTGGATGAGGAACAATAATAACCAGTTGTTTATCTATATATAATCATGCATCATCAGAAATAAGTCTTTATCCAGTTGGCCTGGCGCCGTGACTTCGTATTGTTCAACCGTTTTTTTGAGCGAATTGTACAACCCGCTATCCGAAAGATCATCCAGAGATCTGTAGCATCCTTTACGCCGGCCCAGCCTGAAAATCAGCTGATTTTGAGGGGACAGAGCCAGGTAGCGATCAATGACGCGCAGCATCTGTTCCTTTGCATCCGGCAATTTTCCCTGAATTTCCTCCAGGAGGTTGAGAATATGATCGCTGACCACTGTAGATTCAATTCCCTCCAGGTTTTCAATAAAATCCCTTATTTCTGTCACAATCTCGTTGTCGGTCAGCGGCACAAATTCGCCTTTGAGCATTTTTTCGTGGAGATCGGTGCCCGGAACAGCATGAATGGTTCTCAAGCGAATGAAATCAGGATTGATTTCATTGATCACTCTCGCCGTTTCCCTGGCATGTTCCTGCGTCCACCGGACTCCTCCCAGTCCGGGAATCACATATTCGCTGAGGGAAATGCCTGCTTCGACTACGTTGCGCCCCCCCTTGATGTGCTCCGCAGCAGTAACGCCTTTCCGAATGAAGGCCAGAAGGGGATCATAACCGCTTTCCATGCCGATGTGAATTCTCGATAATCCAGCGTCACGGAGCCTCTTCAGTTCCTCAACCGATTTTCTGGCGGCCGTTTTGGAACGGCAATAGGATGTGATTCTTGTCACGGAAGGAAAGGCCTTCCTGATTTCATTCAGAACCGGCACAAGATCATCGGTCCTCATGATCAGGGAATTGGCATCCTGAAGAAAAACGGATTCCCCCCCAAAATACAGCCAGGCAGCCACGGAACGGTAACTGTCATGATAACTGCTTTCCTGACTGAAGATCAGGCGGATCACCTTGTCCGTCACCCGTCCCCCTTCGCCGTGTTTCCAGGACAGTTCCTTGATATGCGTAATAATTTCTTTAATTTTGTGAATGTCGGCAAAAATCTCGTCGAGAGATCTCAGTTCGAATTTTTTTCCGCGATAGGAGTTGCAGAAAGCGCATTTGTTCCACGGACAATTGCGGGTCGCTCGAATGAGCAGACTTTTTGCTTCACTAGGCGGCCGAATGGGACCCTGTTCAAAGGGAAAATCCATGGAACACCTCCCATTTCATGATGTTTGTTTTCATGACTTTTACGTTCTCTCAAACTCCGGGAAAACGGGTCAGGGCAGAAAAAAAAGAGGATTTCTCGCTCTGTTCTGATGCCGAACCTCAAAATTCAGATAGACATTTTCCTCTTTGCCAAGCCTTCCAACCAGAGCAATGGATTCCCCCTTCCTGACTGAATCATCCAGCAGGACCTTGCGGACCTTCAGATGTGTGTAGACTGTGGCAAAATTATCTGTATGCTTGATGATAATCGTCTCACCATAATCCTTCAATTCCGCGGAAAAGATGACGGTTCCACTTGCAGCCGCTATCACGGGCGCCATATCCTTAGCGCTGATGCTGATCCAGTTGTGGTACATTCCGTTGGGCTGAACCCCGAATTGGGATATCACCCGCCCTTTCACGGGCCAGATGAAGCGTTTTTTCTCAAATTGCACTTTTCCGGGAACATCTGCCTGCGGCGGCTCCTTATTCAGAGTTCCGGCACCGCTTTTCGAGGGCGCCTGCCGGGGAAAAGGAACACTTTCCTTTGGAGACACGGCATCCTGCCCAGTTGGGGGCGCTGCCGGCGTCAGCGTCTCTGAGTGCTCCTCTACGGCACTTCCTGATGGCTGTTGCGGCAACCCGGAGGAAACAGCTTCCGGTGGGACAATGCTCTCGGTTTCCGGCATCCTTCCACGAACGGAAGATGAATCTCCACCCGGCGGAATCCTGGAAATCAACCTTTCTCCAGTCGCCTGTTTATTCCGTCTTGCGGCAGGATCCTGCATTCTGAGCAGCAGCATGATATCTTCGACGACTTCCGTTGCATCAGGCACAAAAAGTACCTGATCCATTTCAATCCGATTGGTATCGTCGATATTATTGACCTCGGCCAGATCCTGAATATGAACGCGATAAGCCCTGGCAATGCTGTAGAGAGTCTCCCCTTTTTTCACTCGATGATAGACCCCTTTCAGCTTCCCGGGCTTTAGTCCATAGCTGTTGGTGACAATCAACGGAAGAAGCAGAATCAGAAGCAAACCAAAGAGATGTTTTCTTGAAAGGATCAGTCTTCTCAGTGTAGGTTCCTCATTTCGCTAAACAATCAGGGGGGATCAGCCGGACCAGCCATACTCTCCGATAAGATCTACAAAGCGGCAGCCTCCCAGATTTTCTTTCTTTAACTCATTGATGTCCTCAGACAGTCTCGTAACTTTCACGAGATCCTGAATATGCCTTCCCCCTACGGGCAGGACCAGTCGGCCCCCGATCTTCAATTGTTCAATCAGTGGCATGGGGATATCAGGTGCACCCGCTGTAACCAGAATCGCATCAAAAGGAGATTCCTCTTTCCAGCCATAGGTGCCGTCCCCGATTCGTATCGCCACATTATAATAACCCAGCTGATCGAGTATGCGACGGGCGTTGTTGGCCAGTGACGCAATCCTTTCGATGGAAAATACCTGATCCGCCAGTTCGGCCAGCAGGGCGGTCTGATATCCTGAACCCGTACCAATCTCCAATACTTTTTCCCTGCCCTTGAGATCCAGGGCATCCGTCATCAGCGCTACAATGTAAGGCTGCGAAATCGTCTGCATATCGCCGATGGGCAGAGGGTTATCGTTATATGCCTGATCGGCAAGGGCCTCTTCTACGAAGAGATGACGGGGAATTCTGGACATCGCCTCCAGAATGCGGGGATTTAAAACTCCTCTTGCCCGGATCTGGGTATCCACCATTCGCAATCGCTGTTTTTGAAATCGGTCCATCATAGTTCGTGCAGGTATCCCTTCCGTTCAGGAATTTTATAAAATTCTTCCACCCAGTGATGCCGTCGCATCCCGAGAGCTTCACGGGTGATGATCAGGTAATGATAACGAAGCTTTGCATCCTCTCGTAAATCATTGTAGCGGGCAATTTTCCCGTTGACTTGCTCCACGACGATCCGCTTCGTCAGTTCGTCAGCCATGTCGCCTTCGGCATTCATGGCCTCTCCGGACATATTTCCATGAAGGCATAACAGAAGAGCCTCAATATCTTCCTTCAGATTGTGCATTTGCCGCAGGATTGTGGAAACCGATTCGCCCGCCCTGCTCAGCACCTCCGCCTTCTCTCTGAGGAGTTCCTCCTGAAGGACATTTTCAGGCGTTTTTTCCTTTAAAACCATGCTATTTCACTCCGGTGAAGAAAAAATCCGTCCGGTAAAATTCGGAGGAATTTGTAACATATTAAAATTGAAGCACAATTATATAATATAAGTACCCTTGAATTACTACCATTGAACCTCTTAATTTTCAACTGAAAAGGCAGGCGCCTTCCTTCATCATTTTTACTTTACATTGAATTCCTCTTTAGTTAGGTAACAAGACGAAAGGAAGGAGATGCAGATGAATAAGGAAGCAATCGGAAATACCATGTCCCAGGCTGTCAGAAATGCTTATCGGCGGAATTGCGAAGACGAAACCATGGAACCTCTTGTTCTGGTGGATACGGAGAAACGGCCAGTAGGCCGTATCCGGAAAAACGATGCCGTCATCTTCTACAATATCCGGGGAGAACGCGAAATCGAGCTGACACGCAGCCTCACCGAAAAGGGCTTTCAATCCTTTCACCCGGTGACCGATTTGTCCCTGTCCTTTGCCACGATGATCGAATACCGGCAGGGATTAAATGTTCAGGTAGCCCATCCGCCGGAAGGCGAGGTGCAGGATACTCTCAGCGCTGTTCTCGCGTGGCACGGCATGAAGCAGGCCAAGATCACCGAAGCGGAAAAAGCGGTCCATGTGACCTATTTTCTCAATGGAAAGAAAGAAAGCCCGCTTCCGAAAGAAGAACGCATCATCGTCCCGACACGCAAGGATGTTCGCCTCTTTGATGAAGCCCCGGAGATGTCCATCGAAAAGATATCCCGGGAAATTATCGAGAAAATTCACGATCCCTCCTGCCGCTTCATTTTTGCGAATTTTCCCAATGTGGATGTCGTCGGGCATATCGAAAATGAACAGGCCATTCTCAGGGCGGTGGAAGCAGTCGACCGGCACGCTGGCCTGGTCCTTGATGAGGCCCGGCGGCAGGGTTTGACTGTGATGGTTACCGCCGACCATGGCACTGTGGAAAAATGGCTTTATCCTGACGGTGTCATCGACACGGGTCATACTGACAGTCCCGTCCCTTTTATTCTCATTCATGACTCCCCGGCTATGAAACTCCGCCGGGACGGCGCACTGACGGACATCGCCCCGACGGTTCTTCAACTCTTTCATCTCCCGGTCCCTTCTGTCATGACCGGACGATCGCTGATCACCCATCCCGCTCCGGAACAAATCCGGGAAGCGCAACGCCTGCTTCTCCTGATCCTCGATGGTTGGGGTGAAAGCTCTCCCAGTGAGGGCAATCTGATCTCCCGGGCCGCTACACCGACCATGGATTTTCTGAAAAAATCCTTTCCCTGGACGACTCTGAAAGCTTCCGGTGAAGCTGTCGGACTGCCCCCCGGCACCGTCGGCAATTCTGAAGCCGGCCATCTTCATATCGGCGCCGGCAGGCAGATTTACGCGGATCGGGTCCGCATCAACCGGGCCATTGAGGACGGAGCTTTTTTTGAAAACGAGGCATTCCTCAACGTCATGCGCGCAGCAAAGCAGAACGGAAAGGCCCTTCATCTCATGGGCATCGTTTCTTTTTTCAGTTCCCACGGCTCCATCCATCATCTCTTCGCACTGATGGAACTGGCAAAGCGGGAAAATGTTCCTGAAGTCTACATTCATGCCATGCTCGGCAGGCGGGGTGAAATGCCGGAAAGTGGCGCTCTGTATGTTGAAAAGATAGAAAGCAAGGCAGCGGAAATTCAAAAAGGCAGGGTGGTTTCGGTCATAGGCCGATACTGGTCCATGGACCGGGAAGAAAACTGGGACCGCATCAAAAAAACTTATGATATGCTGGTTTTTGGGAGGGGAACACCGGTATCCTGTCAACTTTGATAACAGAATAAGTCGGCTGCCTGCCGAAACACCGACAGGGAGGAAGAAAATGGAGGCTCGGATTGGGAACAGCGTTCTGGCCCTGATTCAGGGGGATATAACCCAGGAAGATACCGACGCCATCGTCAATGCCGCCAATACGGGTCTGCGTGGAGGCGGCGGAGTGGACGGCGCCATTCACCGGGCCGGAGGGCCGTCCATCATGGCCGAATGCCGCCGGATCGGAGGCTGTCCCACAGGTCAGGCGGTGATCACCACAGGCGGCAAGATGAAGGCCCGTTACGTAATTCACACCGTCGGTCCGGTTTATCGGGACGGTTCCCACGGGGAGGCGGAGCTTCTGGCCAGCGCCTACCGGGAAAGCCTGAAAATGGCTTCGGCCCGACATCTGAAGAGCCTGTCCTTCCCCGCCATCAGTGCCGGGGTTTACGGATATCCCCTGGAGGAGGCCGCCCGGATCGCCCTGCAGACGGTCATCGATTATCTGAAAAAAAACAGGGATATAGAACTGGTCCGGTTTGTCCTATTCAACCAGAGCACCTACGATGCCTTTTCCAATGCTCTTGGAAAACTTTTACCCGGGGAATCGAAGTAATCCGCGATCCCAGCCACCCGACTGACATACGTGGACAAAACCATCACCGCCCCCTGTCTTAACGTTCCTGTTTTGTCGTTACCTCGGCCTTGATCCGGTTGACGGTATCCATGAGAGTGGGAAAAACATTCTCCCGGATATCACCGGCCACGACAACATACATCACGTCATCACCCACATGCAGAAGGCCTTCCCGAACCTCCACAAGGACTTCAAGGATTCCCGGCCTGCTTTTCATTTCCGCGACAATCTCATCGAGACGCGCCCGGTCGGCCTTGACCGTAAGCTCCGAAACAGGTTTCCCGTCCCGTGACGTTCCCCTGACCACGCCATTATGGCAAAGAATCATCCCGACTTTGTGAAATTCAGGATGACTCTTTGCTTTCTTAATCATGTCGGACAGTTCCATAAATTACTCCTTTCGAAATATCTTGAAAGTGTGAAATATTCCGGAAATTTTTAAATAAATTCCAATCCCTGTCGGGACAGGTCTTGACCCGATTCCGGAACTGTGAGAAAAGACAGTTCATGCGCAGGAGAGCATCTCAAAAAAAACTGGAACCCCTTGGCCAGGTTCTTCAAAAGATCCTTAAGAAGCGACGCGTGCCCGTCGATCTCGAAGAGAAAAGACTCCTCTCTTTATGGAATCGGGCCGTCGGCCCGCAAATCGCCGCCCAGACACGTCCCCGTTACATAAAGGGCAAGACACTTTTCGTGGATGTTACCACATCGGTCTGGATGCATCAGCTTCACTTCCTGAAGGCGGATATCATCAGGCAGTGTAATTCTTTAGCACAAAAAGCGGCCATCCGGAATATCTTCTTTTCAGTGGGCGAGATTGCCTGCCCGCTTTCTTCCCCTCCGGAAACGCCTTCCGCCCAGTCGGTTTCCCGCGTCCTTAAAAAAAGGGACCGCCGGATGATCGACAGTTGCACGGAATGCATCGCCGATGAGGAGCTCCGGGAAATCGTCAAAAGGGTTATGACCCGGGAAATCACCCGTCGTCGGATGATGGAAGCCGGGAAAGTTCGTTGAAGATTTCCCCCATGGCCTCGGTATATTCACCCTCATTCCTGTAAATAAACAGAGGAGGTAAAATTTCCAGCTCCTCGCCGCCTCCCTTACAACCCTCAGCGAGAATAAAGATTCCTTCCGTATCGCACCGGGAATGGATGATACGGCACCGTTTGGGCTCAAGGACGGTTTTCCGCATCCCGGCGATCAGGGCCGCCATTCTCCGGATGGGGTAAATGACAAAAATCCGGCCGCCGGGCCTCAGGACATAAGAGGCCGCTTCGAGAAAGTCCCGAAGCGTTCCCCGGACCTCATGCCGGGCCAGGGCCTTCTCGCCCCGGGGGTTGATTCTTCCGGAATGCAATTTTCGATACGGCGGATTGACGACAACGGCATCAAAAGATTCCGAATCGAAAATCCGGCGGATCGAATGGATATCCCCCGCCTTGAACGTCAGCCGTTCTTCCAGGGAATTCAGGGCAGCACTGCGCGAGGCCATCTCGACCATTTCCTCTTGAATATCGATTCCCGCGATCCGGACATCCGGCCGGCGCATCGCTGTGATCAGGGCTATGACCCCACTGCCCGTTCCCATATCCAGAAGGGACTCATTCCTGCGCAGGCGGATGAAATGGGCCAGCAGAAGGGCGTCCAGAGAGAAGCGATAGCCTTTTGCCTTCTGGATCACCTTGAGGCGACCGTTGAGGAGTTCATCCACGGTCTCGTCCTCGCGCTGAGGGATCATGGAAAGACTGCCTCTTTCATTTTGCGGTTGTTCTCCGGTTCAAAATGCACCATTTCCTTTTTGTTCACCCAGAGAAAATCCCCTTATTGCAAACGATGGACAAAAAGACCGCTTCGCAGCTTCGGTTCAAACCATGTGGATTTGGGGGGCATGACGAGCCCCGCGTCCGCCACGGCCATCAGTTGATCCAGCGTGGTGGGAAAGAGTGAGAATGCCACGGCGAATTTCCCTGAATCCACCAGCCGTTCCAGTTCCTCCATTCCCCGGATCCCTCCGATGAAATCGATGCGCTGATCCGTCCGGGGATCATGGATACCCAGAACCGGTTCGAGAAGGTGATTCTGCAGGATAGACACATCCAGGCTGCCGATGGGATCCGTCTCATCGCAGAGATTCTTCCGGGCCGTCAGTTCGTACCATCGCCCGTCCAGATACATGCCGAAGGAATGAAAAGCCGACGGGGATTTTGCGGTAAAATCCGCACGGATCTCGAATAGTTCTTCGACCTTACGGAGAAACTCTTCTTTTTCGAGGCCATGAAGGTCGCGGACGGCCCTGTTGTAGTCCATGATTCGCAACTGATTGTGGGGAAAGATCACAGAGAGGAAAAAGTTGTAGGGTTCATCACCTCGATGGCCGGGATTGCCTTCCCGTCGGAAACGGCAGACGGAACAGGCGGCAGCGGCCCGATGGTGTCCGTCGGCGATGTAAAGCGCCTCCAGCTTTCGCAATTCCTGTGCAAGATTCCGGATATCCTCGGGGTTGCTCACAATCCACACTGTATGAACAATCCCGTCGGCTGCGGTAAAGTCGTACTCGGGAGATCCGGACTTGAACCCTTCGACGAGCCGGTCGATTTCTTCCGCTGCCCGGTATGTCAGAAAAACAGGGCCAGTCTGCGCATTGACCGTATCGACGTGACGGGTACGCTCCAGTTCTTTATCCGCACGAGTCAATTCATGCTTTTTGATCAGGCCCGATTCATATTCACTGACACTGGCACAGCCTACGATGCCGGTCTGTTCATGGGCGCCCATCCGCTGGCGGTAAATATAGAAACAGGGGTTTTCATCCTGAAGCATCACTCCCTGTCGAACAAAGTTTTCCAGATTTTCCTTCGCTTTTTCAAAGATTTTTTCCGGAACGACGTCATCCGGCGGGTTGACATCGATTTCAGATTTTTCAACGCGAAGAAAGCTCACCGGATTACCGGAAGCAAGCGCCCTGGCTTCGTCCCGGTTGAGGACGTCATAGGGAAGAGAGGCGACCTCCTTCGCAAAGGAACGGCCAGGTCTCAGGGCTCTAAATGGGATCACTACCGACATAACGATTCTCCTCCTACAGAATTTCCGGAATACTGGCATATTGAAATCGTTAAATCAATCCCCAAACCGGACTCCGGTGAAGTTTTGCAGGCAAGTCAACCAGGGCGTAAGATCGTATCTCCGATTCCATATCAGAGCCTCCTCTTCGCTTGTTTTTATCGGCTTGCCGCGGGCCCTCCTGCAGATGGCGGTATCACCTTTGTCTTACCCGCTTGATTTCATCAATGATCTGAAAGCAAAATTTTGTGCATCGCCGCAAAGGCGGGTTATGAAAACACGCGGGGATTTCCCGATGGAACGGTTAAGAGACGGGATGCGACAGCACCCGTTCGAGGATTGTGTCGGCCTGTTTGGCCGCAACGATGTTGACTTTCGGAGAAAGGGCGGGCCGGAACGCGATATCGGAATGCAGATCTCCGATAAGGACGAAATTTTTCTTCAACGGATGCACCCTGATGTCGTCACTCGAACCACAGCCGCCAATCCCGGAGACCGCCACAATAAATTTATCAAGGGGCAGCAGTTCCGAAACCAGCATGCTCTTGTCTTCCGCCTTGTCCAGGCATTCAGCTACGATAGGGCAATTGGAAAAGAGGCCTCTCACCGAGGTCTGTTCGATCTTTCTGACTTCAACGGCGAGTTCGAGATCGGAAGAAATGCGCAGGAGGTTCTGCCGGAGGGCTTCGACCTTGTACATCCCGACCTGATCTGCAAAGTAAAACTGGCGATCCAGATTTCCCGTCTCGACCACATCGAAATCGACAAGTTTCAGTTTACGGAAACCGACCCGCACGAGGTGCGCCGCGCAATTTGATCCCAGACCGCCGGCCCCGGCAATGCCGACCATGGTCCGCCGCACCCTTTCGAAGTTTTCCCTGCCGATTTTAGCAATCAAATGTTGATGAAATGCCGTATTCACAGGCCTGCAATCCAATCGTTCAATACCGGTTCGTAGCCTTTTTCCCGAAGCCGGGCCATTATTTCCGGAATAGTCCGGGAATCGGCGATCTCGAACTGGGGCAGACCTTCGTTCTGTCCGGCCGCCTTTGTGTAACCGCCGACACTGGTTGCGGAACCGGCCGACATCCGGGTAATTCCCAGGGGGATGAGGTTGTCACGGAAGCGGGAATCTTCGCGGGTGGAAAGGGCGATTCCCAGTCGGGGGATAAAAAGCCGCAGGGCCAGAATAATCTGCACCATGTTTTTGTCGCTTACCCTGCATGAACCCTGAAACGAACCGACGAAAGGCCTCAATCTGGGAACGGAGGCGCCGATTTCCACATCGGGAAACTGCTCCTGCAGATACCGGGCATGGAGTCCTACAAAAAGAACATCTTGCCTCCAGTCTGCCAGGCCTAAAAGGGCGCCGATATTCACCTGCCTCATCCGGGCTGCCGCCCCGCGCTCCGGAGCCTCCAGACGGAAGCGGAAATCCCGCTTCCGTCCCGAGGGATGGATAATCCGATAGAGGTCTTCGTCGTAGGTTTCCTGATAAAGGGTGAGCCCGTCGACGCCTTCAGAAACCAGTTCGGCATAATCCCCTTCAGAGAGGGCATAAACCTCAACAGCAACGGAAGAGAAACGCCTTTTGAGCACACGCGTGCAATCCCGGAGATAACCGACCGGACTCATTTTTTTTGATTCGCCTGTCAGCATAAGGATATGCCGAAGACCTGTTTCGGCGATGCATTTCGCCTCCCGGTCCACTTCTTCCAGGCTCAATCTTTTCCGCTCGCGCTGATTTCTCGCGCTGAAGCTGCAGTAAAGGCAGGCGTTTTCGCAGTAATCCGATACGTAAATGGGCGCGTAGAGCTGGATGGCACGGCCGAAATACCGAAGCGTCAATTCCCGCGCCCTCTGAGCCATGGGCTCCAGATAACGCTCCGCCTCAGGAGAAAGAAGCGCGAGAAAATCAGAAAAGTCGAGGAATTCCCTCTGGAGAGCCCTCTCAATATCCGCCCCCGAAACTGCGGCTAAGACCGCTTCCCATTCGGAATTCCGGTATCTGCAAAAGACATCATAAAAACTCATTCCGATAATTCCTCACTCAGTATCCCTCAAGAATCCCGTCAGGGGCGAAGAGGCCCTTGCACCGCCCGCGATTTCGGGCAGGCCGCTCCGCCAGGCCAGCCTTCCCGCCTTGACCGCCATGCTGAATGCCCGGGCAAATTCCACGGGATTCCGGGAAACGGCGATGGCTGTATTGACCATCACGGCCGCGCACCCCATCTCCATGCACCGGCAGGCATCGGAGGGCTTTCCCAATCCGGCGTCCACGACAATCGGCACTGAAATTTCCCGGATCATGATGTCCACCAGTTCTTCCGTCCTGAGCCCTCTGTTGGTTCCGATGGGCGAACCGAGGGGCATCACGGCGGAGGCGCCGCAGTCTGCCATCCGCCTGGCCATGGACAGATCGGGACTCATGTAGGGAAAGACGACAAAACCTTCCCTGACGAGAATTTCCGTCGCCTTGAGGGTTTCCATGTTGTCGGGCAGAAGATATCTGCTGTCGGCAATGACCTCGACCTTGATCCAGTTTCCCGCACCCGCGGCCCTGGCGAGCCGGGCAATCCGAATCGCCTCCTCGGCATTTCTCGCACCGGAGGTGTTGATCATCACCGTGCAGGACTGCGGAACATAATCGAGGATATTCTCCGTCTTCACGCTGCCGTCGACCCTTCTCAGAGCAACGGTCACCACATCGGCCCCGGCAGCCAGCAGGACCTCCCGCATCACCGCGTGGCTCGAATACTTTCCCGTCCCCACAAAAAGCCGGCAGGCAATCCTTTTTCCTCCGATTTCCAGCGTATCTTCCAACATTATCCTCCTCCAACGAAACTGACGATTTCGATACGATCTTCATCCCGCAGGCTGACCTTCGGCCAGTCATCCCGGAAAATCACCTGAAGATTCACCTCGATGACAATGTGCTCAGGGACCAGGCCCCTGTCGCGGACGAGTTCCTGCAGGGTCGTGACGCTGTCAGGCAGGGCTTCCTCTCTGCCGTTGATTCGCACTCTCATTTCGCGTTTATTCCGCCTTTTGCCAGTTGGGATTTATACCAGGCCGTCCGCGAAGCCACATCATCCGCCTGCATGATGTCCCGAATCAGCGCCATGCTGGCTGCCCCTTCCTTGAGAAGGATGCCGAGGTTGGCCGTATTGACGCCGCCGATAAAGACGACAGGCTTCAAGGCTACGCGGAGTGTTTCCCTGATGTCTGCCGTCCCGATGGAATAGTCCTTGGTCTGCGTCGGAAAGATTGGACCGAAGGCGAGATAATCGACATCCAGCGTGTTTGCCCTTTGAAACTGCTCCAGGGAATGCGTGGACAGACCGATGATCCGGTCGATTCCGATAATCCGCCGCACTTCGTCGAGGGGACATCGCTGCAGATCTTTCTGCCCCATGTGTACGCCGTCGGCATCCAGCTCCGCGGCCAGCAGAGGGTCGTCGTTGACGATAAAGGTCACTTTGTTTTTTCGGCACAGCTCGCCAAGGGCGCTCCCCAGTCGGAGGAGATCCTCCCGCGACTTGTGTTTTTCCCGCATCTGCAGGATATCGATGCCCCCGGCAACAGCCTCCTCGGCGATGGACATCACGGACCTTCCGGCGCCGTATTCTTCACTGAGAACAAGATAAAGGCTGGGCTCCCCGATTATTTTTTTATTGTGCACCCTCATTTCATACCTCAAACAAAAAGCCCTCATGCTGAATTTTCAATGCATAAGGGCTTAATTTTTCTCTTGCACTCCCTCCGCCGGCATTACCCGGATCAGGTTGTGAGGGTCTTCCGCTCACGTTTGCGGAACTCTCAGGCCGAAACCACGACCTCCCCTTATGCGCTATGTGGCGGGCATCAAATCATACTCCTTCTTTCCTGTCAAGACGTTGCTTGAACAGGTTCAGGCTTTCCGGGACATTTCGATCGCCCATCTTTTTGTTGCATTATGGAATCTTTGGAGTTAAAAATCTCCGAACATGCAATCCCCAAAGAAATACGATGATGATCAGCTGGTCTTATTAATCTGCTTTTTTCGTTTTTAGATTTTCGAATGCCCCGGCGGATGTTGATTCGTCCGCATGATTCCGAACGGGCGGCGCAATTTTTTGAGCATACATGGACGTTGACGCATGTAAACGAAGATGCCGCATTCTGACCGCCCTCGCGGTGTTCGTGCTGTTCACGGCGGTTCCCCGACAGGGGGGCGGCTTCGCGTTTTCCAATGATTATCCCTTATCTTATTTCGAATTCTTCGAGGAAAAACCCTCTGTTGCCGGAGTGATCCGGAAGATAGGCCCCAGGGCCGAAGCGCGCATCAAACCGTTTTTCGAAAAGGCCGGCCTCCCCTATCCCTCCCGTCGGCTTGCTTTCGTCGTGCTGAAAGAGGAAAAGAAACTGGAAGTCTGGACCAGATACGACGGGAACTGGGTTCATGTACGCACCTATGATATCCTTGCCGCCAGCGGCAGCCGGGGGCCTAAGCGGAAAAAAGGAGATTATCAGGTGCCCGAAGGAATCTATCAGATCGTCAGCCTCAATCCCGCCAGCCGTTTTCACCTATCCATGAAGATCAATTATCCCAACGCCTACGATCTTCAGATGGCCCGGAACGAACAGCGTTCAAACCTCGGCGGCGATATCTTCATCCACGGCAAAACCAGATCCCATGGCTGTCTCGCAATGGGCAACAAAGCCATAGAGGAACTCTTTGTACTGGTCGCCAAAACGCGTCCGAGAAATGTGAAAGTGGTCATCGCACCCCATGATCTGCGCAAGAGCGACCCAGCCCTCAACTTGCCGTCCCAACCCTCCTGGCTGCCTGACCTCTACGGCGTCATAGGCCGTGAACTTGCAAAGTTCAGGCTCAGCGAAGACGCACCGGAAGATTCGTTTTCAGAAAATAATTCAAAAATGCGGATGACTGCAAATCCCGAAGCGACTGTCCCAAAGGAACCGCCTGTCATAAATCAGCCGAAGGTCCAGGAGATGCTGGTACGCCAGAACAGTGAGGACGGAAAAGCAGCGGATCTTCAACAGGAAACAGTTCATTTACAGTAAGGCATTCCGGGTCCCCAACCGCCGCGACCCTGCAGACCAAAGTAACCGTCCCGGGTACAGGACACGGGAAATACAGCCGGCATCACAATAAACCCCCAAAGCCGTTCCCCCCGATCTCCCCATATTTCAAGTTCCAGGAACAATAAATGTAAAGAGGCAAGAGGTCCCATCCCTTCCTGAAATGAGGTTTTACTGCCTTCCCTGTCCCATGGAAGACTTCAATGCCAATCCATGGTATTATTAATTTCCGGTCCTCAAATAAAGACAGAATATCAAGGATATCCGAGGTGTCTGCCATGCCGCTTAAAATAGACTTGACACATGCGAAGGAGGAAAGGGAACCAGGCGTCGTGGATCGATGGATTCAGGCTTTCCGCCTTCAGTTCGTGCCCACAAGCATCTTCCCCGCCCTGCTGGGAAGCGTCATTGCCTGGGCGACTTTCCGGGAATTTCATTTTCTATATTTTGTCATGGTCATTTCCGGGGTGGCACTGCATCATATCGGCCTCAACATGATCGATGACGTCTTTGATTATCTCCACGCGGTGGACCGTTCCCACGGCGGAGAGAAAAATCCCTACACCGGCGGGAGCGGTGTTTTAGCGGGGCGTCTTCTTTCAGCCAGAAATGTGTTTTGCGTATCGATTTTCTGCTATTTCCTTGCTCTGATCACGGCGGTTTACCTGACTCTATCCGTCGGCTGGCCCGTTCTGATCTTCGTGGGCATCGGTCTTTTTTCTTCCGTTTTTTACAGCGTGCCGCCCATACGGTACGGCTATCGGGGTTTCGGCGAGTTCAGCCTTCTTATCAATTTCGGCCCGGTAATCTGTCTGGGGGCTTTCTATGCGCAGACCGGATCGATTGCCTGGGAACCCTTCATCATATCGCTGGTTCCCGGGTTTCTCATGTGGTCCATGATCGTTATCAACGAAATACCTGATTATGAAGAGGATCGCCAGGCAGGCAAACTGAACCTCGTTGCCCGCTTCGGGAAAAAAGCCGGTATCCTCCTGTATTCAGCCGGACTGATCAGCGCTTACGCCACTCTGCTCCTGGCTGTCTTCTTCGGCGTCTCATCGCTCCAGGTACTCCTTGGATTCCTGTCGATCCCTGCCGCCTTCAATTCCCTCATAATATTAAGAAAAAATTATCACGACAGACTGAAGATGGCCCCTGCCAATCTTGCCGCTATCAAAGTCCACGCGTTTACACTGAGCTTTCTGATTATTGGATATCTGGCAAAAGGAGTTCAGGTAAACTTGTTGTGATATTGTTGATTTGTAATCAGCATGCAAGCGTGCGTCATCCCTTGATCCGTTCATTCCCGCCTTTCATAAGACCCTGTTGGCGCAATTGATCTGCAGACCGGCCGCAAAAGACCGTTGCGGACCGGATTCTCACAAACCAACGCCTCCATCATAAGACAGAATTCCCACTAATTACAATGTGTTTCAATTCCGGTCACTGGAATGGCCGAATGTCTTTAAATCCGCATTTAACCGTTATTATGGATTTATTTGTTTTGAATAGAAAAGAGGATGTGTTATGGAGTGCTCCAAATCATCGAAGACAGATTTCGTATTCTTGATTTTCAACTGCAAAAATTTAAAGCTATGGGAAGTAACGGGATATGGACACACATGATGTAATGGAACTGATAGGAAACACGCCTTTAATTCGGCTGAGAAACGAAAATATAATCGCCAAGGCTGAATTTCTTAATCCTGGAGGAAGTATAAAAGACCGCATTGGCCTGGCAATGATCGAAGCGGCGGAACGGGATGGAACACTGAAACCGGGAATGAAAATTGTCGAGCCGACCTCGGGCAATACCGGAATTGGAATAACGCTCGTCGGGGCTGCAAAGGGATATGAAGTATTTATTGTCATGCCCGAAGGTATGAGCGAGGAGAGAAAGCATATCATTAAGGTTCTGGGCGGAAATCTCGTTCTGACTCCGGACAGTGAGAACATAGCCGGCGCGATCAAAAAGGCGGAAGAACTTGTTGAAGAATTCCATGGATATATGCCGAATCAATTCAAGAACCCTGCTAACGCACTGGCCCACTTCACACATACCGCGCCGGAACTCTGGAAACAGGCGGAACATAAAATCGATGCCTTTATTTCGGGAATTGGAAGCGGCGGAACGATTCAGGGGGTTGGCTCTTTTCTGAAGGAGAGGAATCCGGACGTGACCATTGTGGCCGTGGAGCCCAAAAACGTATCCGCTCTTCTCGGTCATGAGCCGGGTTTACACCAGATCCAGGGAATCGGGGATGGATTCATCCCTGAAATTCTCAACGTTTCCCTGATCGACAGAATAATTGAAGTCTCTGATGACGATGCAATCAGGACAACGCGTGAGCTTGCATCAAATAATTCTCTTTTATGCGGAACTTCATCCGGGGCAAACGTATGGGCCGCGAGGCAGATAGCCATGGAACATCCGGAATGGACGATAGCCACGGTTCTTGCGGACCGGGCGGAACGGTATTTCAGCACCGGCTTACTCTGAGCGCAAACCGGCAGACGCGGAAACAACCCGTTTCAGACTGGAGCGGCAATCTTCATTTTCCCCTGGACAACTTCAGAGTATTAAAATGACAACCACGCTCTGGATAATCGCCTTTTTGATGGTACTTGCCGGCCTCGCCGGCACCCTGCTCCCATCGCTGCCCGGCGTGCCGCTGATTTTCGGCGGCTTGCTTCTCGCCGCATGGATCGACGATTTTCAGCGCATCAGCGTTTTTACGGTTATGGCGATGGCAGTTCTGGCGGTTCTCAGCATCGTCATCGACTATGCCGCCGCGGCCGTGTCCGCCAAACGGGCAGGCGCAAGCAGGCAGGGTATCATCGGCGCTGCCGTCGGCACTCTCGCAGGCATATTCAGCGGTCTCTGGGGGCTTCTGTTCATGCCGCTGGCAGGCGCCGCAATCGGTGAATTCATCGCGCACAGAGACCTGTTTCGCGCCGGCAGAGTGAGCGCCGCCACATGGTTTGGACTGCTCGTCTCTACCGCGCTCAAACTGGCCATCGCGTTCACAATGGTCGGGGTGTTTGTTGCGTCGCTGCTGATCTGAATGATCCGGCACAATCAGCTGGGGAGAATGAGCCGTGGCATGAAGAGTTGTCTCAAAACTCCGGGATGAAAAAGGCCCGCGAAAATTTCATGCAGGAAACGCACTGAAATTCACAAGAAAACCGCTACTTGATCCACTTCAATTCCTTCCGAAGCTGGTCGGTTATTTTTACGGCGTCATTGGGATCCGTCAGAATCGTGGGCGTAACGAGGACGAGAAGCTCCGTCTTGTCCTTTGTCTTCGATGTCGCCTTGAACAGGTTTCCCAATATGGGAATATCGCCGAGCAGCGGCACCTTGCTTTCACCCAGGCTCTGATTTTCCTGCATCAGTCCTCCCAGGACGATTGTCTGTCCATGCGCGGCAATGATGGACGTGTTGATGCGCCGGGTCAGGATAATCGGGGAATCGCCGACACCCGGAGTTTCCGCGATATCGGATACCTCCTGGGTGATCTCGAGCGTCATCAGGCCTTCCGTATTGATGGTCGGCTTCACCTTGAGCATCACGCCGGTGCTCCGGTACTGAATACTCTGGGAAACGCTTGTCGAGTCCGTCGTGTTGACGCTGTCCAGGGTGGAAATCTGTCCGGTCACTGTCGGGACATCTTTGCCGACCTGAATGGTGGCCTCCATATTGTCGAGAACCATCAGCCGCGGCGTGGAAAGAATGTTGGCTTTACTCTTTTCTGCAAGGGCGCTGATCAAAGCCTCAAATTGTCCCGTTCTGCTCAGGAACGCATAGGTCAGACCCAGCGGTTCCAAACCGAGTTTGCCCAGCGTCCCCAGCGTATAGGAATCGCCGTCCCAGGAATTTCTGATAAACCATTCCACGCCGTACTTCAACTCATCCGTCAGCGTCAGTTCGACGATGGTCGCTTCGATGAGCACCTGCCGGGCGGGCACATCCAGGGCCTGGAGGAGATTCAGCAGATTTCGATAGACGTCCGGCTTGCTGAGGATAATGATCATGTTCTTTCTGTCATCCGCCGACATTCTCAGCCCGGCGGCATCAAAGGCATCGCCTCTGTCGCTTCCAGGCCTTGCCGGCACGCCTCTTGGCGTTGTAAGCGCAGCCGGTTGAACCATCCGGCTGTCGGATGACGGCATTGACCCGTAAAGTTTCTGGATGGACTCAAGCAGATCGGTTGCCCGGGAATATTTCGGAATGAAGGTATACGTCTTGAACTCCGTCCCTGCCGCTTCCGGAGTGTCCAGCTTCTCCTTCCATCCCCGGATGGTCCTTGCTGTCTGTCCGTCGGGGCAGACCGCAAGGACGGCATTCAACTGCTTGACGGGCAGAAAGTAAGGCCCCGGCTCTTTCGGCATTCTGGCGACGGCAAATCCCAGTCCCTCGAGAATTTTCGTGAGCTGAGAAATAAATTCCTCTGTCTGCCAGTACGTCAACCTTATAAGAAGGAGATTCTTGTCCCGGAGATAAGGGACGTCAAAGGTGGCGATAAACTCGAGAACCGGCCTCATCCGGGACGCCCGGCCATGGAGGATCATGACATTTTCCCGGGTGTATGGCTTGATCTCAACGTCTGACCTGAAAAGATCCTTGATGAGGGGCTCCACATCCTGAGGACGGATGTGGAGCAGGGGTACGATCTGCAGGATGTCCGCCGGAGAATCCACGGAAGAAACGCCTATCCGGACATCGACGGGAGACCGGGGTTCAGGCGGCACTTCAAGGACATAAAGGGCGCCGGCCCTTTCTTCCAGATAAATCCGCTCCTTTTCCAGCAATCCCAGAATCACGTTCAGCGCCCTGTCCGGGGGCATGGCCTGGGGCATCCTGATTGTGATCGGTTTTTTATTGTTCATCATTTTTTCATCCATCACGAAGGCGACCTTCAACGTTTCCCCCAGGGCATAGATGACGAAATCAGAGAGCGGCACCCTTTCGGCATTCAGCGTCACCGGCTGGTTCGCCATCGTGAGGCGACGGGGATCGATGGGCTGGCTGGGTGGAAGCATTTTCTCCGGCGCTTTCCGTTCGAAGGCAGGAATCCTGATCTCCTCAACAACAGGCTGCTTTGCCTCCTCTGAAGGTCCGATCCCTCCGGCCTCTTCACTTTGCAGGTCTTTTCCTGCTGACCTTTCCAGGGTCACCGGCTGATGCCAGGCTGGCGGGGACGTACAACCGATCAGGAAAACCGGAAGCAGGAAAATCAGAACACCAGTCAGCACCTTTCGATGGAATCCCGTCATCGTCATATATCTTCTTTCCCCTTGAAAATCTGATAGTAGTTCATGACCCTCTTGACATAATTCCATGTTTCCCGGAAGGGAGGGATGCCTCCATAGGTCATCACCCGCGTCGGTCCGGCATTATACGCCGCAAGCGCCCGGATCAGGTCGCCGTTCTGGTTGGTCAGTAAGCGACTTAAATAACCGACACCGCCGTGAATGTTTTCAACCGGATCAAACGGATCGGATACACCCATATCCCGCGCGGTATCCGGCATGAGCTGCATCAATCCCATGGCTCCCTTGGGCGACAGGGCCTGAGGATCGAAATTCGATTCCGCTTTGATCACTGCCCTGACCAGGTCGGGATCAACAGAAAACCGCTTGCAGGCGGACAAAATGACCTCGCTGTAATCAGGGCCGTGAGGCGACGCAGTGCATCCCCTCCGCGGAATGGCCGATATCTTTGAATACTGCGGCTGCAGTTTCGCCAAAGGCAGTCGCACCTTGCTGCGTCCCGGACCGGGGACATTGGTGAAGTAGGAGGGTCCGCCTCTATCTCGAAAAGTGTAGAGATCATCAGCCAATCCAGTCATCGTAAACAAAATGGTTATTCCAAGGGCGGACATTCCAGCCAACAGTACCAGGGGCAACCGTTTCATGAATTTCACCGTCCTTTCCGACCGATTTTTCCGGTCTCCTTTTTCGCCGGCGCGGATGTCCGGAGATGGACATCAAACACCTTCAGTTCCTTTGTTTCTTTCCCTTTCTTCAGCTTGACGGCAAGAGGAGCGATCTCGGCAATGACGGATCCATCCATCAGTTTTTTCCCCTCCGGAAACGTCCGGATCACCCCGTTGAAATCCCGGAGCACCGCCTTCTTCTCCTTTCCCATCAGGACGGCCACCAGCGCATAAGGATTCTCCGGCAGCGCCGTTATGGGTGAATTGTCCTTGACGTCATAGCTTCCGCTCTCGGCAAAGAGATTCCTCTTCTTCAGCGCCGAATCCGACGGCTGTTGAGGAACCCATGGTTTCCCCGGTTCCCTGTCGGGTTTCGCATCTCCTGCTTTTTCCATCTGGCCGGACAGCCTGGCGGGCAAAGGGGGCGGTCCCGCCGCGAAAAAAAAGGCCAGCGACACAATGACGGCTGCGATAACGATATCAGGCAGAAATTTCCGGATCATTGTTCCAGCCTGTATGCCGACAGGGTCAGAGAAAGCACGTAATCCCTGGGCCCCCTGTTCATCTCCATATTTCGGATGCCCAGGATTTTCTTGGATGTTTCCACCGTCTGCAGGATGTCCATGAGGGTTTTTGGCGGACCACTGAACCAGAGCGTAACGGGCGCTTCACTGAGAGTCTTCCCCGGAATCGTTTCCAGAATTTCAAACCGCACCAGTTCCCCTCCTTTTTCTCTGGCGACACCGTTCAGCCGATGCACGATTCCCAACTGGATCTCCATGAAATCCTGGCTTTTCTCATAGAGATAAGGAGCCAGCTCTTCCTTTTTAACCATTTCTGGAGCTGTTTTTCTGTTTTGCTGCTGATTCAGGAGACGGACTTTCAGAAGGTAGCTCTCCCGCTGCGCATCAAAGACCCGTTTCTCCTTCTCCACGGCGCTGTAAAGAGGATAGACCAGAAACCGCAGAAGAGCGAGAATAACAATCAGATAAATTCCGACGATCTTCAGCTTATCCTGTTTTCCCGCGTCCGTCATCTTTTTTATCCTGCCATCTCGATCGCTACGCTGAATGCATACTGCCCGGCTTTCTGTTCCATGTTCAGCGGGCCTTTAAGCCTGACGTTCCGGATTTCTTTCTGCTGAGCCAGCACCCGGAGGACATCCAGGGGCTCTCTGGACAGAATCCAGACTTCCAGATTATTCCCATTGAAGAATACGGTATTGAGGTAACTTCCCTTCGGCAGGACCCGGGCCAGCAAATCCAGAGCGCGCACCGGCGACGGGAAAGTCCCCCGTTTTTCATTCAGCTCCTTGAGCACCTCGGAAAAATCTTCGGGCGAGTTCCCCTTGCCCGAGTCCGTCATGAGGATCTGCCGGTCCATCTGTCGGGAGATTTTCCGGAGCTCCTGAGTGGATTGATCAAAATTCCGGACGGTCAGATAGAGAAAAAGCCCGTACCCGAGGATGCAATAGAGGACAATCCGCAGCAGCAGTCCCTGGTATGAAGGAAGCTGCACTTCCCCTCGAGCCCGGAATTCACGGGAAGAAACCGATGGAAGCGCAGCGATGCACGGCGGGTACCCCCGGTCGGTCTCATTGGCCACCGTCAGGTCAGGGGTCTGTTTCAAGGAAAACGGAAGCTCTCCATAAATCCGGATTTTCTGGATTTCGACCCCGTAAGGATCCAGACTCTTCAGGAATCTTCCGACATCCCCTTCCGTGACCGCATCGGCCGGATGGGAAGCCGCGCCGAGAAACCGTCCGTTTTCTGCCGCCAGAAGGTGAGTTATCCCCCCGTAAGTCCACACCATGAGCTCCGGGGCGGCTGAAGAAAAAGCGGCATCCTCCGGAACTGCATAATGAAAGGGCAGAATTTTTCTCAAGGCATCATAGGACTCGCTTTCCCACGCCCAGATATCGAGTTCCGTATAAGCTGAAGAGGATCGGAAGACACGACAGAAATAATCCGGCCGGGAAAAAGGGAAAAGTTCCCCCAGCTCCAGGCTGACCGCCTGCATGAGTTTCTCCTTCGAGGCGGGAGGATACCGTTTCCGGACATGAAGGAGGCGGTCTCTACCGACAATCAGGACATTCCTCTGCAGCACTCCCCGCGCCGGCGACAGACTTTCCAGCGGACCTCCGGCGATCCGGACGGGCTTTCCCCGAACGTACTGATAAAGTTCCAGACCATTTTTATGCCAGTAACCGGCGATCAGTCCCATGCTCATTTCTACTCCTCGCGCCAGTAGATGACGCTGTAGGGTGCAACGTTGCTCTGCCTCAAACTCAGTCCCGCGTAAATGGAATACATGCTCTTCGGCTGTCCCGCACTCACCTTGACATCCATGTAAAGAGAGGGTGTGCAGGAGGCTGCCGTGGCAGTCCTTGAAATTCTGCGCCCGGTCAGAACCTGCAGCGCGCTTTCGGTAATGGCCCCGACCTCTTCCCTGTACGCCCTGATCCGCTTCAGCGCTTCCTCATCGATATCCAGCGCGGACACAATGACATCGTCGGGGGCGGTATTCGGGTTGAACCCGGTTGTCGGCAGAAGAGTCAGACTGGAACGGATCCGCTCATATCCCTCGGGAGACATCCCCCGGACAAAACCGAACTCCTCCGGATACTGAAGGGCATAATTGCGGGGAACGTAGGATCTGCCCTCCTTCCTGTAAAAAAAAGCCTCCGCCCCGTTCAGGCGGGCAAGATCATCCTGGTCGGTCCAGTCCCGCACGCTGTCGACCGGAACAGCGGGATTTTCCATCTGGATAAGCCTTGTAATCAGCCGTTTCATGGCCTCTGCGTTGAGGGTGTTCAGGGACAGCAGACCGTTGCTGTCCTGAATACGGACATTCACATCTCCGTCTAACGGCACCGCCGTATTATCCAGGGAAAGCTTCCGGAGCGAAGTCATTTCGTCGAAACCCGAAAGGACCACCTCCCGGGGCATCACTTTTCCGTTGAGCAATAGATAAATCAGGGTGTCATAAGCCGACCGCGCCATGACGATGGCCTCCGTCTTGTTCTTCAGGCTTTCCGCGGCCTTGAGATGCTCCTTGACCAGCCAGTTGAATCCCAGCCCCACGGTCAGCAGCACCGCCACCATGAAGACCATGAGGATGCTGGCTGATCCGCGGTTATGGTTTGTTGGAATAGGTCGCATTGTAAGCCGTCTTCAACAGCGAATTTACGTTGAGGTTGAAAACCAGGCTGCCCTTCGAATCCCCCTGGCGATAGGATACCTGGATCAGCGCTGGGAGCCGTTTCATCCTGTTTCCTTCAAAACGGTCAAACCATTCGTATCGTCCTTTTGCGGCGTCATAACCGTAATATCTGAATGAAACGCCGTCGAGCTGTTCCAGCATCCGGATGGCCTGCCCTTTTCTGTAATCGCCGAAGAGGCAGCTCCGGTCAATTTCCTCATAAGTCATCGTATAAACAGGAAGTTCATAATAGGTCAGGGCGGAGCTCCCGTTCCCATCCGCCTCCTTTTTTATCCAGACCACCACGGGCAGCTTTCCGGCCAATGGCGCAAGGGACACATAAGAAACGCTGTCCGTGCCGCCCCGGAAGTAAGGAAACCAGCCGTCAGCCCGAGTCCGGACGTAATAATCGGTCACCGAGTTGAAGCTTTTGTCGATCCAGATCATCCGGGCATAGCTCCAGAAATCGAGCCCTTTCTCCATCAGCCCATGGTACTGGCGGAGACCCTGATTCAAGGCCATCCCAGCCAGCATGAGCATCACCGCGAAAATGGCGATGGCCACGACCACCTCGATCAGCGTGTAGCCCCGAGACTCAGCCCGGCGCATCTTTCGTCGAAGACTTCGACTTGTATCTGAAGACATGGATCTGATATTCCCTCATCACGCCCTGAAACGACAGATGAAAATCAACCCGATACAGAAAGAGGTCATGAAGGGAAGAAGAAATCTTTCCCGCATCGGAGACAGCGATCGGCTGTATCGAAGAAAGCGGGCGGGCTTCCCACGTAAGTCTGACCCCGTCGCCCATATCTTCCGTTCCGTTTTTTTTCTGCAGATCCAGAGTCCGGATCAGACCGGAGGCCTGAATAAGCTTCGCCGACAGCGTGTTGGATATTTTCGCCCGTTCCAGGTGTTCGAAGCCCATCCGGAAAAGATACATGGTCGCGGCGATTCCGGAGGTAAGGATCAGGCCGGCGATAAGGATCTCCAGAACAAGAAATCCGCCTGTTTTCAAGGCTCCAGGCCGCGTCATCCGCGCTCCTCCTCCGGCTCCAGTTTGAGTGCTCCAAAGGGAGCGGTCACATTCAGGAGATAACGTTCACTGCCCGAGACAATCCGGATTACACCGTTGGAGGTCGCACCGGTGCGGTAGAAGAAAATCGGCTCCTCGACGGAGATGAGCACACCATCAAAGGATATGTCCTTTCCATTCACCATCAGGGTGCTGTTCCGGGAATCCAGCAGATGCTCCTCGCTGTAAAGGAAGGATTCCCGGTGAAGCCCGGAAACGTACAACATGACCTCCTGAGCCCGGAGCGCGGCCTTGTAGCGGCTGAACATGTCATAAGAAACAGGCAGGGCCACGGAAAGCATGAGGGCGATAAGGACCGTCACCGTCACCAGTTCAAGAAGCGTAAACCCATTCTGCCGTTTCAGGAGGCCGCGCATCGCAGACGCCTCAAAGCTTGATGCTGCTGACGCTCATGACCGTCATGATCAGGGTAATGACGATAAACCCGACCACGACACCCATCACGACGATAATCACGGGCTCCACAAGAGTCAGCAGACGTTTGATGCTGTTTTTGAAGCGTTCGTCGAACATCGTGTAGAGTTCAAAAAAGATTTCCTTCAGGTTGGAACTCTCCTCGCCCACCCGGATCATGTTCGGCATGATGTCGGGCAGGAGGGAAATTTCGGCAAAGACATCGGCAATCTTCCGCCCCTCCCTGATCTGTCCCACGATGGGCGTCAGGGCGTTCCGCAGGGTGGCATTCTGAATCAGAGAGATGGAAAGCCTCAGCGCCCGCAGGAATTCGACGCCGCTTAACAGCATGGAGTACATGGAATAGCAGAAGCGGGAAATTTCGAGGTTGAGAATCAGCTTCCCCACCCCGGGCAGAGAGATCAGGCGGCTGGAAAGATTCGGCAGCCGAACGCGGCCGGGATAAAGTTTCCGGGCCAGCCACAAAACGCCGCCCGCGCCCATAAAGATGGCCAGGCTGGTGAAGTTGAACCATTCGCTCAAGGTGTAAAGCACAAGAGCAGGCAGGGGCAGACTGGTCGTGTTCGTGCCGAAGATGCTGAAAAACCGGGGAACCACAAATTGGAAAATGGCCAGAAACGTCAGGATGCTGGCACAGATCAGGAACAGAGGATAAGTCATGGCATTCCGGATTTCCGCACGGAAGGAAATCTGGAATTTCAGGTACTGGGCGATGTTTTCGAAGGCCGCCTGCAGATTGCCGGCCGCCTCGTTGACCTGAATCATGCTGACCAGGAAGGGTGAAAAAGAGCCTGTCTTTTCAAAGGCCGCCGCGACATCGCCTCCTGCCTTGACGTCATTGAGCACAGCGGTCAGCACATCCCTGATGGCCTGCT
This sequence comes from Syntrophus aciditrophicus SB, assembly GCF_000013405.1. Taxonomy (GTDB): domain Bacteria; phylum Desulfobacterota; class Syntrophia; order Syntrophales; family Syntrophaceae; genus Syntrophus; species Syntrophus aciditrophicus. The sequence continues at coordinate 2,076,600 of NC_007759.1, forward strand.
TTTTCGCGCCGTTGCGCAGCAGTTCCAGCGAGCGGTCGATCCGCATGCCCGAACGCAGGAGGGTGCTCACTTCCCGGGAAAGGCTGTAAAGATCCTGCAGTGAAATCCCCTTGCGCCAGGCAAACCGAAACTCCGATTTTTTCCTCTTTTCGACCAGACTCGTAACCGTCAACCCCCGCGCCCTCAGCTTGGCCAGGGCCTCCATCCGATCACCGGCGGAGAGGATGCCCCGGTTTTCCTGACCGGCAGAATCGAGGGTTGAATAGGCAAATTCCATCAGCAGACCCTCAACACTTCTTCAAGAGTGGTCTCTCCCCGGACAACCTTCAGGATGCCGTCTTCCCGGAGCCGGCGAAAGGACGTCCGTTCCGTCAGGGCCGCGCGCAGGGCTTCCAGCGACCGCTTTTTCAGAAGAATCTCCTTGAGATCATCAGTATATTCAAAGAGTTCAAAGATGGCGATTCTCCCCCGATAGCCTGTTTCCCCACATTGAGGACATCCCTCTCCGCGACGGAGAGATATCCCCTCTTCCAGAAGGGGCGCGTACTTTTCGGCGAGTTCATGAAGGCCGTATTCCCGCAGCGGTGGTTCCGCCGCCGGATCGGGACGGCTGCAGAAGGGACAGTTTTTCCGAATGATCCGCTGAGCCATGACCCCGATGATGGCCGCGTTCAGCAGGTAGTCTTCGATGCCCATTTCGATCAGACGGAAGAGGCTGCTGGGGGAATCATTGGTATGCAGGGTCGAAAGGACCAGGTGCCCCGTCAGGGCGGACTGGATGGAGATTTCCGCCGTTTCCCGATCGCGGATCTCACCGACCATCACGATGTCGGGGTCATGGCGGAGAATGGAGCGCAGGGCGGCGGCAAAGGTCAATCCGATTTCACCGCGGACCTGGATCTGATTGATCCCCTGCAGCTGGTACTCCACCGGATCTTCGATGGTAATGATCTTGCGGTCCGGATGATTCAGGCGGGTCAGCATGGAATACAGGGTCGTGCTCTTCCCCGATCCGGTCGGCCCGGTCACGAGGATCATTCCGTAAGGGTGGGAAATCAGTTCCACGGCAACGGCTTTGTGGTCCGCATCCAGCCCCAGATAATCCAGATCCAGGGAAACCTTTTCCCGATAGAGCAGTCGCAGGACCACGCCTTCCCCGTTGATCGTGGGCAGAGTGGAGACGCGGATGTCCAGAAAAAGCGAGGCGATTCGGGTCGTGAATTTTCCGTCCTGAGGCAGCCTCTTTTCCGCGATGTCCAGTTCCGCCAGCAGTTTGATGCGCGAAACCGTGGCCAGATAAAACGCCTCCTCCAGCGTATCGATGTCGTGCAGAATCCCGTCGATCCGGAATCGGACCCGGTATTTCTTCTCCGAAGACTCGATATGGATGTCGGAGGCCCGCATTTCCACGGCCTTGTTCAGGAGGCTGTTGAGGTACTTGATCACCGGCGCCTCGAAGGCCATTTCCTTGAGTTTTTCCGCGTCCTCTTCGACGACCAGGGATACGAACTCCCGATCCTGGCCGTCCAGATAGCTCCTTGCCAGTTCATCGACGGTTTTTTCCGGAGCGAGAATCAGGCGGACGGCATAGCCAAGGTTCTTGACCACGTAATCGGACATGGAGGAATTGAAAGGATCGCTGGTCAGAGCCTCAAGGAGTTTCCTTTCGTGATCCACCGCCAGGGGGATGAAGTGGTTTTTGAGCAGGAAATCATAGTCCAGGCGATTGCTGAGAAAGGCGGCCAGAGAATCCTCCATCGCCCCCCCGCCGGAATACAGGGGAATGTCGAGATACGAGGACAAAGCCTCGACCCGCTGACTTTCGGTCATGGCGCCGATCTGCACCAGCAGGCGGCCGAGCTCCCCCCCCAAATCCCTCTGAAGCTTCAGAGCTTTTTTGAGGTCCTCATCCGTCAGATGACAGGTTTCCTGCAAAAATTGCGAAAGGTGCATGGCTACCAGTTCTTGATGGATTGTTCATCCAGCTTGCCGTTGGTTCCAAGAGAATAGAGGTCAAAGGGACCGTGCTCGCCGGGGGCTTTGTACTGATACTCCTGATCCCAGGGATCCCTGGGGATCATCTGTTTGGAAAGATAGGGTCCCCGCCATTTCGCGTCCGACGATTTGATCAACTCCTCCAGCGTTTCGGGGTAGCGGCCGACATCCACCTTGAAAGCCAGGACGCTGGAGGACAGCATTTCCACCTGTGTCTTGGCGATTTCCTCCTTGGAACGTTCGAACCTTCCGATCAGATTGGGTGCGATGAGGGAAGCGATGAGACCGATGATGATGACGACGATCAGGATTTCGATGAGGGTAAAGCCGCTTTCATTCCGGTGTTTTCCTGTGCTTGAATTCGTGATGCCCATGAGAAGACTGCCTTTCTGTCAGACAAAGCCCCCGGAATTCCAGAGGGCCATTTCCGGCAAAGCCGGTTCTGTCTTTCCTCCATGCCTTTTCCATCCTCCCGGACAAGGAAATGAAATCAACGCTTCATTTCATACCATTCTTTTGAAGGCATTTTATTGATCATTCTATGGATTCATTCCACTATAAGATAACTTATCCGGATGAACTATAAGGATAACCCTGATTTGTGACTTCCAAAATTCTTATTTTGACCCCTGACGTTCTCAGGGAAGCCAGGATGGAAATCAGCGCGGAATGACTGATAATTTTCGCCGGGAGATAAATGGATTGGTCAACGGGGAGAAGGATGATTTCCCTGCACTGCCAGACACAGCAAAGGATAGTCCAGATCGCGACCCGAGCTGGAGCGTTTGTTCCCGCGCAGGCCGTCGCTTTTTGAGATTCCCCTCCCTGGACGGGTCGAAAAGGGAACACGGAGATCAATATATAATCAGCTGAATTATTCGGCTTTCTTGAATGGGAAATCGGGATCGCAGAGGCACTCTTCGAGAATGCGGCTGCTGGTGAAATCCTTCAGCTTGAAATATTCGGGGTCTCTTCCGCCCAGGGCATCCCGGGGGACCAGTCCGATCAGCTCTGATTCCAGGATTTCGACGCCCAAACACTCAGCCCTGGCCTTGATCTCATCGAAAACGCGGCACATGGAGGTCTCCCGGTAATCGGTGAGATTCATCGAGACCTGCACGACCTGCCGACTTTCCAGGGGAATCCCGATGGCTTTCACGTGCGGCAGCCCGCCGCTGGACTGGCGGATGCATCGGGCGATTTCCCGGGCTGGTTCCAGATCGCAACAGTTCAGCACCACATTGAAGGCGACAAGGGGAATTCTCGCTCCCACAGCCGTGGCCCCGCTTTTCGCGTTAAAAACAGCGGGTCCCGCATCGGGCTTCCAGGAAGGATCTTTCAGTCGTTCTTCAAGGCTCTCGTACCCTCCCCTTCTCACAGCGGGAAGTTCCCTTCGCTCGGACGTCAAGGCTGCAGCTCCGTAAAAGTAAACGGGGATTTGATTCTGGTCGCCGAATATAGCCCCAAAGCTGTGTGCGGCGGCAATGGCGTCCTTCATCTCCGCATCGTCCAGGGGAATAAAAGGCACCACATCCACCGCGCCGATGCGGGGATGAACGCCGCCCCGATGTTTCCGCATGTCGATTTGTTCAACCGCCCGGTTACAGGCCGCCAGCGCACCGGCAACCACCGTGTCCGGTGATCCGATGAAGGTGACCACGCTGCGGTGATGATCCGCATCCAGGCTGTAATCAAGGAGCCGGATACCAGAAACAGCGGTCAATACCGCAACGATGCTTTCGACGACCTCGCGGTTTCTTCCCTCGCTGAAATTGGGCACGCATTCGATGATTTTCATTTTATTTTCTCTCCCTGTTAATTCAGACGCGCTCAAAGTCCAGATAAAAACGAAACCCTTTCCGGTAATCTCCCTGAAGGTTGTCCGGGGTTGACCGGAGTCGAAGCTGCTCATTGAATTTCAACCGCAACAAGGAAGGAATGGCCAACCTAGAAAGATCTCCGCCGTCACGAGAACCTTAATTTTGACATGATAGCCGGACAGAGGAAAATAAAGAGTTGCATACGCTATGTCAAGGGATTTATAAAGATTCGCCGCAGTTAAAGGCAGGCTGAAAAGCAAGGCATATGGCAGACGTATAATCACACGGCGGAGATCAGTATCTACATCTCGCCTGAAGAGTGCGGCAAAGGACTGGGCGCCGCCTGCTTGCGGAAGCATTGGGAATGACGCAGAAATTAAGGATAAAGACGGTCCTGGGTTTCGTGTTTTCGCACAACGAACCAAGCATCCGTCTTCTCAGGTCATGTGGCTTTGAAGAATGGGGCAGGCTTCCGGGTCAGCACCGGACGGTTCACAGAGATTACCAGGCCGTACAATGACCGGAAGGAAACACTGATCAGCAATGAGGCGTTGGCAAGTATCACTCTCTTCGTTGCGGTCAGCAAACCGGAAGAGATGGAAACGGTCAAAAAGCTGATCGTGAGCATTTTAAACAGAAGCCAAACACGAAAATTTTACCAGTAAAGCAAACGAGATATAAAGAAGTTAGATCAACATTGACAGAGGGGGTACACCTATGGACATGTGGAAGTTCTTTGACATCACTCATCGTGAGCACATCCTCTGCAATCCGATGAGTCTTGAGAAATTGGATCAGCTGATTACGCTTCTGCGTCTGAAACCTGGCGCACGCGTGCTTGAAATCGCCACCGGAAAGGGCGAATTTATTATCAGGCTTGCAGAACGATATCGGCAAATGACAGGAACAGGGATTGATTTCTCTCCTTACTGCATTGCAGAAGTCCGCAAAAAGCACCAGACACGTGTTCCGGATGCCCAACTCTCCTTCCTGGAGATGGATGGGGCCGAGTATCTCCCGGAAACCCTGGAGAGCTTTGATCTGGTAGCCTGCATCGGTGCAAGTTGGATTTATGGCGGGCATCGAGGGACGTTGAACGCGCTATACAGGATGGCAACCCCGGAAAGTTGGATCGTTGTGGGAGAACCGTACTGGCGTCATGAACCGGAAGGAGAGTATTTACAAGCGATCGGAGTGACACGGAGCGACTTCGGAACGCATTATCAGAATGTAGAGGTCGGGCGAGAGCACGGATTGGAGGCGGTCTACACACTCGTAAGCAGCCAGGATGACTGGGATAAGTATGAGGGGCTCCAATGGTATGCTGCAGAAACCTGGGCAAGTGACCATCAGAACGATCCCGATGTGGAGACTGTGCTGAAGCGCGTGCGTGAGAACAAGACAGCGTATTTGAGGTGGGGAAGAGAAACGTTGGGATGGGCGATTTATGTGTTCAGGAAAGGAGGATACGGGGGAAGCAAGTAGAAACCATATCCCCTTGAAGGAAAAGGAACAACGAACTCAGCCAGAAAGAGTGTCAAAAATGGACAAGGAATTTCATTACCACATCACCGGCATCATAGCCAGACGAGCGGGCTTCAGTGATGAAGAAGCTCGAACCATCGCTCACGCCTCTCAACTCGTAGACGACAATGACACCTTGTGTTCCATTCACGATGCGGATTCCGGCACAGAGTATGAAGTGTATATCAGTCAAACCATGGACATTCTCAAGCCCAAGCGCGAACTGATGCGGATCTACCCTATATTTCATTTTCTCCCCGGTGATCCCCTTGCGCCCTCCGCTCGGCGGTCTGATGGAAAGATGCACATCTTAACAACGACCCCCCGCAACAATCTTGCCCGCAAGATCATGAAAGCAACACGAAAAGAAAAGTCCCCATACCGGCTTCATCGTCTGGGTGTGGCCGCTCACGCCTTCGCCGACACGTGGGCGCATCAGAACTTCGTAGGCTGGTACGACGGCATTAATGGACAGGACATGAATCTGCTGCCCAATATCGGACATGCCGATTTCATCAATCATCCCGACTGGATGGGTCATTGCTGGAACGACAGCCGGATCATAAACAATCAGGTGAACAACCATCACCGTTTCCTCGATGCCGCCAAATGCCTGTTTCAGGAATTCTCTCTCTGTACAAAAGGAAAGAATAAAGACGCGTCATGGCCTGTTTTGCAGGAGGACCTGCAGAATGCCATGGGACCGGTATTCAGCGGCGAAAAATTGATGGGTGCGGAGGCCCGACTCGAGAAATACGACAAGTTGTTCAGACTGCCGGATTACGAACCACGCACCTGGTTCAACAGCGCCGTTGAAACTTCCATAAAGGGACTCCCCGACGACTTCATGCCCTCCCTGACTGTTTTCAAAGACCACCATCAATGGAAGGGTAATTGGCAAAATTCAGACTGGTATCTGTTTCAGGAGGCCGTCAAGGCACACCAGGCTTTCTGTATGAAAGAACTCACTCCGTTATTCGAACAGATGAATGTAAAGTTAAGCGATCATTAACAGCGGGTACACAAGGTCATAGCCTCGTCACGGAACTATGCCGCATCGATTCAGTCATCTCAATATGCAACAAAATTCCTTAGAGGAATCTGGTACGGTATCGGCCCGCTTTCCGTGTTGCCGGGGTATCAGAGACAAGGCATTGGAAAATCCCTTGTCAACAAAGGCTTGTCCATGCTGAAAGAGCTTGGCGGCCAAGGGCTAATGATTGCCCTGTTCGAACAGGGCCTCCACGAATTCCTCGCTATTGAATTCCCGGAGATCGTCCAGCCCCTCGCCGATGCCGATGTACCGGATAGGGATGTTGTATTCCTGGGCGATCCGGAGAATGACGCCGCCCTTGGACGTCCCGTCGAGTTTCGTCAGGACGATCCCGGTCACTCCCACGGCATCGGTGAACATTTTCGCCTGGTTGACGGCGTTCTGGCCCGTCGTCGCGTCCAGGACAAGGAGAACCTCATGAGGCGCGCCGGGAAGTTCGCGGCCCATGATCCGCTTCATCTTCTTCATTTCTTCCATGAGATTGACTTGGGTATGAAGCCTCCCCGCCGTATCGATAATCAACACCTCCGCTTTGCCGGATTTTGCCGCTGTAATCGCATCGAAAACGACCGCCGAGGGATCTGAATCCTGCTTCTGCTTTATCAGGGGCACCCCCACCCGCTGACTCCAGATCTCCAGCTGCTCGATAGCCGCTGCCCGGAAGGTGTCGGCAGCAACCATTGCAACAGTTCGACCCTCCTCCTTGAATTGATTCGCCAGCTTGCCGATGGTGGTGGTTTTTCCCGTCCCGTTGACGCCGACGACGAGGATCGTGAAAATCTGCTTCTCCGGGATAACGAGCGGCGCTTCGTTCTTCTTCAGAAGTGTTTTCATCGTGCTGCGCAGGACTTCCTTCAGCCGCTCGGGAGAATCCAGTTCTTTCCGCTTGACCGAATCGGTCATCTTTTCAATCAGTTCCGAGGTAAAGGCCGGCCCCACATCTGCCGCGATCAGCGCTTCCTCCAGTTCATCGAAAAGCTCCTGATCGATCTCCTTCTTTCCCAGGATGATATCGTCCACATCGGTCAAAAGCAGATCTCGCGTCTTGGCAAGCCCCCGCTTCAGTTTGTCAAAAAATCCCTGTTTCTTTTGAAATATGCTCATATGATCAGTCGCTCCGTTAATCGGAAAATCACCTCGGTTCCATTTCACTGCACTATCTTCGTGGCCTGCTTTATCGGCTCTTCGACGCTTTCTTATGTGTACGCCTTCATCGCATCCGCCCGGCCGCCCCTATATCACCTCTGATCTGGAACCGAAATAAATCCGTTACCTTGAATGGTTTTCCCCGACTTCCCCCGTCGCTTCGTTTTCATTGCGCGCGGGAAAAACCAACCTTCTCCGCTTTGGCTGTTATACAGAGGCCAGCGCCCTTGTCAATGGTAAATTCCGCGGATCATACTTTTCAACAGTTGTATTTTTTCCTTATTTCTGATTAACGGACTCTGTTCGAAAACCTTCCTGCCCGACAACGGCATGAAAAAAAGAGGTCCAGAGTTTTGATTAATTTCAACAATATCCGCCTTTCCTTCGGCGACCGGGTGATCTTTGACGACGTAAGCTGGATGATTTCCCCTCGGAGCCGGATCGGTCTGGTGGGAGACAACGGCGCAGGCAAGACGACCCTGCTGCGGGCCATCGCGGGCGGCTTGGAGCTGGACGGCGGCAGCATCGACATCGTCGACCGGAAAAATACGACCCTGGGGTATCTTCCCCAGGATCTCATTGAGCTGGAATCCCTCAATATCCTGGATTTTCTCAAAAAACGCAGCGGACTGGCAGAGCTGGAAGACGCCATGAAAACCTGCGAAGAGCGGGTTTCTCTGTGCCCGGCCGACGACCCTGAGCATGAGGCTCTGCTGAAAACCTATGAGAAGGCTGTGGCGGCTTTTCAGGCGAAAGACGGCTATGCCTTCGAAGCCCGGGCCCGGCAGGTGCTCCATGGATTCGGATTCCGGGATGCGGATTTTTCCAAAAACTGCCTGGAATTCTCCGGCGGCTGGAAAATGAGGATTCTTCTTGCCGTGATTCTGTTGTCGCGGCCGGACATCATGCTCCTCGACGAACCCACCAATCACCTGGATACGGAAAGCATGGAATGGCTGGAAAGCTACCTGCGGGATTATCCGGGAACGCTGATCACCGTCTCCCACGACCGCACTTTTCTCGACAAGATCACGACCTCGACCGCGGAACTGTCCCAGGGGAGAATTACGCTGTACAAGGGAAACTACTCCTATTATCTTGCCGAGAAAGAAAAACGGCGCCTGGCCCTGTTGAAGGAAATGGAAAGCCAGAAAGCGGAAATCAGGAAAATCCGGGAATTTGTTGAACGGTTCCGTTACAAGGCAACAAAGGCAGCCCAAGTCCAGAGCCGCGTAAAAATGCTCGAAAAAATAGAGCTGATCCGTGCGGAAGGGGCCGAAAAAACCGTCCGCATCCACTTTCCCGCATGCCCGCCCAGCGGCAGAGATGCGATTTCCGTACGTGGGTTGTCCAAAGCCTATGGGGACAACGAAGTGTTTTCCAATGTGAATTTCACGGTCACACGGGGGGAAAAAATCGCCCTGGTGGGCATGAACGGCGCGGGCAAATCCACCCTTTCCCGACTGCTGAGCCGGATCGAAGAACCCAGCGCCGGCGATGTCCATTACGGGCTGCATGTCAAACTTTCTTTCTTCTCCCAGGAAAGCGCGGAAAATCTGAGTTACGACAGGACCATTCTGGAGGACATCAACAGCGTCCCGACCCGGTGCAACGACCAGGAAAAACGGAATCTTCTCGGGGCGTTCCTGTTTTCCGGCGACGACATTTACAAACCGGTGGCCGTCCTTTCCGGAGGCGAGAAATCCCGCCTTGCCCTGCTGAAAATCCTCATGCAGGACGCCAATCTTCTCATTCTGGATGAACCGACAAACCACCTGGATATGAAGACAAAGGACATTTTCCAGGAAGCCCTGCTGGACTACTCCGGCACCGTAATCCTCGTTTCCCATGACCGGTATTTCCTGGACCGCCTTGTCAACCGGGTCATCGAAATCCGGGATGGACAGGCCTTTGAGTACAAGGGCAACTATTCTTATTTCATTGCCAAACGGGAGGAATTCCTGGGCGGCATCGGTGCGGCGCAGTCAGGTAAGCAGGCGGCGGTCCCGATCGATAACGGCCGGGAAAGCAAGCTCCAGAGAAAAGAACTGCGGCGGCTGGAAGCGGAGGAACGAAACCGGCGCGCGAAAATCCGCAGCACCCTGAAAAAAGAACTCGATGCCGTCGAACAGACCATCACCTCCCTGGAAGAACAGAAAGGCGCCATCGAGGCGACCCTCTGCACACCGGACATCTACCGTGACCCTGAAAAACTGAAGACGCTGCGGCAGGAGCTGCATTCGATAGACAGGGAACTTGAACAGTTTTACAAAGACTGGGATGATCTCACCCTGCGGATGGAAGCCCTGGAGAATCCTGCAGGGGAAGATATCCTTTCCTCACCGGCATCGGATTCCATATCAGGCGCCGTCCAGCCCTGATCTTTCCTGTTCCTGATACCAGGCTGCGGGATTCGTCAGGAATTGCTCTGTGTCTTTCAGAGAAGAAAAGTGCTCGTGCTCGATCCGGGACAGAAGATCGAAAAAGGCTTTTTCCTGAGGATCGGTCACTTCATCCCGCAGGCGGGCGTAAAAGGCCGTTCCCTTCGCTTCAAAATCAATTGCTGTCCGAAGTGCTTCCATATCATCCGCGTTTCCGGCAGCCATCTGCTTGACGGATTTAAGGACGTTCTTCAGGACATCCTTTACGGAGGTCTCTTTTACCTTGAGCGGCAGCGTCTCCGGCCACTTTTCCTCCTTGACCCAGCGGTCATGGAGCTGCTTCAGCCTCTCGTAGTGTTCCAGCTCTTCATCGGCGATCTGTTCGAACATCGCCTTTCCCAGTGGATTCCCGGTTCTTCCGGCCTGCTGCAGATAAAACTCCCGTTCATTTGTTTCGTTCTGCAGAGCGACATTCAGGGCATTAAGACGCTTTTCCATAAGTCGGCCTCCTTATGCGGTGGGTTGATAAAACCTTTCGGAATTAAATTAAAAAATGCTGGAAATACCCAAGAGAAAAAGACCGCTGAAATTAACAAAAAAATAGCACAGGGATTATCCGGGGGTCAAGAAATTTGCCGGAAATCATTCCTCTTTCAGTTCATCGACCGATTCGGCGATATTCTGACAGTGATCCGAAATCCGTTCCAGCTGAATGAGCAGTTCAATGAAAATGGGACCGGATTCAGCGGCGTCAATCTGGTTATAAAAACGGACCAGATGGCGATCCCTGGATTCCTTCACTTCCACATCGATCTGCGCTTCACGGCAGGTGATGTTGCGAATTCTTTCTTCATCCCACTGAGAAATCAGCGCCAGGGCGTCATCCACGTTGGCTGCCACAAGCTGCCGAATATGATCAAATTCCACTTTTCCCATTTCCGTAAACTGAACATTTCTTTTATTTCGAGTCCGTGCCAGTTCTATGATATTGACGGCATGATCGGCAATTCGTTCGATGTCATCCACCATTGCGGTATAGTTGAACAGCGTCCGGGATGGCTGCGCGGTCAGGGAATTACGTGACAACTTCCATAAATATCGGACCACGTCTCTGCGGAGATGATCAACGACCAGTTCCATATAGAGGATATTCTCCTGCCTGGCCCGTTCATAATGTTCAAACAGGGCCAAACTTTCGGTCATCATTCTGTTGGCCAGAAAAGCCTCTCTTTCCAGTTCTTTTTTGACACAGCGGAGGGCTTCAGGCGGATTGTTCAGACAAGTCTCATTCAGATACAGAGGCCAAAGAGGAAGGGTTTCCTCCGTTCCGGGAATGAGTTTTTCGATAAGGCGGGAAAAAGGCTTCAGAATGAAAATAAAGGAAACCGCCAGCAGGACATTGAAAAGCAGATGCCCCAGGGCAATCTGCTGAGCTGCCGAAGTGGACATTCTTTTAAGGATATCGACAAAGAATGGAAAAACCGCAAGACAGATCAGAACGCAGAGAAATTTAAAAAGGAAGTGTGAAGCCGCACTCCGTTTTCCGCTGATGCTCGCCACAGATCCCGCCAGCAGGGCCGTGGCGGTCGTTCCGACATTGGCCCCCATCACGATCGGCAGGGCGTTCTCGATGCCCATGGCTCCCTGCTGAGCCAGGATGACGAGCATGCTGATGGGGATCGCCGAAGATTGAATGATTCCCGTAAAAACCGCACCCACCAGAACCCCCAGAAGCGGATTTTTCGTTTCCTGAAACAGATGAACGAAAAACGGCGTGTCCTGAAGAGGCGCCGTAGCCGTGGTGGCCAGGCTCAGTCCGAAAAACATCAGACCGAAGTAAAACAGCGCCTCCCCGATGAGCGTCCAGGAATTTCTGCCAATGGCCCAGATCAGACCGCCCAGAATGACGACCACCGGTGACAGAGCGGTCATTTTCCAGACTACAAGCTGCACCGTCAGCGTCGTTCCGATGTCGGCTCCCAGGATGATGCCCAGCGAGGAATAAAAACTGATCAATCCGGCACTGACCATCCCAATGGTCAGTACGGTCGTGGCGGAACTGCTCTGGAAAAGCATCGTCGTGATCATGCCGGTGAGCAGGCCATAGACCGGCCTTTCCACGGCATAGCGGATATAGGTGCGTATCCTCTCCGTAAAAACCGTCTGCATGGACTGGCTTAATTTGACCATCCCGAAGAGGAATAAGGCGAGTCCCGCGCTCAGAATCAGAATGTCCGCCGGCATTGTGTATTCACTCTCCTCAAAAAAAAGATCCTCCCGACAGTACGGATTCTCCAACAGCCGTCGAAAGGATCTTTGCAGTAATCTTCATGAATCCGGGGGAAAATATTCGAAAACCTCAGTCGATCTTTTTGAAGACCTTTCCCTTGGCGCCGCAGACAGGACAAGTCTCCGGGGCATCTTTTCCAACCGTGTAACCACAGACCGGGCATACGTAATACGGATAGACTTCTTCAGCGCTGCCCATTTTCGCCAGCGCTTCTTCGTACAATCGGTGATGCACTTTCTCTACCTCATTGGCATACACGAATGAACGTTCCGCCTCCTTATTTCCCTCGGCCCTGGCCTGATCGATCATCGCCGGGTACATTTCCCTGAACTCGTGACTTTCCCCGGAAACAGCCTCTTCCAGATTTTCTTTTGTGCTGCGGATGCCCTTCAGGGCCCGCAGGTGATTATGGGCGTGAACCGTCTCGGCTTCGGCAGCCGCCCGGAATAGTCTGGCAACCTGGGAATATCCTTCCTGTTCCGCCTTTGCCGCGAAAGCCAGATACTTTCGATTGGCCTGGGACTCACCGGCAAATGCCTCACCCAAATTTTCTTCCGTTTTCGACATGAACTCTTCCTCCTTCCTGCTCCTTGATATCGTTCTGAATGCGTTTTTCATCCCTGACAGAAAAACAGAGAAAAGACCGGAAGAACTATACCATTAACCTGACCTTCAGCGCAATGATCGATCATTCCCGACAAAGAACGTATCCCCACTCGGGAAACAGAACCAGCGAGTGGATGCTCAATGTTCAAGGCTCAATCTTTCAGATTGACGAGCATCCCCATTTTAACCGGCCCTCTCAAAATAAGGTGTCCAAATACCCGTAAAACCGGTGCTATACAACGTGGCGACGATGTAATCTTGGGAATCAGGGTGAAAATCATTCTTGTCACACCGGTTTTTTTTTGATAGCAAAGCGGCTGGTTTATAAAAAACAAATATAGTAACTTAATGACAAGGCAACAGAATATGCAAAAAGATCAGACGATTGTCCGGGCAGAAGAAGTTCTCAGAATTGAAGCGGAAAGCATCCTGCAGCTTATCGGCAGACTGGATGGAAATTTTTCCCGGGCAGTGGATATTATCTATCGTTCTCCAGGAAGGGTGATTGTGACCGGAATCGGAAAATCCGGGTTGATCGGGAAAAAGATTGTCGCCACGATGACCAGCACCGGCACTCAGGCCCTTTTCCTTCATCCCGTTGAAGGCCTTCACGGCGATCTCGGCATTGTAACCAAGGATGACGTGCTTCTGGCCATTTCCAACAGCGGGGAAACCGAAGAAGTAAACCGTCTCATCAGCAGCGTGCAGAAAATCGGCACTCCTCTGATTTCTTTTACGGGCAACCCCTCCTCAACGATGGCGCGAGCCAGCGATGCGGTGATCGACGTGGGCGTGGAACGGGAGGCATGCCCTTTCGGGCTGGCTCCCACCTCAAGCTCCACGGCCACACTGGCCATGGGTGACGCCCTGGCTGTCGCCCTGATCGACAAGCACAAATTCAGCGAAAAGGATTTCTATAAATTCCATCCCGGGGGGAGCCTGGGACAGCGTTTGCGGGCAAAAGTCCGGGATGTCATGATCAGTGGTTCGGATATGCCTCAGATCTATGCCGGGACATCGGCGATCGATGCCATCTCGGTTCTCGATGAGAAAAACAAGGGCTTTATTCTGGTGACCGATGAACTCAACCGTCTCCAGGGCATCCTGACCGATGGCGATGTGCGTCGTCTCGTTCGAAAAGGCCTCGATATTTCAGAAAAACGGATTGACGATATCATGACCCGCTCGCCCAAGTCGATTCAAGACAGCTGGTCTCTTGCCCAGACAATCGAATTCATGCAGAAGGATGAAATCACCGCCCTTGCCGTTGTAAACGGCGGCAATCAGCTTCAGGGCTACATCCATCTGCACGATATCCTCGGACGGGGCGGCACTGTCCGGATATCATTACCGCTATAGATATAAGCGGATATATCCTTGAAATACCTGTGCTTTAATAATCGGGGATAAATCCGCGATGAAATTTTATCATCATGATCTCATCTTTAAAAAAATGCATCATCGTGTCACTCATGCTTGCCGGCATCCTGACTTTTCTTCTGCCGGCCAGGGCGTTGTGCGCCGGTAGTGTTCCCTTAAATAAAGGGGCGATCGCAATCATGACCCGGTTTGACGAATCCGGCAAGGGGTCACCCGAACCTTCTTTCCTTAATCTTCAATACGGTGGATCCGCCGACACCAATGCGGCCCGGAAAACCCTGCGGGCCATGGCCAAGGCGTCACCGGACTCCAAAGCATCTTACTGGGCTAAACTGGGAACACGATTCTCCGTCCAGAAGGGAAGCGGAGGAGAAACCTACGGAAGGGCAAGAATTACCCTCTACGGGCTCTCTTATTCCGGAACTGTAAACACTCCGAAAGCCTCGGCAGGGAAAGTCACTCTGAAGATGACGATTTCCAGCATCCAGAGCAAAGCCATGGCGGAATTAACCCTTTTAAACGCCTCAGGAAACGGCACATCGCCGAAGATTTATGAAAAAGAAAAGGCAGACGGTTCCGCAGATATTCATGTCACAGCAGGAGATACGATCCTGGTCGAGCTGGAACTCGTTGCTTCGGCAGGCAGTGGATTTCAGAAGTCTCCCGCCGAAGTCGACTTCTACTCGGGAAAGAAAAAAGTCTCCTTTGAGGGCATCCGGGTCGAGATACTTGACACGGACCCCCCTCTTCCCATTGCCACTCCCCTTCCCGGACAGGTTCTTTTTTACGACAATCCCCGGTGTCTGAACGTCAAACCCGAGAGCTGCCTTATCCTTAACAAGGGCGAGCAGGTTGATGACCTGACCCAGCGCAGCCGGTCGCAGGACTCTGCGGAAACCTGGAATGATCGGATTGCCTGCCTGAAAATAGGGTCGGATGTCAACCGGGTGACTGTCTATCAGAATGCGAATTTCAAAGGAAGGAGCCGCTCTTTCACCCGGACGGTCTCAAATCCTCACGGAGTTTGGAGCCTTCATGGAAACGGATGGGACAGGGATATCAGTTCCATCGTGATCGAATAAACCCCTCGATTTCCCTCATTCGGCGGGCAGGATCTTGACCAGCACCTTTCTCGTCCGCGGGCCGTCAAACTCACAGAAGAAGACCGATTGCCACGTTCCTAGCACCAGTCCGCCATTCTCAATGATCACCATCTCTGAAGAACCGACGAGCGATGTCTTGATGTGGGCATCGGAGTTTCCCTCCATATGGCGGTATTGAGGATCGCCGAAGGGAACGATTTTGCTCAGCCCCATCAGAATATCCCGGGGAACGGCGGGATCGGCATTTTCGTTGACCGTCACTGCCGCCGTCGTATGAGGAACAAACACATAACAGATGCCGTTTCTAACCCTGCTCTCCTTGACGGCCGCCCGAATTCGAGCCGTAATATCGATCATTTCCACGCGTTCATCCGACTTGACAGTAAAGGACTTCATGGTACCCCCTTTCCGGAAAGACAACAGAAGAAATTTTTAACGACTGTCGATCTAAAGTCTGTTGATCATACCGGCGAGATATCCGGCGCCGTATCCGTTGTCGATGTTGACGACACAGACCCCGCTGGCGCAGCTGTTCAGCATGGCAAGAAGCGCGGAAAGACCATTGAAGCTCGCCCCGTATCCGACACTTGTTGGGACGGCAATGACGGGCTTGTCGACCAGCCCCCCCACGACGCTGGGCAATGCCCCTTCCATACCGGCAACGACAATGACCACCCTGGCTCCCCGGATGGCCTCCAGATTGTAAAACAGGCGGTGAATTCCTGCGACGCCCACATCGACAATCCTTTCGACCCGGTTGCCGAAGAGTTCCGCGGTCACGGCGGCTTCCTCGGCAACCGGCAGGTCCGAGGTTCCAGCTGTTACCAGAGCGATATAGCCGGAAGAGACCTCCAAGGCTTTTCTCTTTATGGTAAAGGCCCTGGCCAGAGAGGAGTAAACGGCAGCGGGACAGATTTTTCTGATTTCCTCGAACAGATCTTCGCTGGCTCTCGTCGCCAGAATATTGGCCTCGCGTTCAAGCATCGCTTTAACAATCGCTTTTACCTGCTCAACCGTTTTGCCTGAACAGAAGATCACCTCCGGGTAACCGACGCGCCATTCCCGGTGAGTGTCGATCTTGGCACAGCCCACGTCGAGATAAAAATGGCTCTTCAAAAGGGCCATTCCTTCATCGACAGCGACTCTGCCCTCCTTCACTTTTTCAAGAATATCCCGGAGTACGTCCGTATCCATTTTTGCTCATGCTTTCCCAATCTAAGAAGATGCCGATTTCAAAAGGCTTCTGTTCATATTTCCGCTCTCATAGCCTTCCAGTTCCAGGGCCACAAAGACATAACCCAAAGCCTTCAGGGCCCGGGATACGTCGTCCAGGATTGTTTCCCGGAAGAAATCCCGGCGCTCCTCCCTGCCGACCTCAATCCGGGCAAGATTGCCGTGGCTGCGGACCCGGACACAGCGGAAACCCGATTCCCTCAGGTAGTTCTCCGCTTTCTCGATTCGATCCAGTTCGCGAAGGGTAATCTCGTGACCATACGGCATCCGGGACAAAAGACAGGCGTCGGGCGCCTTCTGCCAGTTGGGCAGACCGATTTCCCGTCCGATTTTCCGGATCTCCTTCTTGCGCCATCTCTGCTCCAGAAGAGGACTGGGGACTTTCAACTCCTTCAAAGCCTTCATTCCGGGGCGGTAATCCTGCAGGTCATCCAGGTTGGAACCGTCCAGGACGGAGGGAATGCCCCGCTGATCCGCCTCGGCCTTCATGGCGGAAAACAGCTGTCTCTTGCACCGGAAACAGCGGTCGTCCGGATTGAACCGGATCTCTTCGTTCAATGGGATTTCCAGCACGGCATGGCGAACCCCAATGGTTTCCGCAATCCGGCCTGCCTCACAAATTTCCTCCTTCGGCATATAGGGCGCTGATGCCGTCAAGGCGGTAACACTGTCCCCCAGAGCCTCCCGGGCAGCCCAAAGCAGGAATGTGCTGTCCACCCCTCCGGAAAAGGCCACAGCACAGGAGCCATAAGATTTCAGAAAGTTCACAAGGATGTCATATTTCTGAGATCGACTCATCTGCATTTCCCGCTGGACAGAAAATCCAGAATTTCCAGAATACTGACGCCCTTTTCCCCGGCCAGTCTCTTGCAATCTTCATATTCCGGTTTAGACTTGATTCTCTTTCCTTTAAAGTAGGCTTGCTTCATAGTCACGGGGCCGTATTTCGTCTCCACTGTGGAAAAGTCCCTTTTCAGCATGACTTTTGATATCCGGTATGCCCTCAAACCGAAAGTCGACGTATGAAGCCAGAGGATTTCTTCCATTTCTTTTTTTCTTTCCTGATCGCAGATAACGCTCAGGGTCACCGCGGGACGGGACTTTTTCATGAGAATCGGGGTAAGCGTGACATCGAGCGCCCCCTTCTCGAACAGTCTATCCATAACCGCATCATACAGTTCCGGATTCATGTCGTCGATGTTACACTCCAGAACCCAGGCATCCTGCTCCGCTACATCCGGGTCAGACTCCCCCTCCCCGCTTTCTCCGAGATAAATTCTCAGGACGTTCGGAATTTCCGTATCCCTCTGCCCGACGCCGTAACCGATCTTCACGGGGGTAAAATTCAGTTTATCCGTAAAGGAGTCTACCGTAGCGGCAAGGATCGCCGCTCCCGTGGGCGTCGTGGTTTCAAAAGCCACCGCTCCGGATTTCAGGGGAATCCCCCTGAGAATCTCGACTGTTGCCGGCGCGGGGACAGGCAGAATTCCGTGGGTGCAGCGGACAAAGCCTCCCCCTATCTCAACAGGAGAAGAAAGCACACGGTCCACTTGTAAATAATCAAGGCACACCGCGGCGCCGACAATGTCCACGATGGAATCGAGGGCTCCTACTTCATGAAAATGGACCTCTTCCACATCACATCCGTGAACCTTCGCTTCCGCTTCCGCGACCTTCCGGAAGATATTGAGACCTGTATTTTTTGCCCGGGCGGAAACTCCGCTTTCCTCAAGAAGGCGAGCAATATCGGAGTATGTTCGATGCTGATGGGAATGATCATGGGTTTGAAGCAGCACCTCGAAGCGGGTTCCTTCAATACCCCGCCGCTTTTCCCTGCTGATTCGAATTTCATAGGAATCATCGATGTTCACTTTCTTCAATTCCCCCAGCAGATATGCAGGATCAACACCCAGATCCAGCATGGCGCCCAGATTCATATCGCCGCTGATGCCTGAAAAACAATCATAATACAGTATCTTCATCATCATATTCCGTTGCAAGCGCTTATTTTGCCGTCATCACCCGATAACAGCTCTTCCAGCCTGGAACAGGATTTTCTTCGACTGACCAACCGCAATACTGCGAATTTTTGAAATTGACGAATCCGCCCGCGAAGTGCTATTAAATCAACCTATTCCAGCTTAGAGGAAGATCATGTCTGATATCGTCAGGTTTGGTGTATCACTGGACAACACGTTACTGAAACAGTTTGATCGGTTCATCAAGGATCGGAACTACACAAACCGATCCGAAGCCATACGCGACCTGATCCGCCAGGAGCTATTGAAGAAGGAATGGACGGAAGATCAGGAAGTCGCCGGGGCCATTACCTATATCTATGACCATCATCAGCGGGACTTGCTTAATAAAATAATTGATATCCAGCACGATTTTCATGATGTCATCAAGTCAACACAGCACATCCATCTCGACCATGACAACTGCCTGGAAATCGTCGCGGTCAAGGGAAATCCGACCACCATCAGCAAGCTTTCCAACGCATTGAAGGCCATCAAAGGCGTAAGACACGGATCACTAAGCATTTCGGGCGTTGGTCAGATCGCATGAAAAATATCTTTTTCTGTTCTGAAAAGACCGTCCATAAAATTCACAGGTCGACAAGTCGGCACGCATAAAAGAAAAGGGGTTACAGTAAATCCTGCAACCCCTTGATTTCATTGGTAGGCGGTACTGGGATTGAACCAGTGACTTCTACCGTGTGAAGGTAGCACTCTCCCGCTGAGTTAACCGCCCATCGTCGTACGGGTGCAAGCTATATCCCAAAGAATCCTCTTTTTCAAGCGAAAATATGGATTCATCTGGTTTTCATTTCCCGCCTTCACAGAGTTCCCGATAAAACTCCACCCTCCTGTCCCTGTAAAGGTGGTTAAAAGGATTCAGGTTTTTGTTCCTGGCCCGGGAAACATCGATATCGACAACCGCCACCTCATCGCCAATCGATCCGGCCTGATAAAGAACATCGGCATGGGGACCGGTAACCTGACTTTTGCCGGTAAAAGAAAGCGTCCTGCCATCCCGGACATCCTGCCCGGTCCGATTGGCCGTAATGGCATAGACATGATTCTCCAGACAGCGGGTTTTCATGGCATCCTGGCAAAAAGGCAGAACCAGGTTGGCACAGTGGCAGATGACATCCGCCCCCTTCAGGGAAAGAATCCTCATGAACTCAGGAAAAAACCAGTCGAAACAGATCATGATCCCGATGCGGCAGATGCCAAGATCATAAAGTTCAGGGGCGCGATCTCCCGGTTGAAACCAAAGTTTTTCTTCATTGAACAGATGAATTTTACGATAAGTTCCCAGATAACCCCTTGGTGAGACCAGAACGGCTGAATTATAAAACCGTCCTTTCTCACGTTCGGCCAATCCGGCCACAATAAAGGAACCACCGCGTCGGGCCATTCCGCACAGGAATTCTGTCGTTCTTCCGCCAGGAATCTCCTCGGCAAGTTCAGCAACTTCCTGGTGGGCAGTAAAAAGATAGCCGGTATTAAAAAGCTCGGGAAGTACGAGAAGGTCCGCCTTTGTACAATTTATCAGACTCTCTGTTTGCTGAAGATTCTCAGCAACCTTTCCGAAAACCGGTCCGATCTGAATAAATCCCGCTTTCATACCATCCTCTTAATAATGTTATTTTTCTATTTCAGTATGTTTCCGCCCTGCCCCTGTCATGTCGGATCAACCTGACCTTGAACCATGACCACAGCACCTTTTTGCTTATAATATCAATTCCATAAAAGATCAATCTTCTTCTTTCCCTGACGATCAGAGAGCAGCCCTCCTCCTTCAGAATTTGCCCTGAAGAAAAAATTCTTTCTCAACCCGCGCTGATTCTGGATAGCAGAATTATTTAATCAATTTTTCAATTTTTGAGTTGGCGAACCTCTATCTAACTCTGCGGATCTACAACAGTTGAAAATATTTATTGACAAAAACAACCCCATAGGTTAAGTGCACCACGGATTTGATGGCAGTCAACCAGCTTTATAGATAGTGGGTTTCCGTTGCCGAAAGGGATGGGCCCTGGCAGTTAAAATTCATCAAAAGAAACTGTAGGAGGAAATTATGGAAGTCACTGTACCCATGGAAGGAAAGGTTGTAGCAATCAAAGTTAATGTCGGCGACAAGGTTGAAGAAGACGACGAAATCGCGGTCATGGAAGCCATGAAGATGGAAATGCCTGTCCCGTCGCCGGTCAGCGGCGTCGTAAAACAAATCATGGTCAAGGTTGGTGACAAGGTTGCGGCTGAGGCTGCGTTGATGGTCATCGAATAGATCAGATTTTCCAGATATTACACACCAAAGAAACAAGAAAACACCCCATACCGATCTTTACAAAGTGGTTCAGCCGCTTCAAAATGCAGGATATTCAATGCAGAAACACCGTGCCGGTCTATGCGCCGGCACGGTGTTGTTTGCCACATGATGCTTGAAATGTTACGCCGATCATCCACTCATAAGATAATGTCAGTAGAGCCGCTTGCGCGACTTTATCATGACTTCTTTCCGTTAGGGAACGGCGGACACGGACTGAAGCGGTTTTCTGCACCACAATAACATTACCAAGGAGGATACATTATTATGGATTTTGCTTTATCAGAAGAACTTGAAATGCTACGCTCCATGGCGCGGGATTTCGCGGCCGAAAAGATTGCTCCCTTTGCAGACAAATGGGACGAAGAACACTACTTCCCCTATGAGGAAGTCGTCAAACCGATGGGCGAACTGGGCTTCTTCGGCACGGTCATTCCGGAAGAATACGGTGGAACCAACATGGGCTGGCTGGCCGCCATGATCCTCACAGAAGAAATCTCCCGTGCATCCAGCGCGCTTCGCGTCCAGATCAACATGGAAGGCCTTGGCTGCGCCTACACCATCTGGAAGTATGGAACGGAAGAAGCCAAGAAGAAGTACGTTCAGAAGCTGGTTTCAGCCGAATACCTTGGCGGCTTCGGCATCACCGAATTCAACGCCGGTTCCGACGTTATGTCTATGAAATCCACTGCCGAGGACAAAGGGGATTATTATCTGCTGAACGGTTCCAAGACCTGGATCTCCAATGCCAACTGCGCCGATGTCATCATTTACTATGCCTATACGGATAAGGCAGCAAAAGGCAAGGGTCTGTCCGCATTTGCCGTGGAATTGAAGAACAACCCCGGCATCCGCACGACGGATCTGGACAAGATGGGAAGCAAATCCTCACCGACCGGTGAAATCTATCTCGACAACGTCAAAGTCCCGAAGGAAAATCTCCTCGGCAAACCCGGCGACGGCGCCAAGATCGTTTTCGGTTCTCTCAATGGAACCCGTCTCTCCGCCGCGGCCGGCGGAATCGGTCTTGCCCAGGCCTGCCTCGACGCCGCCATCAAATACGCCAATGAACGTGAACAGTTTGGAAAACCCATCGGAACGTTCCAGGCCAACCAGTTCCTCATCGGCGAAATGGCCACCGAATTGGAAGCCGCTAGACTGATGGTCTACAGGGCTGCCTGGCAGAAGGATCAGGGCAATCTGGGCAACACAGTTGAAACAGCTCAGGCCAAATATCTGGCCGGCGAAGTGGCCTACAAGTGCGCTATCGGCGCCATGCGCATTTTCGGCGCCTATGGTTATTCCACAGAGTATCCAGTGAACCGTTACTATCGTGACGCTCCCACCTATGCCATGGTGGAAGGTTCAACCAATGTCTGTAAGATGATCGTCGGCGGAGCTCTGCTGGCCCAGAAATAACCCATAAACCGAGGTTTTCTGACCTCTGTTACGTTACATGTTACAGTGCAGATTTACTGGAGGATAGTTATTCATGAGACAATACTTTGAAAAGATGGACGATCTGGGCAAGCCCCTGAAACCCGCTCAGATTGAAAGAATGAAGGAAAACGTTGCACAGATTGAGGAAGTGTATGCAGAAGTCGCAGCGGAATTCGAAAAGGCAAAAAATGCAGGCGTTCCCGCCGAGGATGTCCACAAAAAAGGCGAAATGACCGTATGGGATCGTATCGAATACATCGTGGATCCCGGTACGTTCTGTCCGCTCCACACCCTTTTCAATCCCGCAGGAAATAAAGAGGGCGTGACGGGCGTCATCGATGGTCTTGCCCGAATCAGCGGCAAATGGTGCGTCCTGATCGGATTTGACAACAAGGTTACTGTGGGCGCCTGGATTCCCGGTCAGCCGGAAAACAACCTCCGTGCCACCGATATGGCCAAGATCCTCAATATTCCCATAGTCTGGCTGGTCAACTGCTCCGGTGCGAGACTGCCCGAGCAGCATAAATTCTATGCCAACCGCCGCGGCAGTGGGACCTGCTTCTTCCGCCACGCGGAACTGGAAACGCTGGGGATTCCCGTCCTAGCGGGGATTTACGGAACGAATCCGGCCGGCGGCGGCTATCAGGGAATCAGCCCGACCATTCTTCTCGCTCACAAAAACTGCAACATCGCCGTGGGTGGCGCAGGCATCGTCAGCGGCATGTCCCCCAAGGGATTCTTCGATGAAGAAATAGCTGAAGCGCTTATCGAAGCAACGCGCAAGTTCAGGGCAACTCCTCCAGGAAGAGTCGCGATTCATCATGATGTGACCGGATTCTTCCGCGCAGTCTATGAGGAGGAAACAGGTGTCCTGGATGGATTGAAGCAGTACATGGCTGAAATGCCGGCTTATAATCCCCGTTTCTTCCGGGTTGCCCAGCCTGCAGAACCCAAGTACGATCCCAAGGAAATCTCTTCCATCATCACCTTCAACCAGAAGATGGTTTATGATTTCGATAATATTCTGGCCCGTCTGGTGGACAATTCCGAGCATATGGAATTCCGTCCCGGTTTCGGACCTGAGGTTTACACCGGTCTGGTCAAGATCGACGGCTTCCTGATCGGCGCCATCGGCAACCGTCATGGTGTTCTGCCCAACTACCCGGAATATACCAATGAGTACATCGGGGTGGGAGGAAAGCTGTATCGCCAGGGTCTGATCAAGATGAGCGAGTTTGTCTCCCTCTGTGATCGTGATCGTATTCCCATTGTGTGGTTCCAGGATACTTCAGGAATCGACGTTGGCGACATCGCGGAAAAAGCGGAACTTCTCGGGCTGGGTCAGGCTCTTATTTATTCCATCGAGCAGACGA
Organism: Syntrophus aciditrophicus SB; assembly: GCF_000013405.1. Classification (GTDB taxonomy): domain Bacteria; phylum Desulfobacterota; class Syntrophia; order Syntrophales; family Syntrophaceae; genus Syntrophus; species Syntrophus aciditrophicus. The sequence continues at coordinate 2,100,280 of NC_007759.1, forward strand.
AACTTCCCATGATGCTGACGGTCCTCCGCAAGGGATCGGCAGCGGCCCATTACGTCATGGGCGGCCCCACGGCCAATAACCACACGGCCTTTACGCTGGGCACGGCTACGACGGAAATTTACGTCATGCACGGCGAAACCGCGGCAACAGCCAGTTTTGCCCGCAGACTGGTCAAGGAAAAGGATGCCGGCAAGTCCCTGCAGCCTGTCCTTGATAAGATGAATCAGTTGGCAAAGGAATACTATAACAACTCACGTCCGGTATACTGTGCCCAGCAGGGTTTGGTGGACGAAATCGTTCGTTACGAAGACATCCGCAAATACCTGGTCGCATTTGCCAATGCAGTGTATCAGAATCCGAAATCCATCTGCCCGCAGCATCACTTGATTCTGCCGCGGATTATCCGTTCTGAGATTGTTAAAGGATTGCCCAGACCAGCAAAAGAAGCATAAATAAGGACTAACACCCCTTATCTGGTCATTGAGTAACTAAAGAAGGCCGAAGCGTGAATTCTTCATGCTTCGGCCTTTTACATTCCCTTTTCGTCCGTCTCAAGAAGACAGGGAAGAACGGACATCACGACAATCAACCTGCCTTTATTCTCTGTTAAACTTCTCTGCCCTCCGATTTATGCTTGAGTTCCAGAACCCGCTGCAGGTCCTGTTCCGTATTGATATTCAGAAACATCCGACATTCAGGGTCAAAGCTCCGGATAACGGATTCAGGAATATACAGAACCCGCATCCCTTTGAAACAACCGGTCATTTTGAGGCGATCCCTGATCAGCAGACTTTTTATGGAGGGCAGACAGCGCCGTGAGTAAATGGCATGAAGCGGGTGAAAACCGTCTGCGGTTTCTGGAACAACCACATCATATTCGGAAGCTTTTCCCGTCATGTACCGGATAAATTCGACATTCAGGTAGGGTATGTCACAGGCGCATAAGAAGGCATGGTCAAAGGAAGCGTAAAATAGTCCCGAATAAAGCCCTCCCATAGGGCCCTTTCCCTTATAGATGTCGGTAACCAGGGCGATATCCTGATCCAGATAAAGAAGGGGCTCATTGGTTACAAGAATCACCTCTGAAAAAAGCTGACGGAACAGTTTCACCGTTCGATCGATCAGGCGTTCACCGTTAATCTCCAGGAAGGCCTTGTTCAATCCCATTCGAGAACTTTTTCCACCGGATAGAATGATGCCCGTCATCCAGTTACCCTCCCCGGCATAGCCCCGGAAGCCATTAATAAATTTTTATCTCTCTGTTTCATCATTTTTTCCTTTAACTCCAGAGGTCTTCAAAACGGCGGCAACGGGAATCCAGAAAAACAAGTCTGCCTTTGTCGGTCTCCGAACGAATAAGCCGTCCCATTCCCTGTTTCAGTTTGATGATAGCTTCATAATAGTAGCGGCTCCAGAACTCTTCCTTGGACAGCGATCCTTTACGGGCGGTCTGCAAGGGATCAAAGGGATACGGAAAGGGTATCCGGGTAATGATCACCTGAGTCAGGGTATCCCCCCGGAAATCGACCCCATACCAGAAAGTTTCTACTCCAAAGAGGACGCTTTCCCTGATCGACCGGAATTCATCGATCAGATTTCCCGTGGGACGGCCCATCTGTTGAATCAGTAGAGGATATCCGTCGGCGATGATTTCGTCACCCGTCTGCAGCGCCACCGCTTCCAGATCGCTGTAGCTTGAAAAAAGAACCAGAGTGCGTCCCCGGTTCTTACGAATCAGTTCCGGAAGAAGGTCAACCACAGCTTTCAACCAGGCCTGCTTGTTTTCATAACCGCCATTCACGGCACCGTCAGGTAGAAAAACTTTCATGGATTCAAGGGAATAGGGAGATGGAATCGCCACGAAGCGAAATTCCCGCCCATCCTGATCCGTGAAAAAAGTGCGATCTTCCTTCCCAGCTGGCGAAATCGAATCACAGCCTGTCGCATCATCCATCCCGACGATTCGGCAAAAGTCGTTGAACCGGTTTCGATGACGCAAGGTGGCCGAGGTGTAGATAACGCAATCTCGTTTATTATAAACATGCGCTTTAATCAAACTGGATACATCCACGGCGGAAACCGTGATCACCCAGTGTTTGAAGAAGAGCTGGCAGGCAGCGACGGTATTTTCAGTGCGGATTGTTTTTTCCATGGTCTGAAAGTTATCTGCTTCTGTATAGAGCCGGGCTATGGCATTTCTGACCCGTTCCTGCGAACGGGGCAATATTTTCAATACCCGGGACGCATCCGGATCTTTCAAAAAAGACAACCCTTTACCGATACCCCTTAAAAGATCGGCAAACAAACGAAGCATCTTTTCAATGTCCCCATCAGGGTACGCACCATGACAGACCGGCAGTTCCAGAATCTCACCCTTTGCAAAGTAAGGATGAATCGTCTGGAGCATGCTCCCGAATTCATGAACGGTCTGATGAAATTCATTGATGGTTTCATGACATTGCTGAAGCATCATCTCGACTTCCCCGGATACCTTCCGAGAAACCCTCTGAAGCACCGATTCCAGATATGCGATGATATCAGTGATCTCGCGGGAATGCACGGAGAGGCTGAACGCGTTGCGCACGGCCTGTTCAAAATGATTCGCTTCGTCCACAATGCAGTTCCGAAACAGTCCGGACAATTCCTCGTCGTGATCAATCAAGGCCAGTTTATGATGGTTCGTAATGACCAGACGGGCAGACCGGGCTTCGGCAAGAGCAACCTGGGCCGGGCAGAGGGTATGATTTCCCGCGCACCCGGTCTTCGCTGAAATCTCATCCTGAAGCTGACGGAGATAAAGGCCATCGTTCAGGTAACGGCCAATTTTCTCCCCAACAGTTTCACCGTCGACCTGTCGATAAAGAAAAATGAGATTTACAAAGTACAGCCATGCCAGCAGGCTGGCCCCTTTCAAATCTTCTTCGAAGGCTGAATTCAGTTTTTCGGCACAGAGATAATTGGATTTGCCTTTCAGGACGGCGATGGAGATCTTTGAATAACCCCGTTCAAGGGCGACAGTTCTATTGATTTCCTGTTGAAAGATCTGATCCTGGAGGCTTTTTGTATAGGTCGAAATCATTATCCGGGCTTCGGGATTGCGATGCAGATATTCCATGACCGGTATCAGATAACCCTGGGTTTTCCCCGTTCCCGTCCCAGCCTCCAGCGTCAGGACCGCCCCGTCATTCAATGCCTCTGCGACATGAAAGGCATAATCCAACTGGGTTTTTCGGAACTTGAAACCCTGAGCGGCTCCCGCCAGCCCGAGGCAAAGGTCTTTGACTCTTTGATCCGATATATTCCGTTGACCTTCCAGGATCTGCGGCTCCAGTGAAACCGTTTTTGCCTTTTCCAGATACCTCATCCAGTTTGCCGTGTCAGACCGGTTCACGGGCTTGAACAGCCCTCCCCAGTAATCCTGATAATGCCGGGTCAGATGAAGAAATACCTCACCCAGCAGGGTATCGCTCTTCTGCAGATAATAGCGCAGCGCCGCTGACGGCGGATTGGTTTCGTCATTCAGCCGGTTACCACAGATATGACGGACAAGGTCCATCGAAAGCTCCACCAGCTCCGCAGCGGAAAAGCTGATCTTTTCGCGTCTTTTTCCTTTCATGAATTCCCATAGGCTGCGAGGGGAAAAGGATTCGACATGGGGAAGGAAAAACTCCAGCGCAAAGCTGAGATCAATTCCGCGTTCCCGGACGCAGAACCGGAGGACGAGATCCAGAACATGATGAGGATCCAGAACCAGTATAAATGCCTGCCCAGCGAGAAAAGAACTCAACCTGGAGGCCACCTCTTCTGCCGGAGGCGGATCTTTAAGATTCTCCCGTGAGATATTGGAATGGTAACGCTCCCGTTCGGTAAGATATCCGTATCGGACCAGGGACGAGAAATCCCGGCGGGAATGATCACGGGACAGAATGGTGGCGGCTATTTCATAAATCCGGTTGCCTTGATCTTCCTTCAAGCCTGTGTGAGCATAAACAAATGCAACGTCATCAATGGGATATGAATAGGGTTTCAGCATGAACAGTCATCAAAGCCCTTCCCCGGACGGGTTTTATCAAGGGCTGAATTCATTAAAGTGTCTGAAAAGTCCAAGGATTACCCGGTAAAATGTCCTTTCTGTCGCCTCTCATATCACACAAGCTCGGATGACTGAACAGGAAATCAGCGATTTTAAGGCATTTTTATTTCATTTGATCGTCAGTCCGATAAAGATTCCCCTTTAAGGGAACCAGCAATAAAAAAATTTGCAAGCGGGTTCTTGACAAGTTTATGTTTTTTAGGATAGAAAGACAGCTTCTTACTGATTGAGTTGATCAGGGCCGGAGTAACTCAGGGGTAGAGTAGCTGATTCGTAATCAGCAAGTCGGGGGTTCAAATCCCCCTTCCGGCTCCAGTTAAATCAAAGGGTTACATTCTGTAACCCTTTTTTTGTGGGTGACTCTTGTGGGTGACTCAAGGTTTTTCATGGCCCCAATCAAGCTCTTTCTTATCGACTGCAAATAAATATCTGTTGTAGTCGGTCGTTGATGACCCAATAGGGCTTGGATATCTGTTATAGGCACACCGGAGTTCGCCAGCCTGCTTGCTCCATAATGTCTCAGCGCGTGATAACCGAAATATCTTACCCCTGCCATCCTGCACGCCGTCTTCAAGAATTTGCTCCGGTAAAAATACGGTTTGCCGTCTTCATGGCAAAACACATATTCTGCTATCCTCGGCACCGTGTCAAAAACTTCCTTTAGTGTTTCATTAAGAGGGATTATTCGTTCAGTTAAGTCCGAATTCTTGGATTTTCTCGTTTTCAAAATCAGATAATCCTTGTGAATGTCTTCCCATTTCAGCTTGTTGATCTCATTAATCCTTGCCATTGTGCAAAGCACCGCTGTCAGATAAAGTTTTTGTTCATCATTGCAGAATTCGAAAACTTTTCTGATGTCTTCTTCTGGGGGGATGTATTTCTTGTTTTTCTCAATGGGGAAGAACTTGATTTTCTCGGCAGGGTTTGAGTTTATCATATCCCTTTCAACCCCATGATTAAAAAGGGCTTTTATAAATCTCAGTTCCTTATTCGCCACATAATGGGAATTATTGGCAACTCGGGAAAGATAATCATCAACGTCTTTGCGTTCGATTTTCTTTTTGTTGCCCCACGCCAATATTAACTTTTCAAAGAGCGACTTATTTTCCTTGAAATACTTGACTGTTCTTCTGTCTCGCAAATCCCTAAGTCTGCTTTCGCACAAACTTATAAAGTCCGAATTCATCACTTTTAGCTTCTTTCGGGCTTCTGCTTCGGCGGCTTTTGCCTCCTGCTTGGTCGTAAAGCCACTCTCCCTCTGTCTCACTCCGTTCTTCCAAAAGTCGTACCTCCATTTGTCCCGATGCTTGTAAACAGTCATTTATTCTCTCCTCCAATATTTGTTTTTCAAATCTCACGATCCTCCCAATTTTTATCCCCCCCAAAAGGGTACGGTTAGCGTAGACAAACCACTTTGAGCACTTGAGCATATCCGCGACCTCTTGAGGAGTCAGAAATTTCATTTTCTTTTCAGTACTTCCAGTTTTCGCTTGTCTTGGTCCAGCTTTTCTTCGTTGATTTTCCCTCCGGCCGCCTTTATGTTTTCAAGCATCCTTATCAAACCCAGCAGTTTCTCCGTTTCGCTTTGTTCAGGTTGGGAAAAATCGAGCTCAAGACTGTGGCTCTTTTTGCGTTTCATTTCACCTCCTGGAGATTTGCCCCGCCCCCTTTCGGGGGCAGAGCGGGGTTAGTCCTTTTGAGTTGCTTGCTTATCTTTCACCTTCGGCACAACAACCCGTGCCTGCGTCGTGAAAGTCCTCTTCGGCCCCCTGTGGAAGCCTATTGTCTCTCGACAAAGGGTTTTCGCCTTAGCGTTGTACCAATGTTATGATAAAGGTTACTAGCAAGCACCTTTCAGCCCTCATATTGGATTTTAGGCTGCCTGGTAGGACTCCGCCGTAAACCAAGATGGTCTTGATTTGCGATGGAGCACCGCCTTTTTCGGGGGCTTGATAGCAGTGAATATCGGGGGACGCGGGGCTTTGGCTATCCCCCTTTCCTTGGGGGTCATATATCCGACGTGGTACTTTTCGATGAACTGCAAGGTCTGCGGTTCGATATCCAGTTCCTTGGCGACGTAAGAAGCTTCACGGTGTCCGAGCCTGTAGGAAACGATGTTGCCCACGTTCAGCATGACGCGTGTCATGGTTTCGGGGATGACGGCAAAATCCTGGGTAGACAAAACGCATGATAACTTGTACTTACGCCCCTCTTTGAGGATATCCAGCATGTTGGGGTTGAGGAAGTTGTGGCACTCATCAATGTAGAGGGCAAGCGGTTGGTATTCTGCGTGTTTCTCGTACCGGAAATAATTCTTAACCGCTTGGTTGACAAGGCTGCCCATGAAAATCATCTTCTCCCTGCCCATTCCGAAGCAATCTAGTATAAACGTTTTGCGGTTCCTGATAATCTCTCCGATGTTAAGCGAGTTTTTACCGCACAGCATTTTTTCCATTTTCGGGTCGCTTAACAGGTAATTGAGGCGGGCTAAAATTCCGTCCCGTGTTTCGGCGTTGCCTCGCATGTTGGCAATGTAATCCCTGACGCTCAAAAGACTGAGGCGATTATTCTTGAGGCACTCCTTAATCGCCAAATCCAAACACTCAATCATCTTGACCGTGAAAAGCTGGTTAGGGGTGGTAATGGTGACAACCTGGTTGACGGCTTCCCTAATGCTTTCCGCAATCTGGTCGGGCGTGTAAGGCACTTTCATGGGGTTAATGGGGATAGGGTTGTTCAGGGACGAATACATACCTCGGCTTATCGAGTAGCAATCGCCAGCCAGGAAGCCGGACGGGTCAATTAAAATCTTGGCGTTCTTCCAATAGTTGTCTTCCTCCCACCAATTCATTATCAAGGTACTTTTTCCTGTTCCGCTCTTTCCCATCAAAAGGGTATGGGTGTATCTGTCTTCGATGTATTTTGACATGTAGGTCTCCTTGTCGTTTCCGATTTTCAGTCTGGGCAGGTCATTCATCTTCCGCCTCCATCAGGAGTTTTTTGAGCTTTATCTTCCTTAGTTGGACTTCCAACGAATCCAATTCGACTTCTTGGGCGATTTTGGCGGTTTCGTACCGGATTTTCTCAGTTAAGGATTTTTCCTGGTCTTCCTTGAGCTCCCGCATCCGTTGCTTGTGGTCCAGTTCCCTGTAAGTGTCGTTGACGGTGGCGCTGAAAGTCAGGACTTTGTGGACGGCGTCCAGTTTGGCGTTGGTCGCCCTTAACGTGTCCTCCGCCATCTTGGCTTCCAATTCCTTGGCTTTCGCCATCCTTGTCCGTTTGAAATTGCCGAATATCATCCCAATAGGGTTCATCTCGTATTCCATCGGCTGGATGGTAGCGGGCATCAGGTCTTTTACCAACGCCGGAACTTGGGGGGAACGGGCGAGGACGTTTTGGATCGGATTCAACGGTTCGTTCATCTTATCCTCCGAATTGGTTGAAGTAGTTTGACCACATCTGCTGGCTTCTTTGATTTTCAGCTTCTCTCCTGTAATAGTTATAGGCTTTGGTAAATCCGCTGCTTCTGCCCATGAAATACCCGGCAAGGAAGATGACCAGCCCGATTCCAACGTAAATCATCTGCATCTTATTCATCGAGAAACCCCACATATTCTTCAAAATCAAAATCACCTGCTCCGTCCATTCCTTTGACGACGATATCGAACTGCTCGACTTTCGTGCCGAAGAGTTCGGACAGTTTCTTTTCGGCGTCCTCCCAGAGTACCCACGCGTTGACTTTCTGTTTAAGGTATTCCTCCGTTTCGTTGTTCGCGACTTCCAGAACGAAGCAAAGAAGTTCGTCGCCTTTCAACATAAGGACGATGGCGTCCGACCGCAGTCCGACTTCCTTGATTTCCACCTCCCTCAAGATGTGATTCTTGTGGTTAAGCTTTAAAATCTCCGCCAAGGCTTTGGTCAGTTCCTGGGCGTGCCCTTTGTACTCGCTCCGACATCCCTTGACCCGAAAATAACCGTTTCCTTTTTCCAGCTTCCCGAGGTCAACCAGGGCGTTGAGCGCCTTGTAAGTATTGTTAACTGCTGACGTTCCCGCGTTCCAGATTCCCTTGCTCGCCATGATATCCCCGACCGTGTGCTTGTCGGCGATTTTCAGGCTCTCCATGATGGTTAAGATTTCTTCTTCGTGCGCCATGTGATCCTCCTTCCGTTTTTGTTTAATCGTTAATAAAACGTTACAACGTAACATGTCAAGTATTATTTTTAATATCTTGATAGACAGAAAAAAATCTCTTTACATTTCGACAATTTGTTATATATAGACGATATGAAAAGGACGAAACTTGAAATATATGTGTTCTATTATGGGGAATATCTGGAGAAACTCGGTGGGTATAACTTGGCTGCCCAACTGGCTTTGAGTGATTTGGGCAGTACCGGGGACGATAAGGCTGTTATCCAGAGGTGCTACAGGGACTTGAAAAAGGAAGATTTTGACGGTTCAATAATCGATTACATGTGTTGGATCAGTACGCAGTGCGTCCTTGATGCGGTATCAAAACATGTTTCCGAAAAGACACCTACCAAATACATCGAGTTCATCATTGAGCACAGCAGTGACTTTTGGGAAGACACCCGAAATCTCTTGAGGCTATTCAATAAGAACCCCGTTCACTTCTTTCGCTGGTTCGGAATCAAGGAGGATGCAGAAGCCTACAAATTATTGGCCGGTTATTGGTACAAACTTTTTATGGCTGATTATAACTACCTATTGTCATTAAAATCAAAAAGTTGAATCACTTATAACCACACCAATAGGCAGTCACTCCAATCTTGATATCCGCTTCACGTAGTCGGCAAACGCTACTATGCTATACATAAAATCATTCATTTCCTTGTTGTTCCTAAATCTATAAACGGCTTCAATAAATATGAATCCCAAAGCAACAGCAACCAAGACAGTGAGGGCTGAGAGCACGGACGATACCGGAAATCTGCCGATGTAATATGTAGTGTTCCAAGCGTATTCGCAAATCGTGTAATGTATATTGATCAAGCCTAAAGCCATAAGAATGACGATGAACACGTTGAGCTTTATGGGGTTTTTCTTCAAAAGATATCTATGAGCAAAATACACGATAGCGTAATAAATGATAAAAACCGCAATCAATTCCAACAATAACACTCCATCCGCATGTTCCTGCTTAGGAAACATCAATCTCTCCTTTCGTCGCGTAGAGTTTTCCGGTCTTTAGATAGTCGTGCAGTTAGTTTTTTAAACTTTATATACCTAATAATTGCAAACAGTTTTTTAAAGAATTATCGGTTCTCTATTTCGGTCTTATAAATAATGGGAAGAAAAATCACTATAACGTCTGTTAACCGCATTATCTTAATAGTTTTGAGAGGTTGAGTCATGGTTAAACGCCTCTTTTTACGTAAATAACTAACTAAAAATTTCGGGGGCGGTACATATCTAAACAAGGGGGTTGCTGTGAGGCATTCTCTGAGCGTCCACCTCTTGACATTCAAAAGGTGGCTGCTAAAATCCAAGAAGAAGTGAGGAGGAGCCATTTCTGCTACCTCCGATTCGAATCCTTGACAGTCATGCAAGCCTTCTTGAACTCTTCTCTGAAGATTCTCACCGCGAAAGAGAGTGTCGCGTTGGTCTCGATACACCCTGCTTCGCGTTCTAGTCCGTCAAGGAAATCATAGTATAAATTCGTGAGAATTTCACAAACCTGGGATTCCTTCACCATATTGTTCACCTCCTTTCTAGCAGGCTCCTCCGCCTGATGAAGCAGGATGAGCAGCCGGATTCCTTTGGAATGTCAAGAGTGGTCGCCACCTAGGCGGCTGCTTTTCGTTTACTGTCTTGTACAATCTCAATGTAAATCTCACATTGCTTTGCCTTTCCGGTTATAGATGATTCCGTTTTCAACGAACTGGGTGTAACAAGCACCCAAGACTTTGTTGGGCATCTCGGGAAATACCTTTGCCGAAATATTGAAGACTTTCTGAAGTCGGTGGGCTTCCAAGTGAGGGAACTCCCGGTGCCTCATGATGAAGACTATCTGGCCTCTGGTTCCCATGTAATGCTTTCGAAGCTTTTCTTCAAGCTGGCTGTCGGTCATGTGGCCGTTGTCCAGCTCAAAGCAATAATGGAGAATAGTAGCGTCGGCGGGTCTCCTGAACGAAACGTACTGCAACCCTCTGTCGTGGAGGAACTTCCCGACAACATCCCTCACGCAGACGTCGTGATTGAACAGGAAAGTCGGCAACGTGTTGGCGGCCATCGTGTAAGCCAGTTTGCCGTCTTGGTTCTTGATTCTCTTAAGACGCAGCGAGCTGTCTTTTCCTTTTAACATCTCGGAAAGCTCCGACGAATAAACCCTAAGCAGGGTATCGTCGCATCGGCCCTCCATGAAGAAGGACACGTTGCGGGGGACCGCCCACTGAACCTCCTGGATGAACCATCTGATGAGATTTCTTTTTGTTGCCATAACACAAATTACTCGGGGCAAGGGGCCTGGGGCGTAAGCCCCAGCAAATGGTTTCATGATGTCTCATCGCAAGTGAGCTTCTGAAAGCATTTGCTGGGGGTTTCAATGCTTCGCTTGAAAGCACCAGGTTACCTTTGCCCCAACGATTAAACGCTGATTGCCGCCATTTTATCGCTGTAAAATTGGCGTGCTGCAAAAGGTGGGAATTATGCGGTAGTAGGCTTGTCTACCAAGACGGCTACTGGGTTTCCTACTGTCTAAAATCTCGGGATTTTAATGTCCGGGTCGGCGCGCTTTGTCATTTTCGCGTTGGCTTTGCCACTGCTCGAAAATGATCTCGGCCAATGAATAGAGATGATCGCGGATTTCCAACGCTTCGCTGTCGGAAATAGCCGGGTCGTTCAATATTTTCTTAACTTGTTCAAGATTCAACATATTTTATTGATAAATTAAGGATTGATCGTTTTTAAGGTAAATAAAATCCCTGAGGCAAAGCGGCGGGGAGATGAGATAGATTCTGGCGTGGTTGATGTTATTGCAGAAGCGATTTTCTAAGTTTTTCGATGGCCCTTCCATAGGCTTTTCTTTCGGCCTGGTCCAATTTACAATCCTTCAATCTTTTAAACAGCGCTTTTTTCTCGCATGGGCTCAGGAGACCTTTCTTGATGAGATTCTTGATATGGGCTATTTCACCGATGGTAGCCACGTCCATTTCGTAACAGGCTCCCACTTGGTATTCGAAAGGAACATTGCCGTCCTTTTGATTCGCCCTTTCCCTAAGTTCGTCTAACGATAACTCGATAATATAGTGCTTTCTATGTTTCTTGGACATTTTGTTTAGATATTTGATTATTATTGGGAACAAAAAACCCCGCGATAACATCAAAAGCGTCATTTTTCCGTTTTGGTTTGGAATATATCTGTTTTTGTTATTACCGCCGGGCTTCCCGTTGCATATTAGCCGCTGCCGATGTCTAGCTGGATTTTTCAGTTACGTATTATTCATTATACTGATTCTGCCGTAATTATGTGACATTGCCTCATAAGTATGGCAATTGCTTCTTTTCGCATTGTAGAAGTAGCGAAAGATATACTCTAAAAACATATAGCAACAAAAAGGGGCGGATAATCCGCCCTTTTTTGTATTCATTTCCTACCCGCCTATCCTCGTTTGGTCGTTCCACAGCCCTTTCAATCCAGCCCTTTTACAAAAGTGAAAGTCACAAAACACCGCATTATTCCATATAATATTAATAAGATGGCAGTTATTTAACAAAAGAATAAAGGAGATATTATGACAGAAATTTTGATGCACAGAGGCGGTGAGTTAGTGACAAAAGACCAGCTTGATCTTATCCCGCTGCCGGAACCGACGGACAGTTACATGCCGGTTTCCCATTATGACTTGGCCGATAAATTCTTGATGATCAGCCAGGACATCCTCCGGGATTACAAATTGGTCGGGGAAAATTACGGAATTGCCAGACAAGGGAACCAGTTCTTTGCGGTCCTCAAGTTCCAGCGTGAAAGATCGGAAATCGGGCTTTCCATAGCCTTTCGCAATTCTTACGACCGTTCCATGGCCATCGGCCTGGCTATCGGCGCGTCCGTGTTCGTGTGCGACAATCTGGCCCTCAGCGGTGAGATCGTCGTCATGAAAAAGCACACGAAAAACGTCTGGAGCGAATTGGAAGAGAAGGCTATTGCCACCATTTACAAGAGCCAGAACAATTACGATCAGCTCATCGGCGACGTTGACGCGTTCAAATCCCTGCCGGTGGACGACAATGGCGCTTTCCAAGCCATGGGACTGCTTTTTGGCAACAACATCATCAGTCCCCGCCAACTGACGGTCCTGAAAGAGGAATGGCTGAAACCGTCGCACGAGGAATTCGAACCCCGCAATCTCTGGTCGTTCTATAACGCGGCCACCGAAAGCTTGAAATCAAGCCCGCCGGTCACGATCATGGAAAAGCATATCAGATTGCACGAAGCGCTGACATATCTCGGAAAGGAGGCCAGCAATGTTCAAAATGGAACACTCGCTGCCGGACTTCTCTCCGGTGGTGAAAGGAAAGGAACAGATTAGCAGCCATGAACTGCTGGAATTCCTGAAAGACAAACGGATCACCCTCTCTTGCGGCCATCGCTTCTCCATCCACCCTTTCTCCAATACCATGATTGTTTATAACGACGGACGGACCTTATGCCACAATTGAGGCTATTAAAACCGGCTTATAGGAGGTAAGCCAATCCACACCCTTGAATAAAATTCAGGGGTGTTTTTATTTTTCTTTTTTATTGAAGCTTTCACCGGTTTGGAGCATTATGTGACGTTTCTTAAATTTACCCCCCAATATGCCGGTTAAGCCAAGGGCCATTCATTTGTTTTTTCGGCCATTTGTGATAGCCTGAAGGCAGATATATCAATTATGACATATTAAAAAAGAAAGATTAGCATTCTTATGGCCAATAATAACAACAAAACGGAAGCTTTCGAAAAAACCCTATTCAAAGCGGCAGACAAGCTACGCAAAAACATGGATGCGGCGGAATATAAGCATATAGTGCTGGGCCTCATCTTCCTCAAATACATTTCCGATTCATTCGAAGCCCTTTATGAAAAAATAAAAGAAGGCAAAGGTGATTTTGAAGGAGCTGATCCAGAAGATCCCGATGAATACAGGGCGGAAAATGTCTTTTTTGTTCCGCAAGCGGCCAGATGGTCATATCTTCACTCAAGGGCCAAGCTTCCTTCCATCGGCAAGGATGTCGACGATGCGATGGAAGCCATCGAGAAGGAAAACCAGACGCTCAAGGGAATCCTTCCCCAAGTCTATGCCCGTCCCAATTTGGATAAAGCCGCTTTGGGCGGCCTGATCGACCTTGTCGGCAATATCGCCTTGGGCACTGAAGCCGCCAAAGCGAAAGACCTGCTCGGCAGGGTTTATGAGTATTTCCTCGGCGAGTTCGCCAACGCCGAAGGGAAAAAGGGCGGACAGTTCTATACTCCCAAATCCATCGTCCGTTTGATGGTCGAGATGATTGAACCGTTCAAGGGCCGGGTTTACGACCCCTGCTGCGGCAGCGGTGGCATGTTCATCATGAGCGAACGTTTCGTGGAAAACCACCAAGGAAAAGTCGATGACATTTCCATCTTCGGACAGGAAAGCAACCAAACGACATATCGCCTGTGCCGGATGAATCTGGCAATCCGAGGGATTGACGGCTCGCAAGTCAAATGGAACACTGAAGGTTCGTTTCTTAATGATGTCCACAAAGACTTGAAGTCGGATTTTATCCTAGCCAATCCGCCTTTTAATGACAGCGACTGGTCCGGCCAACTCCTCCAAAGTGATCCCCGCTGGAAATACGGTGTCCCTCAGGCTGCCAACGCCAACTTCGCTTGGCTGCAGCACATGATTTATCATCTGTCCCCCAAAGGGATCATGGCCTGCGTCCTGGCCAACGGTTCACTCTCCAGCCAAACCAATAATGAGGGAGAAATCCGTAAATCCTTGGTTGAAAACGATTTGGTAGATTGCATCGTGGCTCTTCCGAAACAGCTTTTCTACAACACCGGGATTCCGGCTTGCCTTTGGTTCCTCTCCAGGAAACGTGCGGGTAATGGTGACAGGAAGAGAAGCAGCGAGATTCTTTTTATAGATGCCAGCGAAGAAGGCTTCATGGAGGACCGCACCCATCGCGCCTTCAGTGACGATGATATCGCAAAAATAGCGGGAACTTATCATGAATGGCGGAAGCAGGGCGGGAAATATGAAGACGTTAGAGGATTCTGCAAGTCTGCTGATATAGAAGAAATAACCAAGCATAATTTCGTTTTGATGCCTGGGCGCTATGTCGGAATCAAAGATGAGGAGGATGACGGAATACCGTTTGAGGACAAGATGGCGGGATATCTCAGTGAGCTTTCAATACAGATGGCGGAAGAAAAGAGACTGGATGAAGAAATAAAAAAGCAGCTCGGTAATATCGGGCTTAAATTGAAATAACCATGGAAATAAAAACTTCGGCAATACCAAGCGACTGGAAAATGATGACGTTAGGACAAGTAGGTGTTACCGTCACAGGCAAAACCCCATCAAAAGATAATCCCGAAGATTGGGGCGATTTATTAAGTTTTATTACTCCTACTGATATTATATCTGATTCAAAGCACCTGAAGACTGTCGCAAGGAAATTATCGGGAAGCGGAATAAATACGCTTAAAAAAATGATCATTCCCGCCGGTTCAGTTGTTGTGACTTGCATTGGTTCTGATATGGGTAAAGTTGTCATTAATAGTTATGACTCAGTTACTAACCAGCAAATCAATTCAATTAAAGTTAATGATAACAACAACAAAGATTTTGTTTATTATCTGCTGAAGAATTCATATTCCATCTTACGAAACCACGCCATTGGTGGTTCAACAATGCCAATATTAAATAAATCAACTTTTGAATCGTTGGAATTCATTTTTCCTTCCCTAACTGAACAACAGGCGATTGCAGCGGCGTTATCTTCTTTGGATGATAAAATAGAGCTCTTGCGAACACAAAACAAGACACTTGAAAATATCACTCAGACCATTTTTAAACATTGGTTTGTAGATTTTGAATTTCCTGGCAAAGACGGAAATCCATATAAATCCAGCGGCGGGAAAATGATTGAATCCGCGCTCGGAAAAATCCCGAATAATTGGAGAATTGGGAAATACGAAGATGTAGTTGATGTTGTAACCGGGAAAGGAATGAAGAAAGACAATTTAAGGAGCAATGGCCTATATAAAGTATTAGGAGCTAATGGTGAAATAGGAAAAACGGATGAATATTTATTTGACGAAGACCTTATATTAACGGGTAGAGTTGGAACTTTAGGGACGATTTTTATTTCCAGAGGCAAAGTTTGGATTTCTGACAATGTTTTAATTTCAAAACCAAAATCTGATGAGAATTGCTATTTTGCATATTTCCAATTACGTAAACTCAATTTGGAAAGCCTGAATCGCGGAAGTACTCAGCCTTTGATTACGCAAACAGACTTGAAAAACGTTGAAATAATATTGCCTCCAAAAGAGATCCTTTTTGACTGGCACTGTATGGCTTCAAGTTTATTTACAAAAATATTTAATAACGATTTTCAAATCAACACTCTTTCAAAAATCCGCGATACTCTCTTACCCAAACTGATGAAAGGAGAAATAAGAGTAGCTAGTTTCAATAATTAATTATGCAGAAATTACACATCACGTTCGAAAATTGTTACGGGATAAAGAGACTAGAAAAAGAGTTTAATTTTTCAAGGAAAAACACTTTTGCGATTTATGCACCTAACGGTGTAATGAAAACTTCTTTCGCTAAATCGTTTAAAGACCTTAGTACCGGAAAAGATTCTCGGGACTTAGTTTTTCCTGACAGAGAAAATTTACGAAATATTAAAGATGAAACCGATGCTGATATAAAACCTGAAGCGGTTTTTGTAATAGAACCATATAATGAGCAATTTAATTCTGATAAATTATCAACTCTCTTAATTAAGAGAGAATTGAAAGAAGAATACGACGATATATACAAAAATATAGAGTTAGAAAAAAATAACTTCATTAAAAAATTGAAAGGAATTTCACAAAGTTCCGATTGCGAATCCGAGTTAACCGCTACGTTTACTGAAAACCCTAAAGAAAGTCTATTTGATCTGTTGAGTAAAATTAATGAGAAGCTTGATGGATTACATACAAAATTTTCTTTTAGATATAATGATGTCTTTGATAAAAAAGGGAATGTAAAGAAGTTTTTAGATAAAAATAGTGCTGTACTTGATTCTTACATAGAAAATTACGAAAAAATAATTTCAAAATCTAGTTTTTTCAAAAAATCAGATAATACATTTGGCACATATCAGGCGGGAGAAATGCTGAAATCTGTGTCAGACAACTCCTTTTTCGAGGCTGGTCATAATCTGCAACTTTTAGATAATACAAAAATTGATTCGGCTGATACTTTTAAGAATTTACTCGAAGAAGAAATAAATAAGGTTGTAAATGATAAGAATTTAAAGAAAATATTCGACAAAGTAGATACTGCTATTGGTTCAAATGCCGAACTTCGTGCATTTAAAGTAGTAATTGAAAAAGACAATTCATTACTAATCGAACTTAAAGATTATGAAAATTTCCGAAAAAAAGTATGGCAAGGATATTTGGATCAGTTAAAAAATGATTTAGAAGAATTATTGAAATTCTACGATTCAAAAAAAATACTGTTGGAAGACATAGTTTCAAGGGCAAAAAAAGAGGAAACTGATTGGGAAAAGGCTATCGAAACTTTCAATAAACGATTCAGCGGTTTACCGTTTAAGCTTTCGATGGATAATAAGGAAGATGTATTATTAAAAACAAGCACTCCATCTGTAGAATTTATTTTTTTTGATAATCAAGAAGAAAGAAAAGTTGAAAGGGCTGAATTGCTGTCTGTATTGAGTCAAGGAGAAAGAAGAGCTTTATATCTTTTGAATATAATATTTGAAGTACAGGCAAGAAAAAAAATAAATCAAGAAACCCTTCTCATTATCGATGATATAGCTGATTCTTTTGATTACAAGAATAAATACGCAATAATCGAATATTTAAGCGACATTTCAGAAGACTCGAATTTCAAACAAATAATTTTAACTCATAATTTCGATTTTTTCAGAACGGTTCAAAGTCGATTTATTCCATACAATCATTGCATGATGGTGGAAAAAACTGATGACGAAATTAAGGTTGAGAAAGCAGCATATATAAGAAATCCATTTAAATATTGGATGAGCAATTTAAGTGATGGAAAAAAGCTAATTGCTTCAATACCGTTCGTTAGAAACATTATTGAATACACAAAAGGAGATAGTGATCCAAACTTTTTAAGGCTTACATCCCTTTTACATCTAAAATCCGATACGGAATCTATCCAAAGAAGCGATTTACAAGATATTTATAATGATATTTTCCCAAACTTATCATTGTCTATAAGTGATGGAAGTGAAAAGGTTATTGATAATATTTTTGATTTAGCGGACTGTTGTTTGACTGCGACAGAAAGCATAAACCTTGAAAACAAGATACTTCTTTCTATTGCTATCAGGCTAAAAGCAGAGGAATTTATCTTAAGCAAAATAACTGATAAAAGTGAGATTGAAGGAAATCAAACAAGAAAACTGTTTGAAAGATTTAAAACGGAATATGGCAGTACAGAGCAAGAAAAAGTAGAATTATTGGAACAGGTAAACCTCATGACTCCTGAAAACATTCATTTTAATTCATTTATGTATGAGCCAATTCTAGATATGTCTGACATACAATTAAAAAGCCTGTATGAAGACACAAAAAATAAACTATGACCAAACTATTTGAATCCGACGTCGAAGAATTCGTCATTGAGCTGTTGCAAAACCAAGACTTTGAGTATCTGTCCCCTGAACAGCAGGAAAATGAACGCGAAAGCCTATCCACCGTTATTTTCCGAGACCGCCTAAAGCAGGCCATTAATCAGATAAATCCCAAAGTCCCTGCGCCAGCTAGGGAACAGGCCTTCAAACAGGTTTTCAACCTATCCAGCCAAAGCCTCATGGTCAACAACGAGGCTTTCCATTTGATGCTCACCGAAGGGATCGAAGTCGAGTACATGGGAAAGAAGGGCATAAAAGGCGACAAGGTTTCTCTTATTGATTTTGAGAACATAGAAAACAACGAATTTCTCGTCTGCAACCAGTTTACGGTCATTGAGAACAACATAAACAAAAGGCCTGATGTCGTAGTTTTCATAAACGGCCTGCCTCTGGTGGTTATCGAGCTTAAAAATCCCGCCGATGAGAACGCCACCGTCCAGAAAGCCTTTACCCAGCTTCAGAATTACAAGAAGGCAATTCCGTCCCTCTTCCATTACAACAGTATCTTGATCGCTTCTGACGGTCTGGATGCCAAGACAGGAACGATATCTTCCGATATTTCCCGCTTTGTCGCTTGGAAATCGAAAGACGGCTTCACCGAAGACAAGGAAACGGTCCCTCAGATTGAAACCATGGTCCGAGGAATGCTGAGCAAGGAAACCCTGATTGATCTGATCCGCCATTTCATAGTTTTCGAGAAAAGCAAGAAAGAAGACCTTGAAACCGGCCTTACTTCCGTCGTAGCCATCAAGAAAATCGCCGCCTATCACCAGTATTATGCCGTTAATAAGGCTATCCAATCGACCCTGATTGCCTCCGGTACGGATGGGAACCGCAAGGCTGGCGTGGTCTGGCACACTCAAGGAAGCGGAAAATCCCTTTCCATGGTCTTTTATACCGGTAAAACTGTCTTCAAGCTCAACAACCCGACAGTTGTCGTCCTTACGGACAGGAATGACCTGGACGACCAGCTTTTTGATACGTTTGCAAGCTGCAAACAGCTTTTGAGACAAGAACCGGTCCAGGCGGAAAGCCGGGAGAGCCTGAAGAATCTCCTGAAAGTCGCCGGGGGCGGGATCGTATTCACGACCATCCAGAAATTCTTCCCCGAAAGCGGCGCAAGCGATTATGAGCAGTTATCCGAGCGGAAAAACATCATCGTCATCGCCGATGAAGCCCATCGGAGTCAATACGGTTTCGGAGCCAAGACTCGGATCGTAAAGAAGAATGGGAAGGATGAAGAAGCGGTCACCCGCTACGGATTCGCCAAATACATGAGAGACGCCTTACCCAATGCCTCTTTCATAGGATTCACCGGGACGCCGATTGAGAAAGAAGACGCCTCAACACCGGCGGTCTTTGGCAATTATGTCGATGTCTATGATATCGCCCAAGCCGTGGAAGACGGGGCGACGGTCAAGATCTTCTATGAATCCCGTTTGGCCAAAGTCCATCTGAAACCGGAAGAAAGGGCCAAACTGGATGAAGAAGCGGAATCCATAGGCGAAGGCGAAGAAACCGCCAAAGAGAAAGCCAAGGCGAAGTGGGCGCAAATCGAAGCCATTGTCGGACATTCCGACAGGCTGAAAACGGTAGCGGCTGATATCATCGACCATTTTGAGAAGCGGCAGCAAGTTTTCGAAGGCAAGGGCATGATCGTCTGCATGAGCCGCAGGATCGCAGTGGAACTGTACGAGCAGATAATCGAGCTTCGGCCCGAATGGGAAAATGACGACTTGAAAAAGGGCTGCATCAAGGTGGTGATGACTTCCGCCTCATCCGATCCCGAAAAATGGCAAAAACACAGCACGACCAAGAAGGACCGCAAGGCCATTGCCGACAGGTTCAAAGACACAGCCGATCCCCTGAAATTGGTCATCGTCCGCGACATGTGGCTGACAGGCTTTGACGTTCCCTGCCTTCACACCATGTATGTCGACAAACCGATGCGGGGCCACAACCTCATGCAGGCGATTGCCCGTGTGAACCGGGTTTTCAAAGACAAGCCCGGCGGATTGATCGTCGACTATATCGGCATCGCATCGGATTTGAAGTCGGCTTTGGCGACATACACGGCCAGCGGCGGCAAAGGGACACCGACACTTGATCAGGAAGAAGCGGTTGCCACGCTTCTTGAGAAATTTGAGATCGTTGAACAGATGTTCGATGGCTTTGATTACAAGGGATTCTTCACATCCAGCACGCAGGAGAAACTCATTCTCATCCTGGAAGCCCAGGAACATATTCTCGGCCTTGAGGATGGCAAGAACCGGTTTACCAAACAAGTAAGCCTACTTTCCCAGGCCTTCGCCCTATCGGTTCCCCATCCTAAAGCCATGGAAATAAAGGATGAGGTCGGTTTCTTCCAAACCGTCAAAGCCCGCTTGGTCAAGTTTGAACCGACAGGTTCAGGTAAGTCTGATGCGGAAGTCGAAACGGCCATAAGGCAGATCGTGGACAAGGCTGTCGTGTCGGACGGCATTATCGATGTCTTTGACGCCGCAGGAATCAAGAAACCCGATATCTCGATCCTGTCTGACGACTTCATGGAAGAAGTCCGCCATATGGAACGGAAGAATCTCGCGCTGGAACTGCTTAAGAAAATTTTAAACGATGAAATTAAGACCAGAACCAGAAAAAATCTCATCCAGAGCAAGAAGCTTTCCGAAATGCTGGAGAATGCTATCAACAAATACCAAAACAATCTTCTCACGACGGCCCAAGTTATCGAAGAATTGATCAAACTCGCCAAGGAATTCAAAGAATCCGACAAACGGGGGAAAGATTTGAATCTCAACGATGAGGAATTGGCCTTTTACGACGCATTGGCCAACAACGAAAGCGCCAAGCAAGTATTGGGGGATAAACAGTTGGCCGTGATTGCCATTGAAGTCTTCAATAGCATCAAAAGAAACGCGACGATAGACTGGACGCTCAAGGAAACGGTCAGAGCCAGGTTGAGACGAGATGTAAAAAGGATATTGAAACGCTACGGTTATCCGCCGGACATGCAGTTATTGGCGACCGAGAATGTATTAAAACAGGCCGAATTAATGGCTGACGGGTTGATGGCAGCTTGATGACCCGAAATTCTAAGGAACACTTTCTCTAAAAGCACGAAATCACATTATCAGGGTGGGTGGGAGTCTTCCATCAATCCCAAGCCTGAAGCCAGACATTAAAATCCCTTGCCAGCAGCTAGGTTTTTTAACTCAAACGGCCTTTTGCCCGGTCCTTGAGGAAAGGCAGGGCAAAAGCACAGAGGTGCGAGCCCCGCGAGCTCTTCTGTGGTGAGAGCTTGTGGCTAGCTTCAGGCGTGAGCGAGTGGCGGCAAGGACGGGGTTTCCTTTTTCTCATGGGGTGGGTGGGAGTCTCCCCGAAAATACGTTTTGCTTACACTTTAAGAAGAAAAACAAACTCTTTCTTCCGTCTGTTCTCAAAGGCATTGTTTTAAATAGAGACACCATAATGTTCGTTATCCCTATGGCTTGTTGGCAAAAAAATCTTTCATGGTATAATTAAATAAATAATTAATAATGTCAGCTTGTTGTATTGTCATGGTGCAATGATTTGACAGCTCGGATATGAAACATAAAAAAGGTTCTATTCTTGTCTATTCCCTCATAATCCTCACCACTATGCTGGCCATAGTCGGTTCAGTGACTTCTGTGAGCCTTATGGAGAAGAAAGGAGCAAGTTCCACCCAAGCTTCTGTCCAAGCCTACCAGGTGGCCGATAGCGGGGTCCAGTTCGCCATAAGGAAGATAAACGCCAGGATTAGTGCCGGAGGAGGAACCATAGAAGAAGCTTTCGGATCGGGAAGCTGCAATAGCGGTAAGATTCCTACCAATGCTGACGGAGGGCCCATAGGATCGAATTATGAGCTGACTTTTTATGATTCAAGCGATGCCAAGATTATTGACTGTAATGCTCAGGTAAGCAGCATAAACAGCATAGGATCAGTCGGGACGTATGATGGAGCTGTCAGGGCCGTGAATGTGGCGGTGGCGGCAGGAGGGGACTATCAGTCTGTCTATGTTGATACAGATGGTGATCTCGTTTTTTTATGTAAAATCAATACGACCACTGGTGTTGTAGGTTGCAAGGCCAAAGAAGATGTTACAAATAGCGTCCCCTGGTATACATGTAAAAGTCCTTGGTCGTCACCTACATCGGGTAATTATAGTTTGGATTGTGTGTATGTAAACCCTGGTAATGGTTTTAGCTGTTGTAGAACCAATGCGGATACGGGCACCATTGAATGTAAATATTCCAAGTCTTTTTTTGGGGGTGCATGTAAAATGTATAGTCCAGATGCAGATTGGATGTCGATAACACCATCGCCTTAGTAATTGACTTACTGTGATTCAAGCAATACTAAGATCACTGACTTCAGTGCTTTTTGGTAAGCACTATAAACAGCATATTATCAGTCGAGACGTATGGATATGTACCGCCCGAGCTGTGAATGTGACAGTGGCAGCAGGCGGAGATTACCAAATAAGCTGCGCAATAAGTGACTATCCTGTAGGTTTGATTTGTTGCAAGATAAATACAAATACCGGCAGTATGCAATGTAAATATAGTAATACTGGTAACTGGTATGATTTTGCTCCTTATAATCCTTGGTAAAGATATTTTTAGGATCTGTTAAAGTTAAAGCATGCTCCTTTTCTATTTTTCCATTATTCTGACTATGGGGTGGGTGGGAGTCCCCCCGAAAATACGTTTGTTTGAACGAAGCATAAAAAAAGGCGGGTACTGTCCCGCCTTTTTTCCGTTCATGATTTTGAAGTTTTAAAGATTAATAGTCATCGGGGAAAAGCATCGTCTCGATGCGCTCCTCTTCCGACTCGTCGATGATGAGCCAGACCTTCTCGCCCTGACCTTCGTTGGCATAGGCGAACCCGATGATGAAATGCCTCTCCTGGGGAAAGGCCGTCATCAGGATATGGAAGGCTTGCGTAAGTGCGATTTGCTCCCGCAGGCTGTACTTTTCCGCCACTGCCCGCGTCATCACCTTGTGGATTTTTTGTGAAGTTGGTTCCATATGTTTTGATATTTTAGATTTTAAGTGCCGCCTTTCGACCTTTATTGAAGGCTGGCGGGGCAGAGGACCTTTCCTTTGCCTTAATGGAAGGAAAGACAAGGGGGCACCAAGCCGGTCAAGGTGGAGTTATTTATAAACTACCTTGAGGGGCTTGGGGGATTCCTTGTTACAATGGAAGAAGGCAAAGGAAAGCTGGCCGTATTGCTTCGACGCGAGTGGGGAGTACAATGGATTTGAGGGGGATGGGGGAATAAGAACGAAAGATCACTGCGATTGGCAGGGATTCACTGGCAGGTATTTATTGATATCGATTTAATCTCTCATGCCATAATTACCATAATGTGGTGGAATTCGTTTTAAAATCATGATAAGAAGCGCAACGCGAGGAAAATAAACAGATGTTAATGTCCCATTATAACTGACCAGGAGGAATACGAAGCCACTATCAAAGAGTTTCATCGAACCCAGAATGCTATCATTCTTAAACCGAGGTCGCCCAATCCGAATCATAAGCCGATTATTTTAACTTCCGATTTCCGAATTCAAGGGATTGTGGTCAAGGCAATCCCGAATTTTGAGTAGGTATAAGCAAATGCCAGTAGTCCATTTCTTAAATGTTAAAGAAGGTGATTGCTCAATTATTGAGCATACATCTGGGCATATTTCTGTAATCGATGTATGTAACGCCCGCAAAGAAACTCCGGAATCAAAAATTGTCGAGTCAATTGTTAAAAATATTATGACGAAGGCAGCAGGTTCAGGAAATCTTAACCAAAAAGCTTATCCGGTAAATCCAATTTCTTACATGAAAGAGCGTTCCTTAACTTCTGTTTTTAGATTTGTTGCCACGCATCCGGATATGGATCATATAGATGGTATCAAAGATTTTTTTGAGGAATTTAATCCGACAAATTTTTACGATATTGAAAACGAAAAGGAAATCGAGTTTAACGATAAATCTCCATATCTAGAGGAAGATTGGAAATTTTACAAAAATCTAAGAGACACCGACCCTGATACAGATCCTCGTCGTTTGACACTCTTTTCTGGCGATTCTGGAATTTACAGGACAAAGAATTGGGATGGCAATCCTCCTGGTGATGCTTTTTATGTTCTTGCCCCAACATCTGAGATGGTTAGAGAGGCAAAAGAATTGGAAGATTACAATGATTGTTCTTATGTAATTCTGTATCGTAGCCCTGGTGGAAAGATACTGTTTGGGGGTGATAGTCACGATGGAACATGGGAACATTTATTGAAAAATCATGAAAATTCTATAAAAAACGTAGATTTACTCATTGCTCCGCATCATGGCCGGAAATCAGACAGGGATTATAGTTTTCTTGACGTAGTGAATCCAAAAATGACTTTCTTTGGAAACGCGCGATCAGAACACTTGGCTTATTCAGCATGGAGTTCCAGAAATCTTCCTTACATAACAAATAATCAGGCGGACTGTATGATCGTTAATGCCAACGACGAGCATATGCCAATTTATGTCACTAATGAAACCTTCGCTAAACAGAGAAATCCCAAAAGTCAATATTCAAGTAGATTTAAAGGATGGTTTTTGCAAAATATAAAATAATTGCTTATGAAAATTCATATCTTTGATGTTGAGCATGGCGAATGTAATGCCATAGAAACTCCCTCTGGGCACCTGTTTTTGATTGGTACAGGCCATAATTCTTCGACAAACTGGCGTCCTTCAACATGGGTAAGTTGGCGTAACCAACGGCCACACTGCATAGTTTTAACCAACCTTGATAAGGATCATCTCTCTGATCTTTCCAATTTCGAACCACATCTGCGCCCTGATACTATAAAACGCAATGATTATGTAAATCCTCAATGGATAGAGGATATGAAGTATGAGGAAAGTGGCGAAGTGCATTCGGGCGTCCAAACTGCACTGGACTGGATGAGTAATGTATTTAATGGGGAGGTAATTACTCCAGATTATGGAATGGAAAAATTATTTTTCTATCATTCACCGATATTGTTTCAAGATACGAATAATTTAAGTGTTGTTACATTTGTCCGCTATAATAATATTGGAATTATGTTTCCGGGTGATATTGAAACTGCGGGCTGGAAAGAATTTCTAAAAGATCCATCATTTGTTAATTGTCTTCTTCGGACAAATATTTTGATTGCTTCTCATCACGGACGTGAAACTGGCTATTGCAGTGAGATTTTCAATTACTGTAGGCCAGACGCAGTTATTATCTCGGACAAGTCCATTGTACACGGAACCCAATCCCATGATCTTTATAGCCAGCATTGTAGTGGTCTTGATTTTGGTGGAAAAATTAGAAAAGTCCTTACAACTCGGAATGATGGTAAAATTACAATCGATCTGCCGGCCATTGGACCGTACACGGTTTATATAAATCAATCTTATTAAAGAAATAGACTATGATCGAAAATCTCAAAGATTTTTTTGATGAGTACAGCCTGAAGGCTAGAGTTTATCCAAGTTTAATCGCATTGGCCCCTTTATTTTTATTTATTTATTATGTTCTCAAAGATGATGTTGGCGCAGGTATTGTTACAAATCTGATAAGTAGCACAACCATCACTGTTGTTGCCACGTATTTTCTGGCTGACGTTGTTCGGAATCTGGGAAAATTCTTAGAGACGAAAGTCTTTGGTAATGAGTTATATTTTCCCTCAACGGAAATACTATTAAACAACAATCAACATATTAGCCAGGACAGGCGGTCTATAATTTATGAGAATGTCAAGACTGATTTTGATGTTTCTCTTTCTACAGCGCAGGAAGAAATTAAGGACGAAGTGCTAGCAAGACAGAAAATAAAAGAAGCAGTTGGTTCTATCAGGCAAAAAGTTGGAAATGGCAGGCTCTTGCTCCAATTCAACATACGTTATGGTTTTTGGAGAAATCTAGTCGGAATTTCGTTGTTTTCTTCCTTCCTTTGCCTATTTAACATTGTCTTTATCTTGACATCGCAGAACAATAATTCTGTCGTCCTTGCAGTTTCCATTGTTCTATTTGTGTTTTATTTTCTGATTTTTGCTTTTAGGAAGCAGATCTTAACTTTTTTTGGATACCAATATGCTAATCAGCTTTTTCTAGAATATCTCAATCTGTAAGATTATTTCTGAGGGCTGCAGGCGAACAATCATATTTCACTTTTCCCGTCACTAGCTTAAAACCGTATTGCCTTAATCCTTCGCAGCTGTGAAGCGCTCCTTGATCATTGCTCCAACATTTAATGTATCAACGCAATGGAAACGCCTTAGTCTTTCCGGAATCTGAGATACGTCACAGCGATGTAGAATGGGGATGATTTTTTTATCGAGAATCCAAGCTGCACCCCATTCTGTTGCGACCCACTCACTGTTCAAGCTGTTGGGAGACATAATAACCCAGACTTCTGCTGATCCGCGAAGTGCCAACTTGATTTTTTCTGCAAAATCGTCACCTGGTTCCAGTGACTTCTGGGCCATAAAAACCCTTGCATCTTCTTGTTGAAGTTCATCACGAATTGTATTTGCTATTGAACTGTCCTTTTCACTATAGCTCAAGAAAACTTCGTATGAGTTCTTTGCCACTTTCCGCTGTTCCCTTATAAACTCCTCCATTTCTATCTTTTGGTATATCTCTAATTCTCTTTTTTTCCTTTCAGAAAGGGAAATAGTTCGTTTTACAAAAGGAGTTGTCTTTTCCAATTCTTTCTTCCATTCTGGTATATCCTCTGATCCTGGAATCAAGGGGGAAATCTGGATAAACACCCGCTCATGCCTAGAGTGTTTGTAATAGTAATTTTCTTCCTTAAGCACCAAGATGTCTCCACGCTTGATTGCCTCTTCCAAAGGCTTATCAATCGGTTGCTGATATTCCGTGTAATATCCGACTTCAACCTCAGGCCCATTAAACATCTTGAGAGTGGTTTCCACCAAATCCTGCTCTGTCGCGATATCTCCGGGAAGAAGCGTTACAAACCGGATTGCCTTCATAGAGGAAGGCGCAGGCAATTCAATTGTCTTGGTTGTGCCATCTCCGAGGGTTGTCGAGAATTTTACCGTTGGAGTTTTAGAAATTTCGCTGAATCGTTGAAGTTCTGCATCAATATAAGCAAACACCCGATTGCAAATAGAATCTTGAATTTTTGGGCCATGTACGCCAAGACGGGCAGCTAACGCGTCAAGCTCTTTTTGATGCGCATTGATGCGTTGGCCAAGCCATCGTCGTGCCAAATCGTTGAGAGCTGGGAAAAGATCTCTCCGCTGTTGGGCATTCAAATTCTGCGCTGATTCTTTAACGACAGAAAGAAAGATATCACATCTATTTTCGATGTCCTTCTCGTATTCCGCTCTTCTGAGCGACAACGGCTGAGTGCCAGAAAATGCATTTAGATCGCGAAGCCTGACATTTATCTGGCTGATGGCTTCTTCGAGCTGTCTATCAGCACCATACCCCTTTTGCTCAAGAATTTTCTCAATATTGACGATAATCTCCTTTACGGAATCCATTCCTACCTCTGTTTTCTTACAACAAGATGTCAACTCCATTATCTACAATGAACGGTTAATAAGATTTTACTTGGAGCCATTTAAAGAAGGGAAAAGAACGCGGAATTAGTCATCTATTTCCTAAATCCCAAGAGCCGTATAGCTTTATCAGCCTTATTATTTCTTATAGGCATTTTTGTCGGATAAACCCATCCCAGCAGCTCCTGTACACAAGAAGGCCCAAATTCCTTCAGTTTGTACTTTCCATTAGGTGCCGTCATGTTATGTATTCTTATATCAATTGCATCATCAGAATATAAGAGATAATCCAGGGATTCCTGAATGTTGCTGATTTTGTTACCCCCGATAAACTGATTATCTGCTTCAAATCGTTGGATCAGCCTTGGAGTAGCGTGAAAAGAACGATAAACTTCCAATGCTCCATCCTTATCGAGCATTTTAATCTTATCCTGTGATAGCAGCTTTTGAAGCTTCCTGGAATTTTCAGGCATGGACTCTGTGTATGTTGGTGCTGTCTTCCCACTTTCTGATTTGTCCCATTTGCAATAATCTTCGAACAATTTCGGAATATATTCCGCTTTTGTGAGGTCGTTGCTATCTTTAAGGATTGAAAGCCTGCCGGGAGGGCAAATCTTTACAACCCAGTGCCAAAAATGATCAACCACCAAATATACCGGTATGCCAGGATATTCTCTCACTGATATGTCTTTAACCAAATCTTTTACTTTGTCTGCAACCTTCCAGAATTCATAATATTCTGATGATTTCTTGGATATCTTGAAGCTGCCTGTGCCTTTTTTGGTTGCTCTCTTCGATGATTTTTCGGGAGGATTTCTCTTTATAAAGTCATCGTATCTTTCTTTATAGTCTTCCAGTTTGTCCGGTTGCAGAATCGTGGACAGATCCTGAATCTCTTTTAACAACTGATCGACCTGTTTCAATGAATCGATGTCCTGCAATACGACGTTCGTTTCTATATTTTTATCAAGGCCGCCTGGTGTAAGATTCGATGAGCCGATGATCGAACCTATAATCGCTTTCTTATCGTCGATAAAAGCATATATCTTTGAGTGAAAATCCGGACCAAGATAAAGGGTATTCAAATTGTCTTTATGCAAGATGTCCTTCAGAGCATAATAACTTGTGGGTGGTCGCAGGCTTACTATTAATGTGACGGTTTTTCCTGCTTCCAGCGCCTGTTTTATAAGCTCGGAATCGTTGAAGAAAGCCACGGCAATGATAACTTTGTCAGATTTAGGAAGGAATTCATGGATTTTTTCACGTATCGATAAGTCAGAAATGTTGTTTGTAATAATTTCAGGATTCATAAATTTCCTTTTTATCGGGGCTAGCGCCGGATTACCACCTTAAATAACGGATGTGGTTGAAGATGATTACATCTCCGCCGATTGAGTTAAAAAGCGGAAGGTTCCTCTCAAGCGCCTTATAGCGCGCCACCCCTTACTTCTTTCGACGCCTCCTCACGCGCGGCGGCAAGGGCCTCTTTTAATTCGGATGGAAGATCTGCGTGGCATACTTCAATATCTAGAGGCAACCTACCGGCTTCCTGCTCTTTTAACGTGAATTCATGCATACATGGTTCGGTGAGGATCATTAGTTTCTTCTTGGCAGAGACAAGTGACAACATTAGGCAATCTGCGCGTATCTTCGACTTTTTGCCAGAAGCGATATCGCCCCGATATGTATAAGCCGTAGCCGTAGAAATATTGCCAACTATCGTTCCACTTTCATTGACAGCATCAAATTCAAATTTGCCCCTACCTTGCATCTTGAGTTGCTTATTTCCGAATCCCTCATTGAACCGTTCTGGCAACCAATGGTCAATGATCCATTTTTCGCATTTTTTCTGGACGTGTGATGTCGCCATTTTATTCCTCTTTATCTATTCACTTTATTTCGGGACAAGATGGAGCCACTTTTTCCTTCCATTTATCTTCGAAGATGCATGGCCCGCTTGGGTTGTTCTGGAAACTTGCGATTTCCACTAGCTGCTCATTACAGGAGAAATCCTCCATAATCTTTATTGCCCCATTCTTATCACATAACATCACACTGAAAATACCGTCCAGCCAGCGGGGTTGGACGCTATAGGTGTCATACATGACATCAGCATTCTTCCCGCACGACGGTAAAGGGCCGCACTCTTCGTCAACAATCTTTTTATAGGTCTTGGCGTCCAATACAACTGCTGGATTCATATCGAGATAACCAGCCACTTTCTGATTGAGATAAGGCAGAAAATTCAACATGGACTCAGTTGTCGTCCTTTCCGGCACCGAAGGCGTTGTTGCGCAGGCTGCGCAAAACAGAAGGCCGACTAATAAGATGAGCAGCGAGATTCTTTTCATTTAGATTTAGGCCTCCTTCCAGAAATCAATTTTGCTTTCATCCACGCCTGTATCAAGATTCCAGTCCTTGACAAGTGTCGCTGGCGGGACCTGTCCATTTTTTATGTACGGGAACAAGGCATTCCACGTAGCAGCGATTTGATCTGCCACCAGACTAAAGAGCGTATCGTAGGATTGTTTTGTCCCCCTAGGGGTTTCAACATTGTCGATATATTTAGAACGCTCTTCCTTTGAGATTGAACTGGCGGTCCATGGCACATATCGCGGGGCATTTGCAATATCGAGCACATGCCGGAAAATCGACTGGCTATCGGCAGCGAAATCCACCCGCCCTTTATAATTTTTGTGCCACTCATCCAGATTGAGATCCCCGAAATAATCTGACGCATAGGGATGAGCGGCTTTCAGGAGTTCTGACCAAAATACTCTGATATGCGGGTGTATTTTGTCGAGGTCTTGCGGATCGGAGCAATCATCTAGGATGCTCAGGTATCCAAATGAATTCCTATCTCGTGCCGCTGCTGCGCAAATATCCGTGTCTGTCATCTTTTTGAAGATATATATGTCCTGCACTAGCTCACAGCGTCCATGCTTCTCATTGGTAAAGAGGTATATGCCGTGTACAGTGCTGTTGACGACAGGGTGTAGATAGGAATCCGCGACAACATGGCTCACGTACCCCGAAAACCAGGCAAGGCAGTTTTTGAATTCCTCGCTCGTCTTATTCATCGACGAAAGTTTCTTGATCCCTTCGAGAATGAACCCATCAATATTTTCATAGTGCATCCTGTTGGCCCAATTATGGCCAATATGCAAAACCCCATACTTCATGACATCCGTCAGATAGGGATAGTCAGGTCCCGTAGCGCCCATGACGACAAAATGGTTTTTTGTCTTGAGAACTCCGGGGAAGAGCTTCGATTTTCCAAACCGTTCCATGGCCTCACGAGCCAATAGACAGTGCGCGAATGTCGCTGGCATAGTACTAACCTCATTATTCAGTAGAATTGTTTGTCGCTTATTATGTTTCTTCTTGGAATCTTTTCAAAAAGATATGGGCCTACTGTTTGGGTGCGGCCGTTCTTCATCCAATAAAAAAGATGGGACCTGTCATAACAAATAACCCCGCTATTTCTTTTTTTTGATACGACTGCTAAGCTTTCTTCCAGGTTAATCTCTTTTTATCACGATACTTGCTGGCCTCTTCGACACCTCCTCGACGATAAGCAGCTTTTTCTTCTCTATTGCATTGCTTACAGTATGATCTGTTTTCCCGGTTGCCATATGTGAACTCCGAATGAGGATATTCTCTCCCACAGATAGAACAGGCTTTCTTCAGCTCAGGCATTTCAATCACCTACCTCTTAACAGAAAAATTTATCTTTCACCTTCGAATCATCATTTCTTTCCCACAGGCGAGACTGATGGAGCGTTGCTTGCCCCATAAAGCTTCAATACATCCCTCAAAATCAGCTCCAGGTTATAGGTGAAATATCGTTTTTCCAATTTGACATTGTTGTTGTCGGTCATTTTCCCATTCTTGAGTCGGGTATTTATATTAAGGTAAACTTTAACGTTATCATTTATCTCCTGTTTAAAGTTGGGGTTCTTTTGCCAGAATAGACTGTCGTTGTTTTGCAGCAGCGCTTTCTTCATACCAACCTTTGCATTTTTTATTACATCCTCTGATTTTGCAAACGCTGTTCCGCCTAGCAAAGCCATTGCGTCTTTGAAAAAAGCAATGATAATTCCAATATCGTGCTGTTTAATGTAAGCTTTTAATTCTTCTTCAGATCTATCAAGTATCTCTTTTTGATAAGTCAACGGTGCTCCTCCGAAGAACTTCTCTAAATCAGCGAATTGACGGGACGGAAAAGGATAAAAGCAGCGGAAATAATAAAGAAAGGGGCAATCATAATCACCCGACGCCATAGTGTCCGCGATTTTTTTAATCCGATCCGTGCTATTTAAAAGGGAACGTAGTTCCTGGTTACAATCAACCTCAAAAAACCGGACCCAAAATAATTTAGAATGAGCTTCTGAAAAGAAGAGGCCTCCATCAATAGAATCAGGATGAGGATTTTTGAAAAGAAGGAGAACTTTTATTCTTTCCTCATCCGTATTCATCGGTGTGATTTCTTCTGTCAGATATGTTATTTCACATGCGGCATCATCAAATTCACATATACTTAAACTTTTCAGCAATTTTCCCTTTGTTAAACTATATTCGGAAGGGCTATTAAATTTTATTACTTCTTTCCTTATAATAAGGTTGTTCATTTCAGCTCCTTCATAAAAGGGGTCTTAATGGAATGCCAATTTACATATGAGTCAAGACTGACCTAATATAGCCCTGCTTTATCCTACATAGCAAGGCTCAAACTTTCTTTTAAGTCCTGCCATTGCTTCAATTCAGTGATAATTTGGTTCCAACTGATGAGCGTGCGGTCTACCATAAGGGATTTATCCGTTCCGCAAGTCCTATTAAGCTCGTAAATAAGCCCCAAAGGGGCGGTTCCAAAACCTTCGCCCCGCCGATATGAAATTCCTTCCGGAAATACCAACTTTTGGAACCGCGAACGAGATTCTGATAAATCAAGCCATTGTCTTCCCAAATTTGATATAAAACTATTTGCGTAAGACAGGGTAGCTTCAATATCGAATTTTTCAATCCTTGTTTCATCCAAGGATATTTTTGTTACCATAATCTCATTTTCGATTTCTTCCTTGCGCTCCTTAAATTCATCAGCCGTATATGATCCGTCTTCG
This sequence comes from Syntrophus aciditrophicus SB, assembly GCF_000013405.1. GTDB lineage: Bacteria > Desulfobacterota > Syntrophia > Syntrophales > Syntrophaceae > Syntrophus > Syntrophus aciditrophicus. The sequence goes on from NC_007759.1 coordinate 2,132,950, forward strand.
CGCATTTCAAAAATCGTCTTTCGCTTTCCGTCCAAAACAGTCAAATATCTTGAATATTTCTGCGCCTGTTCTTCGAAGTAAGAACCTTTTTCATTCCATAAATTCAAAACTGTCGTCTCGAACAATTTCAAGAATTCTTTCTTGGGAGTTATCTCATCAAGATAATTCATGAATTCGTTTTCCAATCCTAGCTTGTCTATTGCCTTGCCGTACATCGAGCATTCTTTGTTGTAGCAGTGATAATAGGAATATTTCGCACTCCTTCCGCGCGAACAGCTGCCCGTCAAAGGCCTCCCGCAATAACCGCATTTAACAGTTCCTCGCAAAGGAAAAATCGGATTAAATTTCTGTTTCTTGGCTCTGACGGTTTTTCCCGCCAGAATCATTCTGATCCTGAAATATTCCTCTTCGGTTATCATCGGCTGGTGTAAGCCTTTAATCTCTTCGTGGGTCCACGGATTGACGATTATTCCAGCATAGAATTTGAGGTAGTTACTGAAGATCCGACTAACCAGTTGCGGCCTGGTTTTTATACCTCGTGTCTTGCTCAATCCGAATTTGTCAAAGAGACCAAGAACCTCCGCTTGGGTGTAAATGCCTTTGGAAAATTCCTTCAGTCCTTTCTGAATTATAGGGAAAATTTTTTCATCGGGTTTGTCGGGTTCATTCTTTTTGTAGCCCTTTCGTCTGGCAAATTGGCACTCGTAACCCAAAGGTGGCTTAAAGGGACTGATACCCTGGTTAATTCTTGCGGACATTCCATCAACGCATCTTTGGGTCCTGACTGCATTGTCGAATTCAGCGCTGCCGGCCAGAACTGTTTCAATGAATTTCTCCGCTGGGTTGTTGCCGATCGGTTCTGTCACGGAATGGAGGGTCACCCCGTAATCGATTAGCATTTTCCGGACGTAAAAATGATCTTCAGTGTTCCTAGCGAACCGGTCCACCTTATAAACAACGAAGGCGTCGACCTTACCTTTGTTCTTCCGGCAATACTCGATGGCCCGCAAGAACTCGGCTCGTTGGGCCGTTTTTGCTGAAGCCCCTTCTTCCCGGAAGATCTCCAGGACTTCAATGCCTTTGTTTTGGCAATAGGCGCGACAAAGCTCATCCTGGTTTTCCAAGGACGTGCCCTTGACCTGTTCGTCGCTTGAAACTCTCACATAGATAATTCCTTTCATATTTTTGTTTTTTAACCAAATTAAAGGGACAGTCTGGCTACCCAAATCAGATTATCCGAAGATTCCCCTCATTGGCAGACTGCCCCTTTAATATAACGAGGAAGATAATAAATCGGATAACTATTTGATATTGGGTAGCATTTTTATTATATGCTACAACGCATTTTTTGCAATTGCTGAATAATTTTAAGATGACACAGGCTAGTACAGGCTAGTAAAGATGGATAAAGGATTTTTGAGATATTTCAATAAATCGAACGGGCAATCACTGTGGTTTCAAACAACAAATTTAGATAATCTCCCTTTTAATCGTTTTAATCATTCTCCTGAGATATTCCCTAAAATCAGGAATGTTTTTGTTCAGGAAATAGAGCTGCATCGTCCTGTCGGTCTGAAGATAATTTTCCAACAGCCCCATACGCCCAAGGTCTTCGTGTAAGATCCTCTCATAAATCAAGGAGGATTTTTGTAATAGCTCGGCGTCGTTGTGCGTCCCTATTTTCAAATCCACTACCAGTTCGTTGAAGATCCTTTTGAACTCCATTTCGGATACGGGCTTTGTTTTCCTTTCTTCAAGCCTCGTTCTCAACCAGTCTTCAAATTCGTCGTTTATGAAAAAACTGCCGATAAAGGAAGCTGTGATCCAAATGCATCCCAAAAAATAAAAAGCGTTAAATTCCCTAAAAAACAAAGACAACATGAACAAAATGCAGATAGATAATGCCATGAAAGCCAAAATGAACGCATATGAACACCATAATATTATCGTATCGTTGTTCCAGAACTTCTGGCCGCCCGCTCTGTCAATTATTCTGTATCCAGCCATTCCGACAAGTGTTAGGATGATAGATACAAATAAGAGTCTCCAGTGGAAGCCATCCAGGAAACCGAAAATCAAACATAACACGAAAGTTGCGATGAACGGCCAAGTAGAGCTCATGATTTCCTCCAAAGTTAAAGGGGCAGTCATAGTTATGACTTGCCCCTTTTTTTCATTTGATGAACCTGTAAAACTTTTGACGTTGGGTAAGTTGCAGGGCGAAAGGCTTTACCAGCTCGTCTCTTATAGAGAATGTTACTCTTTCTGCTTTTTCAAGAAGTTCCATTTGTTCGTTAGAGATATAGGGAAGTCCGAAGTTGCACACACATTGGAAGCCGTTTTCGATGTGTTTTATACACTCGAATAAATCCGTTGTAAAGTACACATCATAAGCAAAATCAAGATTTTGGAATCCATAAAGGTATTGTTCAGGATTGAAAGACTTATGGAAAACATGTTTTTCGTCTTTCATCTTAATCCCGAAATAGGCTACCCTCATGCCGACTTCATCCCTTACCAGGAACGCGACGCAACCCGACAACATAGTTTTGCCTTTAGGTGTGCCGATTTCCAAGAACTTGCAGATGTCTTCCGAAAGCCCCTTGTCCTTTATGAAGTCGTTGTATTGCAAATCATACTTCAGGTTGAACTCTTCGGTTATCTTCTTGACACCGTTCCGCGCCTTCAGTAAAAGATCTTTGGCTTCTTCCCATTGAATGTTCTTTTTCGTCATGGTCAAAGATATGATATGCCCCGACTTCTTGCACTTCGGGCAATACCAAAGGTTCTTCTTTTCGCCGTACGCTTTGATTAAAGCCTGCTGTTCGCATTCAGGGCAATTGAACTTGACATAAGCTCCTTGAAGTGTTGAGTTGATACCGATAACTGACAACGCTTTTTCCGTGTCTACCGCTTGCAGTGTTTCACGATAATTCATTTTAATGTTCTCCTTTTTTGTGGGTGACTTTGGTGGGTGAAAAAACAAAAAAAATGGCTCTTTTGACCAACCTTCGGACAATCGAGCCATTCAACAACGCTTTGATTTTAGTTATTTAGGTTCTTTGTTGCAGAGTTAATTTAATTCGTAATCAGCAAGTCGAGGGTTCAAATCCCTCTTCCGGCTCCAGTAAAATCAAGGGCTTAGCCAGATGCGGCTAAGTCCTTTTTTCTTTTTTATTATGATTTTATCCCCACTCTCTCCCCACTTTACCTACACAACATCCCCGCAGTGGCCATGGCATTTAGACAGAAAAACTCCAGCTATGGTTTTTTTATTCTCAATCGCAGAAACAGGCTGCGGCATGAAATTCAACCAGGAGCAGCTTCACACTTGTGAATGCCTGTTACCTGTCCAATTTATCCCGATCATCTCTCCTTCGGCAGTCTGCCGAAGTGTAGATCATGAAAGAAGAAAAACGGACTTCCCTCAAGCTGGATGCCCGTTTGATTGCTTCTTTCCCCCAAGAATCTAACCGATTTTTATGCGGGCGTCGCAGACTTCGACGCCTTTGGGGGATGCAAATATGGGGTTCAAGTCCATTTCCCGGATTTCCGGATGTTTATCCACTAGACAAGAAACTTGCAGGATGAAGTTCTGAACCGCTTCAAGGTTTACCTTTTCTCCTCTGGGATTCTTTAAGATTTTATAAACCTGGAGATCTTCCATGATCTCCTTCGCATCCCGCGCCTCCAGAGGAATGAGCCTGAATGAAACGTCATTGAGGGCTTCAACGAAGATTCCACCTAATCCAAACATGATCACCGGGCCGAATTGCTGGTCCGTCATGGTCCCGACGATCAGTTCGAGTCCCTTACCGAGTTTCTGGACGACAACGCCCTCCAGCCTTTGTCCTGGGTGATCGGATGTAAAAGTACGAACGATTTCCGTAAAGGCCGCCCTCACCTCACCCTCATCTTTAAGATTAACCCTTATGCCCCCGGTTTCCGTCTTGTGCACAATGTCGGGAGAGGAGACCTTGAGGGCGACGGGAAAACCTATTTGGGAAGCTGTCATCACGGCCTCATTCTCATCTTTTGCGAGCACGGTTTTCAGGATGGGGATCCCTTCCTTCTCAAGAAAGTCGAAAGCTTCAACACCAAGTAATAATCTTTCCATTTTTACTTCCCCCTTGCTGACAATAGATTGGCTTTCCAAAGATTGCTCATGGCTTTCGCGGCACGTTCAGGCGTAGGAAGGATTGCGATACCCTTTTTCCTGTCGAGCCTTTTTATCCCGTCGTCCCAAACCCCGGGGGGCGCTGTAATAACACCAATTACCGGTTTTTTAAAAGCATCGATATTCTTAATGTGCTCTGCCATCGCAGATGCCAGGGAAAGATTCGCTGACGCATACAGGTTGATAAAGATGACGCCATCTGTGCCTTCATCCTCGATCACTGCATTGAGGATATCGAACATGGCTTTCGGATTGTACCACACAGGACCCATGTCAACCGGATTGGTGCGGATGACAATGGGTGGAAGATACTCATTGATCTTTTCCTTCGTTGCCGCAGAGAACTGCGAGAGACTTAATCCATATGCTTCCAGGGCATCTGCTGCTATGATTCCAGGACCTGCCTGGCCGGAAAGAACCGTAATGCGATTTCCCCGGGCGAGAGCGCAGGAATCGAGCACTTTTGCCGTGTCAATCAATTCCTCTGAGGACGTAACCTCCAGAATCCCCGCCTGACGAAAAGCGCCTTTCCAAATCTCATGATTGCCGGCAAGGGAGCCGGTGTGGAATTTGCTTGCACTATCGCTTTTTGCGCTTTTTCCAGATTTATAGGCGACGATGGGTTTTTTCCCTCTCAACGATCTGGCCATGTCAAGGAGTTCCCTCGGTTCATCGAGGCCCTCTATGTAAAGGGCAATGACCTTAGTGGCCTCGTCTTCTTCAATAAAGAACCGCACGGCTTCCGGGAAACCCACGTTGAGCCGATTTCCGAGGCTCATCAATGACGATACTCCCATTCTCTGATGAAGGGCCAGAAACCCACACAAGTGGCATAGTCCTCCGCTCTGGCTTATGATGGCTACGCCGCCCTTTTCCAATTCACAGAACTCAGAGGTGAAAGAGGCATCAATCCCGAAGGCAATGTTGGCAAAACCGGATGTATTGGGGCCGATGATCGGCATCTCGTATTGATCGCATATTTTGCGAATCCGTTCCTGAAGGACTCCTCCCTGCGAGTCTTCAATTTCCCGGAAACCCGCAGTTATAAGCACTGCCCCTTTGACTCCCTTTCCCCCGCACTGATGTAATGTCTCAGGCACAAGAGCGGCAGGCACCACAATGATCGCAAGGTCGATGTTCCCCGGGACTTCTGCTAGGGACGCATAAGAGTCAAGGTTCCACACCTTTCCCCCTTTCAGATTGATGGGGTATATTTTGCCCGCATAATGGCCGACAAGGCTCTTCATTACGTGATAACCAAGTTTGTCAAAACTGTTCGACGCCCCTATGACCGCTACCGAGTCGGGAGAAAAAAGCTTCACCAGTTTTTGCGTCATCATATGTTTTATTTCCTCCTTATTGTTGTGTGGAAGCTGGGGGAGAAAAACCACTGGCTAACCGGCAGCGCTGCAAGTTCGTCTACTATTGTCGGTGATAATGCAGCATGAGACGAAAAATTGAGTATCAATTATTTCTACAAGTTACCTGTGGTTTTTGTCTGACAGGCTTTTCACAATTCTGTGAATACAGAACCTCTGCATGTATCATCTACGAAGTAACGACAATGGTGAACGAAAAATATAGAGTATTTGCATTTGAGATAATTGAACATGCGGCTCACCGGAAGGCATTTTTTATGGCCAAACCGGTGAAGCCGATGATCAGAACTTCTTATTTCTTTGGGGGAAAGTTGTCTGGATTTACTACAAACCAGACATTATTAATCCCATGTCCTTTTGTATCCGCTGGGTTGACATCATTAATCCAATAATACAAAGGATATCCTCTAAAAGTGGTCTGTTTTTTCCCATCTTCTCTGGTGATGGTACCGAAGTCATCCTTGGATATGGATGACGGAGGCGCAACGCTCTCACGGTAAAAGATGGGCCATTTTTCGAGACAACCCTTTAAACATGCACTTTTCCCCGGTGTATCCTTTTGATACCAATATAATGTTTTACCTTCCGTGTCAGCCAGATACTTTCCCAACCCCTCTTTCTCGGCAATTTTTACCTCGTGATGCATGGCCAGAGCTATACCTGAAAAAAATACGATGGTCAGAATTGCCAAAAACAGTGAATATGATCGTTTCATTTCTTGTCTCCTCCCTTTTTATTTTTAAAGTCTAACAATCCATCCAATACCTACACTTTATTGGCTTTAAAAGTGTTACAATACCACTTCACTACGGTCCGGAATAACTGTTGATTAAGATTTGTAACTGCTTAATACTTCATGCGAAAAATACCATTCATACTTGTCCTCGACTTGAAAACGCAAAGCGGAATCTGTAACCTTCACCCGAGATATTCTCATGAAGGGAGTGCTCATGTATAAAGGCTCGCTTGTACTCACTCAGGTCATGGACTTTATGCCGATGAAAAATATTAAAACGTTGCTTGGAGAAATACAACGGCAATTTCAGCGTCAAGCATTTCACTTGTCTCGGTCAGTTCCGGATCATGGCTTTTGCCCAGTTGATGTATCGCGAAAGTTTGAGAGACTGAGCCTATCCCCATTGTCAAGACAGAAAACAGGCTGATATGAGGCGCATCGGGAAATTTTTCTGAGAACCTGGTTGAATGATTCTTTGAAATAGACTTCATGAGGGGGCGGATAACTTAAGGCCTGTGAGCTCATAATCGATTTCGCTGCCCAGTGAGTTCTGGAATTGGTGTACACATCAAATGGGGATTGGCATCCAGTTTACTCTGGATTTTGTGTGATTTTCTTTTTGTTGGAAGATCAGCCGCTATTGCCGTCACGTCAATCCGAAGAAGCGTTCCTGATCATTCTTACATAACGCTAAAAAGCAAAAGGCCCATCGCATTGACAGGCCCCTTGTTGTAAATTCGTTGCGCCGTCCGCTTGCCCCTGCCTGCTGATTGCGATTTCTCATCAGGAATTGATCCGGGCCACGGCAATTTTAAAAGATTGCATCCCCCTGATCGCTTGCCCCTACCCCTTCGATGCGCTTTCGACGGAGAATTTTCCGGGCCAGAGGATCAATATAATCATCAAACATGAACAAGACGCTTTTCTTGGCTGCCATCTTATTCTTAGGTTTAATCCCGTTCAATAGGGGTACGGTGATATGATTCATAAAATTCCAATAGAAACATGATGATAAGCTTCACTTAAATCCCGCCGTCCTATGCTGCTCTTTTGAAGTCCAGACTTTTCGATATTACTGTTTGTAACTTCTCTCTGAAAGTATCCACATCGATATCCAATACATTACATACGCCCACCAGAAATGGGTTGTCATCGAACAGGAAGGACGATGCCAGTTTGTCTCTGCCTCCACTTGCTTTCAAGGTTTCCACTGCGTCGAGGGTGATGGTGACCCACAGTCTGTAGGCACCAGAATCACGTCCACGATCAAGGCACGTTAATGTTTGCATTTTTATTCTCCTTTCTGCTTTGCATGTCGTACCTTTAGTAAGTAATTAATTCTGTTTCCCATGACTGCATTTCTTGATTATCATTTTATTGTTGTAATCAATTGGATTCAATGGGGTATCAGTGATAATCATCACTGATATTAAGTATTTGAATAGTGATATTTTTCACTTATTGATCATTTGCGGCTGAGCGTCAGCAATTTTCAACCAACCCGCCTTACAACAATCCTTCCTTCTGTAGTTTGATTATCCGATAACTTTAATTATCATAAACAATGGCAATTCCTTTTACTGCTTGCCTTATAAATATAGTTTGCGTTTTAATTATATGCATGTTAATTAAACATTAATTACAGGTTGGAAAAGGAGGATACATTGCCCTTTAACGATTGTATATGCTTTCAATTGGGTAAAACAGTACGCCAAATAACAAAAGCATACCGCAAAGAACTCAACTCTTATAATCTGACTCATGGACAATTTTTCATGATCATTGCCGTCATGGATGAGGAAGGATTATTGCCCAGCGAACTTGCCGACAAAACCGCACAGGACCGCGCAACTACAACAGGGCTTCTTGACCGTCTGGAAAAAGATGGATGGATTGAAAGAAAACCGGATTCAAAAGATCGCCGGTCTTTGCGCGTTTATCTGACATCTTACGGAAGGCATCACAAAGAATCGATTTTAAAACTTTTTGAAGAAACCAATCACAAGTTTTTAAATCGTTTTACTCAAGATGAGTGGGTTCAGATGCAGAATTTGCTTAACCGATTAGAACAACCAATGGCAAATACCTGATTTCCTCCGATTTGATATCGTTATTAACATGAAGCAGATAACATTCTGAGTCTTGAGCAGTAGCAGGTGCAAGGTCTAATGCAGTTTTATGACGCTGCCTTTACTTTGAGCATGTCGTTTTTTGCGATGTCTTTTTGTGTGGGGAAGCATAGGTCCGACCGGACTTCTCTGTAACCAGGAACTGTTCAATCGATGCGGAAAACTTTTGGAGGTGCCGGATGATCAGATCATTGAGTGACATTTCACGACTTGCACTGGAAAAAGGGCCGAAAAAGCTTGCCGTTCTCGCTCCTGAAGATGAAGAGTTCATGCTTGCCGTAAAAAGGAGCTGGGAAAAAGGATGCATCGAACCTGTCCTGATCGGGGACAGGGACAAGATGGCGCGGGTGGCGGAAACGGTTGGCTTCGATATTTCCAGGTTTGAGCAGATTGTCGAACACGACCGGCAGACCGTTTCCGATCTGGGGATCGGCATGCTCTTTTCCGGGGACGTTTCCGTTGTCAGTAAAGGCCAGATTACCACTTCCTATGTCTACCGTTCGATCATTCGGGCGGAGGCAAAAGCCGCGTCGGGCATGACAGTCACCGTCGTTTCCATCTGGGAGGTTCCGGAGGTCGATCATCTTGTCGGCTTCACGGATTCCGGAGTCAATATCCGGCCGGATTTCAAGACCAAGGTGGAGATTTTGCGGAACGCCGTTTTTCTCTGCCATCTGCTGGGGTATGAAACGCCCGGAATCGCTGTCCTTTCCGGACGAAGGACTTTTGGAGAGGATTTGCCCTCCTATGCCGACTATGAGTCGCTGCGAAGGATGGCCGGATCGGGATGCCTTGGGGATTGCGAGATCCTGGAGGCGACCTCCATCGCCGAAATCTTTCTGGGCGCGGGAGGCCGTCTGAAGGAGTCCGTCAACGAGATCGATCTCTCGAAAACGCCTCACATATTTCTTGCTCCCTGCCTCGATACGGCAAATATCCTGGCCAAGCTCGATCTCGCCATGGATATAAAGCGCTGTTCCATATCCGTGACCTCGCGGGGGGCCGTCTGCATTCCGGCCCGATCGGACCTGAGCAGCGCGATCGAAGATCAGATTGAAATGGGCGTCGTTGTGGCCGACCGAATTCAAGAGGGGGTGAGATGAGATGATCGGGACATTTCAGAAAATGATTGCATCCGCAAGGGGCGGCGTCCGCGCCCGCCTGGCCGTTCCGTTGCCGATAAAGCAGGACCTGGATCTTCTCTGCCGGGTGACCGAAGAAGGGTTTATCCTTCCCGTGCTGATTGGTGATGGCGGGGCAATGGAAAGCCTGGTTAAAAAAAGTCCACTCTCCTCCCTGGAACACGAGATTGTGAATGTGGGAGAAGATCCCGGCGAGGCGCTGAGCACGGCGATAACGCTTGTCCGGGAAGGTCGAGCGGACATCCTCATGCAAGGCGGCATTGGTCAGAAGCCCTTCATGGAGGAAGTCCTCGACGCGAAAAATGGATTACTGAAAAGCAAGACAGCCAGTTATGCATCCATCGTTCAGTTTCAGCGCCGGGAGAAACTGGTTCTTGTGACCGATACCTTCATCAACAATTTCCCGGGAATCGCCGAAAAGCAGATCATCCTGGAAAACGCCCTGGGTCTTGCCGGCATTCTGGGAATGGAAGAACCGAAGGTCGCGGTTATCTCCGCTATCGAGCAGGTGAACCCCAGCATCCCCTCGACGCTCGATGCCGCCGCCCTGGCTAAAATGGCAGAAAGGGGACAGTTTGGGAAGGCTGTGGTTGACGGCCCCCTGGATATGGATTGCGCCCTGAGCCGGGTCGCGGCGGCGAGAAAAAACGTGCGCAGCGTCGTGACCGGCAACGCGGACATTTATCTCGTTCCAGAGATAGAAACCGGCCTTCCCCTCGTCCAGGCCCTCTGTTTTTTTGGCGGGATGAAAACGGCGGGCATGATGCTGGGCGCGAAAGTGCCGGTCATCCCGGATGTTCCTTTCATTTCCGATGAGGAAAGGGCGGCGGAGCTCGCCCTCGCTGTTCTGATGACCCGCAAAGGAGGAAACCATGAATAAGGCCTGTTCCCTGCTTGTGATCAACGTCGGTTCGACATCGACAAAAGCGGCCTGGTTTCAGGGAAGAGAACCGGCGGCCCTGGAAACGATCCGTTATCAAAGCGAAGATCTGGCCCCCTATGCCTCTCTGCGCGAGCAGTTGCCTCTTCGGGAAAAGGGGCTCCTCGATTTTCTGAAAAAGAATTCACTCGATCCGGAAGCGGTCGATCTGTTCATAAGCCGCGGCGGTCTGGGCAATCCGGCGCCGGCAGGCGTTTACCGGATTGACGAGGTCATGTGCGAGGACCTGCTGGAAGGAAGATACGGGAAACATCCTTCGGCTCTTGGGCCGGCGATGGCTCTGAACCTCTCGAAACGATACGGAAAACCGGCCATTGTCGTCGATCCGCCGAGTACCGATGAATTTCATCCTCTGGCCAGGATTTCGGGCCTTCCGGAAATAGAGCGCAAGAGCGTTTTTCACGCCCTGAACCAGAAGGCCGCCGCACGGCGCCTCGCTTCGGACCTCGATAAAAGATATGAAGCGCTGAACCTCATTGTTGCCCACCTGGGCGGCGGCATCACCATCGGCGCCCATCGCAACGGCAAAGTGATCGATTGCACCCATGGCCTGGGAGAGGGTCCCCTGACGCCGGAGCGAGCCGGCGCCCTGCCGACGATGGATCTGATCGACCTGGTTTTTTCTGGAAATAAGGACAGGAAAACGATTTCGGATGCACTTGTGGGAAAAGGGGGGCTCTGCGCCTATCTGGGAACGACCGACGCAACCGAAGTCCTGGGCAAGATCCTGGCGGGAGATGAAAGGGCGAAGTTGATTTTTGAAGCCATGGCTTATCAGATCGCCAAGGAGATCGGCGCCATGGCCACCGTTCTGGAAGGGCGAATCGATGGAATCGTCCTGACGGGCGGGCTGGCCAATGTGGAGATGCTGACGGACTGGATCCGGGGGCGGGTTCAATTCATCGCCCCCGTCTTCGTCTATCCCGGCGAGGACGAAATGGCAGCCCTTGCCGAAGGCGGCCTGAGGGTGCTGCTGAAGGAAGAAGACGTGAAGAAGTATCAGCGGGAGAGCGGATCGTAAGGGTCATAAGGTTTCTGAAGAACAGGCTAAGACGGACGATTGCTGGTTTTTTCCCAAGTCGGGAAGGGTTTTCGATCCGACTCGTAGTCCGCAGTCGCCGAGATTCGAAGGAATAGTAATGAGCAGTCATTATCCGGCGGAATCCGAGAGACGGCAGAATGATGGTTCTTATTATCCGTGGCGCAAGACAAAAATCAAATGCGTTGAATGCAGGCATAACTGTATTGCGGTGGAGGAGAAAGATGAAGGCGCTCATCTTAAACGGAAGTGCAAGAGGTCAAAAGGGCGTTACGGGAACGCTCGTAGAAGCAATCACCAGGGGGTTAATGGAAGCAAAAGCAGGAGTTCAAACCTTTGAAATTCAAAGTCTGACGATATCGCCCTGCAGGGCATGCCTGACGTGCATGCATAAGACTCCCGGAGAGTGTTCCATCGAGGATGATATGGGGCTGATTTACGAAGCCTGCAAGACCTCCGACCTGCTGATTCTGGCGACGCCCCTGTATGTGGACACGATGACAGCCCAGTTGAAAACGGTCATGGACCGCTCGATCGCCTGCATGCAGCCTTTCCTGGTGAAGGATGTCGCCGGCAGGATACGTCATCCCTTTACCTGGCGCATGCCGTCAAGTTTTCTGCTGCTGTCGACTTCCGGCTTTCCGGAGCAGGAAAATTTCCTCCCCCTCATTGCCACCTTCCGGGCGCAGGCGGCCAATTTCAGTTCCCAAGCCATCGGAGAAATCTGCATCTCCGGATCAATTGCACTGCAAATGGAACCGGAACTGCTGAAACGACATCTGACGCTGCTTGAAGAAGCGGGAAGGCATCTGGGTGCAACGGGAAACATCCCCGAAGATATTCTGCAAAACCTCAATACCCCTCCGGTCGGCGTTGATCGGTATCTGCAGGCAACAGCAAAATATGAACAGTGGTGCCGGTCGAAACTGAACATATAGTAAAATAGAGCACAAAATTGCCGAGTTCTCATAAACAAAGCTGGACACTCAGGAAGGGGGCAGAGGTGCAAATAATGTTATAGGAAAGAGAATGAAAAGAAGAGTTGCACTCCTGAAAATCGATCTGACCGGCCAGGCCACTTCGTACTCCATTGGCCGGGGGCTTTACAGCGGCATTGGCAATTTTCAGGATTTCATGCGCGGTGCTTATGGAAAACGAGCCAATACTGAAAACCTTTGCCAAAGGGGGCTTTAAACTGAACTGACATGGATAGATGTCGCATTCTGGTATGCCACTTTTTCCTTGGGTATTCCACTTTCCATGATCCGGATAGGGACACGTCTGGAAGCGGACCTTTTTGAGGAAGCGACCGGCCAACTTGTTTGGAGTTGTAATATTTTTGTCGGAGGGTCGCCGTTTGCTTCGACAATGAAATTCACACCTTTGTCAGAGCGGCTTTTTGACCTTATTGAACCAGCCATCCCAGCAGTTTTAACAGAACCAGTCGAAATAATTAAATAGATGTTCGCAAATCAAAAGTACGATGATCTGCGTTAATAGCACGGAAACATAAATTGGGAACCGCTTCTTATTCAGGGCATTATAGAGCGTCTTAATCATTTACGCTGTTCAGTTTTTCCGACCGGTTTTCACACATACGGGCCCAAAATCCTACTTACGCTGAACCAAGACAGTGCCCGGCTGACCGGTCATCTTAGTTTACGAACTCTTGACTTCCGCTCTTAATCGACCTCGACCGCGAACCGACCCTTTAATTTCCGGATATCCGCTAATTATCAATCTTTTAACATGATGGTATATATCATTCCGAGATAATCCATTTCGCCATACACGGGAACCATAAAGAAAAAGCTTTTCCCCCCTCCATCAAAGGTGCGTCAAAGGATCTTTCTTTTTTATCCGAAAGCGCTTGGAGCATAGGTTCTGATGAAGGTGTCTTCAAGGTCTTCATATCAAAATTGATCAGGCTGCTTTCCTCGGGATATCCATAACGGTTCGTACCTTGGCTGTCCAGCCACTGGATGGAATAAAGTCCTTCATGCTCCGAATAAAAGTCTTTAAATATATTTTTAATCTTTTCACTGTCTTTTCCGGAAAGGGCCTTCTTCATTTCTGTATTATTCGCCAGAGTTCTGAGCGCATCGACGTAAGAAGCATTTCCGGTTTTCACAACGTCTTTACGGGAAGAAAGCTCGTTGCCCGCCCTGACGTGCATAATCACAAGGCGCCATTCAGTACCGTGGAGACCGATGGCGGTCCAATGAGCATCCTTCTTGACCACTTTTTCCGTTCCCTCCCTCCTGAACTCATAGCTGCCGGTACCGGTTTTTTCTCGCGAGATTATTGTTCCTAATGCAGTTAACTGGGGAAATGGTTTATATATCGGATCGTCGAACAGCATCCGGCCAATCTCTTCCTTATCCGCATCGTAGAGAATCCTCCCATCCGTCTGCATCACAAACGCTTCCACAGGCATTCCCTGCAAAACAGGCGGAATGATATGTGAAAAAAGGGATTCCGGCCTGAAAAGGAGGCTTACCGATCCTGAAAGTTCGCCCCGGGATGACAATACGGGATGCTCCAAGTCAACGGCATCAATGCCTTCAACGGTTTTGATCACATTGCTCATGACCGGTTTTTTCGATTCTTTGAGACAGATGACCTGTTCCTGTGCGCTTATATTGCTGCCCGCGAATACCGCATACTTTTCAGGTTCAACCAGCACCATTATCCCGTTACGATCCACGACCGAACAGTCCACCGCATAGGGATAAGACCTGCAGAGGTCTCCGAGCATTTTTCCCGTCCCGGCCGTTTTCAGATCTTTTTCAGAAAGGTTTTTTGCCAGTTGGGCAACATCCTGGTCCATTATATTTAGCTCTGCAGTGATCTTTTTTTCAAGTTCGGATAAAATCGGCGGAAGTTCTACGTCTTGTTGGTCCGATCTTCCGGTAACGATGCCGATGGCATAGACCCAACCGGTCAGCGGTAATTTTTTATAGATCACCGACCGCTCGCCATAAAAATCATAGGTAACCGTTCCCTCAGGATTGGCAAGCATTTCTCCGACAGTTTTCGTCAGGCTTTTGCTGCCCATGTCGGATGGATAAGAGAGGAGAAAGGCCGATACCCTGTGCAGGGAAGTCCGGCCTTGATGATCGAGGGCGTAAAAGAACATGTTCTTAGGCAGCCCCATTTTTTCATCGATCATTCTGCTTATGTCTTCGACCGAAAGAGATGTCCCAAGGGCGCCGATCACTTTTCCGTTCTTCTGAATCGGGACCGCAACAATGACGGTCCGTTTTCCAGTGGATTTGCTTATGACGAGATCTCCGGAGATGTCTTCACCTGCCATGAGCCTCGGGAAATAATCACGCTCCCGGAGGTTGAGATCGGTCAAGCCCTTTTCCAGCGTATAGTATGTGCCGTCCGGCCGCACAAACCATACAGCGGCGGCCTTTATGCCGCTTTTGCTGAATTCGGTCAGCAAACCGCTCATATTTTCCCATTTTCCACTCCGGGGCCTCTTCGGTAACCGATATGATTTTAAGGCCACGCAGAACGCTTTCGACATGCCCCTCTCCAAGCGCGGCAAAGGAATTAAGAAAAAGACGCGTACTGGCCATCTTTGTCCCGCCCCGGTCCTGAACAGCGGAAGACTCTTCGGCCGCCATCGCGGGCAGGGAAAACACCGACAATAATGCAGACAATAATAAAATCATTTTTTTTGCTTTCTTGAGTGTTTTCATGGCGCAACTGCCTCGTTGTTTAATAAAGTTTGCCATGGTATTGCCTTTTGACAGTCGGATCATAAGGGCCATCCTTCAACTCTGGCTTACATTTGTTGATTCTCTTAATTAATTATAATTACAAGATGATAAAGTTTAAAGCAATCGTGATTGTTATGATTTAATGCTGTAAAAATAATACAAAAATAAAATAAACATGTGCATTAACTCGGCAAGGGTCGGGATTAGCCCATATTTCTCAGAAAAACTTGAATTACTGCTTGAAAGAGTGGATCTATATCAAAATAACTGGATGCTCAACTACAGGAAGAATTCCATTATTAGAATCAAAAACCCTCCCTTATATATTTCCCAAAGATATATTCCTTTAAATTTTTCGAATAAGGGCTTTGCGCAACTGTTCCTGGTGAAATCCTTCCGGAACATTGCCAAAACGGGCAAACTGATAAAGAGCAGCCTGGAAGATTCCCTGGAGGGCGGATTGAAAGACGGAAAGCACCACGAGATAAACTACAGCGACGCCAATCAGTGTGAGAGCCAGAGGCCCATTCCCCGAGTAGATCCCTGCCGCCAAAATAAAAAAAGCAGGTAAAGTCATCACGGTAAAAACCAGGCCGAAGCTGAAAGTTCCGATGAGCCCCTCTCCCCACGTTTTTTTCAAAAGCTTAACCGAGTCCCCGAAGGCAAAATAGGGGTCTTTGTTTTCATTAACCAGAATCGGAATAACCAGGTAACTTGCCGCACTCCATGCCATGCCCAGAAATCCGGTAAGAACTCTGCCGACGAAGTTTGACCGTCCCTGGATCATTCTGAGAATCACTCCCACAGTCGCCGAGATGAGAGCCCATATAATAATTTTGAAAATTCGGGTGAGGGCTATGCTGATCCCATCAACCAAGGTCGGATCACCACCGTTCATCCTGACCGTTGCGCATGCGACAATAGCAGAGTTAAAAAAAATGATGATAAGGTAGCTCAGGAAATAATAGACAAACGACATAATCAAGAAAGAATCTCTGTCTTCCTGCATGGCACGTTGCGTCCACGTGGGATCATGAGCAAAGAAAACAGGAATAAAAAAGGAAGCGGCGAGCATCATCATGGCAATGCCGGAGACAACGGGGATAATCAGGATTTCCTTATCTTTTTTAAGTAATTCCCACGATGACCCCATTATTGCAAGTGAGGTTTCAAATCTACCCATGGCACCCCGCTGTATGACAATAAATGACTTTTATTTCGATAATTAATTGAGAAAAATACTCTTTAAGGGATGTAATGTCATATGTCAATCGTCAGATAACCACTGAATTGTTGCAAAGAAAAAAAACAAACATTGAATTGATTATTAATCATTACCATTCGAAATGTTGCAAGAACTGGAAAATTAGAAAAGTTACATTACAGTCAACTATCAAGAATTCATCTGTGGGCAAAAATTTGTCCGCCCTGTAAGCATGGCATAGATGACACGGATCAATTGATGTGCAGTTGCCAATACCGTCATTTTATAGGGCAATCCCTGCACCCATAGTTTAAGATAATACGTCTTGAAAACATCGTTGTAATAAATCACGGTTGTTGTCATCATCCATATGGTTCTCCTCAGATGACCATTTCCACGTTTCGTAATCCTGCCGTTACCTTCAATGTTTACCTGATTGGTAAACAGCCGGATCCAATCCTGCCATGGCAATGATTTTCCCGGAACGTTCATACTTATGAACATCGTCACCCATCTCAATGAGAAAATTTACAACGGTTTTGCTCCCGATGCCTTTTATGGAAGTTAGAATGTTGATAACGTTTTCCATCTGCATCCGGATCATCTCAATCAGTATGCCGGTTATCTCCTCCAGTGCCCTTTCAAGGTGAAGGAGCAGAGACACATTTTGTTTGAGAATGATTTCCTTAGCTGAACTTTTGGTATCGATTGATGAACGTGCGGCCTTGATCAGCTCTGCGGCAAACTCCTCTCTTTTTATGCCTATAGGAATTTGCGATCAGCATCTCAGATAATTGGCCAAGGTCTGCATCTTTAAGGGCAATGGCAGAAGGATATTTCTGTACAAGCTTCAGCATGGACTTCGTAAAGACAGAAGGCAGCAGACCGATTATTTCTCTTCACTTGGATTTCTCTATATACATCCTGTTTAAAAGGACTGCGGCTTGCAGATCAATTCCCTGACCTTGAGATCAAAAAACTGGAAACTGTTGGCAGGTCTGATGACCAGAGCGGTATCAGCCCCGCTGCCTGTACCGCCCACGGAGATGATGTCTTCATCCGTGCGGACAAGCCCTGCGTCCGCAGCCATCAAGGCCAGTTCAATAGCGACTTTCGTTCCTTGCCCAAAGACTCGCAGGGTGAAGGCCATGATTTCATCAATCTGGTAAGTGCCAAATTTATTTCTTATGGCACGCCCCAAGCCTCCAAAAGCATGTTGGGCTGTTAAGACAGGCACGCCAAGGGTTTCCAGTTCCTTGCGTTTCTGATCGGTCATCTCCTGAAAATCAGGTTTAGCAAAACCAGTTACGTGTGAAACAGCAATCAGTTGGATGGATGTTTTCAATATCTTTTTTGCTTTCAATGCCGTTTCACCACTGCAGGTAGCCACGAGGACTTTCCCTATAGACAATTCTTCCGCACGGCTGGCAACAGCTTCAAGCACTGCTTCGGTATTTTCATTACCAGAACGGGAAAAAAGACGGCAGGAAACATCATGATAAGAAAATTCGTCCATGCAGATAAATTATCCTTTCGTTAGAGACTGATACTTTTTGAAAAACGGTTTTCCATTTACTGTGCTGCATATTCACTCTTAATCCTGATCTAAAAGTCGCATGAATCTGCGGGACTTTATGTGACCTTTCTTGACTTGACAGACACCAGACACCGTCAACGCAAGTTATCATTTTATCTACAAGTCCTTAGATTTCAATATGTAATTGAAGTGAGGATTACATATTGTAACCAATATTGCACAAGAGGCGACGCAAGCACACATCACATGGACTTCAATAAGCCGAGAACGAAGCCGAGAAAGATATCGATTGATGCAAATGGATTATACATCTATTAATTTATTACAAATATGCAGGGTCTTGCGCAACAGATTTCTGTCTTGCCATATCTGCTCGCCCAGTAAACGATGCTCAACCAGAATCTGTTCGAGCATATGCGGCTCAGTATTGGGATTGATCGTAATGGCTCTGAGCACTACGATCTTACGAGGGCTATAACGTGTCGATTCCAGACGTGTGCGTGACACAAAGGAGGTGTCGCGCACACGGATCTTCTTGTGTAGTTCGACATTGATCTCATTGACTACGTTGTTGATCTGCGTAATCTTTTCCGCATTGGCTCGGGGATCCAGCATGAGGCGATCAAGCATCTCCCGGAGTTCCTTGGGTACGAAACGATAGTTGATAATGAAAAGCTCAGGGGTGTTGAGCAGCTCGAACTGCGGATCATTTTTAATCAACGTGATAAAGATATCTTGCAAGCCGCAGGCATGCAGGAAGATCAGTTCATATCCCCGCCGTCCGATGATCTTCATGGCCGCCCAGGGCTTTAGGCAGGCGAACGGCCGGGGCCCTTCCAAAGTAAAGCGTCCCAGATCCACTGAGCCCTTGCGGATGATGTAGTTTGATGTGTGGTAGAGCTTAAGAGAATCATCGATATTCTTGAAGAGACAGATTCCCATGGCATTCGGTGAGAAGAGCAGCTTGTGCGCATCAAGACTCACGCTGTCGGCTTTGTCGATCCCGGTGAAAAGTTCGCGTCCGTTCTCCATGAGCAAAGCCCCACCGCCCCAGGCCGCATCGACATGATAGTGCGCGTTGAGCTCACGCGCCACACCGGCCATTGCATCCAGATTGTCGATATTGCCGGTTTCGGTCGTGCCGGCAATTCCCACCAAGGCGAGAAACCTTGACGGCTTGCCGACGCGTTTATCTTCCTTCCGTATTTTCTCTATAGTCTGCCAGAGTTTATCGATATCGGCCTTGTTAGTATAGGGATGCACTGGCGAGAACACCACGCCCTTACTTCCGATTCCCAATATGCTGCCGATCTTACAGATAGAATAATGGCCGCGTCGTGAAACCAGCACGAGTGCCTGGCGATAGCCGTAATATTCCAGAGACCGCGGCAATCCTTCGTTTCGGATGCCTTCAAATCTTTTGCCGTCCGGTGGGAAGGCTTTTGCCACTGCTAAGGCCAGGGCTGTCATGTTGGCAACTGTTCCATCCGAGGTGATGTTGCCGAGCGCAAAGCGATGATTCTGGATGTTCTTTTTATAGAACTGCGATGGGTTCTGGTAGACAAGGCGGTGCATCCAGCAGAGAAACTCCCGCTCCACAAAGGTGGATGCCTTGGCACTTTCGATCTTGACTTGGTTCTGGTTTAGGCTTACAGCGATCATCTCGAGCAGGATCATAAAGTATGGGATTGCGCTCGTCATGTGGCCAATATAATACGGGTTTGCAACCTTGACTGAATGATTGATGATGTTGCCTTTAATCTCTTGAAGGACATCTCGGATCAACATCTGATTTTGGGGTATGTCTATATTGTTGAAGATCTTGGCGAGTTTCTTGAGGGGTATCTCTGAATGAATCCCACCTTTTTGCTGGAAGAAATCGTGAATCATGTCCAGCAGAAGGTCGCCGAACTCAATGAACCGGTCAGATGAATTCGGCATGATAAAGAGTTTGTGCATATATTCCAGGGTGGTCTCGATCTTTCTAGGAGGCGGTATATTGTCTGTTCTCAGTGAGTTCATAAACCTGTTCCTCCCTTTTCTGTTCGGCTATTGTGACATTTACCATAATTGAGACCGATCATAGAAGGGAATTAAAACATTCTATGCTGACGAAACTGAAATTTTCATCGTTCTGACCCTTGTTGCCGAGGAAATGAGATATAACCGAAAGTTGTGAACAGGATAGACAGAAGGCGTATCCTCCAAACGTTTAAACCAAAAACGACCCCCCTTAGGCAGAGGGGGAGGAAAGGATACGCCCATGGAGAATAATGACTGCGATTATTTGGAAAAGCAAGTTAAAGAAGAGGCAAACAGTGCCTTGGAGCTGATTATTCGAGAAGGAGCCTGCCGGATGTTGCAGGCGGCGATCGGGAATGAAGTCAGCGAGTACATTGACCGCTTTAAGAATGAAAAAGACTCAAGGAACAGGCGGTTAGTTGTGAGAAACGGTTCCTTGCCTGAAAGAGAGATCGTAACAGGTATCGGCCCCTTAAAGCTAAAACAGCCCAGGATTCATGACAAAAGAGAAGATCAGCTTTTTACGAGCAATATTCTGCCGAGATATATGCGCCGGATTCCCTCGGTTGATGCCTTAATCCCGGCACTGTATCTTAAAGGGATCTCCACGGGAGATTTCAGCAAGGTGCTGGAATCCATATTGGGGAAGAATGCATCGGGGCTTTCCGCCACCAATATCGTCCGGCTGAAGAGGCTCTGGGAGCAGGATTATAAGGAGTGGGCCGGACGGGATCTTTCTCTCAAGAGATATGTGTATTTCTGGGCCGACGGCATTTACTTCAATGTTCGTTTGGAAGATGCCGAGAATAAGCGGCAATGCATCCTGATCATTATGGGGACATTGGAAAACGGGAAGAAAGAACTCGTCTCCATCCTAGATGGCTATAGAGAAAGCAAACAGGCCTGGCAGGAGATGCTGGGAGACCTCAAGCATCGCGGGCTTAAAGAAGGTCCAAAATTGGCCATTGGTGATGGTGCCTTGGGATTCTGGGCGGCCCTGCGGGAGGAATTTCCAGAAACGGTTGAGCAGCGTTGCTGGGTTCATAAGACGGCCAATATTCTGGATAAGATGCCGAAAAGTGTCCAGCCGAGAGCCAAAGGACACATCCGGGACATGTACATGGCACCGACCAAGGAGGAAGCCATAAAGGCCTACAACCACTTCATTTCTCAATACCGGGCAAAATATGAAAAGGCTTGCGACTGCTTAGAGAAGGATCAGGACCGTCTCTTTGCATTTTATGATTTTCCGGCCGAGCATTGGCGTCACATCCGCTCAACCAACCCTGTTGAATCGACCTTTGCCACGGTCAGACTTCGCACAAATCGGACAAAGGGCTGTGGGTCAAGATTGGCAACACTGACCATGGTTTTCAAGTTGGCAATGGAAGCGGAAAAAACCTGGCAGAGAATCAGGGGCCATCAACTCATCGGCAAGGTCATTGAAGGCATCCGATTTGTGGATGGCATAATCATGAAAGAGGCTGCTTAATTTTGGCTGGGACGGATACGCTGATAAAAGACATCATCCACAACATTTGACAATATCTCTTCGCCTTATCAACAAGTTTTGCTTTCAACTCTTCAGGCATCGCAGGGTTCCTCGATAGTATCCACAGATATGATCTGTCAGGTCCGCATACGAGGGAGTATTGATAATTTACTTCATCAATTTCGAATACGACGTAGGAACCGTAGAAGGGGCCGAAAAAGGAAACCTTTAAATAGCCTCGATCAGACTCTTGCACGAAATAAGCTTTTCCTTCTGCTTCCTTCCATTTCTTTTCGATATCTGAGTAACCTCTATTCAGTACCTTTACGCCACCGTCGCTTCGAAGTGTATACTCAGCGGTTACTTTGCTTAATCCTCGCTCGAAAGAATGGTCGAGTCGGGCAATTTCGTACCACTTGCCCAAATACTTTTCTAAATTGAAGTTATCTACTGGCGTAATATTTTCTGGTATTCCAACGCAGCTGACCAGTAAAAATATAAAAAGAGCTGTAAATATCTTTCGCATCATAATTATGTCTCCATAATGCCTAACGTTGCAAGTCACCGGACAGAGGGAGACGCGTTTGTCTCGGCTTTCACTGCTACGGTGCACTCGGCTTGTTCGCTTGACATTTTGCTTCTTCTCTGGTCGATAGCCTTTTACCAATATTCAGGCTTACGGTTTGGGATGAAGAATGGGAAAAATAGTGAGAAAATAAAATTAATCATAAATACAGAATATTATGATAAATTGGTTGTTTAATCTACAAACAAATGAATATACAAACCTCAAACAATGTGAATTACTAAGTGAAAGAAATCAAGGACAAAGCTAAGCGCCGGAGCCGATCAGGGGCAACAGTGTGGATCTTAGTGCTGCTCCCGTTGGCGGGCATTTATTGTTTTTCTGCTATTATCAGCATTTCAAAATCTTCGGTTGATAATTTATCGTTTCGACTGAAAGCGCCAAGCTTCGCTCCGTAAATATCGACAGTTTTGAAATTCAGAGTCTTTAACAGCCACGTTATTTCGGCCGGCACATAATACCTCTCATTGCATTGCAGTTCTTTTTTGTTCCCGAAATCATCTTCGACATATAGAGCGCTATGCTCTCGAAAAGTCATCAGATCAAATGAAAGACTTACGCATTTTGCATTCCCTTCTTTTGTTTTTGAATCAAGGAAATCTTTGACGGAATGATACAAAGGAAACAAACCGTTTAAGGTGGTAAATATTAATTTCCCTTTTGGCAGTAAGGCTTTGGCAGCATTTCGGAGAATCTGAAAATTCATTTCATCAGTTTCCATCAACGGAAATGCGCCTTCGCATATCATAATAATCAAATTGAATTCATTCAGAAAAGGAAGGCTTCTCGCGTCACGTTTTTCAAAAACGATTTGTAGATTTCGTTCAGATGCTTTTTCTTTTGCTCGTTTTAAAAGTGATTCTGATAAATCAATTCCGACAACTTTATATCCTCTTTTGGCTAATTCAATTGAATGTCTTCCGGTACCGCACCCTATATCCAGAATTCGTGCCGCTTTGTTATGTCCGATCTCTTTTTCAATAAAGTCACATTCTCCGATTGTTCCCTGCACGAAATTTTCGTTATCATATTTCATTCCGTAGTTTTCAAACAACTCTTCATACCATTGTTTCATTTGGTGTGTCCTTGCCCCCTTTCCCTCTTTTTCCTCTTCTGACTCTTGGCATTCTTGATGTGCAAACAGCCAAGCTAATACCGAACACGTTGTATAACCGCCTGAACTTTCAAGATCATCTTCCATTGCTTTCCCTCCTTCTTTGTCTGGCGTCAAACGAGTCGAATTGTAACCCCTCAACTTTCTCCATTTGTGGACATTGGACTCATCTTCAAAATGTGTTTTGAGCATTAGAAAAAAGTGTTAACTCCCAGAAATATTCCTATCGAGTTCACACCATTATTGGGCTCGAAGAAACCTGCGGAGGAGAGATGAATATAGCGACCTTCAAAATTAACGGCCAAGTTGTCTCTTA
The DNA here is from genome assembly GCF_000013405.1 of Syntrophus aciditrophicus SB. Taxonomy (GTDB): domain Bacteria; phylum Desulfobacterota; class Syntrophia; order Syntrophales; family Syntrophaceae; genus Syntrophus; species Syntrophus aciditrophicus. The sequence goes on from NC_007759.1 coordinate 2,156,494, forward strand.
CAAAATAATTCACACCGATGATTGCCTGCAGGTTGAACTGGAAGGAGCCGCCAAGGTCAGGTTCGCGAATTTCGGTTGCTGTAATTCCAAGACCGAAATCGGCATAAGGAACCCAGGGCGCGCCGGTGGAGAAATGGTATCGCACATGCGGTGTTATCCCAAGGAGCCAACTAGTTTCCGAATTAAACTGCATCCCGCCCAGTATCTCTCCGCGCAACTCCCAATTTCCGCGATACCAGCTGTCGGCCCCCTTCACTCCGCTTATCATCTGTCCGTAAGAGGCCGAAAGCAGAGAAAGATGGTGACGTTCTTCACCTCCGAATATAAGCACCCCGTAGGTCACCCCGGCGCTGACGCCCACATTATGTGTTCCGGAGCGAAATCCCTTCCCGACCCCCATTATCCAAACGGATGACTCGTTCAAATTTGAGACGTTTTCAGGCATAGGCAGGGAATCGCCTATAGAAATTGTTGGCAGTTCCCCCGCTTGAACTGAAAAGGGCATGAACCAAAATACGCATGCAATAACAAACAGGAAATAAAACCTGCTGCGAATCGTCCAAGATTCCTTTTGAGTTCTTCCTGATGTGCAATGACGGTTTGTTGGAATATTCATATGCTATAAGTTTAATATTTTATTATCATAAATGATTTTCGTCCCATAGAGATGTCTGATTTTTTTATTCAGCACTTTTACATCATCCGGCTTCAAGGAGCGTTGCTTCATTTGGGGTTAGGCTTCCGTTTTTACCAGTTTAAGGGATGCCTGGATTGGCAAACGCACCTCGCTAAGGTCAGGAAAGAGCGGATGATTTTCGTATCTCCATTGATTCCACGTCACCCCCCCTCTTTCAGCATCTTGAGAAGTTCTTCTTTCTTCATGTGATGTTTTGCCTATAGTGATTTATCGAGTAACAAGATCTGTATGAATCGGCATTTACATTAGAAATATACACCTTTTTTTAATTTTATGAACAATCAACTTCAGGAAGACGTTTTCGGAAATGACAAAGACAATCTTGATAAACGGTTTAGAAACATCAATTTTCTCGCCTATAGGTTGACACCTTTCTTTCCGTAATCTTCTGCTTGCCAATGTCGTTTTCACGGTCTAATCAGCTTTGATTAAAGGACTGGCATGGCGATTTCATCGGTTAATGCTGAGGCGATTTTGCGAGGAGATTCCAACTGAGGATGAATAAAGGATGGCCAGTGTCTTACAATAAATATACCTGTAAATACATTTCGTTATGACACATTGGCCCTTGCATCTACGAGTCTAAACATCATCTCGACTAAATTGAGTACACATTTCCAACCGAAAGAATTAGAATACAGTGGCACTTCTCCAGTATCAGCAGAGGAAACGTAGCTCTCAGCGTGTATACTTTAAAGCCTTGAATGAAATGAATAAGGATGATGACTAAAATCCGCTGTCCCCATTGTGGCACTTCTCAGGAGTTATTTCCCCATATCATCCTCTGCAGGAATTGTTATGGTGACCTCAGGGGGGAATTTGAGAAGCACTCTTCCCAAACTATCTCTGTGGAAAAACCCCCTGCGGAATCAGGGCCAGCTGTTCGAAAATATCAGGCAATTCGTAAATATCCACTGAAAAAAATTGGTCCAGGGAATTCCAGTTTGTTTGACATTCTTGGAAAAACAGGATGCTTATCCTTTAAAAGATTCTTCCCGCTGTTCCCCCTTTGTTACTTTTCTGTCTTCTTTTTTCTGCTGATTGGCATCTTTATCTCCAAATTGGGATTACCCATTGTTTTCCCAGAATATTTCCCTTTGGACCCCTCACTGAGATACCTCGCTGGTGGAGGCATACTGACCTGCCTGCTCGCTTCTCTTTACACGCAGACGGCCCTTCTTCTGGCCGTTTCGAACCAGCATCTGGACTTGGGCGATGTTCTGGCAAAAGCCTGGTCACGTCTCGTCTCGTACACTCTCCTGATTCTGCTTATGGCAATTATTATCGGCCTCGGCTACAGCATCCTTATTTTCCCCGGGGTTATCGCAATAGTGCTCCTGATCTTCGCGCCTTTCATTTTAGCCGCAGAGAATGTCGGGGTAACCGAAGCGATTTCAAAGAGCGTTTCCTATGTTGCCCACGACTGGCTCCGTGTCTTTCTCTGCCTCGCACCTGTCCCCCTGCTGATTATTTTCAGCCTCATGTTCTTTGCTTATGGAGGAACACCGATCCTGTGGGTGACCCGGAACGCATTTGCTTTTGTTGTCATCGTCTCGGCGGTCATCAGCGTACCCTTCATGCTGATGACTCTGTATATCTACCATGTTTATGACGACCTGAGAAAAAGTTTGGGGGTCGTTCTTCCTGCCGACTCCGCCATCTCTCCTTTGCCGCAAACAACGGTCGAACTTCCCTCTCCTGTTTTATTCTCGTCACAGGAGCTATCCCCTTTCTTTGAAATGCTCCAGCAAGCATGGAAGATCTTTCAGGAGAGATTTTTCTGCCTGAGCGTTCTGAATCTCGTTTCGTATTTTCCCCATGTCCTCAATCTTTCGGTCCTGGTCGCCGCATACGTGATCGTTTCAATCTTTATTGACGCTTTTGGTTTAAAGGGGGATTTCGGCGCAGTGGCCCTTCTTTTTCTGCCACGGTCTGTCCATATCCTTATCATCCTGGGGATTATGCTTTTCGGTGTCCTTTATCTCTGTTCGGCCATATTGGGGCTGATTACTTACCTTCATCTCGAACTGGCTTTCGTCTACGCCATTGCCGATGCCACATTGACCCCCTGGCAAGCTCTGAAAAAATCGAGAGCCAGACTACGGGGCTTTTTCCGATCAAATCTGCACCGGAAATTTATTCTCATCACGAGTGGGGTGCTGCTTTTTCCCGGGTGCATGTTCTGGGTCTGGTATGAGTTCACACCCTTCATTTTTGCGATGGAGAGGGAAGGACAAACGCCCCTCTCCTCACTGGTGGAAAGCCGGGAACTGGTAAGAAACCTTTGGGGTCCTGTGCTTAAAAGGATGATATCCCTCAGGATGCTTCCCATCCTCGTCATCAGTGTGCTGAGTCTCATTCTCATTGCAGGCTTACCTTTTCAGCAGATTTTTGTTCTCTTTTTGAGTATTTTCAGTAGAGGAATGCCTCCTGCCGGTATGCCGTCTCTCCATGACCCGACGATCTGGCTTCTGACCATCGCCGGCCTCTACTTTTACACATTATTTTTTCAAATTCCTCTCCAGAAGGTGTTTCTTTATCTTCTGTACACAGAACTCAAGGAAGCCAAAAATTCCGAATCAGTACCTTCTCAGCCTCTCTATTATTCTTGATGCGTAAAGAATCCATATGCTGACAGTAGTTGACATTTTGATTGGCATTCTTTTGCACGGCCTCGAATGGACGTGACAATGACACCTGCAAATATGCAACTATTCGAATGATGAAAGACTTTCAATTCCAGAAAGGAAGAAACAAGAAAAGGTCTCGATGAACGCGAACAAATGAAAAGTGGTTTACATTTTTAATTTCTTGATTTTGTAAGGCGATATGCGATTCGAACGCGCAACGTCTGGTTCCGGAAACCAAAATCCTGGATAGCCATTGGCCCCTGGTCAATAGGGGTGGCCTTATTCTGCAGATCATTCATAAAGTTATGAATCACTTGAATAATTCGCGACCGGCGGCTCGCGGGTTCGAATCCTTCTTCCGGCCCCGTAAAATCAAGGGTTTACAAAACGTGTAATCCCTTTTTTATCTGTGGAACAGTTTCTTCGGAGAGAAAAATTTGGGGTTCTTGTCAATAAATTTTTGAATCCAATCTTCTATGAAGGAGCGCTGTCCCTGCTTCATGAACCACCAGCCGAACATGCTGATGGCAAAAGCTCCCAGGACATCGACAATCAAATCCCACATCGTGTCTGTCAGGCCGGAAGGATCTTCCAACATGGTTTTCTGCATGTTGGTCCCCAATATTTGGTCCATGCTGAACTCGAAGATCTCCCAGAGCGCACCCGCCGCCACAGCGAAGGAAAATGCAAAAAATGCCACAAATCGGGGGTGTAAGTGAAAATCTGTCCGTTTATGCTCATTGAGAACATAAACAAGAAGAAAACCGACAATGCCCAGCAGAAGGCCGGAGCTTGTATGCAGCACGATATCCCACCACCAGAAACGCGCATAGAAGCTCCGCACTTCGCCTAAAAAAAGAGCGGCAAACACGAAGATGATGGCGAGGATCTGAAACTCCGTGGGGATCGTCACGTCGAATCTTTTCCTCAATATTTCTGGAGAAATGACGAACGCGATGATCAGAAAAACCATAGAAGCGGACAGCCATTGCTGTTCGGCAATTAGCAGGCCCCATTCAATGATCATGATGGCAAGGAGGATTCTTACCATCCACTTGTGTATGCCCGACGCAACGCTCATTGTTGTTTTTTCTTCCTCATATTCCATGGTTCTCCGCCAATTGGATTTCACGTTAAATAACAGTTCTCAAGCGTGAAATGGAGGCATCCTTAAATGTCTGACCACCGCTTGTACAACATCCCCCATAATTCCCAATTACCTTATTTTTACCGAAGCGTCGAGGACCATTGCGAAACATTTGCTAAAATTCATAATACTCTCCCCCGTCTGGATTGAGATGGCCTTTTTCAGTTTATCTATCGCTCTTATGCGCATCTTTGACACATCCTTTTCCTTCAATAATTTTTTTCCGTTTTGTCATTGGATTTTTTATTCATTTGTGTACTATGTCCAGAAATTACAGAAAAAAGGTAATCACTTGAACATGAAAGTAAAATTCATAAAAATACTGTCATTCAATGAATCAAGCGGTGAATAAAGAAGGAAATCCGGGTTTAAAATCCAGGAGGAGAGTTGCGCAATGGAGGAAATAGACTTCATAAAAGAAGCAAGGATGGAAATGAAAAAGGAGGCTGAAAAGACGATTGATGACGGTCTTTTGAATCTTACCGAACAGATCCGAACTCATGCCACGAATGCTCAGGAGTGGCTGGAGACATTGATACACGCCAGTTATGATTTTGATGAACTGTTAAAAGGGAAAGCCCTCGAAGATCTTGCCCGCGTGGACCCTTCTCCTGTTGCTTCTGCAGCGTTCAAAGCAGAATATGACATTACGGAAATTATCATCAGAATTCACAAACTGAGCAATGTCTTTGACTACCTTGATGAAAAGAAAACTCCATAGTAAAGAACAGTGGCCATATCAACCAATAAGTCATGACTGACAAGGCTCTTAACCTGGGGAAAGGTCCCATTCTGCCTCTTCTGCTGAAGATGAGCGGGCCGTCTATCGCCACGGTTCTGGTTGTAAATCTTTATAGCCTCATAGATGCCTTCTGGCTTGCCAGACTCAGCCCGAATGCCCTTGCCGCCTTAACCATTATTTTCCCCATACAGTTGATTTTAGGTGGTGTCGGCGTGGGAACCGGGCTGGGAGCAGGCTCATACGCCGCCAGGATGTTCGGCGCAGGAGAGAACAGGAAAGCCCGACAGACGGCTGGACAGGTTTTTTTTCTTTCGGCTGTCCTCGGAACGCTGTTCATTGGAGCAGTCCTTACGGGACCTGAACATATTCTGAGGTTTCTCGGCGCGACAACGGAGATTATTCCACTATCACGCCAGTATCTCCTAACCTTACTCCCCGGTGTGCCTTTTCTGTTTCTAATCATGATGACCAGCAATCTCCTCCGGGCAGAGGGCAGGCCGCATCTCGTCATGTATTCCGCTCTTCTCTTCTCAGCCGTCAGCTGTATCCTCGATCCTTTTCTCATCTTCGGCTGGGGCCCCTTCCCACGGCTGGAAATCCGGGGGGCTGCCGCGGCAGCCGTAATTTCCCAGATAGCGGGAGCATTGCTTGCCGCTTACTACCTGCAGCAGAAAAGCTCGAAGTATAAACTTAAATGGCATTATCTCCGCCCTGATTACCGGATTATCTGGTCCATTTATCAGACGGGATTTCCCTCCATCATCATCAATCTCGCGGTCAGTCTGGGAATGCTTCTTCACAACCATATCCTCGGGGGGTACAGCTACCTTGCCGTTGCGACTCTGGGCATTGTCTCCCGGGTGAATGGTCTGGTCATGATAGCTTTATACGGCATCGGTCATGGCCTGATGCCGATGGTCGCTTACAGTGAAGGGGCGAATCTTCGTTCAAGATTGAAGGAAACCGTGAAGATTGCTGTAAAAATTTCTTTTGGAATTGCGCTGTTGTGTCTTCTGATCGTGGAAGTCTTCGCGCCGGCCATTGCGGCGCTTTTTTCCGATGGCTCTGAGCTGCGGAATTTAACGGCAACAGCCCTGCGCATTAATATTTTGATCCTGATTACAGCCGCTCCCAGCCTGATGTGGATCAACATGTTCATCGGTCTCGGACAGGGGAAAACCGCCATGGTTCTGCTTGTCGGCCGCGAAACCCTTATTCTGATCCCTCTTTTGTGGCTGCTTCCTTCCTCGTTCGGCATCAACGGCGTCTGGATGGCGCAGCCGCTTGCCAACGCCCTTTCATTTCTATTCATCCTTTACTGGACGAAGCGTCAGTTTCGAATCTTTGACTCTCAGATAAGCGGTGAGGCATAATCAAGCCTTGTTCTCCGAAACGCTGGATGCCCGTCAATATGGTTGGATCGATGAAAATTGTAATTCCTCCGCGATCGGCTTGATTACTTTGGCTGAAATGAACACATCAGGATTTTTCCGTGAAAAGCCCTCTGCTTTATTAAAGCGATCCTCTTTTTTTGTGGGGCCTGTGATCTGCTCATGTTTTATGAGAATCAAAAGGACGGGGACACTTGATCATCTGCTGATTTGAAATTTCACATTCCTGAAATAATCCCTGTATTGGCCAAAACAATGTATTCCCTGTTGATAAAAGCAATCCGCTTATTATACAGTTGGTTCAAGAGAGAATTAATGAATTTTAAAGCAGAAAACAATGATTAAGAGTGGACCTGCTTTTGGAAGGGAGAAATGCCCCACTCAATTCGCATTCCGATTTCACTATGGGCGACAACAGGCTCCTATACCTTGGACAGCAAGTGGGCAGCCGACACTGTATCGTCACAGAGGAGGTAACGCATGAACCAGATACTTATAGGCAAGGGTGAGCAGCCTGTTCAATTGCTCGCCAGGTACGGCAACCGGCATGGTCTGATCGCGGGAGCCACCGGTACCGGCAAGACGATTTCTCTCATGGTACTGGCAGAGGGCTTCTCACGCATGGGTGTACCGGTATTCATGGCTGACGTGAAAGGCGATGTCGCCGGCCTGGCAATGGCCGGCACCCCCAACGAAAAGATCCAGCAGCGTGTTAAAGAGATCGGGATTGATGGTTACGCCAGCGAGGCGAATCCGGTTTTGTTCTGGGATGTGTTCGGCAAGAATGGCCATCGGGTGCGCACCACGATCAGTGAAATCGGTCCGAACCTGCTGGGACGGATACTGGAAATTAACGATACCCAGACCGGCATGCTTGAGATCGCCTTCAAGCTGGCGGACGATCAGGGTTTACTTCTGCTTGACCTCGACGACCTGCGTGCCTTGCTTGCTTTCGTCGCTGAAAATCGCAAGGAGATTTCGACACAGTATGGCCTGGTAAGTTCACAATCCGTGGCTGCTGTCCAACGTGCCCTGTTGACGCTTCAGCGGGAAGGAGGGGAAGACCTCTTCGGCGAGCCGGCCCTGGAACTCAATGATTTGATGCGTACCGATCTCAACGGCCGCGGTATCATCAACATTCTAGTTGCAGACCAGCTCATTTTAAGACCACGATTGTACTCGAGCTTCCTCCTGTGGCTGCTGTCAGAGCTGTTCGAGAACCTGCCCGAGGTAGGTGACCTCGAAAAGCCCAAGCTTGTGTTCTTCTTCGATGAGGCCCACCTGCTCTTTGACGATGCGCCACCGATGATGCGTCAGCGAGTGGAACAGGTCGTGCGCATCATCCGATCCAAGGGCGTCGGGGTCTACTTCTGCTCGCAATTCCCCGACGACGTGCCCAACGAGATCCTGGGCCAGCTCGGAAATCGCATCCAGCACGCACTTCGGGCCTACACTCCGCGTGACCAGAAGGCAGTGAAAACTGCCGCGGAAACCTTCGTTGCGAACCCGAAACTCAACGTCGCGGAAGTCATATCACAACTCGGTGTTGGTGAAGCTCTGGTCTCCACTCTCCAGGAGAAGGGTGTTCCGATGCCGGTGGAGCGAACGTTGATCTGTCCACCGCGCTGCCGGATGGGCGCTGTCACGCCTGAAGAGCGCTTGGCCGTGCGTTCGCGCAGCCCGCTGGGAAACAAGTACGACTCGTCGGTGAACAGGGAATCTGCCTACGAGATCCTGAAACGGCGGACATTGGAAAGGGAAACAGCAGAGGCGGAATCAGATCAGGCGCAGAAGGAGAAACCGTCTGAAGGTCAGGGGGGGGTTAATGAATGGCTGTGGGGAACAAAACGTCGGCAGGGCATGGTTGAAACCATGGCTAAACAGGCCGCGCGTACCGTAGGAAGCCAGATCGGCCGCCAGATCCTGCGCGGTGTATTAGGCGTTATATTGGGCGAATCACGCCGTCGCTAGTCTCCGCTCACTTTATCGACGCAAAGAGGCAGCCGAAAGGAAGCAAACCCAGCTGATTTTATCCATTTGGTTATTCCAATTGTCCTTGAATATAAATTGAAAGGAATTAAGCCATGAAAAAATTCGCCCTTTTTGTGTTTAATGGAGATCCCATGTGTTTTATCCATGTTCTTTTGAATGCTCTGGACATGAAAGCCAAAGGAAATGAAGCAAAAATAATCATTGAAGGAGCTTCGGCCAAACTGATCCCTGAACTGGTGAAAACAGGAAATCCCCTGAATGGATTGTGGGAAAAAAATCTTGAGGCGGGGCTGGTTGAAGGAGTCTGTAAAGCATGCTCCAGTAAAATGGGAACCCTTGAAGCGGCAAAAGAGCAGGGTTTGACAATTCTCGACGATATGTCAGGTCATCCCGGCATGGCAGCATACATGGAAAAAGGATACGAAATCATTACATTCTGATTACGGATAAAAAAGGGAGCAGGGAAACAGTCCTGTCCTTTCCGGGACCAGCTCCTGAATCTTCATTATCGTCCTGACGGCAGCTTTTTTCGACCTCTTGGTCCGGTTTGAGTGAACACTGCCGAGATGGGCAACTCCCTCGGCCTGGAAACCCGGCAAAACGACGCTCAAGTCTGGTCCGGAACTGGTTGGAAGGTTTTGGAAGGTGCCGTAAAATTTTACTTCCATCAAATTCCACTTTAAAAAGGGAAAAATGATATAAAATTTATTAAAATATAGCGTAAAATATTAAAAATAGACCCCTTGCCCCTAAACATACTTGAGGAAGGCATGGTTGGGCTGACAATCTTGATTTTTTCTAAAAAAAAGACGGGGGCTATTCACCAACTCTTCAGTTTTTAAAGCGTTTTACAAAAGATCTTCATCAGCATTTTCAGTCGTAAGTCGGCGAGGAAGGAACTGATGACACTCGTTAAATTCTTATCCGCGGCACTGATTCTCCTTTTCCTGAACACGACCGCCGTATTCGCCCAAGGCGCCGGTTATGAATGGGACATTCTCAACAAGGAAGTCATGAAACTCTACCGTATGGGAAACCTGGACCGCGCGGTCAAGGTCGCGAAGAAAGCGCTTGAAGTAGCCAGGGAAAATGTCGGACCGGATCATACCGATGTGGCCACGAGTCTGAACAATCTCGCAGAACTCTACCGTACCCAGGGCCAGTATGCCCATGCAGAACCGTTGTTGAAGAGATCGCTGGCGATCATGGAGGAAGCCCGGGGACCGGATCATACCGATGTGGCCACGAGCCTGAACAATCTCGCCCTGCTCTATTATGCCCAGGACCAGTACACCGAAGCAGAACCTCTGTATAAAAGATCACTGACGATCATGGAGAAGGCCCTCGGTCCGGATCATACCGATGTAGCCACGAGCCTGAACAATCTCGCCCTGCTCTATTATGCCCAGGGTCAATTCAATCAGGCCGAACCCCTCTACAGGAGGGCGCTGGAGATCAGGGAAAAGGCACTGGGTTCGAATCACTCAGCCGTGGCCGTAAGCATGAACAACCTCGCAGGCCTTTATCATGCCCAGGGCCAATACGCGCAGGCGGAACCCCTCTACAAGAGGGCACTGGAGATCATGGAGGAAGCTCGAGACCCTGATTCTATCGAGTTGGCAACGAGCCTCAGCAACCTTGCTTTTTTCTATGTCGCCCAAGGCCAGTACAAGCAGGCTGAACCCTTCTACAAGAGGGAACTGGAGATCAGGGAAAAGGCACTGGGTCCGAATCATCCCGATGTGGCCACGAGCCTGAACAATCTCGCAGAGCTCTACCGTACCCAGGGCCGGTACACTCAGGCTGAGTTCCTCTTCAAGAGGTCTCTGGCGATCAGAGAAAAGGCCCTCGCCCCGAATCATACCGCTGTAGCCACAAGTCTGAATAACCTCGCATTGCTCTACTATGCCCGAGGCCAGTATGCTCAGGCGGAACCCCTTTACAAAAGGGCACTGGAGATTATGGAGAAGGCCCTGACCCCGGATCATCCTTCCGTGGCCACAATAATTGAAAATCTGGTCAAACTCTACAGGGCCACCAGTCGGTTCAAGGAGGCCGGCAGGCTCGAACAGCGCGCGGCCGCTATTCGGTCTGTCATATGATGGACGATTAACCGACTCCCTGCCGGCAATTGATGTCTGCATGTTGGAAATTTTTTCATGCTTCAGCGTATTTATGCATTGTTCGATAAAAGTTCCCGCCCACAGATGAGAGGATATCTGCCATTGATGCCGGATTTCCACTCTTCCGAACAGCATTTATTCTGAAGCTTCTCGGCCGAATAAACTTATTCATAATCTGTGGTTATTGACTTTCATTTTTCATTGAGAGAAAATACAGAAAATTCCGTTCGCAAACCATCTGCTCGCAGCAATTTCTCCCGAATGTTCGCATTCTGACCAGCACGCCATTTCATATGCATCCATCACAAATCAACAGCAGATCCTGATTTACTTTTGCGCAGGAGAAGAACGGACTTTCAATCACCTTGAACATTTGGCCGTGTTTTCAGAAAACCGGGCCGCTCATTCACGGTTGAGAGGGCCAATATCCAACTTAAACAACCTGGCGGCAAAGGGGAAAAAAACAACTGATCGGAATAAACGACGCATATTGATTGTTGAGTGGTTTCTTCGGACACGAGGCACCATTAAACGCCTTTAACCATCTATCCAGGGGACAGGTTTGTCAGATCCCAGAAAAGGAGAAAAGCCATGATTCGGGCCTTTTTGATCGCTGCCTTGCTCAGCATCACGGCGCTTGCCGAGGCACAGCCCCTCACGCCACCAACCGAGGTCGCTGCCGACATTGTCAAGGTTGACCGCTATCCTGCCCACAGCGTTACCTTCCCGAACGGGGTGAAAGGTATTCCGGGCATGGTCTATTGGGAGCCGGTCGGTTACCGGCCGCTGACGCTCGATCTCTATCTTCCCCCCAGTACCGTCTCGCGACCGGCGGCTGGATTTCCCCTCGTTCTATACCTCCATGGCGGAGGCTGGATGACAGGGGACACGCACCGGAGCGGGCCTTTTGTCGATTTCCCCGGCGTCCTGGCTGCGCTGGCAGGCAGGGGCTATGTCGTCGCCGCGATCCAGTATCGCTTAAGCGGTGAGGCAAAGTTCCCCGCGCAAGCCCAGGATGCGAAAGCGGCCATCCGCTGGCTGCGGCTTCATGCCTCGGAATATGGCATCGATCCGGACAAGGCACTGACCTGGGGTATGTCCGCAGGCGGACATCTGGCTGGACTTACTGCGGTCAGTTGCAACGCGGCGGGGCTTGAACCGAAACAGCCTCATAAATCTTTTCTGCCTGACACAAAGTCCGACCCCATCACCTCATCTCACGTCTCCGATTGTGTACAGGGTGGCGTCTCCTGGTACGGCGTGTTCAACATGGCGACCATCACAGCCCAGTCGAGACAGGATAAGGCCATGACCCGCGATGTGCCCGACGCGCCGGAGTGGCGGCTGCTCGGCTGCTACGGCAGTGCCTGCGGAGAGCAAACCATCGCCGCGGCAAGCCCGGTCACCTACGTTGACCGCACTGATCCGCCCATGTTGCTGATTGTCGGATCGGAAGACACGGCGGTGCCCTACTCTCAAACGCTGGAAATGGCGGATAAGTTGAAGGCGGCCGGCGTGAAGCACGAGCTGATCATACTGCCCGGCGTCAACCACGGTTTCATCGGAAATACTCCGGACCAGACACGCGAAGCCAATCTTAAGGCACTCGAGGCTACCTTCAGGTTCATCGACAAAACGGCAGGCAAATCCATAGCGACGCAGCCCCCCCTGGAATCAACTCAGACAGGACCACCAGAACCGCCGCCTGTTCCGGAAGCAATTCAGCCGGAACCATCAGAGTTGCCAAACGGCCCGGAATCCATTCAGGAAGGACCATCGGCAGGGCTGAAGATCATTGATGTTCTGCTTGTAAGACCTCTATGCGTGATCGGCTCGACGGTTTCAACAGCGGTCTATGTAGCCCTCTCTCCCCTGGTTTTCGTCATGGGGGTGGCGGAACCCGCGGCAAGGGTAATGGTCGAGGCTCCCTGGCGATTTACCGCCTTCAGATATATCGGCGAATTCAATCATTATACGGACGAGCAACCCATTATGGGAGTGTGGGATTTCTCATAGAGCTATGGGAAAATTCATGATGTAATCGCGGCATCGATGCGTCCGGGTTCAGAACGTATTTTTTAGATGTGAGAGAAAATGATGAGCTCCCGCCCTGGGACAGATCTTTTGCGCCATCCCAGCGGTTATCGTCCCAGGACCGTCCTTTTGTCGATTGGATTTTCCTCTGTCAATCGAGAAGAAGCATCAGAATAATCTCTATAGCCCAGATATTCCCATCCCAGTTTATAGCTGATATGGATTCCGTAACTAATCCGTATTGTGCGTTACCCTTCAATTATGTTAGAAATCCAAGTAATTTTTTCCGTTTTTGGAGGCAATGTTTCAAACTGATTTCATAACGATTGCTTCCTGAGTGTTCTTTTTTACAGAAATCAATGCCGTTGCCGTCAATCAGATCGATATAAAACGCACATCATCAGGAATTCTTCAGATCGTCTTCACAGCGCTTCCTTCTGACATCCCATCACGCCATCAGACTCCCAGGCACATTCGATTTCCAATGGAAATTTAAGATTTAAAAAAATTTAAGCGAGGTCAACCATGTCACTTGGTAAATGTCCGGAATGTGGTCATGTTATGAGTACAACGGCTGCATTCTGCGTTCACTGCGGAGGCACAGCCCCTGCGATATTGCCAAAAGATATAAGAGAAACGGGCTGTGATCAATGCGATGGAAAGAATGGGGGAACCGATGGCCGTCTTTGCGGCGGTACGGGAAAAATGAAGATTCCTTCTGAAGGATAAATGTTAAACCATGGCATCCTGCGAGCACCTTTAAAAGCCCCTCTTTTCCCTCACGAAGGTGCCAATTTCGCCTTCCAGGTCAGCTCTCAGGACGCAAAAAATCCGGCATTTGTCTTTGTGATCCTAAAAAAATGAAAAATATTAATTATTTTGAATCCAGGATTTACAAAAGGCAACTCTAATGAAAAATTCAGAAATTTCAGACTGGCTGGATCAGAAGGAAGCTGAAGGCGTCGATGTATCACAGATTGTACTGCCTGATGACCTCTCTTATGAAGAAGATCCCGATGAAACAATTTATTATAAGGAAATCAACCCCTGCGGGATCCTCTGCAAAGGCAATCATCCATTCTCGACGGTCGAGCGTTTCGGACACTGGTATTTCAGCAGGGGGCAGGACAAGAGAGCCGGAATTCACTCTTCGGACACTCAGTGGCATTGGAGATTGTTTACAAAGGATAAGGCTCTTGCTGTCGAAACGGCCAGATCACACATCGAATAAACAGAAAGCGGAATCCGATATCAAGTCCGCCGCGGAATATTCCCCCCGGACCATGCCAGCTTCAGTCCTGCTCAGAACGATTCAAATCCTTGATTTATCTTATATAATTTCAAGCACACCCAACGCCTTGGGCACCGTGTCAGCAGGACTTACTTTGTACCAGGCCGCCATGATTCGACCTTCTTCATCAATGATAAAGGCGGAGCGGATAATTCCAAAATATTTTTTCCCGTAGAGCGTTTTCTCTCCCCAAACCCCATATGCCTCTGCCACTGCGTGATCATGATCCGACAGAAGAGAAAATTTCAGATGAAGTTTATCGCTGAACTTTTTCTGTGCAGCCTTGGAGTCGGGACTGATCCCCAACGCCTCCACCCCGGCGCCATTCAGTTTAGCCAGTGCGTCCCGCACGGCTTCGGTCTGCTTCGTTCAACCGGAGGTGCCTGCCTTGGGAAAGAAATAAAGCAGGACTTTTCTTCCCCGGAAATTTTCCAGTTTTATTGTATTCCCGAACTGATCGGAAAGAATGAAACCGGGGGCCTGATCACCTTTTTTCAGCATTGCCATTGGGTAAAACCTCCTGGATATCCCTCTCAAGCAGTACTTCAGATAAGGGAGGGGCAATCTTTAACGACGACTTTTTTCAAAACAGGCCATGTTTGTCCACTCACTTCCATTTTTTCTGAACTATTGGACTTCTTTCAGCGATTTGTTCAAGATGGAAGCGAGCTTCCAGGCCCCGTCTGATTTCCTGTACACGATCAGCACATCCGCCAAGTATTGCCTGCCGCTGGTCGCGTCCTTCAAACGCATGCCGATGTCGTATTCTATCATTTCACCCTGTTGTACCCTGCTGTTGATTCTGAATTCCTGAAACTCCGATAAATCGTTAAATTTCCATATCAATCCATCTATACTCTTCATCGTTTGACCAATCAGATCCCTCTTGATCTGGTTGGCTTCCGGTGTTCTGGAACACCCGGCCAGCAATCCAATCGTCGCCACTATGAGGCAAATCAGGACTTTTCTTTTCATTGCGACCTCCTTATTGTTTAAAGCTCTATCCAAAGGGGCTTTTTATTTTTCTCATGAGTATAAGAATACAGGAAGGGGTCATTAAAATTAAATAATATTTAAGCAATAAATACAAATATCGACTACACAAGTTACCTGTGTGAAAAATATCACGGTTTCCCTGTTGAATATCAGTGAAGCTTATCACTTTACCCCCATTGAATGTGACTCGGGAGGTGAATAAAATAGAAACAAAGGAAGGCTGTCCGAGGTAAACAGAATTAACTCCTGAGAGTATGACGTGCGGGGGAACAATTCTTTCCTCCCGGGAGGGATTCGCCATGAATTATAAAGAATACCTGAAAACATTGATCGGCAGAAGGGGAACACTGGATATGCCCAAAAATGGTCCCCACTACACTCTTCATTTCAATGAATCGGATTCTCGACACAAAAATGCCCACCTTGTCGATGTGGATGATAATTTTGTGGTCATTCATCATGATGTCTATGGGATACTTAGAATTCCGCTCTCTTCTCTCTGGTAGTTTGTTTCTTTACATTGTGTCATTCTTCGCTTCCAATGGCGCCCCCACCTCCCTTAGATGGAAAGCGGTAACAGCCTGCCCATGAAAAGTTCTAGTGACCTTGAAGAACCCTTCAATTTTGAGTGAAATGAGCCCTTTTCCGCCGCCTGCAGAGCAGCTTGGGCCATGATTGCCACTGAAGTAGAAAATTGCGCTCACAGGCTTTTCTCTAATATTGGAAAGCTGGACTGAGATGCCGTGGAAGAAAGGAGACGTTGCGGAATCCGGATTGATGTTTTCTCTCCCTGCCCTGTCAACCTGTTCACCGACCGCGAAACCTGCCTCAATGTGGGTGTCAAGAAATACGATTCGACGATCGTTTGCCTCCAGAAACGATATCAAATCCTGATTGTCGGGAAGGGTAATCTGGATGGGATCACAAAATTCCTGTACTTTGCTGCTCCTCATGACCGAGGGTATCCACGAAACCTCTTCGAATGGCTTGGAGATGGCGGTTAACATGCGTAAAATCTTGTTAAGCCGTTCAATCATAGGAATTTTTAATTCGCCTGTCTTAGAAGTCAGTAAGAGATCAATCGAGGAAAATCTTTAAGTCAACAGAGAGTTTCATAGCAGAAATAGTGTATTTATTAAATGTTTTTTAACAAGATTGCATATTTGGCAACTATTTCCGGAAAGCAGTTACGGCGTCTGCAGAACGCCGCAAATTAATCAGTCATGATGGACAAGGCTTGAGAAGCCGTCTAATCCGCTGTTACGGTCTTGCCGAGCTCTGTCAACAGTTTCTTGATCTCTTCAGGATTAAGCTCCAAAGCAACTTTTCCGCCTCCGGGATGTGAAAATATGAGGGTCGCGCCGGTATTCGTCTTCTCGACCTGCCACTTTATATCGTCAGGAAGCTTCACCTTTTCAGACAGCCAGTCGCTGGAATGAAATTCCGCAATCTGAATCAGGACACCAAAGGCATGACGGGGATGAATAAAAATCTCTTTCCAGACGCCGCCGGCATACTCACTGTGGCCGAAGAAGGGAATGCCCTGTTCTTCAAGATGTTTCATGGTCCCGCGGAGGTCAGGCGTTTGCAGGGTGATATGGTGAATGCCCCCCTCTTTTCTCTTAAGAAAACCGTCCAGGAAGCTTCCCGTCCCTGTGGGCGAGATGATCTCCAAACGGGACAGGTCTCCCAGGGAAAATAACCTCCAGAAATACTTCATGTGGGGATCTTCACCCCCGACGCAGGCAACGGCCCCCAGGATGACGCGAAAGAAATGTTCAGCCTTTTCCCGGTCTCGAACCGCCAGAGATACGTGATCTATACGCGAAATCATATTTCCCCCTCCCTTTCAAGCCTTTCACATAATTCATCGATAAACCCTGTCTGGCCTTTGAGAAGCTTTTTCTCTGCCACTGAAACGGGAAACCATTCCGCCCGGTCGACTTCCGGAAATTCCGACAGTTTACCTGAATGAGGCGGCCATTCCATTGTAAAGGTATTACTTTTTAAGGCGTTTACATCACAGTCGCCTTCAAAGGCCCACGCGCTGACTAATTTGCCGCTGGGTTGTTTCCTCGGGGTTAAGACCAGGAAATTCCCTTCTGCGTCGAAGCCTGTCTCCTCCTTGAACTCACGTTTTGCCGCAGCCAAGGGATCTTCTTCATTTGAATACTCGCCTTTCGGAATGGACCATGTTCCTTCGTCCCTGCCTGCCCAGTAAGGCCCGCCGGGATGAACCAGCAGCACTTCCAGTTTTAAATCCCGATAACGATACAAAATCAATCCGGCGCTTCTTCTGTTATTTTTCATAATGAACAGTTTTCCATAAGTTTAGAGAGTCGTTTGAATATTACCGGAAGAGTATTTTACGAAATTTATCAAGGTCTGACTTTCCGTTTCACCGATACAATCATATAGATTCTGCACAATAACGGATTGATTAGAAAATTCAAGCCGTTGTTTTAAAATAGGTGCCGCAGCGGGAACCCACTGAACGGTTGGATGAGCCTTTTCGTCGCCATCAGCTGCATTACCTTTCAATACAGGGATGATTCAGCTTATTTTTTATATTTCATAACTTTCATGGCTGTAGAATTCACTCAGCAGAAAGGACAGTCGGGAGTGGATAGATTGTATTCAACTCAACGGGAGAGATGGATACTTGATATGCACTCTCCAGCCTGGCGCAAGAAAAATGAGCATCAACAGCCGTGATGACTAAAATATAGAATAATAATATCAACATGTTACAATGCCTACGACACTTTGGCACGGCAAATGCCATGACAAGATCAAGGAAGTAAAAACAAAAATCGACAGGAGGCATGGAATCATGAAAAAATTGACAACGCTGTTCATTACGGCCCTCATGGTGACAGGATTGACGACATCCGCTTTCGCCGTTGGTCCTGCCGGAAACGAGCGTGGACGGGATGACCGCGAAAGCTACCGGAGTGAAACTGTCCGAGGTGGCTTTCAGGGCCGATACGAGCGAGGAAGAAATGTTCATCATGGCAGGCATGTATACAACCGGGCGCAGCATAGCGGATACGGACGCGGCTGGGGACATCATGACAGGTATGGACACGGGTGGGGGAATCACGGCGGATTCGGGCACGGCTGGGGCCGATAGGTCAGGCTCATGCCTCGATGACCGGAAACGATCTCAACCTGTTCTCTGATGCCGCCGGCCGCAATCAACCCATCGTATCCGTCCACCAGAATGAGATTAAGCAGGAATTGAGATAAAGCAGGATAGATTATGGGTCCTGCTTTATCTTTTAAAGAATGGGGCAGGAAAACGTGGGCAGTCGTCTGAATCGCCGCTCAGTCGTTATTGATTTTTGATCGTTAAAATGATCGCGCTTTTTTTGCCTAACCTGATCTTCAGCTTTCCTTCCCGGATGGGGTGCAACTGGTTATCCAGCAGGGAAACCAGGGTGGCATCCGACAGCTTCTCACGGATGCGCCGGGGCAGATCAGGATTGTGCCCGATGTCAATGATCACCTCAGAGGGCATATCCAGCCACCCGTTATGAAATCCAGCTATAACTATATTATCTTCCACGTACCTCAAAAAGATCATCAGGAAATAGTCGACATACAGACAGACAAAATAGCCGGAGGAAAGAGCGTCGTTGCTCCGCCTGATCGAGATCATTTTTCGTGTATGATCATAGATTTCTTTTTCATGGGAATATTCAGTTTTCACCTCATAGTCGGCATTCAGTTTTTCCCAGGGGAAATCCCGCCTGTTATCGGGGTCGGAATGGCCTTCAAGCCCCAATTCCGTCCCATAGTAGATTTGAGGAATGCCTCTGATCGTGAAAAGAAAGGTCAAGGTCAGTTTCATGACGTCCGTTGCTTTTCGATAATCGCCCGCCTGCCGATCGAGAATCCAGGTCATGAAACGGGCCGAAAGATCGTGGTTGTCCAGCAGGGTGACAAGCTGATTGTGGTTGGAGTAGGATCGGTCGCGTTCCAGTATGCCTGTTCCAATGTTGTAAGGTGAAATGAAATCCGTCATGCCATGGTCATAAACGAATACATTTTTGATGGCATTCTGCATGGGAAAATCAAAAAGCTGATCGATGGCATCGTATTTCTGATATTGAGACAGGTTGTCGATATCAAAAACGAGGACTTCCCCCAGCAGGGTAACACCCGGGAATTGCCCCTTGACCTGTGTTTTAAAGTAGGTCCAGAAGTTTCTTTCAACGTGTTTGACCGTGTCCATGCGGATTCCGTCAACACCCGTTTCCCGCAGCCAGGAAAGAATTGTTTCCGTATGATAATCGCACACATCGGGTAAATCCAGATCCATGTCCGGCAATCCGGACAACTGTCCCTCCGTTTCGCTTGTCTCCAAACTTATATTCATCCTGTTGAACCAGGAGGAACAGATGGGGGTGGGATTGTCCAGACTGTCGAAAATTCCGGGATGCCTGTATCCGGTATGGTTCACGACAACATCCAGAATAAGTTTTATCCCGTTCATGTGAAGCCGATCCACCAGGTCTCGAAGATAATATTTGCTTCCTGGGAGATAGTGGCCGTTATCGATATAAAGGACAGGATTTACGGCGTTGAAATCCAGCGCCCAATATCCGTGATAGCCGTGCGCGGTTTCGAGATCAATCTGGCGGTAAACCGGAGTGATCCATAAAGCCGTTATTCCGAGATTCTTGAGGTAGGGAATTTTCTCGATAATCCCGTCGAAGTTGCCGCCATGATAAAAAAAAGGGTTGTCCTTGTTTATCTTCTGTTTTACTTCCGGTTTCTGGTTTTCTATCCCATAAAACCTGTCGGTAATGATGAAATAAATAATGTCTTTACGGGTAATGGCCATGATTTCCTCAGGTTGATTGATGCGGGGTTTCAAGTTTTTATAAATATTTTGCGTTAAAGGCATCGCACTGGCCGGGATCACCCGACTCGAAACCTCGTTTGAACCACCGGACCCTCTGTTCCGACGTGCCGTGGGTGAAGGCATCGGGTACGATTGTTCCCCGTGTCTGTTTCATGATCCGGTCATCACCGATGGCGCTTGCGGCCCCCAGGGCCTCTTCCAGATCACCGGATTCCAGAATGTTGCGCACCTTGTCCGCATGGCAGCCCCAGACACCGGCAAAACAGTCGGCCTGCAATTCCACCCGCACGGAAAGCTGGTTGGCCTCCACCTTGCTCATTTGCTGCATGGCCCTTTGGGTCTGATCGGTAATACCCAGGAGGTTCTGTACGTGATGACCCACTTCATGGGCAATCACATAGGCCTGGGCAAAATCACCGGGTGCCTGAAAGCGGTTCTTCATATCTTCGAAAAAGCTCAAGTCTATATAAACCTTGCGATCACCAGGACAATAGAAGGGTCCCATGGCTGCCTGCGCGAATCCGCAGGCGGATTGAACAGCCCCGGAAAAAAGAACCAGCTTCGGCTCCTCATAGGTTCTTCCGCTGCGGCGGAATATTTCGTGCCAGGTCGTTTCCGTATCGGCAAGGACGACGGATACAAATTGACTCGTGGGATCCTGTCGCACCGTCTGCTCCTGCTGAGACACGGGCGGAGGTCCGGTTTCCTGAACCTGTTGCAGGACGACCGATGGATCAATGCCGAAGTAGAGGCTCAGAAGCACCAGAATAACCGTACCGATCCCCGCCCCCGCAATCCCGCGTTTGACGGTCACCCCTCGTCTGTCCTCAACATTCTCGCTCCTTCTTTGATTTTGCCAGCGCATACCGTTCATCCTTTCCCGGTGTTCCCTGCATGACTTCTTCTAAAATCATGGCTGCAGAAAACGGTTTATTTCAGACTTTTCTTTCCTGAATTGACCTGATCACCAAAGGATTCTTTCCAATACCGTTCACTTTTTATAACTCATTTTTTATAACTCATATCCGAAATCTTGGGAAGATGACTTTTTCAGCTTACATTATATCCGCATATCCGCCATGGTGGGGATGACGACGTTCATTCCAGATTCCCTGTTTTCACGTCGACCCTTCCGGAAATTTGATTTTCCGTCATAATCTCTGTTAGTATTCTTTCAACTGTTTTTGGCTGTCAGGGCTTTGATAAGGGAAATCAGAAGAAAGAGGCAGGCCCCGGACTTTAAAAACGGGGTTTTCCTTCATGGAGAACAGGAAACTGGAAACACCATGGATACTCTGATCGGAATGGCGATCGGCATCGGTTTGAGCGCCGCGTGCGGCTTCAGAGTCTTTGTCCCGTTGCTGATCATGAATCTTGCGACATCGAGTGGACAGATTCACCTGTCGCCTGAATTTTCATGGATTGGAAGCCCTTATGCAACGGCAGCTTTCGCGACGGCAACCCTCATCGAAATTCTCTGTTATTACATACCCTGGGTCGATCACATTATCGATACGATCTCAACGCCAGCCGCAGTGATTGCCGGAACCGTCGTTACAGCGTCAACAGCGATCGAATTGTCTCCTTTTTTAAAGTGGACTCTGGCGCTGATTGCCGGTGGAGGAATAGCTGGACTGGTGCAGGGATCAACGGTCGCGCTTCGGGCAAAATCATCGATCTCCACGGGAGGAGCCGCAAATCCCCTGATTTCCACACTGGAGTTGATCGGCGCCATATTGACAGCCCTGCTCGCTGTCCTTGTTCCTGTTCTCTGCCTGATACTCGTCGGCTTTTTTTGTTTTGTTATCTTCCGGAAAGTCGGCCGCCTGATATTCGGAAGAATGAAATTTCAACAGAGATAACTTGTCGTGAGAAAAGACCAATGTTAAAACAAAACCGGATTCTGATCCTTTATATCATCATCTTTTTTCTTGCCCTGATCCTCTCAGGAATCCATCCAAAAGATCAACTGGTCTGGTTCCTGGAGGTCTCGCCGGCGGTGATGGCTCTTGCCATCCTGGCCGTCAGTTTCAAAAAATTCCGTTTCTCGAATCTCGTTTACTTTCTCATTCTTGTCCACTCCATCGTTCTGATGATCGGGGGGCACTGGACATATGCCGAAGTCCCTTTTTTCAACTGGCTAAGGGATATCGGGATATTCTCCCGCAATAATTATGACAAAGTTGGGCATTTCATGCAGGGTTTTGTTCCCGTCCTGGTCGCGAGAGAAGTCATAATCCGGAAGGACATCGTCAATGGCGGGAGATGGACGAACTTTTTTTCCATCGCCGTAGTCCTGGCTGCAAGTGCGTGCTATGAATTTATCGAATGGTGGATTTCCCTTCTGAGTGGAAGCAGGGGCGACGCGTTTCTGGGAACGCAGGGATATACCTGGGACACTCAGTCCGACATGTTTTTCTGCCTGATCGGCGCCGTTGCTGCGATAATGACACTGGCCAGGATTCATGACAGGATGATTCGCGATTCACAGCATTCATGAGTTCTCATCACGAATCGGCCGGATTGAAAACTGTTTTCTCTGGCAATATCGGAATGGCCGCGGATTAACGGAGCATCAGGAGAACAATTTTTAATTTGTTATTTTGACCGACCTACAGTATTTATATTTTATGGTCGACAGAGCGATGAAACCGTCATCTGAAAACACAATACCGGATTGCCCGCATTCCAAAGGAGGAATACAAGCATGAAGACTTTCCGTATTTTTCTCCTTGGTGTCTTTTCCCTCTTCTTTTTCAGCGTCGCTAGCCGGGCGGCTGACTGGCAGTTTTTCAGTGAGAGTCCGCGCGGCGATTACTTTTACGACGCCTCAGGCATGAAAACAATATCGAAAAACGTCATAAGGGTTTTGGTTAAGCTGGATATCACTCCGGAAGAATGTGAACGGTGGCATGCCAGATTCGGAGAGAAATATCGTGATTTCAGTCACGAGGAAGAGTTGAAGGAAATCAACTGTTCCACTAAAAAGGCCAGGGTCATTTCCGTTACAGAATACGATGAAAATGGCGAGGTTATCGACAGAGTCCATTTTGGTGACACATCCGGGTGGGACCGCATTGCCCCCGGCACTGTAAATCACGCTTTATCGAAAGTCGTTTGCAAAAGGCAGAGAGCGGGAAAGAGATAGTGAGGCAACAAAACATTAAAACAAAATAACCGAGGGCGTCAGGTCGCATCACCGGCAGATGGATGCGCAGGGAACAGGGAAACTCCATGATTACGATTAACAGAATAGTCGATACGATACTGATTTACTGGCGGGAAATTCCGGACTGGGTGGTTTTTGGCTTTATAATCGTTATAGTTATCCTTGGCCTTAAATTCGTGCTCAAACCTTGAAGACGGCATAGCGAAGCGGAACGCGGAACAGGGGGGGAACAGAAAAAACCGGCGGGATACAAGGCCTGAAATTAAAAAGCACACACTGATCAAGCGGGAAGTTCAACAAACAAGACCTTTTTTGGAATGGGACAGTTCGCAACCAGGTGTCTCTCTCATTCCTTGACGGAAGATGGATACTGAAAATGGACATCCCCAGCGAAGAATACCTGCTTAAGTGCTCATCCTCGTGTGCCGGATGCAGCGACTCTCTTACCCTGCGTTACGTGCTCAAGGCAGCGGGACCTGATACGGTCCTGATCGTGCCGGCCTGCTGCACGAGTGTGATTCAGGGCATGTACCCGCAAACGGCATTCAACGTTCCCGTATATAACATCGCTTTCGGGGCCGCCGCTGCCTGCGCTTCCGGCATGTCGAACGCCCTCCGCGCCCTGGGCAGAAAGACCAGCGTGATCGTTTACGCCGGTGACGGCGGCACACTCGATATCGGGATACAGGCTCTTTCCGGCGCCTTTGAAAGAGGCACTGATTTTTTATATATCTGCTACGACAACGAAGCATACGGAAATACCGGCATGCAGCGCTCCGGAGCAACCCCCCTCGGCGCCCGGACAACAACGACCCCCTCAGGAAAAATGGATGTAAAAAAAGACATCGACGCGATTGTCGCGGCCCACAGCCCGCCCTACATGGCAACGGCCTGTCCCGCATACCCCCGGGATCTCTTCCAGAAAGTCCGGAAAGCACTCATGTTCCGGGGCCCATCCTTTCTTCACGTGCTTGCCCCCTGCCCTCCCGGCTGGCGTTTCTCACCGGAAAAGTCCGTTGAATTGGGAAAACTCGCCGTAAAATCCTGCATGTGGGTGCTTTACGAACGCGAGCACGGCAAACTGTCCCTCTCCTCACCTTCCAGAACAGCCATGAAAAAGCCGATTCCTCTCGAAGAATATCTGGCGCCTCAGGGTCGCTTCGAGGGAATTAACGCGGAAACACTTGAAGCTCTCAAGCAGAACATCGCAGAGAGCATAAAAAGGCTGACAGCAGAGGAGGCGGGAGGATGAAAACGATTGCAACCGGCAACAAGGCAGTAGCTGAAGCTGTCAAACAGGCCCAGCCCACAGTGATCGCCGCCTACCCGATTACCCCGCAGACTCAGATTATTGAGCAGATTGCAGAGTATGTCGCCTCAGGAAAGCTGAAGAGCCGTTTCATCCCCGTGGAAAGCGAACACTCCGCGATGGCGGCGTGCATCGGGGCCAGCGTTACCGGAGTCCGGACGTTCACGGCAACCAGTTCCCAGGGCCTGCTCTACATGCATGAAATGACAAACTGGGCGGCAGGCGCCCGTCTTCCCATTGTCATGGCCAACGTGAACCGGGCCATATCTCCCGGATGGAACATCTGGGCCGAGCATACGGATTCCATGCAGGAGCGGGATACCGGCTGGCTTCAGGTCTATGCGGGCAGCGTGCAGGAGGCCTATGATGCGACACTGATGGCTTTCCGCATTGCCGAGCACGAGGATGTCCTGCTTCCCGTGATGGTCAACCTTGACGGATTCGCTTTAAGCCACATTTCTCAGCCGCTGGACCCGGTCGAGATCGGAGATTTTCTCCCGCCGATGTTCCTTCCCCATGCCATCGATACCCAAAACCCCGCCGGTTATGGGGTGCTGACCGGCCCTGACGATTACTTCAAATTCCGCTGGGACATCGAACGCTCCATGCGGGACTCGGTCAAGGTTATTGAATCCGTGCAGGAAGATTATGCCCGTCGATTCGGCCGGTGCTATGGCTTCACGGAGGATTACTGCTGTGATGACGCGAACGTCGTCGTGATTTCAATGGGAACACTGGGCAAGGAAGCCGAAGTGGCCATCGACATGCTCCGCAGTGAGGGGATTCGAGCCGGCTCTCTGCGCCTGCGCTGGCTGCGTCCGTTCCCGGAAATCAACCTCGAAGGTCGGGAGATCGTCGTGATCGACCGGGCTTACTCTTTCGGCTTCGGAGGCATCCTGGCCACATCCATCCGATCCCGGATAAAAAGGGACCTTTACAGCGTGATCGCCGGTCTCGGGGGACAGGAAGTTACGTATGAAGATATCGCCGATTTCATCCGTCAGCGTCGTATCGGTGAGGAATGCTGGTTCGGGGTGAACGACCATGCTTGAGATCCGCATCCACTCCCGGGGCGGCCAGGGTGGGGTGACAGGGGCAAGGCTTCTTGCCCTGGCAGCGATCCATGACGGGAAGTACGCAACGGCCAGCGTCTTCTACGGGCCGCAACGCCGGGGGGCGCCCGTCATGTCCTTCGTCCGGATAGATGATCGCCCGATCAGGATCTACAGTCGCATCAAGGAACCCGATATGGTCGTAATCCTGGATGCGAGCGTGATGGATATGGTCAATGTGCTGCAGGGTTTGAAACAGGGCGGCAGGATATTCATCAACAGCGTTGAAGCAAAAGATTTCCCCGGTTTTTCCACTTGTCACGCAGACCTGACCGGAATCGCGCAGAAGGAAAATATCATCGTTGCCGGCTATACGATTTTGAACACACCCATGCTCGGGTGTCTCGCAAAGATGGGGATTATCTCGCTGGATTCGGCAAGAAAGTCGATTCTGGAGATGTTTCCCGATGAATGCAACGTCAGGGCTGCAGAAGCAGGATATCGAGAGATGAAACTATGAGTCAGGGTCGTCAGCGCCTCGCCATGAGCAGGCCAAAACAGGGAGCTGCAGGCAGGACCGGATTCTGGCGGATTTCAAAACCGGTCGTGGATAAGGACAAATGCGACTCCTGCGGGATCTGCAGGATGTACTGCCCCGATAACGCCATTGACGGGAATATCGAGATTGACCTGGAGTTCTGTAAAGGCTGTGGAATCTGCGCCAACGAATGTCCGAAAAAAGCCATTGAAATGGTGCGGGACAGATGAAAATTTTCTCTGTTGTATTGGATAATACCTGCTTATCCCCGCTTCTCAGACAAACAGGACCGTCCGCATCCTGATGTATTGCAAACGGACATATCCGAACTCGAATGCGGAATTTTACGGCAGTACACATGCAGTTAACTCATGGATTTTCATTAATGATTCTAAATATCTGCGATCAGATAACCAAAACGGGCAATACCTTGAAAATTCCAATTAATTCTTGACAGTCTTCAGTAAAAATAATAAACGGAAACACCAATTGGGCCTGGGTGGCGGAACTGGTAGACGCAAGGGACTTAAAATCCCTCGAACCTTGCGTTCGTGAGGGTTCGATTCCCTCCCCAGGCACCAGTAAAATCAATTACTTGCGAGTTTTAAAAGGGGAGCTTTACTCCTCTTTTTTTGTGATTGTGATAAATTTGTGATAATCGGTTTTTCTACATCATCCATCATTTCAATGGCTGCTCTCAAACTTTCCGTGTGATGATGAGCATACCTCTGAACCATCGTTACAGTTTTCCACCGTCCTAATTTTTGAACAGTATACAAATCGGCACCCTTACGGATTAAGCGTGTGGCAAACGTATGCCGAAGGTCATGGAACCTGAAATTGCTAATATTTGCCTTTTTAAGGGCGACATAAAAGGCTTTCAGCAACAGCCTGTTCCCTTTGCGGTCCCCCAAAGTGTTTGGGAAAACATACCCTTCCAATGGTAATTCAGGATTATGCCTGTTCTTTAGAACAGTCATGGCTGTTTCGTTGAGCGGAAGAGTGTCAATGCAGCGATTTTTCTGTTCATGGATGGTGACAGTTCGCCGTTTCATATCCACCTGGGACCATTTCAAATCAAGGATTTCACTTTGGCGCAAGCCCGTATGAATGGCGAATATAATAATATCCTGGAGCCACTTCGGAGATTCCTTGAGCAGATTTGTTTCTTCCTCTGAAGTTAACCATCTTTCGATCTTGTTGGTTACCCTATCCTTCTTCACCTTTGAAACAGGATTTTCATTTGCTAATCCCCACTCACGAATTGCCAAATTGAAGGCATGGCTCATTGTGATGAGTTCGTAGTTGATTGTTCGGGATGAAACTCCATCAGACCTCCGTTTGACTTTGTAATCGGATATCATTGCCGGAGTAAGTTCCGTTAAATACTTCTCTCCAAAATAACTCTTTAACTGCGTGACAATGCTTTTATCTCTCTTATACGACGAAGCAGCCTTATTTACGGCAGAATACTCCGTCATATACTTATCCATCAAATCCTTGAACTTGTAACTATCCCCTGGCAGTTTTTCAAACCACTTTCCTTCCGCTATATCCCCTTTCAATTTGTCAAAGATCCTTATGGCGAGTTTTCTGTCTTCCGTCTCAGTTGACCGGCGAAATTGCTCTCCATTATGAGAAAAACTCATCCACCAGACCGTTCCTCTTTTATACAGACCCATTTCTTATCTCCTTTGTGGGTCCCTTGATCCGGTCTGATTTCCCGTGGCGGCATTATAAGCTTCATCCTTGCTTTGGTCAATTGCCCTTCTGATCATTCTATCAATAGAGAAATTCGCCCTTTGTCGTTTTTCCATCAAACTTATTGATTTATTTTTATTTTCAACATCTGTCTCGACTTTCTTATTTTCCATCCAAGTGTCGATTTCTTGTTTCTTGAATCGAATCAGTTTTCCGACTCTATAATGGGGGATGTCTGAAGTCATGGCATAGAGGGTTTTTATTTTCACCTTCAGGTAGTTGGACAGGTCCTCAATATTCCAAAAGCCATCATCAATCATTAGATTCTTTGCTTGGAGTTCACTTTCAGAATGGGTATTCATATTTCCTCCATTCTTTCAGCTCTCCATCCATCAATTGTTCTATCTGTTCCGGCGACTTTTTCCCTTCCTTCCGCATGGCTTGCAGTTTTTCATGATAGAATTCGCGCTCTTCAGGAGACTGAAAGTCAACGGGAACCTGCTCTTGTTTACACTCTCTACCTCTCTCTACATCTCTCAAAACACTAAGATTCTGTTCAGTTTTTTCAGGTAGAGAGTTGGTAGGCTTTGACGACTCTCTACCTGTATATCCATATTGTTTCAGGATCATGGCATATTCATCAGCGGTAATGACTATTTCAGAATAACCATGAACAATCCGGTTGTGGAAACTCATCCGCTTTAACCTTTTACCTATCCATTGTGAAGTAACACGCTTGTCTTCCGGTCTGCCCTCATTGTATCGGGTGCGGATGTCGTTGGTCTTGATGGTCCATTCTATAAATTGATCACAAGCAAACTTATCAGTTATTTCCTTGATAATGGCAACTAGGCGACCTTCAACCGAATCTTTTCGGGATTCATCCTTTTCACCCGCAATGGCATGAATTGAATCCTCCAGGATATGGCAATCAACGGGCAGCAGGGAATTGACCAGGAATAGCGGTTTTGAAATATCCCAAAGCCTTCCAGAAATGCCCTCGGCGGGTTCCATATTGGGAAAGGTTGTGACGAGATGTTTCGCTCTCCAGGCAGTTAACCTCTCTTTGAGTTCCAAAGCCAGTTCAGGACGGATGTTCTCATAGTTACCTGGGCGGTTTGGCATGATGATTGGCAGACATCTCGTTTCAAGGATGGTGTGAAGGGGTTCATTGCTGGCTATGATGGTCGGTCCGTAAATATCGTAATACACCGTATCATTGAATGGACCTTGTTCCGGAAATTGAACACGGGAACACTTGGCGCCTTTTTCATACCGCAACAGAAGAATATCCTCACAACCACTCCGTTCCGCTTTTTTGGAAACATCAAGCAGATCAAAGAACAGTGTTCCATGTAGATTCTGACTATATCGGAAGATGGTAGCTTCCCGCAGTTCAATCAGGTGGATTCCGCGGAAGGCAACATAAACAATGGACTTGCCCGTTCTACTCTTCCCCCGTTCCGGCACAGCATGAAAGAGAATATAGGGGCAGTAATCAATTCCGGGATGGTCGTGCAGGTAGGTCAGAAATGTATAATGGGCGATAATGGTCCACTGTTCTTCATCCAAGGCAGAGAAGCGTTTAAGGTAATGAAGTAAATCATTGTAGAGTGCCTGATCTTCCTGACTGAAGTAACGCATAACTTCCGCAGCTCGCGGAAGCGTGAACTGGAAATGTTTCTTTTCAGGAATTGAGAAACTTTCTGTTTCTGTCACATACTCTGGAGCAAGGACAAGTTCACGATCTTTAAGGATCGCATAAACAAGCTGCCCGTCATCCTGGATACAGACGTCAACCAGTCCAGGGAAGTAGGCTGAAAGTGTCGATTCACAGAAAGGGTCCATTATTGTTCACCTCCAGCCGAAAGAGTTCCAAGCTGAATGGCTTTTTTGATGCAAGCGACTTCAAACTCTTTGATATTGTTACGTCCAGCCAACCTGTTTTGCAGTTCTGTAAGGGCTTCTTCTCGGTCTGTTATTCCCAGGCGGGCAGCAAAAGAAGAAAGACAACCATCCATGTGGGAAAGTAGCCATTTCAGGGATGCGGTTTCCGTTGATCGACAAATACGCGTTACCTCTTCAACCGGGGCATTTTGCTGAAAGCTTTCCTGGACAGCGCACCACAAAGGGTGGATGGTTCTCCGCTCAGCTTTTTCATTATCCAAGAGCCGGAGGGAAAACCATTTTGAAGTGAGATAAAGCCATACACCTGCTTGTTTGTTTTCCAGGTCATCCAGAGAGTTAATTCCGAATTGCTTCAGCGCAGGGCGGTGAATTTCATGTTCCATCCGCCAGATATCATCACTTGATTCGCGTTTCCAGAAGTCAAGGAACCATAGTTTGGTTCCTTCCTTTTTAACCTCCAAACCTTTATTGTAAATGCGCAGCTTAATATGGGAATTTGGACTTGCCACATAATAGGATTCCATTTCGTCCTCATCCAGGTATAGTCTACGTTTTTTGTTGCGACTAACCTTGTGAGCACGCAAGAAATCATAAGAGAGGCCACCGGGAATCCAGAAATCAGCGCATAAATCTACACGGCTGACCTTGACAAATGAAATGATTCCCTTCCCTATGGATTCTAGGTCTTCGCCGATCCAGTTTAAAGCTTTATCAATTCCTTCTTGCCAAAGGGTTTTGGCACTGATGGAAAGATAGACATTTGGAGTTGAGCCAGGTTTTGCAGCTTTTCCGACAAAGAGGTTGTAAGCTTCGAACTGAAGGTGAAAACGGTAGTTTTCTCCCTTACTGTTTGCTCTGAAAATGCATTGCCTCCCGGTAGGTAACTTAACAAGCAATCCTCCTTTCTTGCGTGCTTGTTGCTTCATTTTGTCCAGGGAAAGCAGTCGTCTTTTCCAATCCAGTCCCCAATTCACATAAAAACCGAGGTCCAGGGTGTCAATACCACGCAGGAGAAACTGGAATTCTGTAACGGGTGGGGTTGCAGCATGGCGTGTTACAGATTCCGCCATGCTGGTTTTAGTTTCTTCAAGGTCGAGTTCACCACGAGCTATGACAGACGCTTCGGCTTGCGCCTGGCCGGCGCAGGCCGGGGCGTCTGTTTCAGCATTGGGGAGATCGGCTTTGAAAACTTCTTTCCGCTTTTGTTTTTTTGATTTTGTATTCTTCATGGTGGAGGAAATTACCATGAAGAATTTCAGGACAACCGGACAGAAAATGAATTATTTTTTGTCCGGTAGAGGAATGACGTTCCATAATTTTCTTGCCCTTTGAACTGCTTTTTCAAAGGTTTCAGGAGTCACTATTAAATCCGGGTCGACATGATCTATACCTTTTCCCTTAGCTATGGCATCAAACAGTTCATGAATATCCACAGTTGTTAATTTCTGTTTCAAGCCAATGGACATATTCGATATCAACCCGGCAAGGTAAAATTTTATTCTTCTACCCTCTGTCTTCATCTGTGGCTTGGCTCGCATGGCCTTTGTAATGCGGTCAAATCTCTCCCGCTTTTTATCCACCGAAGCCTGATGAAATAGCTCACTCAGTTTTGGATCATGAATAACGTTTTTATCAAGCCTGAGAAGCTTTTCAAAGGCATTGTCGTCACCATGTCTTGCTTTCCAAAGAAGTTTCGGAGGATATTCTCCGTATAAAACCGCACAAGGTGCCCAAACCTTGAGGAAGAAAAGCACTTCAGGGGTTGTAAAGTTTTTCTTTCTGCGCTTCTTTTCTTCAGCATCAAGTTTTAAATCTTCGTTCATTACATCAGCAACGATGTATTCTTGAATACCTTGATAAAGCTCCTTCACATTATTGAAGACTTCGTATTGTTCTTCCGTTGACATATTTTTAAAAAGATCAATGCTTTTTTGTATATTCGGAACTTTAAATTCGGAAAGAAATGTTTCAAAGAAAGTAACCCATCCCGCTGTTTCTTCATCAAGAGACTTAAAAGCCGACATTACTCCTTGACGCACTTTGCGATGTTTACGACAGAAACCAAGCCATTCTTTGTGTGGAGGAAGAGGAATATATCCTTCCAGTCGTTCCTGCTTTTTTAGAGTGATGATGAATTCGAGGATAAAATCCGCATTAATTGCTATTGACAGTCCAGCCGTTGCCAAAAGAGGACTTTTGTCTTTTGCCCAATCTTCGAAATAACTCATTTGGAAGTGTTTTTTTTCTATCGTCTGTGTTTTCATTTTAATTTATCAAAGCTTTTGGGGTTGGCGTTGCTCGGGGCGGCTCTACCGCCGCCCTCGCTGCCAAAAGGTGGATATTATCTAAGCGGAGGTAAAGGAGTTACCCACAACCGCAGCCGCCTTGCTCCATACGGGCTACGGCTGTGGATGTGGATAACTCCTTTACTTAGATGTTAGTTGACATTTTATCCTTATGGCTTCTTAATTTCCCTTGGATAATAACCTGACCACTCTGCAGGCTGGACACAGAACAGCTCTACGTTGTCGTAAGCTTCGGTGCCTGTAGAATCAATCAACCAAATCTCTCCAAATCCGGATAAATACATGTCCGGTATCGTGTTTGGAGTAATGTAGCTCTTTATGTAGGATAATGGTATGTCAGCTAACTCAATTAAGAGTATTGCCGCCAGCGGTAGTTTCCAATCCAGCTCGTTTCGTTTTTTCTCCTTCTCTATTACTTTTAACTGAATCAGTTCTAAGGCATATTCATTATTCATGTAATCTTGCTTTTCAATGTACTTGTTAAAAAAAATATCGTTAGGATGACCACGCCTCACCTGAACGAGTTCTATACCGACCTCGCTACCATCTTTTCTTATGCAAATGAAGTCTGGTCTTTCTGAAACGGAATGCACTTCCAACAATTGACCGGTAATTTCTTCATAAGCCTCGAGGAAATAGTCTAGGATACCCTTTTCGACTGTTTTCTTTATTTGTTCTTTGTTGTAATAATTCATAAAATATAATGAAATTTAACTTTTCATATCATTGATACTTGGAAAGTTCCTTCTTCGCTTGCTGTAATTCACTCTCATATTGAGCTATCAACTTATATGATTTTTGTATTAATTCAGGGCGGATTTTGTTTACTGCTTGATTTGCTTCTGTTTCAGCATCGGTTGAGCTCCTGACCATTTCAGATGCGATTCTTTTCGCCTCTTCCGGGTCTTTTCCCTCAATAATCAAGCCACGAACCACTTCATTATAATCAATTAGAAATCCCTCATCCCTATCATTCCTCCATTCCCTAATGAAAGATTCCGTTTTGTATATCTTCTGTTCAAGCATTGCAACTCGTATGCACCAATATTTCTGAGGATTTGTAACACGCTGAAATGTATCTGATTGATCAACTGTCATTACAACCCATATAATCATTATAGGACTAAATAAAATTATTATTACCTTAACTATCCCCTTCCACCATGTGGATTCTGATCGAGCATTTTTCTCATTGCAAATTTTGTTTGTTAAATTCATCCTGTAACTCCAATATTTGGCTTAACAAGAGCAGTATCTGCTAATATTCACTTTTTCAGGAGGGGTGAAGATCACAGATAAAAATGAGGGAATAGTAAGTCCAACAAATACTCACTCAAAATCTATGCCGATTTTTGAGGGGCTTGTCACTTTTAGGATTGTGTTTTCTCATACCGTAATTAGCGTTTTTATTTTATCTTTACAGGCTAATGCCGCCAAAAACACTGCCGTTGATTCTCTGTTGTCCATTGAAAGAATTATAAAAACTCCTTTTGAGTCAGAAATAACTAAGTCAACACTATCATCCGCTTTAGCGGTTGTTTCGATCGTAATGTGCCCTTTGGAATTTCTTTCGTATGTCCTTCTGTCTAAATCTGTAAATTTATAATTCATTTTTCTCCTTTCTGTTTATATTCCATTTTTCACTTGCAAGGGCCACATTAGAATCTTCACCTTCTTTAAATTTCCAACCGTTATCTATCAATTGCTTTGCCGCCATTTCGTTGGCTTTAAAGCCCAAAAATATCGAAAATCCAATAATTACCAGAAATATAACAAAAGCAGCATTTCTCGCATGTGATGATTCAGAAGTATTCAATAAGACATATAAAATGACGATACCGGTGATTACGCCTCCCCACGAATTTAGCTTTTTCAGAAAAAGAGGAACTCCAAAAAAGAAACCAAAGAGGCAACATGGCCAATCAAAACCAATCTTTATTCTTTTAACCTCGTTCGAGTTATTATTTATCAGATTAACATATTGATTGAGTTCGTTATTCTTGGCCTTATTACGCATTATAATAGAGATGAAAAAGGATACTACGCATACGATTATTGCTTCGTTTATGGTTTTATAGATTTCTGTACCTAAAAACAATTGCGGTATTGATGAAACGATCCAAGAAATAACTAAAGAAAGCAAGATGTCTTTCCCAGATAATTTTGTTTTGATGATTAATTGTGATAGCCCGAACCCAACCCAGAAAAAAATTATCGTGAAGGGAATTAAATAAGCTGATCCAGCTAAATTATCCATGTGACCTCCAAATAATTTTATAATTTTGATGTGCTCAAAAAATTAACACTAATTGCTCCAAAAATCTACTATGTTGACTTTTTCTATCAAGATCACAGGAAGACCGCTGATTGAGCTGCCAAATGAAAGAAGGAATGGACTGAAACTCGCCTCCTCTGCTGTGATAAAATTGTGATAAACGTGAGGAGATGGGATTTCTTTTTCAGCTATTATTAACTACTTATGAAAAATCAGACCAGAAACCAAGGGGTTAATTTAAATATATATTCATGCCTTGTTATTTATTTCATCTACAAAAAAACAACAATGGTGAATGAAATATTTTAAGGATTTGCGTTTGAAATGATTGGTAAAACACCAAGCTGTGGGTGGTGTGGCCTTCGCAGTCTCCATCAACTAAGGTTGTATGTGCCGTCACCAAGGGTAATAGATTCTTACATTTTCTGCTGGTTCACACAGGAAATATGAGATGTCAAAAAAGTAGTCAGCCGCCATTTCCAGTTTCTTACTCAACCCAGGATCTCCCTCAAAGAACCAAAGAACTACTCTTCGGCCCTCGTCTTGAACCGCCTTAACAAGCGGAACATAATCCTCATCGCCAGCGACCAAAATAGCAATGTCGTAGTTGCCTCTGTGAGCATGAGTGAGCATTTCAGTAGCTATCGTAATATCCACTCGTTTGGTGGGGCGTCCCTTTTTCTTCTTAAACACCCTCGGAGCTTCGATACCAATATTTTTGAGTTGCGTCTCAACGTCCTCGATTTTGGGATCATCTCCTTGCACCGCTGTGTAGTAGTATTTCCGAATAACGTCACAGTGTACATGGTAAGGAATATTCGCAAAGTGAGACCAAACATATACGTCTTGAAGGAAATCAACATGTTTTTCTGGCGGTGCGTCAGCCAACCCAGCTTTATATCTGATTGCCAGATTCTCACCGTCGACGAAAACCATAGCCCTTGTGGGGCCTCTTAGACTATCAGGCAAGAAGTGACTGGAACTCATGGTGGGAGCCTCGTTTCATTTTACGTACAATGCCGGTCATCACTGGAAAGCGAATTTATAGCCGATCCGGTGCATGGTGTGGTTATCTAGCCTAATGTCAAGAAAACTTCGTCCTATAACATATTAAAAGCATTTCAAGGTCTTTCAGAAGTTCGTAGTGACACTTTCATCCGCGATTTGTCAGCACGCTTTTTTAATGCCAATTCAACACCAGTTTGACCTTCTCCGTAATCTGCGAAGAATCGTTCTACAAAAGCTACGACATGCGAGTGCCGTCCTGCCTTTGCTAAAGATTTAGAAAAATGGTCGGCTAATTGCGTCGGAGCGCAGCGCTGTTTTGGTATCAGCCTACGAGCACCAAGGTCGTAGTTGTTAAGGCTAATGGATTTCGCATAAAGAGAGTAGGCCTTTTCATAATTTTCGAACGCTTCTTCACTCTTGCCTTCCTTGTCGAGTTTTTTGGCAAGTTTAAACGACTCAGAATAGTCTCGTATCGCGTCGCTGTAGTCAATCATCATTCGTGAATCTACCGGTGAGTGCATATTCTGAAGATTTATGACTGTTGCTGCATGGTTGGCGAGTAAAACGTCCTCGATTCTCAAAGCGTCTTCTTCAGAAATGCCGTCTTTAACAATTTCCACGTTATACTGGTTATTTAAAAACTTCTCGACATAGTAATACCATTCCGGCTGCCTGTCCTTGGAATATGCTCGATTGCCAGTTCCTTTCCCTACATAAAAAACTGTGCCATCTTGAGCTTTATGAACATATACATAGTAACGACCTGGTTTGCATGGTTCATCAAGAGAACTAGCTCCACCACTACCAAGGATATCATCGCCAATACAAATTTTAATCATGAGATTCCTCTTATTAATTTGATTCAGTGTACAGAGTTAATTTCGCTGTGAAATTTACATTAGTAGTCTTGATATGTCTATCGTTTGTTTCAGGAAGAAGTTCGTCGAACCGCACAGAAGAAAATAAGGCAGTTGATGATTGTAAATCAACCCGCAAGGGTGTGTCCCTTGGGGTGTCCTTTTCCTCGAAATCGGCTTCAATAGGCTACAAAACATTACACAGAGGGACACACCAAGTTTAATAATAACAGATATTTGTAATAAAACAGGTGGCTTAGATATTTCTCTAATTCGCCTTTCACGCCTGTAACCTTGGTAAGATTTTCAAGAGGTTATTAAAAGGTGTACAACTATAAATGATCGTCGGATTAATACTCCGAGGACGGATGTGATAAATTTGTGATAAACAACAGGGCAAAGGAGGGAAATGGATAGAATAGGCAGGAACAAATGGAATCTAATAAATTTCTATTTTCAGGCAGTTACGGGAAATCAGACTTGAAATCAAGGGATTAATTTTAACATTTTTTTGCTTTTTAAGAACTTAAAATCCCTCGGTCCTTGCGGCTGTGAGGGTTCGATTCCCTCCCCAGCACCATGCAATATCAATTAGTTACATAATTCAAAGAGATTAAAAGGTCTCTTTTATTTTTTGTGTAGACTCGTTCTCTCCCCGCGTTTATTTTTACCCATATCACCATCAGAATCGAACGGTTTTCCAAAAGTATTCAGTATCCAATTCAGGATCAGCCAGTCGATCTACATACCTTTTAGAGCTATCCGGACTTAGAAGGAACATTTTCCTTTAGTTCGATGATGATCACATGTGTTTCTGATGCGCCTATATTCTCACCAATATGTTCTTGAGCCTGTGACCATAGCACTTCACCGGACTTGAACTCCCTCATCAAAACCTTGCCGTTCCCCAAGGTCAGTCTGCGTTTAAAAGGGCTAAGAGCATATAGAACGAAATCAGGATGATAATGCATGGAAGTCTTGCTTCCGGGCAAATCACGATACTCAAGGACACGCACTCTTTCATTTTCCAATAGCACCGTATACTTGTCGCCATCGGTCTTAACTGGATCTTGCGGCATGATAGTTCCCCCTTTATTTATGATAGTTGCTCTTAATTAAGGGAAAGGCTGACACGGACTATTTAGAGATGAATCTCGACAAGCGGTTTAGATAGAGTAATTTTACCTTTTGTTGAAAACAATGCAACACAGATTGATGCGGTCATTACTCAGTCATTGAGTTCTGCATTTCAACCGTTCCATATCCTGAATGCCGATGTTACCTCTGGAGGTCGTTATTATCCCTCTATCCTTCAGGATTTTCAGCTCCTTGTTGATGCTTTCCCGAGTAACGCCCGGCATTGCGCCCAATTCCCGCTGGGACATCCGGACTTGATATTCCGCGGATTCCCTGCCTGAAAGTTGTGATGGCTCAGCCAGTTCGAGAAGGCGTCTGGCTAGTCGGGAGGAAACTGTGAGAAAAGCTGTTTCCGCAAGGATGTCGTCTGTTCTCCGCAGGCGCATCGAAAGAGCGCGAAGAATGGAATGAACTGCATTTTCATTCTCGAAGAGGAAGGGGAAGAAATCGTTCCGATCAAGAACATAGAGAGTGCTGTCTTCAAGAGCCGTGGCATCGGCTGAGCGGGTTTGCTCGTCCAGCAGAGCCATTTCTCCGAAAAAGTCTCCGCCTCTCAGATGGGCAAAGGTTACTTCATCGCCCGCCTTGTTTGAAACGCTTATTCTTATCAACCCATTGGCGATGATGAAAAAAGCCGATCCGGTATCTCCTTTGTGGAAGAGAATCTCTCCCTTGTCCAGTGACTGGCCCTTGAGCAAACTGGCTAGGTGTCTGAGTTCCGAATTATTGAAAGATTCGAAAAGCGGTATTGCTTTGAGTAAGTCTATTACGGGCATGGTCATCTTCTCCATGTTTTTTTGAAGGTCATTATTTCTCGAACATCTCCGGGTCCATGGCTCCTTCACATATACGTGTCACCGGTCCTGTCATAGTGGCCACGAAGTCGTGAGAAAACCGGATGGTAAGACTCCCACCGGGCATGTGAACGGTGATTACTTCATTACAAAATCCCAGTTTATAGGCAACGGCTGCGGCGGCGGTGCTACTGCTCCCAGAGGCCAGAGTATAACCTGCCCCTCGTTCCCATATCTCAATGCGGATGTTGTTACGGTCAAGGATTTCCAAAAACTGAACGTTTGTCCGATAAGGGAAGCGGGGAGCTGTCTCGATCAGGGGTCCATAACACCGGGCAAGCTCAGGGGTGGATTTCTCACAGAGAATGACGCAGTGGGGGTTTCCTACAGTAGCGGCACAGTACTCGAAAGTTGCGCCTGAGATGTCCATATGCTCCCGCAATACTTCTCGCTCTTCTCCAGCCGCAGGTATCTTCGTGCTGAGAAAGCTCACTTTCCCCATTTCAACCGTTACAGTCCTACCTTCGTTTTGGACTTGGCAGACTACGTTCCCGCCAAGGGTCTCAACTGTGAAAGGGTCCTCATGAACCAAGCCCTGATCGTAGAGAAAGCGTGAAAAGATGCGAAGGCCGTTCCCGCTCTTCTCCGCTTCGCTACCGTCGGGGTTGAAGATTCTCAGGCGAAAATCGGATGATTCACTCTCAAGGGGACCAACAAGAATACCGTCGGAGCCGACTCCACAATGACGGTTACAAATGAGTTGAACCAGCTCAGCATCAAGATCTCCGAGGTCATTAATAGGACGGATCACTAAGTAATCATTTCCGAGGGCATGATATTTATCGTATTTAATCTTCTTCTGTTTCGAACGATATTGCCGATTAATGATCATCTTCTCCATGTCATATGCGTTACGTTAAAAAGACCCGGGAAACGGCATTTCTACGGCAATTTCTGCAAAACTACAATTTAAGCCTTCAAATTTGGGCGAAAAGAAACAGGTCGACCAATGTATCATCCGAAGGAAAAAATGACCTTGTAGAAATTTAAAGGCTACTCAGCTCGTTCTGGGTAAATTAAGGAGCGGATCTTATATCTACGCCGCTGCCAACCAAACTTCTGTCAGTGTTTCCGTCTGTTTCAGCACGGTATAAGCATCTTCCACTTATAAATCCTTGTTCCTTGGATACTGTCAACAATCCGGAAGGTTCGGGCCACTGTCCACTCAAGTCCTGTTCAGGACAACTCATCATAACCGGCGATTAAGACTTCTTATCAACCGGAATCACGATATTGACCAGTTTCCAGGAAAAGCCTTCCCGTTTCAGCACAAATCTCAATTCTTCTCCCTTGTCATTGGGCACCCAGACTGAAAATTTACTGAAAGAATCGTAAGAGTATCTTGCATTTTTGAAGAGATCCTCTTTTTTTGAAGATGTGGAATCGCTTTCACTTTCATGACCTGACTTCGATGTCTTCTTCTCCATCAGGCTGGCAAGACCACTGGGAGTAATAACCGTATCCACGACTCCATCAGCCATCTTAGCGGCAAAACCAGTGGCAATGGCAGCAAAAGGGTTGTCCTGAAGTTCAGTAGAAGCTTTTTTCATCATTATTGCGCGGAACTGGTCTTTCACATTCTGT
Source organism: Syntrophus aciditrophicus SB (assembly GCF_000013405.1). Classification (GTDB taxonomy): domain Bacteria; phylum Desulfobacterota; class Syntrophia; order Syntrophales; family Syntrophaceae; genus Syntrophus; species Syntrophus aciditrophicus. The sequence goes on from NC_007759.1 coordinate 2,196,105, forward strand.
CGGAGTGCTGGAAAATCAATATTATCAGATAGTTTTTCTGAGTCCTGTTCAACAAGGGCTGTTCTTATTGAATATGCAGTCAAAAATGGACCAGCAGCAACATAGCCGGCAATAACAATTAAAAGAACAATAATGATCCAGGCAGCTTTCTTCATGCTTTTCTCCTATATGTGTTTCATCGCCTTTTTAACTTGCCTGATCTCTACCCTCAGTGAAAAGATCCCATTTTCGGGAATAGAAAGGCTTTCAGAGAAATAATACAGAAAGAACTTCATTAATCTGCTTAATCAATTATCTCCAGAACCGCTCTCTTGCCAAGTTTCGTCGACACTGCACTCAAAATCGTTCTCATTGCCTCTACATTTCTACCTTGTTTGCCGATAACCTTGCCCAGGTCTTCCTTAGCAACTCGAAGTTCGATAGCGATTGTATGTTCGCCAACAACCTCAGAAACCTCCACCGCATCGATATTATCAACCAACGCCTGAGCAATATACTTGATCAATTCTTTCACTGGCTTAACCTCCATGAAAATATTCTCAATAAATCTTTAGCAGATATAGACTTTCTACAGCAATCATTTCCAAGCGCAATTCATTTCTTAATGAGCCTAAGCCCCAGCAGTAACTTATTCCATTAATACCTTGACTTTAAGGGAGGTTTGTTTTATCTCCACCACACCCTGCGCAACTGTTCACCTCATGTATAATATTCGAACTCTATTGAAGCAAACAAGCTATCACTGATCTCTACTCGTCTCGAATGGATTGAGAGATATAACCCAAAGTTGTGGACAGCATAGAAAGAAGGCGTATCCTCCAAACGTTTAAACCAAAAACGAGCCCCCTTTGGCAAGAGGGGGAGGAAAGGATACGCCCGTGGAGAATAATGACCGCGATTATTGGGAAAAGCAAGTTAAAGAAGAAGCAAAGAGCGTCCTGGAGCTGATTATCCGAGAAGGAGCCTGCCGGATGTTGCAGGCGGCGATTGAGAACGAAGTAAGCGAGTACATTGACCGCTTTAAGAATGAAAAAGACTCAAGGAACAGGCGGTTAGTTGTGAGAAACGGTTCCTTGCCTGAAAGAGAGATCGTAACAGGTATCGGCCCCTTAAAGCTAAAACAGCCCAGGATTCATGACAAAAGAGAAGATCAGCTTTTTACGAGCAATATTCTGCCGAGATATATGCGCCGGATTCCCTCGGTTGATGCCTTAATCCCGGCACTGTATCTTAAAGGGATCTCCACGGGAGATTTCAGCAAGGTGCTGGAATCCATATTGGGGAAGAATGCATCGGGGCTTTCCGCCACCAATATCGTCCGGCTGAAGAGGCTCTGGGAGCAGGATTATAAGGAGTGGGCCGGACGGGATCTTTCTCTCAAGAGATATGTGTATTTCTGGGCCGACGGCATTTACTTCAATGTTCGTTTGGAAGATGCCGAGAATAAGCGGCAATGCATCCTGATCATTATGGGGACATTGGAAAACGGGAAGAAAGAACTCGTCTCCATCCTAGATGGCTATAGAGAAAGCAAACAGGCCTGGCAGGAGATGCTGGGAGACCTCAAGCATCGCGGGCTTAAAGAAGGTCCAAAATTGGCCATTGGTGATGGTGCCTTGGGATTCTGGGCGGCCCTGCGGGAGGAATTTCCAGAAACGGTTGAGCAGCGTTGCTGGGTTCATAAGACGGCCAATATTCTGGATAAGATGCCGAAAAGTGTCCAGCCGAGAGCCAAAGGACACATCCGGGACATGTACATGGCACCGACCAAGGAGGAAGCCATAAAGGCCTACAACCACTTCATTTCTCAATACCGGGCAAAATATGAAAAGGCTTGCGACTGCTTAGAGAAGGATCAGGACCGTCTCTTTGCATTTTATGATTTTCCGGCCGAGCATTGGCGTCACATCCGCTCAACCAACCCTGTTGAATCGACCTTTGCCACGGTCAGACTTCGCACAAATCGGACAAAGGGCTGTGGGTCAAGATTGGCAACACTGACCATGGTTTTCAAGTTGGCAATGGAAGCGGAAAAAACCTGGCAGAGAATCAGGGGCCATCAACTCATCGGCAAGGTCATTGAAGGCATCCGATTTGTGGATGGCATAATCATGAAAGAGGCTGCTTAATTTTGGCTGGGACGGATACGCTGATAAAAGACATCATCCACAACATTTGACAATATCTCTGGGGGTATTTTTTTATGGCTCTGAATGACATGAAGATTCGGAGAGCTCAAACCACAGAAAAACCACTTAAACTTTTCGACGGCGATGGACTTTTTCTTTTTGTGACACCCAGCAGCAAGTTTGGCGGCTGAAATACCGTTATGAAGGAAAAGAAAAACTTCTCTCTCTGGGAAAGTATCCCGAAATCGGGCTGGCTGACGCCAGGCAAAGAAGAGAAGACACCCGAAATCTTCTTGCTCAAGATCTTGATCCGGCCATAGTCCGGAAAGCCCAGAAGCAGGTAAAAAAGGAGGAAACAGATACCTTAGAGGTCATAGCCCGCCGTCTGGAAGCTTTGACTTCATCATCTCCCTTCGATTCAACTTGCGCCCATCCACTATGAACGTTCCATCGCCAACTGCGTGAACGGTTCGCTTCTCTTTTCGTGAATTGTCAAAGTACGCGGCGACGCCTTCAAGTACCACAATATTGTGTTTTTCAATGATATCTATAATTTTACATTCAATATTCGCCAGGCATTCCTTAATCAAGGGCGACCTGACATGTTTTCCTTCCAAAGGAGTCAGCACGAACCTTTCAAATTTGTCTGTGTCGGCACCGGAACATGTTCCCACTCCAACGACTTTGTCCAACAGGTCAATGGTGGGAATTGAAATTACACATTCCTTCGATTTTCGAAGTGCGGTATAGGAATAGTTCCATGGTCCAGTAGTTATGGCAAACCTTGGCGTAAAGTCCATCACCATGGTCCACGAGATCGTCATTATGTTGTTCTTCTTACCATCATTTGTCGTAACGAAGACAACCGGGCCTGGCTATATCAGCGTGAAGGCTTTGCTGATCGGCATTTCTCTCATGAGCACTCTCACTCCCGTCCTGTTTGAAGTTTCTGTATATTTCCAATTTGATCCGTGAAATTTAGCAAACCAGGCAATAGCCATGTGGTTATCTTTTACTTCTATGATCTACCTGTTCTCCTATCTCGCTTGAATTACTTTAAATCATTTGTAAATCTACTGACAGAAATTACGCAAAAATATTTTTCTCTTACCGGATATCATGTCAAAACTAAGATTATTGCGAAGATGGAAATTTTTACATGTTTTCAACACCGTCCGCTTTACAAGGACTATCATTAGAAACCGTGTATGACAGCCTAAATTATTGGATACGGCATTGCAGGAAGAAAATGCAAAGTTTCCATTACAAATAAATAATCCCATACGGTTTTTCACTGGAATAAGTTCAGTGGAGAAGGGGCTGAAACAAACCGGCACATCAGCTAAACAGCATTTTATCGGGAACAATATTTTCGTTGACTGTGTAGTGTCTATTTGCTTACCAGAACGGATGACACTATCGATGAAACCTTTCGTATTCTTTCAATCCGAAATCAATAGTTCTAAAGAAACTCTAATCTCAGACTCTGTAGAGTGAACAGATCATATTCGATGAAGCCAATAATCCACACGGCGACGAGTGTTGATGCCATTAAACCGAAGAAATTCAGTTAAACCAATTCCCTTTTTTATGGTGACTGTCTTACGTCAGTATTCCGTTACAGAATACGCAGGTCAAATTTTAAATCCAATTTGCTTGATGATTAATATCATTGCGCAGTACCCTGTTGCTGTTAGAATCATTGAGCTGGTTAATCCTGAGTAGAAACTGAAACCATGTTTTAAAAAAATTGGAAGACTTATAAAAAATATAAGTGAAGGAAGAACCATCCAGGACAGTTGCTTCGACAAAAGTGAAATTTTTTCAATGTCCTTAGTATCAATATAAATCCACATCATTGCTATAATTGAAATTACTGGAAGAGAAGCCATAACAGCCGCAATAATCGAACTTTTTTTAGACACTTCAGATATTGCCGTTATGAAAATAACGGTAATTACAATTTTTAAAAAGTAGAAATAGTTCAATGGACTCGCCCTCTTTCCTGAATATTGATTTCCTTTTGAAAGCCCCTGCTGCTCAGACTTTCAAAAAACTACAGATTGACCATATTTTTATTTCAAAGTTCTTTTTCTTTCTGCAGGTAACTTATTGAAAGGATTCCTTAATAGGAAAAATAGTGCTGTAGCCAAGATTGCTCCCAGGGTATCAGCAAGCATATCCTTCTGGGCATCCCATATGTCACCCTGGCTTCCCAGATATGCCGCACCAGCTGCCGGATCGGACAAATCTGCATAAATCCACTCTACAAGCTCATAACTCATTGCAATCGTGGCAATGACAAATACTGGATATGTGAATAAAAGAAATTTGTTGTTTACCAATCTTTTAATCCATAGCCATTCAGCGATGGCGAACGCGTAAAAGCCCACCGAAAAATGAGCAATTCGATCAAAGTGATTTCTGGAAAATCCGAAAAAATTAGTTATCCAGTCAAAAGGAACAAGCGCGAAAGTATAATGTCCGCCTATCGTATGAAGATAAATCAAGATAAACATCAGAGAGTAAGCCGTACGGGAGCAATGAATCCCTATCCGATATAATCCGATGATCACCGCTAATATGATCCATACGGTCAAATTTTCAACAAACCATGTCGTCCTGTCATGCGGTGCAATTGCCAAAGCCAGAAACACAACGACATACATCGACATCAAATATTTCAAAAACTGGCCCGAATTATTATCCATATATTTAGTATGCTTTCCAATTTGTCTGGCAGTTCGTATCATCTCGCCTTTGGTTCGGAGTGTTCCAGATGCGTCTGCCAATTCTCAATATATATTTAGTAGAGCTAGAGCTGCAGGCGTCAAGTTCAGGACATCTGCAATCTGCGATTTCTTTTTAAAAAAGCAAGTCCGGTACATTTAGCAAAATTCTGCTAATTCTGCCTTAAATTTGATACTTAACCGCAGGTTCAGAATTGTTTTTCTCACACTCAATAACTGAGCTCACCTCAACGCGAAACGATCTGACATTCTTTCTTTGCAAATGAACCCGGCTCAACCCTCCTTGACCGGTTCAAGAGAACCCTCCGGGGTGCAAAACTGTTCTATATCCTTAATGGAATACTTCCACACCGGCGATTGTGACAAACTCTGCGAATCCTTTGCCTCCAAAGATCCGTATCCTTGCAGGTTTGAATGTCGATCGAAAGATTTTCGAAATTATTGATGAATACAGAAATCAGACGGTTCTGGACCTCGAGTCGCGTAAGCGGACAAAAGAAATTATTCCCGATACTGTAAGCGAGGAGATGCACCATGCGCCGGATCGTTTCGAAACGGAAATCGGCGACCGGAAGTTCATCGAATTCCTGCAGTCCGGTGAAATGGAAATCAAAGCCTAACCCGGTGGAAACCATAAACGAAAAACCCTGGCTGAAAGACGATATTTCCCCTTACCACCTCTACCTGAAATTCCTCTATGAATATTTCCGGAAGGGAACCGGAAAATATGATTTCATCTTCCTTGGCAAAGCTTACCGATTCCGAAACGAAGTTACCCGGGGATATGAAAAACTTCATCAAAACTGCCTGGGAAGAAGATGGTTTTCGTTTCGGCCACGCCGCTCAACAACACCGTGGAAGATATCTGCAGTCATTTCAAGCTTTTTCAATTCCAAAGGAAGAGCGCCTTTCCCGACATCTCACTTGCAGTTCTATTATCCTTGCATGGATGTATGTTCATTGTGTAATTATACTATTAACACTATATGCATACCATCCAATGCACATCAAGGAGTTCCATAGTAATCTAAAATTTGACAAAAGCAGTGGCTGATCTTGTGAAAGGACAACACAGTGACAAGCACGAGAAAATTTATTCACAAAGCTTCATTGCGTGAAAAAGCTGAAGAGCAGTTAAAAATGAAAAATGAGGAAATAGCTGTTCCTCAGACCGCCGCACAAATAAAAGAGCTCATTCATGAGCTGCAAGCTAAACAGATTGAGCTGGAAATTCAGAATCAGGAATTGAAGCAGGCAAACTCAGAATTAGACGCTTCCCAGAAAATGTATAAAGGGATTTACGAACTTGCTCCTGTCGGATACCTGACACTTGATCGCCATGGAGTCATTCGCAAATCAAATCTGACCGGTGCAAATATTATCGGAATGGGCCGCAGCAGACTGATCAATCGACAATTTGCCCTCTTCCTTCCCGAAGAAAACCGTCTCTTCTTTAAAGATTTCCTGAATCGGATTTTTGCCACTAAAACAAGTAAATCCTGCGAATTGACACTTCAAAATTTAATCATTGCAGGCATAGTCGCGATACCATCAGAAGGCGGAAATGAATGTTACCTTGTGTTAGGGGACATCACAGATCGGAAACAGGCAGGTGAGGCTCTTGCCAAGAGTGAAATGCTGTATCGCAACCTGTTCGAGAACTCTCCAATCGGCATGTTTCAATATTCCCATATTGAGAAACGACTCCTGAGAGTCAATGCCGCCTATGCCAAGATGCTGGGTTATGAATCTCCGGAAGAAATGGTGTCAGCCATCACTGATGTCACAACCCAAATCCACAATGATCCTCAGAATCACATCAATGTGCTTGCAGCTCTGAAAGAGCGGGACTGGTTTTATGGCGAGCAGCCGCTTCTCCACAAGGACGGTAGCGTCATAATTGCAAAAGTAGCGGTTCGTAAGGTTCTCAAGGCCGATGGGACGATAGACTACACAGACGGGTTTGTGGAAGATGTTACCGAGCAGAGACGGTTAGAAGAAACAGAGAAGAAGCACCTGGACGAGATAACCGACCTGTACGAGAACGCTCCCTGTGGTTACCATTCCTCTGCCAAGGATGGAACTATTCTCCGTATGAATCAAACTGAACTCAGTTGGCTGGGCTATTCCCGGGACGAGGTCATTGGCAGGATGAAACTTATGGATCTGCTGTCACCTGATGAAATAGAACACTTTCATCAGGTCTTTCCTGTCTTGATGAAGCAAGGGCAATTACATGATTTAGAGGGTAAATTTATTCGGAAGGATGGCAGCATATTTCATGCGCTCATCACCGTAACCGCCATATATGATGAAAATGGCGATTATCTCATGGACCGAGTTTCTGTCTTCAACAATACCGAACGGAACCGGGCTGAGCAGGCTCTTGCCGAAAATGAGGCACTGTATAGAAATTTGTTTGCGAATGCTTCGATCGGTATGTTTCAGACCACACTGGAAGGCAGATTCCTGCGCATCAATAGGGCTTATGCAACGATGCTGGGTTACGAATCGCCGGAAGAGGTCATTGCGACATTCACAAACACGGCTACCCAGCTTCATGCTGATCCCCGGAACCGGGCCGAACTCCTTTCTGCTTTGGAGCGGCAGGATTGGTTTTACGCCGAACAACCGTATCTCCGCAAGGATGGCAGCATCATGATCGGGAAACTGGCGGTTCGTAAAGTTGTTGCGCAGGATGGGACCACATCCTATCTGGAAGGTATTGTGGAAGACATCACGGAAAGAAAGAAGGCGGGGGAAGCTTTAATAAAAAATGAAAGAGAATTGAGAATAAAGGCGCAGAATCTGACGGATGTCAATACCACGATGAAGGTCCTGCTGAATTCCATGGAAAATGATCAAGAAAAACTAAAAGAGAGATTCCTTGACAATATCAAGGCACAGGTTCTGCCTTATCTGAAAAAACTCAAGAATACATCGTTGGACGATGTTCAGAAGGGTCTCATCAAGATAGCAGAAACTAACCTTGATGAAATCGCCTCACCCTTTGTGCAGAAATTGACTTCCAACTATCTGAACCTTACGAAAACAGAAATCCAGATCGCATCTCTAGTAAGAGAAGGCAAGACATCAAAGGAAATAGCTGCGATTTTGAATTCAAAAAAGCGAGTCATTGATTTCCACAGAGAAAACATCAGAAAAAAGTTAGGGTTGAATAATAAAAAGGGAAGCCTTTCTATTTTACTAAGGTCTTATTCATAAAATAGCTCTTTGTCATGATCCTGCAAGGTAGATTGAAGCTGATGCTTCTCTATACGTTGAAGCTCAAAGACCGTTTATCGTTCAAATTTGAGAGATAATTTGAAATTTTGGCAAATGGTCCATCCCCTTCAAAAAAGTGGCTTATACAATTTAAAATACTTTTCAGCGGCACTCAATGCTCGTAATCCAAAATTCTTCCTGCTTTTCCCCGGACCGGCAGCCGTGGGCATAAAGTATCAGTCTCTGATGCAAGGAAAATTATCATCATGAACGAATCAGGGGGCGGGTTTTATCAATCCTGGTCATTATCGACTGTTTTAACGCTATGACCTCCTTGGTTTTCGTCATAGTTCCCCTTTCTCAAATTTTTCAATCATTTCGCCTGCAATACTAATATTCAAAGGATGTTCTGGGAGATCTCCCCTGGTGAACCATGCGGCATCTGCAATTTCTTTGATATCTATAGAGATAGGCTGATTTTCATCTGCTTCAGCGATAAAACCTATCATCATCGAACCTGACGAGGGCCAGGGTTGACTCTTATAATAACGGATATTTTTAATATCCAATCCCACCTCTTCTTTGACCTCACGTGCTAAAGCCTCCTCAAGCGATTCACCCACATCAACATATCCAGCAATTAATGAATACATGTTTCCTGGAAAATTTGGGCTGCGAGCAAGCAGTATTTTATTATTGCAAATTATTGCTACTATAATCGCCGGAGAAATTTTTGGATAAAAAATTGTATCGCAATCTGGACATATCAGCGCCCTTTCATCAGGTTTCTGTTGCGTTCTTGTACCGCATCTTCCACAAAATTTATTCTGCGAGTACCAGTTCATCAGATGGAATCCGACAATACTGATCCATGCTATTTCCTGCTGTCTGATAGTTCGGAAGAAATTTATTTCCTTGTAAATAAAATGGGGCTTATCGGCCTTCAGGCTATCCCATACAAGAAAACACGGTACATCATTCAATCTAAATAAAAATGTACGTTCCGTTTTATCTGAGATTTCAGAAAAATCTTTTTTTTGTGGTATTTCAAATTCATTGCCGTTGGTTTTCAATAACAGTGAATTCCCATTATAATGAATAACATAATCCTTTTTTCCAATATTATTGTTTGCGAGATAGTGATTGTCAAAACGGTGGGGAAAAATTTCATGAATCATGCCGATACCTGATTTGGGGCTTAGCCTTTAATTCAACTTTAACGTTGCCGAGTTAAAATCTTTTTTTTAACAATTATTCCAAAAATATACTTTTTTTAGTTTGAATTGTCTTCTTTGTAATTAAACACTTCTTTTGCCCATTTCCTTGACCATTCTCCAAATGGACGTATCAGCTCAATGAGTTGATGACCATGTTCCGTCAATTGATAGCCACGGATTGTTCGCTCCGCAATATCGGCTTTTCGTAATTCCTTTATTCGACTGTTTAGAATAGTGGGGGAAATGGATTCACACTTTTCCTGAAGTTCTCTGAATGTATACGGACCATTTTGTAGTTGCCATACAACCCCCATCGCCCACGTTCTCCCGAGTAAATCAAACAGCGCCATGATTGGGACCCCTGTTTTGGAACCTCTCACAGGTCTTCCTGGAATCGGAATTGGCATTTGTTCTCCTGTAATGGCTGTTATCAAAATTATAGAGGACGTCCTTCCCTATTTAAAAAAGACGTCCTCCATTTCACGTATTTAACATTATTTTGGTTAGTGCTCACCCCAAAGCCTATAGCGTCAAGCCTATATTCTTTAATTGGACCCGGTTATACATAGACAGGGTGATTCGACATACCGTGAAACACTTCCCGTCATGCCTGCTGAAAAAACTGAACATTCAGACCATTCGGATCTTTGATAAAGAAAAATCTTTCTCCACCAGGAGTTTCAAACGGTCCGGCGTGGACGGGGATGTTGTGGCTTTTTACCGTTTCCAGCATGGCATCAACGGAATCGACAGCAAAACCCAGAGAGATGAATTCATTGTAATTGACTGCGCTTTTGTTGCTATCCGCCAGGAGCTCAACCAAGGTTTCGTTGGTTATGCCGTTACCCATAAACGCGATTTCCATCCCGGGTCCCGCAGGAAAACGGTTCATCACGCGAAGTCCCACCAGGTTGGCATAAAATGCGATTGATTCATCCAAATTTTGTACATAGATTGTTGTCCATAAAAACTTCATCTTTTTCCTCCTCGAATGCTTAGGTTTTCGGCAGTTAAAAACTCTTCACTAGTGATTATGCAGCATGCTACTTATTAAGTAGCATTAATTTTCCTGATTAACAATTTTTTTTGAAAAATCAACTTTCACAGGAGTAAACTATTTATAACATATTGTAATTAATAATTTTATGGCGGAATAACACCGTTTATCGTTCAAGAATAAAGATATAGGCTCAATCAAATGTGTGCGGAAGCTCAGTTACATTTTATAAGCATAGGCTTATAATAAAGCTCAAGTACAATAAAAATCTTTGGCCGTTAAATATATTGACACACAGAAAGGAAAGCCCTATACATACCCCATGGGGGTATATTATGAGTCAGGAAAGAAAAAAAATTATTGGCCGTTTGCGAAGGATTGAAGGGCAAATTCGGGGACTTCAGAGGATGGTTGAAAGCGAAGCACCCTGCGTAGATATTCTCACACAGGTCTCAGCTGTTACTTCTGCCATGAAAAAAACGGGGAATGAAATTGTCCAGAACCACTTGCAGCAATGTATTTCCGAAACCTCTCAGGGAAACGATGAGGCACTGGAAAATTTTAAGAAAGCTTTAGCCCGATATATCCGCATGGCATAAAGAAGGAGTAAAAGATGGAAGCGGAAAAAATATCAAAGATCAGTCGTCGTTCCCTCCTGAAGGCATCTACTGGGGCATTGGCCATTCCGGGCTTAGCATTCCCAGGAACGGTCCAGGCAGATGTAAAAGAACAACTGGCAACTCTGATTGATCTCAGTCGATGCAATGGTTGCGTGGACCTTGCGAAACCGTCCTGCGTCACCGTTTGTAAAGAGATCAACAAAAACACCATTCCGGCGATTGCTGATCCCATTCCCGTGCCATGGCCACGCAAGACAGTCGAGGACTGGTCCAGGAAAAGGGAGGTCAGCAACCGCTTGACACCCTATAATTTCATTTATGTTCACAAGGCCGACATCGTCTGGAAAGGAAAGCCGCAAACCATTTATGTTCCAAGGAGGTGCATGCACTGCGACAACCCGGCATGCGCAACAATCTGTCCCTTTTCGGCAAATCATAAGCAAAGGAACGGAGCGGTGGTGATCGATCAGGATTTCTGTTTCGGTGGGGCCAAATGCAGGACGGTCTGTCCCTGGGAGATCCCCCAGCGGCAGTCCGGTGTAGGCATTTATCTGCACGTTCTGCCTGCCCTGATGGGAAACGGTGTCATGTACAAATGCGACCTCTGCAATCAGCGATTAAAGGAGGGAAAGCCACCCGGCTGTGTGGAGGCCTGTCCAAGGGAAGCCATGATCATCGGGCCCAGAAAAGAGATTTATGCAGTAGCGGAAGAACGGATTAAGGCCATGGATGGTTACATATACGGAAAGGAAGAAAACGGCGGGACGGCAACCCTGTATGTATCCCCGGTTCCCTTTGAACTGATCAATGAAACCATGAAGAAAAAACCGGGCCAGCCCGACATGAAGCCAGGTGTCGAACGGCGAATGGCAGGAACGGATCCCGCAGGGAAACTGGCGTTGATTGCGCCGGTACTGGGAATTGCTGCCAGCGCTGCAGCGGGCTTTAACTGGCTGTCCCGGCGGAAGCAGAAGGTGCAGGAAGAGGAAAAAGACAATGGCTGAAAAGATTTTGCAAGAAAAGGGTCTCGTTGTCCGTCATGGAAGCGTTGAATTAATCGAGCACTGGGGTATTGCCCTTTCCGGACTGGTTCTACTGCTATCAGGGCTCTTTGAGCTTCCCATGGCCAATCGATATTACATCACTTCGCTGCCGGGGTTTTCCTGGTCCGGGGATTATTTCATATCATTGCAGATACATTATATCGCTTCAATTCCCTTCATTGCCCTTGCATTCTTTCATCTCGTTTACCATGGTATTCGGGGAGATCGGGGACTGATCCCGCAAAAGGGGGACCTGCATGCATCCATAGATGTCATCAAAAGCTTTTTCGGTAAGGGTGAGGAACCGCCTTTTCAAAAATATCTGCCCGAGCAGCGTCTGGCTTACGTCGGAATGGCTGCGATCATTGCCATGCTGATTCTGTCCGGCCTGATCAAAACCTTCAAGAATGTTTATGCTCCAGATATGCCTCTGGCAATCGTCCTGACTGCCACATGGATACATAACATTCTCTTCATCCTTTTTATCCTTGCCTTTCTGGGGCATATCGGTGCGATCGCTCTGAAGCCAAACCGCCCGATGGTCCGGGGAATCTTCACAGGCGCCGTTCGACTCGATTACGCCCGGCGCCGTCATCCCCTGTGGCTGGCGGAGATCAAGCGGAAAGGAAGGTGTCAATCAAAAGGGGAAGAAGACTAATTGCTTGTTTTAGCATACAAAGGCTCCTCCTGAGTCCCACTGCGTTTAATTTTTTTGCCGACTTTAACATAGAGGTGCTGTTGCGGGTCATAAATCAAGGTGATTCGTCCAAATTCAGCCACTCGAAATCCGTTTTTCATTTCCGGCAGGAACACAAGGCAATTGCCTATGAAATAGAAAATATCCATCTGCCTATATTTGCCATCCCCCAAATTGAGAAGCATTGACCAACTATAACCTCCACTTCCCATTCTGCCCACATCAGAGTAGACAATCTCCAGTCTCTTGTCGTTATTGATATCGACAACCGCGGCTTCGATTGTTTCAATCATGTCTTTGTGACCGCCGTAGTACTTATTATGGTTCATCCGACTAAAGCGTACTTGGCTTCATGAATGGCCATGATTTTAAGTTTGAAGAACTCGATATCCCGGAACCCATAGGCCATCCGTTTCATGGTTTTGATTTTATTGTTTGTGCCTTCCAAGGGAGCCGACGAGATGCGGTAATCATAATAAGAGAGGATACCGGATTGAAATGCGGCAAGTGACTTCGCAAACTTTTTCAACATTTTTATCCCGGAAGTTTCCGCCCTCTTGATCCAATCAACCAATACCAGGCGTGCTTTTTTCTTGGTTGGCTGTAACCAGACCTGTCGGAGATCTTCTTTCAGGTAATAGGCGCATGAAAGTGGCTGATTTAGCTGGAGGGCATCGTTCAAGCGGGCCTTTTCAGCTTTGGATGAATCAAGATTTTCCGGATTTTTCAGAAGAAGCCAGCGGGTACCCTTCAGGACTTTCTTCTGAAGGAGATCTTTTGCCTCTCGATAAAGGTCTCTTCTTAGCCCGGACAATTTGTCGTTGAAGAGCTTGATGACATGAAAATGGTCAAAAACAATCGTCGCTTTCGGAAGATGAGTCGATACAGCGCTGATATAAGCGGGAGACATATCCATGGCAACGGCTTCAATCTTGGCTTCGGCACGTTTGACCTTTTTCCAGAAAGAGTCAAGCGCATCGGCTCCCTTGCCATCACCGACATAGACGATCGTCCCTTTGGTCATATCCAAAACAACAGTCAGATACCGATGCCCTTTGCGAATCGAGATCTCATCGATGGCAATTCTCCGAAGATCCTTCAGGCAGGGCTTGGAAAACCTCTTCGTCAAATCCCGTTTCTGAATTTCCTTGATCGCGTCCCAGGATACCGACAGATGTGCGGCTACATCCTGGATCGTCATGTGTTTCGACAATTCCAAGGCATATCGCTCAAAAGCACGGGTGTAAGAAAATCGGGGGTCAGCAAATCCCAGCGACACTTGACGAATACTGCCGCAACGAAGGCAACCCACCCGCTGAACGCTGAGATCGAAGAACACATTCTTGAAACCGATGGGAATGCTTCGAAACCGTCTCCTGGTCGTTCCTCGCATGATGATCTCCCGGCTTCTACAGACTGAACAACAAAGCTTGCTCCTTTTGTGGCGTATGGTGAACGTGATACTTCTTCCTTCATATCGCGTCCTGACATAATCGTAGCCGACTAGGCTGAATCCGTGGTAAAGAAGACTTGTGGACATGCTTCCCCTCCGTTAATTGGAAATCTTCGAACAATTTCCTCTTGGGGTGTATGTCCATTTTTTTCAATATAAAGTACGCATCAACCGGATGAACCCTTATTATCATATTCGCTAATTAATTCTTTTTGTTCCTTCGTGGCATCCTTTAGACAAACCTTTTCCGCCATTGCGGCATGAGCGGTATTCATCAAAACAAATGCCATAGTAAAAACACAACCCAAAACCCTGATATGCTTTTTCATGTAATCCACCTTATCTGCAATTTCTAATTTTACAAGCGCCGGCATCCTTTTTCAGGTTAGATTGCTGAAGTCAGACTCCAAGAAGAATTATTGCGACAGTGATTAAAGCTCTAAACAATCGACACCATTGCACTCAGTATAATGTTAAAGAAATCTCCTGCACAAATTTACGTACTTAGTCTCCGGCGCAATAACTGACATAGAAATATATCACACTGTGATTGGTGAGGACTATCACATTGAATCTATTGATCAAAATTAATGGCAAGGGTAAAGATTTACTCATAGAAGACAAGTTGAATGGGAATTTCTTAAAAATCTATTATCAGGAGGCGGCCAGATGATCACGAACGCGGCACAGCAAAAAAATTGGGAAGAAGGGGTTGTGAACGAAAATGGTTTTGTTGATTTCTACGAGCTGCTGCAGTTGAGTTCGAACGCAGACACCGACACCATTGAACGCGTCTTTCGGCATCTCGCCAAAAAGACGCACCCAGACAACAGGGAATCAGCGGATCCTGACAGGTTCCGCCTCATTATCGAGGCTTATCGAACGCTCTCAAACCCCGAACTTCGCGCCGGTTATGACGTCAAGTACCAGGATTACTGGAACCGCAAGTGGCAGCTCGTTTCTGAGGCCGGCGACGGAATCGCTTTCAGCGACGACCTCGAAACCCGCAAGAGTCTGCTTTCACTTTTATATGTTCAGCGTCGACGCAACCCGGGCGACCCGGGACTTTTTGATTATCACATGGCTCGACTTCTCGACAAACCGTATGAGCTGGTGCAGTTCCATCTATGGTATCTGAGGGCCAAGAACTGGGTGGAGCGTCTTGACACGGGACACCTTGCGATCAGTGCTCTGGGTGTGGACCAGGTCGAAAAGGAACGGCTCCGACTCAGGAATGATCATCTACTCATGGCTTCCGATGGCACGGAAAGGCAGGCGGAACGTTCCGGCTCGGCAGATTTGCTTGCGTTTCCCCCAAAAACCTGATTTCAAACGGGGCAGGAATAATGATATAAGTGCTCAGGAATCATTAATATTGCCATTTAATTATCAATAAGGAGGGCGAAATGAAAAAGATACTTGTGGCAATCGATGAATCGAAGAATGCTTTTAAATCCGTAGATTTTATCAGCCGCTTTTTTTCAGGAAGTGAGGGTGTGCAGATTACTCTTTTTCACGTCCTTCCGGAATTTCCGCCT
This sequence comes from Syntrophus aciditrophicus SB, assembly GCF_000013405.1. Taxonomy (GTDB): domain Bacteria; phylum Desulfobacterota; class Syntrophia; order Syntrophales; family Syntrophaceae; genus Syntrophus; species Syntrophus aciditrophicus. The sequence goes on from NC_007759.1 coordinate 2,211,774, forward strand.
TCTTTCTGGGATGATGGCCATTTTCTTAATGCAGCGGAAAAGTCGGCGAGACGGGAAGTTATCGAAAAATGGCAGAACAACCAGCAGCTTAAGCTTGAATCAGTATTTAAGAAAGTAACCGAGAGGCTGGAGAACGCAGGGTTGAACAAGAATCAGATCACAACCAAATCAGTCGTTGCAACCCTTGACGTTGTTGCTGACCGCATTCTGGAAGAAGCCAGAACAGGCGGCTATCAGATGCTTGTGATGGGTAGACACGGATACTCGAGCACCAGGAAGCTTACCATGGGAAGTGTTTCTAATGCGGTCCTCAGCCAGGATTCAGCGCTGGCTGTTTGCATAGTCAAATAATAATATTACATAGAAGGGAGGGCAGCCATATTCATCTTCAACCGAAAGGTAATCGGCGGTTGGTAACTCTTCCTCGGTTCATCCGGATAATGACTGCTTTTAACCATTTGACACCAGCTTGCGTGATTTTTTTGCGTGTTGCAGACGGTTACTTGCAGGCATCAGGATTTCTCCTTATACAGCACCTCTATTTTCTCAAGAAGCCTGGCCTTATGAAACTTATAAGTTGCCTGAAACAAAACGCTTTCGTCATCGACTGGCGTTAAAGACCGAAGTCCGTCAAGCACCGCCTGGCGGTCAACACCCGGCTGCTCGGCCAGAACGCAAAAAGCATCACGGAGAAGCATCGCCATGGCGGAAGAGGATTCTATGCACGTTTCCGTCGCTCTTTTTATTGATTCCTTTATTTCTTCGTCAGTCAATTCCTGTTCCCTCCCCTGAGAATTATAAAGATCAGCCCGTCTGATTGAACTGCTGTTCCCGGATACTGAAACACGATGCATAAGCACCATAACAGAATCATTACCGCCAAGGTCTATGCAACAGACTGCCGACATGCCGTGCCGGCTGAAAGTCTGTTTTCTTCGGATCACTCATCCCCAGCAATCTTCCTCGCGTGTACCGTATGCAATCCAGGAAGAATTTTTCGGGGGCAAAGGATAATCAGGATGCCTGACCGCATATTCCTTTTGCGCCTTTGCTATGGCTTCACTGTTGTTCTGCGCATAGACGACCAGATGGAATAATTCCCTTTTTCTCCAGTCTCCGACAAGTCAAGAAGTTCAACTCTGTATCGCATCGAGGTTATATCCTTCGGGAACGACCTTTCCCGGCCGAGGAAAACCTTAACCGGATACAACGTCCTTTCGTTTCATGAAAATCATTAAAATCTATTTCTCTGTATTCCAGATCGCTTGCATTCGTCGCAGTCGTTATTTTCCGGCTGATTCTTTTCATAACTCAAAAAACACAGGCGGCAGATGGTAACCAGGACAGCATGCAATTCCGGCAACAGGCAACCCGCAACCCGCAACCAGCCCTTCTCTATAATTAAATGGCAACCGTGACAAGTGCTATTTCGTCAACATTACGCACCGCGGCGACTGTTTCCGGCGTTCATCACTGAATCGGGATGACAGATCAAACTCAACAATTGACCGATTTCGAGAACCATGCGAGAGTACAAGGGTAATGTTTAAGTAACCATGACAGTGCCGTTAGAATAAGCGACCCGGAAAATAAACATCAATTTATCTACAATATCGGAGGAAAACGGTCGCATCGACACAGGATGCTGGCACATGCGTGTCGATGCTGCCGCAATTGATCAACATGGATACACAGCATACAGAGATCGTTGTTACAGATATCCTGATCATTGGGAGTGGCATCGCGGGACTCAGAGCGGCTCTCGAAGCAAGTAAATGCGGGAAAAAAGTAATTATACTGACTAAAAGCAGAATCACCGATTCGAATACCTATTACGCCCAAGGCGGAATCACAGGTTTAGACCCTGAACGTGTAGCCAGAGGGAAAGACAGTTATGAATCGCTCATACAGAATACACTGGCAGCAGGTGATGGCCTGTGCAACAAGCAAGTTGTGGATTTTTTTGCACATCATTCTTACGAACCAATAAAGTTTTTGATTCAGCAGAATGTTCCTTTTTCAAAGGATGCTGACGGCTGGATACTGCACCAGGAAGGCGGCCATGAGCATGAAAGAATATACTGTGTCGCGGATTATACGGGCAAAGCGATTGAAGAAACACTGGCAGGCAAGGTGCTGCAGGACAAAAACATAAAAGTATATGAACATTTTCTTACCTTCACATTAATAACCAGGCGTAAACTCAGGAAAAATCCAAACCTTGACGACAGGTGTCTTGGTGTTTACGCGATAGACCGCCTGAATGAAACAGTGGCAGCATTCAAGGCAAACGCCGTAATACTGGCAACGGGTGGAGCTGGAAGAGTATTTCAGTACACAAGCAACCCGGACAATGCTACCGGCGACGGGATTGCAATGGCATATTACGTTGGGGCAAAAATCGCTAATATGGAATTCTTTCAGTTTCATCCGACGGTATTATACGAACCCTTTGGAATGCAGCCTAATGAACGGAGATTTCTGCTGACCGAAGCATTACGTGGAGTCAGCGTGGGCGGAATACTGACCACCAGCCCGGATTCTACGGAAGATTTTGTATTAGCGTATCATCCTGACGGATCGCACGCGACTCGTGATAAAGTATCGCAGGCTGTCGATGCTGAAATGAAAAGATCAGGGTTAAAACATGTTTATTTGAATGTCACCACGAGAATTTCAGGAAAAACTCCCGAATATATCAAGGAACATTTTCCCCAGATATACGCTCACTGCCTCAACAAAGGCATAGATATAACCGTGCAGCCAATCCCTGTCGTTCCGGCTGCACATTATACTTGTGGAGGAGTACTGGTTGATATCCGCGGGAGAACAAGCATTCCCGGATTGTTTGCAATAGGCGAAGTATCATGTACCGGGCTGATGGGAGCGAATCGTCTGGCGTCTAATTCGTTGGCTGAAGCGGCATTATTTGGAAAAGTTGCAGCAGATGAAGCGATAAAATTTTCTGAAAACAAAAATACAGAGGATGTGCCTGCCTGGTATACCACCGGAATCATCAGCCATGCAGACGTCGCGACAGTAAACCAGATATGGGATGTGGCCAGAACGACGATGATGAGTTTATGCGGAATCGACAGAACTGAAGAGAGATTAAGAGCAGCCGTCGGCATATTGGATAGTTTATATGACACAATAAACAAAATATACTGGGGGTATTATCCCAACGATCAAATATTTGAAACCAGAAACCTGGTGCAGGCAGCAAAATTAATCGCCAAAGCGGCATTATTCAGAAAGGAAAGTCGTGGAGGGCATTACAGGTCAGATTATCCACAGAAAAAACCTGAATACGAATCCATGACATTAATACAGAACGGAACAGAGATGAAACTAGTGCCCGTAGAATAATCAATCAAATTTTAATGTCCTGAACGGTCCTGAACAAGACTTGAGTTGACAGTAGCCCGATTCTTCCCGCAATGTTTATTTATACTTTTCATCCCTGTTCTTTATTGAAAGAAACCCTTCCGGCATGGGTGATTCAATAGAAATTCGCTCTCCGGTAACCGGATGCGGAAAAGATAAATAATAGGCATGCAACCTGATGCGCCTTACAAAATCAGCAGCCGCGCCGTATTTTCTGTCACCTGCGATAGGACAGCCGATATCGGATAAGTGCACCCTGATTTGATTTTTTCTTCCCGTTTGGAGCTTTACATCAAGCAAGGTGTATTGGTTTACCTGCTTGATGATCCGATAATGAGTAACTGAAAATTTCGCTTTGGATGATTCCCGGGTTGAATGAACTTTCTGCGCATGATCCTCGACAAGCCAGCTCTCAATGGTACCATCGGGGCTTTCAGGCTTCCCCTCAACTAACGCATAGTAACGTTTTTCGGCCTCTTTCCATTTTTCTTTAATGTGATCCATTGCCATCTTCGATTTGGCGAATAGCAGCACGCCCGATACTTCCTTATCCAGGCGGTGTACAGCAAACGCATGGATCTTCCCCCTGCTGTGCTCTTTTAAGGCCTGGGCAACAATCCATTGCACGCTGGCACTGCCATCTGCACTGAATGTAGCAATCCCGACAGGTTTTTCAACGGCGATAACATGCTGATCTTCAAACAATACAGGAAAAGGAAGCCCTGCTTTTGCGGCTATCCCGCCGTATGTGTTGATTTCAACCACATCTCCGGCCGAAAGCTTATGTGAATGCAATGTAACGGGCTTATTGTTGCACCTGATATTGCCGTGGCGTAAAAGCTTTTTGATCCTGGTGCGAGATGAATCGGGGTATTGCTCCGCAAGAAATTCAATAAGTGTCGTGGGTTTATTTACAGTTATCTTCATGTTCACTGTTGACTGTTCAGATATGCCTTTCCAAAACTTTTTCTGATAAACATGATGAAGCCGCCAGCCAGGCGGTAGACCATGCAATTTGAAGGTTATATCCACCGGTATCCGCGTCCAGGTCTATCAGTTCACCGGCAAAATAAAGGTTCTTGATGATTTTCGATTCCATGGTTTTGGGATTTATTTCTCTTGTTCTTATCCCACCGGCGGTAATGATGGCTTCCTTAAATGAACGATGACCGGTAACTCTAAAGCGCATATCTTTCATCAGCAGGAGAATCTTTCGCCGTTCCTTCGATGTCACCTGGTGGCATTCTTTATCCGGGTTTAATTGCAGAAGATCAATGAACACCGGGATCATTTTCGCCGGCAGCCAGTCTTTAAACATATTATCAAGGTGCTTCTTCCCATTCTCATTCAAATCACGCTGCAGCCGGGCATCAAGCTTCTGCTCATCCAATGCGGGCTTCAGATCCACTGTCAATTCCACCTTTTTTCCTTTTCTCAATTCATCTACTATAAACCGGCTGAGGGTAAGGATAATCGGGCCGGACAAACCAAAATGGGTAAAGAGCATTTCTCCGAATTCTTCTTTTAACTTTTTGCCGTTCACCCAAACCAGGGCTTTAACATTTTTCAGACTCAATCCCTGCATACGCCCGGCCAGACTGCCTTCTGTTTCAATGGGCACCAGCGCCGGCATTACAGGTTCGATGATATGTCCCAGCGGCCCGACAAGCTTGTACCCTTCACCGTTTGATCCCGTAGCTGGGTAGGAACACCCGCCGGTGCACAGAATGACCGCATCGGCATTAAAGATCATCTTTCTTCCGCTGCAGACCGCTTCGACTCCCGTAATGGTCTGATCGGAAACAAGAAGTTTTTCAATTTTACACTGGTATCGTATTTCAACTTTTGAGCTGATCACCCATTGCAGCAGGGCATTCACAACATCAGCGGCCCTGTTGCTGGCAGGGAAAATTCTTCCACCACGTTCGACAACGGTTTCTACGCCATACCTGGCAAGTAAATTGATAATATCCTGTACAAAGAATTCAGAAAATGCATGCCTAAGGAAGCGCCCGTTGGGGTAAATATGATCGATAAATGCGGAAACAGGGGCATCGTTTGTGATGTTGCAGCGACCTTTACCGGTGATCGACAACTTACGCCCGGCTCTCTCCATCTTTTCAAGTAAAAAAACACGGGCTCCAAGCTCCGCAGCTCTGGCGGCAGCAATTAAACCAGCCGCTCCGGCTCCAACAACGATAACATCATATTTCTTCATAAGGCATGATTCAATTTTCATATTCAACGGTTTTATCGACTCATGAAAGACGTTCGGTCATGACTTATCACAAATCAACTCATCAAAACAGCATCAGGTTATTCGTTGATTATCTTATCGCACCAGCCCGATCCGCTTGACACGATCTGATTTCCGGCGGCACTTCCCGGCAGGCCCCTCGCCTTGCCGACATCGAAATTATCCACTTCCTGGACATCGGCATAACCGCTTACGACGAAAAAAAGTATAATGAGGCCTTCCGGCACAATGATTTTAGTTCGGAGCTGCCGGGCGCGGCCAAACAACAGCGGTATATCTCTCAGGATCAGGCGCTGCCGGTGGTTTTGTATCCGAAGGAGTACGAGATCCTCTGGACCGACAGGCTCGGCACGGAGATCTTTTTCCGTCCGGTGAAAGCTGCAGACGAACGGTCTATTCAAGAACTTGTTTATGATTTGCCGGAGCAGGATATTTTTATCCGCTTCTTCCACAGCCTCAAAACTTTTCCTCACAAGGTGGCGATGCCCTTTGCCGCGATCGATTATAAAGACAAGATAGCAGTTGCCGCGGTAATCGGAAAAGAGGAACCGGAAGGCCGGGAAAGGATTGTGGCTATCGGCCCTTACATCAACAACCCGGACACAGGATTTGCCGAGGCGGCCTTCACCACACATCATGACCGCCTGTAGCGGGGCATCGGCTCCTTCCTGCTTCAATATCTCATTCGCATCGCGAAAGAGAAAAACATGGTCGGGTTCACAGTGGATGTGCCTTCACGCAACAAAAAGATGATGCGCGTTTTTCCGTATCGGCTATCCCATGACGACTCATCTCGAGTCGGGAGTTTACGAACTCAAGATCGATTTCAGCCGGGGAAATATCTTAGGGATTCAATGACGCCGGCTTTCAAAACACCGGGTTTACAGAGAGGATTGCGGGCCCTCATGGGGACGGTTTTGTGTCGGAGTCTCAGGCCGTTGCGGATCGTTACTCGAGCACCGGCAGCTCACATTTCTTCCCGGATGGGGGTGTCTGGGATTGAAAATTTCTGGAAGAGATTCTGATCCCGGTTAACTGGTTTTCGGTTTTTGTCTTCAAACCGGCCGGCAAATATGGTTCCAAACAGGCACATGAACTCGGAATATTTGAAAATACTCTGCTAATTCCTGAATATCCAATGATCCATCACAAGCGCAGCTGTAATCCCGACCACGAAACCATTCCCAAGGACAGGCTGTAAGGCCGGCGGAAGACCATAAAGAAAATCCACCGGAAGAAAGGTGATAACTGTCGCCAGCATTAACGGCAATCCAATGACCAACCCGTCCGTGATCTGAAATTCCCTGATCGAATCAAATACCACCATCAATCCCGCGGCTATCTGTGATGAAAGGATATAGATCAGAACCGTTCCGATGACAATGGAAGGGACACTGACAATAAAGCCAATTACGGCTGGAGAAAATGACATCAAAAAAAGCAGAGCAGCGGATGGCAACATCGCAACCCGGGATGCACAGCCGGTGGCGATGATAATGCCCGGACTGAGAGAAAAATTCACCGGTCCGATCACCCCAAAAAATCCAGACAAGATATTAGACAGTCCGGTGATGAGAATACCGCGGTTGATCCGCCCGCTCCCATCCGCGGGTTTCAACAGTTCATTCATGGACTGGATGGAGCCCAGGTCATTTACGAATAAAGCCAGAAAGCAGAACAGAAATGAGATCATTACTCCGCTTTCAAAAGACAGCCGGAAAGCCATGTTCCTGAAGAAACAGGATACCGGCTCGGCATGCGCGATATGGTCCATCCTGAAGGTTTCCGGAAATATCATGAACCAGATGAGACTTCCCGCAATCATGGCCCAGATGATCAGGGTGGATTTCCAGATGCCGGAAAGAAATCGATGGGCGGCAAACAGGACCAATACCATGAGCAGAGAAAAAACGATATGAGAAAGGGGCCCCGTTCTGGCTGTGCTGGATGTAATCAGGTTCACAATGGTCGGCGCCAGCGTGAAGGCGATCAGGATAAGGACAGCGGCGACCACTCGGGGGCTGAAAAGTGTTTTGAGGCGACCGAAAAGGCCGGTCACACTCACAATTGCAAGAATGAGCCCTCCAAGGAGAATCGATGTATAAATCGTGTCAGGATGATGTCCCGCAGCAGCGATGATTCCGATAAGAAGTATTGACGAGGGTCCTACAATCAGTGGCATCCGGTGTCCCAACATAAGCTGCGCCAGTAAAGCAGCCGCCATGACGAACACCAGCCTTTGCAGATAGGCCATCTGGTCGCCGATGGAGATGAAATGTAACGCTCCCGTGATCTTACCGATGACGATAATTATGGGGATGGTTACGGCAAACCACTGAATTCCATAGAGAACAGTTTTCAAAAATGGAGGCCGTTCATCAAGACCATACTTAAATTTCATACAGGAAAACCTTTTTATGAAATTCAGCAATAAAAAATTCGTCGCGGATAAACAATCCCAATCCTCATGAATACGATTTTCAAAATTGTCTGTTTATAAATGGATTCTCCTACAGGGGAGATCACGGTGTTGTTTCATGTGTCACTTTCTTTCCGATTCTGGAATGGGTTTCCTTTTCAGACGCAAAAGAAATCCTTACAAATGTACGCTGGCGCGCAAAAATTTTCAGGTCGGAATCGCAGCAGGTTTCATATGAACCGGGCTCGAAAATCCTCGAACTACCGGTATCCTTCCTCGTGGGCCAGGATGTCCAGATGAAGTGTGACCATGTCTTCTACATCGAGATTGGCTTCCTGTTCCGAACCCCTCAAGTCGATGATCTTGATGTAGCGCTTGCAGACGTTGCATACGTCCACACGGCATCGTTCGTCCCCTTCAATCGTGAAGTAGGCAAGGGTCTGCTGTTCTTCATTGCCGCAGAATGGGCATTTCACCCTGCGATAGTTCCACTCGAAACCGCAGTGGCTGCAAAAAAGATAACGACGCGCGTCACCGGCCTTGATCTTTCCGATTTTCGGCTCTTTTCCGCAGATGGGGCAGTAACCTTCAGACCAGCCCAATTCGGATATTTTATCGCCATATTTATGGGCGATTTTCTCCAGTTCCGGCCTCAGGCTTTCCCTCAGGAAAAATTTCACGAGATCAAAAAAGTTGTCATCATCTTCTTCGGGGAACTCTTCTTCAGAGATGGGAACGAAAATTTGGCGAATCATCTTTTCAAAATCCAACTCTCCGTCGTAGAGCCGATCCGTCATTTCCTGCACTTTGTCAGGCGACTGCTCCGCCGCGATATCCAGCAGCCGCAAAAAGTAGCTCTTCGGCAGGGCCGCGTCGAATTGATCTGAACTGAAATCGATGAGGGGCTCTCCCTTGGCCACTTTTCGGGGAATCAGGTTTTCATCCACCTGAAAGATTGAGCTGCCCGCTGGCGCACTGTACTGCTCCCGCAGGTTGAGCATCTCCGTCAGTATATCCAGCATTTCACTGTAATGCGGGTTGTCGGACTTGTACTGTTCAATTGTTTTCAACGCCTCTGTCATGCTTGCCATGCAATTAATGCCTCCTATCGGTGAACTTGCGTATATATGCCGTCTTACACTCCTGTTGAATTTAAATGTTCTTCACATAACCGTCATCGGGCGCCGCCTGCCAGCTCTCTGACCGCGTTTTCATACCAGGCGCTGTTTTTGATCATCAGTTTGGCAGTGGGAAAACCGACGGGGAAAGTGATCAGCAGATGCAACGTTCCGGCCTTACCCAAAACGATGATTGAAGAAGTCGCCCGGAAGAGGATGAGAAAAAAGTAAAGAAACCAGCCGACACCGAGTGCCAGAACCCCTATGACCGTGAATAGTCCTATGGTTCCAAAGATGAAAACACCGGACAGAATCCGTTCCATAAACGATATATCGGGGGTTTCCAGACCGAGCGAGAGAACTGTTTTCTGCAGAGAGTCTGATCAGTCAGAGGTGCGCTTTTTTTGATCACCACCAGTACGGGGGTCCAGGCCACCATGGGTAGGGATATCCCCATCCGTATGGTGAGCCCCAGAACCAGGGGTCGCGGTAGCGAATCTCCTGACTCTTCTCCCACAGGCGGACATCCCGGGAATCGACAACCGGATAGACATAGCGGATTTCCCCGATCTCCTGCTCCTCCTTTCCGATAATTACGCCTACAAGTGTTATTTCACGCCCTTTGCTGTAAATGTACGGATCAAGAAACCCCTCATAGCGCACCATGAAACGGCCTGAAGACTTGTCCACGTTCCTGGGCCGCTTCTGAAAATCGAGCTCCGTCTGCATGACCTTGAGTACTGTCTCGCTTTTTCGGTTTATGGTCTCGAGAATGACGCCGCCCCAGATGACCACTTTCCCATTATAACGATCGGGGGCCTTCTGAACATCGGACAGTGAAACGGCAGGCTCCGCCTCCCTGAGAAGCTTCTGCGGAAAGGGTGCGCAAGCCGCAAGCAAAACAAGAAACAGAAGGGCAGGAATAAATGAATATTTCATCGGATCACTCCCCCCACGCCAATACCGATACCGAACCGGGGTCCGGTGTAGATGTCATCCGGGGCCCAGATGTGGTGCTCTTGCGGAAGGATAACGGGATAGCCGTACCCAATCTCCCCGAGGGGAAGAACCTTTCCCCCCTGGACCTCACCGGCAACGGTAATCTTTCTTCCCCTGGCATAGATCGCCGGGTCCAGGAAACCCTGGAACCGGATCAGAAAGCGTCCATGGCTGAGATCCGTATCCTCGGGCCTTTTATTCCAGTCGAGAGGCTTCTGGACGACCTCAACCCAGCTTTCCTCTTTCTTCACGGTCGTCGTCACAATCTCCCCTCCAAGCAAAACCACCTTTCCCGCAAAGCGTTCCGGATGCCCCTGAAGCTCCCGGAAGGTAATATTCCGGTCCACTCTGTCCATGATTGCCGGGGAAATCACGGAGGCACACCCCTCTATGAGAAGAAAACAGAACAGACAGAAAAAAAACCTGCTCACGATGGATATAACGCGAATCATATCAACCTCGATTCCGAAAAGGGGAAATTACGCCTGAACCGTCTATTTCATCCAAATCCTTTTTAATTTATAAATCATGTATCAGTAAAGATCAATCTCCATCCGAATGCTATCCTGAAATCAAAATCTCGATGAAGCCGCCATTTCATGGCGGGATGAAAGCCCCAAGCGGCATTCTTTCTTATAAACACAACCCAACCCGGAATACCACCCCGAACACGATATGCAGAACAAGCTGCTCGTACCACATGGAGGGCGCCGCACTTCTGCCCGGCAGCCCCTGGCCCGCCACCGTCAATGCAAAAAAAGCATGGAAAGCCACAGCAGAAAGACGTATGTCGCCATCACGATGACGCTGGATGGGTCAAAGCCAAAAAACACTGTAGTGACGTAATACAACACTCCGAAGACGTTACTGGTGATCAGGTGCACGATGGCGCCGTATCTCGAAGCTCAAGGGCATACGGTCATCAGACTGGTCCGGGATAAGTCGAAGTCCGGGGCTTTCTGGGATCCGCGGCACGGCGTCATTGAACTGCCTCCCGACGCAGACATCGGCGCCGTGATCAATCTGTCCGGTGAAAACTTCGCCGACGGGCGATGGCCAGCGGATAAGAAGGAAAGGATACGGCCCAGCCGTATTGAAGGAACCCTGCTTTCAGCCCGGACGGTTGCCGAACTAAACCCTCGTCCAAAGGCCTTCCTTTCATCTTCCGGAATCCCCCTTGACTCACAACATCGTCCTTTCATATACTAACTGCATGAAAAAATCTTATCTATCTGACGCTTCTCACGGTTTCCCTGCCCCCCCTCTTTCCGTCTCTACGAAACCGAACTGAGCAATAAAAAACCGGCCAGTTATGATAACTGTCATTACCCCCTTGTGAACAAAACTCTTTGCCTGATCCATCTTTGGCATGATCAGGGATCTGGAGGTGGATTTTTTCGTCTCCAGGGTAAATACGGAGCTGGCTCCCGCAAAAGCCCACCCTTTAAGATGAGGATAAAGGAGGCGAAGCGAAGGATCCTGACGGAGAAAAAGGGGAAGCCCCATTCACCGGAAAACCGAAAAAATTGTACGCGGCCGATCAATTTCAACATTTGCAATCCATAGACCTGCAGATGGGAGAGGAACATGAAGAAGACGGGCGTTGTTAAAGACGAAAGGTATATGAATCATCTTACCGGACCGGGACACCCGGAAAGTCCGCGGCGGCTTGAAGTCATCTATGACATGCTCGAAGACCGTGATATGCAGGGACGCTTTCAGGACGTACCGGCCAGGGAGGCCAGGATGGATGAGCTTCATCTCATCCATTTGCCGGATTATGTGAACAGAGTCGCATCAACCGCAAGGATGGAATACAGCTGTCTGGATCCGGACACGGACACTTCTCCCGGATCCTATAAAGCGGCTCTGCTGGCCGCCGGAGGGCTATGCGAGGCCATCTCCATGGTGGCGTCCGGAAAACTGGACAATGCTTTTGCACTGGTGCGACCACCGGGTCATCATGCCGAGGCCGACAGGAGCAAAGGGTTCTGCCTGTTCAACAATGTGGCCATTGGCGCCCGATATGCCCAGACAGCACTTCATCTCCAGCGGATACTGATCATTGACTGGGATCTTCATCACGGAAACGGCACCCAGCATTCTTTTGAAACGGATCCATCCATCCTCTATTTTTCAACCCACCAATACCCTTATTTTCCGGGAACCGGGGCCTGTGATGAAGTGGGAAGGCGGACGGGCCTCGGATTTACGGTAAATGTACCACTGAGCAGAGGATACGGTGACGGAGAATATGCGGCCATTTTCGAGAAGATTCTTAAATCCATCGCACCGGAATTCAGCCCCGATCTGATCCTGGTATCCGCCGGCTTTGATATCTACGGAGGAGATCCGCTGGGCGGAATGAGGGTTTCCCCGAAGGGATTTGCCGGGCTGACCCGTTTAATCGTGGATATCGCCGTATCCTGCTGCAGCGGCAAGGTCGTCCTGACCCTTGAAGGAGGTTATGATCTGACCGGTCTGAGAGACAGTGTAAAGGCTGTTCTGAAGGAACTGGCCGGACTGTCACACACAGATTATGCCGATATGGCGTTGCAGGCCAACCAGGCGGCCGTCGACAGGGCATTGAAACCTGTTCTTCAGGTGAACAGAAATTACTGGAAGGGCCTGACACCTTGACAGCCGCAATTCCCCTTTCCTGGCACCCCGGCGTTTTTCTGAACCGGGGAAGGCCGGTTAATTCCCTGGGGATTTTCTGATTTCCCGGATCAGGCGGCGCAGGAGAACGGCATCCCGCCGGGAAAAACGTCTGTCCCGGTAATAACGGCGGTGAAAAGCGTTCACAAAACAGCCGGCCTTCTTCCGCAGCTCCTCATCCGATACCTCTCGAACAAACTCAAGAAGCCCCTGCGACGGTCCCCTGAGATAACCGAGTTTTTTCATCCTTGCGAGAAACTGACTGATCAGAACATCTTCTCGCGGCCTGTTCCTCCGCAGGAGCGCATACCCCATGATAACAAGAATCAGTCCCGCAAGCGTCAGAAACGTCAATCGGTTCGACCAGCCTGTCTTTACCGGGTCTCTTATCGCCGGCCATTTAAATAAATCCAGATTTTTTAACCCGGTCTGCAACGTTTCAAAAAGATGAAACTGCCTCTGCATGTCATAGCCGATAACCGCCATATTCCAGTAATAACGAAGGAAATCCAGAGTCATCCCCATCCGGAAAAAGAAGCCTGCCTCGTTCACACTCCCTGATTCCTGATAAGGCGGGGTAGGATCGAAACGCACCCACTCCTTCTCATTCAGATAGGCCTCCACCCAGACATGGGCATTTTTCTGAAGTACGATGTAGTAGCCGCCCGTTTGCGAATAATAACCGCTTCGATATCCCCCGATCAGCCTTGCCGGAATGCCGGCGGTTCTCAGCATGACCGCCATGGCCGAGGCGAAATATTCACAGTTCCCATACCGACGCTTCAGTAAAAAATCCTCGAGGGGATGGGGTGATACAGGAAGGTCTCGGAGGGAATAACGATAGGAGCCCACCTTAAGGAACCGGTAGATCCTCTGCACCGCCTCCTGTTGATCCGCCCCTCGGATCAGCTCCGTCACCAGAGTTCGGATCTGGGGAAGGTCGCCTGGAAGCTGCAGCCAGACTGCCCGGTCGATCTCTTCCTCCGGCAGAAATTCCGAAAGGACCGATACGCCTTCGTATCTGAGACGGCGGTTCAGAGGCCTGCTTGTCTTATAGGTCAAGCCGGGTCCCCTGACGGCTCCACGCAGGATCAGGTTCACCGGCTTATCCGCTGTAAAAAGGGAATCCATCCCGTGGGGTTCCAGATAAAGGGTATAGGATATCCTCTGACCCTGAAGGGCAGGTGGAAAAGAGGGGGATTTCTGCGCTTTTTGGAAGCTGTGCCATGATTTCCCATCAAAATGATCCAGAACAATTCCTCTCCAGTACAGTTTTTCCTCAGTCAGCGGTTTCGTACGGACTCGGAAGACGACCGTATTATCCTCCTGGATGGCTGACACTTGGCCAAGGCCCACATGATCGGAAAATCCGGAGGTTCCGATCCCCTTGCGCTGAAAGGTTTCAAAAAGCGGGTGACCAGTGCGGGGCAGGAGGAAAAAAAGAACCGTGGTGAGGGGAAGGACGACGAGAGGAAGAATCAACCCATGGGAAACCAGTTTCATAATCACCCGTCCTTCCAGGACAAGATCCGGCGATTCCGCGTAATAAGAAAGGAGGATTGCGCCGGCGCCCATGAGAAAGATATAAACGACTAAGTACAGCAGGAAGATCATGTCCAGGCTGAGAAGTGCCGATCCAGCCAGCAGAAAAACCGACAGTCCGAAAATTTGCAGGTAATCCCGGACCTTCTTCTCCTCCAGGAGTTTGACGACGGTCAGGAGCATCAGCAGTTCGATGACGGGGATGACGACATCGTCGGTGCGAACCCGGACTATGGCAAAAATCATCGCCGCCAGGGCAAGAATATTCAGAAAGATCCGCGGCGGAAAGCGAGCCGTCCGAAAATCCCCGTAAAGGCCGGCCAGGAAGAGCAGGACACAGCCTCCTGTGTACGGAATCCCGGTATAACCGCCAACGGAAAGAATTCCTGTGGCCACAATTCCATAAGAAAGCCCCTTGAGAATCGATTCAACTCTGAGAAATCGGTTCTTCATAGCTCACTTCCGCCAGATCCCGGAGCAATCTCAGCTTGTGATGACGGCCGGTGCCCGGCTTTCGGATCAGGTTTCCCAAGCGCAGTCCCACAGGGACATTCCTTCTCAGTGCGGCAATCAGCAGAAACGTCGCGCAGGACAGTTTCAGCTCCAGGCCGGGGAGGTCCAAACGATGGACATCAAGAATCAGCGGCGGGCGGGACGGCGCTTTCCTCTCTCGGGTTTTCAGCGTCCCGGTGCGGGCGGTGGCCTTCCAGGAAATTGTCCGCAGGGCGTCCCCCCGCTGATAATTCCGGATGGACAGGACCTCCGGATCATCCCCTTTCTGATCCTGATTCCAGCTGTCCCCCTCCAACCGGAAATCCGCCGGCCAGCTGCCGGGGGAAGCTTTCACAGGTTGGGGAAAGACGATGCAGGAAAAGTTATCGCTCGGCGTTCGCTGGCGGACAATCAGATTCAGGGGAAATATGGAACTGATCTTGAGGTTGCGTAAAATATGCATCCCCCGGCGGTCAAAGGACAGATCCATGGATTGGACAGCCTTTTCCCGGCAGGCAACAAAGGGATAAAGCAGAACTTGCTCCTCGATCGTCACCCGCAGCAGAAAGGCGGGAATTCGCCGTCTCGGATTGAACAGGATCACCTGAACCGGAATGGCTTTACGGGCATAGATTTCATCGGGAAAGACGATTTCCAGTTTGAGTCCCGACAGGTTGATCCGGCCCAGAAAACCCGAAACGGCCAGGAAACTGAGCAAAGCGGCTTCGATCAGATAAATCAGATTATTGCCGGTGTTGATCGCCGCGATTCCGATCAGGAGCGTCAACGTAATGTAAGCCCATCCCGCCCGCTTTATCCGGATCATGCCGGGAGCCTCACTCTGTCAATCAGCGACTGAATCAAAGCTCGTCTGTCCAGCGACTCCTCATCTTCCATGAGCAGGATTCGGTGGGACAGTACATGGGGGGCCAATTCCCGGACGTCTTCCGGAAGCACAAAATCCCGCCCATAAAAAAATGCCAGGGTCCTGGCCGCCGAGGTCAAAGCCAGTCCCCCGCGCGTAGAAATCCCCACCCGGATACGAGGATCCTCCCGCGTTGCCCTGACCAGGTCCAGGATGTATTCCAGAATCCGGTCGGAGACGTAAACCTTCCGGGGAATTTGCTCCTGAGTATCCAAAACCTCATCCCGGGAGAGAAGAGCCGTTATATCGGCAAAACTGCGCCGGGCGCTCCCGAGCTTCAGGATTTCTTTTTCTTCCCGGCTGGAGGGATAACCGATGCTGATCTTCATCATGAACCGGTCCATCTGGGATTCCGGCAGGGGAAAGGTCCCGTAATGTTCGACGGGGTTCTGCGTCGCGACGACAAAAAACGGCTGAGGAGGGGATAGGTTCTGCCCTCGATGGTCGTCTGCTTTTCTCCCATGGCTTCCAGCAGAGCGCTTTGTGTTTTCGGCGTGGCCCTGTTGATTTCATCGACCAGAACGATATGATTGAAAACCGGCCCCGGATGAAACTCGAATTCTCCGCTTTTCTGATTGTAAACAGACAAACCGGTAATATCGGCAGGCAGAAGGTCGCTCGTGCATTGAATCCGCCCGAAGCTCAACCCCATGATCCGGGCAAGCGCCAGCGCGAGCGTCGTCTTTCCGGTTCCCGGCAGATCTTCAAGCAGAAGATGCCCCCGGGAAAAACAGGTCACCAGGGCAAGTTTCAGGACCGTATCCTTGCCGGACAGATAACGGGAAAGATAGTCAAGAATTTCGTTGATCCTGCCGTACCGGAATTTCATTTCCAAGGACGAAACGCCCCTCGCTGTTCATTGAAAAAAATCACCCGAATATATCTCGTATCGGGAAGTCGTTACTCTATAGAACAGACTGGTTTGAAGTCAAGAACTGTTCTTGAAGGTTATCCTCCCCTCCCGCAAACGTCATGCAGATCGTCTTCAGGATAACGTGGTCGGTCTGCGCGCAGCCGGGTTGCCGGAAACGCCAAAGACGCGGAGACACTCATAGTTTCCGGAATTGACTTGCCCTCTCCCGGATAAAAAGATTAAGAATATGCAAATGCGTGTTCCCCTGGAACTCATCAGCATCAGGCAGGAAAGCGGCAGCCATCGCGGGCCTTCGGATGATCCGCATTCTGTATCTGACTGAAAGTTCATGTTAAGATGCTTCCCGTACTGGAGAAACACGCTACACGCGATGCCGGTCAAACCGTGACCAAGGAGGAACCTGTGACAACCCCTGTAATTCGCGTCGTCGATTTATGGAAAATCTATGGAGAGGAAACGGACGGTTCCATGGCACTCCGCGGCGCAAACATGGAAATAGCGCGCGGCGAAGTTCTCGCCCTGCTGGGCAGAAGCGGATCCGGCAAAACGACCCTGCTGAATCTCCTTGCCGGCCTCGATCGACCCAGCCGCGGTTATATTGAAGTGGAAGGCAGGAATCTTCAAAGCCTGGGAGAAAAAGGCCGGACTTTGCTGCGCCGGACCCGCATAGGCTTTATATTCCAGTTTTTTAATCTCATCCCTACCCTGTCAGCCTTTGAAAATGTTTACCTGGCCCTCGAACTGGCGGGAAAAACAACGCCGGCACAGGCATTCGAGGCTCTGGAAAGCGTGGGTTTGAAAGGCAAGGAAAAGCGCTATCCTCACGAGCTGTCCGGCGGGGAACAGCAGCGGGTCGCCATCGCCCGGGCCATCGTCAAGGCACCCGCCCTGATCCTGGCGGATGAGCCGACAGGAAACCTTGACACCGCCACCGGCCTTCAGATTCTCGAACTTCTTTCGTCTCGATGCCGGGACCTGGAAACATCGCTTTTAATGGTAACCCACACATCCATGGCCTGCCGGTTCGCGGACCGTGTTCTGCGCATGGTTGACGGTGTGGTCATACCTGAGGACGATGGTGAAGCGCGGGAAATCCGGAACGAGAAAATCGAGTCCGGCTTCCCGGCAGAGAAGCCACGTCATCATCGATAAAAGGGACAGCGCAGATGCGAACCGTAACCAGGTCATTCCTGAGATATCTTGTCAGGCGGCGCAGCCTGAGTCTGCTGCAGTTGATGGGTATCGCCTTCGGTGTGGCGGCTTCCCTGGGTATGGCGTTTTCCGCGATGTCGGCCCTGGCGAGTTTCACTCACGCCATTGAATATCTTCAGGGAAAATCGACCCATTCCCTCGAACGGAACGCCGGCCCCATGGACGAAGCCATTCTCCAGGGGCTGATCAGTGATCCGTCCGTAGAGTCGTTTTCGCCAGTCATCGATCGCCGTCTTCGCGTTGCGGATGGCAGCCAGATTCGGATCCTCGGAATCGATCCTTTTCTCGATACGGCAATTCGGCCTGAGTTGGCCCGGACTTCTTTTTCCGACGATCGGAGAAAGGGCTCAGAAGAAAGCCTTTCCTTTGTTCTCGAAGAAAAAGCCGTCCTGATGGAAGCCGGAATGGCTCAGCATTTGAACCTTGCGGCTGGGAGTAAAATTTGGAGTTCCCATGGAGAACTGGAGGTCATCGGCACCTTTCCCAACCCATCGGGCGAACCCCTGCTGCTCATGGATATCGCCCATGCGCAGAAACTCTTCAACATGCCCGGCCTGATCGACCGAGTCGACCTTGTCCTGGCGGAAGAGCAGGAATTTCGAAACCGATGGAAAACCGGTTTTCAGATCAAGTCCAACCGGCAGCGTCAGGAAACCTTCACTGCCATGCTGGGCGCGTTCCGGCTGAATCTTGAAGCCCTGTCGCTCATGGCGCTCTTTGTCGCCGTTTTCCTGATTTACAACACCACCATGTTCGCCGTTGTCAGCCGCAGGCGGGATGCAGGCATTCTTCGAAGTCTGGGGGCGAGCCGCGGCGAGATCATCCTGGCGTTCATGACGGAGATCCTCATTTTCGGAGTCATCGGAGGGGCCGTCGGCAGTGTGATGGGATACATTCTGAGCCGCCTTTTGACGGAGGTCATCGGGGGAACGATCAGCAATCTCTATTTCTTTCTGCGCCCGGTTCCTCTGGCATGGTCGTTCTGGATGCCGGCCGCCGGTGTGCTCATCGGCTGCGGGGCGAGTGTCCTGGGCAGCATTTTCCCGCTGATCGAACTGGCGCGCCTGGATCCCGTTAAAGCGCTTTACGGCCGATCCGTAAGCCGCAGAGGAGACCTCGCCGCAAAAAAAGTCGCGGCATCCGGCATGTTGATCCTGCTTCTCAGCGCCGCCGTTTTTCTCCTGCCTTCGAACAGCATCTACACCGCTTATGGCGCCCTCTTCGGGGTCCTTTTCGGACTTAGCCTGCTTACCGGTTACATCGTTATTGTCTGTTCGCCCTTTCTCACGGGCTTCCTGACCGGCCTGGGCGGCATTCCCGGAAAAATCGCGGCCGGCAACATCCGCCGGAACCTGGGACGCACCGCTGTGGCTGTCGCGGCTTTCATGGTGGCTCTTTCCATGTCTGTCGGCCTTTCTCTGATGATCGGAAGTTTTCGCGAATCGCTCCTCTGGTGGATGGACAGGCAGTTTCAGGGGGATCTCTATATTTCCAACGCGTCGGAAAAGGAAGTTCCGGAAAGGTTTTATCTTGAGCTGAAGGCCATGCCAGGCATCGCCGTAGACGCGTACCGCAAGACCCAAATGACTTATCGCAACAGGCCCATGTTCGTCTCCTCAGTCAACGCCCCCGTGCTCCAACGATACGCGCGCTTCGCCTGGCTGTCCGGTGATGATGAGCATTGGGAGGCCGTCAAGAAAGGAGATGTGATCATTTCGGAGAGTTTCGCCCGTAGTTTCGGCGTCGGGGCCGGAGACATCATCACCCTGGAGGGCATGCAGGGGCCGGCGAGGCTGCGCGTTGAAGCCGTATTCTATGATTACTCTACAGAACATGGCCTCGTGATGATGGATCGCGGCACCTACCTTCGGCTCTTCGCCGATCGGACCATCAACAGTGTGGCGGTTTTCCTTGACCCGGGGAATCCCCGGCGCCCGCATATCCTTGATCAGATCAGGCAGAAGGCCCGGCAGCATGGTCTTCCCGTCTCCAATCGGGAGCAGTTTTACGGAAACATCCTTGCAATCTTTGACAGCACCTTCGCGATCACCCGTTCCATGAGGTTCCTGGCCATCATCATCGCCTTTTTCGGCATTGCCGGCGCGCTGATGACCCTTTTTCTCGAACGGAAGAGTGAGTACGGAATCCTCAGGGCGCTTGGATTGTCGACAGGGCAGGTCGCGCTCATGACCCTGCTCGAAGCCATCGGGATGGGGATCATGAGTTTTCTGCTCAGTGCCGGTAGTGGCACCCTCTTCGCCTTTATTCTTATCCGGGTGATCAATCTTCGCAGTTTCAACTGGACGATTTTTTTCCACCCACACCTTTCCCCTTATCTTCTCACCGCCCTGACAGCCCTTCTGGCCAGTTTCGGAGCGGCGCTATATCCGATATGGGTGGTTCTGCGGACTTATCCGCAGATGCAGATACGGGATGATTGAATTGCAGCAGAAAATACAGGAAAAGAAAGGACCGCGGAAAGCATGATCAACCGATATCATTACAGAAACACATCCTTCCTTATCCTGATCATCATGATACTCGCCTGCGCGCCTGCAGGGGCCGAAGGCGAATGGAAGCAGGCGACCGGACCCAGGCAGTGGAGTTTCCCCCGGGATCACGGCAACCATCCTGAATTCAGAACGGAATGGTGGTATTTTACAGGCAATCTGATCGATGCGGAAGGCAACCGATACGGATATCAGTTGACCTTTTTCCGGCACGGAATCCGGCAGACGGCGCCCATGCCCTCAAACCCCTGGTCGATTCGCGATGTCTATCCCGCCCATTTTGCCGTCACGGACGTTGCCGGTGCGAAATTCTCTTCCGCGGAGCGCATCAGCCGTTCAGGCCCCGGTCTGGCGGGATCGAAGCAGGGGCGAATGAACGTCTGGAATCTGAACTGGTTCGCGCGGATGGAAAACGGGCGCATCCACATTGGTGCGCGTAGCGGGCAGACTGGGCTGGACTTGAACTTGAGGCCGAAAAAGCCCCCGGTTCTCCACGATCGGAACGGTCTGAGCCGGAAAGGATCAAGACCCGGGCAGGCATCCTATTACTATTCTTTCACGGATCTGGAAACAACGGGAAACCTGGAAACCACCGGAACGGGCAGGAGGATTCAGGTCAACGGGACAAGCTGGTTCGACCATGAATTCGGATCGAACACACTCGCGGAAGATCAGACAGGTTGGGATTGGTTTTCCCTGCATTTTTCCGACGGCAGAGACCTCATGATCTATTTCCTCAGAAAGAAGGATGGCTCACTGGAAAAAGAATCCTCGGGAACCCTCGTGGAATCGAACGGCATATCCCGCCACCTTGATCTTTCTGAAATTCGGATTAGAACTCTGAGATACTGGACGAGCGCGAAAACAGGCGGCCGATACCCAGCCGGTTGGCAGATCGATATCTCTTCGGCTGATCTTTCCGTACGTCTTGATCCTCTCCTGCAGGATCAGGAATTGACAACCCCGGGGTCAACGGGCGTCAATTATTACGAGGGCGCTGTAACCGGCAAGGGATTGTCACAGCAGAAGCCGGTCACCTGTGAAGGATACATCGAGATGACCGGCTATGCGGGAAGCATCGGAGGTCTGTTTTGAAAACGAGATCATATTTGACCAGGCGCCAAGTAAAGCCTGCTCAGGCAGACGACGCCGATCAGGACAGCCGCGGTTTCTTTCACAAAAAGAACAACGAAAGGCCCTGCAGACTTTGTTTTTGGCAACTCCCATCATTTTGAACCGCCAACCTTCCTTTTTTTATTCTTGTTGCATGGGTTGCCGCGGCGGCGATGGGCGCCATACCACTCCATTCTGTCGAGAACCCTTGCCGCGGCTTGAGGTGACGAAAGGACGATCGGTTTGTAGCGTCTGCCGTAATCAAACACCGATCCACGGATCGGCGAATCGGGCACGTTGATGATCGGCTTGCCCGTGGACTCCATAAGTTCGGCAACCAGGGCAAGCAAATCTTTTTCCCAGGGAGTCAGCCCGGGATATTCACCGTCGCCGGACACGGGCCGCTGATCGATGCCGCTCATGGGAACACCCAGCAGGGAAAGAGCGATAACGGCATCCACCGCGTCACATTCGGCCACCGTCCTGAGCACTCGAGGACCTGTTTCTCCACCTGCTGAGGCGACCAGATCCAGCGGGTTTCGCCTGCTCCAGAACGGAGGCAGGATTTTGTCGAGAGCGGCATAGAGCTCGGCCGGGAGTTTCGCAAGATGCAGTCCATGGCGGGCAACCGCGTCCGCCGCCATGACCCCGGCTCCACCGCCCTGCGTCACCACTGCAATCCGCCTTCCCCTGGGCAACGGATTGCAGGCGAGGCAACTCCCAAGGTCAAGCAAAGCGTCTGTTGTCAAGCAGGTAACGACTCCCGCCTGCCTCGCAGCGGCCTCCCACACAGCCGCGGAACCGGCCATCGCGCCGGTATGAGAGGCTGCCGCTTTGCTTCCGGATTCAGTCAGGCCGGCACGCAGGACAACGACAGGCTTCACCGCCGCCGTGCGCCGGGCTGCGTCGAGGAAAAGCCTTCCGTCATCGATGCCTTCGATATACATCAGGACACACGAGGTGTTTGGATCGTCGCGGAGATAGTCGAGAACGTTGACAGCGCCGATTTGCGCCTCGTTGCCCACGCTTGCGAACTTGTCGATGCCGATGCCTCGTCGCCGGCAGCCGTTCACGACCTGAGAACCGAGATTGCCTGACTGCGAGACAAAACTGAGTGTGCCCCGGGCTGGATGGAGCGCGACGAATCCGACGGCATGCAGTTGGACCTCGTTGGAAATCATTCCCATGCAATTCGGCCCCATGACCGTTACCCCGCCCTCCGTTGCGATTCGAGCGATATCCTGCTCCGCCTCAGCTCCTGCTGCCCCGGTTTCGGAAAATCCGGCAGCGATTGCGATGGCCGCCGGGATTTGCTTGCGTCCACATTCTTTCAGCATAGAAGCCACCTGGCGCCCTCCCACGGTCAACAGGGCCAGATCGGGCGCTTCGGGCAGCGCCTCTATACTCTCATAGGACTGAAGGCCGAAGAAAACCCCTCCTCTGGCATTGACCGGATAGACCTTCCCTGTATAGCCGCCGTCCAGAATATTGCGCAGGACTGATCCACCCCATTTCGTTACGTCATCCGACGCGCCCACGATCGCTATGGAACGGGGAGCGAGCAGGGACCGCAGGTTGGGCTTGAATATGCGCTTCGCCTGTTGCGGCACGGTAACCTGCGACAGGATGATCAGCGCATCGACGGCGACAGGCTGACCGCCCCGCACAAGGACCGGGTTGACATCGATCTCGGCAATCCGGGGATGATCGATCGCGATCTGACCAATTGCCTGTAAAATCTTCGCAAGGGCCACACGATCCACCGGGGGAAATCCACGGAAGGAACCGAGCAGACTCCTGGCTTTGATCAGATCAGGCAGTTCCGCCGCATCCCAATCGTCCATCGGGGCAAGGGCCAAAACCACATCGCCCAGGGCCTCCGCCAGAACGCCCCCCAGTCCGAAGGCCACTACCGGCCCGAACACCGGGTCGCGTTTCATGCCGACCATAAGCTCCCTGTTGCCGGCGACCATCTGCTCCACCAGCACCGCTTCAAGAGCGCCTGCGGCCCGTTTCTTCAGCAGGCGATATGTCGCGGCGGCTTCTTCCGGGTCCTCGACACCCAGCACTACGAGTCCGGCTTCGGTCTTATGGTGGATGTCGGTGCCGATCGCCTTCAGAACTGCCCTGCCCCTGATCTGTTCCACAGCTGCCGCCGCTTCGGTTTCGCTCTTCACCGGTACGCCTTCCGGAACGGGAATGCCGTATGCCGCGAACAGGGTTTTTGACTGCCACTCATTCAACGCTGCTTTACCGGAAGTCAGGGCTTCCTTTATCAGGTCCGCGGCAGTCGCACGGGCGATTTCGTGTGATTTTTTATTCATGGCCACCAAGTTATTTTTTTTATAAGGCTTCAATCGCCTGTGGACGGTATCGTCCGGCAGGGTTTTTATCCGCTTTTCAGTCTTATTCGCATCCACCGCCAGAACAGCCAACTGTATACCGCTCCGTTAACGATTAGAACTGCTGCACCCAGAAAGGTCTGAAGTTCAGGGGTGAGCTTGTCCGGATAAACAATGGGAATCAGGTAGTGTTCCATGAATCCTGAGGGATAGGCGTCTCTTCCCCCAGCCAGCCGAAGTCTCCACTCCAGAGTGGTCAGGGGACAGAGCCATCCCTTGAATTCGATGAGCGCGCCCCAGATCACGGAAGGAAGGTGGAACAGCGCAACCCACTTCCATCGGATTACCGGCAACCCTCCAAAAACCACGAAAAGAATGAATGCCAGATGAATTATTACCACCATATCTGCGAAGATGCGGTAGATCATTTCTCTCTCACGGCGCTCCGAAGTGCCTTGTCAAACAGGACGCTTCTCTCTGGGAACTTGTCCTGACTTTTAAATCAATCCTGTTCCGAGTTCTTCTCCTTTCATCTCTTCCGCCGGATAAGGCGTCAACAGGGACAACAGCTGCTCCCCGTTCTGATTCTCGAGGTCGATCCAGATCGCCTCGCTGCCCTTCGGCAAAATCACCGGATTCTGTCATGAACAGGCAGAATCAATTCATCCGAAACAGTGGTGATAATCGTACAGGGATGAATCTGCTGATAGGCGGGCGACAGCCTGCTTTCATAAAGCCCGGCAAAGCCGAATGGCTTTCCGGATTGAAGGCTGAAGGAGAAATATTCCTTCCCTTTTTATACTCGCCGGCAACATCCTCGATACGAAAGGAATCCAAGATGAAGGACAAATCCGTTAAAAGAACAAAGCGACCTCACATAGGAAAATCACAAATTATTGTCTGAAAATAGAGTTCATCCTGGCATCCCAGTATTTGACTGTAACAGGGCTCGTAGTTATTCCGTATTGTATTATCTGTGCATTTTCCCGTATAGAACCTTTCCGTCGACACTGACTTTCTTTTTACGTTGAAAAAAAATTCATTAACAGAAAGAAGGAAACATGACGGTTCAAACGGCAACCCGTGAAAAAAAGGAGATGCGGAAAAACCGGAGAATAAGGCTTTTCGGTCTGCAAAATACACTCTTAAGCACAACGACCTTTCATTTCAATTCCGACCAGGAAAATCGAAATCATCCCGCCATTGAAGAGGCATCCCTTATTTCGGCGTTGATTAAAACCTTCAGCGAGAATTGAGCACAATAACGACAAAAAATGAAATAGTCACCAGGAAAGATTAATTCACTGCCATAAATATATCCCTGTCCATGTGACGACATAGGTCGGGAAATTTCCTTGATTATACCTTAATATCAAATAACTAGAAAGGAAGGTCAATTTTTGGCTGTTTGGCTTTTCTATAAATAAGAAACGTCCGTCCCAGTATCTGTGCCACATCGGCTTTAAGCTGTGAGGCCAGATATTCAGCCGCTTCCTTTCGGTCGGTCAGGCTGCTGTCCAGGAGCTTGACCTTGATCAATTCATGATGTTCGAGTGCCGCATCCGTTTCATGAAGGATGGATTTCGTAATTTCACTTTTACCGATAAGGACCACCGGCTTCAGCTCATGCCCCAATCGGCGCAGGAATCTTTTCTGTTTCCCTGTCAACATGTAATCTCCGTTTATATAATTGATTTTGCTTGACAATAACTTATTTCTCCTGAAAGGAAGTATAGGAAGAAAGCCTTCATGTCAATGAAATAAATGATGCTCAATCCGGCGTGGAGCTGCCATACCATACTTAAACTGCTTTGCCACAAAACAGGCAACACATTGCATTGCAAATGAACCTGCGGAAAATTTCCCGGCGTTAAGCGGCGAATCCGACATCGACATTTTACGAAAGTTTCCCATGACAAATATTCTCAAAAGCATTAACATTATAAAAAAGGGCTGTCCCCGGCCGGATCAATCGGTTTTTTATCTTTGTCGAAATGCAGCATCATGCCGCCTCTGTCATCAATAATGACCGGCAGTGTTTTCTACATTTGCAACACGTCAATATTTCACATAAACCATCGGATCAGGAAAGGCACAATGAAATGATACAGAATACTCTTGAAAAGATCGAAGAAAGATTAAAAAAAACTGAATCGATGAGTGATGAAAACAAATCCGAACTGCTCGATCTCATATCAACATTGAGGATTGAAATCGCCAACCTTTCGAAGACTCACAATGAACAGGCGGAAAGCATCACGGGATTTACCGAAGTATCGACTCGTGAAGCCATTCGTCAGGAAAAGAACCCTGAACTTGTTAAACTTTCGATCGCGGGTCTGGAAAAATCCGTGGAGGGATTCGAAACTTCTCATCCGACACTGGTGGGAATTGTCAATAGAATCTGCACAATGCTTTCCAATTTAGGGATATGATCTCCCGGCGATCCATGAAAAATCCTTCTCCCACACACAGCGTCCTCATGGGCTATATCCTCTGGATCTTCGGTTTTACCGGATCGGAAAGGTTTTATTATGGCAGGCCGATTTCCGGTACGGTTTATTTTTTTACGTTCGGCCTTCTGGGTATCGGCTGGTTTCTGGATCTTTTTCTGATCCCCTCCATGGCCAGGGAGGCAGATCTGCGATTCACGGAAGGGAAAATTGATTATAATCTTGCCTGGCTTCTTCTGACCTTTCTGGGCATATTCGGCATCCACAGATTTTACATGGGGAAATGGATCAGCGGTCTCCTGTACTTACTTACGCTGGGGATTTTCGGTATCGGCTATATTTACGATTTCTGGACGCTGAACGATCAGATCACGCTTGTTAATGCCTCCGAACGGCAGTGATGCCGGGATTCCGGATCGCACGGCAATGGGCCACGGCATGAATCAGGAAGGAGATCATCATGAAGAACGTAGAAATGTCTGTTGAAGGAAATATTCTGACCATTCATGTTGATTTATCGAAAGAATTCGGCCCTTCAGCCTCCGGAAAGACGATGATGATAGCTTCAACGGAAGGCAATGTATCCGTACCGGGCTACGAAGAGGTTAAGGTAGGCTTGAATGTTTATCAAAAAAAACAAGACTCGTTTAATTCCATCCTAACCGGTAAAGACTGCAATATCTCTGATTATCCCTGAAAATTTATTATCCCGATGCTGGAATACCCTTCTGATTTTTTTCGTGGAATATACACATTGTTTTTCTCGTACGCACAAACAAAAGCCGATAATCGGTCTGAACTGCTATCATTCGCACTGTGGTATAAACAACACAGACCTGTTCAGAAACGGTTTACAGGATATTGAACAGGCAGAAAACACCAATAATATTAATGGGTACGCATCTTATTTTTTTAAAGAATCGAGGAAAATAATGGAACGCATTTTGCTTAAATAGGCTTTAACTTAATAAGGATTGAATTTATGTATTTTCAAAGGACTTTGAAAAGCGATCTGTCCTGTCAGAGTGTGGGGTTGCATTCAGGCAGGAAAGTTAATATGCGAATCAGACCTGCGTCCTCCGACGAAGGCATCATTCTCGTGCGCACGGACACCCGATACAGACAGATGATCAGGGTTTGTCTTGAAAATGTTACGGATACAACATTGGCAACAACAATTGGCAGTAGCGGAGCCGCGATTTCTACTGTTGAACACATCCTCTCGGCGTTAAGTGGGATGGGTGTAGATAACGCGATCATCGAGGTTGATGCGCCTGAAATTCCAATCATGGATGGAAGCGCATTGCCGTTTGTCAACATGTTGAAGCTTGTGGGTATCCGCACCCAGGAAAAATTGAAAAAATACCTGGTCGTTAAAAAGCCTGTTTCCGTATCGGAAGGGGAAAGTTTCGCAATGCTGGCGCCTTCCAGTTCCTTCGAAATCACATATAAAATTGAGTTTGACCACCCCCTTATCAAGGAACAGAGCTATCATCTCAAATTGTCCGACGAAACTTATGAAAAGGAAATCTGCAGTTCTCGTACTTTCGGTTTTTTAAAAGATGTCGAATACCTCCAGGCCAAAGGACTGGCCCTCGGCGGTTCTCTTAAAAATGCCGTCATCCTTGACGAAAAGAGAATCATCAACAAGGAGGGACTGAGAAGCCACAATGAATTTGTGAAGCACAAAATACTGGATGCAATCGGAGATCTTTCCCTGATAGGGATGCCGATCGTCGGGCATTTTATTGCCTACAAATCCGGTCACAAATTGAATTCCATGCTGGTAAAGGCATTACTGGAACAGCAGGAAAACTGGACGACAGCCAGTTTTTTGAATTGTCAGGACGCCCACGGGCAGAATACCCGCGAAAAATTCAGCATACGGGACATTCCTGCCCGGAAAATTCTGGGCGCCATCCACGCATGAAAATCTGTAATCTGCACGCTTCTGGAAACAGGAGCGTGCAGATTTAACTTTGGCAGGATTTTTTAGACCTGTTTAACAGTCCGTCGTCGTGAAGGATTTCTCAATTTGCGGTAAGCGCCGGTCTCTATGGGACCGGGAAATTCACCCTCCTCTTCCCCCTGTTCCAGTTCTTCTTCACCATACTCGATTCTTTCGCTGATTCCAAAACGCATCCGCAACACCTTTTCTTCCCTTGGTGTCAACGTCGATAATATCTTTCTTGTCTGCTCCGCCAGATCCATACTGATCGTCGCCTCGGACGGAGACATGATCTTTTTATCTTCTATGAAATCACCAAGATGGCTATCCTCCTCCTCACCGATGGGAGTTTCGAGTGAAATAGGTTCTTTGGCGATTTTCAGAACCTTCCTTACCTTTTCCAGAGGATACTCCATCTTATTCGCGATTTCATCCGGGCTCGGTTCCCGTCCCAGCTCCTGCACGAGATAGCGTGATGTGCGAATCAATTTATTAATAGTCTCAATCATATGGACAGGGATTCGAATCGTTCTGGCCTGATCGGCGATCGCCCGGGTAATCGCCTGTCTGATCCACCATGTTGCATACGTCGAAAATTTATATCCCCTCTGATATTCAAATTTATCAACAGCCTTCATTAATCCGATGTTTCCCTCCTGGATCAGATCCAGAAACTGCAACCCCCGATTCGTGTATTTTTTAGCAATGCTGACAACCAGCCGCAGATTGGCTTCAACGAGTTTCCGCTTGGCTTCTTCAGCTTTTTTTTCACCATGCTCGATGTTGAACAGGATTTTTTTGAAAGCCGTTACAGAGTATCCTGTTTCCTTCGTGATATTTTTTAGCTTTCGATTGGCTTCCCGAATCATGGCTTCCACGGATTTCAGCTTTTCCATGGTAATGCCATATTCCGCCAGAATCGCTGCTTCATCTTGAGGATATTTTTTCAGTCTGGAACATGCCTTTTCAATCTGCGTCAACGAAAGTCCCGTTTCCTCTTTGCATTTTTGAATTTCATCTTCAGCCTTTTCGAGTTCGGCAAGATACCGTTTGATATTGGCAACCAGTTTATCAATCTGTTTTTTACCAAACCTGACTTTACGGCAAAGCTTGATGATTGCTTTCTTATTCTTTTCCATCTGAATTTTTAAAGCTTTACGTCCATCCTCACTGAGATCCTTTGCTCTCAACTTCTGCAGAATTTGATCATTTTTGCCGTCAAGCATGGCAACCTTATCAAGCAGTTTTATCACACGTTCCCGTTGAGAGTCTTCCTCAACATAGCCGTCTTCATCCTCAAGATTGTCAATCACATTTTTAATACGTATCTCGTCACTTTTCAGTTTATTTCCAATATCAACCACTTCCTTCACGGATGCCGTGACACCGAATACCGCTCCCATTGCCTCCTGAGCGCCTTCTTCAATAATCTTGGCAATCTCAACCTCACCATCACGGCTCAACAGGGACACATATCCCATCTCGCGGAGATACATCTTAACGGGGTCTCCTGTCTTTCCCGCGACGGACATCATATCGATAAGCTCCCCTTCTTTCGCGGTTTCTCGTTCCTCGACAGGACTTTTTACCAGCAGCTTTTCTCCCTTCTCGGTATCAATGATATCGATATTTTTTTCACCGAAAAGCATGATGATATCGTCTATCTGATCTGAAGATGTAATATCGGACGGCAGAAAGTCATTCACATCGTCATAAGTAAGGAAACCCTTTTCCTCGCCCAGAGAAATTAATTTCTTGAATTCTTCCGATTGTATATTTTTCCCCATGTTGGTTGCTCCCCTCAGTAAATAAAAGGTCTTAGTTAAGGCGCAATTATTACAATTCCCTTTCTTCTCTCATCAGCCGCTCTTTTTCTTTTAAAAGTTCACGCCCCAATGCCTGATCGCCTGACGCCTGCGCGTTCAACAGACGATTTTTTATATTTTTATGCTGTTCTTTGTACCATCTTCTTTTCACCTGCCGGATCATATCCGATGTAATCGAATCAAGTTGCTCTTTCTGAAAGGGACTTCCCTTTACAAATAATCTCAGAAAAATATCCTCAATATCGGGATTATCAAGTTTCTGAATAAAAGATACGGCGTCACCCGGATTAACGGTTTCATTCACTGCATAATCGAT
Organism: Syntrophus aciditrophicus SB; assembly: GCF_000013405.1. Lineage (GTDB taxonomy): Bacteria > Desulfobacterota > Syntrophia > Syntrophales > Syntrophaceae > Syntrophus > Syntrophus aciditrophicus. The sequence goes on from NC_007759.1 coordinate 2,242,165, forward strand.
CCAGGATTGACCGATCAATCTCAGGTCCCTGTTTATAAAATATTCCATGGCCTTTGACGACAGAATGGAAGGGATGACATCCGGATATTCCATCATCAGATGAATCATATTCAATTCCAGTCCTGAATAAGCGGCTTCTCTTTGCTGCACGGGCGTGAGAAATTCTTTGCGCGCGTTGGAACGAAGCCTGCGTTGCACCTCTTTTTTCAAAATATCCTGATCTATACCCAGTTTCTCAGCAACCCGTTTGATAAAAAGATTCCTGTCAATGACATCCTGTATCCCCGTAATGAATGCCGCCGCCCGGGCCGCAGCGCCTCCTCTTTCTTCAAACGAATTCCCCCTGCCGATCGCGTTCTCTATATAGTAGTCAACAATCGACGGTGCGCCTTCCACCATCCGCTTTAAGGCCTCCCCACCGTAGCGACGGACAAAATCATCCGGATCAAGTCCCTCGGGAAGAACCACTGCCCTGGCATCCATATGAGCTGCAATGAACATCTCAACACTTCGCGCCAGCGCCTTTTTCCCTGCTTCATCCGAATCAAAGGTGATGGCCACCTGATCGGTATATCGCCTGATCAAGGCGACGTGATCTTTTGTCAGGGCCGTCCCCAGCGTGGCCACAACATTCTTGATTCCGGCATTCCACAGAACGATAAGATCAAAATATCCTTCAACAAGGATCACATATCCGCACCGGCGTATCTCTTCTTTAGCCAGATTCAATCCGTAAAGCTGCCTGCCTTTAATATATGCAGGCGACTCCGGTGAATTGAGATACTTTGGTTCACCATCTCCCAGAATTCTGCCGCCGAAGGCGATGATACGCCCGTCAACATCCTTGACCGGAAACATCAGCCTATTACGGAATCGATCATACAGCACATCCGGCCGATCATCTTTTGCGACGATCAGCCCGGCTTCTCCGGCCATTTTCAGGGACTGTTTTTTCCGTTCAAGATGATTTCGCAGATAACGCCAGCCGTCCAGGGCATAGCCCAGACTAAAAACCTCTATCGTGGACTCTTTCAGCCCCCTTTCTTTCAGATAACTTGAAGCGGCCTTCCCTCCTGGAGAAAAAAGGTTGTCTTTATAATAAGCTGCCGCAATCTGATTAATCTGGATGATTTGTTCCCTGGCATTGAGTTGACTCTTTCCGTCTCCACGAAAAGAAGATGTGGGAAGAATGACCCCTGTCCTGCGCGCCAGCAGTTTAAGGGTATCGGGGAACGTTGTATTGTGCAGGCGCATCAGAAAAGCGAATACGTCCCCTTTTTCGCCGCATCCGAAACAGTAATACATCTGTTTTTCACGATTGACCGTGAAGGATGGTGTTTTTTCGTTGTGAAAAGGGCAGAGACCCAAAAAATTTTTCCCGGCTTTTTTCAGGGAAATATACTCCGATATCAGTTCGACGATATCGATCCTGCTTTTGATTTCCGCGATTTTATCCCCGGGATGATCTCCTTTCAACACACAACTCCGTCATTGACCGGCGAACAGTAACGTTCTTTCAGCCGACCGCCTGTTACCCTTTTGAATGCAACCCGTCATTATTGAATTTCATGCTTAAGGACGGGAAAGTTTCATTTTCAACCGTTCGTTGACCGCCTTGCCGTCTGCTTTGCCCGTTACCCTGGGCATCAGGACTTTCATGACTTTCCCCATATCCTTTACACTGGAGGCCTTGGCTTCCTGAATGGCTTTTTCAATTTCGGCGTCCAGTGCTTCCTCCGTCAGCTGCTGCGGCATGAACGATTGAATAATCTGCAGTTCCTGTTCTTCTTTTTCGACCAGATCCTCTCTTCCACCACGGCCGAACTGCTCAATCGAATCCTTTCTCTGTTTGACCATGGACGAAAGGAGCTGAAGGACTTCCGTATCATTCAACTCCCTTTTCAAGTCAATCTCCCTGTTGTGCAGAGCTGATTTCACCATCCGCATAGTCGAAAGCCTCACCTTGTCCTGCTTTTTCGCTGCCGTCACCATTTCAGCTTCAACGATTTCCCTGAAACTCATTGCTTCTCCCTTTTTGTACCCCTTAATCCTTATTTGTGAAATTTCTCGTTATTAACTCGATCATGCCTGCTCAAAAAAGAAAAACAACACATGAGGATAACCTGAGTGTTGAGAATTCATTTCGTTATAATTGCTTTTACAAGGATCAGATGATCACCGGTCTCGCGATTTCTGAATCGTGATGTCACAACTTGGTTCAACTCAAGTAAAGGCGGATGTGCAGGTTGATGCTTCGCGGGATTGGAGAACAAATAAACCGGGACCAGGTCGAAATCTTTATTTAAATAAATTTAATTCATTCTGAAGACTTGTCAACCTATTTATTGTCCCAGATCATCTCTGAGTTTACATCCGCCCAGCAAGTGCATATGAAGGTGGAAAATGACCTGCCCCCCCTCTTCTTTGCAGTTGATAACCGTACGGAATCCCTTTTCATCGATGGCTTTGAGCTTCGCGATTTTCTGAGCAGCGGTCATCATGGACATCAAATATGCCATTGTATCGTCCGAAACGTCCATGAACGTGGAAATGTGCCGTTTAGGAACAACGACGACATGTACCGGCGCCATGGGATGAATGTCTTCAAAGGCAAGAACATGATCGTCCTCATAAATCCTGGCGCAGGGAATCTCCCCTTTAACAATACTGCAGAACAGGCAATTATCCGCCATGCTGTAGCCTCCTCATCTTTCTAACAGTCCTGTTTTTAACAGACCTGCTGATTTTCGATTCAAGGTGCCCTATTTCTTTACAGCGGGGTTGATGTCAGGAACTTTTTGCAAGGCTTATGGCCTCTTCAAGAGCTATTGCCCCGGAATAGAGAGCCTTGCCTATAATGACACCTGCTATGCCGGATTCCTCCAGAGGAAGAAGCCTTTTGATATCATCGAGAGTAGCAACGCCGCCTGAAGCTATGACCGGAATATCGACCGCTTCGGCAAGCACTCTGGTCCCTTCCACATTAACTCCGGTCTGCATCCCGTCTCTGCTGATATCCGTGTAGATGACAGCGGCTATGCCTCGGTTCTCGTAAGATATCGCCAATTCAAGGGCAGTGATCGCACTTTGTTCCGTCCATCCCTCGACGGCGACTTTTCCATTGTTTGCGTCAATACCAAGAATGACATGCCCAGGAAAAAGATCGCAGGCATTATACACAAATGACCGGTCTTTCAGAGCCGCTGTTCCCAGAATGACCCATTGAACTCCCATATCGAGATAGCGTTGTATTGTGGATATATCACGGATTCCACCGCCTATCTCCACGGGAACGCCGACACTCTTGACAATTTGACTGATAATTGCAGCATTCCGGGGATTGCCGGCAATGGACCCGTCGAGATCAACCAGATGTAACCGTTCCGCCCCTTTTTCCCGCCATGCTTTCGCCATTTCAACAGGATGATCAGAGTACACGGTAACCCGCTCAAAATCCCCCTGAAGAAGTCGCACGCATTTCCCGCCTTTAAGATCAATTGCCGGAATGATGACCAATCTGAAAAACCCCCCTTAAGAATTTACAGATTAAAAACAAACTTTTAATTTCATTTACAATGATGCTTCAGTCGATTATGCCGGTGTGCCTGTACTTGAAAGATTTTTACTGCCCATTGGGGAAGGTTTTCAGAATTTCCAATACACCCTCTTCCGTAAGTTCTTCAGCTGTCAGCCATCGCCCTTTCCCTTTATAAAAAGCAAAAGCCTGAAAGATATTTTCCATTAGGGAGAGCTGCGTTTTATCAAAAATGCCTCTCCAGATAAGCGAACCGTCGCGAGCATTGATGAGGTGCATGGCAAACGCTACGGAAGCCGCCTGATCAGTTCCATAAGCGAAACCCCTTCGTTCTCTGAAACGGTAAACATAACCATACATGACTGCGTCCGCGCCCAATTCCTGCCCCGACTTCATCAGCAGCTCCTTGAGGGGAGCCTTAAGAGAATTCGCGGAAATCCGCTGGAACACACCATGAACTCTTTCAGGCGGAACAATCTCATATTTCTCCGTCTTGTCAATGCTCCGGATAAAAACGTCTTCCACGACCTTTTCGGCCTGAGGCGCCACACTGCCCACATTAACAATCGTTCCACAAATCGGACAACGCAGGGCATTATCCACCACCTCATCCGGGTCGACTCTCTGTATCGGGAAAACAGCAATGCGGCGCAATGCAACCGATTTTTTTTCAGGAAATGTTTCCACTGAAATCGAATTCTGAGTACAGCCTTGAATCGTCAATAACAAACCGATGAAAAAAGAAAAGAGACAGCCTGTTACAAAAACAGGTACTTTTGATATGGATGGGTTTTTCATCACATCTCCCCGCGCCAACATGAAATTTAATCGGTTACAAACATCCTTTGGTGGATAACACACCCTGAATCCGGCTATCAATACTAACCGCCATACTCAATGCACGGGCAAAGGCTTTGAATACGGCCTCGGCAATGTGATGATTATTTTCACCATAAAACAGATTGATATGCAAGGTGATTCCGCTATGGTCCGAAAATGCTTTAAAAAATTCCCTGATCAGCTGCAAATCGAATTCACCGGCTCTCGCTCCGGCTGAGAACGCCACATGATAAACCAGATAAGGCCTTCCAGACACGTCGAGGGTAACAGCGCACAGGGTTTCATCCATGGGTATCGTCGCCGAACCGTAACGAACCATCCCTGTTTTATCACCCATCGCGTCCTTTACCACTTTTCCCAGACAGATGCCCATATCTTCCACCAGATGGTGATCGTCAATCTCCGTATCACCCCGTCCCTTGACCGTGAGATTAAAAAGTCCATGACGGGAAAAAAGAGTGAGCATATGATCAAAAAAAGGAATAGAGGTTTCAACGACGGCCTGCCCGCCGCCATCAAGATCTATTTCAACGGATATATCGGTTTCGGATGTACTTCTTTGAACGCTGGCTTGTCTCATAATCACTCCCGGGATGACGCCCTGTCTGTCAATGCATTGATGAATAAACTATATCTTCCGATCTCCCTTTTCAAATTCAGATGACTTTGTTCAGCGGATACTCGATAATGCCCTCTGCTCCACCTTCCTGCAGAAGGGGAATCAGATCTCTGACAGTATTCGCGTCGAGAATCGTTTCAATGGCCAGCCAGTCCTCGGAATACAGACTGGATATCGTGGGCGCCCTCAACGACGGAAGTAAACGAATAACCCGGTCAAGATTGTTCCTGGCAACATTCATTTTGATTCCAACCATGCCCATGGCCTGCAGGGAACCATTCAGAAGAGTCCGGATCTGTTCGATTTTCTGCCTTTTCCAGGGATCGTTCCATGCCGCATGGTTAGCGATCAAAACTGTATTCGTCCGCATCAATTCATGGATGATCTTCAGATTGTTCGCTCGGATCGTGCTTCCAGTCTCGGTTACTTCCACGATGGCGTCGACCAGACCCTCAACCACTTTTGCTTCGGTCGCCCCCCAGGAAAACTCGACATGAACGTTGATGCCTCTTTCCTTGAAGTAACGTTTCGTGAAGTGGAGCAGTTCCGTTGAAAGCCGTTTTCCTTCGAGTTCCTCTATTTTCCGAAGAGGAGAATCCTCCCGAACGACAAGCACCCTACGAGCCTGTTTGGCCGATGTCTTTGAATAAATCAGATCCTGTATTTCATAAACATCGGAGTCATTTTCAATGATCCAGTCCCTGCCGGTCAACCCCATATCCAGCGTGCCATCCTCCACATATCTTGACATTTCCTGCGTCTGACGAGAGTGCAGGAAAGCTCGTCGTCATCGACGTCGGGAAAGTAGCTTCTGCTGTCGTAAGTAATATTCCATCCTGCCCTTTTGAAAAGGTCAACGGTTTTCGCTTCAAGGCTCCCCTTGGGTATCCCCAGTTTCAATTTGTTCATTTGTAGACTTCCTCCGGATCAACCAGCTTTTCTCCAATAATTTCAAAAGATTCCCCAACAATCTTTCGATAAAAGCAGGATCGATACCCCGTGTGGCAGGCTGCCCCGGTTTGCTGCACTTTCAGGACAATGGCATCCGCATCGCAATCAATCAAGATTTCTTTGATAATCTGGTAATGACCTGATGTCTCCCCCTTGATCCAGAGGCTGTTTCTTGAACGACTCCAGTAAGTCGCCTTTCCGCTCTCTCTGGTTTTAAGCCAGGATTCGCGGTTCATGTAAGCCAGCATCAGCACTTCGCCGGTGATGCAATCCTGGACAATCGCCGGTATCAATCCGTTTCCTTTTACAAAATCAGGTTCCAACATCAGAGTTCTCCTTAAAACTATTAGCTTGTACGGATATGAACCAAATAAAATTTAAACATTAATAAATCGGAAAATGCTAATTTAAAAATCAGTGATTATCAAGCATTTTTTTATTCGTCTGTGATTTCTCTTGACTTTGATTTTATAGAGCCCTATCTCTTAATGAAGTTTTTGCTGATAATTGCCGTCAGCAATTCACGTCAATAAAAAATCATTTTGAATCATCTCAATTGTTGAATTTATAATTAAACTTATTTTTACAGGGAGGTATGCGGCAATGTCACTGTTGACCGGCGGCGCGATTTCAACTTTCTTAGGATTGCTCGGCCTTATTTTCTGGTGGTCTCACTTTTTGGCGATTTTAAAAGGGGCTATTCCTGTTTTTCTGGTTCTTGGAGGAATTTTAGCTATGTACATCGGCTTCGATGACATTCAGGACAAACTGAATCGGGAACGGCAGAAGCAGGAGGAAGAACTCGCCCGGGCCAGGGAAGAGATTGAGGCCGTGAAAGCACAGACCAGTCAGTATCGTGAGGAATTGGACCGATTGAAAGAAGATACCCAGAAGAGGTCCTCACAGGAGTAACACCTTTACTCTTTGTCTAAATTTATACAAGTTCCATGGATCACAGAGATTCAGAAAATATTGCCAGATGTTAATACCATGAACTAACCGACACCATCTCATTCATTACTTGATCTCATGCATTCATTTTTCAATCCGCAGAGCATTGCCGTCATCGGAGCAACCCCCAAAACCTTTAAAGGGGGTTATGCTATTCTCAAAAACCTGAAGACGACTTTCAAGGGACGGATTTACCCCATCAATCCCCAGTATGCTGAAATAGAAGGGCTTCCCTGCTTCCCGTCGATCAAGGACATTCCTGAAGCCGTTGACCTGGCGATCATTTTCATCGCAGCCGTTCATGTTCCGGCCGCTCTTGAGCAATGCGCAATCAAAGGCGTTTCGGGAATCATGATCGAATCAGGCGGATTTGCCGAGGCGGATGAAAAGGGAAAAAGTCTTCAAGACGCCATCAGGAGTTTTGTTGAGCGAACAGGGATACGCGTCTGGGGACCAAACTGCATGGGCCTGGTTGATGGGATCCGGGGTCATATCTTCTCTTTCACCGATCCGAAGGTCCTGCCTTTCTGCCTGCATCCCGGCCCGGTGTCTCTCATTGTTCAAAGCGGCATGCTCTCCGCCGGTTTCGTCATCGATATTTTAAGTCATGGCATAACCGGTTTCAGTAAGGTCTGTTCCATCGGCAATAAAGCGGACATTGATGAAAGTGATGTCCTCTCTTTTCTTCTTGAAGATCCGGATACCCGATGTGTCGGACTTTATCTCGAATCTTTCGTCAACGGCAGACGATTCATGGACCTCTGCCGGAAGAGCGATAAGCCCGTGATCGTTCTGAAGGGCGGCAGAAGCCGCAAGGGAGCGGAGGCAGCCGTCAGCCATACCGCCAGTCTGGCGGGAAATTATCGGGTCGCCGCCGGCGCGCTCGCCCAGGCCGGTGCTTATGAAGCAAGAGATTTCCATCAGCTTGTTGATTTCTGCCGCACACTCGCACTGTATCCTCCAAAGCGGAACAAATCCAGGGGACGTATCGCGGTCATCACCTTCAGTGGCGCCGCGGGGATTGTATCCACTGATTTCATGAATGAGCTGGATCTCGACGTGGCAGAACTTTCAGAGGCTACGAAGATTCGCCTGGGGCGCATTTTCCCCGAATGGATGCCTGTCGCCAATCCGGTGGACATCTGGCCGGCCATAGAACAGCACAGCGGTACCGGCCTGGATATCTACAGTCTTGCCATGGAAGCGGCCCTTGATGATCCGGGAGTGGATGCCGTGCTTGTACATGCCTTTTCCGGCTACACAAGAATTCGGCTGGATTTTGATAAAATTTCCCGACAGAGCCGCTCTTCCGGGAAGCCCGTTCTGCTCTGGCTGCCCGGCAACCGGGATGACGCCTTCCAGGTTCAGATAAAGGCCCGCGATTGCGGCGTCCTTGTATTTCATGAACTTTACCGGGCCGTATCGTGTCTGTCCATCCTGTTCCAAAGGACCGGGACCTGCTGGCTGCCTGAAGGGAATCAGCCTGTGCCGACCGATGAGCTTCAGAATATCCCCGATGACATTTCCGATCTTCTCAATAATGCGGGTGGATCTCTGGATGAAAGGCTGTCGAAAAATATCCTGAAATCCTTTGGAATTCCCACCGTTGAAGAAACATGGATAAAGGACCCCCGGCTGTGCGAGTCAAAAGCGATTTCAATGGGGTTTCCGCTCGTCATGAAAGGATTGCAGACCGGAGTTGTCCATAAAACGGAACACGGCCTGGTCGAGTTGAATATTGTCGGACCGGAAGAAGCCAGACAGAGCTTTGAAAGGCTTCTGCAGAAAATGAACGGGCGGGGCTCAGTTTTAATGCAGAAGCAATTGCAGGGCGACGTGGAATTGATCATGGGCGCCATCCGAGACCCTCAGTTCGGCCCCTGCGTCATGATCGGCATCGGTGGAAGGATGGCCGATCTCATTGAAGATTCGGTCTTTACCGTCGCCCCGCTCAGTGTAAAAGAAGCCCTCGACGCCATCGGACGATTGCGAACGCAGACTCTTCTGGATGGATTCCGCGGTTCTCAACCTGCTGACCGTCACGTTCTTGCCTCCCTGATGGTCACCCTGGGCCACCTTATGGCGCGCTACCCCCGTATCCAGGAAATTGATATCAATCCCATCCTTGTTTCGGGCAGCCAGGCCGTTGCCGTGGATGCGACAGTCGTTTTAAGCAATCCTTGAAATCGAATGTAAAATGGAGGGAAAAATCATGAAGAATCCTGATCCAAACAAGAAAATTCCCAGCAACCCTGCTCTTGAAGAGGAAATCCGGCGACGTGCGGAAGGAGGCGAAATAAGCTGTGCGGGGGCCATGCAGATTGCCGCTCAGTTCGGAGAATCTCCAAAGGAGCTGGGTCAGAGACTCGATGCAATGGAAATCCGCCTCACCAGATGTCAACTCGGGCTTTACGGTTACACACCCGAAAAGAAAATCGTTCAGCCGGCAGCGGAGGTATCCCCTGAACTGGAAGCACAGATCAGGAAAGCGATGCAGGGAAATTATCTGCCCTGCATCGCGGCATGGGACATTGCCAGATCAAGAAGGATGCCTAAAATGGCCGTTTCCTCAGCCTGCGAAGCCATGGAAATCAAGATCAAGCCCTGCCAGCTCGGCGCTTTCTAAGATTTTCGAATCCGATATTTTTCCAGGTATCGGGTTGCTATGCCGATCATCACCCGGGCGTTTTCCCGCGCGTGAGCCACAATTTCTTCAACCGTCAAGAGCTTTTCAACCAGACCGTTGCCATAGTTGTCAATGGAACAGAGCGCCCCATAGGCCAGGCCGAGTTCCTGAGCCGTCACGGCTTCGCTTGCCAGGGTCATGCCCACCAGATCGGCAAACCGGGAAATCATCCGGATCTCGGCTCGCGTTTCCAGGCGCGGACCCGGCATCTGCCAGTATACCCCCCGGTCGATCACATTGACGCCCTCCTCCCGGGCAGCCTCCAATAGATAATGCCTCACTTTCAAGTCAAGCTGCGGGGTCAAATGGGCGGCCTGTGTTTGATGAATACCGGGAATGCCGGTCAACATAATAAAATCATCGGGGACCATAATCGTTCCCGGCTTCCATTTCCGATGCAGGGACCCCGCGGAATTGATGGCAACGATTTCCCTGACGCTCAACTCGCAAAGCGCCTTCATGTTGGCCCGGTGATTAATCTGGTGAGGCAGGATGTAGCGGTTCGGATCCGTTCCATGTCTCGGCAGAAAAACCACGGCATCTGAACGCATGACGACGGCCTGGCCGTATTCCGTTTCGATAAACTCCTCCTGAAGATCGCCAAACAGTTCCCTGCCTTGCGGAATTACCGTTCCAGAAATGATTCCCAAAGGTTGCATGAAATCTCCTTACCTGCTTCCCCTCCCGGCAGAACTCTATAACAGAACACCCTCTGACTGTCAAAAAGTGTCCATATCCCCTTTTTATGATTCTCAAAATGCGATTGACATCTTTCAGGAAGATATGATATAGATATCACGAATCAATAAAACTAAAAAGAGGAGGGCCTGCTCATGAGTTCACAGGAATCCCTGCTTCACGTCACCGATGCCAATTTTGAAGAGGAAATCATTAAATCGGACAAGCCCGCTCTCGTTGATTTCTGGGCAACATGGTGCGGCCCCTGCCGGGCCATCGGTCCGCTGGTGGAGGGACTTGCTGAAACCTACAAGGGCAGGGTCAAGATATCAAAACTGAATGTGGACGAAAATCCGAAAACTGCCGCAGACTTCGGGGTGCGCAGCATCCCTACGCTGATTCTCTTCAAGGATGGCAAGGTGATGGATACCCTGGTCGGGGTCGTCTCAAAGGAGCGGCTGGAAACGTTCGTCAATCAAAGTCTCTAAATCGCCGACAACTAATACCTCATGAAATACAGAACACTTTGCGTCCGTTCCCTTATTGTTTTCTGCGCGGCCAGTCTACTTCTCTCACTACTGACCGGCTGCGCCTGGTTTCGAAAGTCGGACATGACCCGGGCAACCCCGGAAGGTCTTTACCGGAGGGGTTACGAAGATTATCAGAACGGACGCTATAAGAAGGCGATTGAGTCCTTTGAGCGGCTGCGCGACGAATATCCCATGAGTGAGCTGGCCATTCTGGCCAAGGTGGGCATAGGTGACGCCCACTACAGCAATAAGGCCTACGCGGAAGCGGAAGCCGCCTATAATGACTTCGTCTACCTGCATCCCACGAACGAAAATCTGCCCTACGTGATGTATCAGATCGGGATGTGTCATTACAAGCAGATGTTGAGTATCGACCGCGACCAGACTGAAACCGTACGGGCGGCGAAAGAATTCGAAAAACTTCTGGCTCGGTTTCCCGACAGCAAATTTTCCCTCATGGCGGAAAAAATGTTAAGGGAGTGTCGAGTTCGGATCGCCGAGCATGAATTCTATGTAGGGGAGTTCTATTTCAAACAGAAGAAATATCAGGCCGCCCTCAAACGTTTTGAAACCATCAATAGAGAGTACGCCAACCTCGGACTGGATTACAAGGTTTCCGCCTACATCCGGGAAACACAGAAGCGGATAGCGCAGGAAAAAGCCCGAAAGGAAGCCAGGGAAGCCAAAGAAAAGAAATAAATTCCTGAACAGAGAGTCGGTGACGGGAAAAACCGGAAAGAGCCGGGGCTCAGGAAACGATATCCGTTTTGAGTTTTTTGATCTTCAACAGGATTTCCTGAACACAAACCTCAGGCGGAGCGGCGGTACTTACAGAGAAGTGCTCACCGTCAGAAAGTTCGTCGACAGGGTCAAAATCTTTTTTCTGCGCCTGATAAATCTCCCATCGTCCATCCGATGCCTCCCCGGTTTCCGATAAGCGCTTTTCCAGCCGCTCCTTCAAAACGTCTTCCGGACACCTGCATTCAATGGCATAAAAATCCGCCTCTAAACGCCCGGCTGCGAACTTCGCTTTCAGCCGCTCCTCGCGCCGTTTGTAGGAGGCGTCTATAATGACGGATTTCCCAAGCCTGATCATCCCCTCCGCCCGGCTCAGGGCCTCCGCGTAGGTACGACGGGTTACGGCATCGGAATAAATCCCCTGGCCAAACTCGGCGAAATGATGATCCGTGACGGGAATGTTGAGCATTTCCTTGCGTAGAACATCCATCTGAAGGATCTCAGCCCCCAGGCGGGATGCCAGACTCCTGGCCAGAACACTCTTCCCTGTTCCCATCAGCCCGGTCATCAGGATCAACGCCGGCCTTTCCAGTCGGGCCGCACAGGTGTATGCCAAATCAAAATACCGGCTCGCCGTTTCCCTTGCTTCATCACGTTCTTTCTGGCTGACGGCCGCGTCATGACTTTTGAAACCGACAACTTTCCCCCGCACATAAGCGTAATAACATTTATAAAAATTAAGGAGTTGACGGATCTCCTCATCTCCCGAGCATGAAATATAGGCCTGAACAAAGGCCTCTCCATATTCCGGGCAGCCGTTAAAATCAAGATCCATGGCGAGGAAAGCCGCCTCCGCCGCAACATCCTCATAACGGAACCGTTCGTTAAACTCGATACAGTCAAAGATGACAATCTCCGGATCTAGGAGACAGATGTGTTCAAGATGCAGGTCGCCGTGGCAGTCCCGGATCCGGTGGTTAGCCACTCTCCGCCGAAACAGACCTTCCTGCGCTTCCAGAAATTTGAGGGCCCAGGACCGGATCAGGGCGTATTGGTATCGGGGGATCGTCACGTCGATAAAAGGCAGGGTCTGTTCGAAATTCTCCTCATGATTTCTTCTGATGGTCTCCAAGCCGCCGATTTCGTCAATCTTTCCACCTGTTTCAGCCTGACGGTGAAAATCCGCTACTTTCCGTGCAACCCGCTCCATCACGGAAATGGAGGTTTCTCCGGAGGCCAGGAGTTTCTTCAGCATCCGCTCTTCAGGGATTTTTTTCATCACAACGGCATAATCCACCACCAAACCGGGTTCGTTCAGGGCCAGCCGTCCGTCAGGCCTCTCCACAATCCCCACAACAGACAGATATATCTCCGGCGCCAGTCTCCGATTCAGCCTCAACTCTTCCCCGCAGTAAAACTGCCGCTTTTCCAGGGTAGTAAAGTCAAGAAATCCGAAATCAACGGCTTTCTTGACTTTATAGACAACGTCCCCGGCGATGAAAATCAAAGAAATATGAGTTTGAAGCAGTTCAACCCGCTCCGGTTTCGCGGGATAAAATTCCGGCAGGCTCATTGCGGCTATCAGTTGTGGATGTGTCATCACACCCCCCCTCTCGTGATATCCCGGATGATGAGCCGGTGTTCCAGCTGACTCATCCCCCCAAGAACTGGCAGACCTTTAATCAATCCTTCCGGGTTAATCAAGATAAAACTGATGGAATATTTCTCTTGCCTTTTCTAACCGGCAGCCATTAAGAAGGAGAAAAACGGTCGCCGACCTGGGAAGAAACTTCGAAAAGACAGGGATCGTGGCAGAATATCCGGAGCTTGATCTGAGCTTTTGCAGTCATGGACGGGGATTGCAGCTCCTGAGTTCATCCTGAAACGCAGGAAGGAGAATATTTATGGAAAAACGGATCGAACTTATCGCTCAGTGGATTGCTGAAGCGAAGACTGTCGTCATTTTTACGGGAGCGGGACTCAGCACGGAATCGGGTATTCCTGATTTTCGCAGTCCTGGAGGAGTCTGGGACAAGTACAATCCCGAAGATTTTTATTTCGACAATTTTCTCGCCTCGGAAATTTCCCGCTGGAAATACTGGCAGATGGCGACGGAGATGTATGAACCGATGAAGAAAGCTCAGCCCAATGCCGCCCATAACGCCATCGCCGAACTGGAAAGAATGGGCAGGCTGGACTGCGTGATTACCCAGAACATCGACAACCTGCATGTCCGGGCCGGCAATTCCCCTGAGAAGGTCATTGAACTTCATGGAACGGCCATGTCCGTTTCCTGCCTGAACTGCCGGCAAAAATTCGACAGGGACAGGGTGCAGGAACGGTTGAAAGAAGAAATGAAAGTCCCCTATTGCGACAATTGCGGCGGTCCCCTGAAACCGGATACCATATCCTTCGGCCAGGCCATGCCGGTCAGGGAAACCCAGGAGGCCTATGAGCGGTCCTCCGCCTGCGATCTGTTCATTGTCATCGGTTCTTCCCTCGTCGTGCAGCCTGCAGCGTCCATGCCGGTTACGGCGAGGAGAAACGGCGCCAAGCTGGTCATCATCAACCGCGACCCTACGCCCTGCGATGATATGGCCGATATCGTTCTCCATGAGCAGGCGGGCGCGGTGATGACGTCTTTGATGCACTGCGTTAAAAAGATAACGGACCGATAGAGTCCTTTGAAAAAGAGGAAGGTCGTTTTGGAAAATTCCCGCATTGAGAATCGTTTTATTGAACTGGTGAATGTTCTTCGCCGCCTCCGTTCGCCGGATGGCTGCCTCTGGGATCGGCAGCAGAAAAAAGAGGATATCGGCCGGTATCTCCTGGATGAATCCTATGAAGTGCTCGATGCCGTCGCTTCCGGAGGGTCTGAAGACCTGAAAGAGGAACTGGGCGATCTGCTGTTTCAGATTCTTTTTCTGGCACAGATTGCCGAAGAATCCGGTGAATTCGGCATCGCCGACGTACTCGAAGAGGTGACGGCGAAAATGATCCGCAGGCATCCCCATGTCTTTGGCAACCGTGAGGTGGGCAGTGTCGCCGATATCCGGGCAAACTGGGAGGAAATCAAAAAAAATGAAGAGAAAAAGTATGAACATCACGAAAGTCTTCTGGACAAGATACCCCGCTCGATGCCCGGCCTGATGCGCGCCCAGAAGATCACCGCACTGGCATCCAAAGTGGGGTTCGACTGGACGGAAGCACAGGACGTTATTGCCAAGATTGAAGAGGAACTCGACGAATTGAAAGCAGCGATAAGGACAGGTGACCGGGAGCATATTACAGAGGAAACGGGAGACCTTTTCTTTTCTCTAGTCAATCTCTGCCGTTTTTTTTCGATGGATGCCGAGCAGACCCTCCAGAGGACGATTCTCAAATTCAATGCTCGCTTTTATCATATCGAAAAGAAACTGAAAGAACGGGGGAAAACTCCCGCGGATGCATCACTGGAAGAGATGGATAAGTTATGGAACGAAGCCAAAACAGCGTCAAAGGAATAAACCCGTCATGAAGTTTTTTCTCTGTGTGCTCGGCATGGTCTTTATTGTCGAAGGACTGCCCTACGTCGCCTTTCCCGGAAAAATCAAATCCTGCCTCTTAAAGCTTGTCACCCTGCCGGATTCCACATTACAGGCAATGGGCCTGTTCGCCATGCTGACCGGCGTTCTTCTCGTTTACTTTGGGAGAGGCTGAAATAAGTTCATTGACTTTACACATCATTTCTGATTATCAGGACCGCAACGCCGGCGGCATGTCCCGGAACAGCGGGCTGACCGTTTGAATTAAAGGAAATGAACAGGACCCCTCATTGATGAAGCTTCAAGACTTCGATTACCAGCTTCCCCAGTCCCGGATTGCTCAGAGCCCCTGCGCAAAGCGGGATCATGCCCGCATGATGGTTCTCGACCGCCGGATTGGAAGTCTGGAACATCGCCATTTTTATGATTTCCCGGATTTCGTCCGGAAAGGCGATGTCCTGGTCATCAATGACTCCAAAGTCATTCCGGCCCGTCTTTCCGGCAGAAAAGAGACGGGAAGCCGCATCGAACTCCTCCTGCTGTCCCGATACTCCGATTCTCCAGCGGTTCCCGAAACCGATTCCACGGAATGGCCTTTCTTTCGGGTGGGAGTTGAAGAAACATGGGAAGCCCTGCTCAAACCCGGGAAGCGGATCCGGATCGGGACAAGCATTTTTTTTGATGATCACAGCCGGGCCACCGTGATCGAAAGGATCAATGAGAAAAAGTGGCTGTTGACCTTTAACACAGCCCTTCCGTTCGATCTTTTTCTCCAGCGGTACGGCAAGGCGCCGCTTCCACCTTATATAAAACGGGAAAAGAAAAACGCACAAATGCCGGAGGATCGAGACCGATATCAGACCATTTACGCCCGGTCGCCGGGTTCCATTGCCGCTCCGACGGCGGGGTTTCACTTCTCGGAGGCATTGTTCAAAACTCTGCGGGAACTTGAAATCGTCATCGCTCCCGTAACCCTGCATGTCGGCTTCGGCACCTTTACCCCGATCGAAACAGAGGACGTTGAAGATCACGTCATGGAGGTCGAATCTTTTTCAATTTCTCCGGAGTCATCGGATAAGATCAATTCCGCCGAGCGGGTCATCGCCGTCGGAACGACCTCTACCCGGGTCCTGGAATCGGCCGCGGATGAGCAGGGTCGGGTTCACCCCATGTCCGGCCAGTCCAGGCTCTTCATCTATCCCGGATACCGTTTCAAAAGGGTACAGGCCCTCCTGACGAACTTCCATCTTCCCAAATCCTCTCTTTTCCTGCTGGCCTGCGCCTTTGCCGGCAAAGACCGGATCCAGCAGGCTTATGCGACGGCCATTCAGGAAGAATACCGCTTTTACAGTTACGGCGACTGCATGCTGATCATTTAGGCGGGCACGTTCCGAAAAGGCTTATCCGGATAAACTTATGCCTCCTTTAAAACAACATTTCAGGATACTGAATACTGACCCGGGATCGGCGGCACGGCTGGGTCTGCTGTCGACGGTTCATGGCGAAGTCCACACCCCGGCATTCATGCCCGTGGGAACGCAGGGAACGGTTAAAGCCCTGACCCCGGACACGGTGAAATCCCTGGGGGCGGAGATAATCCTCTGCAATACCTACCATCTTTATCTGAGACCCGGCCACCGGCTGATTGAGTCCCTGGGCGGACTGCATCGCTTCATGAACTGGCCGGGCCCTATCTTAACGGACAGCGGTGGCTTTCAGGTTTACAGTCTGGGAAAACTGCGGAAAGTAACCCGGGAAGGGGTGATTTTTCAATCCCATATCGACGGCTCCCGGCATAAAATCACCCCGGAACTTGCCATTGAAATTCAGGAAGCCTTGAACACGGATATCATGATGTGTCTGGATGAATGCACCCCCTGGCCGGCCGGTTTTCAGGAAGCGGAATCTTCCCTTTCCCTGACGCTGTCCTGGGCCGAGCGAAGCCGGAAGGCCAGGACTAATTCTTCTTCCCAAGCCCTCTACGGAATCATTCAGGGAGGAATGTATCTGGAATTGAGAAGACGCGCCGTGGAAGCAATAACGGCTATGGATTTCGACGGCTATGCCCTGGGAGGAGTCAGTGTGGGCGAACCCAAACCCCTGATGGAACAGATCGTCAGTGAAACGGCTCCCCTTCTTCCGGAGGATCGTCCTCATTATCTCATGGGTGTGGGAACGCCGGAGGATATCGTCCGGGCCGTGGACTGCGGAATCGATCTGTTCGACTGCGTCATGCCCACCCGATGCGCCAGGCACGGTTTATTGTTTACAAATGCTGAAAAGGTTGTTATAAAAAACGCCCGTTATCGGGAAGACAACGGGCCTCTGGACAGCGATTGCGATTGTTATACCTGCCGGAACTTCTCGCGGGCCTACCTGAGGCATTTATATGTGGCCGGCGAAATCCTGGCCATGACCTTGAACACTCTTCACAACATCCGCTATTATATGCGCCTTATGGAGCAGATTCGGAGCGCCATAGGACGCGGTCAATACGCGGCTTTTAAAACCCGGTTTCTAAAAGACCGTCGAATGTCGGAAGCCTGACTCCTGATCAGGGTATATTCATAATGTCATAATGGACACGATTGAAGGAGGATAACGCATTGACAGACTTAGCTTATGCCATGGGAAGCGCTCCCGGAGGAGCGGCAGGGGGAGATGTCTCTTTTCTGATCATGATGGCCGTGATCTTCTGCATTTTTTATTTCCTGCTGATCAGGCCGCAGCAGAAAAAGCAGAAAGAACTCAAAGAAATGCTGGCGAATCTGAATCACGGCGATGTGGTGATGACCTCGGGAGGCATCCACGGAAAGATTGCTGCCCTGACCGGCGACGTCGTTACTCTTGAAGTGGCCGATAAAGTGCGCGTCAAGGTTTCAAGGGGCTTTATCGCGGCTGTTCTTGAGAAAGCCGGCAAGGAATAAGTCTGAAAGGGGAAGTCTATGTTCGGAAGCATAAGAGTGCGGGCTTTCATCGCCCTTGCCGTTATCCTGGTCGCTGTCTTCTATCTGTTTCCTACGCTGACGGCCGATCTCCCGGAATTCTGGAAAAAGAATCTCCCCAAGGACAGAATTCACCTGGGTCTCGATCTGCAGGGCGGAATGCATCTCGTTCTTGAGGTGGATGCGGACAAGGCCATTGAAGCGACCCTGGAAAGGACAGCGGTCGATTTAAAAGAAACGCTGATGGACAAGCGCATCCGTTTCAAACGGCTGGAACGGTCCACAAGCCAGAACATCACCGTCGAGCTGCCGGACAGTGCATCGCGAAGCGCCTTTGACAAAAGCCTCAAAGACTCCTATCCCGACCTTGAAGTCGTCTCCTCGGAAACCGTTGAGGGCATCGAACGGGTGTCACTGGGGGTCAGTGAAAGGCGAAAAGATGAAATCCGCAAACTGGCCATCGAACAGAGCCTTGAGACAATCCGCAACCGTGTGGACCAGTTCGGCATCACCGAACCGGAAATCGTCCCTCAGGGTAAGGACCGTATTCTCATTCAGCTCCCGGGCATCAAAGATCCCGGTCGGGCCAAGAACCTGATCGGCAAAACCGCCCTCCT
The DNA here is from genome assembly GCF_000013405.1 of Syntrophus aciditrophicus SB. Classification (GTDB taxonomy): domain Bacteria; phylum Desulfobacterota; class Syntrophia; order Syntrophales; family Syntrophaceae; genus Syntrophus; species Syntrophus aciditrophicus. The sequence continues at coordinate 2,260,779 of NC_007759.1, forward strand.
GGAATTCAAGCTGGTTGACGAGGGACACAGCATTGATGAAGCCCTGAAAGGCAATGTGCCCGAGGGCAGCGCCATCACCTACGGCTGGAATGTCGACAGCCAGTCCGGACGGCGGACGGAAGTTCCCTATCTTCTGAAGAGCAAGACTCTGCTGACCGGCGACGCTCTGGAAAATGCGCAGGTCAAGATCAGCGACCGATTCGGCGAACCCCATGTGGCTCTGACGTTCAATTCCCGCGGGGCCGCGGATTTTGAAAGGATTACCGGGGAGAATGTCAAGAAGCGACTGGCCATCGTTCTCGATGGGGTTGTCCATTCCGCTCCGGTCATCCAGGAAAAAATTTCGGGAGGACAGGCACAGATTACCGGGTCTTTCACCATGGAGGAAGCGCGCGATCTGGCCATCGTTCTTCGCGCGGGCGCCCTTCCCGCCCCTGTAAAGATACTTGAAGAAAGGACCGTCGGCCCTTCGCTGGGACAGGATTCCATCGAGATGGGCATCTGGGCGTGCGTCATCGCCGGCATTCTGGTCGTACTTTTCATGGTTTTCTACTACAGGCTGTCCGGCATGGTTGCCGATGTCGCCCTGGTTCTCAATCTGGTTCTCCTTATGGGAGCGATGGCCGCCTTCAAGGCAACGCTAACCCTGCCGGGTATTGCCGGCATCGTGCTCACCATCGGGATGGCCGTTGATGCCAACGTCCTGATTTTTGAAAGAATCCGTGAAGAACTCCGCACGGAAAAAACGCCTCGGGCGGCTGTTGAAGCCGGTTACAGCAAGGCCTTTCTCACCATTCTGGACTCCAACGTAACGACGCTGGTGGCCGCCCTGTTCCTTTTCGGCTTCGGAACCGGTCCGATCAAGGGATTTGCCGTCACTCTGACCATCGGCATCGTCGTCAGCATGTTCACCGCTATTTTTGTCACAAGGATTATTTTTGATTACTTCGTCTGGAACCGCAGGATCAAGTCCATCAGCATATAAAAGAGGGAACTGCAATTTGATACGTCGAGGAGATCTTCATGGAAATCATTAAATCGGAAACCCACTTTAATTTTGTCGCCATGATGAAAATGGCGGTTACAATCTCGATTGTTTACATCCTGATCGGTATTGCCTCCATCTTCTGGCATGGCGGCCTCAATTTTGGAATCGATTTTGCGGGAGGAACACTCATTCAGATCCGGTTCGACCAGGAAACATCGGTGGAAAAGCTCAGACAGACACTCGAACCCATCGGCATGGAGAACAGCATTATCCAACAGTTCGGTCCAAATGAAATGGTGGTCAGAACCGCAGCCTCCAGTATGGATCTCAAAGGATTGTCAGGACAGATTGAAAACGCCCTCCAGACAACCTATGGTCAGAAGGCCTTTGAAATTCGAAGGGTTGAATCCGTCGGCCCCAAAGTCGGAAGCGACCTGACTCGAAAAGCGCTGCTGGCTATCATTTTTTCCTGGATCGGAATCCTCGTTTATGTGGGATTTCGTTTCGAGCTCCGCTATGCCTTTGGCGGGATCATCGCTCTTGTTCACGATGTTCTGGTTACCGTGGGAACCCTGTCCCTTCTGAACAAGGAATTCGATCTGATCATCGTTGCCGCGCTGCTCACGATCATCGGTTACTCCATCAACGACACGATCGTCATTTTTGACCGTATCCGTGAAAATACCCGAAAAAACATGAAAATGCCGCTTATGGATGTCATCAATTTGAGCGTGAACCAGACCCTCAGTCGAACTCTTCTTACTTCTTTCACTGTCATCCTGGTTCTTCTGGCTCTTTTCTTTTTCGGCGGCCCCGTTATCCATGATTTCGCCTTTACCCTGCTGGTCGGTTGCATCGCGGGTGTTTACTCGACCGTTTTTATTGCCAGTCCCATTGTGCTGGCCTTTGAAAAAATCCGGCCTTCCCGGATAAAAAGGAATTAACAAGTTTGCCCCCTCTCGGCATCGTCGGATTGACTTTTTTCATTATCGTCCTTTTTATTGGCGTATATGCAACAGTCTTCGCCCTGCCGGGAACGGTTCTGATCTTCCTTGATGTCCTGGTTTATGCCGGTTTTACCGGCTTTCACAACATAGGCGGAAGGATGCTTCTTTGTCTGCTGATACTCTCTCTTCTTGCCGAGGGACTGGAATTTCTTCTGGGGATTACAGGCGCCACCACTTTCCATGCCTCAAAAAAAAGTCTGACTGCCTCCGCTGTCGGCAGTGTCACCGGCGCGCTCCTTCTGACTCCCTGGCTGTATGGACTTGGAACCATGGCTGGAATTTTTCTTGGGGGATTGACGGGAATGCTGCTTACAGAACTTATCCGCCAGAAACATCTGAAACCAACCCTGAGAGACAGCAAAAGCGCCATTCTGGGAAGAATCGCGGGAAGTCTGACAAAAGGATGTCTGGCCTCGGCCATGGTCATCATGACCCTGATGTCTATTTACTCATAGAATGTAACCGGCCCATTTACGGACTGTAATAACCGCCAAGTCAAACAACAAGAAGGATTGTTTTATGACCAAAAGAAAATCAAAGCTTCAGGAATATATCGAGGCCATCGTCATCGCCCTGATTGTCGCGTTCTTCATCCGGACCTTTGTGATTCAGGCTTACAAGATACCATCCGGATCGATGAAGCCGACCCTTCTGATAGGAGATCACATCCTCGTCAACAAATTCATCTACGGAATCAAAGTGCCGCACTTCCGCAACACTTTGATCTCCATCAAGGAACCGAAAAAAGGGGATATCGTGGTCTTTATCTATCCGGAGGACAGGACCAAGGATTTCATTAAACGGGTAATTGCCACCAGCGGCGATACCGTGGAAATCCGCAATAAGAAGATTTACCTCAATGGCCGACTCTATGAGGAAAGTCACGGTGTTTATACCGACCAGTTTGTCATCCCCGGCTCTATTCAGCCCCGGGACAATTTCGGACCTGTCACCGTCCCTCCTTCATCCATCTTTGTCATGGGGGACAACAGAGACCAGAGCTATGACAGCCGTTTCTGGGGATTTGTCGATCTCAAGGACGTCCTGGGCAAAGCCTTCATCATTTACTGGTCATGGGATCGCGAAGATCACGGTGTGCGCTGGAACCGCTTTGGAAATATCCTCCATTAAAAGTCAATCCCGCAAGAGCCCGCGAAAGCTTTCAGGCGGTTTTACAGGAGAGCGGCCGCAACCGTGGCCAGAGACAGCATGATCAGCACGGCGACAGTGGCCCATGAAATCAGATTCATGACGCGGCCGTTGGTATGTCTGCCCATGATTTTTTCATCATTAATGAGCAGCAGCATGATGATGAGGATGAAAGGAAGAAGAAGGCCGTTGATGACCTGAGAATAATACATGATGGGAATCAGCGGTACATTGGGCAGCAGAATAATCCCCGCCCCGATAATGATTATGATGGAATAGAGACCGTAAAACTGGGGGGCCTCAAGGAATTTCCTGTTGAGACTGGATTCCCAGCCAAAGGCTTCGCAGATGGTATAAGCCGTGGACAGGGGTAAAATAGAAGCAGCAAAAAGCGAGGCGTTCAAAAGTCCAAAAGCAAATAATCCCGAACAATATTTTCCCGCCATCGGTTCAAGTGCGAGGGCCGCATCACGGGCGGTTTCAATTCTTATCCCCCCCTGGAAAAGCGTAACAGCACAGAGCATCACAATAAAAAACGCAACAACATTTACCATGACGGATCCGATAACCACATCCAGGCGGGCGTAAGGATAGTCTTCAACCTTCAGACCTTTATCAACTACGGAAGATTGAAGATAAAACTGCATCCATGGCGCGATAGTGGTTCCCACGAGACCGATCGCCATCGTCAGATAACCGGCGTCAAATCGCAGGCTGGGATTAAGGGTTGCCCTGCGCACTTCTTCCCAGTCCGGTTTACCCATAAATCCGGAAATAATATAGGAAAGATAAAAAAGACAGGCGGTCAGAAATATTTTTTCCACGGACTTGTAATTGCCCTTAACAACAAGCCACCAGACAAACGCGGCGCCAATCGTTACGGAAAAATATTTGCTGAAGCCAAAGATCTCCATACTGGCCGCAATGCCCGCAAACTCGGCGATCGTGTTGCCCAGGTTGGTCAGCAAAAGAACAATCATGAGGTAGAAGGTGACTCTGGCGCCGAACCGTTCCCGAATCAGATCGGACAGTCCTTTACCGGAAACAACCCCCATCCGGGCACCCATTTCCTGAATAATGATCAGTGCGCCCGTAATGGGTATCAGGAGCCACAAAAGGGAAAGACCGTATTCCGCTCCAGCCAGTGAATAGGTTGTGATTCCGCCGGCGTCATTATCCACATTGGAGGTGATAATTCCAGGCCCGATAAAGGCCAAAAGGATTCCGAGAGACTTCCAGAATTTCCTATTGGACAATAAAAAAAATCTTTCCCGAATAGCTGACAGAAAACGTTTACCCGGCATAGATGGCCACCATCGTCTTTCATAACCTTATCTCCCCAACCGAGGCGCAACCACTTCGAGCAGATTCTTGAACATGATGACCCCTTTCATTTTCTTTTGATCATCCACCACCGGAATGGCCAGCATGCCATATTTGGCAAAATCACTGGCGATCTGATCTTTATCTTCATCAAGATCGACCATGACAACCCTCCGGAACATCAGGTCTGAAAGAGAGGTTTCCGGAGCGGCAACCAGCAGTTCCCTCAGACTCAACATCCCGAGAAGATGTTCCTCTTCATCGGTGACATAAAGATAATACACAAAATCCAGGTCCTCAGCTTCTCTCCGGATCACCTGCAGGGCCTCCAGAGCCGTCGTCGAGGGCGGAAAACTCAGATAAGCCGTCGTCATTAATCCACCGGCCGTTTCTTCCGGATGGGCCAGCAGTTCTTTGACATCCTCAGCAATATCCTGTTCCATCTCCTTGAGAATGCCTTCCGCCTTATCCTTCGGCAGATCGCTCAACAGGTCAGCCGCCTCGTTTAGGGACATTTCTTCAATAATATCACTTGCCTGAGAATCTTCCATATTCTCGATCAGGCTGATTTGAATCTTGGGATCCGTCTCTTCCAGAGTCTCCGCTGCCGTCTCCACATCCAGCGACTGAAAAACAGCCGTTCGCTGACGAATATCCAGTTCCTCGATAATATCCGCGATATCAGCGGGATGAAGCTGGGATAACCGACTTTCCGCAATTTTGAGACGCAGCAGATCAGGGGAAGAAACCGGCTGCACAAACCGCCAGGAAATAAACTGATCGGGAAGGTCGTATTCAAAAAGTCCCTTCAACATGAAATCCGTCGCCCTCTCCAGACCTACCCGCCTCATGAGGCCGCGGAATCCCACGTCCACATGAACCAGATAGAGTTTGCCGTGCGCCTTCAGAAACTGGAGATCGTTCACCCGCCTGACCTTGGCGCCGTTCGTATCGACAATCTGCTTGTCCAGCAGGCTTTCTTTGAGCAATATTTCTTCCCTCTCCGGCGCCAATTCACGGACGTCGTCAAGCCCGCGGGAACCGACAACAAAGCAGCCATTCGTTTCGACCGGATTCTGCCATGGAAAGAACAAAACGGCCTTGCGGGGTCTGGATTTGAGCAGGATACCGGTTACAGAGGGATACGGTTCCCCAAGACGAACCATCAAGTCAAGAATTCGGCCCAACGATCGTCCTTCTGAATCAAGAATTCTTTTCCCCAGGATCTGGCTTAAAAACAAAAAAACCTGATCTTCAGAATTAACAGCCATGTGATTTTCCTCTAAGTGCTGGGCGTATAGCATCATTGAAGATTAAAAAAAAGAATTTTCCCTCCGAATATCCCCTCTCTGAGTGTTATATCCAGGCAAGGGGTCCCTGACTTGCCGGGATGACATTGCAGCTTGACAGAATAAAAATATTCTACTAAAAACTCCCGTGAAAATGGGGATGGAGCATGGAGCAGGGAAAACGCCTGGACATTGTGGAACTCGGATGAATCGGATCAGCCTTCTCACGCAATGGGAAGGCTTTTTTGTTGAACAGCCTGAGCTTCATATGAGCGACCGAAATTTCGTGCACCTTTCTCACCTGAAACACTGAGTACATAAAAGGAACAGATGATGACACCCAAAAAAGTGGTCATGGATGCAGCGGAAATCGACCGATCTTTGACCCGGATCGCCTATGAAATCCTGGAAAAAAACAAGGGCGTAGAAGATCTGGTTCTTGTGGGCATCAGAACCGGCGGTGTTTTTCTCGCGGAACGGCTCAGGAGAAAGATTCTTGATATCGAGGGCGCGGAAGTTCCTTGCGGCATTCTGGATATTACTCTTTATCGCGATGATCTTCTTTTGGCGAATAAAAAGCCCAAGATAAAAAAAACGGACATCCCTTTCTCTCTTGATAAGAAGAAAGTGATCCTTGTCGACGATGTTCTCTTTACCGGCCGAACGATCCGGGCGGCCATGGATGCCCTTATTGACTTTGGCCGTCCCAGGTCGATTCAGCTTGCCGTCCTGATTGACAGAGGCCATCGTGAACTGCCGATACGCGCTGATTTTGTCGGCGAGAATCTTCCCTCTCTTCTCTGGGAGGACATCAGTGTCAACCTGATTGAAAAAAACGGCTGCGATGAAGTGGTCATTGAGGACAGCGGCCATTAGAATGCATCACTTGCATGCATCTGCCGCCAGGTCTCTGTTCCAGGGGTTTTGCAATGAAATGGGAACGTAAGGACATTCTGGGCATGAAAGATCTTTCCGTAGAGGAAATTCACATGATCCTCGACACGGCGGAGTCGTTTCTCGAAGTATCCGCGCGGGATATCAAAAAAGTGCCAACGCTCCGGGGAAAGACGATCATCAATTTCTTTGTTGAAGCCAGTACGCGGACCCGAACCTCCTTCGAAATTGCCGGCAAGCGGCTGAGCGCCGACACCATCAATATCTCCGCATCAGCAAGCAGCCTGGTCAAGGGGGAAACCCTGGCGGACACGGCGAGAAATCTGGAAGCCATGAATCCCGACGTCATCGTGATCCGTCACAGTTGCGCCGGAGCGCCTCATATGCTGGCCGGACTTGTCCGGCAGTCCATCATCAACGCCGGCGACGGCGCTCATGAGCATCCGAGCCAGGCTTTGCTGGACATGATGACAATCCGAAACCGCAAGGGGGGGCTTTCCGGATTGAACGTGACCATCGTGGGCGATATCGCCCACAGCCGCGTCGCCCGTTCCAACATTTACGGGTTGAACAAGATGGGAGTCTGCGTCACCGTGGCCGGCCCCGCCACGATGATTCCCCGGGATATCCAGCAGCTTGGCGTCAAGGTCTGCTTCAGTCTGGAAGAGGCCATTCTTGATGCGGATGTCATCATGATGCTCAGGATTCAGACGGAGCGCGAACAGCAGAACATCTTCCCTTCCCTTCGGGAATATTCCACTTTTTATTGCCTGAACAGGGAGAATATCAAAAAAGCGAAAAAGGATGTCCTGGTGATGCATCCCGGTCCGGTCAACCGCGGCGTGGAAATTTCTCCGGAGATCGCCGACGGCGTTCATTCCGTCATTCTGGAACAAGTCACCAACGGGGTCGCGGTCCGGATGGCCCTTCTTTATCTGCTGACAGGAGCCTCTTCATGAAAATACTGCTGAAGGGGGGACGCGTAATCGACCCCGCGCAAAATCTCGACGGGCAGATGGATCTCCTGCTGGAAAACGGGAAGATTGCCGCCATAGCCGAAGCTGTGGGAAGCGTCCCGGAAGACACCCGGCTTCTCGATCTCAAAGGCATGATTCTCCTGCCCGGCCTGGTGGACATGCACACTCATCTCCGGGAACCCGGTTACGAATACAAGGAAACCATCCGCTCGGGAAGCGAAGCGGCCGCGGTCGGGGGGTTCACCTCCATCGCCTGCATGCCGAATACCCTTCCGGTTAATGATAACCGGACTGTCACCGAGTATATTCTGAAACGGGCGAAAGAATGCGACACTGTCCATGTCTATCCCGTAGCAGCCGTCTCCCGCAATTCCGAGGGAAAGATACTCGCGGAATTCGGCGACCTGAAAGAGGCCGGAGCGATTGCCTTTTCCGATGACGGAAAACCCGTCATGAACAGCATTCTGATGAGACGTGCCTTGGAGTATGCCTCATCACTGGATCGAATTATCATTTCACACTGCGAGGATCTGAATCTTTCAGCCGGCGGTCTCATGAACGAAGGAAAAATTTCCACGGAACTGGGACTCCCCGGCATCCCCACCCTTGCGGAGGATGTGATGGTCGCAAGGGATCTGCTTCTCGCCGAGTTTTCCGGCGCGGCGCTGCATATCGCCCATGTGAGTTCCGCTGGAGCCGTTCGGATGATCCGGGATGCAAAAAAACGGGGAGTTCGGGTTACGGCGGAAACAACACCTCATTATTTCACTTTGACGGACGAGGCCGTGACGAACTTTAACACCAACACCAAGGTCAGTCCCCCCTTAAGGAGCCGCGAGGATCTCCAGGCCGTTCGGGAAGGACTCCGGGACGGCACTCTCGATGCCATTGTCACGGATCATGCGCCTCATGCCCTTACAGATAAAGAGGTGGAATTTGAATATGCCGCCAATGGCATCTCCGGTCTCGAAACGGCACTGGCCTTGAGTCTGACGCTGGTCGATGACGGGCTGTTGACTCTTTCTGAACTGGTCCGGAAGATGAGTGTCAATCCCGCGAAAATCCTCAATATCCCGAAGGGAACCCTCCGCCCGGGCGCCGATGCGGACATCACCGTCCTGAATCCCGGAAAAACATGGGTCGTCGATCCTTCAAACTGGCGGTCACAGGGAAAGAATACACCCTTTTTCGGCTGGACATTGAAGGGAAAAGTCATTATGACCCTGGTGCAGGGAAGAATTGTGTATCAGGAGGATTAGGAACCTCTCGACGGGAAAGTCTGGGGTTATCCTGCCTGTCAGCCTGTGACATCCCGGAAATCTCTTATGGACTGAATTCCAGAAATTCCGTATATCTCCAACCCGATAAAATCGGCGAAACATTCCTTGAAAGCGACCCCTCAAAGAGGCTTCGTTTGATCATCACAGCCTGTTTATTTTCATCAAAATGCACACTCATATGACAACCGACACCCTGAATGAATTCCATACGAAAACGCTGAAACTTTTGAAAAAACTCATCGGCGAAAACCGGGAATTCGATATTATCGATCTTTTTTCTCAAATGCATCCTGCCGATATCGCCTACCTTATCGATATACTTCAGGATGAAGAAAAAGTTCGGCTCTTTTCCCTTCTGGATATCGAAAAAGCTTCCGACGTTATTCTGGAAATCAGTGATGCCTCCAAAGATCGGATCATCGAGGAACTTTCATCCGAGAAGCTGACAAAAATCATTGACGAGATGGATTCCGACGACGCCGCGGACTTCATCGCCGAGTTGCCCGAAGAGCAGGCGGAAACGGTTCTGGCGGGCATAGAACCGGAGGACGTTGAAGACGTCAAAAAACTGCTTCAATATCCAGAAGATACCGCAGGCGGCATCATGCAGTCCGAACTGGTCTCCGTCCCGGATACCGCCCTTATCCGGGATGCCGTCTCAGCCGTGATCCAGGCCGCGGAAGAAACGGAGGACATCTACAGCATCTTTGTCGTGGATGCCGAAGGTCATCTTGTCGGAACGGTTCCCCTTCAGCAACTCATTACTGCAAGGAGAAACAGCCCGGTCATCTCTTCCATAGAACGGGACATCCCCCGGGTCACGGTAGACGTCGATCAGGAACAGGTCGTCCAGATCTTCAAGAAATACGACCTGGTAACCCTTCCGGTTGTGGATGAGGATGAACGTCTTGTCGGCAGGATTACCGTGGATGATGTCGTCGATGTCATGGAGGAAGAGACATCGGAAGACATATACCGTATCGCCGGCGTGGGCGAGGACGACAGTCCGCTGAGCGGCCCGGTTCAATCTGTCCGGAAAAGGCTTCCCTGGCTGTACTTCAACCTCCTGACCGCGCTTTGTTCCGCTCTGGTCATCGGTTTTTTTGAAGACACCATCAAACTGGTGGTCGCCCTGGCCGTTTTCATGCCGGTAGTGGCCGGTCTCGGAGGAAACGCCGGCGGGCAAACCCTGGTGTTGATCGTCCGCGGACTGGCCCTGGGAGAGTTAACCCTTGAAAACGCCCGAAAAACCCTGTTCAAGGAACTTCTGGTGGGTGTCGCCAACGGTCTCGCGGTCGGGGTCGTGGTTGGAATCGTCTGTTATCTTTGGAAAGGGAATTTTCTGCTTGGAGGGATTCTCTTTATGGCCATGACCATCAACATTCTTGTCGGGACCCTGGCCGGAACTCTCATTCCCCTGACCCTGAAATGGCTGAAACTCGATCCTGCCCTGGGTTCCAACGTATTTGTCACGGCTCTGACTGATGTATGCGGCTTTCTCTCATTCCTGGGGCTGGCCACGCTTTTTTTGAAACTACTGACATGAATACCCGGGCGACGCATAAAACGGAAGGGTTTGTCCTGAAAACGCTGAGCTACAGCGATTCGGACCTTATCGTGACCTTCTATACGCGGAATTTCGGAAAACTGACAGCAATCGCCAGAGGAGCCAGAAAAAGCAGAAAGCGGTTCGTCAATGTCCTGGAACCCTTCTGCTGTTCTTCCCTGCTTTTTTCCCGAAAGCAGAGGGACCAGCTGGCATGGCTTGAAAGCTGCCAGGTGATCAACGAATTTCCTGAAATCAGGAAGTCACTGGACAGAACGCTTCTTGCCTCATATCTCATCGACCTGGTTGATCATTTCTCTATCGAAGAAAAACCGGGCAGGGAACTGTTCGAACTTCTGCGCTCCTTTCTTCTTCTCATTGAAGAAGGCGACACATCGGAACGGCTTCTGCGATTCTTTGAAATCCGCCACCTGAAACTGACGGGTTACGCGCCGGCTCTCGACTGCTGCATGATCTGCAAGGCCCCTCTGAATCCGCAGCAGAGGTACGTCTTCAATATCGCTCAGGGAGGGCTGCATTGCAGGTCCTGTTATACGACTCCAGCCGCTCCGGATGTCCTGCCGATCTCCGTCGGCACCATTAAAACCCTGCTGCTGGGCAGAGAGATTGAAACAGAAAAAATGAAACGAATTCTTTTTTCAGGGCAAACGGCGCGGGAAAGCAAATCCCTTCTTTCTCTTTTTATCGGTCATATCCTGGGAAAAGAACTGAAATCGCTGAAAGTCCTCGACGAGATCCAGAGGATGGGATTGTAAAGGGTCTTTTTCATATTGACACGCCCCTCTCATCATGATAGGTAAGCTGCCGGAAACGCTGAATAAATCATGTAAATGACAAGAAAAGCACAGGAGGTTTAAGGTGACCTTTCAGGAACTGATCTTTGCCCTTGAAAATTACTGGGCGAAACAAGGCTGTGTGATTCAACAGCCTTATGACATCGAAGTGGGAGCGGGGACATTCAATCCCGCTACCTTTCTGCGGGCTCTGGGACCGGAACCCTGGAATGTGGCCTACGTGGAACCGTCGCGCCGGCCAACGGACGGCCGTTACGGCGAGAATCCGAACCGCCTGCAGCATTACTACCAGTATCAGGTCATCATGAAACCGTCCCCTCTGAACATCCAGGAGCTGTATCTCGATTCTCTCCGGAGTTTCGGCATCGACCCGCTGGAACACGATATCCGTTTCGTTGAAGACGACTGGGAGTCACCCACTGTGGGGGCGTGGGGGCTGGGCTGGGAAGTCTGGCTGGACGGCATGGAAATCTCCCAATTCACCTATTTTCAGCAGGTCGGCGGCATCGACGTGAAACCCGTCTGCGCGGAACTGACCTACGGCATCGAGCGCATCGCCATGTACATCCAGGGGATCGACAATGTCTATGATCTTCAATGGAATGATTCCATCAAATACGGCGACGTCCATCACCAGGGAGAGGTTGAATTTTCAACCTACAACTTTGAAGTCGCCGATGTGGACATGCTGAGAAAACTCTTCGACATGTACGAGGCCGAAGCCATCCGGACGGCGGAAAAGGATCTGGTCCTTCCCGCTTACGATTACTGCCTCAAATGTTCCCACACGTTCAACCTCCTCAATGCCCGGGGCGCCATCAGCGTGGCGGAGCGGACCAGTTATATCGGCAGAGTCCGCAATCTTGCCAGAATTTCCGCAGAAGGATATATCCGGCAGCGTGAACGCATGGGGTTCCCCCTGCTGAACAGATCGGAGGATTGACACTCGGATTCCTCAGGTAAAACAGGATCAACATTTCCGCTTTTTTGAAAGCTATTCTTAAAGATGGGAGAATCAGATGAGCAATGAGTTGCTGCTTGAAATAGGAACGGAAGAAATCCCCGCGGCCTTTCTTCCCAAGGCACTTCAGGACATGAGTTCGATGATCCGCAAAGCGCTTACCGAAGCGAGAATTCCCTTCGGACAGGTCCACACCTTCGGAACGCCCCGGCGACTCTGCCTTGCCGTGGCCGATGTGGCTGAAAAGCAGGAAGATCAGGTCATTGAAAAACTGGGCCCCGCCAGAAGGGTTTCCTTTGATGCGGACGGGAATCCCACCAAGGCCGCCCTGGGCTTCGCGAAAAGCCAGGGCGTCGACATTTCAGAGATCGGAACGATGCAGACCGATAAAGGGGAGTACATCTGCATCAGCAGACACATCAGCGGGAAAAGCACTGTTTCCCTGCTGTCGGAAATGCTGTCCAGACTGATCACTTCTCTTTCCTTCAAGAAGTCCATGCGGTGGGGAAACCTGGATTTTCGGTTCGCCAGACCAATCCACTGGATTCTTGCCCTTTACGGCGGCGAAGTCATCCCCTTCCGTATTGAAAACATCGAAAGCGGCGCGACCTCCCGGGGGCACCGTTTCATGCATCCAGAGGCTTTTCCTGTGAGCAATCTGCAGGAGTATCTGGCCCGAACCAGAGAGCATTTTGTAATCGTAGCCCCCGAGGAAAGGAAGAGAATCATTCTTGAGGAAGCACGCAAAGCCGCTGCGGCCGTTTCCGGACGGGTGCTGGAAAATGAAGACCTTCTGGAAACCGTCACGTATCTTGTGGAGTATCCCACCATCGTCTGTGGAAGTTTTGATCGAAAGTACCTAGAGCTTCCCAAGGAAGTCCTGATCACCTCCATGATGTCGCACCAGAAATATTTTCCTGTCGTGGACCAGGAAGGTCGCCTGCTGCCCTTCTTTATTACGATCAACAATACCCTGGCCCGGGACCCCGCCGTTGTGACCCGGGGAAATGAAAAAGTCATCCGGGCGAGGCTGTCAGATGCCCAGTTTTTCTTTGAAGAAGATCAGAAGATCCGTCTCGATGACCGGGTGGAAGGACTTCAACAGGTTGTTTTTCACACCCTGCTGGGAACGTCCTACGAAAAAGTTCAACGTTTCCGAAAGCTGGCCGGCTGGATCGCCGACCGTATCGATCCGTCCCTGAAAAACAGAGTAAACCGCTCGGCTCTGCTGGCCAAAGCCGATCTGGATACTCAGATGGTCGGAGAGTTTTCAGAGCTGCAGGGCATCATGGGGAGAGAATATGCCCTCCTTGCTGGCGAAGATCCGACTGTCGCCCGGGCTATCTACGAACACTACCTCCCACTGACCGCCGGCGGCGATCTCCCCCAAACCCATGAAGGCGCCATTGTCAGCATTGCCGACAAGATGGACAGCATCGCCGGATTCTTCGGCGTCAATCTGGTTCCCACAGGGACGGCGGATCCTTATGCCCTGCGCCGGCAGGCCCTTGGTGTTATCAATATTATCCTTGATAAAAAGTATCCCCTGACGCTGGATGATCTGGTGGATGAGTGTATTTCGATTCTTGAGGAAAAGCTGAAGAGGCCGGCGGAAGAAACCCGGAAGGATGTTATAGAATTCTTCAGGGGAAGGCTTGAAAACATGCTGATTTCCCAGGGCCACCCCCACGACGTGGTCAGCGCCGTTCTTGCCGCCGGTTTCGCCGATCTTGTCCAGGTCATAAAAAAGATTGAGGCCATGGAATCCTTCAAAGCGCATCCCGCTTATGAACCACTGGCCATCGCCTTCAAGCGGGCCGGCAACATCTTGAAGGAATTCAGAAACGGCCGAATCGATCCGGCTCTTTTCAGTGCCGCGGAAGAGAACCAGTTGTACTCAACCCTTCTGGAGGCCCGCGCCAGGGTTGTCAAGGCCCTGGAGAAAGACGATTACCCTGCCGCACTTCTGGAACTTGCCGCTCTCCGTCAGCCGATCGACCACTTTTTTGAATCGGTCATGGTCATGGTTGATGAAGAGAACATCCGCTTTAATCGGCTTTCCCTTCTGGAAGCCCTGTTTTCAATCTTCCGCCGTATTGCAGATTTTTCACGAATCGTTACGGAATCCTGACAATTATGGGGCGTTGAAGGAATCTCTGTTCTTCAACGCCCCACGGCATTCTACCTTTTGACAACCAGGACCGGTTGATCCGCCTTGCGGATTACCGCTTCAGAAACTGAACCAAGCAGCATTTCCTCGATATTGCTTTTTCCGTGCGACCCGATCACAATTATTGAAGATTTCTCTTCTTTGGAGACTTTGAGAATTTCCAGAAAGGGAATCCCTTTTTCTATCCTGAACTTGGCATTCAGTCCTTTTTCCAGAAATTGCGCCACCAATTTACCGCACTCTTCATCAGCAATCTTTCTAAGCTCATTTTCAACCGCCATGAAATCAATAAAAACCTCGTGAACACTTCCAGTCAGCGATCGTTCGTCAATAACGTGCAGAACAGTAACCTCTTTCGCGCCCGCGTCCTTCAGCTGCTTGACGTAACCCATGGCTTTCTTGGATACATCAGAAAAATCAGTGGGATACAGAATGCGTTCAAACATGGTTCTCTCCTCCTTCAGTAATTGACGTTACGCCTTATCCTCCCTTGCCGGTCATGTTTTTAACGCTTGACCACCAGGACCGGCCGAAGGGCTTTGCGGATGACTTTTTCAGACACCGAACCAAGAAGCATTTCCTCAACATTGCTTACGCCATGCGACCCGATCACAATCAATGAGACATCCTCTTCTCTGGACACTTTGAGGATCTCCAGAAAGGGTATGCCCTTTTCTATCCTGTACCGGGCATTCAGCCCCCTTTCCTGAAGTTCTGCCACGATATTCTTACACTTCTCCTCGCCAACCTTGCTCAATTCATTTTCAACCGCCATGAAATCAATGCCGCTGAAAACATCAGGCACAACCAGGGTCCGTTCATCAATGACGTGCAGAACGGTAACCTCCTTTGCGCCCGCGTCCTTCAACTGTTTGACGTATTTCAAGGCTTTCATGGATACATCAGAAAAATCAGTGGGATACAGAATGCGTTCAAACATGATCTTTCCTCCTTTCATTAAAATAACGTTGCACTGTTCCTACCCATGTTCAAAAACTTATCACTTTCAGTAACTGTGTTCATGCATCATTCCTGACAGCCACAACCTGAATGTCTCGACAAATAATTTTTCACCACTCGCCGGGCAAAGCGACCTGAAGGAGCGGCATATTAATAAAGGAAATGCACCCCGCATGGGGCAAAAATGCAACAGAAAAGATGGTTGAGATCATGAGTTGGAAATTCACCCGCTGCAGCATCTCCTGCAACGGAAAGAATTGCATCCAATGAGATAAAGCACTGAAATATAACTGTTTATTAAATACTCTTATTTGTCGTAAAATTCAATATGATTTTACAGGCAAATTCCCTGGTTGTGCCGGAGCCGGTAATCGACTTCATTATATCCGGCGATGAAGAGATGCGCGAAGTCATAAGACAGCTTATTGACCACGCCGGATGTGGGGCTGAACTTGCCGTTTACGGATTCCGTTTTGCCCTGACGAAACCGTTTGCCTTCTTCCATGAACCCGAAAAGGCGTTCACTCATGCCTTGATATAATCAGGGATATCATCCGTAAAATTGGGAAGATCGTTTGAAGACAGTGAATCTCTCTTAATAATGTGACGAATTGAAGGGGTGATTGCTTTTTCCCTCAGGAACTGATATGCACTTTCCCGGTGTTGTATTTGAAGTTTTCTGATTGCCGGATGCATTCCTTTATTTCTCCGGATATTTTTCCCGCACCAGTCGATCAGAACCATAATGGACAGCAGTCGCAACGAGACCGCCCTCAACCTCTTCCTCTTCATCGATGATTGGACTTGGTCCAGGCTTTTCTCATTTCAATGCGTTCTGGAAGAAACGCGGATTTTTTCCGCCAGACCTCGAGACATGGGAACTTTAAAGAACGGTTATGTTTATCAACGAATTAGGAATTTTCACTCAATCCTTCACACGATTTCTTGAAGAACAGTGTGACGAAGAAGTCTGGTACGACCTGCGTATTAAGATCGGATTCATAAACGGCCAGCTTGAGGTTCGGCTGGATACGCCGCCCCTCGTCGAAACGACCTTTATCCCCAATGACGCCATGGAG
This sequence comes from Syntrophus aciditrophicus SB, assembly GCF_000013405.1. GTDB lineage: Bacteria > Desulfobacterota > Syntrophia > Syntrophales > Syntrophaceae > Syntrophus > Syntrophus aciditrophicus. The sequence continues at coordinate 2,277,217 of NC_007759.1, forward strand.
GAAGAAAGCGCCCTTCCCGACGCCATGACATGGCCCCTTCCAGCCGATTTTATGACTGAATCTCCTTTGATTTCAGCAGATGAAGAGGAAGACCCTTCTTGTGAAGAAAAGAAAATAGCCAGCAAAGGACAGATCATTACCTGCACCAATGGTCATGAAATCTGTGAACTGTCCCGTGATTTTTTCAAGGATCAGGATGTTAACCCCGATCTGTTCATCAATTACCGGTCCCCTCAACAGATCATTACGGAAAACAACCGCATTAATGAAATCAAATGTCAGCTCTGTGGAGCGCAATGGCTTCAAGGCGGTGCATGGAATATCCGTTTTTTCAGTGAAGGTCAATGGATTCCCGAGTAGCAACTGAACATATCACACAGCGCTGCGGATTTCGCCGTCGCAACACCCGTTCGATACCCCCCGAGTGGATAAAAAAAAACCGGCGAAGGGTACGGAAGGGTGCGCTCTCTGGTATGTACTCAAAAGGGCATCCCGCACCTCATGCGTGGAGCGGGGCTTACCGATCCCTTTCACGCCTCACGCCCCAGCAGTCTCGCTGCGTTGGAAAAGCAGATTTTTTCCTGATCCTGCACGGACAGAAAGGGCAGTTGAAGCAGAAAATTGAGTTCCTCCCTCTGATCCGTCCAGGGACTGTCCGAAGCAAACAGCAGCTTGTCCGGCGGATGTTCCCGGAAAATGCGTTCCAGGAATAATCTGGGCATCTTTCTCAGGACAAAGGACGTATCCAGATAAAGATCTTTTCCAAGAAGATGGGCCACAGTCTCCTCGTAAGCCTCCTCTCCTCCCAGATGAGCGGCAATCATGCAGAGCCTCGGAACGGCTTCATGCACCGCCGCCAGACGTTTCGGCGTTGCGTGAACAGGATAAGGCAATCCCCGGTCCATCCCGGCATGGAAAAGAATGAACATCCCTTCCGCGGCAGCCGCTTCGTAAAATGGATACATCCGAAAATCATCGACAAAAAAATGCTGATAATCAGGATGCAGTTTGAAGCCCTTGAAACCTCGGCGCTTCAAAGATTTTATCTGCTCAGATTTCAACGGATTGGAGGGATGCGTCGTTGCCATCGTCTCGATGCCCGGCTGTCGAATGCCGCCAAGCCAGCAATGAATAGATGATACCTGTTCCGGCCGGGTCGCCACAGCCGCCACAACGGAGATATCAATCCCTGCAGCCGTCATGGACCTTTTGAGTCCCTTCAGCGTGCCATCGGTATGAGCTTCAATTCCGGCCCGCTGCCGAACAGCCGCGATCGTCCTGACGGCCACATGATCAGGATAAATATGAGTATGAAAGTCAATTTTCATTTCGGCACTTCCATAAGAGATTCCCTTCGCCTTTTCAAGTTATATATGAATTCCCACGCGGTTTCCCGCATTTCATTCTGTTTTTTCTTTTAATACAGAGAACGAAGTTTTCCATTTGACAGCTCCCTTTTTTCTTTTATAATGATGTAAAATCGTTTTCACATTCAGCTCTTTCAGCACGATCTCCCTTTCGATTTCGGTTTTGGGTAAGCACCGATTTCATTAAACTCCAGTTTCTTGATTTTTGCTGTCCGATTCATCGAACAACGCAGCTTCCGCAACAGCGCATAGAACATAAGGAGAAAAGAAATCATGCTTGATTACACCTTCCTTGATCTTCATCCCGAATCGAAAAATCTTATTTTCTATCCTTGTGAAGGCATTGAGGCCTGTCCGTCCTCCCCTGCCTATGATTTTATGATTCCAGTTGCCCATGGCGTCGATACGTCTCCACCGCTTTTATTTTATAACTGACAGATATTAGTGGAAATGAATACTGAATTTGATATTTGTTAAGTCAGAATGGCAAATCCAAGATGAATTTAGGAATTATAATTCGATAATTCCTAATAAATTCAATTCATTATCTGCAAATTTTCAATTGCAGCTTGACAAGGAGGAAAAGTTTCAGTACAAGTCCGCCGATAGATGTAAAATGGAAAGCCAAAGCAGCACCACAATCGCTCTGATCGAGTCGAGTTTCGAATTGAGGCGACGCGGTTGAAATTTCCTGTTGATGTGCATGGTTATTCTGATGCACAGTGGTGATAGTACTCATCACAAATCTTCTTGTTACGCTCTGTTACACTTCAAGCCCTTCTTTACCGATGCCTGCTCAACATCCTGGGAGATCGACAAGCAGGCTTTCCTGGACAAAAATCAAGTTGCAGAAGGTTGTTGCATGCCGGCAAATCCGCCGTAGTCCATCAGTTTGCGAAGCCGATTTTACCAAGCGGATCGCGCCGTTGTTCTGTGGTGGAATATACCGGGGATGCATCACCTGTTTGCACCGGCTGCTGTGTCGGAAAATTTTAGAGGAGTAAGACAGTAATGAAAGAAAAAAGAAAAAGCTTTAAATTGCGGATTAAACAAAACGTTTCATTAACCATCCTTTTCGGTTGCCTTTTTGGGATCCTCTCTCTCTGCCTGTCCCCCATGGGAACATACTCTGGTCACGCGGCAAATGTCACCCTGTCATGGAACCCGAACTCCGAAGCAGATCTTGCGGGATATAAGGTCTATTCCGGAACTTCCTCCGGAAATTACAGCGGGGCGACTTATGACGCAGGCAAATTTACCAGTATAGGAATCTCCGGCCTTGAGGCAGGAAAAACCTATTATTTTGCAGCCAAGGCCTACAATACAACCGGATTGCTAAGCAACTATTCCAATCAAGTGAGTTACACCGTTCCGACGACAACAACAACTACGACCACGACTTCAACGTCAACGACAAGCTCCACTTCCACGGCCACTGCAAAGACCTACTACCTGACGCCTTATATCACCGAAGGTAAATCCTATGGCACCGTAAGTCCGTCAGAAAGAGTTTATGTGCCCGCCGGCTCCAGTTATACCTTTTACATCAAACCTATAACAGGGCACTATATTTCCGGTGTATGGGTCGACCAGGTCTATGTCGGCAAACCGACTTCTTATACTTTCAAGAACATTCAGGCAAAGCATTATATGGTTGTTAAGTTCAAATAACTGCGATCTTTGTCAACTTGAAACAAAAACATAGGCAATAACACCCGGCAGGTTCCAGAGAGGAACATATGAATTACCGCAGGGAACACCGCAGCACTGACGCAGGCAATATGGCCCGTTATCTGGTTGTCTTTCTGATTCTCTGTCTGACCGCCACAGCGGAAGGAAGGTCGTCTCTATCCCGATCCGGTTCCGCTGTGGCGCTCTCTTCCAATACCCTGCCGGATGCCTACGCGGGAAACGGAAATCATGGCGCCGGTCCTCCGGTGAACAATATGGGTTCGCCGGGGGTAACCATTGATTTCGATAATGTGGAGATTCAGACCTTCATCAAGGCCATCGGTGAAATGACCGGCAGAAATTTTCTCATAGACAAACAGGTCCAGGGAAGCGTTACCGTCTTTTCACCGAAACAGATATCATCAGATGAAGCGTATCGTGTTTTTCAGTCCGTTCTCGAAATTCACGGTTATACGACCGTTCCCTCAGGAGCCGTCATCAAGATCCTCCCCCGGAAGGATGCCCGGGAAAAGGATATCCCCACTTTTCTGCAGGATGAAGAAGGAGGACGGGAGGATCAACTGATCACCCGCATTGTCAAGCTGAAGCATGGCAATCCCGAAGATCTCAAAAAAGTTATCGATCCCCTCGTGACAAGGGACAGTATCGTGCATGCCTATCCCCCTTCCGGCATGCTGGTCATAACGGACGTGGAATCCAACGTGCAGCGGCTTCTGAAGATCATCACCGCGCTGGACAGCGAGCTGGAGAAGAACGCCATCGTCATGCACGTTTACCCTCTGCAGAATGCCAGCGCGGAGGATCTGGCCAAGGTTCTGATCAATCTTCAACCCAAGGAAACCGCTCCAGGAAGCGAAAAAGGCCAACCGGCCCTTTCCAGAAATGTTCAGATCCAGTCGGACAAGGCAACCAATTCCCTGATCATCACCGCCTCCGCGGAAGATTACGCACTGCTTCAGGGACTCATTCAAAAGCTGGATTCATCCCGACCGATGGTTTACATCGAAGCCCTGATTCTTGAGGTCAATATCGTCAAGGACTTCAACCTCGGCACTGAATGGCGAGCCATGCACGACGCAGGCTCCGGAGGCACAGGGTCGCTGTTATTCGGCTCGGGCGGTCTGGGTCCGCCCGCCGGGACGTATAATATCCTGCCCGATGTCACAACACCTGCCACTTATTCTTCAGGATTTACCTTCGGCATTCTGGGGACGGGAATTACCCTTGGGGGGATAACCTTTCAGGACATCGGCGCCATGATCCAGGCCATCAAGAGCGATACGGATATTCATATCCTGTCCAAACCGCAGCTTCTGACCATGGACAACGAAGAGGCCCAGATTCATGTCGGCAAAAACGTTCCCTATGCAACCCGAAAGGAAACAACCACGACAAATCTTGATTACAGCTCCTATGAATATCGGGATGTCGGCGTCAGCCTGAAGATCACGCCGCACATCAACAGTGAGGGATTCGTCCGCATGAAGATCAATCAGGAGGTCAGTCAGGTTACGGAAGATTCTCCTACCGGACTGCCCACAACCAACAAACGGGCCGTCAACACAACCGTGACCATCAAGGATTCGGAAACCGTGGTCATCGGCGGAATGATTGGAGACAGCACCCAGCTCGGCACCTACAAAGTGCCTCTCCTGGGTGATATCCCCGTCCTCGGCTGGCTTTTCAAATCCCGATCCTCAAACCGGGAAAAAACGAACCTCTACGTCTTTATAACGCCCCGCGTCATCCGCCAACATACAGATGCCAGCCGGATATCCAAGGAAAAAAGCGACCATCTGGAAAGGGAGAAGAAAAATCTCTCCAACCCTGGTCAGAAGAAAGGAAACCACTGATATAAATGACGATTACCCCAGAACTTGCCACACCTCATTCCATGGATAATGAAGTCCATCTCAATCCGGAAGAAGAAAAAATTGTCACCCAGGCCCAGGCATTGAATCTTCCCTTCTGGAGAGAAATGCCGACGGAGATCGCGGGTGTCGGATTCAACGGCCAGGTTCCTGTTCAATTCCTGAAGCGTCACAAGATCGTCCCCCTGGAAGCACATTCCTCCACGGTTATCGCGGTCAACAATCCTGCTTTCTTCGAACCCATCGACGACCTGAAGCGACTGCTGCAGAATCCGGATATCTCCATCGTTCTCGCTCCCGAATCCGCCATCCTTTTCGCCATCAAGCAGCTTTATGAACACGACCGCAGCACAGTGGAGGCCTTTGTCCAGACCTTCATGGATGACTCCTATGACCGGATTCTTTCAGAAATCGAAGAAACGGGGGATATTCTGGATGATGCGCACGAAGCGCCCATGATCCAGCTGGTCAACCTGATTCTCTCCCGGGCGATCCGGGACCGGGCCAGTGATATTCACATCGAACCCTATCAGAATTCCCTGAAGATCCGGTATCGAATCGATGGAATGCTCAGCATTGCCATGGACCTGCCGCGCAAGGTGCACGCCGCCCTCGTTTCCCGTATCAAAATCATGGCCAGACTGGATATCGCGGAAAAGCGGCTTCCCCAGGATGGCCGTATCGATGCCAGGATCGGGAACCGAAGCGTGGATGTTCGAGTTTCCGTACTGCCGACGGCCTTCGGCGAACGTCTGGTTCTGCGCCTGCTGGACAAGACGCGCGCGCTGCTGCAATTGCCCGATCTTGGGTTCAATCCGCAAACAATAGGAATTTTCAACCGTCTGATTTCATCCCCCTATGGGATTATTCTGGTAACCGGACCAACGGGAAGCGGCAAAACGACAACCCTTTACGCCCTCCTTTCCAATCTCAACAATTCGGAAATCAACATCATCACCATCGAAGACCCCATTGAATATCAGATTGACGGCATCGCCCAGATTCAGATCAACCCGAAAATTGATCTCTCGTTCGCCAACGGTCTGCGTTCCATCGTCCGGCAGGACCCCGATGTCATTCTTGTGGGAGAAGTCAGGGATAAAGAAACAGCGGAAATAGCCATTCAATCGTCGCTTACCGGTCACCTGGTCCTCTCCACGCTCCATACCAACGATGCCGCCAGTGCGGTGACCCGCCTGATTGACATGGAAATCGAACCTTTTCTCATTACCTCATCGGTAATCGCCATCGTTGCTCAGCGGCTGGTCCGTGTCCTCTGCCCGCAGTGCAGACAGCCCTATATCCCGGACAGACAATCTTTAACCAATATCGGCCTGTCTCCGGAAATGGCGGAGAACGCGACGATTTACAGAAAGGGCGGCTGTTCAGCCTGCATGAACACCGGCTACCACGGCAGAACAGCCATTATGGAACTCATGGTGATGGAGGAATCGCTGAAGCACATGATCCTGAAAACATCGGATTCCAACGCGATTCACCAGGAAGCCGTGGAATGCGGGATGCTGCCTCTGCTCCAGGACGGCGCCCACAAGGTTCTGGAAGGGATCACAACCATAGAAGAAGTACTCCGGGTCACACGCGTTTTGAAAACCCGCTCACGCAAGCGGACGGCCTCTCATCCCGGTGCATGAAGAAATACCCCTTTTGCTCAGTTATTCCAGTTTCAGATCAGAGATGATATCGAGGCGACAAGGCAGAGGCGCACAGACGTGCCGAAGCGCACGTCGAGGAGCCGACAGCGAAGCCATCGAATGACGCTCTTTGATGTGTAACCGGAACAAAAGATATCAGACGGAAAGACACAGACCAAAATACCATGCCTTTTTACGAATATACCGCCAGGAACCGCAGCGGCGAACAGATCAGCGGAACGCTGGAAGCGCCCAGTGCCACCGCTGCCAGACAGAAATTGCGGGAAGCCTTTATCTTCCCCATGGAGTGCAGGGAGGCCAGGATCGGCGCACAGGCCCAGGAGCCCCTGTCCCGGAAGCCATTGCCCTTTGTCAAACCGGTGAATCCCGGCGAGCTGTCGGTGACAACCCGACATCTGGCAACCCTTCTTTCCGCAGGCATGCCCCTTGTGCAGGCTCTGAATATCCTCGTGACGCAAACGGACAACCAGGCCCTGCAATCCATCCTTTCGCAGATCCGGAAGGATGTGGTCGAAGGAATCAGTCTTTCCGCCGGCATGTCCTCTTTCCCTCGTGTCTTCTCTTCCTTTTATATCAGCATGGTCAGAGCGGGGGAGGCTTCCGGAACCTTGCCCGTCGTGCTTGAACGGCTCGCCGATTACAGCGAAAAACAGCAGGAGTTTGCACGAAAAATCAAGGCCGCTCTCGCTTATCCGATCCTGATGTTTCTTTTCGGCGCACTGATCCTTTTTTTTCTCATCACCTTCGTGATTCCAAACATTACGGAGGTTTTTGAAGAGATGAACCAGTCCTTGCCGACGATAACAACCCTGCTGATCTCTTTCAGCGGATTTCTCCACGATGCCTGGTGGCTTCTTCTCCTTCTTGCCGCCGCCGTTGCCGGCCTTGGTCGTTATGCAATTACCCGGACCGATCGGGGAAAGCGTCTATGGAGCATTATGCTTCTCCGTATCCCCTTTTTCGGTAAAATGAATCGCGAAATGGCGATGGCGCGATTTGCCTCCACCCTGGGGACCCTGCTGCAGAACGGCGTCCCCCTGCTTACGGCGCTGGAAATTTCCCGTCACATCGCGAGAAACCTTCTCATCGCCGAGGCCATTGAAAACGCCGGAGTGGAAATCAAGGAAGGCCAGGGACTTTCCGTCGCCCTTGCCCGCAGCGGTCTGTTCCCGCGGATGGCCACGGAAATGATCGCCATCGGTGAACAAAGCGGCCGGCTGGAAGAAATGCTTTCCCGAATCGCCGACAGCTATGAAAAAGAAACGTCTGCCGGCCTGGCCTTTTTCATGTCCCTGCTGGAACCTTTGATGATCCTGATTATGGGACTTCTCGTCGGATTTGTTGTGATCTCCGTCCTGCTGCCCATTTTTGAAATGAACCAGCTCGTGAAATAAAATTTCCAGACAAATCCCTCATCACATAACGCAACGCAAGGAGTAAGATGATGTATAAAACTAAAAAAAACAACAAAGGGTTTACCCTGATCGAACTGATGGTGGTCCTGGTGATCCTCGGGATCCTCGCGGGACTGATCGTTCCCCGGATGATGGGCAGGACCGAGGATGCCAAACGGGTAAAAACCCGTCTGCAGATCGATGGTTTGGGGGCGGCGCTGAAGCTCTACAAGCTGGACAACGGCGTTTATCCGACTACTGAGCAGGGGCTGGAAGCCCTGGTTGCCTCTCCAAAAACGGGGACGCCTCCCCGAGCCTGGCGGGAGGGAGGATATCTGGAAAAGAAAAAAATCCCTTCCGACGGCTGGGGCAATCCCTTTGTCTACGTAGAGCCGGGGGTTCACGGGGAATATGATCTGAGCTCCAATGGGGCCGACGGGGAACCAGGAGGTGAAGGAAAAAACCAGGACGTGAACAGTTGGGAAGATGAATAACCGGGCTTACACCCTCATCGAGCTGATTGTCGTCATGAGTTTGATCAGCACTCTGCTGGTACTCGCCATTCCTTCTCTGAAGGACACGATGGCGGCGCATCCCGTCCGGTCGGAAGCACGGAAGCTGGCGGACTGCATCGGCGAGACCCGAAACCGGGCCGTACGGGAACAGGTTGATTATGTTCTTCATGTTGATCTTGATAAGGGCCGCTTCAGGGCATCCCGCACATCCGATCCTGTCGAGATGCAGCAACAGTCCGGAATCCGGTCATGGGCGCTGCCCGAAGGCATCCGGATCACCGGCATCCACAGCGGAAACGGAGAAATGCAGAAGGCGGGCGAAGCCACCGTCCTTTTGTCCGGACAGGGGTACGCTCAACCGGCCGTTATCCATCTCCGCCGGGATGACTGTGCCGTAAGTCTGACCATCAGCCCCTTCCTGAGTGAGCTTGAAATCCGTGATGAGCCTGCTGAAGATCTGGAGTGAAGCCGGTCAGACCATGATGAAAACGGAAAAAAGACAAAAGGGGTTTACCCTGATAGAGATGATGATCGCTTTGACGGTCCTGGCTCTCGTCGTTGCGGCGGTTTCCCACGCTTTGGCACAGAGCCTCGCCATGGCTCACCGGATCAAAAAGGATACAACGCTGTCTCTGCTGGCACAGAGCAAAATGGCGGAGATCGAGGCGGCAAAGGAAGGCGCCGCTTCGGATCATGGAAATTTCGGCGGCAACTTTTCCCAATATGGGTGGCAGGTTTCCGTCCGGGGAAGCGGCATCTCGACCCTGAAGAAGGTGGAGGTGACGGTTTTGGATACCCTTTCGGAAAAACGCGAAAGTTTCCGTCTCACCAGCCTCCAGTACAGGGAGGAATCCCCATGAGGCATCCTCCGGAAACAAGTAAAAACGGCGGAGAGGCGGGGTTCACGCTCTTCGAGATTCTAGTCGCACTTTTTATCCTTACGCTTATTTTTTCCGTCCTTTTTGCCTCTTATTCAGGAACGTTGAAAGTGACCCGCGACTGGGAAGATACCGGGAGGGTCTTCAGTATGGCCAGAAGCTCCATGGAACGCATGATGAAGGATATTGAATCCGCTTATCCCTCGGGGCAGACGTGTCCCTTTATTCTGGAGCAGGAGGTCATCAGAGAAAAGCCTTTCCCCCGCTTGAGCTTCCATTCCTTAAGCCGGACGAATCCGGAGGGGCCGGAAACACCGCCGGCGGGGATCAGCAACATTACCTATTCCGTAAGACTGAATTCGGAAAAAGGAGATTATGAACTTGCCCGAAGTGAAACTTCGGACAGCGACGATATCGCGGGATCGGATTTCGTGATCTGCCGCGGCCTTTCCTCTATCACTTATCGATTCTACGACCGCGCCGGCAGAGACATATCCGATACCTTCTGCTCCTCCGATCAGAAGAGTCCCCCTGCCAGTGTCGTTCTGGAACTCACACTGGTCAATCCTGAGGATGAGAGCAAGCCGTTTCACTTCATGACCCGAGTCCATCCAGCCAACATGAGTCCGCAGGAGTCCTGAACATGGCAAAGATGATTAAAAAATCGGGGCAACGAGGAATCGCCCTGATTGTTGTCCTCTGCATGACTTCGATCATGGTGGCCGCCGCGGTTCAAATGATTTCCCAGACCCGGCGGGAGATCACCGAAACGACGAATCTCAGGGACGGCCTGCAGGCGCTGTATCTGGCCCGGTCGGGAGTCGCTTTCAGCGAAGCCAGCCTCAATGCGGAGAAGACTAACTATGACGGGCTGGATCAGCCCTGGGCGGATGCGAAAACCTGGTCGGCCAGATTTAATGCCTTGATCGAGGAAGGTCAAAGCTATATCGTCATTGAGGATGAAACGGGAAAGATTCCGATCAATTTCCTGATCAATAAGGATGGCGCGGAGAACGCGGAAATCCGAAATCTGCTGGTCCGCTTTCTGAACTTGCCGGAATGGAACCTGACGGAAGAACAGAGTGGAATCATTGTCGATTCGATAAAAGACTGGATGATATCGAATTCCCAGCCGTCGGAAGGTTCAGATTCTTCCGACACGGAATCAGAGCCCCAGAGGAAAGGTCCATTTCGATTTCCGGAAGAGATTCTGAAAACCGGCGCCGTGTCCCGGGATCTTCTCTATGGAACGGCGGGGAAACCAGGACTATGTGCTTATGTCACCCTTTACGGCAAGGGAAAAATCAACATCAACACGGCGCCCGGACCGGTTCTGATGGCTCTCTTTCCGGGGATCAGCAAGGACACGCTGGAGCAGATCGATTTCTCCAGGCGCAGGGGGGAGGCTAAACTCGATGACCCGGCCTGGTACAGACAGGTTATCGGCACATCCGGCCTGAATCCGGCTTCGGAACTGATCATGACCAGAAGTGAAGCATTCCGGATCACCTCCACCGGCGTGCTGGGAAGCTGTCGAAGAACCGTAACGGGAATCTTGGAAAAGGACGGAAAATCGGAGAAGTTCAAGCTCCGGTTTCTGTATGGAAATTCATGAATAAGAAAACCATTGGCATTGATATCGGTACCGCCTGTTTAAAGGCGGTTTCATTGACCTTCGACTACAAAAGCAGGAAAAGTATCGCGGCATCCGCTCTGATCGACCTGGATGCTGCCGATGGCCTGGAACAGGCTCTGCAGAAACTTTTCACGGACAAGCATTTTAAAGAAGGGGAATGCGTCTTTTCCATTCCAGCGGGCTCCTGTTCGTTTCGCAATCTTTCCCTTCCATTCACTGAAGAAAAGACGATCGATGAGATCATCACATATGAAATGGAGCCTCACATTCCGGATCCCATCGAAACCGTTCTGGTCGATTCTCTGCCGCCTCGTCACACCCCCGAATCGACAACGGTTCTGGCTGCCGCGGCCAGAAAGCAGGATGTTCAGGAGCGCGTGCGCTATGCGGCCGGCATCGGCATGGCTGTTGTCGACACGGACGCTGTTCCCATCGCTATGAATCTTCTGGAAAAGAATATCCCCAATGCTTCCGGGATTCTTCTGGATATCGGCGCACATGCTTCCGTTGCCGTTTTCTTTCAGAGCGGCTCCATCGTTCACGTCAGATCCTTTCCCTGGGGGATCGCGGACTCTCCCGGAACATTCGGGTTTCTTCCGCATTCCGACCCCGATGAGAACAGGAAAAGCCCAGCCGCAGAAAAGGACGGGGAGTTGCAGAACCAGGATAGAAAAGAACGGAAACGATTTGAGTTTTGCAGACAGATCGCCGATACGCTGCAATTCCTCGCGGAAAACAGTCTTCTCGAAGAAATGCCCTCCCGCATTTACCTGACCGGAGGCGGCGCGCTGAGCGCGACCCTGCGGGAGGACCTGGAAAAGTTCTTCAAAACTCCGGTAGAGGTTGTCGACCTGCTCAAAATGAAGGGCATTCCTCTTCCGGGGAAGAACCGACTCTCCTGGAACGCGCCTCTCATGAATCAGGCTCTGGCCCTCGCCCTTCGAGGCGGCAACGGATCGGCGGGTTTCAATTTCAATAAGACCGAAAAAGCCGTCACAAATGCAAGAAACGGGATGAAGAGTCAACTCCGGTGGACCGCTCTGATGGCGGTTATCCTGTTCTTTGCCCTGGGAAGCAACCTGGCCGCCGGATATTACGCGGACAGCAGGAAACTTCGCCATCTCAAGGAAGAAACCACGAAAACCTTTAAAAACTGCTGTCCGGAAGTCACCCGGATCGTCGATCCGGTTCGTCAGTTACAGCAGAAGATCATTGAAGCCCGGGGGTTTTCCAGGGGAGCGGAACAGGGCTCACTTTTCCTCGACTCCTGGAAAAAAGCGATGGACACATTGCCCGAGGCGTCCGGGATTGTGATCAGGGAACTCAGCTATAATCAGATCGTCCTGGAAATCTCCGGAGAGGCGTCCGACTTCCAGGCCGTCACCCGCTGGAAAGGCGAACTGGAAAAATCCCGATCCTTCTCCAACATCCAGATGCAGTTTGGCAGCGGCACGAACAAAGACGCGAAAAAAACGTTCAAATTAAGGATGACCCATGTTCTTTAAAACTTTTATGCCATACTGGTCCGGTCTGCGGCAGCGGGAGCGAATCGTCCTGGGCGGAGGGTTGATCTGCCTTTTTCTGCTCCTGCTTACTCATTTTATTCTCCTGCCCTTTTTCGAAGCAAGGGACAAAATGACCCGTTCGATTGCCCGGCAGGAAAAGGTTCTTCAGGAACTGACCGAACTGAAAGCGCAATACCAGAGCCTCAAGGGAGGAACCGATGTCCTCCGGCAGGTGATGGAAAGGAGAAGTCCCGATTTTACCATGGCTTCTCACCTGGATCGGATCATTAACGAAACGGATATGAAATCATGCATTCAGGATTTTCAATCCACGAAATCCCAGGCCGGCGAAGGATACGATTTAATCCGGACAGAGATTAAAATCGCCCGGGTCACAATGGATCAGCTCATTCAATTTCTTTATCTCGCGGAATCACCGGAATACGGAATCTGGATAGAGCAGATATCCATTGCCGGAGGCCCTGCGGAAACCGGGTTTTTAAGCGCCACCCTGGCTCTGAAAACTTATGAAAAAACGCCTTCGATATAAGGAGGAGTCGGAAATCCGTCTCTTCTGCTGAAAACGCCCACTTCATACGGATTGTCGACGAATTCGGAGAAAAGACCTGAAGCCGTCGCAAAGAGGTATTCAATGTTTAAAACTTTTAACTTATCACATTTCATAAAAGGGAATCCGGGACGGGTTTATCGCATTCTAACCCTCGTCCTGGTTGGCGGGACCGTTCTCTGGACGGCATGGAATCTGATTTACAAACTGGGAGCCCCTTTTCCGGGCAAAAAATCACTCCCTCCTGCCCGGCAATCGTCACCCGTAAAGGTCACAATGGAACCGGCAGCCCCGGCTCAACCCCTTTCGGCTTATTCATCCATCGCGGAAAAGAATCCCTTCGGTATGATTTCCGCGCCTCCCGGCGGACAGAACGCTGAGGGTCCCCCGCAACCCCCTCCACTGGAACTCGTGGGAACCATCGCTTTCGGGAATACAACGGGATTTGCCGTTCTGAAAGAGGCGGGTCAGGACAACAAGAAGGTTTACAAGATTGGGGATGCCATCAGTGGAGGAAGGACCCTGGTCCAGGTGAGCAGAAACATGGTCGTTTTCAAAAAGGGAGAAGCGATGGAAACGATTCATGCCCGAACGGTCCCTCTGCAATCTTTAACCCTTCAGCAGGGAGATAGCGAGGTTCAGGAGAAACTGGTCGCCCGGAACGAAATGATGAAAAACCTCAACAATGTGATTGACGAGAATCTGATCCGCCCTCATTTTACCGATGGGAAAATGGATGGATTTGTGATCGGCAACGTTCCGCCCGACAGTCCCCTCAAGGCCAGGGGATTCGAAAGCGGTGATCTGCTGCAGGGCATCAACAACAAACCCATCAAGGAACCCGATGATGTTTTCCTGCTTCAGTCCCTGAAGAATGATTCCGGAAAGGTCACTTACAACATCAAGAGGCAGGGGCGATCCATGGTGCTGAGCACGCCTTAAGAAGAGGAAACGGAAGCACCCTGGTTCCTGCAGACGTTCATCTCCCGGCAAACTCCGGGAACTGTCCGGAGCTTTCCCCCCGGGAGAGGCTCCGGAATTTTTTATTGCTTTTCCCGGTACAGGCTGTATATAAGGCAGCATGAGCCTGCGATTCCCTATGCGTGGGTTAAAAATATCGGCGGATTTTTCAGGAAAAAGAACAGCCCCCTCGGCAGAATCCAAAAGGAGCCTTTCGTTTATGCCCGGTGTTTTTGAAATCAGCATTGAAGAGCAGTTTTCAGCGGCCCATGCACTGCGGAACTATCCCGGAAACTGTGAACACCTTCATGGTCATAACTGGGCCGTCGAGGTCACCGTCGAGTGCGAGGAGTTGAATGAAATCGGAATCGGCATCGATTTCCGGGAGGTCAAGCAATCCGTGCGGGAGGCTCTGCATCGCCTGGATCATGTCAACCTGAATGAACTGCCGCAGTTCTGCGACATCAACCCCTCATCGGAAAACATCGCCCGTCATCTCTACAACGAACTGAGTCGGAAACTGAATACGGAAAAGATCAGGGTCTCACGGGTCAGGGTTTCCGAAACGCCGACAAGCAAAGCCTCTTACCGGGAGATATGAGGTGCCCCTGAAGGTCAACGAGATTTTCTACAGCATTCAGGGAGAATCCTCCTTTATCGGCATTCCCTGCGTTTTCGTCCGGCTGACCGGCTGCAATCTCCGCTGCTCCTACTGCGACACCCGTTACGCCTACGAGGAAGGAACGCTGTGGGACATCCCCGACATTCTCGACCGGATATCCTCTTATCATTGTCCTCTCGTGGAAATCACGGGAGGGGAACCCCTGATCCAGAAGGAAACACCCCTTCTGATCCGCGATCTGCTGGACAGAGGATGCCATGTTCTGCTGGAAACCAATGGATCGAGACCCATTCGTACAATCGATGAACGCTGTGTACGGATTGTGGATATCAAATGCCCCTCCAGTGGGGAAAGCCGGAGCAACGATTACCGCAACCTGGATGATCTCACCGGACAGGATGAAATCAAGTTCGTCCTGGGCGAGAGAAAGGATTACGAGTTCGCTAAGGAAATCCTCATTTCCCGGAATCTGGCAAACCGGATCTCCCATCCCCCCATCTTTTCTCCTGTCACCAATAGCCTTGATCCAAAAAAGCTGGTCCGATGGATTCTGGAAGATCATCTTCCTGTCCGTTTTCAGCTCCAGCTTCACAAAATCCTGTGGGGAAACGATGTGCGGGGTGTTTGAAACTAGGGAAAAGACTCCAAGAGGCGGCAGGGAAAAGCCGGTGCAGTCGCATGTTTACATCATATCGAGGATACAGAGACGAAGCCGGTGCAGTCAGATGAGGAAAGACGACCTGGCATAAAAAGTTAAAACATGAGGCATTTGTATGAGTCCAAAGAAAAAGGCCGTTGTCCTGCTCAGCGGCGGGCTGGATTCCGCCACCACCATGGCAATCGCGAAAGCGGAAAACTATGAACTTTACGCCCTCACCTTCCAGTACGGCCAGCGCCACGCCGTCGAACTGGAGGCGGCCAGGCGCATCGCCGCCGCTCTGGGCGCGAAGGAGCATCTTTTTATTTCTATTGATTTAAGAATCATCGGGGGATCAGCCCTTACAGGGCCTTTTGAAGTCCCGAAAAAACAGGAGGGAGAAGAGACATCGGCGGAAATTCCCGTAACCTACGTCCCAGCCAGAAACACCATCTTCCTCTCCTACGCCCTGGCATGGGCAGAGGTCTTACAGATATCGGAAATCTTTATCGGCGTGAACGCGGTGGATTACAGCGGATATCCCGACTGCCGTCCTGAATATATTACAGCCTTTGAAGCCATGGCCAATCTCGCCATCAAGGCGGCTGTGGAAGGCACAATGCGCGTGAAAATCCGCACCCCGCTGATTGATCTCTCCAAGGCGGACATCATTCGCAAGGGCATGGCCCTGAGTGTGGACTATGGACTGACCCACAGCTGCTACGATCCCTTGCCTGATGGAAAGCCCTGCGGGCAATGCGACAGTTGTCATCTCCGCAGAAAGGGATTCCGGGAGGCCGGTTTCGATGATCCGGCGTTTTCTGAAACGTAACTTTTAAAGGGAAAAAATTCTTCCGTGAAATACGATTGGAAAAGATAAACAAATGAAATCAAATTATGAAATATATCGAACACTTCTGTCTCGCATTGCCGCATTTATATGTTTGTTTTTTTTCTTCACTACACAGAGTTACTGGGAATCAAAGAATGAATACATTTCATTTTCCTTGTTCTTAGCAGGCATCATTCTTGTCGCTATTGCCTCATTGGGGAGAATGTGGTGTTCACTTTACATTGCCGGCTACAAAGA
This sequence comes from Syntrophus aciditrophicus SB, assembly GCF_000013405.1. GTDB lineage: Bacteria > Desulfobacterota > Syntrophia > Syntrophales > Syntrophaceae > Syntrophus > Syntrophus aciditrophicus. Next base: position 2,293,625 of record NC_007759.1, read on the forward strand.
TGACATCCTGGTTACAAAAGGTCCGTATTCCCTGTGTCGAAACCCTTTGTATTTTTTCAGCATGATCGGAGTGGCCGGAATTGGCTTTGCTACCGAAACTCTCACTTTTCCAATAGCTTTCGCTATCCTCTTTGCCCTCTATTATCCTTCTGTTATCAAAAGTGAAGAAAAACGCCTCAAGCAATTATTTGGAATTGAGTTTGAGCGATACAAAAGCAGAGTGCCTGCTTTTTTCCCAAAGCTCTCGACCTTTGATGAACCTGAAATTTACTCTGTTAAACCGGCAGTTTACAGGGACCACATGTTCAGTGCCCTGTGGTTTGTCTGGCTGGTTGGCATACTTGAGGTCATTGAGGGATTTAAGGAAATCGGACTGCTTAAAGCATTATGGACAATTTATTAATTCATGTCAGCAATCAGACCTGACAAAACGCTTATATTTTCTCTCTTTATTTGTTAAGAGAGCTGCGGCCGATTGAGATGATTTTCATTGGCTGGCGGAACCATCAACAAGGAATCTGTCCCCCGCGGTCTCAACCATCCTTCATCATTTCCAGAACCAGATGTTCAAAAGATTTTTGCGGTTTGACTCTCATCTCAATGCTCAAAAAACAGGCGGGCAAGGCCAATTTTTCCATTGGCGCCAATTTGATTTCATCCTTTTCCGTGGTCACGATCATCTCCGCTCGGGCTTCCTTCGCCGTGCGTTCAATAAAGGCCAGATCTGAAGAATCATAGCGGTGATGATCCGGATAGGCCAGGAACTCGACGATTTCCGCGCCTAAAGACTCCAGTGTTTTCCGGAACTGTTCCGGGACGCCGATGCCGGCAAAAGCACAGATCCGTTCCCCCGCCAGGTATTGGAGATCCATCTTCCGTCCCCCATCCAGGGAAATCAGGGCGCAGGGTTGGTGGATCCCTCTGAAAATCGGGCTGCTGCGCAGTAAAACCGCCCCGGAGTCTCCGGTTTCAACCTGAGTCCCTGCCGCTTCTCCCGAAGTTCTATTATGCATTCCCCCTGTCCGGATCACGATGTCCGCCCGTCGCAGGGCCCTTGTCGGCGGTTCGCGCAAAGGTCCCCTGGGCAGAAGAAAACCGTTCCCCCATGGCCGGTCGGAATCCAGCAACACGATGTTGATATCCCGGAAGAGACGGCGATGCTGGAAACCATCGTCCAGAATAAGGACATCGGCGCCCATGCGTTCGATCGCATTTCTGCCCGTGAGACAGCGGTCCGACCCGGTCAGAACGGGAATCCCGGGGACGCTTCGGGCAATGAGCACCGGCTCGTCGCCTCCCTCCAGCGGACTCATCAGGATCGAAGCTCCGTCGCTGACAATATTGACCGGCGCCTTTCCTTTTCCTCCGTAACCCCGGCTCAACACTGCCGGACGATATCCTAAGTCCTTGAGCAGGCGTGCCAGCAGGATCACCATGGGCGTTTTTCCCGTACCGCCCGCGGTGACGTTCCCCACGCTGATCACCCTGCAGGGCAGTCTGACGGACCTGAAGAGTTCCCGATCATAGAAATCGTTTCTGAGGACAACCCCAACTCGGTAAAACAGGGAAAAGACTTCCAGCAGGAGGGCGAAGGGGCTTCTATCTTTACGGGGCCCGGGATCCTCCCAGAGCCGGCGGCATCGTTCTCGAACATTCATGTGAATTTCCGTCCATCAGGAATCGTTCCGCCCAACCTCTTCCCCGACCTTGTCTTCCTTGAATTGCAACTGATGGAGTTTGTAATATTCCCCTCTCCGGGCCAGCAGCGTTTCATGGGCGCCTTCTTCCACAATTTCGCCCTTGACCAGCACGACGATCCGGTCGGCATTGCGGATCGTGGACAGACGATGGGCGATCACCAGGGTCGTCCTCCCCTTCATGAGACGTTCCAGGGCCTCTTGAACTTCCATCTCCGCCTCCGTATCCAGAGACGAGGTGGCTTCATCCAGGATCAGGATAGGGGCATTCTTCAGCAGCGCCCGGGCAATGGAAATCCGTTGACGTTCTCCTCCCGAAAGCTTTGTGCCCAGTTCGCCGATGACCGTATCGTATCCTTCAGGAAGATTCACAATGAAATCGTGGGCATTGGCCGCTCTGGCCGCCTCGATGATCTCCTTTTCCGAACAGCCCTGGCTGCCGTAAGCGATATTGTTTCTCACCGTATCGTTGAACAGGATCGTCTGCTGCGTGACGATCCCGATCTGACGGCGCAGCGATATCAGCGAGACATCACGGATGTCATGCCCGTCGATGAGGATCTGCCCGGCAGTCACATCGTAAAAACGAGGGATCAGATTGACCAGCGTCGTTTTTCCGCCGCCGCTCATTCCGACAAAAGCCACCACTTCGCCTGCACGGATGGTCAGATTGATGTTCCGCAACACCGGTGTATCATCATAGGCAAAGGAGATATTGCGGATTTCGATTTTTTCGGATATCCGGGGAAGCTCCACGGCTTCATCCCGGTCGACAATATCGGGAACAAGATCGATGATGCTGAAAACCCGCTGGGCGCCGGCAATCCCCTGCTGAATCGTGTTGTTGACGTTCGTCAGCCGCTTGACCGGTTCGTAAAGCATGATCAGCGCCGTCAGGAAGGAAAAAAAGGTACCCGGGGTGGAAGACCCCTTGATGACCTGGTAGCCTCCATAAAAAATGATGGCGGCAATGCCGATTCCACCCAGAAATTCCATGAAGGGACTGGAAAGGGCGTTGATCGAAACAGATTTCAGGGCCAGATGCATCAGCTTCTCGTTTTCCCTGGCAAAGCGCTGATTTTCATGGGCTTCCATGCAGAAGGCCCTGACAATGCGCGTCCCGGAAATGGTCTCCTGAAGGAGGGTGGTGAGACTGCCCATGGTCACCTGGGTCCGGGTGGCGACGCTTCTCATTTTCTGACCGAATTTGGCAATGGGATAAATCGTCAGGGGGAAAACGATCATGGCGATAATAGCCAGCTGCCAGTCCCGGTAGAAGATGACGAACACCAGACAGATCAGGGTAAATGAATCTTTCATGAGACTCGTCACCGCGTCGGATACGGTGCCCTGAATGGAATTCACGTCATTGGTGATCCGCGACATGAGAACGCCCGTGGGATTTTTCGAAAAGAACGACAGAGACTGCTTCTGGATCTGTTCATAGAGCCGGTTCCGCAGATCGGCAACGATCCGCTGGCCGATGAAACTCATCAGTATGGCCTGGAAATAACTGCATCCCCCCTTGACCAGATAGATCAGGATAATCGCCAGGGGAATCCATTTGAGCATTTCCGCATTCCTGTCGAGAAAAATGTCATCCAGGGCCGGCTTGACAAGAAAGGCCAGGGATGACGTTAAAGCCCCCGCGATCAGCATGCAGACCATGGCCACCGCGAATCGAGGGGCATGAGGTCTGGCCAGTTTTAAAAGGCGTTTAAAGATATCCATTCGTTGATTTCCTTCAAATCTTCTCGGCTTGCAGCCGCGATTTCCCGCCAAGCCGACCCGACGGTCTATGGCAGAGAGTCCGGGATTCTTTCAGAGTGTCAGCAATCTGATTTTTTTATGAGTGTCAAAGCCATAACAGCCGCCCGCTCAGCCGCTCCCGGCAGTCCCAGTTTGTCGCGAAGATGGGAGAGCTCTTCCTGAATTGCTTTACGTCGGTCGGGTTGGCCGAGGATCGCCAGGATTTCCGCGGCAATCCGCTCCGGATTGGCAGCGCCCTGAATCAGCTCCGGGGCAACGGTTTTCCCGGCGACAATGTTCACCAGACCGATATGATCGACGGAAATCAGCATCCGCCCGATCAGATAGGAAAGCGCCGAGACTTTATAGATGACGATCAGGGGCGTTCCCAGAAGCGCCGTTTCCAGAGTGGCCGTCCCGGAAACCACCACCGCCGCATCGGCGGCAGCCACCGCATCGTAAGTCGCTCCGCGAATCAGACGGACCCCAGGTGGATCCGCCTTCGCGATTTGATCTTTCATCCATGTCTCGTCCAGCGTGTTCGCCATGGGCAGCAGAAACTGCACGGGACAGATATTTTCCGTCAGAATCCGCGCCGCCTTCAACATGACGGGAAGCAATCGCGTGACCTCTCCCTTACGGCTGCCCGGCAGAAGCGCCACGGTCGTCACGTCCTCCCGCAGCCCGAACATGCGCAGAGTTTCATCCCTTGAAGAGGTTGCCTGAACGACGTCCAGCAGTGGGTGGCCGACAAAGGATACATCGACGCCCGCCTGCCGATAAAGCGGCTCTTCAAAGGGCAGAATAACGGCCATGCGGTCAACGAGTCCGCTGATGGTTCGAAGCCTGCCTTTCCGCCATGCCCAGACCTGGGGAGAGATATAATAAAACACCGGTATGCCGTTTTTCTTTGCCGATCGGGCAAGGGGCAGATTGAAGTCGGGATAGTCGATGAGAATAACGAGATCAGGCTTCAGGAGTTGCATCGACTTTTTCAGGCGATGCATGACGGTGAGAATTCCCCGCAGTTTTGACGCCACTTCGGTCAGTCCGACAACTGCCATATCGGCCGCGTCGGCCCACAAATCCACGCCGGCAGTCTTCAGGTTGACGCCTCCGATTCCGTAAAAGCGAATGCCGGGTTCTCTCTTCACCATCGCCCCGACCAGAGAGGCGCCGTGAAGATCTCCAGAGGCCTCACCCGCCACAATGAGGACAAGTTTTGAATTCACCGGAGGCTTTTGTTATCCGCCAGAGGCCCGCCTGGCCTCTTGAATGCGATCTACAATTTTCAAGGCCACTTCCAGGGACTGCCGCCCCTCCCTTCCGGTCACGGGAGGCGGCGATCCGGTCTGTATAGCCTGAACAAAGGACCGGACTTCAGCCTCGAGAGGATCGTGGGAGGGGATGTTCAAAGGAACTTCCGCAATCTCGATCCTGCCGTCCGGATGCGTTTTCTTCTGCAGAGACTGAACCTTCCTGGCAGCGCAATCGGCTGAATGATAACCGTTGGTTTCAAAAAACCGGATCTTCTGCATGGTTTTGGCGGTCACCCTGCTGGCGGTTACATTCGCCACACACCCGTTCGTGAAGGTAAGACGCGCATTGGCAATGTCCACTTTGTCGGAAAGAACAGACACCCCGACGGCATCAACATGCTTTACGGAAGATTTCACAAAGTGAAGGATGAGATCCAGATCGTGAACCATGAGGTCAAGAACAACGTCAACGTCCGTTCCGCGTTCGAAAAAAGGATGGAGACGGTGAGCCTCGATAAAGACCGGCTTTTTCATAACACCTTCCAGAGCGGCAATAGCCGGATTGAAGCGCTCCACAAATCCGATCTGAAAAACGAGTCCGCCTTTCTCCGCCAGAGCGACCAGTTCATCGGCCTGCGCCAGCGTTTCCGTGATCGGTTTCTCAAGGAGCACATGAGCGCCGGCCTCCAGAAAATCACGGGTCACGGAATAATGCGCCCCTGTCGGCACAGCAACGCTCACGGCGTCCACCCGCCCGAGGAGCTGCCGGTGATCGTTAAAGGCCTCGCAGCCGAAGAGATCCGCCGCCTTCCGGGCTCGTTCAGGCAGGCTGTCCGATGCCCCGACGATCTCCACATCCTCAATTTTCGCATATTTCTGCAGATGATAGTTTCCCAGATGACCGATGCCGACAACGCCCACTCGAATTTTTTTCATGATTTCCCTGTCATTTCTTTGTTGTTAATGGCAAACGCCCCGTTCCGAGGTCTGTATAAAATCAATAAAGTGACGGACTTCAGGTGTATCGGCCACGGTCTGCCGCACTTTTTCCAGGGCGTCTTCACGTCGCAGTGATGAGGAGCGGAAGATGATTCGATAGGCCTCCTTCAGAGCGGAAATGGTCTCTTTGCTGAATCCCCGGCGCTCCAGTCCGATAAGATTGAGCCCGTAAAGTTTTGCATGATTGCCCGCCGCGGTCACATAAGGAGGCACATCCTGCGTGACCGCCGATGCCCCTCCGATGATGGAGTGCGCCCCGATCCGCGTAAACTGGTGAATTCCCACCATGCCGCTGATGATCGCGTAATCATCCACATGAATATGGCCGGCCAGATGGGAACCATTGGAAATCACGATATGGTTTCCCAGTTTGCAGTTATGGGCCACATGACAGTAGGCCATGATCAGATTGTGGTCCCCAATGATGGTGACGCCGATATCAGCGGATGTCGCCCGGTTCACGGTCACATATTCGCGAAGCACGTTATAATTTCCGATAATGACCCGTGTTTTCTCACCTTCATATTTGAGATCCTGAGGATCGCCGCCGAGGGAGCAGAAGGAAGAAATCCGGCACCCTTCCCCGATATCCGTATCCCGTTCGATAACGACATGAGATCCGAGAAATGTGTTTCTCCCAACGGTTACCCCGGGACCGATGACGCTGTAAGCTCCAATTTCGACGCCTTGCGCCAGCCGCGCGTCAGGCGATACGATTGCAGTAGGATGAACTGTCATATTACTTTGTTTCCTCTTTTTCGCGACTTGATTCCTTTTCTTTCTCGACTTCCTTTTTCATCTCCGAAAGCTTTTCCAGAGTCTCAATCCGCTTTCGAAGATCATTCAGCAGATGACGCATATCCGGCAATCGGGGCAGACAGGACATCGATCGCAGCCAGTTGCGGTGGGGCTGACAAGGCGAACCGGAAACGACGGAGTTGGCCGGTACGTCTTCATGAACACCACTCTGAGCGCCGACCATGGCGAAATCACCGATCTGCAGATGGCCCACGAGACCGGCCTGACCGCCTAGGATCACACTTCTTCCCAATCGGGTGCTTCCAGATATACCGACCTGGGAAACAATGATCGATTTCTCCCCGATAACGACATTATGAGCAATCTGAACCAGATTGTCGATCTTGACCCCCCGCTGGATCCAGGTCCGCCCGAGTGTCGCCCGATCGATGGTCGTGTTGGCCCCGATCTCTACATCATCATCGATTTGAACAATTCCGATCTGGGGAATTTTGATGTTGTCCCTACCCGGATTGGCAAAACCAAACCCATCGCTTCCGACCACGGCGCCGGCATGAAGAATCACCCGTTTACCAATGAGACATCGTCGATATACACAAACGTTGGGATAAAGAATGGAGTTTTCCCCGATCACGGCATCCCGCCCGACAAAGACTCCGGGGTAAAGAACCACACCAGCGCCTATTCCGGCCCCACTGCTGATATAGACGCCGGGATAAACCGTCGCTGAAGGGGAAATCTCAGCGCCCTCCTCGACAATCGCCTGCGCGCTGATCCCCGGTTTTTCCCTCTCTTCGGGATAAAAGATCGTCAGCAGCTTTCCCAGGGACACATAGGGGTCATCGACCTGGATCAACGTCACATTTTCTCCGGGACGTTCCGTGTCTCTGGTAACGAGAACCGCCGAGGCCCCTGTTTCATTCAGCTTTTTCTCATACTGCGGATTGGCGACAAACGTGATGTCTCCTGGACCGGCTTCATCGATTCCCCGAACCGCTTTAATCAGAATCCCGCCGTCGCCCACAACCTTACCACCCAGGAAGTCAGCAATTTCATTAATCGATTTTTTCACTGCCAGATTTCTGCCCCTTCTCCTTTCGAGTACGGCTTCCCATTCAATCCGCCGTTTTTACTTTTTCGGTTTGTAGGTACGGTCGAATTCAGCGAGGACCTGTTTCGTCAGATCTTTTTCCTTTACAAAAAAGAGAGCCGTTCCGATATCAAAGACCGCCGTATATTTTTCCTTCGCCGCGATTGTGCTGATGACTTTCATGATTTCCGGAATCATGGACCGGGACAGTTCCTGATCCCGCTTCTGCATATCTTCATTGGCATCCTTGACCATCACCTGGTAGTCATGAAATTTCTTCTGATACGCGCTTTCCTTTTCTTTCAGTGCGGCTTCCTTGAGAATGGAACGCTGTTTTTCCAGTTCTTCCCTGAGTTTTTTCAGTTCCGTTTCCTTTGCCTGAATCTGGGTCTTGTTTTTTTCAAAGGTTTTCTTGAATTCTTCCGAAGCCTTTTTCCCCGCATCGGAATTGACCATGATTTCCCTGACGTCCACGAAACCGATTTTTTCTTCGGCTCCGGCCATCGACACTGAACAGAGAAACAACAATCCCAGAACCAAAGGCAATACCCTCAAAATTTTATTTCTCATGAAATATCTCCCCCTTACGATCTAAACTGATTTTTTTGTAAACAATCCCGTTGCATGGCGAAAAAATACCGTTTCCTTCACCAAATTTCAACGGCACTCACAACTTTTCACTTCATTAATCCCATATGGACCAGCGTCGGCAGGATTACAGACCGGAGTACAATGATCTTCCATGAGGACATGGCGGCCGATCATTTTTACATGAACATCCCAATGGTAAATTCCCAGCGGCTTGCCGATTCGTCGTCCTTGGGGTCAAGAACGTATCCCCATTCGAGCCGGAGCGGTCCGATGGGCGAATACCAGCGAATGCCGACACCCGCCGTCTGACGCAGATCGTCGAGATGGTAACCGCTTTCCCAGGCATTGCCGGTATCATAAAAAATAACGCCCTTCATCCCGGCATTCTTGATCAGGGGGAAGATGAAATCCACGTTGACATTGAACATCGTCGTTCCGCCGATGACATCTCCCGTTACAGGATCCTTGTACCCCACATCCCGCAATCCGCGGAGGGAATTAATCCCCCCGAGGACAAACCGCTCATAGACGGGAAGCTTTTCGCCGCTGTGAGACTCGATGTATCCGCCCCGGACTCTCGTTCCCAGAACGGTTTCCAGCGGCAGAGGAAAGAACCATGCAGAGGTGATTCCATACTTCGTGAATCCCGTGTCTCCCATCAGGGGTCCCCCGGTATATTCCACGGACACGCTGTTTTTCGATCCCCTGGAGGGAAAGATATAATCATCCGTCGTATCCCGCGTCAGTGTGAGGGTGACGCCGCTCGTCGTCGTCTCGCCTTCCTGGTCCTTCACGATCCATGAGGCATCCTCCTCGATTTCCGTTACATCATCTATTGTGAAACGATAGCCCACATAGCCGGTAATGCGATACTTCGGCAGGATGGGATATCCCAGGGTAATTCCGACTCCCTTGGTATCCAGATCGTAAGAGTCATATTCCCGCGCCGAGTTCCAGAGATCGAACTTGCTCCACAGGGGCATATCCAGCAGATAAGGCTCCACAAAGGATATTTCATAAAGGTTGTACTCGGATCCCAGGTTGGCCCTGACGCTCAGGGACTGTCCTCGTCCGAACAGGTTCTGCTGGGAGACCTGCGCAGTCAGGATGGCTCCGTCCTGACCGCTGTAGCCGGCGCCGATGCTGAAGAGACCCGTTGGTTTTTCCTTGACGCGGATGTTAACGTCGGTCTTCGTTTCATCCGGACCTTTTTCCGTCTGAAAATCGATTTCCTCGAAATATCGCAGTCGATTGAGATTCGCGTAACTCTTCTTCAAATTCGTACTGTTGTACAGGTCCCCTTCGGTGATGGCCAGCTGCCTTCGAATAACCTTGTCCCGTGTTTTGGTGTTGCCGCTGATCGCGATCCGATTGAAGTAAACATGTTGTCCCTTGGTAATTTCAAAGACGACATCCACAGTCTGGGTTTGTTCCTGAGGCGCGATCCGCGGATTGACGTCTGCATAGGCATACCCTTCGTCATTGCAGGCCTGGGTCAGATATTCGAGATCCTTCATGATAGCTTCACGATCGTAATTTTCCTTCTTCGCGATCTTCAGTTTCGCTATCAGATCCTGCCTGGAAACGGTCAGTTCATCGCCGGCGATCTCGACTTTCCCGACCCGGAACCGCTTCCCCTCGTTGACGGGAATCTTGATATAAATGCCTTTCCGGTCATGGGTGATTTCCGATTCCCCCACCTGGGCGTTCATGAATCCGTTGTTCAGATAAAAGACGTTCAGCTTGGCGATATCCTGTTTCAACTGTTCTCTCTTGAGAATGCCGGAATCGGTGAAGAAATGAAGGATGCTCTTTTCCGATGTGGACATCATGTTGCGAAGCTCTTTATCGCTGTAGGTCTCATTTCCCTCGAAGCTGATCCCCTCGATGAACAGCCGCTCGTTCTCCTTGATCTCATAGACGACCCGCATGTCCTTGGGGCCGGAACTTTCTATCCGATCCTTGATCTCGGCGTTGTAATACCCTTTGCTGTCATAAAGCTCCCTGATCTTCAGGATATCGGCCTTCACCTTCTCCGCGTTGAGAATCTGCCGGGGTTTCACGCCCAGCACCGCTTCGATGTCGCTTGTGCCGACGGCCTTGTTTCCTGTAATCTTGACCTCCGCGATCATGGCCTTTTCCAGAACGGTGAAGACGAGAATCCGGCCTTCAGGGGAGTCCGTAACTTCCGCCGATACATTACTGAAATATCCCATCCTGTAAATGGCCTTGATATCCGCCGAGATATCCCCTTCGGAGAAAAGACCGCCCTTCCGGCTTTTCAGTACCTGCTCGATGGCACTGGCCCCGATCTTGCGATTTCCCTGAATTTCGACTCCGGCGATGCGCTGTTCCGGCGCGATTTTCAACAGAATTGCCGATTTGACCTCCCCGGCCAGTTTTTCGATCTGAGCCCGTCCCCTTCCCTGGATAAAGAGGGGCGGCATGCGCTTCCCCTGACGGATATCCAGAATTCGCACATCGGCGCTGAGGGTTTCCCCGAATTCAGAGAGACTTCCCATAACGACATAGTCGGCTCCTTTATCGCGGCCGATACGGAAGCCCAGCGCCTCGCTGGCCGCCTGACCGGCCAGGAGATCCGCATACGCGCTTTCCTCAATCAGCACGATCTTTCCAGATCTCCGAAGCTCACTGGAAAGATTACGGGAAATCACCGCCTGCAATGAGGCTTTATCCGCAGAGGTAAAAACGTCGAAAGGAAAAATTACGATACGTGCCGCCTCCTGGGCCGGAAGGTTCCCCACGGCCAGGAAAAACGCGACAAGTCCGATCAGGCAGATTCTGTGAAACATAAGGTACATTCTTTTATGCACAGGTCACTATTTCTCCATCCCGCAAGCCGATGCTTCGCGACATTCTACCGGCTAAAGACTGATTATGGGTCACCACGATCAGGGTAATCCCCTTTTGCCGGTTAAGTTCCAAAAGAATATCCTCTATTTTCCGACCGGTTTCCGTATCAAGATTTCCCGTGGGCTCATCGGCGAGAAGAATTTCCGGTTCCATGACCAACGCCCGGGCTACGGCAACCCGCTGCTGCTCTCCTCCGGAAAGCTCCGAAGGCTTGTGCGTCATCCTATCACCAAGACCCACATCATGCAATAATGTTTCCGCTCTTTCGAGGGCGTTTCGCCTGGGCATGCCGCTGATCAGGGCCGGCATCATCGTATTTTCAAGGCTGCTGAACTCTGGAAGCAGATTGTGAAACTGAAACACAAACCCGATGGTCCGATTCCGGAAAGAAGCCAGCTTTTTTTCCGGCCAGTTGAAGACATCCAGACCATTGAAAAGGACTTCTCCTGAAGTCGGATGATCCAGCGTTCCCAGGATATGGACGAACGTCGTTTTACCGGCTCCGGAAACCCCGAGAATAGCCAGCGAAGTCCCGTCTTCAATTTTCAGATCCAGCCCTCGCAGCACTTCGATCCGGTTGCCGTCTTTGATGAACGTCTTCTTGAGATTCCTGACCTGGATCACAAAGCCGCCCTCCGGAATAGAAACTTATTCATTGCGCAGCGCCTCCGCCGGATCGAGCCGCGCCGCCCTGCGGGACGGATAGAGTGTGGACAGGAATGAAATGAGAATCGATCCAGCTACAATGATCGCCACATCCGTATAATCCACACGGGAGGGCAGTTCACTGAGATAATAGACATCCCCCGGCAGGATCTTGAATCCGAAGAGGTTCTCGACAAAAACGGACAGGCCGGACAGATTATGCGCCACAGCCAGTCCCGCGATGCACCCCAGGGCCGTTCCGATCGTCCCGATGGTCAATCCCTGGAAAACGAAGATCTTCATGATGCTGCCCGATGTGGCCCCCATGGATTTCAGGATCGCGATGTCCTTGTTCTTTTCCATGACCACCATGATCAGGGTGCTGATGATGTTGAAGGCGGCAACCAGCACGATCAGACTGAGAATAATGAACATGACCCTCTTTTCCAGTTTCAGCGCGGCGAAAAGATTCTTGTTCATCTCCATCCAGTGCCTTGCCCAGTAGGGATAGCCGAGTTTTTTCTCTATCGTCCGGGCGATGGTATCCGCGCGATAGATATCGTTGACCTTGATCTCCAGCCCGGAAGCCACATCATCCAGATTCAGGAAGGCCTGGCAATCCCTGAGGGAAAGATAGGCCAGCGTGGAATCATACTCATAAAACCCCGAATCGAAGATGCCGACCACCACGAATTTTTTCATCCGGGGTACGTACCCCATCGGGGTGGAGATCCCCATGGGCGTAATGATGTAAACGGAGTCATGAAGGATCAGCCCGAGATTTTTCGCCAGCTCCCTGCCGATGACAATTCCGGGAAGAACTTCCGGCTCCCCTTCGGTCGCGCCATCCCGGCGCACCGGTTCGGCAAGGGCCTGGACACTGCCGGCATGCATCCGCCCGAGATCGATGACCCCGAAGGCGTCTTTTAAAGAGAGCCCCCTCAGGACAACGCCGCTCATGCCGTTTTCACTCTTCAGCATGGCCTGACTGTATATGAAGGGAGTGGTGGCCACAACCCCCGGCACCTCTTTCACCTCCTGCATGACCTGGACATAGTTTTTCATCATGCCCTGGTATTCCATGAGAACAATGTGCGAATTGATTCCCAGGATTTTGTTGCGCAGATCCGTCTCAAAACCGTTCATCACGGCAAGAACGATGATCAGCGCCGCCACTCCCAGGAAGATGCCCGCAATGGAAATGAAGGTGATGATGGAAACGAAAACCTGCTTCCGCTTTGCCCGGAGATAACGAAGGTTTATGAAAAATTCATAGGACATGTTTTATAAACGCGCTGACTTAAATGGATTTTCGGTCCGGAATCTGCCGTCGGATTCTCAGTCCGTTTCCTTATCCCGCTTCCGCATGTGGGGGAACAGGATGACATCCCTGATGGACGGTGAATCCGTGAACAGCATGACCAGCCGGTCAATCCCGATCCCCTCGCCGGCCGTCGGCGGCATGGCGTATTCAAGGACGCGGACATAATCCTCATCCATGACGTGCGTTTCCTCATTCCCCTCTTCCCTTTCCCTGGCCTGCATCAGGAAACGCTCCCGTTGATCCTGAGGATCATTCAACTCGGAAAAGGCATTGGCGATTTCTCTGCCGGCTATGTAAAGTTCGAAGCGGTCGGTCAGGGAAGGATCTTTCCCGTTGCGCCGGGAAAGCGGAGAAACCTCGACCGGATAAAGAGTAACGAACGTGGGTTGCACAAGCTCTTTTTCCACGACCTCTTCGAAGATGGCGGTTACGAGTTTTCCCAGCGGTTCCGTCTTTCGAACTTCAAGTCCCAGTTTGCAGGCATAGGCATAGGCCTTCTCCTGATCCTCCAGCACGTCGGGATCGATGTCATGATGCCGCAGAATCGACTCCTTGACCGATATACGGGGCCACGGCGGGGTCAGGTCGATATCCATTCCCTGATACTGGAATTTCAGGCCGCCGAAAATTTTCATTGCAACAGAAGCAAACAGTTCTTCTGTCATATCCATCAGGTCCTCATAAGTCGCATAGGCCTGATAGAATTCCATCATCGTAAATTCGGGATTGTGGAATGTGGATATCCCTTCATTACGGAAGTTCCGGTTTATTTCGTAAACCCGTTCCATCCCGCCGGTAATGAGACGTTTCAGATACAGTTCGGGGGCGATACGGAGATAAAGATCCATCCCCAGGGCGTTGTGATGCGTCTCGAAAGGGCGCGCCGTGGCGCCGCCAGCCTTGGGCTGCATCATGGGCGTCTCCACTTCCAGAAAATCCCGCTCATCCATGAACTGACGGATGGCATTGATGATCCTGCTCCGGGTAATAAAGACCTCCCGCACCTTCGGATTGACGATGAGATCCACATGACGCTGCCGATACCGGGTTTCGACATCCGTCAGACCGTGCCATTTTTCCGGCAGAGGCCGGATGGCCTTGGACAGAAGCATGAATTCATCAGCCTCAATGGTCAGTTCCCCGGTTTTGGTCCGGATGGGCCTGCCGCCTATGAAGACGATGTCCCCCACGTCCAGGCGCTTGAAAAGCGCGTAACTCGCATCCCCGATGCTGTTCCGGTGAAGATAGGCCTGGATTCGTCCCTTTCTGTCCTGAATATTGATGAAGGCCGCTTTTCCGAAATTCCGGATGGCCATCATTCTTCCCGCCAGAGTAAACCGTTCGTTGAGCCCCGCCAGAGCCTCATTATCGGCATCCTTGAAGCGTTCCAGAATCGACTCGGTTGTAACGCCGACACAGACGCCATTGGGATACAGATCAACCCCCTCTGCTTTCAGGGCGCTTATCTTTTCAATCCGTTTCCGTAAAAGTTCACTTTCTTCCATAATTTCCACCCTTACGCTTTTTAGAAGGCGAACTTCACTATCTTTTTTTTCCCCATTAGTCAAGAGGGTTTTGGAAAACCCTGAATGTCCGGTGGCCCCGGTCTTCTTCCAACGAAAATCCCTTTCCGAGATTGCCAATCCGGAATGATTTGTGTATAGGGAAAAGGATCGGCATTAAATTCAAAAAAGGAGGATAACGAAAATTCCATGATTAATAAAGCGATCCTGATCGGCAGACTGGGAAAAGACCCTGAAGTGCGCTACACGCCTGACGGCGCCATGGTTACAAGTTTCAGTCTGGCCACGGACAGGCAGTGGAAAGATAAAAACGGGGAGAGAGCACAGGAAACGGAGTGGCACAACATCGTTGTCTTCGGCAAGCTGGCGGAGATCTGCGGAAATTATCTTGCCAAGGGACTTCTGGTTTATATCGAAGGCCGGATCAGGAGCCGTTCCTGGGAAGGAAAGGACGGCGTTAAGCGCTATACGACTGAAATCATCGCTCAGGACATGAAAATGCTCAGCCCGAAAGGGGCTGATCGCGGGGAGGTCCGAACGCAGGCTGAAGGACACTTCTCGCCTTTCAATGATTTACCGCCGCTTCCTGAAGATGACGTCCCCTTCTGATGTCAGGCCGCCTTACACAGACTGACAGAGCGCGTCGACTTCTTCCTGCCGTCCCGTTATCCTCTATATAAAACACAAACGGGTATAAGGCGGAGGGAAGCCATACATTGATTCCGAATGTAAAATGAAATTTCCGGATATCCGGCAGCGGGGCCTTTACGCCGTTCGCCTCGCTGCCGGAAGGGACAGGGCCCCACGCGGCGAACGGCATTCTTCAAAAGGCTCTTCTATTTCGGCTCGATCTTCTTGGGACGGGAGTTTTCGTCGATCTCTTCAGATTCATTTGATGCTTTCTTGAAGTTCTTGATTCCCTTACCGATGGCGCCCCCGATTTCCGGAAGTTTACCGGCGCCGAAGATGATCAGAATGATCACCAGGATGATCAGCATTTCAGGCATACCGATTCCAAACATAAATCTCTTTCTCCTTTGCGCTTGCGCGATCTTTCATGAAATGAAGCGAATCTGCACGATTCTTCTCATTTTGTCTGCCACCATAAAATAACATTCTGTTCTTGTCAAACAGATCGTTGAGGCTGCAATCTCCTGCTGCGTCACCGATTTCAGGGAAGACGGAGGTGGGCCACCTGCCCCCGCTTGCCCAGATTTTCCAACTTTCGCCCCTGAAACGAAACACTGACTCCAGCCGCGTTTCCGATATCCAGTATAAAGTGCTCCCGAGCTGTACGGTTTATCCGTTCCCCCGGATTCAATATCACCTGAGACGCCGCTCCGTCATCGGCACGAATCTGCAGCCACGTCCTTTCTTTCGCCTCGATAACGAGTTGGTAACGTCCCGAATTTTCTTCAGCTTTTTGTTCAGAATCAGGAATACTAGCAGAAATCCGAGGGTAGACATCCTGAACGGTTGATTGCTGCAGATTGACCGGCCGGGCGATCTCGGGCCGCAAAGCATCGGGCAGTGTCCGGGAAGACGCTGCCGGAATAAAAAGACCTTTGTCGCTGTTAACCGCGCCATCGTCCCGGTTCGGCAACTTAACCTGAGGGATTGGTCCCTCATCATTTTTTTCACCGATGAATGAACTGATTGCGGAATTGCCGGCGTACCAGCAGGAATTCAAAGACCAGACCAGAACACCGATCAGAATCAGAGCGACGGCACCTATGGCAAAGACCTTCCAATACCGCCTGTGATTGACAGCGGAAATGTCCGCATCGTCTTTTTGAAGAACCGGCGGCGCAGTCTGTTCCCTTTCCTTCGTGAAGTGATCCAGGAGCTCCTGACTGTCGACACCGAGAAAATCGGCATAGGTTCGAATAAAGTTACGGGTATACACCCCCGGCGGCAAAAGATGAAACCTGTCGTTTTCAATCGCATCCAGAATCGAGACGCTGATCCGCGTCTTTTCGTTCACATCCTTCAAGGACAATCCTTTGGATTCCCTCGCGGTTTTCAATCCGGAGCCCAGCGTTTTCAGATCTTCGTTATCCTGTTCTGAACCCATGATCCTCCTTTCTCTCCCCCGGCCTTCTTCCTTTCATAAAGGCTTTTCTGATTAACATCAATTCGCAGGCTCCGCAACACAAAGTTATTCCAATTCCGCATCAGAGATGGTATCAGGACAGCAAGACCTTCAAGAATTTCTGCACAGGAGACTTCACGGAATGAATGCGTTTACCGAATTTGCCGTTTCGACAGCGAAGGAAGCAGGACAGCTTCTCAAAAGCCGGCTGAACACCCCCCATACCATCAATTACAAAGGGGTCATCAACCTGGTCACGGAAGCGGACAGGATGTCTGAAACCCTCATCCTGGAACGTCTTCAGAAGCGGTTCCCCGACCATTCATTCCTGACGGAAGAATCACCAGCCGGCGACAAAGATCCGGAATGCCGCTGGATCATCGATCCCCTGGACGGAACCACAAACTACGCCCACGGCTATCCCGTCTTCTGTGTTTCCATTGCGCTGGAACGTAGAAAACGCATCGTTACCGGGGTCGTCTACAATCCCATGATGGATGAACTGTTTTTTGCGGAAGAGGGGCAGGGGGCCTGGCTGAACGGCCAACGGATTTCGGTATCGCACATATCCGATCTTTCCCGTAGCCTCCTCGCCACGGGATTTCCCTACGACATCCGGGAAAGTGAATTCAACAACCTGAACTATTTCAATTCCCTGGCCAAACAGGCCCAGGCTGTTCGGCGCGCCGGTTCCGCCGCCCTGGATATGGCTTATGTCGCTGCAGGCCGGTTTGACGGCTTCTGGGAATTGAAACTGATGCCCTGGGATACCGCCGCGGCCTCTTTGTTGATCATGGAAGCGGGCGGCATCGTTTCCGATCTCTCCGGCCTGGAGTTTTCCCCCGGCTCCCCTCATGTGCTGGCGTCCAACGGAAAAATCCATCGGCAACTGATTGACGCCCTTCAAAAAACACCCTGAATCCCTGATTACCCGATTCAAGCGGCACCATAAGGGAGTGAAGCCCGGTCTGTGCCGCATAAGCCACATTCAAAGACATCCCGTATCACCGCTCTCAGGGTCGTCAGTGTAAACGGTTTGGTGATCGCCCCGCTGAATCCATACTTTCGAAAGGATTGCACCACGGGATCATTGGAATAACCGGTCGCGATCAAGGCTTGGACATGGGGATCGATCTCGCGCATTTTCAGGAGTGCCTGTTTCCCGCCCATGCCGCCCCGAACGGTCAGATCGAGGATGACCAGGTCGAAAGGCCGTCCGGCGTCCAGGGCTTCCCGATGCAAATTGATGGCGGTTTCTCCGTCGGCAGCCGCAGCGACGTCATAACCCAGATAAGACAGGATCTGTTCCATCACCTGCCGGACCATTTCCTCATCATCCATGACCAGGATTCTTCCCTTGGCTTCTTTCGATGCCGGATGGATATCTTCACAGGACAGGATTTTCTCCTCGGGAGAGGCGGGGAGATAAACGGTAAACACTGAACCTTTCCCGACTTCGCTCCGGCATGATATCAGCCCGTCATGTTTTTTGACAATGGAATGGCAGATGGCCAGCCCCAAGCCCATCCCCTTGAGGTTGCCCAGCGGCTTGGTCGTAAAATAGGGATCAAAGATCCGGGAGCAATGTTCTTCCGAAATGCCCCATCCCTGATCCTCCACCGACCATTTAACATATGCACCCGCCTTGAGCCCAAGATTTCCCTTTTCCGGAACGCGGACATTTTCCGCGCGAACACCTGCTTCTCCTCCATCAGGCATGGCCTCCCGGGCGTTCCGCACCAATTGGAGTATAACCTGCTGGATCTGGTTCTCATCAACAAGGACAGGCCACAGGTTTCCCGGCAGGTCAAAGGCACAGCGCACCCTGGAACCGCTCAGTGCGATGCCGACCGATTCCTTCAGCAGGCGATCCAGTTGATGGATTTTCTTCAGGGGACCACCCCCTTCGGAGAAGGTGATCAGCCGAGAGGTCAGCTCCCTGGCCTGGATACAGGCCGCCTCCGCCCGACTCAGCTCTTCGAAGATCTGTTCATCCTCTCTGGCAGAAATTTTTGCCAGGGTGATCGTCCCCATGACAATAGCCAGCAGGTTATTGAAATCATGGGCAATACCTCCGGCAAGAACACCTATGGATTCCAGTTTGCGGGTACGGATGAGTTCCTCTTCCATCAGCTTCTGCTTCCGGATTTCTTCAGACAGAGCCAGGTTGGACTTTTCCAGTTCGAACGTCCGTTCCCGCACCCTCTGCTCGAGATTTGTTTTCAGCAGTTCCAGTTCAGCATTTTTCCTGCGCAATTCTTCGAGAATTTCCATATAATTCAATATGGCATCCTCATACTCCTCTTTAGCCAGGAAATAATCGTTTTCCAGATGTTTCAACCGGATAGCCATGTCCTCGATCTGACTGTTCAACCTTCGGGCTTTGGAATCCTTCAGCAGGTCTTCGTTCATATCAGAACCATCCGTCGTTTTTCATCAGGGCAATCTGGGCGTTTACTTCATCCATAATAAAATCCAGTGCCCGCTCTTTGATCCGGAGCCGGTTCAGGCAGTCCTCATAAGCCGGTCGATCCAGCCTGCCGAGCTCCGAAAATCCCACTTTACGCAGTTGACAGGCACAATTGGCGACATAAAGCGTATCCGCGAGAAGGAGACGGGGTCCTTCACTCGTCTCCGGACGCTCCGCCTCTCCGAGCACCAGGCATAGTTCCTCGGGAAAGTTCCAGTCCTCCGCCAGCCTCTTCCCGATATCCTCGTGGCAGTAACCCAGGACATCGGCTTCCGCCGAATGCAGATCCCGTTCGTGCTCTTCCTTATCGGCCAGGATGGAAAGCAATTCCGCATGCAGAAACTGGTCTTCCACGATAATGCCGATGTCGTGGATCAGACCGGCCGTATACATATCTCCCCCGTTTTTCCGAAATTCCCGCCGATAGATGAGCTTTCCGCAGAGGGCCACTCCGATGGAATGTTCCCAAAGCACCCTCCGGGAATAGCCGTGGATTTCCACACCGTTCTTCTGGAAAAGCTCAAAAAATTTCTGGTTGAGCGTCAGCTCTTTAACGGCGTCGAACCCGATAAAGATAATGGCGTCCATAATGCTGTGAATTCCGCGGCGCATGCCGTAGAAGGCGGAATTGGCCCGGCGGAGCACGTTGGCAGCCAGGGGAGGATCGATTTCGATCAGGTTTTTCAGATCCATGACGCTGGATTCGGGATTATGGATGACTTCGATGATCTTGCTCAGGGTGGCTTTTATGGAAGCGATTTCCGAATGATTGACAAGCGAAAGCAGCTGATCGAGAGACTTGGACATAGAATTCAACAACTCCAACCGGGCTCACATGAGATAATTTTTTACCGACAAAGGAACCTAAACGAAAGCCGTCTTGTTTTCAAGAGAAATTATCCACATTGATCTTTATTATTCATGACTTCATGCTTTTTTTCTCATTATTGATCTTGATTGTTTCAACTTATTAACGATATATTGCAGCATTTTGATAATTGGCGACTTCTTTTCAACAACCCGGGAGGACAAAGGTGAAGGATATGGAAATGATCAAAAGAACTGTTCTGTCTGCTCTGCCGGCTCTTGGCATATTGCTGATTTTCGCGTTGTCCGCCAGGGCGGAAAATTACACGGTAACGGGTGATATGTCCTCCCGCATCCATTATGAACTTCAGCACTCGATCACGGTGGGGGATGACATCAAACAACTCATGCTGAGTTTTGTCCTTCCTCAGAATTTCCAGTCGTCCACCTACCGGCAGGTGGTCAGGAACGCCGATTTGGCCTTCGCGCCGGAACCTCAGGAAAAGAAGCGTCATAAGGACAGCAGGGGAAATGACATCATCGTCGCCACATGGAATTCCGCCCCACCGCTCATTACGGCCCGTCTGACTTTCCAGGCCACGAACAGCACCCGTCTGCAGAAACAGGAAACCCGGAGTCCCTTCCCTCTTCCCCCACCTCCCATCGAAATTGCTCCCTATCTGAAAGCAACCGCTCAGATTCAATCAGAATCTTCGGAAATCCGGAATCTGTCCCTGGAGTTGACCCGGAACGTGAAAACCGAATTCGATGCCGTGCAGCGAGTGATGTCCTGGGTGGTGGATCATGTGCGCTATGTCAATCCTCCCCCCCGGTACGATGCCCTGTTCACTCTGGAGTCCGGCAGGGGGAACTGCCAGAATTTTTCGCATCTCAGCGCCGCCCTCCTGCGAGCCGTCGGTATTCCCGTCCGGATCGTCAACGGCGTCACTCTGAATCAGCCCTTTGACATCGCCCTGCAGAAGGGGACGCTGACCTTCAAGATGGGACAGGGCCGCCATTCCTGGATCGAAATCTGGTTTCCCGATCAGGGCTGGATCCCCTATGATCCGCAGAACACCCAGCTCTTCGTTTCAAATCGTTTTGTCCGGATTGAGGTCGGTGTGGACAACAATGAAACAAAGAATGACGGCCTCCTTCGCTGGTTTCGGGGCCGGAACGCAACAGTCTCCCCGAAACTGCAGGAGACCATCGGCGCCTCCCTGAGCAGCGACTCGGTCGCCGTCAAGGGCAGCCGGCAATCCTACGGCCCCCGGAATCTCCTGCTTACTCCTGAAGTCCGGGCGGAATTCAAACCCGTCGAGATCAAGCCGTCCCCTCCTCCACCGGTCATCCCGGAAGAAAAGAAAAAGGAACTGCGGTATGACGTCCCCTTCCTTTTCGGCAATCTGGAATTTCCTGGGAATGTGGATTTCGCCTTTCCCCGGGAAACCATGGCAGCCGGTAAAAACGCCTTTGAAATGACCCGTAATTTTCTCGTGGA
The DNA here is from genome assembly GCF_000013405.1 of Syntrophus aciditrophicus SB. Classification (GTDB taxonomy): domain Bacteria; phylum Desulfobacterota; class Syntrophia; order Syntrophales; family Syntrophaceae; genus Syntrophus; species Syntrophus aciditrophicus. Next base: position 2,315,005 of record NC_007759.1, read on the forward strand.
AACGGCAGAGTACGTCACGACTCAGGTGACCCAGTATGCCCAGGTTTTCGTCCTGAACAAACCGGTCAGGCTGGAGCGGGTGGGGCTGGCTCTGCACCGTTTCGGCGGTGACGGCTGGTTGTGGGTGGATATTCATGAAGACAAAGACGGGAAGCCGGGACGTCTTATTTCTGCCAGCGCCATCGTCAACGCAGAGGATCTTTCGTTGAACCCCGGATACCGCTGGGCGGATTTCAGCTTCAGCGTGAGTCAGCCGGTCCTCATGCCCGGCCGATACTGGATCGCCCTGGGGTTCACGGGAAGCCCCATCGTGAACTGGTTTTTCACTTATGGGAAGCCGGTGGGACCCGTCGACGGCACCCGCTATAAGGGCATCTTCCAGGAAGACTGGAGCGGCGCGCTGAATTACGAATTCAACTACCGCATCGGGGGATTGACTTCAAATCAGGAAACGTAAGCACGGAAATCGGGGAATTGCCGGATTTTCAGAGGGGAAGCGAAAGCTGCCGCCAGCGCGCAAGACAACGGCGGCAGTGAGGCATGGTGTTGGAGCGGGCCACACAGGCCTCCACATCGATAAAATAGCCGTGCTTTTCACACCACCGGTTTTCCCTGAGGGGGGTCTGTGGTTCCGGCTCGGTTTTGGATCGCTTCCTTCTTCTCTTCATTCTGAGGTCACCGTGCATGGTCATTCTCATTAAAGTTCGCCACTCTCACGTCAGGTTGCCTTCCATGAGGATAACCGGGCAATGATCTCGTTCAAAACGGACGAGGTGTTTATCTACATGATGCCTCACAAATTCGCAACCCATTGTGTTCTTCTGCCGGAAGAATTTTCTCCGAGCGAGGATACTTCCTTGACAGGATTTGCGTAACTGTTGTATCTCACGGCATTCTGAAGGGAGAGTAGGCATGATCGTCAGAAATCTCAACGACCCCGAGGTAATCGCAACCACGTACCGCGCCCACGGCGGCGGCATCGCCCGCATGGTCCTGACCAGCCAGTTTATGGAAGGCATCGAATTCCTTGCTTATGCTTTTCTGCCGCAGGGGAATACGCTGGAGGCACATATCGATCCTGTTGAAGAAATCTACTTCATCCTGCAGGGTGGCGGCCTCATGAGAGTCGGAGATGAGGAAAATGACGTCAAGGCGGGTGACGCTGTCTGGATTCCGGCGGGTGATCTCCACAGCCTGACTAACAATACCCAGGAACAGACCGTTGTATTGGTCATTGCCGCTTATCCGCGGTGAACATTGTGGCTGACATGGGCATCCGATCCCTGAAATTTTTCCTATGAAGTCGTTTTTACGCCCCGACATCAGCATCATCATCCCGGCGCATAACGAAGCAGCCAGCATCGGCGATATTGTCCGACGCGCCGGAAGCGTCATGGATTCCCTGAAATGTTTTTATGATATCAATGTGATCGACGACGGCTCCGAAGACCAGACCGCGGAAATCGCCGGAGCTGCCGGGGCCTCGGTTATCCGCCACCCTTACACGATAGGGAACGGCGCCGCCGTCAAAACGGGCATCCGCCACGCCCGGGGAAACATTCTGGTCATGCTCGACGGGGACGGCCAGCACTCCCCGGAAGACATCCCCCGCCTGCTGGAAATGATGAATACCTTCGATATGGCAGTGGGCGCCCGGAACCATCAGTCAGCTACTTACCTGCACCGCGATATCGCCAACGCCGTTTACAACCGGTTTGCCTCCTATATCTGCAAGCGGAAAATTGATGACCTGACCTCCGGTTTCCGCGCCATCAAAGCGATCATTGCCCGGGAATTCGTCTCAATGCTGCCCAACACCTTTTCCTATCCGACCACGCTGACCCTGGCCGTTGTCCGTTCCGGCTACAGCCTCACTTATGTCCCCATCGCCACTTCCCGGCGCATCGGAAAAAGCAAGATTCATCTTCTCCGGGACGGCGCCCGCTTCCTCCTGATTCTCCTGAAAATTTCCACCCTCTTCTCCCCCATGCGGGTCTTTCTGCCGGTTAGTTTTCTTATGTTTGCGGCAGGACTGGGATACGGTCTTTTCCGGATCTGCACCCTGAATGACAGCTATGGGCCCACCTCCGCCATGCTGATGACCATGTCCGTCGTCGTCTTTATGGTCGGCCTGGTCTCGGAGCAGGTGGCCCAGCTCCGGTACGAACGGACGAATCAGCAATACGCTGCATCATGGAATAAGGATACTGAAAAGGAAGAATAAAATGAGTATGCACGGTACGATCACCGACCTTATTGAAACCATCACCCACGAACTGGAGCCTCTGGCTTTGATCATTCGGGCAGACTACGACGAACCGGGCATCCGCTTCTTCACGCCGCCCAACTTTTCCCAGCAGGTGGCCTGCATGCGTCATCCGGCTGGTCATAAGATTGCGCCCCATATCCACAACTTCCTGTTCCGTCAGGTCATGTATACCCAGGAAGTCCTGATCATCCGCCGCGGCCGGGCAAAGGTAAATCTTTACTCTTCCAACCGGGACTTCGTCACATCCCGAATTCTGGAAAGCGGCGATCTCATCCTGCTGTGCGGCGGTGGACATTCCTTTGAAATGCTGGAGGAAACCTCGATGATCGAAGTCAAGCAGGGGCCCTATACCGGCGAGGGCGATAAGACTCGTTTTGATGACCAGGAGCCGGACGAGTGATTCCCGTCAACGAACCCCTGATCGGAGAACGGGAAGAGGACTATGTCCGGGAATGCCTCCGCAGCGGCTGGATTTCCTCATCCGGCCGTTTTATTGAAGACTTTGAAGAGAAATGGGCGGGCTATTGCGGCAGGAAATTCGGGATCGCCGTCAGCAGCGGTACGGCAGCCCTGCAGGTGGCTTTGGGCTGCATCGGCCTGGAACCGGGGGATCGGGTCATTCTCCCGACCTTCACCATTATATCCTGCGCGCTGGCTGTCATTTATAACGGCGGCGTTCCTGTCCTGGCGGATTGCGACCCGCGAACCTGGTGCCTGTCTCCCGAAGGGGTAAAAGATGCCATCCAACGGGAAGTCCAAAAGGGGCATGGCAAGGAGTTGAAGGCTGTTATGCCCGTTCACATTTACGGCCACCCTGTGGATATGGACTCTCTTCTGGAACTGGCGGACGCTTATTCCCTCACAGTCATTGAAGACGCGGCTGAAGCCCACGGCGCGGAGTATCTTACGGGTCGTTCCGGAAGCAATCCGTCATGGAAGCGATGCGGCGGACTGGGAGACCTGGGGGTGTTCAGCTTTTACGCCAACAAGGCGATTACGACCGGGGAAGGCGGCATGGTGGTTACCGACGACGCGATGTTCGCCGAAAAGGCCCGCAGCCTGCGCAATCTCTGCTTTCGCCCGGAACAGCGATTTCTGCATACCGAAGCAGGTCATAACTTCCGCATGACCAACATCCAGGCAGCCATCGGGCTGGCCCAACTGGAGCGGATCGAGGCCATCCTGGAGAAAAAAAGGGCTATTGGAAAAGCTTACAAGGAACGCCTGAGAGATCTGCCCGGCATGCAGCTGCCCGCGGAAGAAGCCTGGGCAAGATCGATTTACTGGATGTTCGGCATCGTGCTGGAGGAAATTACCGGCATGAACGCCGCCCAACTGGCAGAGCGGTTGCGGGACCAGGGCATTGATACCCGGCCGTTTTTTCTCGGAATGCACGAACAGCCCGTTTTTCAATCAATGGGACTTTTCCGGAATGAAACCTATCCAGTGGCGGAAAGGCTGTCCCGTCAGGGACTTTATCTCCCCTCAGGACTGACGTTGACGGAATCACAGATTGACGAGGTTGCAGAGGCGGTAAAGAATGCCTTGTGTTGAAAGCTAATCTGATCCACGCGGGGAAGAAAACCGGCACCAGAAATAATCTTTCGAAATTCTTGTTTAATTTTTATGGTTGATACACCTTTTCAGAAACAATACGCAGAAGCCTATGATTTCCTGTATCAGGACAAGGATTATGCGGTGGAATGCGATCTCATCGAGGATATCTTCAGAAAATTTGCCACCGCCCAGGTACGAACCATCCTCGATCTCGGCTGTGGTACGGGCAACCACACCATCCCGCTGGCCTATCGGGGATATCAGGTAACGGGCGTCGATCTGGCGGAAGATATGCTGAATCAGGCCAGGTCAAAAGCGGTTTCCCTTTCGAAAGAACAAATTGTTTTTCATCAAGGGGATCTGCGCCGGTTTTCCATCCTGTATGATTTTGACGCGGTGCTGATGATGTTCGCAGTTCTGGGTTATCAAACGACCAATGAAGACGTTCTGGCCGCCCTGAACACCGTCAGCCGTCACCTGAAACCCGGTGGGCTGTTTATCTTTGATGTCTGGTATGGCCCTGCCGTTCTGAAGCAGAGACCGGGAGAGAAGGAGAAAACAATCCGGACGGCGGAAGGTGATATCATCCGGAATGCATCTGGCACCCTGGATGTTTTCCGGCATCTGTGTGAAGTCCGTTATCACCTGAAATATTTGAAAGGTCATAAAATTATTAAGGATACAGAAGAAATACATAATATGCGTTATTTCTTCCCTCAGGAACTGGCCTTTTTCATGCACCAGGCGGAATTGGAGCTAATCCACATCAGCGACGTCGGGGATTTATCCCGTCCGCCGACGGAAGAGACCTGGAATGTGATTGTGGCTGGCAGGAAAATTATAAATGCCCGCTGATAAAGAATTCGTAAAAACATGAGTAAAATTATTATTGAGGCAGGTCACACAGAGAAAAACTACTGGACCGATCTCTGGCGTTATCGGGAGCTTTTTCTGGTTCTGGCATGGCGGGATGTCGCTGTGCGCTATAAACAAACTGCTATTGGAATTCTCTGGGCAATCCTTCGCCCTTTGCTGACGATGATCGTTTTCACCATCATTTTTGGCCGAATTGCCAAACTTCCCAGCGATGGAAGCTCACCTTACGCCGTGATGGTCCTTGCCGCCATGCTCCCCTGGTCTCTTTTCTCAAATTCTCTGATGGATTCATCTAATAGCCTGATTGGCAACGCGAATCTGATCAGCAAAGTTTATTTTCCAAGAATGATTATTCCCGCAGCAACCGTCGTAACCGCTTTCATAGATTTTCTTATCAGCTTTGTCATCCTGATAGGAATCATGGTCTACTATCAATTTGCACCAGGTTGGCATATGCTGTTGCTGCCGATTTTCACAATCCTGGCCTTGCTCGCCAGTTTAGGACCCGGCCTCTGGATTACGGCACTGAATGTGAAGTATCGCGATTTCCGCTACGTCATCCCGTTTGTGGTCCAGTTGGGACTTTATGTTTCCCCGGTAGGATTCAGCAGTAAAGTCGTCCCTGAAAAATGGCGACTGATTTACAGCCTCAACCCTATGGTGGGAGTCATAGACGGTTTCCGCTGGTGTATCCTGGGAGGCGCCAGTCCTGTATATATGCCCGGTTTCCTGCTCAGCGTCGTGATTACAGTCTTTTTCCTCTGGCTTGGTGTGTCCCGATTCCGCAAGACGGAAAAGTCCTTTGCAGATCTGATTTAGGAAAAGGGAATCATGTCTGATATCGTCATCAAAGCTGAAAACCTTGGTAAAAAATATATCATCGGCCACCAGGCAGAAAACGGCCGATATCAGGCTTTGCGTGACGTACTGATGCATAATGCGCAGACTCTCTGGAACAAAACGAAAGACCTTGCCAAGGGCAATCCTCTCATTCATGGCGATACGCTGGAAGAGGTATGGGCTCTCAAAGATGTCAGTTTTGAAATCCGCCGAGGTGAAGCAGTGGGCATCATTGGCCGTAACGGTGCCGGAAAAAGTACGCTGTTGAAGATTTTAAGCCGCATTACGGATCCTTCAGCCGGACGGGTAACCATAGATGGCCGGGTTGCCAGCCTGCTGGAAGTGGGGACGGGCTTTCATCCGGAACTTAGCGGCCGTGAAAATATATATCTGAATGGCACCATCTTGGGCATGTCCCGGAAAGAAATAAATCAGAAATTCGATGAGATAGTGGACTTTGCTGGGATTGAGAAATACTTGGATACACCGGTCAAGCGGTACTCCAGCGGGATGTATGTACGCTTGGCGTTTGCCGTCGCAGCTCATCTTGAACCAGAAATCCTGGTGGTGGATGAGGTGCTGGCGGTTGGTGATGCTGAATTTCAGAAAAAGTGTTTGGGAAAAATGGGAGATGTGACAAAAGAAGGACGAACCGTGCTGTTTGTAAGCCATAATATGGTTGCATTGTCTGCACTCTGTTTTCGTTCGATTAATTTAGACTCTGGAAAAATCATCTATAACGGGCATGTTGACACTGGTGTTCTTATATATATGAATGGATTGTCAAATATTGATAATCCAATATCTTACAAAACTAGATCAGCCACAGGCACTGGAGAAATGAAAATTATAAATTCATTTTTATTAAGAAATGGCAAACCAACATTATCAAACGTAGCTTGCGGCGACAAAGTGGATATTTGCATTGAGTTTGAATGTTGCACAGAAAAACCCCGATTCCACTTTGCACTTGATATATACAATTCCAAAGGAAACCGCATTGCTTATTGTAATTCTCTTTATACTATGGGTGTAAGTTGGGTTCAGTTGCCCAAGATATTTCTGGCTAAATGTTCTTTTCCAAAGTTACCATTCTTCCCAGATGAATACAGAGTTGATATATCTATTCATTGTAATGATGAGCGAGCGGACTATCTGCAAGGTGCGCTGTCTTTAAAAGTTTATGAAGGAGATTTTTATGGTAGCGGGAAAATACCACCTATCAGTGGTGCCTCACCCATCATGCTACTCGAACACAAATGGACAATCGACAATTAAAAAGCAAAGCATTGCGATTAAAAAAATTTGGCTCACGTTTAGAGTTTCTTGAAATTAGGAATTACGATGAGAGTCGCTTTTTTTATCCATTACGCTGAACTTTACGGCGCTAACAGATCGCTGCTTAACCTGATTGATGGCCTGAAGTCGTTTGGAGTCGAAGCATTCGTTGTTGCTCCGCACGAAGGAGACATGACGATTGCCCTACGCAGGCGTACAGTACCGATTTTAAGAGTACCCTTCCAGTGGTGGTCAACTGAATACACAACAACAAAAAAAGATTTTGCGAGAAAAATTTTAAAGTATTTTTCATGGCGTAGAGGTGCCATTTCCAGACTGGAAACAAATCTACGCATCACACCGCAGGTAATTAAACAAATAAAAGATTGGAATATTGATATCCTGTATACAAACTCTTCCGTCATTCCCATAGGAGCCATAGTGGGAATGTGGATGATGAAGCCACATGTATGGCACCTCAGGGAATTCGGAACATTGGATTACAGCCTAACCCTTGATTGGCATATGCCGTTATTCAAATTTTTCTTGCAAAAAGCGGATGCTCAAATATGCGTGTCACAGGCCATACGCTCCTTTTACAGAAATGCTTTAACTGCTGAGAAAAGCTACGTGGTATACAATGGAGTAGCAACAAAAGAGCAGATTGAAAAAATATATGAGGCGGAAGGTCGTTCTAATGACACTAAAGGATATTTTGTTTTTGCAATAATCGGCTTAATTCATAAGAATAAGGCACAAGATACTGCCATTCGCGCATTAGCCCTTCTTAAAGATTCTTTCCCAATGGCACGTCTCATCATTGCCGGTGGTGATGATAGACAAGGTCTCGATATTAAGAAACTTCAAAAACTTGCGGCATCCCTCGGAGTCAAGGATCAGGTAACATTTCTAGGTTATGTCACAGATCCTTATGAAGTCTATTGCCAAGCAGACGCAGTTTTGATGTGTTCGAAACATGAAGCGATGGGAAGGGTTACAGTTGAAGCAATGACGGCCGGCAAGCCGGTCATTGGGTTAGACTCCGGGGGCACACCTGAAATTATCAAACATGAAGAAAATGGTCTTCTTTATAAAGGAGGGGCTGAAAAACTTGCTTATTGCATGCGCCGGTTTGTTGAAAATCCAATGTTGGCCCGTCACCTGGGAGAAAAAGGCTGGCGTATGGCGAAAGAGAAGTATTCCATTGAAGCATATGCGGGAAGCATTTATGAAATACTCTCGTCCATAATGAAGGGCAGTAAAAAATGACGGAATCGTTGAGAGCTAAAAAGGTTTTTCGAAAAGGGGCAGTATGCTAAGCATCATAACCCCAGTGTTCAACGGGATACGCTTCATCGAGTTCTGTATTGCGAATGTCATTGAACAGAGGTGTCCTGACTTGGAACACCTCATCATCGATGGCGGCTCCACCGACGGGACCGTTGAAATCATCAAATCCCACGCGGGACGCCACAATCACATCAGATGGCTGTCAGAGAAGGACGAGGGACAGTCCGACGCCATGAACAAGGGCATTCAAATGGCCAAAGGCGATATCGTGGGGTTCCTTAATGTGGACGATTATTACTCTCCGAGGGCTTTACTCGAGGCGGTTAATTTTATGAAACCCCTCCCCGAACCTTCACTGTTGGTTGGAAACTGTAACGTTTGGGACAATAACGGCAAACTTTGGTTCATCAGCAGACCAGCCAAAATTGGTCTCAATAATTTATTGCTTGGGAGGTTCATGGAAGCATTTCCCATGAACCCTTCTGCATATTTTTTCCACAAATCTTTACATGACCGAATTGGCCAATATGAGATAGATGAACATTATGGGATGGATGTGCATTTTATCTTTAAGGCAGTACAGCAGGCCTCTGTCACCTATGTGGATAGAACTTGGGGTAACTATAGATATCTTGAGGGAACTAAAACTTACAAGGATGACAAGAGTGGTGGCAATGCAGCTAGAGTAAAAGGAATTACTGAATACTATAGGAGAAAGCAAAAGACATATTATCAAATATATCTGACCATTCTCGATACTTATTTAAAAACCACAAAATTTTTTAACAACCTTCTGATCCCACGAAAGCAATAGATGGGCTATTCCTCTTTCATATCGATTATAATCCCAACCTACAACCGGGCACAGATGCTGCCGTTGACTCTGGACAGTTTTCTTGCCCAAGATTACCCGAGTGACCGTTATGAAATCATCGTGGTGGACAACAATTCAACTGATGAAACACCGGAGATCGCAGCGCGATATGTCGACAACTCGACTGTATCTGTTAAATACTACTTTGAACAGCGTCAGGGCGTTCACTATGCGCGGAACAGCGCAGCAAAACAGGCCAGAGGTGACATCTTATACTTTACTGACGATGATATGATTGCTGATCGAGCACTGTTGAGTGAATTGGTCAGGGTATTCGACCTGTTTCCTGAAGTCGGTTGTGCCACCGGTCTCATTCTTCCTCTGTTCGAAAAAGAACCGCCGGTCTGGGTTACTCGTTATCTGTGGAATCACTATCTCAGCTTAACGGAAAAGGATAGGCCGGAGGAATTGATCGTCTCAAGAAATGATCTGGTGTACAGTTGTCACCAGGCTATTCGCCGGGCCGTCTTCTTCCAGACAGGCGGATTTAATCCTGAAAATACGGCCGGTACCTGGATCGGTGATGGGGAAACAGGCTTAAATATTAAAATAAAAAGCTTAGGCTATAAATTTGCGTACAGCTCCAAATCAGTTATTTATCACATGATTCCTCAAAACAGGACAACCCTCAAATACCTGATCAAAAGGATTGGAAACCAAGGATTTTGTGATTCTTATACTGATTACAGGAAACATAAAGATAGATCTAAAATTATTCCATCAATGCTCAGAAGGAATACAATCGATCTTGTAAAAATTTTATGTGTCACACTTGTAAAAATAGCCATGGGTAACCTTTCATGGCATTTTATACCTGCCAAAATCATGTATTTTCACAAAAGAAATGTTTATGATTTGAAATTATATAAAAATGAGCGTTTTAGGAAAGCAGCAGACCTTGATGATTGGATCAATAGAAATTTCTCCTGCATCCAGTAAATCGATTTACCATTCATAAATGATCAGGGGAGAGCAAAACTATTGAGAACCAAAATTGGCATATACCTTAGTTCTGAACCGGAATCAGGGGGGATGTTTCAGTATGGTCTTTCAATATTGGATGCCGCGGCTTCCTTGCCGAGAGACCGCTACCAAACAACTGTTGCTTTCATTTCAGAACGTTGGAATGAGCATCTTAAATTCCGGAACCTTGAGCATTTTCAGATATCGCCAAACTTCTTATGGCGTATCTTTAAAGGAAAGGGGTGGCTTCTTTTAAATCTTCCGATTTCCTTTTGGCGATGGATCTTAATAAATCTCAATCCTTTTTTTTACAAACGCCTGATTCAAGAAGGTTGTGATTTATGGCTATTCCCTTCACAAGATACATGGACTTACTTGCTTCGATTAAATTCTTTGGGGGTTGTTCATGACCTGATGCATCGATATGAGAAAAAATTTTCAGAGGTTGCTGCTCCGTTTGAATATCGCCGCAGGGAAAGGCACTATCGGGCAATGTGTGAATATTCCAAAGGTATCCTTGTCGACTCCAATTATGGGAAAAGACAGGTTTTGGAATCTTATGATGCTAAGCCAGATTTTATCCATGTTCTTCCTTACGTCCCCCCCGAATATATAAATATAAAAAATGCTCCTATAGACTTCGACTCAAGATATAACCTCCCTCGCAAATTTCTTTTTTACCCGGCTCAGTTCTGGGAACATAAAAACCATCACAATTTACTTGCCGCTTTAGCCCATTTAAAACGCGAGTTAAGAGATATCCATGTCGTATTGGTTGGATCAAAAAAAAATGCCTATAAAAAAACGCTGGGATATATTAATTCGATGAATCTTTCCGATCATGTGATCATCCTTGGTTATGTTCCAAATGAAGACATGGCCGAATTTTATCGCCGGGCACGTGCACTCGTTTTTCCGTCATTTTTCGGGCCAACCAATATTCCCCCGTTAGAAGCATGCGCCGCGGGTTGCCCTCTTGCCGTTTCAAATATCTACGGAATGCCGGAACAATTAGGAGACGCTGCCCTGTTTTTCAATCCGCATTCGGTTGAAGAAATCCATTTGGCCATGAAAAGATTATGGATTGACGACGCTTTATGCAGGCAGCTAAGCATGAACGGAAAAAAATGGGCAAAAGCATGGAATCAAAACTCATTCAACAGGCAATTCCAAGTCATTATTGAGGAAGTATTGAAGAACCCTAATACATGAAACTAGATTCTCTCTTCTTCAGCATTATCACCGCTTCGCTTAATTGCGTCGATACGATTCGGGAAACGATAGATTCTGTTGCAGAGCAGACATTCCCTTATGTAGAGCATATCGTCATTGATGGGGGATCAACGGACGGCACGGTGGATGTAATTCAGGATGCTACTCTGCACAATCAAAGTCATAAAATCTATTGCTTTTCCGAAAGTGATGAAGGCATCGCTGATGCTCTAAACAAAGGATTATACAAGGCAAAGGGAAAATATATTCTTGTACTGCAGGCAGACGACAGGCTTATCGACCATGACATTCTTAAAAAGGTCTATGCTGTAATTGGCGATGAAACTTACGACATCGTCAGTTTCCCGGTTTTGAAAATGAACAGTAACGGGAAAAGAATTCCTTTCAATCCCATAAAGTTACCTTGGTGGTATCATTTTAAAACCGTATTTCCGCATCAGGGAGCGTTTGTTCACAGCAGGCTATTTGAACAAACAGGAAGCTTTAAAAAAGAATTGACGATTGCTCTGGATTACGATTTCTTTTATCGGGCGCTGGATTCGACAGGTTGTTCTGTACTGATTCAGTCAATGCCAGTTGCTGTCTCAGGTTGTGATGGTATCAGCAGTAATCCAAACTATCTTAAGAAAAGACTCCTGGAAGAATGTCTGATCCAGGAAACGAACGAGAAAAAGCTCAGATGGAAAATAATGCAGAGGATATTCAGAAGAATATATGTCCCCTACAAACTGTTCTCAACCGGTTTAAAGGTACACTTCCTTTTAAAATAAAATTTTTATGATTCTCAGCCCTATGCCCACAGGTAACGGCGCCTTTGTCCTGCACAAAATAATCGAAGCAGGCATTAAAGGGTACCGCGTTCTCCCTTACTCGCCATACCGGGAGTTTTTCCCCGCCAGTCTCCCCTTTTTATTATGTGGTCAAAAGCCTTCTCTGATTCACACCACAGCGGATTATGGGATATGCTTTCACCGTCGGGGAATTCCACTGGTGCTCACCCTTCACGGATTCTTCCTCGATAGTATGATTCAGCGTTACAGCACTTTCATCCAGCGCATTCACTATAAAACAGATCTGCGGTGGTTTACCCTTGCATCATTAAAAACAGCCGATGTTGTCACCAGTGTCAGTCGTTTCATAGCGGAGACCGCTCAGCAGGAACTTGGACTTTCCCGAAAAATTAGGGTAATTTACAATGGAATTGACACAACCGCCTTTTTTTCTTCCAAAAATAAAACAAACGGTAAGTTCCTACGAGTGCTTTATGCGGGCAATTTGAGAAGGCGGAAAGGCGCTTTCCTTATTCCGGTAATTGCCCAGCATCTGAACCCTGGCATAACCATCGAGTATACACGCGGTTTAAGAGTAATATCCTCTCTTCCTTCGGCTCCCAATCTTATTGACATTGGCAATATCCCGAAAAAAGACATGCCTGAACTTTACCGGCAATACGATTTGTTCCTGTTCCCTTCAGTCCGGGAAGGATTTGGTCTGGTGATTGCCGAAGCAATGGCCTGCGGATTGCCGGTTGTCGCAACAAACGCTTCAGCAATCCCGGAGCTGGTCATTCACGGCAAAGGGGGCTTCTTGTGTGAGATTGGCAATGCCACTGATTTCGCTGAAAAGATAAATTTACTCGCCGAAGCGCCGGATTTGCGGCGGGAAATGGGAGAATTCAACCGCGCCAGAGTAGAAAAATATTTCACTCAGGAGCGCATGATTCGGGAATATTCCGAATTATTTGAAAAAACACTTGACCATGCCGTTGAAGATTAGGGTAGAGATTTTATAAGCACAGCGGCAGGAGTTCTGAAACCTTGATGCAAAGAGCAGCCGGGACATTGAGATATCTTTATAAAATCGTGGAAATCTGCACATGCGGATGTTTCGATGCCATAACCTTCTCGATCATTTCCCGATAACGCTCCGCGATAATATCCCAATCGTACCTTTCCGACACAAAAACCCGACCTGCACGTCCCAGTTCTGAACGGACATCGGCTTGATCTAATAGATAGATAATCTTTGCCGCCAGTGCGGCTTCATCCTGCTGGGGAACAATGAGACCGGTTTTCCCGTCGAGGATGATATCCCGGATGGCCGGCAGATCCGTCGCCACAACCCCGCACCGGCAACCCAATGCCTCCACCTGAACCAGTCCGAACCCTTCCTGATCTCCATCAGCGGCAGTGATCGATGGGAAAACGACAATTTCCGATGATTGATAAAGCTCCGGCAATCTGCTGTTTTCAATCGCCCCCAGGAATGACACATTGGCACGCAGATTTAAGCGCCCTGTTTCCTCCATAAGAGCTTTCTCTTCGGGTCCGCTACCGGCAATCAACAGACGGACCTCTGGATGGACCCGCAGGATCGTAGGCATAGCGCGAATCAGATAGATCAATCCCTTCTTTTCCACCAGGCGCCCGACAAACAGCAACTGTCCCGATCTCCTGACTGTTGTATTCGGGGGTGGCACAAAAACCTTTTTCAGATCCACTCCCATGGGAATGACATCGGTCATGATATTACGACTCCCCAGTCGTAGCGTCTCTTCCCTCATCGCCCGGCTTACGACCGTCAGGCCATCTATTCTTGAAAGAACAAAACGCTTCAGGTTTCGAACCAGTTTTCCTTTTAATGCAAACAGATCCCCACCATGAGACGTACACAGAATCGGGAGGCGTGTCCCGGAAAAAATCAAGGCAAGAACCGCAACAAGCCCCTGCGGAATGAGCCAGTGGGCGTGCACAATGTCGTAACGCCCGGATTTGAGGAGATGAATCAGCGCGGCCAGTTCCCCCAAAAGAAAAAAAGGCACCAAGAAAAAACGCCACGGATATTGCTTCAGATTGGCAAGGATGCCGCCGTCATAAGCCAGCTTTTCTCCATCCTCCCAGAAATATCGGAACCGGAATACCCGTATGCCGTCCATGTCCTCAATATCTTTGGTACCTAGTGCATGGGGGGCAAGAACATGGACGGTAAAATTACGGGTCATCCGCCGGGACAACTCAAAGACAAAGGGAGGTTCTCGATCACCATGCCAGCGGGGAAAGGTGGAGGTCACGATAAGAAGAGTGGGACGAATACTTTGCATTAACTTCCAGTTATGGAAATATTCCCATTATTATCAAGAGCATAGGTTTTTGTGCCATTGGGATGTTTAAAAGCCGCGTTGCATGTAACAGTTCCCGTTGCCGCCACATAGATAAAGGAACCTGAGAAAGGAGTGGTTCCATGATAGCCGGATGGAAGAGGATTTGGGTAACTGAACGTCTTGTCTACAGAAGTTTGGTTAATATCAACAAGACAGGAGGAATAAAAATTTTTGGCATCTGAGTTAGCTTGAATATTATAGCCACGGATGCGATACGCTTGTAACTGAGGAAGAGCGATTGCAGCCAGGATCCCAATGATCGCGATCACGATCATCAATTCTATTAGTGTAAACCCCTTGTTGCCCTTTCTGGTCAACTTCATTTCACACCTCTCTTCTAAGATCTTTTGTTAAACATGGAATTAAACGGATAGTCAAAATTAGTTATTACTCCACCCTTGTTACTCAATCTTATAAACTGCATATCCATTAGCCTCATACAGCAAAAAAGTATCATTATTAAATGATCTCGCAAATTTACTGATCTGCAATTCTGAAAAATTATTCATAAGATATTGCTCGAATAAATCCATACGTATCATTAAATGTGAATAGTTCTGTCTTTTAAAATATCCTTTTAATGAATTACCATCAACTGATGCCTTGACCATTTCATCAATTACCGACATACCAAAATTACGGTCATGAATGTAAGGACGATCAAGGTAATATCCCCTTCTGCCCATAAAAATGAAGCGAACACAGGAATCATCGGACAAATTATCATTAACATATTTGATTGACTGATAGTTTCCCAAATGACGGGATAAATACTGATCTCTTGTCTCATGATTCAATATATAGGGCATCGGATCAACTGATTTGAAATAATTTTTCAGGTAGATTGCATTCATTGCGAGACATAGTATCAGAACAGAATAAACAGTAATCTTCGATATATGCTGAAGAGGGAAAGACCTGTTCCACTCGAGGCTCAGAAGATTCCTCATACCATACACACACATTATCACCAGGAAAGGCACCACAGGTAGAATGTAACGGGTCCTTATTGCCTCAGTAAAAAAAGCTACAATGATAAAAAATCCTGCAAAGATCGAAAATAAAACAGCCTCTTTACGAAACTGTTGATTTATAAACGAAAAAAGTAAAAATACAATAAGAATTGGATTCAGAACTCCGTCGAAATATTGAGGTGAATTATCTCTACCCTGAAAAAAAATTCTTAGTGGTATCAGAACTGTTTCCCAGAAACCTTCTCCATAGTTGAGGAATCTTGTTTGAAAGAGGCCATGAGTTGCATTGTCCCGGATGGAATTTAGGATTTGTCCCTTAAAATCTGAAGCATTATCATAGGCTCTAAATAATCCATCAAAAAGCGGATATATTGGATTCCCTGTCGTAACATAATTCATCATATACCACGGCAAAGCGAAGAGCAGGCTGATCGCACAAAATATTATCCCATATTTTAATGCCTTCCACTGCCTTCCTGTATCTCTGGCATAGATAAACGCAACAATCATAGTCAGGAAGAAAAAGGCAATCAGCGCATTATACTTGGAACCCAAGGCAAGCCCCATACAAAGGGAAGAACAATAAAACCATTTACCTCCTTTAAATTGAGTTTCTCGCCATTTTATAAATGCCAATAGACTACCGGTGAGGAAAAAAGTCATTCCAAGATCAATATAAGCCGTTGTTGTAAGACGGATGATAATTGGCGTACTGATAAAAATCAGCCCTCCCAGCAATCCCCAGAGTTCGCCGATTTTCACCCGCAAATGTAAATAGATAAGTAAGCCTGTGCAACAGCCGAATAGTAAATGAATATAACTGGGAATAATATCATTATGGAAATAAAGCGGAATGCTATAAAGCAGTTCAATGTTCATTGGATAGTAAGAGAATTCCGCCCATGGAATATGTAAAAATTTACCCTGCATTAGCCATAGCTTCGGAAGAGCGAGATGATGAATCAAAGCATCCCGTGCGGTTGGTGGCACAGAACTCAATAAAATCAAAAAAATTAAAAAACATACGATGGCAGTGAATAGTAGAATTTTAATAATTCTATTTTTTGATATTTCAGAACTATCTAAAAAATTAAATTTATCATTCATTTCATCTTGATAAATACTAATAATTACGGAATTTTAAATCCCTTGCCCCAATCGAAAGGACCTTCTATCTGGTTCTTATCAATCAGCTTACGGATTTACACCAAGTCCCCATGTTTAATCGACACCATTTAACCACGCTGTGTTCGTTATGATAACCGAAGTTAGATCACGACATAACTGCACTAGCAAACTCAAGCTGGCACACTAAAAAAGGGGCAAGGAAAAGTCTTCCATGCCCCTTCGAAAAAATAAATATCGGTTTATTATTATGGGGTAATAGTGCCTTGGCTATCTACCTGATATGTAGTATCACTTGCACTATGTTTGGCGGTTATAGCGAGACCGTCCATATCACCAGCAGCCGTTGTGGTTACATCTGCGCTTGCCTTGAATCCGTAATTCGCCAAATCAGTAATTGATGAAATTGTAACAGATGGGTGATCGCTGAAATAAGCCTGGGCAGCCGTATAGGCATTCTTGGCATCTGCTTTCGCTGCGGTATTGTAGCCTCTTGTCCTGTACTGCTGAAACTGCGGGATGGCGATGGCCGCCAGGATGCCGATGATCGCGATGACGATCATGAGTTCGATCAATGTGAAACCTTTCTGGCCTCTTTTCTTATTCAACTTTCTCAACATGAATCCAATCTCCTTTTCTTTTTAAAATGATTTTTTATTTATATTGCTGAACAGCTTATTTATATCATCTGTCTTTCGTACCCTGGCACCACCCCCCTGATCCTGTTCAATGGTTCATCAAATATTATTAAAACAAATCTAATCAATACGGCTTGCCTTAAGAGCAATAAAAATGCCACGATTACAATTTTATCCTGAATTTAAGATAAAATATTTATTAACAGACAATAATTACAGATAGTTATATTTCACGAAAAATTAATTAAACCTTCTCAACTCTTTTTCCAATTCTCCATTAAATCCGTCAAAAACAAAAAAGACCGGTGATTTTCACCGGTCTTTGGGGATTTTCCTCACACTTCCCCTGATTCTTCCCTTTCAGAGGCCCAGTCCCCATTCTTTATCTTCGAACTTGTCATAGGTATTCAGATCCGGGGTATAGATGATCACCCGGTTATCTTCCTTCATATGGAAGGCCGTTGTGGCTGACAGGATGGAATACCAGATCCCCAGAACGTCACCCTGCGGGTCAAGCAGGACAAAACCGTGAAGACTCTGCCCTACCATCGACGTTCTCGCCTTCATGCCGGTAACGAGTTCCTTCAGGCGGTCGGGGGTCATCTCGACTCTTTTCCACAGCGTGGATTCCAGCATATAGCGCTTGTCCAGCCCCAGAAGGGCGTTGGGATGGACATCGGAACCACTCATGTAATAGTTCATGCCCGGGTTTACCTGATAACGTTCAAAAGCTTCCGTCGCGCCCCGATCCGGAGAAAACCGGCCGAAGTTTCTGTAAGATAGCGTCACGCAGCCTTGCAGAACGATAAAAAGACCCACCAGGGCAACACTCCAGATGATCATCGCGAATCGTTTCATCTCATTGACCTCCTTCTTCGACAACTCTCTAAACGAGCGGCTCAATATCCAGTTTCCGTGGAAGGCGCGCATTGGCAGCGGACAGGGAATCCTCCGAGGCATAAACGGCAACGCCCTCTTCCTTCTTCATCCTTCCGAAATACTCGATCGCGGCTTCCTGCAGGCTGCCCGTTGACGCATCCAGAATGGCCTCCCGGAATCTCCGGCGATCGTCGTCGGTTATACCGGCCAGTTCACGCATCATGGCCACCGTTCCCCGACTGGACGGATCCAGGGGTCTGTCCAGTCCGCCTATTGTGCCGATAATCGCTTTTTCCATTTCTTCCGGCGCCAGTTTTCTCTCGGTAATGAAGGCCATGGCCTCCTGATAAATCTCCAGGGTCTCCACGATGCGGGGATCCCGATAAGACAGGAAGGAAAACAGACCGCCTGCGGGATCGAACAGGCACATCCCCCCATAAGCGCCCCCCTGAACCCGGATGTGCTTGTAAAGATAGCCATTGGACAGGTGACGAGCCAGTACAAGCAGGACTGGTGTAAGGGGATGCTTGAAGTTCGGAGCAGTCATGACCCGGGCGACGTAAGACACCTGCGCGGGGATCGTGATGCCGGCATAAACCGACTTTTTCCCACGGAGGTTTCCGGGTTGCTCCTTGACGCCTGTTGTCAGGCGATTGACGAGGGGTTTGATGTGTTCGCTCAGCATAGAAAGCCCTTCCTCATCCCCCGTCAGATTGATCAGCAATCTGTCGCGACAGAAAACCAGGGACCGGAGACAGGCCAGCTTTTCCTGGAGTTCCGAGGGCTTCTCGTGAAATTCTTCCGCCATGCGGCTGACAAAACGAAGCTGCGTGCGGCCGTGCCATTGTTCATCACGCCAGGCTGGCAGGGAAAGGCCCGCTCCCGCCGCCATCCGGGCGAAGGCATGGCCGGATGGCACAACGGCGGCATGGAGGCCATTCTTCTTCTCCGCAAGCAGATCGCGCATCCGGGTTTCATGACTGAGATCACCATCCGTCAGCAGATCCCTCATTATACCGATCGCGTCCGGTACATTCCGGTGAAGAGCGCAAACACCGAAAATCATCCGCTGCCAGGAGCCCCGGCCGTCGGCCGTCATCCCGGTGCTCAGGGAACAGCCGACGCCACCGGTCTTCAGCGTGATCCGCTTGGCCATCTCCTCATAGGAAAAACCAGCCGCCCCCATGTTGTTCGTGATCTTGCCCAGCAGGGGCAGATAAGGCTGAAGCTCCTCGGGGATCGCGGAAATGTCGAAGGCCAGTTCTGCATAGGCGATCCCGTTGGTGAAGAGATCGTGAAGCAGGGCGGGGACGCCTTCAAGGGAACTTTTTTCTGTGGGGATTGTTTCAATGCCCCGCTCCAGATCGGCCACCTTGAGCTTGGGCAGGGAAGCCGCCGCCTCCGGAGTGTCCGGCTCGCTCTGGAACTCACGGAGACTCCGCGCGTTGTCCCCAATTTCTTCCAGCTTCCGATCGGACAGGCCGGCTTTCATGACGGCCATTTTTTCCCGGAATTCAGCCTCCTGCTCCTCGGCAACCGTCCGGCTGGGCTCCAGAACAGCCAGCACGCAGTGAGGATTATCGAGCAGCCAGGTATGCGCCAGGCGTTCAAAGAGATCCGGCTGGGCCGCCCATTTTTTGCGGATGTTTTCAATAATCCTGGGGAAGTTCAGCCCGGAAAGGGGATCGCCATCATAGAGCCAGGTGTGGTAAGCCCGCCCCATCAGTACGATCCCGTAAGGATAGGAACTGCGGACGATTTCCTTGCCCTGGAATTCGATCTGATGCAGAACGCCTTCAATCAGTTCCCGATCAAACCCTTCCTTCACCGTTTCCTTCAGCGTGTTCAGGATGCAGGCTTCAACGGCCTCTGCCTTCACCGGATCGCTTCCCCGCAGGCCCACGGCAAACATCAGCTGTCGCAAATCCCTTTCAATACCCGTGACGGGAGAAAGATCCTCCCCCAGCCCGGAATCGATGAGCGCCTTGCGCAGCGGCGCGGCCGCGCTGCCGATCAGAATCCCCGACAGGACTTCCAGGAGGATGGCCGTTTCGTCATCGGTATTTTCCGTCAGCATCCAGGCCATATTGATGGAGGTTTTGCCGGCCAGTGGCTCTTCCCTCCCGATGGGGTAAACTTGATGGACGCGCGATGGAGCGGTCCAGCGGGGCTGGCTGCTCACCTCAGAATTCACCGGAGTCCGGTCAAACCCGGCCAGCATCTCTTCCAGGAAGGCAAGATGCTCCGCCGTCGGAATATTCCCGTAGAGGAAAAAGCGGGCATTGGACGGCGAATAATAGAGGCGGTGAAAGGCTTTGAACTCTTCGTAGGTCAGGGCTGGAATATTTTCGGGATTCCCCCCGGAGTCGAAGGCATACGTCGTATCCGGATAGAGGCTTTCCTGGAGCTCTTTGAACATGAGCGTTTCAGGCGAAGAATAGGCCCCTTTCATTTCGTTGTACACGATGCCGGAGATGGTCAACTCACTGTTGATGTCCTCGGGATCGACAAACTCCAGATGATGGCCTTCCTGATAAAAAGTCTCCTTCAGCAGGCGGGGATGAAGAACCAGATCGGTGTAAACGCGGGCGAGATTGAAAAAGTCGGCCTTGACCTGGCTGGCCACGGGATAGATGGTCTTGTCCGGATAGGTGAAGGCATTGATGAAGGTTTGCAGGGTTCCCCGGACCAGTTCGTTGAAGGCATCCTTGAGCGGATACTTTTCCGAACCAGCCAGGACGGAATGTTCCAGAATATGAGGCACGCCGGTGGAATTGTTCGGCGGCGTGCGGAAACCGATGGAGAAAAGATTTTCCCTGTCCGTGCTGTGCAGATGGAGCACTTTTGCCCCGGTTTTTTCATGCTCGATCTCGTAAGCCGTCACCCGAAGATCGCTGATCTGCTCAACCCTCAGCACTCGAAAACCATGAAGCCTGTCCCCGGCTTTCAGAGTCGTCTCCGGACATTTTTCTGTCTCATGCATCGTCGCTGTATCCTCTGTTCTGTATTTTTTCTGAAATTTGCCTTGGTTAAATCTTTTTGAACCGACCGTCAAGGAAAAACACAGAAGGGAGAATGGCTGGAAAATCGTCAAAAGATTCGGGAAAGCCCGATCGGCGATAAACGTGCCTCCCCGCCTTTTCTATTCTGCTTCTGACGGATCTAAGACATGAAGTAAAAACCAAGCTGCTGCGAAGTCCAATGGTCCTGGTTCCTGAATTCGCCTCCTACCAGCTGACCGTTGACCCATTTCACCTCGACGGTCTGATTGATGTT
Source organism: Syntrophus aciditrophicus SB (assembly GCF_000013405.1). Classification (GTDB taxonomy): domain Bacteria; phylum Desulfobacterota; class Syntrophia; order Syntrophales; family Syntrophaceae; genus Syntrophus; species Syntrophus aciditrophicus. The sequence goes on from NC_007759.1 coordinate 2,336,237, forward strand.
TGTCTTCTTCGCATCATCAAGGGAAAAGGAAAGCTTTAAAAGATAGCCGGGCTTGAAATCAAACTTCACTCGGGTTTTGAACCTGACCCCGGTCTTCGAGATATCCAGAATCTCGATCCTGCCGGCGTAGTCTTCCCTGGGTTGCTGCTGGATGAAGACCCCGTTGAGGTGGACTTCTTTTCTGTACGATTTCCTGAATTCACAAGCCACATCAAACTCGGCATCACATTTTACGCATTTGTAACGGATAAAAGGAGCGCGATCGCTGAGCCGGCTTACGTCTATCCCTGACGTATGGCTGCATTTTTCGCATGTGATCCACGCCATGCCTTTTTCATTGACCAGAACTTTCTGCATTTCCTCTACCGCCCCTCCCTGAAAGATAAAAGAAATTCCTGTCGCATTTCTGTTGTCGCTCAGCCCGTTTAAAGAAGCCAATGTCGCACAATATAAGGTCTTCGCCGGCAATCATTGAAAACAGATCGTTTTAACATGATCCTCAATTGCAAAAGACGCACGGCTAATGTCACAAGCTACTTTATTATTTAAGATTTATTCTTTCGGGTTTGATTGTGCAGAGGTTCCGGAAAAGCGGCTTCTCCTCAATATCAAATCTTATATCTTACGCAGGACATTGAGTTTATAATTTTTCGATAAATCGATCGCCACGGACCAGTTTTTTTCCATCCGGTTTGCGCGAACGACTTTACCAATCAAGTCGATGCGTCCCCGATTTCCCAAATTCACTGTAATACTGATAAAATCCCCAACATCGTAAGATTTTTCTGAAAGAACGCACAAACCGCCAAGCGAGAAATCCACAAGGCGCACCGGCACCCCATCAAAATGAACTTCAACCTGCAAAGCATCTCTCTCCTCATCACTGAGAGTGTAACGCTGATAGAATCTTCTTTCTTTCATGAATCCCCTGTTGAAGACAACTATGTGATATGACGGATATCAAGCTTCCACAACGAACAACGAACGCGAACACGAGAAAAAAAGGATGTCATCGTCCCTTGTGCACAAGCACCGCAACAGCAGGCCCAATCACACGCAATAACGGATATCCGCATTTAAAGAACGGATTGGATGGAGTGAAATGTCTTAATTCCGATTGAGATAAAACGGAATGCGTAAATTAAAACAGAGTTTCATGATGGGTCAATACCTGAAAATCTGTATTATCATCTAAGGAATTGGCGTAAAGTCACGAACGCGACAAGCGAAATCCATCACCCTTTTCCGGTGAAAATAAATGAATTATATCACTTTGTTTCTCTTGAATATAACGACGGGTCAAAATAAAATAACAACAGTAATTGAATAACCGTAAGTTGATTTCGAGTTCATTTTTCTTATTGAGGTGAAGAAATGAGAACAACGGGAGAGATTGTCAACACGATAATTCTCTATTGGAACAGTATTCCTGACTGGACGCTGTATTTGACGGCAATCATCGTCGGCATGCTTATCGTCAAACGTTATCTCCAGCTGTAAACGGGCATTCGTATCTTTTCAAATTCCAGAACAGCTCCCGGCAGGTCACTCTGTCTCACAGGAAGGAATTCACATTGTCATACTGTCTTCTTTATAGCCGCACTTTTATTGCCGGCCAATCACAACCTGTCTTTGAGATATCTGCCTGAATACGGGCTTTTGATTTCTATTAAAAATATCCCTCTACGCGGAAATTGAAAACCCGCTCTGGCGAAAGACAGGGAATTTCGTCTTGAACACCCGCTCATGATCCATTAGAATAGTCGAAAATTATTCGTTAATTTAGAAGCAGCGGAAGCCCGGAAGAAAAGGTTGGACTGGCAGACGATGTGTTGAAGACCATAAATGAAAGGAGACAAGCAATGGCAAAGAAATTTCTGGTGGCATTGGATAAATCGAGCAACTCCTTGAGAGCGGTAAAATTCGTAGCTGACAACATAAACTGTGCCGCACAGATCACACTGATGAGCATCGTTCCGGATATCGCGGCGGCTTGCGAGCTGCGCGATCCTTCGGAAGTGCACCCCCTGCTGAAGGAGAACATCAAGGATCTGTGCGTTATCGAGGAAGCAAAAACAGCGGCCATGGAAGGCTTCCTGGATGAGGCAAAAAAAGCCCTTGTCAACGCAGGATTTCCATCCGAAAACATCACCGTTTGCCTTCGCAGACAGCAGACTGACGTCGCGGGTGATATTCTCATGGAGGCAGGGGAAGGAGGATATGACACCATCGTTGCAGGGAGACGGGGCGTCTCGGGAGTCAAACAGTTCATGTTCGGCAGCGTTTCCAGTAAGATAATCAATCACGCGGAAAATGTGTCAGTCATCGTTGTCGACTGACAGGAAAGAATTTTCACTTAAGAAGCCATAGTGGGGAAAAAACCGGGAAAGAGTTCGACTTCCCGGTTTTTTCGCTCTGTGGCTCCTTTTTCAGAAGACATGTCTTAAAATGACGGCCGGAATTTCCGATTCCGGAAACCCTACGTCTTGATAGTCGAGACCAGATTCACGAAACGGTCCCATGGTGTGGCGATCCAGGTCTCCGTTGTCGCGTGACCGAATGAGCGGACGATCAGGGCGACCTTTGTCGCTGAATCCGCATCGGGAGCCTCAAAGAAATCGATGTAGTCGACTCCCCCGAGAACCGCGTAATTGGCAATCCACTTCACCTCGGGGCACTCTTTTTTAATGCGGCTTTCAACCTGCTCATTGAGTTCGGTCAACGACTGCGGTCTGGCTACGGCCTCAGGCGACAACCTCGTCAACATGACATACGTACCCATGGTTTCCTCCTTTCATTGACTGCGCCATTTTTAAAATCAGACCGGAAATATCTTCAACATAAGGGAGCGCCCATCAGACCATTCCGATCTTGCCCCTTATTTCCTTGAATCTTTTACCGATCTCCTCCGTGTCGGCCACCAGTTCCAGAAATCCAGCCTGTTCGTCGTAAATATCATGAGGAATGGCCTGCTTCACCTCCGGTTCCAGAATATGATAGACGGGGAGTCTCAACGAGACCCCTGCCAGTGGACCGGCAAAACTCGGATCGCCGAACGTGACCGTTTCCGCCGTAACCTGAGCCACCTCCGCATCGGCTGCCCCGATGACCACCACCAGATCGCTGGTTCCCAGATCATCCACCAGTTTTTTGATCGTGGCCTGCATCTCCATGTCCACTGCACCCGCCGAAGTTCAGACGAAACATTCCGTTGCAACCATCACCACTTCTGCTCCGGCTGCCCTCATGCACGCCGCGATGGCGGGACCGGGAACCCCATCCCTGTCCCCGAAGACGATCACTCTTTTTCCCTTGAACATGATTTTCATCCCTTCCTTTCTGAACGTGTCGATTTCTGCTTCCCGGGATTCTTTTCGATGAAAAAGGACAGGCCGTCCGAAAGCTGGGTCATCCTTCCCAAAAAGAGACTGCCCCGGGCTATAAACATGGCATTGTTCATTTCCCCCCGCTTGATGGCGTCAACGGCATGCCCCAGGAAAGGGACAGCCGCCGGAATATGCCCCTGAGTAGGGGAAAAACCCGGCATGCCGTGTTTCAGCACAAATCGGTCGATATCCCCGCGCTGGATTTCATTCCTCAAGACTGCCAGGGCGCCGATCATCCGGTAGTTGGTCAGGGGCACATTGCCGCTTCCCGCGGAAACGGTCACTTCCGGATTCTGCAGTTCAACGGCATACCTGTCCACAGCGGTGATCTTCTTCCCCATCCGGTCGAGCGGCTTCAGAACCAGCGATTCCATGATGTTCTGCTGAGACGAACCGGAACCGATGTCGTGCTTGCCGATGCCATCCAGACGGACCAGGGGGCTCTCGCCGTCATCACCGGTCACGAGAAAGGCGATTCCTCCCAGGACATCTTCCAGGATGGGCATGCCTTTGGCGACGTGCCCCTTGAATTTCATCCCCAGCTTGGCCATCGATCCTCCTCCCACCACGGCGACCCGCTGAAACACACGCGCCTTGACCAGGCTGAACGCGTAAAGAAGGGCATAGAGCGGACCGACACAGAAAGCCTTGATGTCGCAGCCTGTGGCGGAAACGCATCCACACAGCTCGCCGATGGCCTTGGCCATGCCGCCTCCGCCTCGGTTATACCGGTCCCCTGCAGCCTCTTCGGAACAGTTGAGCAGAAGTTCGACGTTTTTCGCCGGAAGATCCGCCTTTTTCAGGAGATGTTTCAACGCCAGAGCCCCTGAAGCCTTGGCCATGAGATTTTCCATCAGGACCTGGGCCTTGAGGGTGTCGTCCTGATCGTGATGCCTGTGGATGCAGCCGGCAATCCTTCCGCGAAAATAGAGAGGAAGCGAGCCCTTATTTTCAATCCGCTCATGGATGTGTTCCATATCAACGCCACCGTCGATTTTTCCCAAATCCGAATCCTTCCAGAATGGGTGAGACTGAAGCGCCCCTCTAAGCAGCGGGGCGGCTTCTCTCTCAAGCCATATCAGGTCGAAGTCATCGGCGAGCTTCATCAGGCCGAGAAATTCTTCCTGCGGCATGATCTCGCCATAGACGCCATAGCGGGAGGCGTCGGAAAGAGGATGGCGGTACCAGGGCTGCTCGATGCCGTTCAGGCTATCGGGGTGGAGATTGCCGATAAAAACCTGATTAGGGGGATAGGCCACCGCGTCTTCATAAATCCGGAGATGGTTTTCAAGAACGGACAGGGCAGCGCCGGGACTGTCGGCGATTTCCCTGCTGGGTTTCGATCCGTAGCGGACAAAGCCGGGCACATGGACGAGAATATAGGAACAGGCCTGAATCACGGGATCGGGCATCGCTTTCCTCTCAAAAAACCGTCTGCTCTTCGATTTCTGTTTCCAGCGCCCGCAGGGCTTTCTCAACCAGAGCCCTCCGCAGGGCCTTTTCTTCTTCCCGGGACCTGGCGGGATCGCCCAGGGGATGGGGAATGGCAACGGCGGGAACGATCCGGTTCGCCCCCACCGTCCTGGAAATGGGTACAATCGTGCAGATATGGACGGCGGGGATTCCCGCTCTTTCGATCTCCTTGACCATCGTTGCCCCGCAACGCGTGCACGTCCCTCAGGTGGATGTAAGAAGAACGGCCCGGACGCCGTCCCGGATAAGGTCTCCAGCGATCTCACGGGCAAACTGCACCGCCCTGGCCACTGATGTGCCGTTTCCCACCGTCGCGAAATAGTAAGGATAGAGCCTGCCGATTCTCCCTTCCCGTTCGAGGTCTCTCGCCACGTCGAGAGGCAGAACCCGATTCGGGTCCGCGTTGGCATAGGTGGGATCATACCCCCCGTGGGCGGTTTCATGGGTTTCCGGTGTCAACCGCGATCGCTCACTGATATCGTATTTTCCGTATTTTGTTGCACTGGAGGATTCCAAGCGGTCCGGATTTCCTTTGGGCACAATCCCGCCGCTGGTCACCAGGGCGAGGACAGCTTCACCTGTCTTTTCCACGGGAGGCGGTGGCCTGACCCGGTCGAAAACGGGCATGGGATATTCCGTGGAAAAAGACTCCCCCTTCAATTTTTTCAGGAGCATCGACACCGCCCGCACAGCCCCGGTCTCGCCGGCAAAAAAATTCCGGCGAATCCCCCGGGAGAAATATCCCTCTGCTTCGGGAGAGCCAAGAGGCTCCCGTTTTACCAGTTTCAGGACGAGTCGGCTCATTTTGAGCGCCGCTTCCCTCATCCCCGCCGTCGTGCCCTTCGTTTCCACGATATAAACGGTTTTCCGATAAGCGTCCACGCCGGGATTTTCGGGATGCATCCCCGCCACGGCGGGAATGCCCAGCCGATCGACCACGGCCGCGCAGACCGATCCACAGGCAATTCCATATCTCCCCGCATTGAACGCCGGACCCGCAACAACGATAGCCGGGTTGAAGCCCTTGATCAGGGAAAGCACTCTCTCCGTGGCTTCATCGATGTGTTCGCCGAAATAATTGTCACCACAGACGACCGTTGCCGCGATCTCCACTTCTGCGCCGAGAAGCTCCTGAAAAAGGACGCCTGGGCCCACAGGGCCGCTTTTGACGAGCGGTTCCGTGCCGGCCTTGTCCTCTCCCCCGATCTGACCGAAAAACTGATTCAGATAGTGAACCGCTTTCCGTCTCTCCGCCATGACAGTCTCCTATTCCCCACGCGCGGACAGCGTCCCGAATCCCAGTTCGTTCGTGGCGCCGACAATAGCCTGCAGTTCGACCCGGATTCCTTCCCGGGAAAGACTTCCGCTCTTACCCCCTGCCATTTTTTCAATGACCGGAATATCGCCGATCACCTTATCCATGTTCGGGAGCAAAATCCGCTCATTCGCGTTGCCCACGCTCACCACGGCATCGGCGTGAGGGGTCGCATCGGCCAGCGACTGGGACGCGCCGTCAACTCCGGCGAACTCATCGGTGATCATGACGGTCCGTATCCCCTTTTCCTCCAGTCCGGAGCATATCATCATGGCATCGGCATCGGGATTCCCGAACCCCTCCTTGGAGAGGATCACACCCTCGGCGCCAAGCAATTCAACAAGTTTGACGGCATAGTCCGCGGAGCGCGTCTTGTCCCGGAGCGTGACGTTGCTGTTGCTGACGACGACTCCCAGAAAACGGAAATCGATGCCGTCCCGACGAAGAAGCTCGGAAATGATGGGATTGTTCTGATGATGATATGTTGTGTTCTTGTCACAGGCGGAAACGCAGTTTCCACTGACGACAGCCCCGTCCATGACTTCCGTGGGCTGAATAAGAGTGGGCAGGAGGGTTTTCACGTCGCGCCCGTAGAGGTAGGTATCATGGAGCAGGCCCTGACTCAACAGCATATAGAGATAAACCACGCCTGGCAGATCGGAGGCGCAGCCCGGCCGTTGAAACAGCCGGCGCGGTTCAAACCGGTCTATACGGTCCGGGCGGATACCGCGACCCGCCTCTCCCAGATAGACGGCGGCGCGCAAACCGGCCAGACGCAGGGCTTCCTCGTGCTGATGCGGTGAGATCCCGGCGATGACGTCGATGGACAGAACGACATTGAGAAATCGGGAAAAGGAAGAATATCGGGCTCCCGGACCGCTCATGTCGATCAGCCCCTCCTGAAAGCCCACGATCTGCCCAGCCGTGACCACGGAGCACCCCCGGAGCGCATGGGTCCGCCCGGTTCCCACGGTCTCGACACCGGAAATCAAGCCGGGGAACTCTCCTCCCTTCCCCTCGACCTTGACCCGGGGTTCAACGACATCCTTGACGGGAATGATACGCACACTCTCGTCGGGCCGGGCCAGATCCGCCCTGACGGAGGCGATGCGGTAATCGTCCCCTTTTGTTTCTTCGATAAGCTCTTCCCTTGAAATTTGAAGGACTTTGCCTTCAATGAGGGTCTTGCGCCCCCAGGCAATTTCTTCGATGGGTATGTGGCCCAGTTCGAGAAACACGATGAAATCTCCCTTTTTTCAAAAAAACGGGAAGCTTCGGAACGTCCCTCAATTCCGTGAACATCAGGTTACCCTTTCCCTCGGGTACGGCGGTAAGGAAATCGCCTCCCTGCCTTTGCTGGCGCGAGCCTTTTTCCTGTCCCCTGATTTCACGATACGGCCGGTAAGATTTAAAACCAGAATAAGGTACGGCGGCAGATGTGTCAAGATGTAAAGAATTACGAAATACAGATACATAAAAGATCTCCACCGGGAAAGGAAGGATGGTGAATGAGGTGGAAAAAAACGGGACTTTTCCCTGGCGAGGCTCCAGATATTGGCGAAAAAGAGATGTATGTGCTAAGAGGGGGCGGATAAGAGTTCGTTGGGCAATAAGCCTAAAAATTTTTTGTTCGAAACAGAAAGAAAGGATGATACGGCAGCCATGAAACACGTTTTCATTCACGGACTGGAAAGCAGCGGTCAGGGCGATAAAGGCCGCTACTTCCGGGAGCGTTATCCCGACATGATCATCGGCGATTACACAGGTTCCCTCCAGGAGAGAATGCAGACCCTGTATAAACGACTGGAGGGCGAATCTGATCTGATCCTGGTGGGATCGAGTTACGGAGGACTCATGGCCGCCATTTTCGCCTGCGAACAGGAAACAAGGGTCAGGAAGCTTGTTCTTCTGGCGCCGGCACTGAGTCTCCCCGATTTCGATCCGTATTTAGCCCGGCACCTTCCCATCCCGACAGCCGTCTTTCACGGCAGCGGCGATGAGGTTGTCCCCCCGGAACCCGTCCGGAAGATCGCCGAACAGGTTTTTCTCAACCTGGCCTATCACCGAGTCGATGACGACCATTCCCTGCATGGAACCTTTTCCACGATGGATTGGGATGCCCTTCTCGAGGTGTAGGAAAGGACCGGCATCAAAATTTCTTTTTTTTCAGGATTAAAAGCGAGCATTGCCGGCTCGGGGCAATCATCCCCAACCCGGCAATGATTCTCTTGACAGAATCAGGGAATTATTCAATAAAGCAATCCACTTCAAATTCAGGAGAGACGCGGGGACATGTATTCCAAGAAGGTTATCATCCGATATTCCGCCGGCGTGGTCGATCAGCCGATCATCTATCAACTGGTCAAGAAATATGACCTTGTATTCAATATTCTCAAGGCCAGGATCTTTCCCCGTCGGGAGGGCGTCATCGTTCTGGAACTGAGCGGAGAAAAAGAAAACTTTGATCAGGGGATAAGCTTTCTGCAGGAAAAGGGACTGCGCGTCGAGCCCCTTTCCAAAAGCGTGAGCCGGAATACGGACAAATGCGTGCACTGCGGCGCCTGTACCGCTTTCTGCCCCACCGATGCCCTGCATATGGACAGGGAAACGATGAAGGTCGTTTTTGATCCGGAATTGTGCAACGGCTGCGGGATCTGTGTCACCGCCTGCCCGGCAAGGGCCATGGAGATCAACCTGGGATTCTGAATGCGGCCCTGAAATCCCGATTCTTATTCCGATTGTTTGCCTGATTCTTTTCCCATCAGCGAATCCAGACTGTCGGAGAATTTCATCCCTTTCTGATAGACATCCTTTCCTTTCTCGTAGGTTTTTCTGCCGGTCTCTACGACCTTGACCGTTGAGGTCCTGGTCTTCCGCCAGGCTTCGTCAACGTCTTTCCACGTTCTCCCCGGCTGTTTCAGATAAAAATACCCGGCAACCCCCAGAGCCGCCAGAGAACAGAGCAGGGCCAGTTTCATCAGCCTTTTGAAGATAAAATAAGCGATCATCACGGCAACCGCAATCACCAGCATCAGAACGATGTTATGAGTTGAAAGCCAGGCAATCAAGGTATCCATGGAAGCCTCCTCGATAAATGTCGTTTTTCCTTATCCTGCTTTTCGATTAAAATCCAGTCCTCCTTTCGTCTTGACAAACCGTTTCAGGATGATAAGAGTGCCCACGAAAAGGATCTGCAAGGAGGATAAAATCCATTACCCGTTTCAAGGCACTCGTCGGACTCAGCGGAGGGATAGACAGCACCATAGCCGCTGCGGCTCTTTTAGATCGTGGTTTTACGGTGGAAGGGCTCCATATCTTCAATGGCTTTTCCGGTTCATCGGAAGCCCGCGCCCGGCATGCCGCCCACCAGCTGGGCATTCCCCTCCATGTTGCCGATGTGACCGAAACCTTCGACGAAGAAATCGTTCAGTATCTGACCCGGGAATATCTGGTGGCCAGGACCCCCAATCCCTGCGTTGTCTGCAATCGGAAAATCAAGTTCAAAACCCTGCTGTACTATGCCGACCGCCTGGCCTGCCATTTTGTGGCCACGGGGCATTACGCGCGGGTTTTTCATAACCGGCAGACAGGACGGTATGCCCTTCTGCGTGGTCTGGATCAGGCCAAAGATCAATCCTATTTTCTCTTTCTGCTGGGACAGGAACAACTGAGCCGAATTCTTTTCCCTCTGGGAGAACTGACCAAGAAGGAGGTCAGGTCTGTGGCGCTGACCATGGGAGTGGAAGCCGTCAGAGAGAAGGAAAGTCAGGAAATCTGCTTCATTCCCGATGATGATTATAAGACCTTTATCGAAAGGCATATGGGCTCCTCCCCTGCAATCCCCGGCGACATCGTGGACCGGAGCGGCCGGCTCCTGGGCAGCCACAACGGGATTCACAGCTTTACGATCGGACAGAGGAAAGGGCTGCACATCGCCGCGCCCCGCCCGTACTATGTTCTGGCCATAGACCGGGAAAAGAACCGGGTCGTCGTCGGCCATGAGGAAGAACAAGGTTTTTCAGGTCTGATCGTTTCCGGCGTATCCTGGATTGATGGAGAAAGTCCCCGGGAAGAAGTTTTTGAAACTCTTGTTCGGATCCGATACCGCCATCGCGGCGTTTCTTCGGTCGTTTGCCCCCTTTCCGCCGGGGATGAAATCTGCCCGGCAACCGGTCGGCCGGCCGATCATGAAGAAGCCGGAGACAAGCTGATAATCCGCTTTCAGGAACCTCAGCGGGCTGTCGCACCGGGCCAGGCCGCCGTATTCTATTCCGATGACCGGGTTATTGGAGGAGGATGGATTGAACAGGGAATCCCTCTCGATTAAGGCAGCGATCGCCACACTGGGATGCAAAGTCAACCAGTATGAATCGGAGGGTCTCGGGGAGGCCCTCACCAGAAGGGGCTACACGATGGTTCCCTTCTCCTCGGTAGCGGACTGCTACATCATCAACACGTGCACCGTTACGGCCAGGACCAATTATCAGTCCCGGCAGATTATCCGAAAGGCGATTCGGAATAACCCGGAAGCCGTCATTGTTGTAACGGGGTGCTACGCCCAGACCGCCCCCGCGGAAATCGCCGGAATTCCTGGAGTCACCCTCATTGCCGGACACGCGGAAAAAGATCAGATTCCCGATCTGATTGCCCGCCTGCTGAAAGAACGGCTGGAAATCCGGGTTGGAGACATCGGGCAGACCCGGCAATTCTCTTCCCTGGCGGCGACCCGTTTTAAGGACCATACCCGGGCCTTTCTGAAAATTCAGGACGGCTGCAATGCCTGGTGCAGCTACTGCATCATCCCATCCGCCCGGGGAAGAAGCCGGAGCCTCGCGGAAGGCAGCGTCCTGGAGCAGCTCGCCCACATGGGCCGGACCGGCTACCGGGAGGTCGTTCTTACGGGAATTCACCTCGGCGCCTATGGACAGGATTTTTCTCCGCAGTCCTCCCTCGTCGATCTCCTGAGAAAAGTGGAGGAACAGCATCCTGTGGAGCGGCTCCGCCTGAGCTCCATCGAGCCAACGGAGATTTCAGACGACTTCATCGCCCTGCTGCGGCAATCCGCTCTGCTCTGTCCGCACCTGCACATCCCGCTCCAGAGTGGCGATGACTCCATTCTGACTCGCATGAAGCGGCATTACACAACCTCTTTCTTCAAGGACCTGCTTGAAAAGCTTTGCCGGGCGATCCCGGATCTGGCGATCGGCATCGACGTGATTGCCGGTTTTCCCGGAGAAGGCGAGGCTGCTTTTGAGCGCACGGTCGAGCTCATCGAGTCCCTTCCCGTGGCCTATCTTCATGTCTTTCCCTATTCAGTGCGTCCAGGCACCCCGGCCGCCGCCATGCCGGACCAGGTCTCCCCGGACGAGAAGAAAAAGCGTGCGGAAATTCTTCGAACGCTGGGAACCCGCAAAAGGGAAGCCTTCGCCCGACGGTTTCACGGCCGCAGCCTGCGTGTTCTTGTGGAGGAGCGCAGAGAGCGGAGCAGTGGCCTGAGAAAAGGATTTTCCGGCAATTACCTACCCATTCTCATGACCAATGCCGACGCCTCGCAGGTCAATCAACTGGTGCAGGTCCAGATTGAAAACATCGATGGCACAAGAATTTCTGGAAGGATCATGACCCCATGACGGAAGAACGACAAACGGCCCTGAAGAAACTGGAATCACATCTTTCCTGTGCGTTCCGCGACATCACTCTGCTTGATAACGCCCTGGTCCATCGCTCCTATGTCAATGAGAATCCATCCTTGTCCTTCGCGGACAATGAAAGGCTGGAATTCCTGGGAGACGCTGTTCTCGAACTGTGCATCAGCGACCTGCTCATGAAGGCTTTTCCGGATTATTCTGAAGGGCAGTTGTCCAAGCTGAGGGCCTCTGTCGTCAACGAACAGCCTCTAGCCGAACTGGCCAAAAAATGCCGAATCGGCAGTTTTATTCTCCTGGGAAAAGGGGAAGAAAGTTCCGGCGGCCGTTCCAAACCATCGATCCTTGCCAATACGATGGAAGCCATCACGGCCGCGGTGTTCCTGGACGGTGGGTTTGACCGGGCCTACGAATTCGTCCGTCGCCTTTTCACCCCCCTCATCGAGGAAGGAAACCGCAGCGCCACCTATAAGGATTACAAAACGACCCTCCAGGAGCTCAGCCAGAACCGTTTCAGGGAAATTCCCCGATACAGGCTGATCGGCGAATACGGCCCCGACCATGACAAACTCTTCGAAAGCGGCCTTTCCATTCCCGGGATCATCGAAACAACCGGAAAAGGAAAGAGCAAAAAAGAAGCGGAACAGCACGCGGCACACAAAGCGCTGGACGAACTGCTGAAGAATACCCATGAAGGAGAGTGAATTTTCCGTGGCATCCCCCCTGATTATCCCCGTTTTTCTGCCCTGGCAGGGCTGTCGGCAACGCTGCATCTTCTGCAACGAAAGCATTACCACGGGAACATTCCCGGCTGCGTTCAGCGAGGCTGCTTTCGAAAAAACCGTGACACTTTATTCGGAAAATCAGAAACGGGGGAAAAGCCCGGTTCAGATCGCATTTTACGGCGGGACCTTTACCGGCATGGACCGGAAGGAACAGACCAGGCTCCTGCAGTTGGCCGAGCCATACATCAGAGAAGGACGAGTCGACAGCCTCCGGATTTCCACAAGGCCGGATGAGATTGACGAAGACCTTCTGGATTTCCTGCGGCGCCACGGGGTCAGGACTGTGGAACTGGGTGCTCAGTCGCTTGTGGAGGAAGTCCTGCGGCATTCCCGGCGGGGCCATACCGTGGGAGATGTGTTCTCCGCGGTGGAACGGCTGCGGAGAAAAGGTTTTGAAGTCGGGATCCATCTGATGATGGGACTTCCCGGCGACAGTCCACAATTTTTTGCCGCCACCATCGACCGGACTCTCGATCTTCAGCCCGACACGGTCAGGCTTCACCCGACCCTGGTCTTCCGGAACACGGTCCTCGCGACCCTTTACGCCAGGGGACAATATTCCCCCCTCTCGCTGAATGAAGCCGTGGGACTGTCACGGTACGCCCTGCTCCGTCTGGAAAAGGGGGGAATCCCCGTCATCAGACTCGGCCTTCAGAGCACCCCGGAAATGGAACTGCCGGGAAATATCGTCGCCGGCCCTTATCATCCGGCCTTCCGCTCACTGGTCAACGCCGCCATCTTTCGGGACATGGCCACAACCCTGCTCTCCGAAGCAAGGTCTGAAGGGCGGGCGGTTTCTTTTTTCCTGTCACCGCGGGATGTGTCGGACTTCCGTGGGCATAAAGGGGAAAACCTCTCCTTACTTGCAGAACGCTTCCGCCCCCTGAAGATCGAGGTCACCAACGATCCGGATTATACACGGGGATGGCTGACACTACGGATCGGAGACCGCAGCATCTCCATGCATCGCACCGGTCTCCGCCCCATCCTTTCATGAATGGTCCGGCCGTTTCTGGTAAACCTGCGAGTGGGCACGGTGGCGCTCCCAATTGTCCAGATACTGACTGGCGATCCCCGGCTCCCGGATAATAAGCAGGTTTTCCGCGTTTTTTTCCTCTGCCGCCCTGGTGAAATTGAAACTCCCGGTGATGACCGTTTCCTGATCGATAATCATAATCTTGTTGTGCGCGATGGAATGCTGATCGTCGATAAATGTCGGGATGCCTCTGTTGACGGTAAAATCGGCGGCGCCGTATTTCGGGGACACGTTGGATTTGTCCAGGATGACGTCCACCTTCACGCCGCGTCTGTGCGCGTTCAGCAACGCTCCGGCAATCGGCCGGGACGTAAAGGAATAGGCCTGCACCTTGATCTCTCTGGATGCCCGATCCAGCTCCTGAACGATCGCCTCGGTGCCCCCCCCGCCGGGACTGAAGTAAACGCGGATCGCGGCTTTGTCAACACTCTGTTCCGCTTCCGGCTGACCGCAGGCGGCGATTCCGATCAGAATGGCTGCAATCAGAAAAAGCCCCGCTGAAATTCTCCAACCTCTGAACATCAATAAATCCTCCAGATGAAAAACGGGCTGATTCCCCTTCCATGTCACCAGGACGCGATCATCGTCGGATCCGCAGCCGGCATCTCGGCCGTCGCTCCGGGCAGGCCTGCGTTGTCTCTGTCTTTCCGCCTCGATATCGCCTCTGATCCGGAACTGGAATTCCATGCCCTATACATATGACAACGGCCTTCTACATCCGCCGGATTTTTTCGTCAAGTCCGGGAAAATTTTTTAATTTTGCCTGCCCGGATTATCGCGCGATCCTGTATGGCCATCGTATTGTTCCGGTTGCAGCTCCGGTGAAATCCATGTTATGGACAGAAAAAGTTCAGGAGGTTGCTCCATCATGTTCAAGTCCGGTTTCATCGGAATCATCGGCAGACCCAATGTAGGAAAATCAACACTTCTCAACGGTATTCTGGGCGAGAAACTGGCCATCATCACCCACAAGCCCCAAACCACACGGAATCGGATCATGGGGATAAGAAACGCGGACAACGCCCAGTTTATCTTTGTGGATACCCCGGGGATTCATTCGGCCAGCACTCCCCTGAACCGGCTCATGGTCCGCACGGCCACGGAAACCTTCACCGATTCCGATATCCTTCTTCTCGTTGTGGAAGCGGGACAGGCGGTCCACCCGGAAGACCTTCCCATTATCGAGTCCCTGAAAGAGAGCGGGACCATCTCCTTTCTGATTCTCAACAAAATCGATCTGATCCGGAAGGAGCAGCTTCTGCCGCTGATGGACGCCTACCGCAATCTGCATTCCTTTGCCGAACTGATCCCGATTTCCGCTTTGACGGGAGAGGGAATTCCCCTTCTTCTGGATGAACTCTGGAAATACCTGCCTGAAGGCCCCCAATATTTTCCCGACGACATGATGACCGATCAGAGCGAACGATTTCTTGCCGCGGAGATCATCCGGGAAAAGATTCTCCTGCTCACCCACAAGGAAATCCCCTATTCTTCCGCCGTCGTCGTCGATGCCTTCAAGGAGGATGAAGCCAGAAATCTCATCCGAATTTCGGCCACGATCAACGTGGAAAAGGAATCACAAAAGGGAATCATCATCGGCAAAAAGGGAACCATGCTGAAAGAGATCGGTACAAGGGCACGGGTGGATATGGAAAAGTTCTTCGCGACCCGGATTTTCCTGGAATTGTTTGTGCGGGTCAGAAAAGACTGGACAAAGGATCCCAGAATGCTGCGGGAATTCGGGTATAACGAGTAGGCATGATTTCACGGGAAAACTTTTTCCTTGAAATGGATAAAAAGTTGTGACAGACAGCCGCTTACTCAAAGAGTCCGGAAACGCAGATCAATATCAAAATTTGCATTTTTTCTTCCCGTCCGTTTCGTTCAGCAAGAAGCCCTGTTTCACGGGACATTCCCCTTCCACCCTTAACAGGAACTGCTGGATGAATCGTTCATAAGGAGTATTTTTTGGAAAGAAACACGATAGTTGCCATTGTTGGACGACCCAACGTGGGCAAATCAACATTGTTCAACCGACTGTCACAGAAAAGCAAGGCAATCGTCATTGACGTGCCGGGAGCCACGCGGGACCGGAATTATGCGGACTGCACCTGGCATGGACGACGATACACCCTCATCGACACGGGAGGATTTGAACCGGCATCCACGGAAACCATTCTCATTCAGATGAGGGAACAGACTCATCTGGCCATTGAAGAAGCCGACATCATCATCTTCCTGATGGATGGACGGGACGGTCTGACCCCTGCCGATATTGAAATCGTGCAATTGTTGCGCGAAGGAGGGAAAAAGGTTTTTTATGCCGTCAACAAGGTGGACGGTCCCCGGCATGAGGGCCTCCTGCCGGAATTCTACCGTCTTGGAGTCTCCCGTATCCATGACATCTCAGCCCAGCATGGCCTGGGCATCGATGAACTGATGGAGGACCTGTCGGCCTGTCTCCCTGAGGAAGCAGCGTCTGCCGGCGAAGAAGGAGAAGAGGAGGACCGGATCCGGATCGCCCTGATCGGCAAGCCCAATGTGGGCAAGTCATCACTGCTCAATAAAATCCTGGGCTACGAACGGACCATCGCCAATCCCACGCCGGGCACCACGCGGGATGCCATCGACACCCCCTTTGAATTCGACGGTCACAGGTATCTGCTGATCGACACAGCCGGCATCCGCAAAAAGAGCCGGATCAGCCTGAGTCTCGAAAAATACAGCGTCATTCAGGCACTGAAGACCCTGGACCGATGTGATATCGCCCTGCTGCTCATCGACGCGGAAGAGGGAATCACCGATCAGGACACCAAAATCGCCGGGCTGGCCTTTGAAAAGGGCAGAGCCGTCATTATCGTGGTGAACAAATGGGACCTCGTCGCCAAGGACAACAGCACGGTGGGACGTTACGTGCGGGACATTAAGGATCGGCTGAAATTCATGGATTTTTCCCCCATCATCTTTGTCTCCGCCCTGTCCGGTCAGCGGGTGACGCGGATTTTCGCTCTGGTGCAGGAGGTTTATCGTCAGTACACGACCCGGATCAGCACGGGGGAGCTGAACCGGAAAGTGATGGAGATTGTGTCCAAAAATCCGCCGCCCCAGTATCAGCAAAAGGCGCATCCCTTCAATTATGTTACCCAGGTGTCCATCAAGCCTCCCACCTTTGCCTTTTTTGTCGGCAAGCCTGCTGAAATCCATTTTTCCTACGAACGTTACCTGATTAACTCCCTGAGGGAAGCCTTAGGTTTCACTACGGTTCCCATAAGGCTCGTCTTCCGGAGAAAGCATCGTAATATCGGTTCATGATTACCGTTCCGGATCAGGAATGATCTCAAGACGCCCGGCCTGTTTTCATCTTGACACCCCCTGACTTTTTAAGTAGTCCGTCCTGAAAAATAGGATGTGAAAAATTTTTTGGTTGATCGATTCTTTGAAAACTGAAGATGATTGCGGCTAAAGAAGAGATTTTCTGAATGATTTTCTCTACACTGTCTGTCGATTCCCTCTAAGGCTTGCTTTTATCCCATTTGCCCATGCAGTTGGACAATCTTTTTCATGTTCCAGGCGAGGGTGGCCCATACAACATTGACGGTATCTCCTGCCGCTCCCTTGTACCGACAGCGATTCATGCGATGATCGCTTTTGAGATGACCGATAACGGGTTCAATCTTGACTCTTTGCTTCAAGGCTTTTCTGAACCAGGATTCTTTGCTGTCCGGATGAGGCGTCTTTCCCTTCTTTGGAATGGCGATTCTTTTGATGCCCCACCGTCTGCGGCAGTTTTCCTGTTTTTTGAGGGATTGATCGAATCCCCGATCCGCCGCAACTTCTCGTGGTCGTTGTCCCACATTGGTCTTGATTCCGGTGATCACCCGTCCCAAGGTCTTCACATCGGCGACGTTATGCTGATATTCCACATGGGACAGGATCAAACCGTCATCGTTTTTTGCAAGAGCAATAAGTGCTCCAAACTCAGTGTCGGGGTGGCTCTTTCCTTTCCTGATCACGGCCACATTCGGCTCATGAAGGGAGTAAATCCGCTTTCGAGGAAGGTGGCCGGAGAGAACCTCCTCCGTTTGATTGACGATTTTCTTCCCGAGAGAAACCAGACGATTGAGTTTCCGTCCCGATTCCTTGAGCCCTCGACGGTAAAGACTGCTTACCACCCTTCCGGTCTTTTCGACCACATGACGGGTCATCTCTTTGAGTTTTTTGATCTCCTCTTTCCTGCCTTCCGGATTTTTTCGGTGGAACTTCTTGATTCCGAGGAGGAGTTTTTTACCAGATCGATTGAAGGTGCGAAAGGGCTTCCGAAGGGTTACCTCCTCACGAACCCTTTGGACTTGCTTGACGATCTTCTCTCTAATCCGGTAAAGGAGATCGGCGTCCGTCGGATAGGCGATGTTCTTGGGTTGAGCAGTGGTATCGACCGCCACCCGTCTGGCTTTTACCAAGCCCATCTCGGACCAGGTCTTGAGCAACGCCGCCTCTATCTCTTTCATCCCTTCCGTGCCGATTCGATTCCGAAACTTCACCAGGGATGTGGCTTCCATAATCTGTCCACGCTGAAAGCTGTTGAATCCGCAAAAGCACTGCCAGTAGGCGTTTTCATGCAGCATTTCAACCGCTCGTTCGTCGGAACAGTTATAGCGATGTTTCAAAATGTGTATGCCGACCATCAGTCGAATGGATTTCCCCTGGCGACCCCGGAGGCTATAGTAAGCAGACAGTGTATCATGGATGTTGTCCCAATCGATCAAGCGTGCGGCACGAAGTAACTCATGCTCCGGGTTGAGGACATCCGAAAACTGCGTCTCGAACATAAGAAGTTGCCTTTCTGGAATATGTACTTTCATATCAGCCACTTATAGTACATTTTCAGAGTAGAAACAACTGCAAATCCACAATTTTCTTCAGTTTTCAAAGAACAGTTTCATTATTTATGCGGGTTGCAGCCCGTATTTTTCAGGACGGACTAAGTAGTAAGGATAGATTTCAAAACAGGAATCGACGGACAATCGCCATTACACATCAAACTCATAGAATATGTTTCAGGAGGGCAGAATGAGTCGTTTCAGAAAATTTCATTCTTTCAGACTTTTATTTTCAGGATTGCTGATCCTGTTTTTCATTGTTTCGTTTGCAGGATGCGGTAAAGACCAGGGGAAAGCGCCTGCGGGAGGAGAAAAGAAAGAAACCGCGGCAGGAGCCATCCGGATCGGCGTCGCCGGCTCTCACAGCGGCGATCTGGCCTCCTACGGGCTGCCCACGGTCAAGGCGGCGGAACTGGTGGTTAAGGGCATCAATGCCAAAGGCGGCATTCTGGGCCGAAAGGTTGAACTGCTTGTCGAAGACGATGCCTGCAAACCGGAAATGGCGGCCAACATCGCGGCGAAACTGGTCTCCTCGAAGGTCGACGCCGTCATCGGTCACATCTGCAGCGGCGCGACGAAAGCAGCCATCGGCATATACAAGGATGCCGGGATCATTGCCATATCCCCCTCGGCAACCCACCCGGAGCTGACCCAGAGCGGGCAGTACCCGAACTTTTTCCGGACCATCGCCCCGGATGACGCCCAGGCGAGGCTGCAGGTGGATTTTGCCATCAACAGTCTGAAGGCCCGCAGGATCGCGGTTCTCCATGATAAGGGCGATTACGGCAAGGGCCTGGCCGAATACGCCAGAAAATTCATCGAGTCATCGAACGCGGCTCAGGTTGTCCTCTTCGAAGGCGTAACCCCGGGGGCGGTGGACTATTCAGCAGTCGTTCAGAAGATCAAAGGATCTGACGCCGATGCCGTTATTTATGGCGGCTATCACCCGGAGGCGTCATCCATTGTCATGCAGATGCGCAAGAAAAACATGAAAACCTGGTTCATCTCCGATGACGGGGTTAAGGACATCACATTCATCAAGGTAGCCGGCTCCTATGCCGAGGGCGTCTATGCCACCGGTCCCAGGGACACATCCTCCAATCCCCTGGCCATTGCCGCCAATGAAGCACACAAGAAAGCCTATGGTTCCGATCCCGGAGCCTTCTATCTGAATGCCTATGCGGCGACCCAGGCGCTGCTCAACGCCATCGAGAAGGCCGGCTCCACGGATTCTGAAAAGATTAAACAGACCCTGCGTTCTCAGGACGTGGATACCCCCCTGGGGAAGATCCGCTTTGACGAACGTGGGGATGCCCTGGGCGTGGGTTTTGCCATGTATCAAGTAAAAAACGGAGCCTACGTCGAGGTTAAATAAGTTCAATCAGTCAGGTAAAATGGACTATTTTCTGGAGCTTCTGGTCGGGGGGCTGACCCGCGGCAGTATTTACGCCCTCATCGCCCTCGGCTACACGATGGTGTACGGCATCATCGAATTGATCAATTTCGCTCACGGCGAGATTTACATGATCGGGGCCTTCACGGCGCTGATCGTCGCCGGCGTGCTCACCCTTAATGGATTTTCAGGAATTTCCGTTCTGATCCTGGCGGCGGTCTTTGCCGTGGTTTACGCCTCCGCCTACGGGTTTACCGTGGAAAAAATCGCCTATAAGCCGCTGCGTCAGGCGCCACGGCTTTCGCCGTTGATCAGCGCCATCGGGATGTCCATTTTTCTTCAGAATTACGTCCTCCTTGCCCAGACCTCCGATTTCCTCCCCTTCCCCAATCTTTTGCCCCAGTTTGACTTCATGGCCCCCTATGCTCACATCATGGGTTCGACCGAACTGTTCATCGTCGCCACGACAGCTTTGATCATGATCTTCCTCACCCTGCTGATCAAATTTACACGGATGGGAAAGGCGATGCGCGCCACCGCCCAGGACCGCACGATGGCCATGCTCACCGGCGTCAACGTCAACCGCGTGATCTCCAACACCTTCATCCTGGGTTCCGCCCTGGCCGCTATCGGAGGCGTGCTCATCGCTTCCCACATCGGCCGGATCAATTTCTACATCGGTTTTATCGCCGGGATCAAGGCGTTTACCGCGGCTGTGCTGGGCGGAATCGGCAGCATCCCGGGCGCCGTCCTCGGCGGACTGGTTCTGGGATGGACGGAAAGCTTCGCCACGGGTTATGTCTCCAGCGATTACGAAGATGTCTTTGCGTTCCTGCTGCTGGTGCTCGTTTTGATTTTCCGACCCGCCGGCCTTCTGGGGCGATCTCCAACCCGCAAGGTATAAGTCATGAAGAAGGTAAAGAATGCCGTCCTGACCTCCCTCTGGTTCATGTTTCTCACGTTTCCTCTACTGGCGATCCGGGTGAACACGATCGAAAACATTGTGGAATGGCGTTGGAAAAACATGATTATCGTCGGAATCGGCACCTTCGTTATGTCGCTTCTCTGGCAATACATGCAGGCCAGAAAGGGATCAGGTCCGGGACCGGCTGAAAAGAAAAATGAATACCTGCATTTTTTTTCCCGAAAAATTCTCGATGAACCGTTGATTTACAAGTCGATCCTTGTTTCCGGTGGACTGTTCGCCCTTGTTTTTCCCTTTCTTTTCTCCAGTTATCAGACCAGCATCATGACGACGGCTCTTCTTTACATCGTTCTCGGACTGGGACTGAACATCGTCGTGGGACTTGCGGGCCTGCTCGATCTAGGCTATGTGGCCTTTTATGCCGTAGGCGCTTACACCTATGCCCTTCTCAATGTCCACTTCGGCGTGGGATTCTGGACCGCGCTGCCCATCGGCGCCCTGCTCGCCGCCTGTTTCGGCGTTATCCTCGGCTTTCCCGTCCTGAGGCTCCGGGGGGATTATCTGGCAATCGTAACCCTGGGATTCGGAGAAATCATCCGTCTCATTCTCGAAAACTGGAATGCCTTTTCTTTTGGCCCCAGCGGTATTTCCAACATTCCTCGCCCTGGCTTCTTCGGCATCGAACTCAGCCTGCAAAACGCCACAATTTATATCTATTATCTCATGATCGCCCTCTGCCTCTTCACCATTCTGGTGGTTAACCGCCTCCAGCATTCGCGTATCGGCCGGGCCTGGATCGCTCTTCGGGAGGATGAACTGGCCTGCGAAGCCATGGGGGTTGACAAAACTCGAACGAAACTGACCGCTTTTGCCCTGGGAGCCACCTGGGCCGGCATGGCCGGGGTGATCCTGGCCGCCAAGACCACCTTCATCAATCCGGCGAGCTTCACCTTTCTGGAATCGGCCATGATTCTATCCATCGTTGTGCTGGGAGGCATGGGTTCAATCCCCGGCGTGATTCTGGGCGCCCTGCTGTTGATGCTTCTTCCGGAATACCTGAGGGTCTTCAAGGATTACAGGATGCTCCTCTTCGGAGCCACCATGGTGCTGATGATGGTCTTCCGGCCACAGGGCATGATCACGGCCGTCCGGCGGACCTATCAGTACAAGGAGAACGATTCGTGACTTCCGAAACGCCCTATCCCGCCCTGGAGGTTCTTGACCTGACGATGGATTTCGGCGGTCTGCGCGCCCTCAACGCTGCCACACTTCATGTCAAGGGGGGGGAAATCGTCGCCCTGATCGGACCCAACGGCGCCGGCAAGACGACCTTCTTCAACTGCATCACGGGCCTGTACCATCCAACAGAAGGCGATATCTTCATCTGCCCGCCCGGCAAACAAAGGGAACGGATCAACGGTTTGAAAATCAATGCCGTGACCGAGCGCGGGTTGGCCCGCACCTTCCAGAACATCCGCCTTTTTCAGAACATGACGGTTCTGGAAAACGTCATGCTGGCCCGCCATTGCCGAAGTTCCTCCGGAATTCTGGGTGCAGTGCTCCGAAACAGAAAGACCCGACTTGAAGAAAGGGACATCGTGCGCACCAGTTTTGCCATCCTGGAAAAGATCGGCCTCGCCGATGTGGTCAATCTGCCGGCGAAGAATCTTCCTTACGGGGCGCAGCGGCGTCTGGAGATAGCCCGGGCCATGGCCACGGAACCATTTCTTCTCCTGTTGGACGAACCCGCCGCTGGAATGAATCCTCAAGAAACACGAGAACTTGAAGGCTTGATCCGGCAGATCCGGGATCAGGAGGGGATCTCCATCCTGTTGATCGAACATGACATGAAGCTGGTTATGAGCCTTTGCGACCGGGTGACGGTTCTCGATTACGGCCAGAAAATCGCCGAGGGAACGCCCCGGGAAATCCGGGAAAACCCCGTTGTCATCAAAGCCTACCTGGGAGAGGATATCTGATCATGCTCGAATTGCGTCAGGTAGAAACCTGGTACGGGAACATCCAGGCGCTGAAAGGCATCAGCATCAAGGTCCGCCCGGGAGAAATCATCACCCTGATCGGCGCCAACGGAGCAGGGAAAAGCACGACTCTCATGTCGATTTCCGGACTCGTTCCTCCCCGGAGGGGGGAGATTCTCTTTGAGGGACAGCCCATTCACACCCGGACACCCGATGCCATCGTGGCCTTGGGAATCTGTCAGGTCCCGGAAGGCCGGCACATCTTTCCCCAATTGACCGTTGCGGAAAACCTCGACATGGGGGCCTTTCTTCGCAGGGATCGATCAGGAATCAAAAACGATCTGGACTATGTCTTCGATCTGTTTCCGATCCTTGCCGACCGCCGCCATCAGCCCGGTGGAACGCTGAGCGGCGGCGAACAGCAGATGCTGGCGATATCCCGAGCACTCATGGCCCGGCCAAAGCTTCTACTCCTCGATGAACCGTCCCTGGGTCTTGCCCCGATGATGGTCCGTCTCATCTTTCAGATCATCCGCAAAATCAACCTGGAAAACGAAACAACCATTTTTCTGGTAGAACAGAATGCCCATATGGCGCTTCAGGTCGCCCATCGGGGGTACGTCCTGGAAAACGGCAGAATTCTGATGGAAGGAACATCTGAGAAGCTTCTCCACAACGAAGCCGTCCGACAGGCCTATCTTGGACTGTAATGGAAAACATTAACAAAAAAGGAACTTTACAAAACAGTCTATACAGTGGTATTTAAATTACCATTGCGGAATTGATCAGGACGGTCCATCTTTTTTCAGCGTCTCCCTTCCCCCTTCTTCCACACACTTTGGTCCGCCTGACCCGCATATCCCTGAACCCTCTAAGGGTTCCCCCATGGAGGAGATGCCCATGAATTACATCAAAATCAGTCTGGATGATGAGATCACGGAAACGGCCCGTGAGTTTGAAAAAACCATTGACGACATGTTTCACATGATCAATTCAGGCTATTCCGTTTCCCAACGCACCTGGCGGCCCCAGATGGATATCTACGAATCCCCCGACCGGCTCATTATTTTCGCGGAAATGGCCGGGGTAAAGCGGGAGCATATTCATCTGGAAATCAGCAGTCGGACCGTCAAGGTCTATGGAAGACGAACCACCGGTGCCGGAATCGGCAACGCCCGTTACCATCTCGCGGAAATTCCCTTCGGTTATTTCGAGCGGAGCCTGGTGCTGCCCGCCCCCATAGACACCGACTCCGCGGAAGCGGTTTACGCCGACGGCCTTCTGGAGATTCGCATGACCAAACTTCCTCTGAGCAAAGTCCATAAAATCATGTTCCAGCATCGTTGACAGGAAAAATTCCCTTAAGGAAACCACATTGCTGTGGAGGTTCCCATGCCGGAAAGCACGATCAACGAGGATTCCAAAATCTTCAAGTTGCCTGAAATCCTTCCCATCATGCCTATTTTTCATACCGTGGCCTTCCCGAAGATGATGTTTCCCATGGATATCGTTGGAAATCGTTTCATCCAGTTGGTAGATGAAGCCATGGCAAAGGACCGGCTGCTGGGACTGGTGCTGACCAGAAAAGCGCCGTCCGCCGAGGGACCGTTATGCCAGTGCGAGGATCTCCATCGCGTCGGCACCTGCGTATCCATCCTGAAATTGGCCAAACAGGCCGGTGAAAAGGCCCAGCTTGTGGTCCAGGGTCTTGCCCGCTTCCGGATTGTCGAATTCCTTGAAGAGGAACCTTACATCCAGGCCCGCGTCGAGAAGATCGAGGCGGACATCCTCATCAAGGATCTTGAAATCGAAGCCCTCATGGCCAATCTTTCCACTCTTTTTGATCGTGTTATCAAGCTGTCCCCGTTTCTTCCCCAGGAGTTCGCAGCCATGGCCAAATCCATCCAGGAGCCGGGCGATTTGGCCGACATCATTGCTTCCATCGTCAACGCCTCTGTGGAAGACAAGCAGAAAATCCTCGAGACGCTTGATATCCGGCAGCGCCTGAGAGAAATCACCCTCATCGTCAACCATCAGCTGGAAATTCTGGAACTGGGCAGTAAAATCCAGTCGCAGGTCCAGGAAGATATCGATAAAAGTCAGCGGGATTTCTACCTCCGCCAGCAATTGAAGGCAATCCGCGAAGAGCTGGGTGAGTCCGACGAAAACCGGGTCGAAGTCGCGGAATACCGCAAAAAGATCGAAGAGAAAATGCTGACGGAAGAGGCCAGGAAGGAAGCCTTCCGGGAACTGGACAGGATGTCGCGCATGCATCCTGCCTCGGCGGAATATTCCGTGGCGACGACTTATCTGGACTGGATCACGTCGCTTCCGTGGAATGAACGGACACAGGACAACCAGGACATCAGGCAGGCCCGTCGAATCCTCGACGAGGACCACTATGGCCTGGATAAGGCCAAAAAGCGCATCATCGAATATCTCGCTGTCCGCAAACTTAAGCCGGACACGAAAGGGCCGATTCTCTGCTTTGTCGGGCCGCCGGGAACAGGAAAAACCTCATTGGCCCAATCGATTGCCCGGGCGCTGGGACGGAAATTTTATCGGATTTCTCTGGGCGGGGTTCACGATGAAGCGGAAATCCGCGGTCACCGCCGGACTTACGTCGGCGCGCTGCCGGGGCGCATCATTCAGGGAATTCGCCGGGCTGAATCCAGCAACCCCGTTTTCGTACTCGATGAAATCGACAAGGTGGGCAGCGACTTCCGGGGAGATCCCTCCTCCGCTCTGCTGGAAGTGCTTGATCCGGAGCAGAATTTCGCCTTCATGGATCACTACCTGGGTGTTGCGTTTGACCTTTCCCATGTGACCTTCATCACCACGGCAAACATCCTGGACACCATCCCGCCCGCCCTCAGGGATCGCCTTGAAGTCATCGAACTGCCGGGTTACACCCAGGATGAAAAGCTGCGGATCGCGGAACGCTATCTGATTCCCCGGCAGAGGGAGGCCAACGGCCTGACTCCGGAGCAGATCAAGTTCACCCGCGGCGCCGCCAGACTGATCATTTCCGGCTATACCCGTGAAGCGGGCGTCCGCAACCTGGAACGGGAAATCGCCGCGGTCTGCCGTGGCGTCGCCAGCCAGATTGCCGAAGGTGAAATCTCATCGGCGCTCATCAGCGCCCGTGATATTCATCGGTACCTGGGACCTGTCCGAATGATTTCGGACGCCAGGGAGCGGATATCCAAACCGGGCATTGCCATGGGACTGGCCTGGACTCCTACAGGAGGCGACCTGCTGTTTGTTGAAGCGACCGCCATGAAGGGCAGAAAAGGCCTGACCCTGACCGGACAACTGGGAGAGGTCATGAAGGAATCGGCCAGCGCCGCGCTCAGTTTCATCCGCTCCAACGCGGTAAAAATCGGTATCCCGGTCGACTTTTTTGAAGAAACCGACATTCACATACACGTCCCCGCGGGCGCAATCCCCAAGGACGGCCCTTCCGCCGGGGTGACCATGCTTGCCGCGCTGGCCTCCCTGCTCACAAATCGAACGGTAAAAAACGATCTGGCAATGACGGGAGAAATTACTCTGCGAGGGCTGGTACTTCCCGTAGGAGGCATCAAGGAGAAAGTGCTGGCTGCTCATCGCGCGGGAATCAAAACCATAATTCTTCCCAAATGGAACCGGAAAGATCTGGAGGAAATACCCTCAAAAGTAAGGAAAGAAATGAACTTCGTCTTCGTCAATGACATGCGTGAAGTTCTGAACATCGCGCTTTCCAGGAAATAATGACTACATGCGCAAGGCAATTCGCCGGGAAACCGGCTATATTGCAATTTGAGGGCTTATTCCCTGCCCCGGCACAGGAAATCACCTGCATGCAAGCGGATGCAAAATAAGGATTTTGGAAGCCATAAATCAGGGTTCCCCTTATAGCTCAGTCGAAAAAGTTCATTTATATATAAGTCAAATTTCCTTATAAAAATGTAATGGTGGCGGTTTTTTCCTTCAAGTCCTGATTGACGGTAAACTGCCGAAAAGAGCAACAAAGGCAATGCCGTAAACCGCCGCCGAAAGGCGGCTCTTAATCCTTTGAAGACAGATCAATAAGGAGGAATCGATGAAAAAAAACAGCAAAGGGATCATCTGCTGTCTGGTTTCTGTCTTGTTCGTCATTGTTGCAGGGACTGTCTTTGCTGCGAGCAGCACATACAAAATCAGTCCTGGAGACTCTCTTGAAATTTCCGTATGGAAAGATCAAAGTCTCACCCGAACACTGGTCGTCCCCCCGGATGGCTTCATTTCCTTCCCCCTGATCAAGGATCTGGACGTCTCCAATCTTACCGTTCCTGAACTTCGAGACATAGTTACCAAAAAACTGGCTGCCTATGTACCCGACGCCAACGTCACGGTCATTCTTCTCCAAACCCCAAGCATGACAGCCTATGTCATGGGCAAGGTCAACAAGCCCGGTCAGTTTCCTATCACGACAGAAACCACCGTCCTGCAGATTCTCGCGATGGCGGGAGATCTGAATCCTTATGCCGCGGGCAGCAAAATTTTCGTTCTTCGTCATGAAAAGGGGAAAAGCACAAAAATCCCCTTCGATTATAATGAAGTAAAGCGGTTTGAAAGACTTGAGCAAAATATTTACCTGAAACGCGGCGACGTCGTTGTGGTTCCGTAACAACCTGACATTCAAATATGTTTTCTGTACACTTTTTTTCCCCTGAGTTTCCGGACGAATTCGTTTCCATGCTCATGGTGAAAATTTTTATGAAAGGAATGATACAATGAATACAAAACACCTCCCTTCCAGCGGCCTCCGAAGCACGAGCAAGTTGTCCATTTTCATTTTGTCTCTCGTCCTGTCCGGTTTGCTTTTAACCGGGCAAGCCCGAGCCGCGGAAAGGACGATTACTCCCTCGGTCGGGGTCAAGGCGGAGTACAATGACAACATTGATTTTTCTCATGGAAATGAACGGGATGATTATATCGGCACCATCAGCCCGGGCCTTAAGCTGGATTATAAAACCGAACGAACGGTCCTTGGCGCCATGGCAAGAATCGATGTCGTCGAATATCTGGATGAAACCGATGAAAATACCGTGAATCAGACATATGGCTTGAATGCCTCTCACATGCTGCTGGAAAAGCTCGGCATAAGGGCTAACGCCGGCTATATCCGCGATACAACCACGGACTCGTATCTGGAGGAAACCGGCTTGATTACAAGGAAATCCACGCGCCATAGTTATCGGGCTGGAGCGGGGCTTACCTATAACCTGACCGAAATTTCGGATTTGGGTCTCGATTACGCCTATTCAAAAAGTGACTATGATGAGGAGGACAAAGTAGACTCTACAAAAGATACCGTAAGTATGGCCTATCGTCACTTCTTTCGTGAACGCCGCGATATCGTAACGGTTACGCCTTTCTACTCCCGTTACGACTCCGATACCAGCACCACGGACAACTACGGTCTCTCCGTGGGATTGACCCACCGCCTCCAGGAGACCCTGGTGATGGATGTCGCACTGGGTGTCCGATACTCCGACGCGGAATACCATGATCTGGGCACAACAGATGACAACTGGGACTGGACGGCCAATATTGCGGCAACGAAGTCCTGGGAAACGGCGTCCGCCACCATCGGTTACGGGCGGGATCTGTATTACAGCGATCAGGGCGAGCCGATCAACGTGGACCGTTTTTATGCAAGAGCCAACAGAAATCTTACAGAGCGATTCGGCGTGAGCCTGACCGGCAGTCTTTACTTCTCCAAATCCGACGATGAGGTAGGCAATGAAGATACACGTTACTGGGAAGTCACTCCCAGCCTTTACTACAATATAACACGGGATCACCGGCTGGAAGTGGGATACAGTTATGCCAACGATTACGACAAGACCTTGACGGAGGACGACGAAGCGGAACGGAACAGAATCTGGGTTCTTCTGACATTCAACTTCCCCAAGACCTGGTAAGACAGCCACATCGTCGAGAATAAAGAAAAACAAACAAAACCCCTTTATAAAGCAAAGGTGAAGCGCCATGGAAAAGCAGAAGGATTTTAAAGAAATCGTGCAATTATTCAAAAGACGAAAAAAAACATTTCTTGTCGCGTTCTTTTCCATTCTGTCACTGGCAATTCTTGTCGCTTACATTCTTCCACCTGTATATGTTTCGAAATCAACGATTCTTATCGAAGCACAGCAGATCCCCAATGAATATGTCCGAACTTCTGGTTCCAGTTACGTAGAGGAAAGACTGTCCACGATCACTCAGCAGATTCTCAGCAGTTCCAAACTCATGGAAATCATCAACCAGTTCAACCTCTATCCGGACAGTCGCAATAAATCCTCAATTGAAGAAATCTCCGAAAAAATGCGCAACGACATTAAACTGGAAACGATCAGCACCTTCGATCTCAGCAAAAACACTCCCGGCATGTCCAATTCTTCCCGATCAAGGGAGACCACCGTTGCCTTTCGTCTTGCCTATGAAGGCAGCGATCCCGTCACGGTGCAGAAAGTGGCCGATGGCCTGGCCTCTCTTTATTTGAAGGAAAATATCAGGACAAGGAGTGAACGGGCAACGGTTACCGCGGATTTTCTCGATTCGCAGCTTGCTGAAGTCAAAAAGCAGATGGATGATGCCGCCGATAAGCTCAGCGCATTGAAAAGCGCGCACATGGGCGAACTGCCGGAGCAGAACGTAAGTGTCACGCAGGCCATCGACCGGCTCAGTCGCGACCTCGACCAGATCAATGCCCAGCTCCGCGCCGCCCAGCAAAGAAAAGCTTACCTCATCGGCCAGTTGGCTTCCGTCGAACAATACATCCCCGACAGATCGCCACGAGAAACGGAAATGCATCCCGATGAGCGGCTGGATTCTCTTCGCAATGAACTGATCAACCGCCAGACAACCTTTACGGATAAGCATCCGGATATAATTCGCCTGAAAAGAGAAATCCGTGAACTGGAAAAACAGCTGGCCGATGCAAGAAAAACAGGGTCTGGCACGGACATTCGTCCTGGAAAGAAAATCGTCAATCCCGCCTATACCAATCTGAAAACCCAGATTGAAACGGCGACCATGGAAATTAGCTCCCTCCAACAACAGGGCGGCCAGGTCAGAAGCCAGTTGAATTCCTATCAGAGCAAGCTTTACCGTGCTCCAATGATAGAAGGGGATTATAACAGACTCCGAACAGATTACGAGAATGCCAGAAACAAGTATAACGACCTCATGAACAAGCTGATGGAGGCCAAGGTTACCCAGGGGATGGAGAAAGCACAGCATGCGGAACGCTTCACCATTATTGAACCGGCCTCTTTTCCGGAAAAACCGGATAGACCAAACCGGTTGAAAATTATCCTCACCGGCCTTTTCCTGTCTCTGTTCGGCGGTATCGTGCTTGTCGCTGCCCAGGAATCCCTGGACCAGTCCATAAAAACGGTGGATGATTTGACCAGGGTCGCCAAATCCCCGGTATTGTCCGTAATCCCTTTCATAACGAACAGGAAGCAGATCAGTCGGAGCTCAAAAAAGGGAACTCCATTGAATCCGCAAGCTTCGGCAAAGGGGACAACGTGAATGCAGCCTTGCATATAATTCAGATCAGACAGTTAACCAAGAAGAGGTGAAAGCCGTGAGCAAATTACAGAAAGCACTGGAAAAGGCCAAGGAAGCCCGGGGAGATTCCCTGGAAAGTTTGACTCTTGTTCCGGAGGTTCCCGAAGCGTCTGATAAAGGTTCTGTAGCATGCCTGAAAAGGCAGGAAATTCCCGCTCCTGTCTATTTCCAGACACGCAAACTGCCCGTGGATTTCAATCAGCTCATACAAAACCGGATCATTCCCATTTGTCATGGCAACCCGGCGGCTGACAGGATTAAGATTCTTCGCACTCAGGTTTTGAGCCGGATGACAGAAGAGGGAAAGAACACCCTTTTGATCACGAGTGCCAATCCCGGAGAAGGAAAGACGCTGACAGCCATCAATCTTGCTATCAGCATCGCCCATGAAATGGATCGAACCACCCTGCTCGTGGATACCGATCTTCGAAAACCCTCGATCCACAGCTACTTTGGTTTTGAGGCCAGTCGAGGTCTTTCCGATTATCTGAAAGAGGGCACACCAATCAGCGATCTGCTGATTTCACCCGGCATTGAAAAGCTGGTTATTCTGCCCGGCGGCCAGCCCATGTCCAACTCAAGTGAGCTTTTGGGATCGCCTCGAATGGAAGCCCTTGTCAAGGAATTGAAGGAACGTTACCCGGATCGATTCATCATTTTCGACAGTTCCTCTCTGTTGACCTGTGCGGACGCACTCGTTTTCTCACGTTTCATCGATGGGATTCTCATTGTCGTGGAAGCAGAAAGAACAACCCGGAGTGACCTGAAACGGACCTTCGAAATGCTGGGGGATAAACCGGTTATCGGAACCTTGCTCAACAAGTCCAGGGACTAAGGGATCATTCTCATGTATGAGTCATTCTACGGTTTAAAGGAAAATCCCTTTCATCTTACGCCGGATCCCGCCTATCTCTTTATGAGTCGGGTCCACGAGGAAGCCTATACCCATCTGGAATACGCTGTTGTGGAAAACAAGGGATTCGTGGTGATTACGGGAGAGATCGGCTCAGGGAAAACGACGCTGATCAATGTTCTTTTGAGCAAAATCCAACAGAGCATCCAGGTGGGGGTGATCAACCAGACCCTGGTTCAGCCGACACAGTTCATCAAAATGATCTGTCAGGAATTCGAACTTCCCACCGATACCCGGGACAAGGCAGAACTGCTCGATCTTTTTCATGATTTTCTGTTACAGCAGTTTGCGCGGAGAAAGCGGGTTACCCTGATCATTGATGAAGCCCAGAACCTTCCGAATAACACATTGGAAGAGATCCGCATGCTCTCGAATCTGGAATCGGAAAAACACCACCTCATTCAGATGATGCTGGTCGGGCAGCCTGAGCTGAAATACAAACTGCGGCAGAAAAGACTGGAGCAGTTTGTTCAACGAGTCACGGTATATTGTCATTTGAGCGGTCTGGACAAAGAAGAAACATCCCGGTATATCCATCATCGTCTTCAGGTCGCCGGCGCGGAAAAATCGGACATATTCAGTGAGGAAGCCATTCAGGTCATTCATGAATATTCCCGCGGCATACCCCGTCTGATCAATATCCTGTGTGACGCGGCACTGGTCTATGGCTTTGCCGATGGACTTACGAACATCGAGAAGCATGTCATCGATGAAGTGATCGCAGAGCGAAAAGTGGGTGGAATTTTTCAGGATTACGCCGCGGAAGAAGCAAATGCCGTGTTTCCCGTTCCCGGACAAATAAAAGAGATTGAACCTGAAACGGGTCAGCTTATTCAATCGGTGGAAAGTCGACTTCAGTTGCTGGAGAGTGTCGTAACGGATATCAATCAGCGCTTGAGCATCCTTTTTTCCCGTCGGGAGCAACAGGATGACAGGGTACTTCAACTCCTCAAAATGCTGAAGCAAAGCACGGAAAACCGCATGGAACTCATGGCGGAAATTCAGCTGCTCAAACAGCAGCAGAATTCGAATTAACGACAATTTACCCACCTTTTTCAGGAATCCTGCTTGCACGCATCAGCCAATAAGCCGGCAATGTCTTTTCTGCATGCATTACTCCGACAATCCAGGCTGTGTTCAGCATTTTTTTACGATCCGGCATGTGGTGCCGGCAAAAAATAACAGCCATAGACACAGCCCAGCATTTCCATACAAACTTCAGGCAATCCGCATTCCCAGCCAGCACAGCCCTCCGGTTTTTTCCTGACTATTCCTTTTTTATTGAGGAATGCTTGATTTCGGCCTTTCATCGAGGTGTAACCGATTCTGTTTTTTATCGATGCTCCCGACCGATTACAGAAAGCAGATTCAAAGATAAATACTTCACACTTAGGTAAAATCCCTTATAAATTGTCTTGACCATCGGTAATATTTAAGTAATATAGAACAATATCAATTTGTCTGATTTTCAGCAGAAGTCAACTGAATTCAATGACATGATTAATAATTAACCTCGTTTGCAAAGATTAGGGTTTTTCCTTAATACAGTGAAGAAAAATAACTTCTGATGTTTTCCTGTTCTTTTGACAAGTATGTCGATTCACAATCGAATCAGGCATCAATAATTTTTTCGAGCGAAAAAATGCGACCTTCAGCGGAAAAAGCTGATGTTATGAGCGTTCGACTCTTGCCCTGATATCCAGATGTATGCCTTTTGAAAAATCTTTCTTTTACCATTTAACAGTCACTTCTCTTGAGAAGTTCATATTTTCGCATCATCGATGCAATACCTGTTGAGTATAAAAATGTTTGAATCATTCATTATCGCGAGTTGACTGTGTATTTCTCGAGATTCATGACGTGTTTCAGAGTTCAGCCTAATTAAGCAAGTTGAAATGATGATGAAAAATCCCCAAACATACCGACTGCCCTTACTTTCTGAGAGCTGCTCAGTGCGCTCATCGCAGCAGCCGGCTCTGAATTCGGTACAGGATGAGATTCATCCCCTTCTGAAGAAAGCCTTTTCAGAAAATATCCGCAGCAGGGAACATGGACGGAAGCTGAGGAAAAATCTTCCTTCTGATGAAAATTTATTAAATCGTTATAAAGTATTTTTTGATTCCGCCCCCGTGGGATGCATCATCATCAACGAAAAGGGCTATATCAGGCATATCAACGGAACCGGCGCTGCCATGTTGAACAGCAGCGATATAAACCAGCTTCAGGGAAAATCTTTTTTCCGCTTTATTTCCAGGGAAGATCGCCTCATGTTTCTTGCGCATCTGAAGAGCTGCTCCGAAAGCGGAACGAATGAAAACATAGAAGTTCACCTTCGAACCTGGAATCGTCAGCCGCACATTCCCGTGCAGATTCATACCGTTTTCCATGACGCTGATCCTGGGAGCAAACCTTTTTTTCTCTCCGTCATAACCAACATCAGCGAACACAAGCAGATGGAAGAGGCCTTGAGACGCAGTGAGGCCTGTTATCGCCATATCGTGGAAGATCATACGGAAATGATCTGCAGCTGTTTACGGAACTGGAAAATCACCTTTGTCAACGAAGCCATGTGCAATGTTTTCGGGACACCCCGTGACGAATTTATCGGGATGCCACTTGTCAAGTTCATCGACAAACAGGATCGGAAAAAAGTAAAGGAACTGCTGGCTTCACTGAATTCTTCCAACCCCATAAAAACCGTGGAACACCGCGTGGTGATGCCCGATGGGCAAAGCCGCTGGCATCGCTGGATTCACAGGGTCATCTATAACCGCAAAGGGCTGTTTGTGGAATATCAATCTGCGGGCCGTGACATAACCGAGCAGAAAGAAACTCAGGAAGCGTTGCTGAAAGCTCACAGCGAACTGGAACAGAAGGTCGGTGAGCGCACAGCTGAACTGGCAAGGATTAATGAAACTCTCAGGGAAGAAATCGCGGAACACAAGGAAACACAGAGAAAATTTCTCGCCAGTCATGAACAGCTCCGGGCACTGACATCTGACTTGATTACAACCGAAGAGAGAGAACGAAGACTCATTGCCACAGAGCTTCACGACCATATCGGTCAGACATTGGCCGTTACCCGGATCAAGCTCGAGATGCTGCATGCGTTAGCGTCATACAGCGGTTTTGCCGAAGCGCTGGAGGAAATTCAAGGTTTTGTCAAGCAGGCCATCCAGGAAACCCGTTCCCTTATGACAAAATTAAGCCCTCCGGTATTTTACGAACTCGGTTTGACGGCCGCTTTGGAATGGCTGGTCCAGCACTTCGACGAACAGCATAACCTGAAGATTGTTTATAAAGGAATGAGCAATCATTTATCGCTGAAACAGGATATTCAAATTCTTCTTCTGCAGGCGACGCGGGAGCTCCTGATGAACGTCGTAAAGCATGCCGGTGTGGAAAAAGCGGAAGTTATCCTAAAAGCCAACAGGAAGCAGATTCAGATCGATGTCATCGATCATGGTTCAGGATTTGACGTATCACAAATCGGAACACCCGTAGACTGGAGAGGAGGTTTCGGTATCTTCAGCATTCATGAACGATTGAAGAATCTCGGGGGTGAACTCCAGATTCGCTCAAAACGCGGAAAGGGGACACATTTTACCCTTATCGCTCCCCATAACACCAGAGACGGCAATTAAAAGGAGAGAGAAAAATGGCTATTACCGTCATACTCGCCGACGATCATAAAATCATTCGTGATGGGCTGCGAACACTAATTGAATCACAACAAGGCATGCAGGTCATCGCTGAAGCGGAAAATGGCAGGGAAACCATCAAACTGGCAAAAGAACTTCAACCCAACGTAGTGATCATGGATATCTCCATGCCCGATTTGAACGGTATCGACGCAACCCGGGAAATTGTCAACAGCATTCCGGGGGTAAAGGTTATCGCGCTTTCCATGCATTCCGACCGGCGGTTCGTATCGGGAATGCTTTCCGCCGGGGCTTCCGGGTATCTCTTGAAAGACTGCGCTTTTGAAGAACTCGCCAAGGCCATTCGAACCGTCGTGACTAATCATACCTATCTGAGTCCCATGATCTCCGATATCGTCGTGAAAAGCTATATCAACAAATCCCCGGAGACAACGACGGAAAACGCTCCCTCTCTGACCGCCCGGGAGCGGGAAATGCTGCAGCTTATGGCTGAAGGAATGACAGCCAAGGAAATTGCGGCTCATCTTTTTGTCAGCGTCAAGACGGTAGAGACACACCGACGGAATATCGCCCAAAAATTGAATATCAACCGGGCGGCCGAGTTGATCAAATATGCGATCAGGGAAGGTCTGGTTACACTGTAAAAGACACAACCCGGCGCGTCCCGCATGCATTTTTTCAACAGCTGTCATAAACACCAGAAGGGCAGTTATTCCGAGCCATTCGCATTCTCATGTTTTTCAACTACTTGCATTCAACAGGACAACAGGGCTGCATGGAGGTTTCGACGCAGCCGCATTGATCTCAGGTCGAGGAATCTGCGTAAAATCCGTCGCAGCAAGCCGAGGAAAGGCATTCCGTTATCTATTGTTATCAAATCTTATCCAGTTTTCCGCATTTGAATTGATCAGGCCATGACGAGTATGGATGCCCGGTCTTCTTCATCGATCCAACCGATTATCGAGGCGAAACACCTGCGGAAGAGCTTCGGCTCCTTCACTGCAGTTGACGACATTTCCTTTACGGTTCCGCCCGGTGAATGTTTCGGCATTCTGGGTCCGAATGGGGCCGGTAAAACAACAGCTATCCGGATGCTTTACGGCTTCTCGCCCATGACCGGGGGTACGCTTCGGATCTTCGGGCTGGATGTGCCAAAGGATATCCGTTCGATAAAGGCCCGCATCGGCGTCTGCCAGCAGGAAAATAATCTGGACCCCGATTTGACGGTCTTCCAAAATATGGAAATCTTTGCCGGCTACTTCAACCTGCCCCGGATGCTCAGCCGTGAAAGAGCCGAGTCGCTTCTGTCTTTTATCGCCCTGAGCAATCGGCGCAACGACAAGGTCATTGAACTCTCGGGAGGAATGATGCGGCGCCTGGTTCTTGCCCGGGCATTGATCAACAGCCCTGATCTTCTGATCCTCGATGAACCCACAACCGGACTGGATCCGCAATCCCGTCACCAGGTCTGGCAGCGCCTGGAGGAACTGAAAAAGAGCGGTTTGACCATACTTCTCACCACTCATTACATGGATGAAGCCTCCTGGTTATGTGATAGGTTGATCATCATGGACCATGGCCGTATTCTTGTCGAGGGCCCTCCCGCCGAACTGATCCGGACGCATGTGGGACATGATGTGATTGAAGTGGCCGAACCGGCGCCCGCACTCCTGGATTTCGTCGCCGGGATGAATCTGGAATATGAAAACCTTGGACACCGGCTCATCATTTACGGAAACAACCGCGACGTGCTCTATCACGAAATCAGCGCACATTGCAGTCATGAAGGCTGCATATTGCGCATGGCTACACTGGAGGATGTTTTTCTGAAACTGACGGGGAGGGAACTGAGAGAATGAAACCCTTCACCACAGAAGTCATAACCTCCCGCTTATGGAAAGTCTGGTACAGGAATCTGGTGGTTTACCGTCAGAACTGGAAAGTGAATTTTATTCCTCCGTTACTGGAACCGCTTTTTTATCTCCTCGCCTTCGGAATCGGCCTCAGCAGTCTGGTCGGCAGCATTTCTTACGGCAATCAGCAGATTACATACGTCCAGTTCATCGCTCCCGCACTTCTTGCCATTAATATCATGAATAACGCCTTCTTTGAAAATACTTACAGCTCCTACGTCAGAATGTATTACCAGAAAACGTTTGACGCCATGATGGCGACCCCTTTGACCCTCGAAGAAATCATCACGGGTGAGATCTTCTGGGGAGCCACAAGATCGGTGATGGCGACCGCCATCATGCTGTTTGTCGTCAGCTTTTTCGGCGTTCTCCACTACCCCCACGCCCTGTTGATTATCCCTCTCGGTTTTCTCGGCGGCATCGCCTTCGGCTCGCTGGGTATGTTATTCACAAGCAAGGTAAAAAACATCGACCTCTTCAACATACCGATTTTTTTAATTATCACCCCGATGTATCTCTTCAGCGGCACGTTTTTCCCATTGGAAAATCTCCCCCTCTGGGCTCGTTATCTGGCTCAGACTCTGCCCCTTACCCATCTTGTCAACCTGGTCCGTTCCCTGGGGCTGGGTCATTATGATGCCTCTCTTCTCTGGGGGCTCTTGTATCTGATCATTTTCTGCCTGATTCTTTTCCCGGTTTCCGTTGTTTCCATGCATAAGCGGCTCATCAAATAATTTACTTCTCGTCTTTTATCAAAGAATGATTTCGATTGAGGCCGTGTTGATTATCTTCCATTTCCCAGATTCGAGAGGATATCCGGCCTTCACGGCAGGAGGGCTATGCCCGCGGGCAAAACATACCCAGCACAACCGGAGAGGAACCGATAACGAAGCCGCCACGGCACACACACTGATTCTGATGATGAAGCTGGAAAAAAAGAGAAGCGACGCTCCTTATAGAGCAGGACAATCCCGCGGAAAAGAGCTACCGTCCGTAGGCCAGTTCGAAGGCGTCTTTAATCAATTCAATACGACACCCCTCCGGCTTCAGACTGACGGCAACAACATCGAAGCGGGCATTGTATGAATCAAGTCGTTTTGTCTGAAGGTAGAAAAGGGAGATTTTGGATATCCGCATCTGTTTGTCAGGACCAACGGCAAGCTGCGGCAACCCGTACTTATCGGATCGCCTGCTTTTCACTTCCACAAAAACAATCGTATCCCCATCCCTGGCTATGATATCGATTTCCCCGAAACGGCATCGATAATTCTGCTCAAGGATGCGGTAACCGGCTTCCTCCAGATAAGCCGCAGCCATCTGTTCGCCCAGTTTTCCGGTTCGAAGGTTTTGCGTCATCCTAAAAATCAAAGAGGTTAACAGTCTGCAGGGATTGAGGTTTCGTACTTTTTACCTTAAATGATCTTCGGTGGATTTTACAGAACCCGAAATTCTGGATGGCTTCACGGTGTTCTCTCGTGCCGTACCCTTTATTTTTAAGAAAATTGTACTGGGGAAACTGACGGTGATAAATTTCCATGATTCGATCCCGCGAAACTTTGGCGATGATCGAGGCAGAGGCAATGGAGACACTCAATGTGTCTCCTTTAACAATGGTCTTCTGCGAAATGTTCAGGAAAATGCGGTGCAGTCCATCCACGAGAAGAAAATCCGGCCTTATTGAAAGGTCATCTACCGCTTCAGCCATCGCCCTCAGAGTGGCCCGCAGAATATTGACCTGGTCTATGACAGGCGATTCCACAACACCGACACCGATGGCAAGGGCATCTCTCTTAATCACCTCATACAGTTTTTCTCTCTTCCCGGCTGAAAGCTTTTTGGAATCGGTGATTTCCGGGTGCGAATACCCATGAGGAAGGATTACCGCCGCAGCTACAACCGGTCCCGCCAGCGGCCCTCTCCCGGCTTCATCAACACCGGCAATTACCCGATAGCCGTCCTCATATGCTTCCCGCTCAAAATGGTCCATCCCGATCACAGACAGAAAAGGAGAAGTTGACCAACAGTTCGATGTGGATTTCTTCAGGTCATGCTTTACCGATATTCACATCCGTACATCCGAATCAGAAAATCCATATCTCTATCGTTTGCCGGAAGATCAGACCTTTCTGAGTTCCTTAATTCGCGCCTTCTTGCCCTGCAGACCTCTCAGATAATAAAGACGGGCTCTCCGCACGCGCCCCCGGGTCACCACATCGATTCGATCAATGGACGGTGAATGGATCGGAAAAGTCTTCTCAACACCAATTCCATAGGAGATCTTTCTTACCGTAAAACTTGCCTGCGAGAGACCTCCTTTTTTGCGAATGACAATCCCTTCAAAAGCCTGGATTCTCTGCTTCTGACCTTCAATGATGCGGATATGAACGCGTACCGTGTCCCCCGGCCTGAAATCGGGGATATCCCCGCGCATCTGTTCTCGCTCCAGCATGGTTATCACATTCATAGGACAAATCCTCCTTGATATTTATGCATTGTTGAATATTTCACTAAAAATGAGTTTTTATTCCAAACTCTCATCCATCCTCCCCCATACCCGGTCCAGAATGACTGATACTGCCGAGCGGACGGAAAGATGATTATAATCCGAAGGTCCTTTGATGGCCGAAAGTCGATAATCGGCACGATCAAGGATTTCCGCTGCCAGCCCTGATCCGGTACCGAAGACAATGATGCAGGCCACTTCATTCTGCTCGATCATCGATTTCAGAGACTTGCAGGTGATGACGTTATCCGATAAACCGGCGCCAGTAACCACCAGACGAACTTCCTTACCGGACAGGTCGGCAACATTCTCCAGAACGTCATCCAGACTCGTTTTAACGCAGACCCTTTGAAAGGCTTCCCGCCGCGACGGGTTGAATACAGCGCCGTATCCGTTTTTCCAGTGCGCGATGATCTTCTCCACCAGCGAGACCTGCGCTTCCAGCGGGGTCACAATATAATAGCGCTGAACGCCATAAGTCCTGGCAGCCCGCGCTATATCATGAACATCCATATTCGCGACGGCTGTTGTTACCACACAGCCATTCTTATCGTAAACCGGATAATGCAGGAGAACGAGATAATACGGAGGCGGATCCCCTACCCTTGTTTCTTCGCTCAACAGTTGTTCACTTCCGAATCGACTTGTATCACTTCACAGAGTAATTTTCTATCTTCCTCCGAAAGAACCATTTTTTCGATCAGATCCGGCCTGCGCAACCAGGTCCGTTTCAGCGCCTCCTTCCGGCGCCAGGAATCGATTGTTTTGTGATTGCCGGACAAAAGAACTTCCGGAACTTTCCACCCTCGATATTCACTTGGCCTTGTATATTGGGGATATTCGAGAAGCCCTGATGAAAATGAATCAAAGGCAGCGGAATCCACGTTTCCCAAAACCCCGGGCACAAGGCGAGAAACTGAGTCAACCAGCACCATGGCAGACAGTTCCCCGCCGGTCAGGACATAATCACCAATTGAAATTTCCCGATTAGCCAGCCGCACCCGAATTCGCTCATCGACACCCTCATAGTGTCCACAGATGAGAACGATTCGGGAATGCTTTGACAGCTCTTCCGCAACCTCCTGATTGAATACCTGCCCCTGAGGAGTCAAAAGAACAACCGGGATATGGTCTCGGTCAGCTTCTATGCACCGGAGAGCCTTATCGACCGGCTCAACTTTCATTAACATTCCGCCACCGCCTCCATAGGGAGCATCATCAGTCATCCGATGACGATCCTCCGTATAATCGCGGATATTGTGCAGGCGGATTTCAATCAGCCCCTTATCCTGAGCCTTCTTGAGAAGACTGCAGCTGAAGGGAGAATCAAACATCTCGGGAAAGGTGGAAAGAATATCGAATCGGAGCATGATACCACTTTCCTAAAGTCCTGGAAGTAAACGGACAACCATTTCCTTCTTGTCGAGATCAATTTTCAGAATCACATCCGAAATTGCCGGCAGGAGAATTTCCCGTGATCCGCCGGCACAAACATAAACGTCATTGCTTCCTGTCGGAAAAATGCTCTCGATACGTCCCAGAAAGCGTCCTTCTTCCGTAACGACCTGAAGTCCCATCAAATCGCGCCAGTAATATTCATCTCCTGAAAGTGCCGCCCGATCATCTTCAGGAATCAGGACCGTGCTTCCGACAAGAGAATCCGCACTCTCTACAGTATCAATCGTTTCGAGTTCCAGGAAGAAATAAGTTTTATGGAGAACAATTTTCCTGACTTTATATCCTCTGGGTTCCTCTTTTCCTTTAACGATCATAGCCTCATGCACGGAAGAAAGGTCTTCACCATTCTCAACATAAGACTTCGCTTTCATCCGCCCTTTCAGGCCATGAGATTTGACAATTTCCCCAATTTCAAAGAACTTCATTAATCTGATTACTCAATTATTTCAAGAACAGCCCTCTTCCGAAGTTTGGTCGAAGCCGCACTCAAAATTGTTCTCATTGCTTTTGCAGTTCTGCCCTGTTTGCCGATCACCTTGCCCAAGTCTTCTTTTGCCACCCGAAGTTCAATCACAGATGTCTGCTCGCCAACAACCTCAGAAACTTCCACCGCATCGGTGTTATCCACCAATGCCTGAGCGATGTACTTGATCAAATCTTTCATTGTCGTAACCTCCACGGAAATATCCTCGAAAAAACCTTTTGCAGATATCGACTTTTTACGGCAATCCTCTTCCAGCTCACTGTGCCTGTTTAAAAGGCTACAGCCTTACAAAACCGCTGCAAATCCCTTTTCACCGTTGGGTCGCTGTTGTTCCATACTCAAAAACACATACCGGCAGAGGTTATCTGTTCACAGGCACTTTTTATGATTAAGCACCAACCTTGATCCCTTTTTTCTGTAGAAGCTGGGAAACCGTTAAAGTCGGCTTGGCCCCTTTGGACAGCCACTCCAACAGCCTGCTTTCTTTAACGTTGACTTCTGCGGGATCCTTCCCTGGATCATAATTGCCTACAATTTCCAGGAATCTGCCATCACGGGGAGATTCAGAATCAGATACAACAATTCTATAAAATGGTTTCTTCTTTGCCCCCATACGCGCTAATCTTATCTTGACTGCCATCCTGTTTGCTAAATACCTCCCAATGATATAATTTAATTTTAAAATTATCTGAGCCTAACTTTTAACACAGGTTTTTCTTTTTTAAAAGGGGAAATTGCCTCGACGTAACGCTTTGATGCCTCCCTTGGAGGTCATCCTCTTCATCATCTTTTTTACATCCGCGTAATTTTTCAGCAGCCGATTGACATCCTGCACAGTCGTTCCACTTCCCAAAGCGATCCGTTTTCTCCTCTGCCCGTCAATCAACTGATAATTGAGGCGTTCCTTTTTCGTCATGGAATCAATGATGGCAACGATCCTGACCAGTTCCTTCTCATCCGGCGTAGCCTGTTTCAAAGATTTCAGTTTGTTCAAACCGGGAATCATCCCGATGATGTCCTGGAGTGAACCCATTTTTTTGATCTGCAGCAACTGCGTCTTAAAATCCTCCAGGGTAAATTCATTCTTCCGTATTCTCTGCTCCAGCTCACGGGCCTGTTTCTCATCGACGACCGTCTGAGCTTTCTCGACAAGGCTGAGGATGTCGCCCATTCCCAGGATGCGGGAAGCCATGCGTTCCGGATGAAAAACTTCCAGAGCGTCGATTTTTTCCCCGATACCCACATACTTGATGGGTTTGCCCATGACCGCTTTTAGCGAAAGTGCCGCGCCGCCGCGGGCATCACCATCCATCTTAGTCATGATGACGCCGTCGATGCCCAGCAGTTCGTTGAACTTCGCGGCAACATTGACTGCGTCCTGACCGGTCATGGCATCGGCGACAAAGAGGATCTCGGAAGGATTAACGGCGTTTTTAATCTGCTTCAATTCCTCCATCATCTGGGTATCGATGGCCAGACGACCGGCGGTATCAAGGATCAGCACCTCATAGCCGTTCCTCTTTGCCTCTTCAACGGCTTGCACGCATATCTTTACGGGATCCTGACTGCTGTCCGCGTTAAAAGCCGGGGCGCCGATCTTCTGCGCCATCACCCTCAACTGTTCCATGGCTGCAGGACGGTATACGTCAGCGGAAACAAGTCCTGCCCGCTTACCGCCTTTTGCCAAGACCTTGGCCAGTTTTACGGCTGTCGTGGTTTTACCGCACCCCTGAAGACCCACAAGCATGATCGGAGCGGGGAACCGGCTCCCGAATCTCAACTGACTGCTCGTACCGCCCAGCAGTTCTACAAGTCGGTCATGCACGATCTTTACGATCTGCTGGCCAGGGGTGATGCTTTCCAGAACCTCCTGTCCTACGGCCCGGGAACGCACTTCCTCGATAAAGTCTTTCACGACTTTGAAGTTGACATCCGCCTCCAGCAGAGCCATGCGGATTTCCTTGAGGGCTTCCTTGATGTTCTCTTCATCCAGGCGTCCCCGACCTTTCAGTCTTTTGAAAACCCCTTCGAGTTTCTCCGCTAAATTCTCAAACATGGATAAATTTCCTGTATTTTAATTCAAACTGCCCCGGGTGCATTTGCCCGTTGGGATGCCTTGCTTTTTTCCCAGTACTATTTTTTTTCGCCGACAAGTTGTCTTTTTTTTCTTATCCGGGACAAACTTTGGATAAACAGCTCGCCTATTCTCCCTCCGGGCGAATAAACCCCTTGGAAGCCCCTATTTTCTTTTCGATATTTGCTACTGCTTCTTTTGCCTTCTCATGGCTGGACAAACCACCGATCGTCAATCGGTACCAACGTCCTTTCCCCGGCAAATCCATAGGCACAACCCGGGTATTGTATCCCATAGACTTCAACTTTCCAGCGACCTGATCGGCTTTTCTCCTGTCCTGATAGGATGCAACCTGAGCGATATATTTCTTCCCTTCCGGCTTTTGAATCTTTTCCTCTTTTTTGACTTCCTTCGGACTTGCGGCCTTATCTGATTTCTTTTCAGCAGCCAGGGTTTTTTCAACTTTCAGGCTGTTTTTCTTCGCCGCGATGACACCCTTTTCTACCCTTGGATCGGGCTTCTTTTCAGCAGTGATATGTTTTTCTTCTTTACGGACATTCTTTCTTTCAGCAATCGAAAGTCCGATCTCTCTTTCTTTCTCACGAGTCAGTTTTACAACCGGCTTTTTCTCGATTTCTTTTGGGGAAACAAGGGCAGAGCGCTGAGGATGAGCTTCCGATGCCGTTTTTCTCTCTGCAATCTTTTTCTCCTCTTTTTTCTCCAGCCCCGGCCTACTCACGGGGTAAAGGCCAGCCTCAGGAACTGCCGGAATGGGTGGGGCTGCCGGTGCTGCAGAAACTACCGGAGGAGAAGACTTTGCCAGAGGCATCCCCTCGCCCACCTGTGCTGCCGGTTCGTCAGCCAGTTGATCTGCGCCTGCGTTTCCGGTATTCGAATTCCTCAGGCTGCTGCTTTTCTTTGACAGGGTGTCGTAGTCGGAAATATCGTATTCGGAGTTTTCGTTAGTCGGCTGCTCTTTCCCGACATCCCTTACGGCTGCCACCGTTTTCTGCTGTTCAGGGGCTACCGGATTCTCCGCCGGAATCGACGGACCCAGCACATGCCGGGCAATCCCCCAGGAATACTTCTCCGGATTGGCATCGATATCCTTGCCGATCATTACACCAAACAGGAAAGAGAAAAAAATCAGGAGAGACATCCCGGCAATGAAAATGCCCAACCCCCACTTTCCCAACCGGACTTCAAAACGTTTGACGTTATCGGCAGCCATGTTTCACCCATACCACCTTAAAAATGATACCCTACATTTTTTCCGGGGCGGAAACGCC
The DNA here is from genome assembly GCF_000013405.1 of Syntrophus aciditrophicus SB. Lineage (GTDB taxonomy): Bacteria > Desulfobacterota > Syntrophia > Syntrophales > Syntrophaceae > Syntrophus > Syntrophus aciditrophicus. The sequence goes on from NC_007759.1 coordinate 2,380,952, forward strand.
AAGGAGGGTCAACGCGTTTTTCAAAACCGTCTGAATGCATTTCACAAGGAAAAGTCTTGTCCGGGTCATGGCTTCATCGTCCGAAATCACCTTGTATTTGTTGTAGTAACTGTGGAACAGACCGGCAAGATCATTCAGATAAAAAGTGATGCGATGGGGCTCCAGCGTCCGGGCGCTTCCTTCGACTACCTCTGGAAAGCGGGTAAGGGTCTTGATCAGGGCGATTTCTTCGGGAATTCGCAAAAGCTGCGGTTCCACATTTTCAAAGGAGGGAAGCTCAATTCCCCGTTCCTTGGCCATCCGAAGAATACTGCAGATCCTTGCGTGAGCGTACTGGACATAATAAACGGGGTTTTCATTGGACTGCCTCTTGGCCACTTCCAGATCGAAGTCCAGATGACTGTCCGAACGCCGCATCAAAAAATTGTACCGCGCCGCATCCCGTCCCACTTCGTCGACCACTTCCTTCATTGTGACGAACTCGCCGGACCGCGTGGACATCGCCACGGGCTTGCCGTCCCGCAGAAGGTTGACCAGTTGCACGAGTACGACGCGCAGGGCATCTTTCGAGTGCCCCAGGGCCTGAATCCCGGCATGCATCCGGGGAATATAGCCATGATGGTCCGCACCCCAGATATCAATGACCGAGTCGAACCCCCTTTCATACTTGTTTTTGTGGTAGGCGATATCCGCGGCAAAATAGGTGGGTTCGCCGTTTTTACGAACGACGACCCGGTCCTTGTCATCCCCGAAATCCGTGGTCTTGAACCACAGGGTTTCATCATCGCGATAGATAAACCCTTTTTCTTCCAGATCGGCCAGCAGCCTGGCGACTCCATCATTGACATAAAGCTCGCGTTCGCTGAAATACTTGTCAAAGACGATACCGAAATCTTTCAGATCTTGCTTGATTTCTTCAAGGATGATCCCGGCGGCATAATCCGTAAAAAACCGGATGTTCGAATCTTCGTTGCTTGTCAGGTGGATGTCTCCATCCTTTTTCAGAATGTCTCCGGCGATCTCCCGGATGTAATCCCCCTGATAGCAGGTATCGGGAAATTCGACGGATCTTCCTAACAATTCCTGGTAGCGGTACCAGACTGATTTTCCCAGGTTGTTCATCTGGTTGCCCGCGTCGTTGATGTAATATTCACGGAAGATTTCATAACCGGACATCCCAAGAATATTGGCAATGACATCACCGACCACGGCCCCCCGGGCATGACCGATGTGCAGCGGCCCCGTGGGATTGGCGCTGACGAATTCAACCTGGACTTTCTTCCCCCGGCCTGTTTCTGCCGATCCGTAATGATTTCCCAGGCTTTCAATATCTTTCAACTGCTCGGCCCAGACGTTTTCCCGGACAAAAAAATTGATGAATCCGGGACCGGCAATCTCGGTTTTTTCCAGAATCTGCTCCCCATCCCGAAAATGACTGCTGATCATTTCGGCAATTTTACGGGGATTCATCCTTGCGTGGGAAGCCATGACCATGGCAAAGTTCGTAGCATAATCCCCATGAACCGTGTCCTTCGTCATTTCCATCTCCACAGGAGGGAAATTTCCCCCGGCCAGCAGACCTTCCGCGACACAGCCATCCACCGCGTTTTTTACCAGCATCGTCAATCGATGCTTTATTGAGCTGCCAATCATAATTTGCATGCGACCTTACTATTTATTCCCAAAAGGACTTTTCTTTCATTGAAGTTCTAAACATTAAAAAAAGTTGGCCATGAAGGCCAACTTCCCGGCATCCGGCATTTCCCGGATACCGCCAACAGGTTAAATATATGCCTGAGCGGATAATTTGCCCAGCTCCCGGCTACGCCTGCTCAGGAACTGCGATCCTTCTTTTCCGCCTCATCAATATCCTTATCCTTGATGGAAAGATCCCGGCTGTAATCCGGGCAACGGACATTCCCCATAGAATCTGTAACCACATTGAATCGTTTCTGACAATTGGCTCTCCATGCACAGATCGCACAGATTTTCCTTTCCGACATTTTAAGACCCTCCCGTTACGGCCTGAACCATTGTTACATACTCAGAATTAATGAAGAAAATCCATTTTTTCAACGGATGACAGAAAAATGAAGTGAGTCCGATTCAGACGAATAATCTGCGATGCAGGATCACAACGAAATAGTGCCGCAACCCGCTTCAAGGTTGCGGTTAAACTATCTTTATACTCCTTTGAAGTCAAGACATTTTATGGGTCTCTAATCGGGATGGACCGAATTCACCTGCTCTTTATGTCAATTGCACTCAAGAAGCACCAATTCCAGATTTCTGCAGTCGCGGTAAATGCACTGGTCATTACATGCCGGATTGACGCCATGCACTCTTGACAAAGGGAGAATTTTTAAGGGAATTAATTAATGCCCCGGAATTATATTCGATAGATGAATTCCCTCCACCGTTTGTGGTATAGGTTGGCACTCCCAGGCTGTTGTCCGTTGTATTGGTATTGGCGACAACAAGACTTCCGCTGATCGTGCCGTTACCTGAGCCATTCCTCACAAGGGTGGCTGTACCTAAAACAAGAACCAATCCATCAAAATCGATGTTGCCGCCGAGAGTCAGATTCCCGTTTACGACCAGTATTCCATATCCATGATCATTACCGGTATATCCGGCATCTCCGTCAATAACCACAATATCGCTCGCGCTCGATCCCATGGCGCAGGAAGAACCGGTACATGTTGCCACTTGTTTGAGAGATTGATATAGTGCCAGGATGTCCGCTTTGCTGTTCCAGGGGGCTCCCATAGTCACTTTCGCAATACCGGATGGATTGCCTGTAATATTCCCAGGTTTACTGGTACCGTTTTTCACACTTGTTAATGCCGCGTCTGTTCCGACAGCAATGCCCGGCTTTGCACCCCCGTCAACATCCTGTGCGCCACTGGAACCCACCGCGCAATTCACATTCGGACCGGGAAGAACGACGGCGCCAGGTAGATCAGGGGTCGTCACTTTTCGGACTTTAATCTGAACCACGGCGCGGGAATTATTGGGACCGAATCCGAAAGAGGTAAGGGTCACTTCTTCGTCCGTATCCGCTGTGGATGTCACCCCATCGTTGAAATTATTGGTCAGGTAAACCCGGTAGTATCCCGACCCGAAATTCGTATTCGAGATATAGGGAACATCGTCACTCACCCACGCCCCATCCGCATAGAAATTTGTAAAGGCATCACTGTCAGACAGTGTTCCGTTGGACCCTACTCTTGCTTCTAAAAGATCCGTTAATAGCTCAGATACAGGAGTCTCCGTGCCATCCGCGGTATCGTTTCGCAGGAGTTCCCTTGCCCGTTCGGCCCCTGCTTCCGCAATAAAGAAAGCTTCGTTGTTTGTTTTGTAATTGCTGCTGATTTTCATGTCCGTCGTGCTGGTTAATACAGCCGTTGTTCCCAGAACGGCTAAAGCAGCAATAAGCAGCAGAGCCACAACAAGAACCATCCCTTTTTCATCTGCCAACGGTTTTACGGTTATTTTCGGTTTCATAAGGTTTCCTGACAATCAAATTGCTGCAATTAACGAAATCACCCAATTAATTGGTCGTCACGCTGTATTCACTGCTGGTGTGTGAAGCACCGGTGTCATCAACCGTCACAAATTTGAAGATCACGATTTTGCCTTTTCCAGAAGGAACCTTAAACGACCCGCAATATCGATCGCCGCTGCCGGTCGTCGCGATATCGTTTGTTGCGCTGTCCTCCCCCACCCAGAGAGTAACATGATCCACACCGGATGGATGCGTAATGTCTGCACAGAATGATACCGTTGTTCCTTTTGTTACCGCCCCACCGGAAACAGGAGAAATGTTGGCGATGGTTGGATCGGTCAAGCTGCCGGTATCAGAACCTGAGCCTCCATCATCCGTGGAACCACCATCGTCAACTCCCGATTCTCCACCCTCTGAGCCTCCATCATCCGTGGCCCCCCCGCCATCGGATCCCGATTCTCCGCCATCCGTGGAACCACCATTGTCAGATCCCGATTCTCCACCTTCTGAACCTCCGGAACCCGATGAAGACGGTGTTGAAAAAGCGAGATTGGCCCCGCTCAACGCGAGATTGCGGGGAACAATCTCTGAGGTAAGCGTGTAAGTCATATAATTACCCGTATTGGAGTCCGGCTTGGCTGACACTGCCGTTACGGATACTCTAACCTTTACGATACTCTCAAGCTGTGTCGAGTTTGGAGTTGTCGTCTCGGTCCCGTCACTCAGGAGGTATGTTAAATTCATATTTTCGATATGCTCTACCGCCGGCTGCTTTGATCCGCTCGTCGTTCTCCCCAGGCACTTCACTCCATTGGATGTGTAAATGTCATAGGTAATGTTTTCATTGGAATCTGCCGTGTCCCCATCGCCATTCAGATCAACGACGAAGCTGATGGAATTCGCTGTTGCCGCACTGATCCGGGGGCTGGTTGTATCGCTGATGTTTTTGGGATTATATCCTGCCATGCTGATCTCTCGGGTCAGCAGATCCATGGCGGCTCTGGCATTCTGCTGCATTTCAACAATCTGCTCTTGATTGCTCAATGTTTTATTCTGCATCGTAAAGACGCCATACAACGCACCCAGAATGACAAGACCTATTGCCATGGCAATCAGTATCTCGATAAGGGTAAAACCATGTGAGGACTTAAAATATTTTGAATATCCGTGCATAGAAATCCATTCCTGAGTTTACAAAAATAGGAAATCGCTATCTGCTCACCATTGTTTTTAACGCCACATTCCGCTCACTTCCCTGCCATGGCCAACTCACAGTTACTGTAACGTTCTTCACATTGGCCACAGAGTCTTCAATCTCCCATTCTCTCGTATAGTAAGCGCCTGTAGCTGAAGCTTGAACCGCACCCGTGCTCGCCGCATAATCAGTGCCACTGCTGGGTAAATTGGAATAAGACGTATTTTTCAGTTCCTCCAGTTTATCCTTAGCCAGCGTCGTGGCTGTTGTCCGGGTCTTACTGTAAGCATTCCCTTTGATAACCATTGTCGTTAAACTGGTCATGCTCAACAGGGCAATACCTATAAGGCAAATTGCCACTAAGACCTCAATCAGAGTGAACCCTGCACGGAAACTTTTAACGCGCGAATTACCTTGAGACGTTTCACCTGAGTCTTTTTTTTTGCATTCAATGCTAAAGCTCAATTTTGCTGCCTCTCTGGACCAACCTTGACGGCTTGCTCACAAATAATTTTTCAATTTTTCTGAATACAGGATGATTGACTCAGGCCCTTTTTTATACTCAGCCTTTCATTTCCTTTTTATCCAAAACCGAAAGCTCATCAGGACATTGTAGGCAAAGAATCTCAAGACGATGTCGCATCAATTCGAACTCTCCCTGCGCTCGATACTTTTATGTCACGGGACCCAATCGCATTCGTTACGGTGGCTGTCCCACAACCGCTGGGGGAAGCCGTGCCGTTGGATAGGAAAATGATGTTGTTGGTCGCCAAAACTGTTACATCATAATATCCATAGCCCGTTTGGATATTTTTTACAGCATAGGTCGGGCTGTTTGTGTCATCAGCATCATAGGTGTACGTACCGCCCGCCGTGGTGGGAAAAGATACTTTAATGCTGCGATTCTGACTCACCGCCTGCATCCGAGCTGCCATCAGATCGGACATGATCTGACGGGCGGCGCCGTTCAGTCGACGCTGGGCCATGAAAGACTGGTAGTTGGGGGCGGCTATGGCGGCCAGGATGCCTATGACGACAATGACGATCATCAGTTCGACCAGCGTGAAACCCCGTTCCCGATAACGCGTCATCTTTCTCCCCCTGAAACTCACAAACATCCCCGCATACACGATCATTTTAAAAAGCAGAATATATTATGTTTAAAAATAAATGCCTGTCAACTTCTATCCGTGCGGGCATGTGTGATTCTGTTCACCTTTTATTTTCTTCATTTACTGAATTCAACCCGATTTTCTCATGAAATTTCCCGTGCCGCGGTAAAGAACATTGACTATTTATTCAAATCGTGAAATTAAATCACTGTTAACAAGATGCAATTGGCTGCAAGTATCAACCTAATTCAGTAAATGAAACTAATTCAGGAGTACATGCCATGAGCATAACGGACCTACTCAAGCAGATCCCTCTTTTCGAATCCCTGAACGATTCTGAGCGTCGGCGGCTGGAGTCGCTGCTTCAGCGCCGTTCCCTTGAAAAAGGAGAAATTCTTTTTCACAAAGGCGATATCGGCTCGACCTTTTACATCATCATAAAAGGATTGATTAAAATCGGGGTTTCCAACAAACTCGGAGATGAAGTCACTCTTGCCCTGCTGAGAGACGGGGATTTTTTCGGAGAAATGGCCCTGCTGGACGAACAACCCCGGTCAGCCGACGCCACAGCCCTTGAAGACAGCATCCTGTATGTTCTGGACCGCAATGATTTTTTCCCCTTCCTTATTGAGAATGAAAACGCCGTTCGCTCCATCCTCCGTGCTCTTTCCATGCGCCTCCGGAGAACGGATGATCTGTTTGCGGAACTGTCCTTTCTTACGGTTTCCGCCCGCCTGGCCAAACGCCTTCTTGAACTGGCGAAGCCGACTCAAACTCACGGTGAGGAACCCGGGGAATTTCGCGTCCAGATGTCCCAGCGGGAACTGGCCGCCATGCTGGGCGTTACTCGGGAAAGCATTAACAAGGAATTGAAAATCCTGAAAGATAAAGGGATGGTGACGACCTCCAGAAATGCGATCATCATAAAGGATCTCGATCGATTGAAGCGCCGCACCCGTTAACCGTCTTTACAACTGGTGGTAGAGGAACAGATTGGTGGCATATTCGCCGACAAAAAGATAGGCTACAGCGGCAAGAGACAGAAAAGGGCCGAAAGGCACGGCGTATTTCATGTCGCCCCCTCTAGCCAGCATGATCGATATGCCCACAACGGCCCCCACCAACGAACTGACCAGCAGGATAAACAGCAGGGACTTCCATCCCAGAAAGGCGCCCATGAGAGCCAGCAGTTTAATATCCCCCCCGCCCATGCCTTCCCGCTTTGTCGCCAGTTCATAGAGGACGGCCACCAGATAAAGCGAACCGCCGCCGATCAGCAACCCCAGCAGAGCGTCCATGAATGAGAGGTCCATGATGAACACCGCCATGAGAAAACAGATCGGGATACCCGGCAGCGAAATGACATCGGGAATAATCTGGTAATCGATATCGATGAACGTGATCAGGATCAAGGCGCTCACAAAAATAAACGCGGCAAGAAATTTCAGGGTGAGGCCGAACTTCCAGAAAAGGAACAGGGCCATCAGGGCCGTCAGTCCTTCCACAAAGGGATAGCGCAGTGAAATTCTTCCGCCGCAGGCCCGGCAGCGGCCCCTCAGGATCAGATAGCTGATCAGCGGGATGTTATCGTAGAAGCGGATGGGATGGCCGCAATCCGGGCAATGGGAGGCGGGCTTGACAATGGACAGACCTTCCGGAATCCGCCAGATGCATACATTCAGGAAGCTTCCCACCACGGCGCCCAGGATGAACGCAAATATCGCCCCCAACTCCGTCATCGTCATTTTTTAAAGACTCCATTCATCTCTGCGACCCCGCTTCCTTCCACGCGGTATGGATCTCAACCGTCTTCGCGATCCCAGTTATAAGGAATGTCGTTATTGTGGGGATGCACGCGGAATTCGTCAGGCTCGCCATAATTGTAAACCTCCGTCGGCGTGTTGATGACGATGGCCTCTTCCGTGGAAACGCATTTGAATCCATGATAGACGAACGGTGGAATATGGAGGAGAACGGGATTGTATTCCCCGGCAAAAAAGACGTTGACCTCGCCACGCGTCGGCGAATTTTCCCGGCTGTCATACAGAACGATCTTCATCATCCCCTTGACCACCGCCATGTTGTCATACTGCTTTTTGTGGTAATGCCACCCTTTGACGACCCCGGGATAGGCCGTCGTCATATAAACCTGACCGAACCCCTTGAACATCCCGTCATCGGCCCGCAGGATTTCCATCAATCGGCCCCGCTCATCGGGAATCACCCGGAGTTTTTTCACTTGAACGCCGTCAATCATCGTTTCTCTCCTTAAAGCCTTCCCCTGTATCCGGTCTCTCTGCCTTTCGTTCACAGGCTTTGACCGCCGCCGATTTTCGCGGCCTGCCGCTTCCTCTCAGCTCGATCTTCACTTCCCGGATCAAGGCAATCTTTCCGGTTCTGTTCGCCGCGGTTTTTTGCCACGTAACCTGCCTCAGCATTCCTGAACTTCAACAGCGCTGCCCTATATCATATTGGTGATTCCTCAACAATAAAAACTCTGAATCCTTGACTTCATCGGCGGGTTAGCCTATAAAACTGAGGAAAATCAACGGGACATAAGATTTTGTTATGTCGTGCGAAGCAAGATGAGAATCGCGGGGGAAAACCGGTTTGAACGATGAATTCTATATGAAGCGAGCCCTTCAGCTTGCCCGGAAAGGGGAAGGGTGGGTCAGTCCCAACCCGATGGTGGGCTCGGTCATCGTCAAAAACGACCGTATCATCGGAGAGGGCTATCATCGAAAATTCGGAGAGGCTCATGCGGAGATCAATGCCCTGAACGGGGCAAAGGAATCGGCCGAGGGCTCGACCATCTATGTGTCCCTCGAACCCTGCAGCCACTACGGCAAAACGCCGCCCTGCGTTGAACGTCTCGTCGCCTGCCGGCCGAAGCGGGTCGTCATCGGCACGACGGACCCCAACCCCCTCGTAGCGGGCCGGGGAATCGGGATTTTGAAACGCAACGGCATCGAAGTCACCGTCGGGGTTCTCGAAGAGGTCTGCCGGGAAATCAACGAATCCTTCCTGAAATTCATCCAGTTCCGAATCCCCTTCGTGACCCTGAAATACGCCCAGACCCTGGACGGCAGGATCGCGACGTCAACCGGCCATTCCCGCTGGATCAGTTCACCCCCTTCAAGACGGTTCGCTCACCGTCTGCGCCATGCCCACGATGCAATCCTGGTCGGCATCGGCACGGTTCTGTCGGATGACCCGGAGCTGACCGTCCGCCTGGTTCGGGGGAAAAATCCCCTGCGGATCGTTCTGGACAGCCGCCTCCGGATACCCCTGACGGCGCGCATTCTTCAGGAGCAGGATCAGGCAAAAACCCTGATGGTGACAACCGATCACGCGGACAGGAAAAAGCTTTCCCAATTGAACGACCGCGGCATCGAAACGCTCATTCTGCCTGTAGAGTCATCAGGAAGAATTGACCTGAACCGGCTTCTCCGGGAACTGGGAAGCCGCGGCATCGCTTCGGTGCTGGTCGAAGGCGGCTCCGGAATTCTCACCGCCCTGATGGCTCAAGACCTTGCCGATCGCCTGATTGCCATCATCGCCCCCAAGATTTCAGGCCGGGGGATCGAAGCCGTCGGGCAACTGAACATAACCAGCATGGGAAAGGCCATCGGGTTGGTTTTCAGGAAAATTTACCGCAAAGGCGATGACCTCATCATTGACAGCCGTTTCCGCAGGCCGGCAGAAACGTCACATCCTGCACCCCCCGATAAACCGATCATCCCCCTCCGGTAAATTCACCCCCCGAGAGAACCACTTTTTAAGGTAAGGAACGCAGCAGCATTTCCGCCGCCCGGATGCCATCCAGCGCCGAGCTGACAATGCCGCCCGCGTACCCGGCGCCTTCGCCGCAGGGGAAAATCCCCCGGACAGAAGCGCTCTGGCCGTCTTCACCCCGAAGGATGCGCACAGGCGATGAGGTCCTGGTTTCCACGCCGATCAAAACCGCCTCTCCTGATATAAATCCCGGCATTTTATTATTAAAAATGAACAGCCCCTGCTTGAGCGCCTCAACGGCAAATCCGGGGAGAACCCGATCCAGGTAGGCCGAGGTAACACCGGGAAGAAAACTGGTGTTCAGTTTTCCTGTTGAAAACCGACCACAAAGAAAATCAGTCAGACGCTGCACTGGAGCATAATAATTTCCACCGCCCAGCGCATAGGCCGCCTCTTCCCAGCACCGCCGAAAGCGGAGCCCGCTCAGGGGATCATGCGACTCCCCCGCAAAATCCTCTATGCGGATATTCACCACGACGGCGCTGTTGGCAAAGGGACCGTCCCGCCGGGAGTTGCTCATCCCGTTGGTGATCACGCCCTTTTCCATGGCGCTGCAGCCGATAACCTGCCCGCCGGGACACATGCAGAAGGTGTAAACCGAGCGGTCGATAGAGGGAATCCGGGCGGTCAGAACGTACTCGGCAGGAGGCAGTTCCGGATGTCCGGCCCAGGGACCGTACTGGATCTCGTTGATCAGCGCCTGAGGATGTTCGATCCTCAGCCCCGCGGCGAAGGGCTTGGGAACAAGCCGGATACCATTCTTATGGAGAACGCGATAGGAATCATCAGCACTCTGCCCGATAGCCAGGAGAATGTGCCCGGTTTCGATTTCCTCCCTGCCGTTGATCACCAGACCGGAGATGACTCCATCGTGGACGATCAGATCGGTCATTTTTGCCCCGAAACGGACTTCACAGCCGAGAGACTGAAGATTCTTCCGCATTTGAACAACCACCTTGCGCAATTGGTCCGTTCCGATATGAGGCTTCGCCTCGATGAGAATATCCGCAGGCGCGCCCATTTCAACAAAGATTTTCCTGACCCAGGCGGTCCGGGGATTTTTCCCGCGGCTGGTCAGCTTTCCGTCGGAAAAAGTGCCGGCGCCGCCTTCTCCGAAATGGACATGGCTCTCCGGATGGAAATGCCCCCTGATCCAGAAATCCTGAACATCCCGAAGACGTTCAGGCACCGGCTTGCCCCTTTCGATCAGGAGCACCGGCACACCGGCACGGGCCAGAACGAGGGATGCAAAAAGGCCGGCCGGACCGGAACCGACGATCACCGGCCTTTTCTCGATCCGCCGGAGAGGCTTTCCAGTCTCTTTCACGACCGGCGTTTCTGAACCCACCGTAACCCGACTGTCTTGGATATTCGGTATATCAATCGAATCCGGGAGGTCTACCACCACGGCGTAGACAAAGCAGGGAGGTCGGTTCCGCCGCGCGTCAAGGGATTTCCGTAGAATTTTCACGTGGGAAATCGCTTCCATGGAAATGCCCAGGATGTCCGCCGCCGCGGCCGGCAGTTTTTTCTCTTCGTCGCCCAGAGCCAGCGGAATATCTGTGATTTTTATCTCCATAATCCAGTTCCTCATTGAAAAGGAGGCATTTTTGTTATAAAGATTGCCTCGATGCAAGTATAAAACAGATTGTTTTTCTGGCTGCCATAAAGTGTTATATTAAGGTGAAGTCACTTTGAAGGATGAATTCCCTGCGACAGCCCGAAATGAACCGGCAGTCGATTTCTGGAAAACAGTCTTGCGGAGTGGACCTTTCTTAAGGAAACACCGGCTGAATATATCATAAATTAAACAAGGAAGAGCGGGTTTGTTCCGGGCAGCCCGCTCTCTCCATGTCGATCATTGGGTTTGTCTTTTTTGGAATATGATGTAATTAGAGGATGCGGTTATGTCCTGGTATGCGGTTCACACAAGAAGCCGTCACGAAGACAAAGTCTTTACCGGTCTCGTTCAGAAATCCATCACCACGTTTCTACCGAAGATCGAGGTCTGGAGCAAAAGAAAAGATCGCCGGAAAAGGATTATGACCCCCCTTTTCCCGGGATATCTATTCGTTGACATGCCCTGTCTCGATAATCAGGCGAAGCTGGATGTGCTGAAGACCTTCGGCGTTGTCCGCATTCTCGGCAAGCCCACCGGATCGGCTCCGATCCCCGTCCCAGATGACAAGATCGATGCGATTCGCCGCATCGTGGATTCCAGGGTTGAGGTTCAGAATCTTCAGTATCCGCATGTGGGAGAAGCGGCCAGGATTGTCGACGGCCCATTCAAGGGCATAGAAGGCACGGTGATCAAAACGGATTACGACAAGGATCTTTTTGTCGTCACGATCGAACTGCTCCAGCGGTCCGTGGCCATCAAACTCGACAGTTCCCAGATCGAGAAGATATGAACCCCGGGACGCGATATCCTTACAGATGAGTATTTCACCGGAAAAAGAAAAAGACGTCGCCCAGCGGATGGCCCGCCTTGGAATTTCAGAGGACGATTTACGGGAAACTTTTATCCGCTCTTCAGGACCCGGCGGTCAAAATGTCAACAAAACGGCAACCTGCGTCTATCTCGTTCACCTGCCCACGGGCCTTTCCGTTAAATGCCAGCAGGACCGCTCTCAAACCGTGAACCGTCTGCTGGCCAGGCGATTGCTTCTCGATCGGATCGAACGGCTGAAGACGGGGCGGATCGCCGCGGAGAAGGCGCGGATCGAAAAAATCCGCAGACAGAAAAGACGCCGCTCGCAACGGGCGCAGGAAAAAGTCCTTGAGTTGAAGCATCGGCAGTCTGAAAGAAAGAAACTCCGGGAAAAAGTTGGAACAGAGGATGCGTGACAGACATGGGGAGCAAAATCTCCCGACGGAAAATCAGAAGGAACGAGGGGAAAGGATAGTGCTGACACGGGATGAGCAGCAAATCCTTCAAGCCCTGCAGGGTGATATTCCACTGCATTCCCGACCCTTTGCCGCTTTAGGGAAACGCCTCAACCTGTCGGAGGACACCGTGATCCGGATTATCCAGGAATTGGCCGACCGAGGGATTATCCGCAAAATCGGTGCCATTCTCCGGCATCGTCAGGCGGGATTTAAGCAGAACGCCATGGTTGTCTGGTCTGTTCCGGAATCGCGCATGGAGATTACGGGAAAGATTCTGGCCTCTTTTCCCGAAGTGTCGCACTGCTATGAACGAACGCCCTCTTTCGAAGGGAAATACAATCTCTTTACCATGGTTCATCTGAAATATCCGGATATTGCGAATCAGGTGCGGGAGATGGCGCAGGCGGCAGATCTTGACGATTATCAGATCCTCGTCAGCGAAACCGAGTATAAAAAAAGCAGCATGGTCTATTTCACATGACAAAATCCTTATCGGAACAACTTTTTGAAACCGCGGAAGGTCTTCTTCCCGGCGGGGTGAACAGTCCCGTGAGGGCGTTCCGGGCTGTCGGAGGGGTTCCCCGTTTTATCGACCGGGCAGAAGGTTCCCGGATCTATGATATTGACGGCAGGGAATACATCGATTATGTCGGATCATGGGGTCCGATGATCCTTGGCCACAGCCATCCGCAGGTCGTGGAGGCGATCCGGAAGGCCGTCGAACGTGGAACCAGTTACGGCGCTCCGACCCCCGGAGAAATTGCCCTGGCGAGGACCATTATTGAAGCCTTTCCCTCCATGGAGATGATCCGGATGGTCAGCTCCGGCACGGAAGCCGTCATGAGCGCCATCCGCCTGGCCCGCGGATTCACGGGCAGAGATAAAATTCTCAAATTCGAGGGCTGTTATCACGGCCATGGCGATTCGCTCCTGGTCAAAGCCGGTTCCGGAGTCGCTACCCTGGGAATCCCCGGCAGCCCCGGCGTGCCGGCATGCCTCGCCGAACTGACGATCACCGTCCCTTTCAATTCCAACGAAGCCTTCCGCAAAGCCGTGGATCGCCACGGCAAAGAACTGGCCTGCGTCATTGTGGAACCCGTCGCGGCGAACATGGGCGTTGTCAACCCCCGGCCGGGATTTCTGGAAACCCTCCGGGAACTGACCCGAAAGGCCGGGATCGTCCTCATCTTTGACGAGGTCATCACCGGTTTTCGCCTTGCCTATGGCGGATTCCAGAAACTCTGCCGCCTCGAACCCGACCTGACCTGCCTGGGGAAGATCATCGGTGGCGGACTTCCCGTCGGCGCCTTCGGCGGCAAACGGACAATCATGGACTTTCTGGCCCCCAATGGACCCGTCTACCAGGCGGGCACCCTCTCCGGCAATCCCCTGGCCATGTCGGCCGGGCTGGCCACCCTGGAAACGCTGCGCAGCCGGAGGGATGACTACGCCGCTTTGGACAGGCGCACGGCAGACCTCTGCGCCGCCATGGGAAAACTCTTCAGGACCGCGGAGCTTCCTGTACGCATCAACCGGGCAGGCTCCCTGTTCACGGTGTTCTTTACGGATTCCGATGTATTCGATTACGAAACAGCCAGTCACTGCAACTTGGAACGGTATGCCCGCTTCTTCAAGGGCATGCTGGATCGGGGCGTCTATCTTGCGCCGTCCGCTTTCGAAGCGGCCTTTGTTTCCTTTGCCCATTCCGATGAAGATTTAGAGAAAACGCTGCAGGCCTGCGCTGAAACCATAAAAACTTTGGGAGGTAACCCATGAAAAAAGCATTTATCACCGGCATTACAGGACAGGACGGCTCCTATCTGGCTGAATTTCTCCTCGGGAAAGGCTATGAAGTCCACGGCCTGATCCGGCGCTCCAGTACCTTCAATACGGACCGCATCGACCATCTGTACAAGGATTTCCACGATCCTCAGGCCAGGCTTTATCTGCATTACGGAGATCTCTCCGTTTCCGGTCAGTTGACTGACATGCTCTACGACATCAGTCCCGATGAAATCTATCACCTCGGCGCCCAGAGCCACGTGCGGGTCAGCTTCGACATGCCCGAATACACGGGAGACGTCACCGGCCTCGGAACCCTCAGGCTCCTGGAGGCGATCCGGAAAACCGGCGTAAAGGCCCGTTTTTATCAGGCTTCCTCAAGTGAAATGTTCGGGGCCGCCCCCCCTCCACAGCATGAAGGGACCCTTTTCCAGCCGCAAAGCCCTTACGCCGCCGCCAAGGTCTATGCCTATTACGTCGTCAGGAATTACCGGGACGCTTACAAGCTGTTTGCCTGCAATGGAATCCTGTTCAACCATGAATCCCCCCGGCGGGGTGAAACCTTCGTCACCCGGAAGATCACCCGGGGTGCTACCCAGATCAAGCTTGGTCTTCGGGACAAGCTCTATCTGGGCAACCTGGAAGCAAAAAGAGACTGGGGCTTTGCCGGCGATTATGTGGAAGCCATGTGGCTGATGCTCCAGCAGGACAAGCCGGACGACTACGTAATCGCCACGGGGGAAACCCATTCCGTCCGGGAGTTTGCCGAGAAGGTCTTTCAGAAGCTGGATCTCGACTACCATCAGTATGTGGAAATCGATCCCCGCTACTTCCGCCCCACGGAGGTGGACGTTCTGCTCGGCGACTCATCCAAAGCCAGACGCCTCCTGAACTGGAAGCCGCGTGTCAGCTTCGATGAACTGGTCGAAATGATGATCGCCGCGGACCTGGAACTCGCTCAGCGGGAGAAAACGCTGACGGACGCCGGTTACTCCTGCAATCTGAACCCGCATCTCTGCATTTAATAAAGGAGGATTCATGCCGACAGACTTTACGGATAAGCGCATCGCGGTGACGGGCGGCAAGGGATTTCTGGGAAAGCATCTGATTTCCCGCCTGCAGGAACGAGGCTGTCGTCAAATCATCATCGTGGACCTCCCCGAATATCATCTGGTTCATCAGGATGATATCCGGAAGATGTACGGTGAGGTAAAGCCGGATATCGTGATTCATCTCGCTGCCAAGGTCGGGGGAATCGGGTTCAATCAGGCCAATCCGGCAACCCTTTTCTATGAAAATCTGATGATGGGCGTCCAACTGCTTCATGAAGGCTGGGCCCAGGGAATTGAAAAGTTTGTCGGCATCGGAACCATCTGCGCGTATCCCAAATTCACCCCCGTTCCCTTTAAAGAAGAGGATATCTGGAACGGCTACCCGGAAGAAACCAATGCCCCCTACGGACTCGCCAAGAAAATGATGCTGGTCCAGGCTCAGGCTTATCGGCAGCAATATGGCTTCAACGCCATTTTCCTGCTTCCGGTCAACCTTTACGGACCCGGAGACAACTTCGACCCCCAGTCCTCGCACGTCATTCCGGCCCTGATCAAAAAATGTGTTGACGCCCGGCTGCAAAAAGAAGAGGAAATCATGGTCTGGGGAACGGGACAGGCCACACGGGAATTCTTCTATGTCGAAGACGCGGCGGAAGCCATCGTTCTGGCCGCGGAAAAGTACGATAAAAGTGAACCGGTCAATATCGGCGCCGGTTTTGAAATATCCATCCGTGACCTGGTGACGCTCATCGCGGAATTGACCGGATTCACGGGTCGGATCGTCTGGGACAGCTCCCGTCCGGATGGTCAGCCCCGACGGATGCTGGACACCCGTCGGGCTTATGAAGAATTCGGATTTCAGGCTAAAACCGACTTTCGCCTGGGGTTGAAAAAAACCATCGACTGGTATGTTGAACAGAGGAGCCGGGAACTCGGCACAAAGTTGATTCTGTAGGAAAAATATGCAGGAATAAAATTTAAACCTATATCATTTATTCTCTGCTTTCTGGTTGACTTCAGGAATGGAATCATGGTAGGTAGCACACCGCAAAGAGGAAAAGGCCCCCAGAAAATGCTCATCCAGTTCGCCTATGCCAGCAGTGCAGGCATAGCGATGGTGCTGGCCATCTTTGGATGTCTGTATCTGGGCAGATACCTGGATCATAAGTTCGGAACAGGGCTGATTTTTACAATCGTTTTCCTGCTTCTCGGTATCGCGGGCGGATTCCGAAATCTCATCTACGTCATTAATAAGTTTTCCGCTGATGAAAAATCAGATACGGACGGCATACAGAGTGAATCCGATAGAGAAAAACCCCCTCCAGAAAAAACTTGAAATCACCAACTGGGTGGTTCTGGCTTTTTTTCTTCTTGGCAGTTCCGCCCTGCAGTCTTTTCGCTTCTCACTGGGAGTGCTGCTGGGAGGAATGATCAGCATCATCAATTTTTACTGGCTTCATCAGGACCTCCGCAACACGTTTCAACGCCTTATGGATGGATCCCGAGCAGTCATCCTTTTCAAATACTGCATCCGGCTTGCCGTGACCGCTGCTTTCCTTTACCTCATCATTGCTTATAAGGTGGCGGATGTCATCGGTCTGCTTTTAGGTCTTTCCATCGTGGTTATCAATATCGTGTTCACCGTCATCATGGCGTTTCATAAAAAAAATTTTATGGAGGTTAGTTAAACAATGCATTCTCTGTCGTTTCTTGCAAATCCCTACGTACCATCGCACGTGGTGTATGCCTGGTTTATCATGGCTTTGCTGATCCTGTGCGGCCTGCTTTTAAGGCGCGGCATGGAGATACTGCCCGGTTCATTCCAGAGCTTCATGGAAGTGGTTATTGGCGGGTTTGATTCCCTGGTGACGGATACCATGGGCCATGAAGGCAAGAAGTTCTTCCCCCTTATTGCCACCATCGGCCTCTTCATTCTCGTATCCAACCTTCTTGGTCTTGTCCCCGGCTTTGAATCCCCCACGGCGAATCTGAACACCAACGCCGCCATGGCGGTTGTGGTCTTCATTCTGACGCACTATGTGGGAATCAAGGTTCATGGCGGAAAATATATCAAGCAGTTCATGGGACCCGTATGGTGGCTGGTCCCCCTGATGATCCCCATCGAACTCATCAGCCATCTTGTTCGTCCCTTGTCACTCTCCATTCGACTCTTCGGAAATATCGAGGGTGGACATATTGTCGTCGCCGTGCTGTTCCTGCTGGCACCCTTTCTGGTTCCCGTGCCCATTCTGTTCCTGAAAGTCTTCATTTCCCTCATCCAGACCCTGGTCTTCATGCTCCTGTCCATGATGTATATCGCCGGAGCCATGGAGGAAGCGCACTAAGACCTCGTCGATCCAACCATCGATACAACTCTGTAAAATTTTCATCAAGAAAGGGACAGGCCCCCAAGCCTGTCCCTTTCACTTTTTTAAAGCCGATCTGAAAAAATCGGAAGATGCATTCCGAAATCGGTACGATATCGTCCCGGCGGCTTTTCCCTGCAGTTCCGGTATCTTCGGAAATGCAATCCGGGCAGCAGGCGTCAGTCAGGACCGTGCTTCGCCTTTTGCTTTTCTGATTTCCTCCAGGATTCGTTCCCGTCCCAATCCGGTTTTCGCTGAAAAGATCAGCGGCATCTCAGGAAGGGCCAGCGATTCCTGAACAGAACGTTGTCTTCTTTTACTCTCCCCTCGGGACAGTTTGTCACTTTTCGTCAGGACAAACAGGGTCCTGCGGCCATAATAATCCAGCCACCCCTTCAACGCGAGATCTTCCTGCGACGGATCTCTTCTGATATCGAGAATAAAAACGACCATCCTAAGGCATTCCCGATCTCTCAGGTACGTTTCGATCATGGGTCCCCATTCCCGTTTGACCGCCTCGGGTACCCGGGCAAAACCGTATCCGGGAAGATCGACAAACAGCAGTTCCTGATTGACATTGAAAAAATTGATAAGCTGGGTTCGCCCCGGCGTATTGCTTGTCCGGGCAAGCTGTTTTCTGCGCAGAAGGGTATTGATCAGCGAGGATTTCCCTACATTGGACCTCCCGACAAACGCCACCTCCGGCAGGCTCCCCGGAGGATAGCCGGACGGCAAAGTCGCACTCTTGACAAATTCGACGGTCACGATCTTCATTGCCTGATCTTTTCCTCAACTTCGGAAAGGTTCGCTGAAAGACCCTGATCGATTCCGTCACGCTCGAAGGAAATCCCGTATTTTTCCAGCTTCCGTTCGAAAGTCGGACGGGATATTCCCAGAATATCGCAAAGTTCTCCCTTGTTCTTTCCCCTTTCCAGTTGCAGTACCTTCCTTATGTATCGTTCTTCCACATCGTCCAGAGTCAGAAGCCTGCCGAAATCATCATACTCATCCGACCCGGGTTCATTCATTGCACCAATCTTCCCGGATTCTTTAAAAAGTTCGGGAAAATCACTTTTATCAAGAATCCTGCCTTTGGCCATCACGCCGGCTCTGACCAGCAGATTTTCCAGTTCACGCACATTCCCGGGCCAGGTATACCGCAGAAAGGCCTCCATCACCTCTTCCGATACGCCGGAAATCCGTCTGCTCAGGTCCCTGCCAATCTTGGCAATCAGGTGATTGACCAGCAGGGGGATATCTTCTTGTCTCTCCCTCAGGGGAGGAATTTTGAGGGAAACGATATTGAGCCGATAATAGAGATCGGCTCGGAATTTCCCCTCCCGGACCAGCGTGCGGAGATTCTTGTTCGTCGCCGTGATGATCCGGGCATGGACCTGGATTTTATCCTTGCCCCCCACACGCTCAAACTCCATTTCCTGAAGAACACGGAGCAGTTTTGCCTGAAGATTGATGGACATTTCGCTGATTTCATCCAGGAAAACCGTCCCGTATCGTCCCAGCTCAAATTTCCCCAGTTGCCGGTTGAAGGCGCTGGTGAAGGAGCCTTTCTCATGACCGAATAATTCCGATTCCAGAAGGGTTTCGACAATGGCGGAACAGTTGACGGCAATGAAGGGCTCATTGGACGAAGTATGCTTGTGGATGACTTTTGCCACCAGTTCCTTCCCCGTTCCACTTTCGCCTTCAATCAGGACCGTCGCCCGACTCCTGGAGAGTACGCCGACCATTTTGAAGATTTCCCTCATTTCCCTTCCGGCGCCGATAATATCCCCGGCTTTGTAGTTCCGGAAGGCTTCTCCCGACAGTCCGCCCTGCTGACGGTCAGTCTCCAGCGTATTCGAGGCCTTGTGAACGACCGATAAAAGTTCGGCCATATCGGCCGTCTTGGGAACATAATCGAAGGCGCCCAGCTTCATGGCCCGGATAGCGGTCTCCATGTCGAGCTGGGCTGTCATCAGGATCACCATGGCCTGTTCATTTTCTTCCAGCAATTCCTCAAGAACCGTAAATCCGCCTACATCAGAGAGAAAAACGTCCAGTATGACCAGATCGGGATATCTTTCCACATAGCGGTTCAAACCATCGGTCCCGGTCGAAGCCGTAACGGTCTCGTACCCATCCTTCGTCAGCAGGAGCTCAAGTCTCGCAAGGGTTGAACGATCCTCATCGATCACAAGAACTTTTGCCATGCTTCCTCTGTTTTGCATTAAATTTCACAAGATCCTTTTGAGATGCGGTCCTGACGTATTTTTTGCCGCGCTTTTCCCGATATTTTCTTCATGACGCCTCTTTCAGCTTTTCCAACTCCTTGATTATGACATCCAGGGGCGGCCTCATGTTGATGTCACGAACGTAGATATACCGGATGATCCCTTGCTTGTCGATAATAAACAGAGCCCTTTCAGCCATCCCGTCGGAACGAAGGATTCCTAAAGAGGACGCCACCGCGCCGTGGGGATAAAAGTCGGAAAGAACGGGAAACCACAAGACTCCCATGTGATTGGTCCAGGAAAAGAGTGTCGGAAGATTGTCTACACTGATCCCGAGCAGGATCGCGTCATTCTGGTCGAAGAGATCCTTGACGATGTTATAGCCAGGCCACTGATCGGAGCAGACGGGGGTCCAGGCTGCAGGGACAAAGGAAAGCACTACATTCTTCCTGTCCCGATAATCCTTCAGGGAAATGGTCTCGCCGGAAACCGCCTTCAGAGTAAAATCCGGAGCCACATCTCCGACCTTGACTTTCAGTGCGCTGTCCACGGGCTTCAGAATGCCTGGATTATAAATATTTCCTTTGTAAACATCCGAAATACTGTAAGCCGTGGGAGCATTGAAAAAGGACAATACGGCTACAGCAAAAAACAAAGAAAATCCGCAGATATATCTTTTCATAGTTCACCCCCTGCCTTATTTAATGCCCGTCAGTTTGATGACCTGACTTAAAAATTGATCGACCTCCCCGAAAGCTCCGAGCTGAGAATAGACAATCCGGTATGATCCTTTGGGATAGTTTCGGATCACAATAAAATAGGGCGTTCTGACCTCGCCGAACTTTTTATGGAGGGAAAAGTCCTCGTCGGTAAACAGAGGAAATGGAATTTTATACTTTTTTTTGAATGTCCCGACCTCATAAACATTGTTGCCTATTCCAATCCCGATTATCTTGATCTTTCCCCGCAAAGACGGGGTGTTATTTATTTTTGCATACAAGTCATTCACCTTGGGAGCCTCGGCCTGACAATGGGGACAATACATGCTGAAGATTTCCAGAATGACAACATCCGCTTTAATCTGCTGAATCTTGAAGGTTTCCTTCCCAAATAGCGGAAGACCGCGGGTAAGCCCCAGATAATTCTTTTCCGCGGCATCCTTTGGTACAGCCAGTTCAAACTCCGGCAGCACCCCTCCGACCTGGGGCGGAGAAACCGCAAGAGCCCGGCCTCCAACAATCGTCAGGAAAAGGGCGAGCCACAACAAATAAAAGGACCAGAAACGTTTCATAATTCTTCCTCCTCTCCGCAAAAATAAAGTCTGTTTTACATGATTGACATCATAATTACTATTGACGATTTCTGCCTGATATTTTTGTGAAGAAAAAGTGGTCGAAATTTTGTTTAACAGAGGAGATTGTATTTTAAATATCAAGAGTGGCTGCTTTTCTCGAGGAAAGAGTTTCACGGGGAAAATGGATTTCTGTAATTTTTCTTAATATAAACCATTATTGGAAAACTGCAAGGTCCGGATGGACCATTCCCTGCGTCGAGCTTTTCCCGCATTCTGTTCATTCTGTCACATGGTGTCCGCATAATTTTTGAAGCCGACAGATCATCTGACCGCGCTCAGCCGGCAAAGACCAGATTTATCCTGTATTGTGAGCCATGGGCTTCACCTCTTTATTTTTGTTCATGTTTCCGCATAACTCTGGTATGATGAACCGGTAAAGGGTCGACCTGAAATTCCCACCGTCTGCATCTGCTCCTGTAGTCCATGATCCTGATCTGCCATGAAAGATCTATCCGGTCGACACACCGAAAAGAAATTCGGGACGATCCCCCATGAGCCGGGAGCAGCTTCCCGTTATTAATTCCTGATTATGAACGTTATTAAAAAAGGTTATGAGGTGAGGAACCCGGCCGCCACGGCATTCGGCCGATAAAAACTCATGCATGAACTGTCTCTCGTTTCATCGATTCTGGATATCATCGAGGATTATGCGGCACAAGACGGTTTTCGACGCGTCAACAACCTGCGTCTTTCCTGCGGCAGGCTGTCCGGTGTAGATCTTCAGTGCCTCCGGTTTGCCTTCGAGGTGCTGTCCAGGGAGACCCGCTCCGAAGGAGCAACCCTCGAAATCGATTTCCTGCCGATTGTGATTTCCTGCCTGAACTGCGGAGAAGACACCGAGGTGGAATACGTTGAGGCCTCCTGTCCGGAATGCGGCTCTGAAAATGTGCTGCTTGCAGGCGGGACAGAGGAACTTCGTCTTCTTGAACTCGACGTGGATTGACCCGTCGTTCTGTGATAAAAATAGTTTACAAAACTCAACGGGAAGTTCGGGAGACTTTTCGGAAACGGGTTGAGCTCTGCATGGATTTCGAAGTTCTTTTAATATATCAACTGATCCGTTTCCATTTATTGAGAGTTATTTGTTTTTTGCAGGTTAATATAAAGATGTCTTGGAGATTTATTTATGTGCATCGCCTTTCCCGGTAAAATTCTGACCATCGATCAGGATAATTTCGCCGTGATCAACATCAACGGAACGCGGCGCGAGGTCTGCCTTGACATCATCGATGAAAAGGTCACCGTGGGCGACTATGTCATCTGTCACGCCGGGTACGCCATCCACCGGATCGATGAAAAGCTGGCGCTGGAGAACCTTGCTTTGCTGAAAGAGATTATCGATCGTGAAATTTATTGACGAATACCGGGATCCCGATCTCGTTCGGCACCTTCTCGATGCCGTGGCGGCGCTGGCAGCCCGGGTCGGCCGTCGGATCAGCCTGATGGAGATCTGCGGCACTCACACGCACGCCATCGGGCGCTTTGGAATCCGCAGGCTCCTTCCCGAAAACATCCGCCTCATCTCCGGCCCCGGATGCCCCGTCTGCGTCACCTCCATCCATGACGTTGACCGAGCCCTGTATCTGGCGGATCGGCCTCATGTCGTCTTCGCCACCTTCGGCGACATGCTCCGCGTTCCCGGAACGGGCGGCAGAAGTCTCCAGCGGCTTCGCGCGGCAGGGGCGGATGTGCGCATTGTCTCTTCGACCCTGGACAGCCTTCGCCTCGCTGAAGAGAACCCGGAAAAGGAGGTTGTTTTCATGGGAATCGGCTTCGAAACAACGGCGCCGACCGTGGCATCAGCTATCCGCAAAGCCGGGCTTAAAGGGCTGAACAACTATTCCGTCTTTTCCGTACACAAGACCGTCCCGCAGGCGATCTCCGCCCTCATCGAGGATCCCGAACTCTCCATTGACGGCTTTATCTGTCCCGGCCATGTCAGCGTCATCACCGGCGTCGATGCTTATAAGCGCATCCCGGAAACAGGACGGGCTGCCGTGATCACCGGTTTTGAACCGGTGGACATTCTCGAAGGCATCCTCATGATCCTGCGCCAGCTTCAGGAAGGGCGGTTCGAGGTCGCCATCCAGTATGCCCGGGGGGTAAACAGGGAGGGAAATCCCCAGGCCCTGAACATGATGGGCGAGGTCTTCGAAACAAGGGAGGCAGAGTGGAGGGGACTGGGAAGAATCCCCCAGAGCGGTCTTTTCATCCGGGAGAGGTATGCTGACTTCGACGCACTAAGAAAAGGAAACCTGCCTGAGATCCGTTCCATCGAATTTGAAGCGTGCCGATGCGGTGAAATCCTGCGGGGCGTGATCTCCCCAGAGGAATGCCGCCTTTTCGGAAAAGTCTGCACTCCGGCAAACCCGGTGGGGCCCTGCATGGTGTCCAGCGAGGGGACCTGCGCGGCATACCTGAAATATGAAATCCATAACCGAAAATCGTAACGGAAATTCCGTTACGGAAATAAAGGAGATGCTCCATGAAAGTAACCGTCGTCAAGAATGTCCTCGATGCCAATGAGCGGATCGCCAATGACAACCGCGGGCTCTTCGACAGGAAAAAAATCTACGTCATCAACCTCATGAGCTCGCCCGGTGCGGGAAAGACATCTCTCGTGGAAAAGACGATTCTGGCACTCAAGGACAGGTACCGGATCGCCGTCATCGAAGGGGACATTCAGGACACCTGCGACGCCGACCGGGTATCGGCTCTGGGGATTCCCGCCGTCCAGATCAATACGGGAGGAGCCTGTCACATTGACGGCAACATGATCCGGGACGCCCTCCCCGCCCTCAACCTGGATGAGATCGACCTGCTCATCACCGAGAATGTGGGCAATCTTGTCTGTCCAGCAGAGTTCAAGATCGGGGAAAACGCCAAGGTGATGATTCTGAGCACCCCCGAAGGAGCGGACAAGCCTGCGAAATATCCCCTCATGTTTCAGGAATCCTCTGTGTTGATCCTCAACAAAATGGATCTTCTCCCCTACGTGGATTTCGACCTGGAAAGGGCAAAGCGCACCGCCCTGTCCCTGAATCGGGATTTGAAGATTTTTGAAGTCTCCTGCAGGAATGACGAAGGCCTGGAAGGCTGGTATTCATGGCTTGCCGGACAGATCGAGGCCTTTCGCAATTCATGAGCAGAAAGATAAGGCGCGTCCGCTGCCTTTTCACCGGCATCGTCCAGGGAGTGGGATTCCGCCCTTATATTTATAGAATGGCGACCAACTACAGTCTCGGCGGCTTTGTGTGCAACATCCCGGAAGGGGTGGTTGCCGAGGTCGAGGGAACTGCTCCGCAGATTGAAGCGTTCCTCTCCGCAGTCCCGAAAGAGCTCCCTCCCGCGGCCGCCTTGACTGCGCTGTCAAACACGGATGTCTCCCTTCTGGGAGAAACCGAATTCCAGATCATCAGCAGCAGGGCGGAGGGCAATAAAGCCGTCCTCATTGCCCCCGATATTGCCGTCTGCGAAAACTGCCTGCGGGAATTCCGGGACCCCGGGGATCGCCGGTATCGCTATCCCTTCATCAACTGCACGGACTGCGGCCCCCGCCTGACCATCATCCGGGATGTCCCCTACGACCGGGAAAAGACCTCCATGGCCTGTTTCCCCCTTTGTCCACAGTGCCGCGCAG
Source organism: Syntrophus aciditrophicus SB (assembly GCF_000013405.1). Taxonomy (GTDB): domain Bacteria; phylum Desulfobacterota; class Syntrophia; order Syntrophales; family Syntrophaceae; genus Syntrophus; species Syntrophus aciditrophicus. The sequence continues at coordinate 2,405,876 of NC_007759.1, forward strand.
AGTATGAAAATCCCGCAAACCGCCGGTTCCATGCCGAACCCAATGCCTGCCCTTCCTGCGGACCGAAACTCTGGCTCACCGATGAAAACGGGACCCCTTTTTCGGACGATTTCAACGATCCCATCGCGAAGGCGATTGAACTGTTGAGCAAGGGGAAAATCCTGGCCGTAAAGGGACTCGGTGGTTTTCATCTTGCAGTGGATGCGACAGACGAGGGGGCCGTCAGGCGCCTGCGCAGCAGGAAATACCGTGAGGAAAAGCCGCTGGCCGTGATGGTGCGTGACCTTGAAGCGGCTTCGAAAATCGCTGAAATCGGCGACAGGGAGCGGAAGCTCCTTTTTTCTCCGCAGCGCCCCATTGTCCTCTGCCGCAAGCGAGGGGCAAAGGAAATCGCACCCTCCGTAGCGCCGGGGGTTCCTGACCGGGGCATCATGCTGCCTTACACGCCCCTGCATTATCTGCTTCTGGAAAATACGCTCTCCGCCCTCGTGATGACCAGCGCCAATCAGAGCGACGAGCCCATCTGCATCGGGAACCGCGAAGCCCTGAAACGCCTGAAAGGGATTGCCGACGCCTATCTCTTGCACAACAGGGACATCCTGGTACGCTGCGATGACTCCGTGGCGACCGTCACTCAAGGGAAGACCTTCATGATCCGCCGCTCCCGCGGCTATGCCCCGAAGCCGATTCCTCTTCTGCGCTCCTGTCCCAACGTGCTGGCCCTCGGCCCCCAGCTCAAGACAACGCTCTGCATTCTCAAGGGAAATCTTGCCTATCTCAGTCCCCATATCGGCGACATGGACACCCCGGAGGCTCGAAAATTCCACCAGGAAAGCCTCCAGCTCATGGAACGGATCGCCCAGTGTCGACCCGATGTGCTCGCCTGCGATCTTCACCCCGCCTATTACACGACCCGCCTGGCGGAAGAGCTGCCCCACCGGACTGTTCTCCGAATCCAGCATCACCACGCCCATATCGTCAGCGCCATGGCCGAAAACGGCCTCACCGGCAAGGTGATCGGCCTGGCGATGGACGGAACGGGTTACGGAACAGACGGAACGGCCTGGGGCTGCGAGTTCCTCCTGGCGGATGAGGTGGACTTTCAGCGGGCGGGACACCTGAGGCCCTATCCGCTTCCCGGTTCGGACAGGGCGGTCCGGGAGCCATGGCGCGCGGCGGTCAGCCTCCTGCGGGAAAGCTATGGAGAGTTCTGGCGGGAAATCGCTGGAAATCTCCCCCTGAAGGACCATGCACCGCACTTCGAACTTCTGGATAAGATGATGGCCCACGGTTTGAACAGTCCCCCAACATCCAGCCTCGGTCGGGTGTTCGACGCCGTGGCCGCTCTTCTGGGAATCCGCCAGGTCGTGAACTTCGAAGGACAGGCGGCCATGGCATTGGAGGCCATGGCGTCTGCACCTGCAGAAAAAACCTATACCTTCGATATTTTTGAAGGGGACCGGATCGTCCTCGATCTCCGACCTCTGATCCGCGCCATTGTCCAGGAACAACTGTCAGGGAGAGAGCCGCAGAAGATCGCTTCCGATTTCCATCGGACCCTCAGTCGGGCTTTGGCGGCCGTGACGGCAAAGATCCGCATGCGGACCGGAATTGAAAAGGCAGTCCTGAGCGGCGGTTGTTTTCAGAACCGGATACTTCTCGACAGTGTGGCTCGGGAATTGGAGCAGGAAGGGTTTGCGGTTTACCTCCACAGAGACCTGCCGCCGAACGATGGCTGCATTGCCCTGGGCCAGGCCGTTGCGGCCGCCGCACGCATGGAAAGGCAAGAGGCAGGACGGTAAAAACAGGAAACGGCCATTGAATACAAAAACGCAATAAAGGAAAAAGGTTATAGCCCGATGGATCATGATCGAATTCTTCTGGAACATGGTGGGGGAGGATTGCTCAGCCACGAACTCGTGACTGGGATTTTTCTTCCCCTTTTCAGGAATGCCTGTCTCGAACGACTGGAAGACAGCGCCGTTATCACCCTGGGCGACAGGAAGCTCTGCTTCACGACGGATTCCTACGTCATCGATCCGCTCTTCTTCCCCGGCGGCGATATCGGCTCCCTGGCGGTCCATGGAACCATTAACGATCTGTCCGTCTGCGGCGGAAAACCGTTGATGATGAGCGCCGGCTTCATTCTCGAAGAAGGGTTTCCCATGGAGGATCTCCGCCGTATTTCCCGCTCCATGGCGGAAGCGGCTCAAAAGGCCGGTGTTTCCATCGTGACTGGCGATACAAAGGTTGTGGCCCGCGGGGCCGCCGACGGTCTCTTCATCAACACCTCCGGCGTCGGCATCATCGAGTACCCTTCGCCCCTTTCTGTGGCAAGCATCGAACCCGGCGATGCGGTTATCGTGAGCGGGACGATCGGCGACCACGGAGCCACGGTCCTCAGCAAACGCCGGGAACTGGGCTTGATATCAGAAATCCGCTCCGATTCGGCGCCGCTTAACGGCCTCATCGGGTCGATCCTGGAAGCCTCTCCGAATGTCCACTGCATGCGGGATCCCACCCGTGGGGGACTCGGGGCGATCCTTGCCGAAATTGCCGCACAATCCGGTTTCCGCATCACGATTGAGGAAACGAAACTGCCTGTCCGGGAAGAAGTCAGGGGGATCTGCGAAATATTGGGCTTCGACCCTCTTTTTCTAGCCAATGAAGGCAAGGTGGCCGTTTTCTGTTCCCCTGCCGATGCCTGCCTGATCCTTGACAAAATGAAAAACCATGAGTACGGCCGCGACGCCGCCCTCATCGGCTTTGTCGGGAAGAGGAACGGCGAAGGGCTCATTCTGAACACATCCGTCGGTGGCTCCCGCGTTGTGGACCTGCCATTGGGAGAGCTGGTCCCGAGGATCTGCTGATTCTCCCTTTTGACAACAAAATCGGTACTATCCTTTCATTCAGAGAAGCGTCTGCATGGGACGGCGTCTGGCCGCCCCATGATCGCCCTCTTCAGCACCCCTTTCTTCAACCGCCTCAGGATAAAATAAATTATACCGCCAACGCGGCAATTCTATGTCAATAATGACATATGTATTTGATATTATTTAAGTTATTGACACATATCTCAGAAACATATATATCGTAGCCGGTTTAAGGTTTACGTGGAAAAGGCTGCGTCCGGATTTTCGATTTTCCTGTTTACATTTCAAAGGATATCACGAGCCAGCCCTCTTGAAATCAAGCGATGTACAATCTTTCGGCTTCCGAGAAATTTCTCCGGAAAGAACTGATGCCCGGGCATACCGGCGTAACCGGAATAATGAAGGAAAGACCGGAGATGATTGAATTTATTTCAGTGAAAGGAATGTCTTAATTATGGTGGATGTCAACAGGAGAGGTTTTTTGAAGATATCCGGAGCGGTGTTGGCGGCCAGCGGGCTCGGAATCAGTCTGAAGCCCGTTTCCGCCTATGCCCAGCCCCTGAAGATTCAGTATGCCAAAGAGACGACTACGATTTGTCCATACTGTTCTGTGGGATGCAGCATCATCGTGTCGACCCGCAAAGGGAAGGTGGTCAATACGGAGGGTGATCCGGACAGTCCGATCAATCGCGGCTCCCTTTGCACCAAAGGGGGGTCCATCTATCAGATGGCAAACAACGAAAACCGGCTGGGCAAACCCCTTTACCGAGCCCCTTACGCCACGGAATGGAAGGAAGTGGACTGGGAGTGGGCCCTTGAGCGGATTGCGAAAAATGTCAAAACAAGCCGCGACAAGAGCTTCCGGGCCGCCAATGACAAGGGTGAGTTGGTGAATCGGACGGAAGGAATCGCTTCTGTCGGCAGCGCTGCCATCGACAACGAAGAGTGCTTCGTTTATCAGAAATTTCTGCGGGGGTTGGGTCTGGTCTATATTGAGCACCAGGCCCGTATCTGACACAGCCCGACTGTACCGGCTCTGGGAGAGTCGTTCGGACGCGGCGCAATGACGAATCACTGGATCGATATCCGTAACAGTGATGTGATATTAATAATGGGCAGCAACCCTGCCTCCAACCACCCCATTGCCTTCAAATGGATCACCGCCGCCATGGAAAAAGGGGCCAAGGTGATTTGCGTGGACCCGCGGTTCACGCAGTCGGCGGCAAAGGCGCACATTTACGCACCTCTCCGTTCGGGGACGGATATCGCCTTCCTCGGCGGGATGATCAGGTACATTATCGAAAACAAACTCTACTTCGAGGAGTACGTCAGGAATTACACTAATGCGACCTTCCTCGTGAATCCCGAATTTAAGCTGCCCGGCGACAACAACGGTGTCTTCTCGGGACTTACGGATGGGAAATACGATAAGGCCACCTGGTCATACCAGACCGAAGGGGATGGAAGGATCAAAAAGGATCCCACCATGCAGGATCCCAACTGCGTCTTCCAGCTCATGAAAAAGCATTATTCCCGCTATACGCCGGAGGTCGTCAACAAAATCACGGGGACACCTGTAGACAAATTGATTGAAATCTACAAGATCTACGGTTCGACGGGAACTCCGGACCGGGCAGGAAACGAGCTATATGCCATGGGCTGGACCCAGCATACCGTCGGCACCCAGAATATCCGTACCATGTGCATCATTCAGCTTCTCCTGGGCAACATGGGCATCCCAGGCGGCGGCGTGGCAGCCATGCGTGGCGAGTCCAACGTCCAGGGATCAACGGATCATGGTCTTCTGTTCCACATCTGGCCCGGCTATCTCAACACCCCCAAGGCGTCTCTTGCGACTCTGGCCGCGTACAATGAAAAAGAGACCCCGACAACAAAGGAACCCAACAGTCTCAACTGGCAGAAAAACAAGCCCAAGTATGTAGCGAGTTTTCTCCGGGCCATGTACGGGACGAACGCCTCTCTGGACGAGGCATACAATCTGCTTCCCAAAATCGACGACGGCGCCAACTATTCCTGGCTCAACCTCTTCGATGTGATGTATAAGGGCAAGTTCACGGGATTCTTTGCGTGGGGAATGAACCCCGCATGCAGCGGAGCCCATTCCAACAAGGTCCGCCAGGCATTGACCAGGCTGGACTGGATGGTCAATGTCAATCTCTATGACAACGAGACCGGCTCCTTCTGGCGCGGTCCTGGAATGGATCCGAAAAAGATCAGGACGGAAGTCTTCATGCTGCCCTGCGCCGCCTCAATTGAAAAAGAGGGGAGCATCATCAACAGCGGCCGCTGGAACCAGTGGCGTTACAAAGCCATTGATCCTCCGGGCGTCGCTCTTCCTGACGGCGACATATGCTCGGAAATCTATTTCAAGGTCAAAGAACTGTACGAAAAGGAAGGCGGCCCCAACATGGAGGCCATCACGAAACTGAGTTGGAACTACGGTACGAAGACCTTCGACGGCCATTATCACTTCGATCCCCATTCCGTGGCCAAGGAAATCAACGGGTTCTTCCTTGAAGATAAAACGGTGGAAAATCCCACAAAGAAGGGTGAGTTCAAGGAGTTCAAGAAGGGCGATCCCGTTCCCACCTTTGCCTGGCTCCAGGATGACGGTTCCACGTCCTCCGGCTGCTGGGTCTACTGCGGCTCCTACACGGACAAGAACATGTCCGCCCGCCGCGACGGAAAGAAAGACCCGACGGGCATCGGCCTTTACCCCGAGTGGGCATGGGCATGGCCGGTCAACAGAAGGATCATCTATAACGGCGCCTCTGTCGATCCGTCAGGAAAGCCATGGAGTGCTAAGAAGGCGGTCATCAAGTGGGTCGGCGACAAATGGGTCGGAGATGTTCCGGATGGTGTGGGCGATCCCGGATCCGGCAGGCCTCCCTTCATCATGAAGCCCGACGGCGTGGCGAGCCTCTTTGGACCGGGTCTGGCTGACGGGCCTTTCCCCGAGCATTACGAACCCCTGGAATGTCCAGTGGAGAAGAATTTCCTGTCACCCCAGAAAAGCAACCCGACAATCAAGCGGTTCGACAAACCCGGTGTGGGTTCCGATGTGGACGTGTACTCGGGCATCGATTCATGCGATCCCAAATACCCGTTCATCTGCGCGACATACCGCATCAGCGAGCATTGGCAGACCGGCCTCCAGACCCGTTGGTGCCCCTGGCTTTCCGAGATGCAGCCGGAAATGTGGTGCGAGATGAGCAAGGAGCTGGCGAAGGAGCGGGGAATCTCCAACGGTGACAAGGTCATTGTCAGTTCTCCCAGAGGCGAAGTGGAGTGTGTAGCCATTGTCACACCCCGTTTCAAGCCGTTTAACATCAACGGAAACATCCTCCATGAGGTCGGCATCCCCTGGCATTTCGGGTGGATCACGACGAAGGATCGGCAGTACAACCCCGGTGACAAGAAGGCAGAGGTCTTCACATGGGGTGACGCGGCCAATCTCCTGGTGCCGACGATCGGGGACGCCAACACGACGATCCCGGAAAGCAAGGCCTTCATGGTTAATGTGGTCAAGAAGTAAGGGGGTAAACAAAAATGGCAGAATATATAAAACTTATTGATGTTTCCAAATGTACCGGCTGCCGGGGTTGTCAGCTGGCCTGCAAACAGTGGAATCAGCAGAAGGCGAAACAGACCGTGAATTATGGAACCTACCAGAATCCTCCAGACCTTCAGGCCAACACATGGACTCTGATCCGGTTTCAGGAAGTCGAGGAAAAGGACACGGTCAAGTGGCTCTTTCGGAAAGACGGATGCATGCATTGCACGAACGCAGCCTGTGTCAAGGTTTGCCCCAGCGGCGCGCTTCACTATACAGAGGTGGGAACGGTTGGTTTGAACCATGAGCTTTGCATCGGCTGCAAGGAATGTGTCTCGGCCTGTCCCTTCAACATTCCCCGGTATGACCGGGAGACAGACAAGGTTTACAAATGCGACCTCTGCCTGAGCCGCATCAGGGCCGATCTTATTCCCGCCTGCGCAAAGGCATGCCCAACGGGAGCCATTACCTTCGGTGAGAAGTCCGCTATGATCAAGAAGGCTCATGAGCGGGTCAAGGAATTGGGCGGGGATGCCAATGTCTATGGGGACAAGTTTGTCGGCGGCACCCATGTCATGTATGTTCTGGATGAAAAACCTTCTGTTTATGAGAAATTGCCGAAAAATCCTTCAGTGCCAATCACCGTCACGCTTTGGAAAGACATTATGAAGCCTCTCAGCCTTCTGGCGGCCGGCGGCGCCCTTGCCGGTTCATTCTTGCATTACATTATCCACGGGCCCAAACTTCCAGATGAAGAACAGGGTCAAGAACCGAAGGGAGGGGAATAACCATGAGAAAAGGATTGATTCAAGCGACGGACTCCTTTGAGAGGATCGTGCACTGGTGTCTGGCGATCTCCTGCCTGATCCTGTGCATTACGGGCCTGGGAATGATGTTCCATTCCCTTAACTTTATCGGTACTCCCTTTGGCGGTTTGAAGTCTTTGAAGTACCTTCACAATTTCACGGCGCTCTTTTTCATCCTGTCCCTCTATTTCACCATCCGCATGTGGTGGAAGGAAGCGGGAATTTTCGTTTTTCCTGAAGATCTGGACTGGATCAAGAGTGCGGGCGGATATCTGTGGCATGTGGACAAGGTTCCAGAGGTGGGCAAGTACAATCCGGGACAGAAGATGTTCTTCCTGGTTGTAGCAGGCGGCGGAGCGGCCATGGTCCTGTCAGGATTGATTATGCTGTTCCCGTTGAATATCCCGGCCGCCCTCGTGAGACTGATGTATCTGATCCACGCCGCTGGATTTGTGGCGATTTTCGCCTTCTTCTTCATCCACCTTTATCTGGGAACGATCGGTTCTCCCGGTTCATTGCCGGCTATGCTGAACGGCTGGGTAACACGAGCCTGGCTGAAGAAACAGCATCCCAAGTGGCTCAAGGAAATGGAAGAGGAAGGAAAACTGGTGGTGTTTGGAGAAGAAAAGACAAACGCTGGTCATGGCCATTAATCAGTCATAGATCCTGATTTTCCCATTGAATGAAAAAGGCCCTCCTTTGGAGGGTCTTTTTTTTTGCGTAATTGCATGTGGATTTAAATAAAAACCCTTCCCTCACTGAAACGTGGGGGAAGGGTTGAATTGCGATTGGGATGGCAGTCAGATTTTGTTCTGCTTTTCCCTATTTTTTGGAAAGATATTCGTGGATGGCCGCGGCAGCCTTTTTGCCTGCTCCCATGGCCAGAATGACTGTCGCTGAACCGGTCACGATGTCGCCACCGGCATAAACTGCTTCGCGGCTGGTCAAGCCGGATTCATCCTTGGCTACGATATAGCCCCACTTATTGGTTTCCAGGCCCGGAGTCGTCATGGGGATAATGGGATTGGCGTTGGTTCCGACGGACACCACAACCGTATCCACTTCGATGACAAATTCCGACCCTTTCTTTTCGATCGGTCTGCGGCGGCCGGATTCATCCGGCTCACCCAGTTCCATCTGAACGCATTTAATCCCTTTGACCCACCCGTTTTCATCGCCGATGTACTCAACAGGATTGGTCAACAGTTTGAACTGAACGCCCTCTTCCTTGGCATGATGCACTTCCTCCGCTCTTGCCGGAAGTTCGACTTCGCTGCGGCGGTAAATGATATACGCATTTTCAGCACCAAGCCGCAGGGCGGTCCTCACGGAGTCCATCGCCACGTTGCCGCCGCCGATGACGGCGACATTCTTCCCGCGGACAATGGGCGTGTCGTATTCAGGGAACAGATAGGCTTTCATCAGGTTGGAACGGGTCAGGTACTCGTTTGCCGAGTAGATGCCGCTGAGGTTTTCACCCGGGATGCCCATGAAGACCGGGGAACCGGCGCCCACCCCAAGGAAGACCGCGTCATATCCTTCCGCAAAGAGTTCATCAATCGTATGAAGCCTGCCGATGACGGCATTGGTTATAATCTTGACGCCCAGTTTTTCGAGATAATTGACCTCGGCTTCCACAATGCTCTTGGGCAGACGGAATTCGGGAATACCATAAACCAGCACTCCACCCGGCTTATGAAGGGCTTCATAGATCGTCACATCATAACCCAGTTTGATCAGGTCACCTGCAACGGTGAGACCGGCCGGACCCGCACCGACAACAGCCACTTTCTTGCCGTTCTTCGGGGCCAGCTCCGGGATCTTGACTTCTCCTTTATTTCGCTCATAATCCGCGGCAAAACGTTCCAGCCGGCCGATAGCCACCGGCTCGTCTTTTTTACCGACGATGCAGAATTTTTCACACTGATCTTCCTGCGGACAGACTCGCCCGCACACCGCCGGAAGCGCACTGTCTTCCTTCAGTTTCCAGGCAGCCTCGATAAACTTTCCCTCAGCAATGAGTTTGACAAAGGCTGGGATATCGACCCCTACAGGGCAACCGGTACGGCATGCCGGTTTCTTGCACTGGAGGCAGCGGCTCGCCTCTTTCATGGCTGTTTCTTCAGAATAGCCGAAAGGAACCTCGTTATAATTATGGATCCTCACTTTCGGATCCTGCTCAGGCATCTTGTGTCGCGGTAATTTTTCTTTCTTCTCTTTATTTTCCATGGCATTCACACCTGTATTTATCCATCGATTCTTTTTCCTGGGTCATATACATTCGCAGACGGCTTGCCAGCAGGTCGAAATCAACGGCATGACCATCAAATTCGGGACCATCGACACAGGCAAATTTTGTCTCTCCGCCAACTGCCACACGGCAGGCGCCACACATTCCCGTCGCATCCACCATAATGGAATTCAGGCTGACCGTTGTCTTGATGCCGTAATTCTTTGTTACTGCAGCCACGGCTTTCATCATCGGAACTGGGCCGATTGCAAAGACTTCATCGATCTTTTCCCCGGACTCAATCACATTCTTCAGGGCATCGCTGACGAAACCATGAACACCGTAACTCCCGTCATCGGTCGTTACGATCAGATTATCACTGATACTTCTCGTTTCATCTTCCAGGATCAGCAGATCCTTGCACCGCGCACCGATAATGGAGGTGACCTTGGCGCCCTGTTTTTTCAGGGCCGCGGCAATGGGATAGACAACACCTACCCCGACGCCTCCGCCGACGCAGACGGCATTTTTAACGCCTTCAATGTGGGTCGGCCTGCCCAGGGGTCCCTGCAGATCCATCAGTTCATCACCCGCCTTCATTGCAGCCAGCTTGGCCGTTGTCTTGCCCACCACTTGAAAGATAATCGTAAGTGTCCCCTTCTCAGGATCAGCATCCACGGTAGTCAACGGAATTCTTTCACCTTTTTCATCGATTTTGAGGACAACAAATTGACCGGCCCTTCTCTTCCGTGCTATCGCTGGAGCGTCAAGGACCATCTTGACCACGTTCTCCGACAAATCTACTTTTTCCAGAATCTTAGTCAATGCTCGTATCTCCTTCCTTCTCGAAGTGCTGTGGCGATAGCATGATTAATACATAACTGTCAAGACAAATAAGGATAAATTCCGCCTGTCACAGGTTCGGATTCAGCTCATCCAGAGGGATGAGACACACCGTCAATACGGCAACCTGTTCTTTCGGATCGCTTCCGGATGAGGATAGCCGCAGGGCAAAGGAAATGACGGAGTCTGTTGAATTCCATTGCAAAAAAAACGGCTCTGAGATACTTTCCCCATCCATGAAATCCTCTTTTTTCCGCTTCCTTTTGATCGGCATTCTTCTCGTCGGCGGGTTTACCGGATGCGGCGAGACGGACAGCAGTCCCCAGCAGGCCCGACAGCAGGCGCCAGGCACCCCGGCTTATGGCGACATCATCGTGGAAGGTTCCATCGGGGACGCCAGCAACCTGATCCCCCTGCTCTCCTCCGATTCAACTTCGCATGAAATCGCCGGTCTGGTTTACAACGGCCTTGTCAAATACGACAAAAATCTGAAAATTACCGGTGACCTTGCCGAATCCTGGGGAATTTCCCCCGATGGGCTGATCATCACCTTCCATCTCCGTCACAATGTCCGCTGGCACGACGGTCATCCCTTCACCGCCGAGGATGTCCTTTTCACCTACCAGCTTACCATCGATCCCAAAACGCCCACGGCCTACGCCGGAGACTTTCTCAAGGTAAAGAAGGCGGAAGTGCTCGACGCCCACACCTTCCGGGTCACCTACGACAAGCCCTTCGCCCCCGCCCTGATGAGCTGGGGCAGCGCCATTATGCCCAAGCATCTCCTGGCCGGTCAGGACATCACAAGGACGCCCCTCGCCCGGAAACCCGTCGGAACGGGCCCTTACAAATTCAAGGAATGGGTGGCCGGACAGAAGATCGTGCTGGTCTCCAATCCGGACTACTATGAAGGCAGACCCTACATCGACGGCTACATCCTGCGGATTATCCCCGACATGGCCACCATGTTCCTGGAACTGCGCGCCGGCGGCATCGACCGGATGGGCCTGACGCCGCTCCAGTATACGCGGCAGACGGAAAACCCCCTGTTCCGCAAGAATTACAACAAGTTCCGTTATCTCTCCTTTGCCTACACCTTTGTCGGCTACAACCTCGGAAATCCCCTTTTCGCTGACCGCCGGGTTCGTCAGGCCCTGGCTTATGCCATCGACAAGGAGGAAATCATCCAGGGTGTTCTGCTGGGCCTGGGGAAACCTGCCACCGGCCCTTTTAAACCGGGGACCTGGGCCTATAATCCGAATGTCCCGACCTTCCCCCACGATCCCGGAAAGGCCCGCGCCCTGCTGGCCGAAGCAGGCTGGCTGGATCGCAACGGCGACGGCATCCTGGACAGAAACGGCCAACCCTTCGCCTTTGAACTGCTGGTCAACCAGGGCAATGAGGTCCGGGCCAAGTGCGCTGAAATCATCCAGCGCCGTCTGGCCGAGATCGGCATTTCCGTCAAGATCCGGGTGGTGGAATGGGCCGCCTTTGTCAACGACTTCATCAACAAACGGCGCTTTGACGCCACCATTCTGGGATGGACGATTCCTCTGGACCCCGATCTCTATGACGTCTGGCATTCCAGCAAGACCGGTCCCCAGGAACTGAATTTCACGTCATTCAAGAATGAGGAAGTGGACCGCCTCCTGGAAAAGGGACGCGGCACCTTCGATCTGAACGAACGCAAAAGGTGCTACGACCGGATACAGGAAATCCTGGCGGAAGAACAGCCTTACACCTTTCTTTATGTTCCTGATGCCCTGCCCATCGTTCAGGCCCGTTTCCGGGGCATTGAACTGGCACCCCTGGGCATCGGCCACAATTTCATCAAGTGGTACGTCCCTGCTCCGGAACAGCGATTCATCATGACCCGGTAAGGCCGGTCAAGATCACACCGCAGGGTTTCCCATCTCCATTTTCAGATCGGTCAGGGCCTTGATCTGATCCCTCAAGCGCGCGGCTTTTTCGAACTCCAGTCTTTTCGCCGCCTCCTTCATCTCCCCTTTCAACTGCCGAATCGTCTTCTCCAGATCCGTATCCGATAAATAAACCTGCTTTTCCTCGGAAACAACCGGCACCGACACATAATCCGCCTCGTAGATGGAGCTCAGGATGTTGTCGATGGATTTTTTGATGGACTCGGGGGTGATGGAATGCTCCCGATTATACCGCTCCTGAAGAGCCCGCCGGCGGCGGGTTTCATCCAGACAGGCCTGAATGGAACGGGTGATCGTATCTGCATACATGATCACCTGGCCGCCGACATTCCGCGCCGCCCGGCCGCTGGTCTGGATGAGGGAGCGCTCCGAACGGAGGAAGCCTTCCTTGTCCGCGTCCAGGATCGCCACCAGCGACACCTCGGGGATATCGAGCCCCTCCCGCAGGAGATTGACGCCGACCAGGACATCGAATTCCCCCAGTCGCAGATCCCGGATGATGCTTACCCGTTCCAGGGTCTGAACGTCGGAATGAAGATACTTCACCTTCACCCCCAATCCTTCGTAATAGGTCGACAGGTTCTCCGCCATCCGCTTGGTCAGGGTGGTCACGAGCACCCGCTCCTTCTTTTCCGCTCGCCGGCGGATTTCAGTCAGGAGATCATCCACCTGTCCGGTTACGGGGCGGACGATAATCTCCGGATCCATCAACCCCGTGGGCCGTATGATCTGTTCCACCACGTGGGGCCCGGCCTTTTTGATTTCATAGGCCGCGGGTGTCGCCGAGATATACAGCCGCTGCTGGGGGAACTTTTCGTATTCCTCGAATCTCAACGGCCGGTTGTCCAGGGCCGACGGAAGGCGGAACCCGTAATTGACGAGAGTCTCCTTTCGGGACCGGTCACCGCGGTACATCCCGATCAGCTGGGGAACGGTAACGTGACTCTCGTCGAGGATGATCAGGGCGTCCTTCGGGAGGTATTCCACCAGGGTGGGAGGCGGTTCGCCGGGAGCCCGGCCGGTGAGGTGGCGGGAATAATTTTCGATGCCCTGGCAGTAACCCATTTCCTCCATCATCTCGATGTCGAAATTCGTACGCTGTTCCAGGCGCTGCGCCTCCAGCAGTTTGTTTGCCGCGTGCAGCTCTGCCAGTCTGCCCTGCAGTTCCTCCCGGATTGCCGCAATGGCCCGGTTGAGGTTGTCCCGCGTGGTTACATAATGGCTCCCCGGATAGACGGCAATCCGCTCCAGGGAATGAAGCTTCTTCCCCCGCAGAGGATCCACGAAGGACAGGGCGTCCACGACATCGCCGAAAAATTCCACACGGATCGCCCGGTCTTCTTCATAGGGCGGAAAAATCTCCACCACATCGCCCCGGACGCGAAAAGAGCCCCGATGGAAGTCAACATCGTTCCGCTCATATTGAATGTCCACCAGCCTTCTCAGCATCATTTCCCGGGACAGCTCCATTCCTGCCTCCAGTTCCAGCAGCAGGCCCTGGTAAGCCTCGGGAGAACCCAGTCCGTAGATGCAGGAGACACTGGCCACAATGATCACATCCCGGCGATCCAGGAGGGAATGGGTCGCCGCGTGGCGCAGTTTGTCGATGTCCTCATTGATCGAGGAGTCCTTCTCGATGTAGGTGTCCGTGCTGGGGATGTAGGCCTCGGGCTGATAATAGTCGTAATAACTGACGAAGTATTCGACGGCGTTATCCGGAAAAAGGCTTTTGAACTCACCATAGAGCTGGGCGGCCAGGGTCTTGTTGGGGGCGATGATCAGGGCCGGTTTCTGCACCGCTTCGATCACGTTGGCGATCGTAAAGGTTTTTCCCGATCCGGTCACGCCCACCAGAACCTGGTGAGGCAGGCCCAGCCGCAAGCCATCCGCCAGTTTCTCGATCGCCTGGGGCTGATCTCCCCGAGGTTTGAACTCCGTCACGATACGAAAGGGCTTCATGGCGCTTTGCTCCTGCAAATTACCTGAATTTCCATGGAAATCAAATCCCTGTATATCATCAGGCCGACGGCATTCCCACTTCAATTTGAGATGACGATTACGGGATTATGAAAGGTTTGTTTTTACGGATGCGCCGAAAGTCATCCACCGTCCGTCCAGAGGGAAGCTGGCTGATACTCCTTTGTAAATCGTTTCATGATCCGGTCAGATTTTTCCAGCAGAGAGATGTTTCAGGATAAATTCCGATTACGCCCGGATTTCCCATCTTTCCCTGCCGAGCCTGAGGACGTGCTGAATGCAGGGAATCATTTCCGCTTCCTGGTGGGTAACATAGATCATCGCCGCCGAGGTCTTCCTGCCGATTTCCTCCATAAGCGCCAGAACCATCTGCCGGTTTGAGAGGTCCAGTCCCTGGCAGGGTTCGTCAAGAATCAGCAGCTCGGGCGATTTAATCATGGCCCGCGCGATGAGGATCAGGCGCTTCTCCCCGTAAGAAAGCTGATTGAACGGCCTTTCGGCGTAATCACTCATCCCGACGCAGTTCAGCCACTGGTCGGCAAGGGCTGACTGTTCCGCGGTCACCTTCCTGTACAGGCCGATCGAGTCAAAAAATCCGGACAGCGCCACATCCCGGACGCGAACCGATTTGCGGTACCGAAGCTGGAGTTCGGGAGAAACCAGTCCGATCCTGCGCCTGATCTCCCAGATGCTTTCACCTTCGCCTCGTTTATGACCGAAAAATCTGACTTCATTGGCGTAAACCTGAAGGTTGTCTCCGGTGATCAGCGACAGGAGGGTTGTTTTTCCTGATCCGTTGGGTCCGACGACAGTCCACTTCTCACCGCGCCGGACGCTCCATGTCAGCCGGTCCAGAACGACCACATCGCCGTATGCGACATGAACATTTTTCATCTCGATGAGAATGTCGGCGCTCGAACCGGTCCCGGTCGCCGCCGCGGGAATCGGCCGGGCAAGGGGAGGTAGTTCTGTCGGGCTCCCGGAAAAGGGGTTCATCGACTCGGAGGCCATTACCTCCTCCCGCCTTCCGACTTCGGAGACGCGTCCATCCCGGATCAAAAGGACATGGGAAATGCCGGCGATGATCTCCTCCAGGCGCTGTGTAATGAGGACGATTTGTGTTCCTTTTGCCATCAGATCGGTGATCGCGCGGCCCAGGGATTCGCGGCTCGCGACGTCGAGACCCGCAAAGGGTTCGTCGAGAATCAGAATCTTTGGAGCGGACAGCAGGGCACTGGTGATCAGCACTTTGCGCATCTCCCCGTTGGAGAGGGCCCTGATGCTCCGGTTCAGCAGGGGCCGGATGCCCATGATGTCGTCAAAATCTTTCCCCGCACCTCCTCCTTCGAGATCAAGGCCCAGCATCTCCCCCGCTGTCATGGCATGCCCTTTGCCGCTGAAGAAGCGGGTATACTCGAACCAGTCTTCACGCAACAGGAGTTCCTCCAGAAGCTCGAAGGAGAGATAACCTATCCTCTCCGCCACCGCTTCCGGCACATGTCGAATCACCTCTCCCCGGACATAGGGGACATTCCCTTTGATGACTCCTGCCAGAACGGATTTCCCCGAACCGTTCGCACCCAGTATCGCCCAGTTCTGACCGGCGCGGATTTCCCAGAACGTATCGGGCAGAAGAAAGGCACTCCCTTTGCGCAGCGTGATGCCCCGCATCGAAATCAGAGGCTTTTCCATTTCATTTTTTTCCCTGTCCATGGTCCGCTCGACTTTTTTCCGGAAATCGTCCCGCAACTCCCTTGCCGATTCCATATTTTTCCAGTGAAATTCAATATTAAAGATTGCGGGAAAGAAAGATTCTTTAAATTTAACATAAGAGGGATTCATCACCTTGTAAGTTCAATCAAGATATTCGAACAAGATGCTTCCCCAAACGGAAATAAAAATTTATACTTGGAAAAACCGAAACTCTTATTAACACAAGTCAGAAATAGAGGAAAATCATGATTGACTATACCGAGATTGACGGGAATCCCGAGTTAAGAGCCCTGATATTTTATCCGCGCAGGGGAATGGATGCCTGCCCGTCTTATGCGTCTGACTCGCTTGTCCGGGTTGCCGATGATATCGTCATATCCTGCCGTTTTTATTCCGGCGATTCCGCGAACCCCTGGATTCTCTATTTTCATGGCAATGGGGAGATATCCAGTGATTATGATGACATCGCGCCATTTTATCTACAGAAGAATCTCAATGTGGTTGTGGCGGATTACCGCGGTTACGGCTTGAGTTCCGGAACGCCCACTCTAATGGATCTGTTGAAGGATTGTCACCCGATTTTTTCTTCTGTTCGCAAGGAACTTTTCCAGCGGGGATATACCGGAAAGCTTTGGCTGATGGGCCGATCCCTGGGCAGCCTTTCCGCTCTCGAACTCGCCTCTTCATCTCCTGACGAGATTAAGGGCCTCATACTTGAGAGCGGTTTCGCGAGCATCGTTTCGATTTTGAGGCATCTTTTTAGTACTCTGCTTCCTGATGATGAAGGTCTCGCCGAACGAATCGAAAAGGAAGCGCTGGCACAGGCGGGAAGAATTTTTCTGCCCGCTCTGGTGATCCATGGCGATCGGGACACTCTGGTTCCTTTTCAGGAAGCCAGGAAGCTTTACGATGCCCTGGGTTCCTCTCAAAAACAACTCCTCGTTATCCCCGACGCCGATCACAACTCCACCATTTTTTCTGATCCCGGTCTCTATTTTGGTGCAATTTCAGAGTTTGTTTCAGGAAAAGAAAGCGAGTAAAAACAGCGTGAAAACCAAGACGATGTAATCCCATAATTTTTAGAAATTTGCCGCTTCCGGAGTGAACTCATCATGCCGATCTATGAATTTGCGGGGAAAAAACCGATCATTGCCTCTGATACCTTTGTACATCCGACTGCCGCCATCATAGGCGATGTCACAATAGGCAGTTCCTGCTACATAGCGCCGAGTGCCGTTATCCGAGGTGATTTCGGACAAATCATCATTGGCGATTGTTCAAGCATCCAGGATAATTCAACGATTCATGTAAATGAGGGAGGCACGGTTGCAATCGGGCGGAATGTCATTGTCGGTCATAACGTCGTTCTCCACGATGTCACACTCCATGATGAATGTGTGGTCGGAATGGGAGCAGTGCTGTTATCGAATGTGGTCTGCGAGAAGGGTGTCGTGATAGCTGCCGGATCGCTTGTGCCTCAGGGCATGAAGATTCCGTCTGCTAAACTGGCGATGGGTAATCCCGCAAGGATCATAAAAGACGTTTCACCGGAACTGGAGGCCTATGTAACCGCAGGGATCAAGCAATACAAAGAACTCACCCGCCTTTATCTCCAGACGATGAAAGAGATTCGCTGATTTTTTTCGCGTTGAATAATACAGGAATGAAGATGCCCTTGATCGTAAAATGAAAATGAGAGAAATAAAAATTATTCCTGTAAATTAAGATAAGATTTTCGCAATCATAATCAATACCATGACTCCCATGTACAACCCGCCCGCCATCGTCATGAGATTCTGTGTCCTGGCAAGCCTGACAGACTCAGTCGGTGTTGGATAGCCGTTCATAGTATAACTTTCCGGGGCATCGGCCGGATCGGCCATAATGACAACCTTGCAACAGGGACAGCGAAAATACAGTTTTCCGGAACGGGGGTCACGTCCTTCGAGGGTAAATACACCCGCAATCGATTCAGTAGTTTCAGTCCCGGGAATTTCTCTCGAACCTTCATGGCCGCAGTGTGAACACCAAATCCTTTTTGAAATCATCTAAAGATTCCACTCCTCCTCATGACAGCAAACATTCTGCCCGGTCCTCTTCAGCATGTCCACGGCAGGTCACTTTTGTTGAAGGGCTTTCGTCACTGTGAGCAGGGAAGCCTTTTGCAGTTGAGACCACTGTTGGGACAATGTATGTTGCTGCTTTCAAGATCGTACATTTCGACGGGCAACTTATTACCGTAAGTCATTACGATCAATAGGGGGAGTGTGATAAACTTCACTGATATTTCAGGTGGGATGGTGATATTTTTCACACAGGGGATCAGAAAAAATTGTCGGAAATAAAATTTCTCCCTCATCGGGGTCATGTCCACGGTCGGGAAACATATCCGCTGTGGCCTTGGAGCAGACAATCCCGATAATTTTCCTCGACCGCTCATGCCCGCGGCATGAACAGCGAATTATTGTTGAAATCATTTAAGGTTCCAAGGTTCCTGCTTTTTGACAATAAACATTCTGTTCACTGTCTTCTTCAGCAGAGTGTTCCTCAAATCAACGAATTACCAGAGGGAAGAGAGCGGGATTTTAATCACCCCATGAATATCATGATGAATAATCACAAAATCGTCCTGAACTTTGAGAAGATGGGCATTTCTCATTCGAACATTTGGCTCATTAAAGCGAAGACTGTAATGGACATTATTCTCAGACCTACAAAGTGTTCCTCTTCTCCCGATTAACGTTTTCAAATATTCTTTGTAATTCAATATCAACCCTCCAGTACGGTAACCATGAACCGTTTTCGTTAAAGCGCCTGATCACCGCGGCAAACAGCGCATCCCCTTAAACGTTGAATTGGCTGTGGTTTTCAGCATAACGCACATCGCGACCTGTTCCTGTCGCTTCAGCGGCTCTATAATGACATAAGAAAAAAGCAATGCAATACGGATCGATTACGGACGTTATAACAGCGAAATA
The DNA here is from genome assembly GCF_000013405.1 of Syntrophus aciditrophicus SB. Classification (GTDB taxonomy): domain Bacteria; phylum Desulfobacterota; class Syntrophia; order Syntrophales; family Syntrophaceae; genus Syntrophus; species Syntrophus aciditrophicus. The sequence goes on from NC_007759.1 coordinate 2,424,810, forward strand.
CTGACATTAAAGCGGAGAGACAATCGGGATGATGAGAAGTTATTTATCGTTTGATTTAGCATGCTCCTTTTTTATTCTTGTCTTTACTTTATTCCAGGACCTGGTGATCAAAAAGCTTTCGTCCATATTGCCAACCATTCTGACGAATTTCGGCCAGGGAACAGCAAAGGTCAATACATTCGAAGGCACACAGGGACGCGCCGAGACATCAAACATTCCCAATACGGAACGGGGGTCAGGGGAGTTAAGTTCTTTATAGGGATAATCCACAATAGACGCGCATCCTGCACCAAAAGGAGCAATGACCCCATGAGGATGGGTTTCATCAAAATTAGCCAGCGTAAAAAGCCCGGAAAGGACATCCGGAGCAGCGAAAAAGATGACGACTGAAGGTATGTCCGCGTTCTCCATCTGATCCCACCTTTTGAAGATGATATAATTCCCCGGCGCCTTCAAAGGCTGCTGATGTTTCAAGTGTTCTTTAACAAGTTCCGGAGATTTCTTGTACCGTTCTCCCTCTATTTTCCCTGGGATGCCACAGGAAAGAAAGTATTCGAAATCAGGCGTCAACTTACTTTCGAAACCAAGGTATCGTTTACCCCCAAAGCAGCCGATGGCGTTGTTGTCAAAACACTGCGGTTTCCCTTTCCTGACTTTTGCCAGATCTCCAATGATGCAACGATGTCTTTTGGGCGGTTTCGCCATAAATTTTGTTTCCGCCGAATCGGTATAATAAAATCCAATCGGTAATTCAGCGCCCGGGAAATATCTGCTCCAGCTTTGCATGAATTTTTTTTGAAACTCAGCTTCCATGACTTTCCTCCTTGCCTCCTTGATCACAGCGTCGATCAAGTTTTGTTTTGAGAAATTTTCTGAAGAAGCGGCTGAGAACAACTTTCCGGCACCGGTCTGCGGTGACCGTAATAGCCGAGACATGCGCCGTTATCCCCGTGAAAATCACTGCCTCCCGTTGCGATAAGGCGATGCCGTCGAGCCAATTCAAGAAACAGTCTTACATCCTGATTGTCATGCAGGGACGCATAAACCTCGATGCCAGCCAGTCCGTGACTTACACACATTTGAATGATTCGTTCATATTCTTCGTGATTTTCACCATTCAGAGATTTAGGATGAGCCAGTACGGATAAGCCGCCCGCATTGTTTATAAGCTCGCATGCCGATTCAAGGGAAAGTTTCTCTTTGGGAACATATCCCGGCATGCCCTCATTTAGATATGTTTTACAGGCGACGTTAAAATTGGAGGCATATCTCTTTCTCACAAGGACGCGCGCCACATGAGCCTTGCCGGGCGCATCGCCCTGCGATTCGTTCTGGAGGTCCTCATGGGTTAAATTCAGCCCATATCTCTTCAATCGTTCAATAATCCGGAATATCCGCTCTTCGCGTATGGTTCTCAGTTGCGCGAGCTTGTTTCTGAAATTCTCATTTTTATATTGAATTCCATAGCCAAGAAGATGAAAATCCCCCTTTGGAAAGGCTACGGATAACTCTATGGCAGGAATGAGGCATATGCCCTCTTTTTCCGCGGCTCCCGCCGCCTCGTCAAGGCCGTTCACCGTATCATGATCGGCAATGGCCAGAACGGCAATGCCCTTTCGAGACGCCTGTCTGATAACATTGGATGGAGTCACCACACCATCTGAAGCAGTGGTGTGGCAGTGAAGATCTATCATGAAACCTGTTTTCCTCTTGTCTTCAATTTTGATAATAAGAATCTACAGAAATGATCCTTTATTGTCGATCATTTCTTTAATCCAATCTCTTGAAAGGCAGAAGGCAGTTAAAATGTTCGATGTAAAATTCGAGGAGAAATTGCGTGTTGTAAAGCTGTTCCGGTAACGCTACACTATCCCGCAAAAAATAAAAGAAAAGGATAAGCTCAATTCAAAAGACAGATCATTTTTTGTGCAGTTCGCCGGAAAACGCATAAGAATGCAACTGCAGGGGGGTAACATTTGAACACATCATTTTACAAATCTGATCGGGTGCACTGGGGGATAGAACTCGTCAGGGTATCAAACATTCCTCCGTGGTGGCTTTATTTTTCCCGCCCCTGGCTGAGGGGAATCCGTACATATAAACCACTTTACCCTCCCAAAGACTTGTATTGGGACTATCTGAACGGGAAAATATCAGATGAGCAATATCGGATTCGTTATCATATAAAGGTGTTAAGCAAGTTGAACCCTGAAAAGGTTTATCAGGACCTGGGACAGGACACTACAATCCTGTGTTTTTGTAAACAGGGAAACTTCTGTCATCGGGAGGTCATTGCCGAATGGTTTTATGATCATCTGGGAATTGAAGTGCCGGAACTGTAATTTGAACAACTAATCCTTCCTCTTATCCCTTTCGGCAAATTATTATTCCAGGTAATAATTTTCGCAGTAAAAAATCAGAATTGACCCGATTGCAGGCCTCTATGTCGTCTTGTATATATAAGTCAGAAGACACAAAAAGTTGAGCACTTCAATACCCTTGGACACTTACGAAAAGAAATCTGCTCATCGGGAAGGTAAAAGATGATGGGAGAATACGACTTTGAGGAATGTTACCAATACTGGATAGCAATGCGCCACAAGCCCCTGATGATCGGGCAGAAAATTTCTGCCGGTTTATTTGACGACGGCGGAGAAAAGATTGGAATTATTTTCAATATAGAAGGCGAACAAATACCGGAAAGCATTGTGGTGTTGCATGTTTTCAATAAATATTCGAAAATGAAGGAAGATTTGAGAATAGGCGGAAACGCCCTCTTTGACGTGGTCTGGCAGGATGGGGGCATCAGCTCGATACCGGAGCGGTATATTCGCAACTATGGAGGAGTGATGCTTATTCCCGAAATAGCCGATTCCAACGAAATCGAACAGGCACTGAAAATTGGTTTCTCCGCATGATGCAAAAATTCCCGCAACTGTAACCATGTCTTCGTAATCTTGCCATAGATCAAGAAAGCAGGAGTAATGAAAAGAGCGAAATCATGTTGCTGAAAATGACCCCGTGACATGCCGGGTCATCGGCAACATGAAGGCGCGGGGTTGGAATTCCATATTATGATGGAAGGAAATTGAAAGGAGTATTGTCATGGTTAAGTTATTCCTGATCGGAATCGCTTTGGTTGCCCTTACCGGCGCCGGCATAGCAGCAGAACCGGGTTATGATACAGAAGCTCTTAACAGCCAGGCGGATCGGATTGAAGGCGATACCAGAAAAAGCATCAATAAGGCAGTCGCCCCCGATGAGGTCTACCAGATTATAGGGAAAGCACAAATGGATTACTCCCGGATGCTGATTCGACAGAATAGTGAAATAATACGGCAGAACAGTGAAATGATTAGACAGAATAATGAGTTGATTCGGCAGAACAATGAAGTGATCCGACTTCTGCGCAATCAACCCAGAAAATGACACCCGGTTTGTGCATTCTTTCCATCAGAGACGCTATAGCACTAAAAATCAAACATGAGATTTTGTGGCTTTATCAGGAAGATCAGCACAATTCAAAATTTCCTGGAATTTACAAAACAGGACGGTTAATGGAGGATTTTTGAAAGAAAATCAATATGGTCAACGCTATAATGCGGAGTCTCGCGAAGCAGAACGATGAATTCGTCGCAGCCATTCGTTCTCCGCCACTGATCGGGAGATTCCTCGGATTTTCTCCTGCTCACCGGATCCCATTGTATCGCGCCCTGTCGCCATGAATGCTTTGCTTATTGATTGACATGCTTTGTATGCCGGAAAGTCACCCTAAGATTGTTTTGGAAAAGCTTTTTACAGTTACAGAATAAATAAAAGTCGCTTTGCACTTGCACGATTGCCTGCAAAGAAAAAATATTTAAACAAATTTGATGTCACATTTTGAGAGCAAACAATGCAGATTGACTACAGGAACGACCTCATCCGCAAAATGGGATCAGGTTATGTTATATTGAATTAAGTCGGATTCTTCAGGGTTTTCTATAGGACATCGCTTCCAGTTTTCTTCAATCATCCTTCAATAATTGTCTCAGCTATACCTTCTTCAATGATCATTCGCCTTCGGATGACCGCCTAAAAAACAAGATTATCCGGCAGGCGATTCGGAAATTCCCAATAATATCCGCGTAAAATCGAGCTACGGTTCATCAAGGTGAAACATATCACAATATTGCCATGGCTTTTCTGTGAAGCATATCACTCTGGCCCTATTGATAATGTTCACCATCGGTAATAAGTTGATTTCCAAGAGGGGCAAACATTGAAGCGACAGGATGAATTGCCTCGATGGAATCTGGATGAGGAATAGATATTTCTTTCCAGCATCGGGATAGAAAGGAGACAATGAAAATGAAAACAAAGGTGACCCCCACGAAGCGGGAATTAGCCCAATATAAGGCTCTGATTGACGTTGGTCTGACAGCGAATGCCGTTGCCGTCAGGTTGGAAAGAGATCCGAAAACCGTGAGAAAATATCTTCGCTCTGATGTTTATAGAGACCCGGAAATAAAGGCAATGGTCGACAAGATCAAAAAGAAGGAAATCGCTTACCTGTACTTCCTTGGGAGTAAATCCAGACAGCAGCAGAGAGAACGGTTTACTGACGGCGGCGCCTCCAGAGCCGCGTTCACATAATAAACTGAAGGTCTATTCCTTGAAGGAATTTCAGCTCACTGGAAAATAACAGCAAGCGGAGGAAATCAAGCATGAAATTGATAGAGTTGGCTAAACAAATGGATGAAGTGCGGGATTGGACCTGGGATGCAGAGTCTTACGTTAAATTTGCTATGAGTCCTCTCGAAAAAGCCATCAAGGAAATGTTGAATGATGATCCCCGCAAGAATGCTCTATTGGCCTTATTAAACTCCGGCAATGAAAAAATTCACGAAATGGCGGATCGTATTCAAACCGATATCGGCACTTTAAAAATCAGGACCAGCGGCTGGGATTCAGGCTGTTTTCGCAGAGAAAGAGTCATTGCTGCTTATATTGAGCGGGCAGATAAACCATCCTCTCCGAGTGCGAAGAAAGCACCTCACTTATTTATTGAACGAAGGCGTTACAAGCGGGAGAAATGATATTAAGTCCCTGATATTCATTATTGAAACCCGATCCATAGCGGCTTTGCAGGCTATTGCCGTCCTGCAGACGAGAAGATCTCGTTGATTTTAAGGTATCTCTCAACGGGATAAACATTTTATTAATGTCAGGAATTTTGAATACGGGAAAACATGACTATGACAAAATCCATAAAAAAGAAAGCCATCCCAAGACTCCGCAGGATTAGATACTTCGGTTTAAACGATTCCATACTCAGGAATAAAACGGTATTTCTGCTCCCCTGTATGAAAAACAGCAGCGATTTCAATATTGGAGAAGCCACTATTTATGACACTTTGAAACAAGACGATGAACCATAAACCTGTCCCCTGACGGAATCCCATGAGGAGAAAGAGTTCGGGATGCCGCAAGGAACAGATAAATGGTCCAGCTGTTTCCACGGCTTTATTGAGCAAGGCGGGGGCAAAATCGCCGTTCTGTTTCCCGGCCTATTATTCCACAGGTGATGGGGAGAAATTCCCCAATCCTTCCTCTTTTTCTCAATCTTCCTTCTGCTGTACAATCCCAAATTACTCGCAGTTGCAGCATGTTACTTAATTCCATGAATTTTTAAAGAAAATGGCATACAAAATGCTCATTACCGTTAAAAATCATTCATGGATAGACATGCGAGAAGTTGCGATCAGTATTATTTTTATAACCTTTATTTTCTGTTCATTGGCTTTTGCTGAGGATCGGGCAGTCAAAGTGCATTCACAATCTGAACCGGCAAAGTCAGCAATCCTGAAGGTTGTAAAGATGAGGGCAACGGGCAGGATCATTGATATTACGGACACCACGCTGAAGATTGAACGTGTTATTAAAGGAACCGTTGAACCATTTGAATTTCAATTGGAAAAACCAATAACAAAATTCAGGGTCGGCGACAAAGTTGTTGTCAGGTACATCACAAAAGATGAGAAAAACATCTTGAAAGAGATAATGCCGCAGCGGAAGCTTAATTCATCAAAAGAAATGGTGCAACCTCGAGTAAAATCGGCCGATTTGCCGCCTTTAAAAGGCTCGGCTCCCTTGAAATGAGTTTTTCCATGAATTGTCATGGATAGTAACCACTCCCTGAGGAGATGGTAAATTAAAAAAGTGGTAAAAGGAGAAAGATTATGAAGAAGGCTATGTTGTTTGTTGTTGGTTTGGTTTTCCTGTTCTCGACATCGGCGTTTGCAGTTGACAAGACTGCCCCGGCAGCGACCCCGGCAGAACCCGCCGTAAAGGCTGAGCCGGCGAAACCCGCCGCGGAGAAGAAGGAAGTAAAGAAGGCTGCCCCGAAGAAGGCAAAAAAAGTAAAGAAGGCCGCAAAGAAAGCCGCAAAACCGGCCGAAGAGAAAAAGGCTGTTCCGGCTACCCCGGCCACCCCGGCTGCTCCAGCTGCAAAATAATCTCTTGATATTTGGTTTCTGTGTAAAAAAGAGGCATGAGGTGATTATCCTTCATGCCTCTTTTTTGAAGCAATACGAAACCAGGATCAACAGTGTCAAGTGTCAATCTTTCTGGTACTTTTGTTTCGGCCAAAATTTTTATCCCAAACGTGATCCGTCACTTCTTTCGCGGTCATCTCACTAATCATTCCGCCAAGAATTTCTGACTGACCATCCTGATATTAATATTCGGATGGTAGCAATTGTAATTCCCGCGGGTATATTCTTCATAATGGCATTCAGGATATTTTCATTCTCTTCAGCTCTGTCCTGAGCTTTTCTCGCCTCTTCCAGTTCTTTGATGAGCTGCGCCTTGGTCTTGTTCTTTGTCGTCCATGGAAATTTATTTATCATTTTACTGATATAAATAAGCTACTTAGACGAAGATACAGCGATCAGTCAGGTGATTATGCAAATCATTATCATTATTCCTGAAAATTAATTCATGAATCATTCGGAATCAACTTTATTTGCAGTGATATTCGTTGAATTTTAATGGAACAAGCATAAAATAGGAATAAAAAAAGGAGGATGGAAAAATGAAAAAATTTACCTTTTTGACGGCGATGATTTTTGTCATTAGCCTCTCCCTTGTTTCTGAGTCTTTCGCCCAAACAGGAATGATGTGGAGAGGCAGCGGCGGCTGGGGAACGGGAACACCCTATGGCAGGATATATAATCCCGCAACCGTTGAAACGATTGCGGGAGAGGTCACCGGTATTGACAAGATTACTCCCTTTAGAGGTATGAACTATGGCGTTCACATGACGGTAAAAACGGATAAGGAAGTCATCTCCATTCACCTGGGACCAGGATGGTTTATTGAAAATCAGGATGTAAATATCAACAACGGGGACAAGGTCGAAGTTAAAGGCTCAAGGGTAACTTTTAATGGAAAGCCGGCAATCATTGCTGCGGAGATTAAGAAAGGTAAAGATGTATTAAAGCTTCGGGATGAAAACGGGTTTCCTGTCTGGAGCGGCTGGAGAAGATGATGCACGGAACTGAGTCAACTCAGCGGCAGCTCATAACGGCGCAGATGAAAAGGCCGTAAAAAAAGTTCGCGCGGACGGGCATTTATCCGTCCGCGCGTTTTTCTAAGTCACTTTTTCAAAATTGACGCGGGATGCACCGGGCGCCGTCAGAAAACAAAAGGCGATTAGAAACGCCAGTTGACAAAAACCATCCCGGGGGCCAGCTCGTCAGGAAATCTGGTGAACCATTGGTTTTGGGGAATAAGATTGATGAGCCCGATCTGAACCCCTGTTGTCGCTTTTGCGGCATAATTGACGAAACCAAACTGAACGCCTGTAAGATGATCCGAATAGTTCACTGCACCAGTCTGCAGACCCTTCACTGAGCCTTCCGCGTAGTTGACGATACCGGATTGCCATCCAAGAAAGCTTTTTTTCGTGTAATTAACCGGCGCCCACTGTACCCCCTTATAACTTTCTGCGTAGTTGAGGAGAAAGCCAAAGCTTAAGCCGGCGCTGTTGCCCTTAGATCCGTTGACAATTCCAATGGCCAGTGCTGTCTGTGGATTTTCGCCCCATATGCCGAGCGTCAACCCTCTGATTTCTGTATCTCTGTCGAAGACGGCAATGTCCGGAGTGAGACTCAGCTGTATCGGTTTCGATTCAGCCATTGCCATGCTGGCGACAGCCATGATGATGCCTAAACATGTAATAAAGATGATTTTTTTCATTCTTTGCCTCCTTCTTCCATGATTTTTGGAACATCTTATTTTTAATATATTCTGGAATTTCTCTCAAATTAATAGTTAATTGCCTCTTCAAAAAATGAACGTGCATCCGGTGTGCCCACATTTACAGGCAAATCGACATGGGCTAGCAGCGGAAAATGGTCGGAGGGGTAACACTTTCCCCATCGCCGTTGAATAATTTCCGCATCTATGACCCGTGCGGAACCGGAAACAAAAATATAATCGATCTTGAAACGGAAAAAATAGCTGCGATAGCCATGAAACGTAGCAATATTTCGATTGTCTGGATATTTCACCCGGAAGGTGTCCATCAAAGGAACAGGATTTAATACTTTGGCTTTTATCTTAATTTTTAAAGGAACCTCACCTTTTAAATATTGTATGGCAGCGCTCCTTTCCCGGGAATTGAAATCCCCTGTAAGAACAAGAGGCTCCGTAAAAGGCCGCTCATGGATGTGCCGGGTCAGCAATATGACACTTTTTTTACGCGCACGAAGAGAAATATGATCCAAATGGGTATTATAAAAATAAAAAGCCTGCTGAGATTTTTTTTCAACCAGCCGCGCCCAGGTGCAGATTCGTGGAATGATGTTCCCCCATCCTTTCGACGCCGGGATATCGGGTGCGTCGGACAGCCAGAAAGTGCCTTCGTCAGATATCAGAAACCGCGTGGCATCATAGAAAATGGCATTATGCAATCCTCTGCTGCCGCCCAAATTTCCAATGCCGACTTTCTCATACCCGGGAAGCATGCTGCAGACTTCAGACATTTGAAAGTCTAACGCTTCCTGCAGGCCCAGAACGTCCGGACGATATTGATTCAATATTTCTCGCACCAGATTGCGACGATATATCCAGTGATTTCTGCCGTCCTGCCTGGTTCCGCGCCGGATATTAAAACTCATGACATTCAGTTTCAAACCGATATCCGGAGATAAATCGGAAAATGAACTTTTTTTTGCTTCCTGACTTCTCAATTGGGATTGAAAGCCGGAAAGCCAATTCACTGACCAGCAAGTTTGATTGATTATTTTTTTATCAAATTTGAATATTTTCATTTAAATGTTTCTATCCTAAAAACGTAATTTCAGCATGACTCGAGATTACCCCGGTCAGAACAATAAAATTGATGACAAGCTGTCAAGCCATAGCGATCTACTTTCTATGATACAATTTATTAAAATGCCACAAAAAAGAGGGGGGTAACATGTAATAAAAAAGTCTTGAAATACCGCGACATCGCCTGTAACCAGACGACTCGAAATAATTGAATCTAAATCAATCAGGGATTGAAAAAAAATCAAGTTTACTGAAACCGTTTAAGCGATAGGATCAATAATGATCACCACAGGAATCATCCTCGGATTGACCCTTTTTGTCTTTGCTGTCGGAAAAAGTCCCGTATTCCGCATCGACAGGGCAGGGGCGGCCATTATCGGAGCAACCGCAACCATCGCCGCGGGAGCCCTGAGTTTCGACCAGGCGGCACAGGCAATTGACCATCGGACATTAGTCCTCCTGTTCTCCATGATGATCATCTCCGCTAATCTCAAACTGGGCGGCTTTTTTGAAAAGACTGGTGATTTTCTGCTCCGGGCCGCTTCCAGCAGACGGCAGCTGCTCATGGTGATCGTGATGATGAGCGGCCTTCTTTCCGCTCTGTGCATCAACGACATCGTCTGTCTGCTTTTGACGCCCATAGTCCTGACCGTCTGCCGCCGATCTGGGGCCCCTCCGCTGCCCCACCTCCTGGGAGTCGCCATGGCCTCAAACATCGGCAGCGCCGCGACCCTGGTAGGCAATCCGCAGAATATTCTGATTGCCAGCATTTCCGGCATGTCTTTCATCTCCTATTTCCTGATGGCAGCGCCTGTTGCTGTTGTAAGCCTGTTTGTAACTTATATCGTCATTGCCTTCATATTCAGAAAACACCTTGAAGGTCGTCTCGAGCATGGGGAAACGGAAAGTACAGAATACAATTCCTATGTCGTGGGCAAATCCCTTCTGGCACTGACCCTGGTTTTGACAGGTTTTCTACTCTCTCTGGACATGGCCGTCACCGCCAGCATCGGTGCGGCCTATCTATTGATTACAAGGCGAGTCTCTCCCAACAGGGTCTATGAAAGCGTTGATTTCAATCTGCTGGTCATCTTTACGGGACTGTTTGTCATTGTGGGCGGGGTTGAACACACCGGCCTCATGAAGTGGCTGATAGGGAAGAGTCCTTTTATCGATTTCGGTAATCTTGCTGTTTTCGGCGCGGCAACGGTTGTTCTATCCAACATCTTCAGCAATGTTCCGGCAGTCATGCTCCTGAAGTACTTTATGCCCCAGCAGAGTTCGGATGTCTGGTGGACGGCGCTGGCCATTTTTTCGACCATCGCGGGCAACCTGACGATTACAGGCTCCATTGCCAATCTGATTGTGGCGGAGATCGCTAAAGGCGAACGGATCCGCATCGGCTTCTGGGACTATTTCAAGGCAGGATTTCCCCTGACCGTCGTCGTCTCCGCCCTGTCCATGCTGATTCTCTGGCAGATATCATGATGATTTCGGATCACAACCCCATGACCAGATTCAGAGATATCCTGTTCGCCTCGCTGAACCGGAAGATTCTGGAATTGGAAGGACCATTGATTTAACAAAAAAGCAGTGTTGCTCGCTTTTATTCCAGAATTTCACTTGAAATTTATATCGGCGGATTGATTGCTTCTGAATGCGTTAGAGGCTGAATTGATGAAGAGGCCCAGGACGGCATTTTGATAAAAAGTCGGTACAAACCCTGTAATCGGCAATGGATGACCGGATTCTAACTTCCGGCTATCTGAATCCGGTTTTCTACAGACTCAACACCTTCCACTTTCAGTGCGGTCATTTCCGCGGCCAGTTTTTCCCGGGGATCATGCACAATCCCCGTCAACCGGACTTTTCCCGGCGCATTGACGAACGGTGAAGCGTAATTCGATGGAAAACCTGCATTCGCAAGCGCCGCTTTTACTTTTGCCGTAAGTTCCATAAGATTCAGAGGGCTCATCCCATCGCGGGAAGGGCACTGGGATTCTCTCAGACGGGCCGCGCGTAAAATCGTATCAGCCGCACTCCTTACCGTCATGTTGTCCATGTTGAGTACCATATCATACAACTCGGGATCGCCCCAGTCCCGATTGAAAGCAAACCTGATAAAACTTGAGCGCTCTTGATCGCTCTTCTCCATAATCATGACGGCGGTTTCCCTCCTGTAAACCTTCTCCAGCAGGTTTTGAACACGCTTTTCATGCGATGCGATTACCCGGACATGAAGCGCATGAGGGATGGGACGAAAAAGCATATTACCTCCCCGTCCAAGCACGACCGCGTTCCCATAACGTGAAAGGTCGTAAATTACTGTGTACAGGTGTTCGAGGCAGGTTTCTGTCTGCCATGAAAAAAGCTGTTTCAAAGGAGAAGGCGGCTTGTCATCTACCTTGCGGATATCATCCAGGAATCCCATTTCTCCCGCTTTTTTTTCGATGGCTTCTGTATCATAGAAGTCATAATGAAGTTCTTTTGCCACAAGTTTCGCTATTTCGGTTCCTTTTGTACCTAACTGTCTGGATAAAGTAATAAAGTACATGGGGCCCTCCCTGCGATGACTTTCTCCTTTTCAGTGGACATGAATGTTACGGTTTATTCTTCCCGCCCTGGAAGCGTGCCATATAATGCCATGGCAAAAAAAAACAATGCAATACGGTGTGATTACGGTCACTATATCAGTCATATACTGGGATAATGAGGGTCAAGCGGATCTGCGTTGTTCCTTTGGTTTATTTGAGGATAAGCAAAGAGGCAGGAGAGGAATTTCTCCTTTACATCCCATGAAATTTGGAAAGGGTTTGACAGTCAGTTGCCGATTTATGTAGCATACCGAATTCGATGCCCGGCATTCGTCTACTCGGAATCGCATTCTTGCATGTATGATCCCGCCGGTTGCGATTCGGGGGCTAAAAATGGTCCACTATGCAGTTAGAAAGCTGCAGGCCACAGCCAACAAATAATCTAATTTTCAGGAAAGGAAATAAAATGAATCCAAAACGAATGTTTTTTACAGGAGTTTTTATCTCATGCCTTTTTCTTGTCGGGGGACAGTCCGCTTCAGCCGAGGATTGGCGTCCCATTAAAGATTCGAATTCGTTCTTCGATGCCTCCAGAATCACTCGCGTTTCTCCATCGGTCATTCGCGCCTGGGAAAGGGTGTTCCCCGAAAGATACCCGCAAGATCCGACTTTCAGTGTTCTCCTCAGGTTTCAGATCGACTGCAGGAAACAAACAATCGGAATTGTACATCGCACCCATTACAATTCGAACGGCCGTGTGATCTATGACGCGGATTTCGAGCGGTCAGGCATTAAAATGCAAAAAGCAGTTCCTGATTCTCACGAAGAGGATATTGTTCAATCAGTTTGCGATCATGTCAACGCACCCCCGAAGAAAAAGAAAAGAGGCTGGAAGGACAGGATTTTTGGCATTTTCAAAACAGATCGTCCCTGAGCACAGATTATCAGCATCGCAGTCAACCGGTTTCTGAGCGGATTTCTCCTATCTTCGGTACGGCATCTCTCTAATAAGCGTCGCCGGAATTACGGCGTTCCCGGCACTGACGTATTGGCTGATTTTCAAAAGATAATCCCCAAAAGGGCATTGTGAATTGTAAGGCCGCCTTTTTATATCGAATAAACATTCTTTCTTTTAATCAAAAAACTAACCAGCGCACTCCCGATTTTCTCTATGCCAGTTTGCACCTGGCATAGCCTCCGTAATCAATCCGTATTGCATTACATTTAAACTATGGCATTATAGCCCACACTGTGGCGATGTGGATTCCTTATTAACAAAATCCAGATGAGCACGAACCGAATGTTTCTTGACCAAAAAAGGGGGAAGCCTTAAATGATTTCTAAAAGAATATGGTGTTCATGCTGTGGGCATGAAGGTCCAAGAGAAATTACAGGGGCAGAACCTGCTGAATCAAGAGGCGATGCGTTCACATCAGAAGGACATGATCCCTATTCCGCGAAACTTTATTTCCGCTGCCCCCGGTGCAAGGTCGTCATTACCGTTGATCCAAACGACGCTCTGGGAAGTTACACCATGAACGGCTACCCTTCTCCGACTGAGGCCGCAAAACCGACCGGAACACAGAACTTCATGACAATGCTTGGCGGGCTGTACGCGGGACTCGCGGTTTTGATCCTCATTACACAAATATTCTGCTGATTTTATTTCTGCAAACCGATTGACCCATCAGAGCTCATATTGAAAAGACCAACATAATTATAAAGGAGAATAATGATGCCGGAAGGAACAGTTAAATGGTTTAATGATTCAAAAGGATTTGGTTTTATCGCACAGGACAGCGGCAATGATGTCTTCGTACATTATTCAGCCATCCAGGGAACAGGATTTAAAACGCTGGCAGAAAGCGAACGCGTCAGTTTCGACGTTGTCCAGGGCGCCAAGGGACCTTCCGCCGAAAATGTTCGCAAGCTCTGAGAGCTGAATTCATTTTACGTTAAGAAGCCTCCGATCTCAGGGGGCTTTTTTTATTGCCATCATCCAGAACCTGAAGATCAGCACAGGCAATGCACGGATAACAGGTCGAATTTCCACACCAAGCCGCATAGAATGCATACTTTTTACTGTTGACATGGTTTCTGACCGGCGGATATAAAAAATAACGATTACCCGGAAATATGCCGAATAAACATCAACCGAAATGAACAAAACAAAAAGGAAAAGAGAAATGATATTGAATTTAACGGAACAGCAGAGAGATTATATTAAGATTACCTATAATTACAACCGTTATGAGGTAAATTTCGGCGAAAAAGATCCCATACACAGAGAATATTATTCCGCATTGGATTTGATCAATGAGTTCGCGGAAAATGAAATTGAGAAAGCCGATTTTGACGACGAGGCACATCATATGTATATCGTGGAACTCGAATCCTTTGCTGAAAATATGGAACATTTTAACTGTTAGGTCCCTCCACCCACCTGTACGTCAGTAAAATTTCACCATTCAATTCGCACGCGTCGACAGACAAACAGGCCGGGATGCACAGTGGCTTGAAATCATCACCCTCATACCGCGTTTTAAAAACAAAGAATAAATCGAGATCTCATGAGATACCTCGGACATCTTCCCATAAAAGATCCTCTTTACGGATATCTGAGCGATGACATTCTCCCGCGGCTCAGCGCCTCAGGCCACTCTCCCGTATTCCGGGTCTATCAGATACCGGCCTCCAACGATGTCTACCTTTACGAAGATCAGGAAAACCGGATAAACCTTGTGGGAAAATTCTTCAACGGCGTCAAGAATCGCTCACCAGAAATCGCCTTCCGTCACATGGAACGGGAATTCAACAACCTCAAGCATCTGAGAGGCATCGGCTTCACCTGCCACCCTCATTGCATCGCCCCTCCCCTCGGTTGCAATGCACGTCTCAACTGTGTCCTGATAGAGGAGTTCTGTCACGGCCTTTCGCTTGACTATTTTATCATCAAGGCCATCCGGGAGGGGGCGCGGGAATGTCTTTTTCAAAAGCTCACCGCCCTCGCCTATTTTCTTGCGACGCTGCATAATCGGACCGCAACCGGAAAAAAGGTGGACATGAGCGAGGACTGCGTCTACTTCGACCGGATTGTGGATTTTCTCAAAAATCGGGGACATGTCGGATGGAGCGAGGCGGAAGACTTCCTCCTGCTGAAGGAGCAGTGGCGAAAAAAGGAATGCATGTGGGAAGACAACCAAGTCCTTGTCCACGGTGATGTGACACCGGCCAATATCCTTTTCGGTGATGGCCTCGGGGTGATCGCCATCGATCTGGAGCGGATGAAAAAAGCCGACCGGGTCTTCGATGTGGGCCGGGTGGCCGCCGAGATCAAGCATTTCTTCATGCAGCACGCCGGCAACGGGACGCAGGCGGAACCCTTTATCGGACACTTCTTATGGGAATATGCCTGCCACTTTCCGGATCGGGACAGAGCCTTTCGGTCCATCGTTCGCCGCATTCCGTTTCACATGGGAATGACCCTTCTGCGCATTGCCCGTAATCCCTGGATATCCGATGCATACCGCCGGCAGTTGCTGGATGAAGCCAGGAAAACACTGAGGTAGATTATTTATGGCCATTCATGGAATTCTCTTCGACCTTTACGGAACACTGATCGATATCAGGACCGACGAATCCCGGGAAGACATCTATCGCACCATCGCCCATTTTCTGACCTATCATGGAGTCTATATGCACCGGTGGGCCGTGCGGGATCGTTACCATGAGATATTGAAGCAGCAGAAAGGAGAGCGGCAGGAGGAATATCCCGAGATAGACGTAGAGGTCATCTGGAACAGACTTCTCCTGCAGGAAGGTGTAAAATCAAGAACAACGCGGCAGAAGCTGTCCACGATTCTTGCCCAGATGTACAGGGCCGTCTCCCGGAAACGCCTCAGACTTTACCCCGGCGTGAAGAGAGTGCTGGATGAACTGCGCCTGACATACCATTTAGCCCTTGTTTCCGACGCCCAGCCCTGTTACATCCTGCCGGAGATCAAAGCAGTGGGACTGGAAGGCTGCTTCGATCCCATCATTATTTCCGCGCATTATGGATTCAGGAAGCCGGACGGAAGGCTCATCGAAAAGGCTCTCAACCTCATGAAGCTGAAACCGGCGGAGGTGATTTACGTGGGAAACGATATGTACCGGGACATCCATGGAGCTCAACGATTTGGAATAAAAACCATCTTCATCGACTCCAACCAGGGAGAAAAATTTTACGAAAACGTGTCCCCAGACTATGTTGCCCATCATTCCGGAGATATTCTCACAGGGCTGAAAGCATTGCTGTAATTTCAAAAAAAACGAAGCAATCAGGCCCCGCCAGCTTTGATCCGCCAGAATCACGATCCCGGAGGATGGCTGAAATGCCGTGGTTTAGAGGGACTGAATTTGGATTTAGCCGAACGGCACATCGGGCAGGTCCAGTTATCGGGGAGATCTTCAAACGCCGTGCCTGGCGGGATGCCGGACTTGGGATCTCCGCGTTCAGGGTCATAAACATAAAAGCAGACTGAACACTTGTATTTCTCCATTTTTCCCTCTCTTCCGGGATTCAAGCCACTGTCGACGCCGGCTGTTCTTCACGACAGGCCGGCACAAGTCCATCCAGCTCTCAACGACTTTCCCCTCCTGTTTTGGTGACCGCAGGTTGAGGTTCCGGGTTTGAAACAGTATTGCGTCATGATGGCTGGAGTCCCTTTCCCCTGTAGGGTAAGGCCGTGTCGAATTCAGAGAAAGAAATTCTGTGGACAGGAGCAAGCAAGAGAATTGGATTACGAATAAAGGTTGGCGCCGCCTGGGGTTAAACCCGGACGGCGCCATATGGTTTTTCATCAGTCTTCTTCGACCCTGAAACCGATTTTAACTGTGACCTGGAAGTGGGCGACCTTGCCATCAACGACGTGCCCGGTGGTTTCGACCACTTCAAACCAGTCGACGTTTCGGATAGTTTTTGCGGCAGTTTCAATCGCGTTGTTAACGGCGTCATCAAAGCCTTTTTTCGAGGTTCCGACGATTTCAACTTTCTTGTAGACTCGATCCGACATGGCAGCCTCCTTTTCTGGACTCATATCGTTTTTTATGGATGAGTTTGCAACCCTGCGCAATCCCCGCCGCATATATCCTTCGCAAAAACCGGGCTGCGCTCCTGATGACACTCCGCTTGCTGACCCCACCAGCCCCGCGTACTGCTTGCGTTATGACCTGTGATAAGTCATTTTATTATGGTTTGAGTATAAGACTGGCAGTTTTGTTTGTCAATAATAAAGGCCCACAGAATGCTGGATTCAAAGGGGATGATGGCGCATGGGTGATGTCAATTACAGAGTCCCGCGTAACACTGACCGCCGGTTTTTACGGAGAGCAAGAATGCGGCTGAAATGGTCTGCTCCCTTCTCTTTTCAGCTTTTTCGCGGGAACTTTTTTCACATACTCACAAACGGCCTGAATAAAAGCGTCGCCATCAGAACATCGCACCACGGGCAACATCTGGATGTTATTTAATTTTGTTTTTTCATCGAAAGATTGGATCACGCCGCCGCGAGTATCGTAGTCTGTGGACCCGGCAGCTCCGATCGTTCGTTTCCTGCAGTTAATCCGCTTCATGTTAATGGTATGGGAATAATTGGAGTAGTCATGAGCCCGGTCTTTCCGCAATTTAGACAGGGCTTCTTCGGAAAGTATGACTCTTTGCCGGACATGAACGACAGATGGAGAGATATGAATCACTCTGGAAGCATCGAACTTCGAATGGTCAGCAGACCGCCAATCTTCGGCGGAAGCAGTCTTCTGGTCCGCTCCGGAAGCCAGGCATAAGATAAAAAATGCGACAAGAAAGAGCCGATATGTATTCATTGAATGAATGTCCCTTTCCTGAAAACTGCCATGCGGCCGTTGTCTGCAGCCAAAACGATTGGCACACCCCACGGACCGTGTCGAAGTATCTGTCTCTATTATGGAATACAGTCCCTGACTTTAATTAATTCCAGGTATGTCAAAATGCAGTCTACAGTTTTGTCGACACCTGTTCTGCCCGTATTTACGGAAAGGCCATACTGCCTCGCATCCGCCCAATCCTTCCCTGTAAATTTATAATGATATTGAGATCGTTCTTCATCACTTTGTACGATCATTTTCTCGGCAACATTTTCTGATACATGATAAATTTTTTGAATGCGACTTTTCCGAAAGGATAAATCCCCGTGCAAAAACATGCTGACATGATTCGGATGTTCACGAAGGATATAAGAACCGCATCTTCCTATAATAACCGTTGAATGTTCTTGTGCAATGCGAGTAATGATTTCGCTTTCCGTTTTAAATAATTCCCGATCTGACGGTACCGTAATCTGTGGCGGTATATAGGAAGTTTCCGGCGTGCAGGCGCAGGATTGGATCAGGAACTGCCAGAGAGAAAGACTTTTTTCATCACGTGGTTCCAGTTCTTCCTCCATCACGGAAAGCTTTCTCGCCGCCTGTCCGATGATTTCACGATCCGCGTAAAAAATACTCAATTTTTTTGCCAGTTGTTGTCCTATATATGCCCCGCCTGCCCCCAGCTGGCGGCTGATTGTAATGACAAAAGGGAAAGTATTTTTCATTCTTCCCACCTTTTATATTTTATTACAGATTATTTTATTTATAATTATATCAATATAAAAGAAATAGATAGCAGTTTGCGCATCAGGATTCAGAGAATGTTTTATCCAGGGGGCCGATTGAAACATGCAAAGCACCGGGAAGAAGAAAACTGGCGGTAATTCGGTTTCAGGTGTTATACTTCATAAAAGACAGACGGACAGAACAGAGAACAGGAGTAAGAAGAAAGGGCCGTCGCACATTGACGTCTTCAGGGAGTGGTGCAAGGGTTGCGGCATCTGCGTCGCCTTTTGCCCGAAGCAGGTGCTTGCCCTCGATGAAAACGGCCATTCATACGCGAAGAATCCTGAGGCCTGTATTCAGTGCGGCATGTGCGAGATGAGATGCCCTGACTTTGCCATCTCCGTGGTGGGAAAAAAGACCGGGGCTTCGGTGGAGGGATAGATTGAAAAGCAGCAGATCCGGAGAAAGGCTGCTTCAAGGCAGCGAGGCTGTTGCGGAAGCCGCCCTGCGGGCCGGTTGCCGCTTTTTTGCAGGCTATCCCATTACACCGGCAACGGAAATCGCGGAAATCATGTCTGTGAGGCTGCCGGCCGTCAATGGCACATTCATCCAGATGGAAGACGAGATCGCCAGCATGGGGGCTATAATCGGGGCTTCCCTTGCCGGCACGAAATCGATGACCGCCACTTCGGGGCCCGGCTTTTCACTCATGCAGGAGAACCTGGGATATGCCATCATGGCCGAAATCCCCTGCGTCGTTGTCAATGTCATGCGCGGTGGACCGAGTACGGGGCTCCCCACCATGCCGTCTCAGGGTGACGTGATGCAGGCCCGGTGGGGCACACATGGAGACCACCCCATTCTTGTCCTTTCAGCATCGACAGTCCGTGAATGCTACGACTTCACCCTCCGTGCCTTCAACCTCTCCGAAGAGTTCAGAATCCCCGTCATTCTTCTTCTCGACGAAATTGTGGTCCACATGCGCGAGAAGGTGGCGCTTCCGCCCGAAGGTGAGGCGTTGACCGTTGAAAGGCCGCGCCCCCGGGTTCCGCCCGAGTGGTATATTCCCTACGAGGACACCCCTGCAGGCATTCCCGCCATGGCTGATTTCGGAGAAGGCTATCGATACCACGTGACCGGCCTGGCCCATGATATCAGGGGGTTTCCCACGGAAAGGCCGGACGAAATCGGGCCGCTCATGGCAAGGCTTTTCAGAAAGATCAGTCAGAGGATGGCGGACATTCACAGCGGGGATTTCTATCAGACTGAAGATGCCGGAATCGTCATTATCGCCTACGGAAGCGTTGCCCGCACCGCGAGGCGCAGCGTCCGGATCTTGAGAGAAAGAGGAATTCAAGCCGG
Source organism: Syntrophus aciditrophicus SB (assembly GCF_000013405.1). Classification (GTDB taxonomy): domain Bacteria; phylum Desulfobacterota; class Syntrophia; order Syntrophales; family Syntrophaceae; genus Syntrophus; species Syntrophus aciditrophicus. The sequence continues at coordinate 2,444,633 of NC_007759.1, forward strand.
ATTGTTGAAATTGAACACGCTCTGGCCTTTCATGAGAAAAGCCGTGGAAAGTCTGCTCCCCACGGCACGGATACTGGTGGTTCCTGAAATGAATGTGGGCCAGATCTCGCGGGAAGTGAAGCGAGTCAATCAGGGAAGGGCCCGGGTTGTGGGAGTGAACAAGATGGACGGCACCCTGATCACGCCCGACGAAATCCTCGAAAGGGTCATGGAGATTGTATGACCACTGAAGTGACCAAACTGATCCACAAGTATCTCCGGCATGACAAGAAGTTTCCCCATGTGTGGTGTCCGGGCTGCGGAATCGGCATTATTCTGGGATCCCTCATCCGTGCCATAGACAGAACGGGCCTGGAAAAGAATGACGTCGTTCTTGTCTCCGGCATAGGCTGCTCCGGGAGGCTTCCTGTTTATGTCGACTTCAATACCCTTCATACAACCCACGGCAGGGCACTGACCTTTGCCACCGGCATCAAGCTCGCCAAACCCCGGCTTAAGGTCATTGTCATCATGGGTGACGGCGACGCGGTGGCCATAGGAGGAAACCACTTCATTCACGCGGCCAGACGGAACATCGATCTTACGGCAATCATCGTGAACAACGGCATCTATGGCATGACCGGCGGGCAGTATTCGCCAACCACCCCCTATGGAATGACTTCGACGACGAGCCGCTACACAAACATCGAGCATGCTTTTTACATCGCGGAACTGGCGGTGACCGCCGGGGCCGCCTTTGTGGGGCGAGGCACCGTGTTCCATGTCGCCATGCTCGACAGCCTTATGGAGAAAGCATTTATGAAGCAGGGATTCTCGGTCGTTGAAGTGGTCTCCCATTGCCATACCTATTACGGAAAACTGAACCGAATGGGAGATGCCGTAGAAATGCTCAAATGGCAGCGGGATCACGCCGTCCCGATCGGCGCGGCCGGCCTTGCCCCTCTGGATGGCGAACCCGCAGGATATTCATCCTCCAGGTTTGTTCCCTGGTTTACAGGTCCTGCTGGTTCGGCGTCGGACTCAGGAAGAACGATGCCGCCTCCGCCGGACAAATTCACCATCGGGGTGCTTGCTGACCGGGATATGCCTGCTTACGAGGAGGAGTACGAGAAAATCAGAAAGCGAGCCAGAGAAGCAGAGGAAAAGTAGATGAGGTACGATATCAGGCTTTCCGGATCTGGAGGCCAGGGGATCATTGTCATGGGAATTGTGCTCGCCGAAGCGATCGGCGTTTATGATGGAAAGCATGTGGCCCAGACGCAGAGCTATGGACCGCAGTCGCGCGGCGGCTCCAGCAAAGCCGAAATCGTCGTCAGCGATGAAGAAATAGACTATCCCGAGGCGATGAAACTGGACCTGCTTCTGGCGATGAATCAGATCTCGTGCGATGAGTATTACACGGATTTGAAGCCTGAAGGCTTATTGATCGCCGATTCCACCTTTGTGACCCAATTGCCTGTTTCGCGGGCTTTTGTCATCCCCTTTACGAGAATCGCCAGGGAAAAGCTCAATCAGGAATCCACGGCAAATATGATCGCCATCGGAACACTTCCCATCCTTACCGGAATCGTATCACCGCGGGCTCTTGAAAGGGCAATACGGGAACGACTGCCCGGGGCCGAGGATCTCAACTTAAAGGCCATGCGCGCGGGCATGGCTGCCGCGCGAAAGGCTGCACGGAAAGCGGCGGGTGCGACGCGACGGATTGCATGGGAAAATGAAGATTTATGAATATCAGGTAAAAGAGTTTTTCCGCAGCTTCGGCATACCCACACCCCGGGGTGCTGCAGGAAAGACATCGGATGAAATTGTCACCGCCGCGCGATCGCTCGGCGTCATGCCGGTTGTCCTGAAGTCACAGATCAAGGCGGGAGGCAGAGGCAAGGCCGGGGGAATCCGGACCGCAAACACCCTGGAAGAGGCGGGCCTGCAGGCAATTGATCTTCTCGGCAGCCGGCTGGTGACAGCTCAAACCGGACCGGCCGGGGAGCAGGTCAACAGCCTGCTCCTGGAAGAACGCATTGACCACGAACGGGAACTCTATGTGGGAATTCTGGTGGACAGGGAAACAGGGAGGCCGGCTCTTCTGGTCAGCGGCGAAGGCGGTGTTGATATCGAAAAACTCGGCCGCGAAGCGCCGGGACAGATTCTCTGCGAATCCATTGATCCTGCTTACGGCCTGCGGTCGTTTCAAGCTTCACGCGTCTTTCTTTCCCTTGGGCTTCCGTCTGCTTCAGCAGCCCGCTGCGCGGAATTGTCTCTGAGCCTCTACAGGCTGTTCATGGAAATGGACTGTTCCGATGTGGAGATCAATCCCCTCGCCCTCACGACATCGGGAGAACCCGTCGCCCTGGATGGCAAAGTCAATGTAGACGACAACGCCCTGTACCGTCACCCGCCCCTGGCCTCCCTGCATGAGAAGGAAGAGGAGAACGCCCTGGAAGCCGCCGCGTCGGCGCTGGGATTGAATTACATCAAATTGAACGGCAGTGTGGGCTGCATGGTGAACGGGGCCGGGCTGGCCATGGCGACCATGGATCTCATCAAGATGACAGGCGCCGAGCCGGCGAATTTTCTCGATGTGGGAGGAGGGGCGAGCGTTTCCAGGATCAGAGAGGGGCTTCGAATCGTCCTTGCCGACAGGAATGTCAAGATACTCTTCGTCAACATCTTCGGTGGCATACTCCGCTGCGACACCGTCGCCGAGGGTATTGCCCAGGGCGTAAGAGACCTGTCCATCAGCGTTCCGGTGGTGATCCGACTGGAGGGAACCAACAGGGATGAGGGACTGAAGATTCTATCCTCCTCAGGGCTCAATTTTATCCAGGTAACCGACCTGAGGGAAGCCGTACTGCGGATCGGAGAAGAGGTCGCGAGGGCGGGATGAGCATTCTCATCAATGAGAATACGCGCGTGGCAGTGCAGGGGATTACAGGAACCGAAGGCGCTTTTCACGCGCGCCGGATGATCGAATACGGGACTAAGGTCGTTGCCGGCGTCACACCGGGAAAAGGCGGACTTGTCCATGACGGCGTGCCGGTTTTTGATTCAATGCGGGAGGCGGCACAGGAGACGGCCCCCGACGTCTCGGTGATTTTTGTGCCTGCCCCTTACGCCGCCGATGCAGTCATGGAGGCTACGGAGGCGGGGATAAAGCTGGTGGTCTGCCCTGCCGAAGGAATCCCCGTGCTTGATACGGTTCTTGCCCGCCGCTATCTTGAAGAAAGAAAGGTGATGCTTATCGGCCCCAATACACCGGGCATTATTTCACCGGGCAAGTGTAAGGTCGGCCTGATGGCCGGATATATTCACCGTCAGGGATCCGTGGGGGTCGTTTCCAGAAGCGGGACGCTGACCTACGAAGCCGTTCACCAGTTGAGCCGGAAGGGAATCGGGCAGTCGACCTGTCTCGGCATTGGGGGTGATCCTGTTGTCGGACTTTCTTTTGTCGATATTCTTCAACTTTACGAGGAAGATCCGGGGACCAAGGCCGTCGTCCTCATCGGCGAAATTGGAGGCAGTATGGAGGAAAAGGCGGCGGAATTCTTCAGAACGACGATGACGAAACCCCTGATCGCCTACATCGCCGGCGTGACGGCCCCCCCGGAACGGCGCATGGGCCACGCGGGGGCCATCATTTCCAGGAACCGCGGAGGGGCTCAGGAAAAGATCCGGGCCTTGGAGGATGCCGGGGTCATTGTGGTAAGAAATCCCGCGGAAATCGGCGATATCGTGGAAAGCGCACTCCATCTACGGTGAGGCCCCGGGCTGTCTCCACAGCCGTTGACAATATCTCTTTTCAATCTTTTATCCCCGTGTTAAAAATGAATTGTTGCATACCCTTTATTCAAGGAGGACTGACTATGAAAAGATTTTGCAGATTACTGGTCTTATTCGGTTTAGTTGCTTTCCTTCTTTTAGCCACGGCGCCAGCGGCGTCGGCACAGAAACCAGGGCCGTATATCGGGGTATTCGGGGGGCTTGCAATCCCTGATGATCTGCGGTGGGGATGGGGTGACTACTACGATGACTGGGGTTACGACGAAGACCCCGATGAAAGCTGGGCGCTCGGAGTCAAATTTGGATATATATTCCCACAACTCAGCTACATGGCTTTCGAACTGGAGTATACCTGTCTGGGAGACCAGGATTATGGTCAGACATGGTCCTATAGAAGATCAAACGGCGATCAGGTCATAGATAGCTACGACGGCGATTTCAGCGCCCACAACGTGATGGCCAACCTCCTGTTCCGTTATCCGTATGGCAGGGTCCACCCGTATGTGGGATTCGGCCTTGGCCTGTCGATGGGCAATATTACAGAAAAAGGAACACGCGAGGTTAATGGTCAGCTATATGATTCATACGACATCGATGAAGATGACGCGGCCTTCGCGACTCAGTTTATTCTTGGAGTCAACTTTGAAATCGCACCGAACCTTTCCGCCGAACTCGCCTACAAATATTTTTACAGTGAATACGACATAATCAATTATGATATTGAAGCGGAGGATCACCTGTTCACCCTGGGCCTCAACGTTCACTTTTAAACCTAACACACCTTTGAAAATGGATTTAAAAAAAGGAGAGTCGCTAAGGCCTCCTTTTTTTATTTTTTGCGCGCACGGCATGTATGCAAAAAAAAGACAGAACCGATTTGACCCTGTCTTTTTCTGAATGGAGGCGACGTCTGGATTCGAACCAGAGAATATGGTTTTGCAAGCCATTGCCTTAACCACTTGGCTACGTCGCCGTTTTATCTATACGAACCGCGCTTTTTCCGAACATCCTGCCCTTCTTCAAGGCATCTTTGTTCGATTTCAAGATATCTTAATTATAGATTTTCTACAATAGGGCCAATGTGATAGGTCTCACACAGACAAAGCCAAATGTCATTTTCCATGGTCCTCCATTCTATGCTGTTACCGTGCAGGTACTTCTTTTTCATTCTTCTATTCCGCCGCGGGCGGTTCATCCGAAACGGCACCCTGATATTCGGGCTTTATAAACAGATAATACAACCGGCCTTCCTTATAGGTCTGCCCTGCCAGCCTTCCGGCAGTATCGCCTTGCCCCATATAGATGTCGCACCTGCCTGGCGCACGGATAGCGCCACCGGTATCCTGATCCAGTGCAAACCCCTGATACGGCTCCTGAGCCACCACATTGCCGTTCGCCCGTGGCAGGATAGTGGATATAAAGGCCAGACACGCCCGGGGATAGATCGATTTGTCGGTGGCTATGGTGCGCAAAGCCGTCACCGGTTCATTGATCGATCCCCTCGGTATACCGTCTGTGATTCGGAAGAAGACAAAGCGGGGATTAATTCCGGTATATTCCGCCACCTTTTCCGGGTGGGCCTTGAAGTACGCAATCATCGAGGATAGATTCATCTGGTCTCTCGATATCTTTCCATCATCGACCAGCTTCTGGGCGACGCTTACATACACATGTCCGTTATTTGCGGCGTAACCGATTCCGACGAACGAACCGTCGGGCTGCCGTATCCTGGCCGAGCCCTGTACATGGGCGATATAGGCCTCGAAGGGATCATCAAGCCACATGATTTCCCTGCCCTTCAACATCCCGGAGCTTTCGATCTCGGCACGCTGCGGATACGGAACAATGCCGTTGACCGTGCGTCTGCCGAGGGTGACGCCGTCCGGACTTTTCACGAGATCATCGGGCTGACTGTACAAGGGATACTTAAAGCGCCCGGCAGGGTCTGTGGAGCCTTCAAATGTCGGAGTGTAGTAGCCGGTAAAGAGCACGGTTCCCAGGTCATCACAGCCGACAGAAGTATAGACATCGAACTGTTCCCGGATGAGGGCGTTGAGCTGCGCGCCTCTGTAACCGGAAGCGATCAGCCCGGCAAATGCCTTCAGGCTGTCCTCCGCCTGTTTGTGCTGAATATCGCCGTAGGGGAAAAACTGTCTGCTTGAGGGTTTGCTGAGATAGTTCAGACTGTTGTTAATGGCCGCCTCCAGATTGGACAGGTCCTCACAGGCCCCGGTAAAGTCCGGTATATCGGCAGGGTCGGTTATTTTCCGCAGGGAAAGTTCCCCCGGAGGCAGTTGCTTTGAGTAATTCAGCTTTTGAGGCTCCGCCGGCAGATCTCTTGAGGATATCTCTTTTCGAGGCTCCGGTGGCAACTCTTTTGGGGATATCTGTTCCTGAGGTTCCAGGGGCGGCTGCTTTGAGGGCGCCTGTTTTTGAGGTTCATGCGGCAGTGCCAGGATTCTGGGTTTTTGACACCCGACTGAAAATATGACCAGGACCAACGCGATTGTCAGAAAAATTTTTGCCTTCACGAATTTACCGGTTTCCTTTCCTGAAGCTGAGTTCTGCTTGCATCATTATCATATAAGGCCGATTCTTGGTCTTTTTCATGCGATGGCAACCATTGAGCGGCGCCGTCTTCGAAATGGCAGATGAAGTCAATCAGCAACTTGATCCGCTCGCTTCGTTTTCTCATTTAAATTCACCCGTTTCGTCGAAGGGGATACGGATGGAGGGGGATCCCGAATAAAGGCCGCCCTTCAGCCTGTACCTGAATCCTGTGTCGTAGTTTCCTTTTCTTAACTCCGAAAGCTGCCGGAGGATACTGGTGAGTCCAGTGTAAGCCTCCATTTTGACAATCTTCGTGCTCAGGCGCTCCACCTTGAAGCTTTGATTGGAGACCCCCCTGGCAAAGGGTTGCCCGTTGATCTCGAGATCGAAGAAAAGCCCGTTGATGACCAGGTCCGTCTCCGTGGGATTCTGGATACGCAGCTCCATCATAAAAGTCTGCTCCATGAGCCGCATCTCCGTGGGAATGATGTTCACGATATCAACGCGCGGCTTCTCCCCCATCCACATGAGCGAAGCGCATCCGGACACAAAAACCGCAAAGAACACGACCCATAAAAAACAAACTGAAACAAATTTCCGTCGCATGGTTTCCGCTCCTTTTCTTCCGACGCAGTCGGATGACAAGTATGTCGGCAATCTTATTGATTAGGCGATGCTTTTCACGAAGGGAGTATATGAGGAAAAAAATTGTGTGTCAAGACGCGAGGCTTGCAGCCGCGAGATTAGGAGCTGATCAGGGAAATTTACTTTAAAAGAGGGCATGGCATCAATGCCGACAATTTTTCTGCTTTTCAGGATTTTCGAGGAACATTCCCGACTGTTTTAGAAATGGTAATTGACGCCTAACACGATTGCATGGTTTTCATCTTTAGCGTCAACATTTTCGTTCTCATATCTGCTGTTTAAATACCGATAGGCGAGATCGGCCGACCAGTTCGGCAGTATTTCATAATTTATTCCGGTTATAAGCTGCCATGCAAGGGCGTTATCTGATTCTTCAAGTACGTTTGCATTGATTTCAGCCCATGAAAAGCCGATGCCGACCCCCGCAAAAGGATAAATCCGCCCCCTGGGATATCTCAGCAGAAAGTTGGCCATCACGTTGTGCGTCTTGTCCCTGAAATCGGCTTCCGGCTCATCGATATCGTGCTTTTCCAGAAAAGCATACTCCACTTCGGCACCCAGCCACCGGGCAGCAGGAACAACATAACCTTTTTTAGCCCCGAGAGCCCAGCTTTTATCGATCTTGACCTCTTCAGGAAAAACGGCTCCTTCCGACCGGAGATCAGTGGCAATAACATAGCTGCTGAGGATGCCCGCATAAAATGGCCCGGCATCTTCGGCCCACGCCCTGGATGCGAAGGGGGCAAGAAGAAATACCGCCGAGCAGAACATCGCCACAATTCTGCAAATTCTCTTCATGGTAAACCCTGTTAAATTCGTCGTTCTTGGCCAGACAAAACAAATGGAAAACCGGAGCGCGCGAAAAATAAAGATGATTTAGAGAGGATAGTGATTTAATGAGTAAAACAGCAGAATAATATTTTATTAAAATACATTCTCATAAAAGTCAATAAGTACCTCTCCGAGATTGAACGGGATCGGAATGTGCTTGATTTCATCTGCCGTCTCTATAAAAAGGGAGGGGTTAAAAATCTTTTCTTTAATTCATTCTTGCCCTTTTCCCTGGCATTCAGCAGAACTTCCATGGCCGTATTGACTTTCATGCCAAGAAAAAATACGAACCTTAAAATGTCATTTACATGAAAACTTCTGCACACTGATCGATGACGGAATGATCCGGGGCGGAATCTGATTTTTCGCAGAAAGACGATGCCGCGGCAGTGAATGTCGGCGATCGTTCCCTCGGTCGCCGGGTGCCGCTTTGTCAATGTTTTTATTGCATGCCGGCACAAAACCCAATATAAATATTGCAAATCCCTTTTTTGCAGAGGCTTTCAGACACCCCTGCTTCTTCAGGCGGAATTACTTCAGAGATAAACGCCCTTACAAACCGTCACGGTATTGGCTGTTGTGTATTTTTTTGCGGCGGCATCCTGGAATTGGTTATCTGCACTGCAATTCGCAAGCAAAACAGAAAAGTGTGCTTTGCTTATCTTGCTGTCCAGGGGGATGATCTTCACAGTTGACTGGAAGGACGTTTTCAATGACTGCGAATCTTACAGAAGTACTTCATAAATACAGCAAAGAGGTGGCCAGGCAATGGGCGGAATGCCTCCATCAGGAGGTCAGCGAACTTTACGCCAGACGTCCTCTTGAAGAGCTCATAGCCACGACATCACAGGCCGGCGAAGCATACCTGGCCGCGATTGTGCACCACGACTGCTCCCAGATAGATGCCTTTATCGCCAGAATCAGCAAACTGCGTCTGGAGGGCGGCTTTTCTCTATCGGAAGTCCAGAAGGCCTTTGAAATTTATCGAACGCTCCTGATTCCGATCCTTGTAAAAGAACTGAGAGGCGATGCCCTGCTCAGCGCCCTGCAAAGTCTCAATAATTGCATGAGTCACACCATCTTCTCTTTCAGCGACTATTTCCACAACATGGCCAATGCCAGATTGATGGAAAAGCAGAAGAAACTCGACGAAGATCTCAAGGCGGCGGCTGGAATCCAGCAGTGTCTCCTGCCACGGAAACTCGAGAAACGACCGAAATTTGAAAATGTGGATATCGACTGGAAATTCATGCCCTGCGAAACGATCGGCGGTGACATCTTCAATATCATCCACCTCGATGAGGATCATCTAGGGTTTTACATGATCGATGTCAGTGGACACGGGGTACCCTCTGCCCTGGTAACCTTTTCCATTTCCCAGGCCCTTCAGCCCCAGATGGGCTACACCATCCGGAAACGACCCGGCCTCTCCCCGGATTATGAAATCGTACCTCCCGGCGAGGTTCTGAAGGCGCTTGATTCGGAATATCCCTGGGAACGTTTCGAGAAATTTCTGACCATTATCTATGTCATCGTGGATATCCGCAGCGGTCGTCTGATCTACAGCAACGCAGCTCATCCTCCTCCCATTCTTCTCCACGCCGATGGAACTTTTGAACTCCTGGAAAAAGGGGGAACCATCATCGGCATGGATGGCATTCTCCCCTTTGAAGAGGAAGAGAAGGCTTTTTCCCCAGGGGATAAAATACTTCTCTATACGGATGGGGTTTTTGAATTCACGAATGACGAGGGGGAATTATACGGGGAGAAACGGTTTTATCCTCTTGTAAAAAGCCTGAGCGGGCTGGCCGTCGGTAAAGTTCTGGACGAGATCATCCTGACGATCGAGCGTTTCGCGCGGGGAGAGAAATTTCCCGATGATGTGAGCCTCATGGGAATTGAATTTAAAGAAGAAAGCAAGACAACTTAAGCAGGGAAAGAGATATCGCGCCGGGTCAATGAGGCTCAAAAGTCTCGGTCCGGCGTTTTTGCGCTCAAGGCATCAGTCGGGACCGGATTGCGCGGATGATATTTTCCAGAATGTCATCCGGGCAACTGCGCATGTCGATCCCTTCTTCTCTGAGATAAGGGCTCAGAGTTTCGTACAGATCTTCAGGAAGCCCCCCATATTGACCAAGAAAGGACTGAAGCCGCGCGTTGAAACTGAAGATCCGCTTATTCCGATCAGACAGGGCAAGGTAGTCATCAATGATTTTCAGAAACCTGCCCCGGTCCTCCGGCAGTTTCCCATATAAATCAAGGAGATTGGAAGCACTGTCACTCAAGAGTTCCGTCTTTACATGAATTCCACTGATCATGATTCTCAGCTCCCTGATGATCTGTTCTTCCGGACACTCCTCAAACTCGCCGTCTTTTAAAGCCTTTTCAAGAGGGGTCTGTGGAAAAATTTCCAGCGTCCGCAACCGGACGAAATCAGGGGCGGCGGCATTGATGACCCGTGCCGTTTCAGTGGCATGCTCCTCTGATAATTCTGTACCACCGAGGCCGGGCATGATGTAAACGGAGCAGGAAAGACCGGCCTCTTTGATCTTCAGGCAGCCCTCCACGTGCTCCGCGCTGCTTTCCCCTTTATTCATGAAAGCCAGGACCCTGTCGCTTCCGCTTTCAACGCCGAAGTGCACCCGATTCAGTCCTGCTGCGGCCATGGCCCGCAGATCAGCAAGGCTTCGCTGTCGAGCCGCTGTTCTTGTCCTTCCATAAACGGTAAAGCGTTTGATGGAGGGGAAACGGGATTTGATTTCATTGACGACCGTGGCCAGAAATTCCGGTTTCAGGATCAGGCCATCCGCATCGCCAAGGAAGCAGGTTTCGCCCCCGGCCAAGCGCCAGGTCAGCACATGGGCGAGGCTGTCCTGAAGTGAAGGCTGGTCGTTAAACCAGGAGAAAAACCAGGCCAGTCTCGGGTCGACATCGGCGGAAAGCTCCGCGGCAGCCCGGCGCGTCTGGACGTCATGACCGGCTTTCTTCGCGACCTGGAGAATCTCATCGGCAAGCCCCGGCAATTTGCTGTAATCAGACTGGGTATATTTCGGACTGCCGATCCCCTGTTCCCGCATCAGATCATCCAACGCCTTCGCTCTTTCGATGTCTCTCAGAACTTCGTCGAGAGAGCGCCTGGAAAAAACAGCGCCCATTTTATAGACAGGGCAGAATCTGCATTTGTTCCAATAGCAGTTGCGGGTCAGGCGAAAGGTCAGGCTTGCGTTTTCGGTAGGAGGTCGAATCGTGCAGATTTCAAAGGGCTCCAAGGCGATCAAATCCGTACTGGTCATAAAATTCATCCTCCCCTGATGTCTTTGTTTAATCTCCAGGCGGATCTTTCTTATATCCATAGGTACCAGATACCAGATAACCAAGGCGATCACAACCGGGCCTTTCACGATATTGTGATGCCTGTCTGCAATTCTCATCAACCGTTCAGACTGGGCCCGAACGGGGTTTGGCAAGCTCCGCCTTACAGACAATGAGACATAGGTATTTTTACCGTCCCATGGACATCGTGATGGACGACAACAAAATCATCCTGCACGTCTGTCACTTGCGCATTCCCTATCTGGACATCGGATTTATTGTAGCAGAGAACGTAATAACTGCACCCCATTCTCGGCATGTCCAGCGTTCCTTTTTTCCCGATCAACGTTTTCAAGTAATCTTTATAATTATAATTCATGTTCAATGCCTCCCATTGTCTCATCCATAACCGGTAAATTCTTTGTTTTCCTCAGACCGTCTTTTTTGATTATCATCTTATTCTCGTCATTGATGACATTCAATGGGGGCAATGTGATAAGCTTCACCGATATTCAATGGGTGTACAGTGATATGCTTCACCAAAAAAGAGCGAATAGAAAGGATTGAGAAAAGGGAACATGGAAACAGTTCGATATGACAGGAGTGTAAAACGATGAAGGTCATCGCCGGTAACGGAGGTACTCGAAAAAACCGGAACACGACCCCACTCCTGCAAAAAGCCCTTAATGGGGCGACATCGCAGGGCGCGGAACCCGTCAGTTCTGGCCCAGTTTCATCAGCAGGAGGGATAAAACCGTCATGAATATTCCCGCCGTTTTCAGCACCGTCAATTTTTCCCGGTAAATGACAACCGCCAGGATATTGGCGATGACGAAATTCATACCCACCACGGGAACGATGATGGACAGGGGTCCTGTCTCCATGGCCCGAAGCAGGATAAAAAAGGCTGCGAAATTGACCAGCCCTAAGACAAAACCGATCAGCAGTGCTTCTCCGTAGCGGCGGCTGGCCCCCTCTTTCTCGAAAGGCTTCCGGAACCCCAGGGAAAAGAGCATGCTGAGCGAATACGTGAGAGCGATGAAAGCAAGCGAATTCGTATACAAGGCGGCAAACTTGCTGGAAACCGCCGCCACGGCTCCGGACAGGACGGCCAGCCCGATCAGAATCAGCCCCTTGCGGATGTTTCGGTTCCCCTGTCTTTCTTCCTCGGAAAACCGCGTCAAAGTCATGATGACGCCAATGGCGAGAATGATGCCCGCGATCTGATAACCGTTCAGCGAATCCTGAAAATAGAAAATGGAGAAAAGGACCGCGAGAACCGCGCTCATCCGCGTCATCGGATAGACAATCGTCGTAGGCAGATAACGGAGCGCCTCGATGGTCACGACCGTATCGACGAAAAAGGTCAGGCTGTTGATCGCGGCCAGGGCCAGCAGCCAGTTCAGGTTTCTCAGCGCTTCATCTGAGGCGAACCAGAGAACAGTGCTCAAGAGTGCCACCGTCCCCATAAAGGACAGGGTCGTCCAGGCGGTGTTGCAGTTCCGTTCCGCCGATACCTTGTAGAGGAAACGCTGAATCCCATAGAGGAAGAAACAGACAATTGTCAAAAAAAACCAGTTCACTTTATTTCACCAGAAAATCCGGCAAGTCATGATGGCCGTTCCACCCTGCCCCCCTGCTAAGCATCGATCAGCAGGTCTTTCTTCATCCTTGATAAAAAAGGAGACTCAAACTTCCGAGTCCCCTTTTGAGAATTTCAAGAGCTGAAAGGCCTTTACTTTTGCCCGGGAGCGGGAACTGCTTCCTCAGCCTTTTTCCCCATCTCGGTCCCCTCGATCCAATGCCTGGATATCCCTGACCCAATATTTCTGTTCAGTTACAGAGCAGAAAGAGTAAATCTTCATTCCGCATTTTTCAACTTGCTTTTGGAAACAAAAGGATTTCCAGTCGCACCATAACAATAAAGTTGAAAAAATCGAAGTCGGATTGCTCCTTCTCAACCGTTTCGACAAATTCTTTTTCCAAACCTCCAAAGTGAACATTATCACCAATTTCCCATGAAATATCAGTGATCCATATCACTCTGTCCCTCTTGAATATGAATGGGTGACGCAAATAAAATAGTCAACAGGAAAGGCGGATAAAGGAGCATTCTAAATAGGCTCTTAAAGTTGGGACACGCAGGAATGACGCTTCATATTCCGGAGGGATTGACCATGAATTACAAAGAATATTTGAAAACGATGATCAGAAGAAGAGGAACACTGGACATGCCCGAGGATGGATCCTGTTACACGCTTCGCTTCAATGAATCAGACGCCCGGCTCAAGAATGCCCATCTCGTTGAAGTGCAGGATGATTTTGTGGTCATCCACCATGATCACCATGGAATGCTCAAAATCCCCCTCTTCTCCCTGGTCGATCCTTATTTAAGGTTACGCATGGAGGCACAGGATATCCAGAACAGCGCTGACCGTATTGTGAATACAGAGATAGAAAGGGGATAAGAAAATGGAAAGCAGGATAACACCAACGAAACGAGAACTCGCGCGATACAAGGCACTCAGTGACGTGGGCCTGACAGCGAATGCGGTTGCAGTCAGGTTGGGAAGATATCCCAAAACCGTCCGGAAATATCTGCGCTCCGATGTTTACAAAGATCCGGGAATAACGGCGATGGTCGATACCATCAAAAGAAAGGAGCTGGCCTATCTGTACTTTCTTGGCGCGAAGCCCCGGAAGCAGCCCAGGGAACGGCTCGATAAAAGATATATTGCGAACGGAAATGCACCCCGGTCTACGTTTCGATCATGACCTGAAGCGCGGGTACGCTGTTTTCCCGTAAAGAACTCGAAATTTGGTTTCAGGCATCCATCACCGGGCGAAACGAATAAAGATCATCTTCAACGCATATTGAAAGAGTGGAAAAAGAACATGGCAACCTTGACAAAATCCACCGAAAAAAAAATACCACGCAGTCGGAGGATGAGACTGTTCGGTTGTAGCGATTCAATCCTGAGCAATACGACGGTTTATTTGAATCCCTATCCGGAACCCCGCAGCCCCGTCTCTGGAGAAAAGGCTGCCCTGTTCGCCGCTGCGACCCGGTCCTTAAACAGAAGAGACTCATAGAGGCGATGCGGACAGAACCTTTATTATCCGTATTTCCTTGCCCGGTTTCTTGTGTTTGACAATTTTGAAAAAATATTATAGCAGCCTTTCCCATGATGACATCAAAAGAAGACTTTATCAAAAAACTATGCCTTAACGACGAGGAAACCGATGGGCATACTCCTCTCAGGCGTACAAACCCGGCGCTGGAGCGAGTCATAGACGGTATGGAAAGGCTGCTGGAAGAACTGGCAAAAGAGGAAGAACAGGAAAAGGATTCTTAAGTCCTTTTAATCAGCTTCACCTTTGAATCCCTTCCCCTCTTCTGCGCATACCTCCCAATTATCGGATGTTCTCTTGTCTCAAAAAACAGCGCCCAATTACAGGATCAGACTGAACCTCTCATTCAATATATAGAATGGCAAGGATCTCAGAACGCAACCTGAATCCGGGTCATGCCATTCAGTTCCGGGATGGGAAACCTATCCGACCAAGTTCTTGTGCTCCACCATTAAGCATCTCGACTGAACAACACAGATCCCTGCTGAACGGGCCTTTTTTGCCGCTTCGTTGTGTACCAGCCCCAATTGCATCCATATGGCCCCCGCCTTGATCCCAATCGCTTCTTCAACGACTTCCGGGATGGCATCCACATCACGAAAGATGTCCACGATATCAACCGGTTCGGTAATCGAAGCAAGGTTGGGGTAGCATTTCTCTCCCATAATCTCCTTCCTGGTCGGATTGACCGGAATAATCCGGTATCCTTTCCCTTTGAGATAGGCGGCCACACGATAACTGGCCCGGTCGGGACGATCTGAAAGCCCAACAACAGCGATGGTTCGGCAACTTTTGAGTATGGCCGCCATCTCTTCACCGGGGGGATTGCCACCGGGAGCGTCACTGCCAGAGTTTAAATCTTCTTTTTCGTTTTCTCTTTTCATCTTTGTATCTTCCCTCTCAATTTTCTAAACCAGCAACAATTCATATCTTTTTCTCTCTGTGAATCGGCATTTCAGTTTGATCCCTTCTCAATTTCCATGGCTGATTCACCTTTGTTTTCAATTTGTTGATTTACCGCAACCTTTGGTCGACGCCCTGGTCGGTACAAACGCAGGCAACACGTCAAATCTCCGAATCGAATTACAAAGCAACTCGAAGATTATTCAAAAACGGGACTAAAAAATCAGTTTAACTAAAACTTTAAAGACTTGGTCCAAACGGAAGATAAGGCGGCGGAAAAGACCTGACTCTAATGCAGAAAAAAGAATTGGTATGATTAATTGGAAAATTACCCCGGCAATAAAATGGATCGTTATTGTCGGTTTTGCTCAGGATGGAATCCACTTATGCCACTTATAATAAATAAACTTGATTACTAATTGAACCAGAAGAGTACGGGAATAAGGAGAAGAACGTTTCATCGCCGGAGTAATGATGCTGAATTACACTTAACGCTGAACATTTGTCAATAGGGGCAATGTGAAATATGTCACTCAACGGGACGAAAATAAGAGCTTCTGATAAAGAAGACCCTTTATTGAAATTGAAATCCCGTACCCCCCCCCTAAACAAATCTGCAAAAGCAGCGCGTGAAAACATAGTGTTTTTCCGTCAGCATTGAGAAGCGACCTCCTGAAATCTCCCGCTCATTTTTTTAATTTCGCTGCTGCCGGTTTTTCGATCAATAATTCAAGCAGATGTTTTGCCGTGGGAAATAATGAGTTGATCAGACGGGATCGATAAAATCATCCCCCCATACCGACATGAGATTTCTGGTCTTCATCAATCTGGTATCCAGAGTTTCCGGAAAGACAGGAAATTCATTCATGGTATCAGCCGCCAGGAAGGAGGTGAGTTTAACGGCAACGAGAAAACCGCACTGTGGACAACGGAAATGGAGTTTTTCGGAATAGGGATCAAGTCTCTGCTCTCTGGGTACGTCCGGCTGGAATTCAGCTGATTCCGGCCCCATCGATTTGCTCAGCCCTTCATATCCACAGCATGTGCATCGAATTCCTTTAGAAATCATATAACCGCTCCTTATCCCAAAATGAATGTTCCGTGCGTTATCTTCATTATTTTATGTCGGAGGCTAACATGCCGCCTGCACCGCTTATATGGAGCCATGATGCCACAACTGAAAAGTAATGCAATACGGATTGATTACGGACGCTATAACAGGATTAAACTGTGACAGAAGGATGAATTGCAGCCCGCCGATCATTATTTGAAGCCATCATGTTCAAATTTTGCTGGACAGCAAGGCTTTTGACTGACTATGAAAGTTCCTGTTCACAGCTACCAGGAAACAGAAATCTTGAAGCATCGGCGGGAAGAATGAGCCTTGTGATCTGCTTGTTCTTAATTGATAGTACACAAAAGAGCAGTCAAACCGTCTTTCACAGAAGCATAAGGATGGTCTCATATGTTTGGTGCAATTGCCGGGGATGTCATCGGCTCCGTTTATGAGCTTACCCGCATAAAAACAATGAATTTCCAGTTATTCCAGAAGCACTCCCGCTATACCGACGATACGGTCATGACGCTGGCGATTGCTCATGCCATCCTTCACGAGAAGAACTATGCCGGATCGATGAAATCATTCGGGCGCAGATATCCGAACGCGGGTTACGGCCCGGCCTTCTTCGAATGGATATTTGCCCCTGAAAGCAGACCGTACCACAGCTGGGGAAACGGCTCGGCCATGCGCGTCAGTCCGATCGGCTATGCCTTTTCCACGAGGGAGACCGTGTTGTCGGAAGCTCGGAAGAGCGCCGAAGTTTCCCATAATCATCCGGAAGGCATCAAAGGCGCGCAGGCAGTCGCCCTTGCTGTCTTTCTCGCTCGAACAGGGGCAGGGAAAAAAGACATCCGCAAAGAAATTCATGACCGATTCGAATACAACCTCAACCGGACGATTGATGACATTCGACCCGATTACCGGTTTGATGTTTCCTGTCAGGGATCCGTTCCCGAAGGCATTCTTGCCTTTCTCGATTCCGAAGATTATGAGGACGCGATTAGAAAAGCGGTCTCCCTGGGCGGCGACAGCGATACTCTTGCCTGCATCGCCGGCGGGATCGCCCAGGCCTTTTATAAGGAGATTCCCGCGGAAATTGTTAAGGAAGTGAGGAAAAGGCTGCCTCAGGAGTTTTTAGAGATTATCGACACATTCAACAAAAAATATACTGAATGAATCAGGGTTCTTAATAGTTTAATAGTTTTCAGCCAGCACTTCGAAATACGCCTGTTCATGATCACAGGAAGGACATTTTTCGGGCGCTTCCTCATTTTCGAGAACGTAACCGCAATTCCGGCATCGCCATTTCACCGGGGTGTCTTTCTTGAAAACCTTACCCTCCTGCAAATTAGCCAGCAGCTTCCGGTATCGGTTTTCGTGACTGGTCTCCGCCCTCGCGATCTGTCTCCATAAATCCGCGATCTCGTAAAACCCCTCTTCATCGGCTATATCCGCAAATTCAGGATAAAGATTCGACCATTCCTCGTATTCACCTGCCGCGGCCTCGGCAAGATTTTCAGCGGTGTTTCCGATCACCCCGGCAGGATAGGATGCCGTGATTTCCACCATCCCACCTTCCAGATATTTAAAGAACCGCTTTGCGTGTTCTTTTTCGTTGTCGGCCGTATCGGTGAAAATCCAGGAGATCTGTTCGAGCCCCTCCTTCTTGGCCTGGGAAGCAAAGTAGGTATAACGGTTTCTTGCCTGCGATTCCCCGGCAAAGGATTTAAGCAGATTCTGTTCTGTCTTCGTTCCTTTCAATAATGCCATAAATTGTACCTCCTCCTGAAATTGAATTGATATTTTTGCGCCGGACACCATGCCGCCGGCATTGTGATCCCGGCGCTTCTTTCCCGAATGGGGAACTTTATCCTGCATCAGGGATTCTTTTCACATGCCGCGGGCGGTTCCTTCCTTTTGAGTTGAGTCTTTTGTTGCCGAACATCCCCGCCCTTTCTGCATTCGGGACAGACACCATAGAAATCAACATGATTTTCAGTAATCTCGAATCCATGCCGGTCGGCTCCCGGGAGTTTCAGATCAAACTCCAGATAAATATCCACGATCTTTCGACACACTGTGCAAATGAGATGGTGATGACGGACGGTATCCGGGTCATACCGCTTCCTTCCCGAATCGATGGCCAGTTCGATGACATTGTCCTTTTTCTTCAGGGCCTTCAGAGTATTGTATACGGTGGCGAAGGACATGGTGGGAAACTTCTCCAATACGGCAGCGTAAATATCCGCTGCCGAAGGATGATCCCTGTTATCCTTCAGGTATTCCAGAATGGCCAGACGCTGCGGCGTCAGCTTAAAACCGAATTCTTTATATTTCTTCATGCGTATCAAATTATAACAATTATTATTTAATAACTTTTCTAAAAAATACATGACAAATGTACAATCGTCAATATTTTTCCCCGTTCCTGAACCCCATTTATTCTGTTAAAAAAGATAGTTAATAATAATCATACACTTACGAGACATTGATTTGCTTTATCATTTCATAATCGTCTCAGTGAAATGGAATGAAGTCTTGAAAGTGTTTGAATTCAGTTGACAGACTGACTTGACTATCGATTACTGAAAATTAACTTATTCCAGAGGATCAACGGCAGGATTTCTTGAATGCCGGATTACCCCGTGTTATCGAAGTTCTCTACCCCGGGTAAATCATGGCCACAACAATGATTTAAATAAATTATTTGCACATCGGTTATCTCGAAGGTATAAATAATGTATTTGAAACGACCCTGAACGATTAAAAAACATCATGAGCTTTGGACAACATTTTCAAATTCGGAAAGGAAGCAAAACATTACCTTCTGGTAACCCTTCATGAACACAATCTTGTTTGAAATTTCGATCATCGTTTTCCTGATCATTCTTAATGGTTTACTTGCTTTATCGGAACTTGCTCTTGTTTCCGCCAGCAGGGTCCGGTTGGAAAGACTGGCAAAGGAAGGTGACTCCAAGGCACTCACCGCGCTGGAACTCGCTGATACGCCGGACAGTTTTTTATCCACGATACAAATCGGCATTACGTTTGTCGGCATTCTGGCCGGCGCATTCGGCGGCGCAACCCTTGCGGGGCCGCTCACCGAATATTTTGCTGTCTTCCCCATGCTTGCCCCGTACGCTCCAACAATCAGCATCGCAGTCGTCGTCGTCTGCATCACCTATTTATCAATCGTTATCGGCGAACTGGTTCCGAAGCGGCTTGCACTCAGCAACCCGGAAAAGCTTGCCCGCCTGGTTGCCGTTCCGATCAAACGCCTTTCCCGGCTGGCACATCCCCTGGTTCTCTTGCTGAGCGCTTCAACCAATCTGACGCTGCGTATCTTTCACGTCCAGCCTTCCACCGAACCGGTTGTCACGGAAGAGGAGATAAGGTTGTTGATTGACAAGGGTACGCAGGCGGGAACCTTTCAGGAGTTCGAGCAGGATACGATCGAGCGTGTGTTTCGTCTGGCCGACCGCAGAGTGGCTTACCTGATGACCCCAAAATCTGAGATTGTCTGGCTTGACCTGGATGAAAGCCAGGAGGTGGCACAACGGAAGATCGCGGAGCATAAATATTCTTTCTACCCTCTCGTCCACGATACGCTTGACAATGTTGTGGGAGTGATTCGTGCGAAGGAACTTCTTGCCCTGATCATGGAGGGGAAGCCTTTTAATCTGAAAAGCGTCTGCCGTAAACCCCTTTACGTTTCCGAAACGACACCTGCAGTCAAGGTACTTGAATTATTCAAAAAATCAGGAATGCACATCGCTTTTGTCGTGGATGAGTACGGTGCGATTCTTGGACTCGTCACATTCGACGATATTCTGCATTCCGTCTTCGAAGACATCGAAGAGGGAGGCAATGGTGAAAAGGAAATCGTGGAAAGGGAAGACGGTTCGTGGCTCATATCGGGAAGTCTGCCCCTGGATGAGTTCATGGATTACATGGAAATCGGCGAACCGGATGAAGACGAGTTGACCGGAATGAATACCGTGGGCGGTTTTGTCATGACGATGCTCGGCACCGTTCCTGCTGAGGGACAGCATTTCATCTGGCGCGGACTGAGATGCGAAGTCGTCGACATGGACGGCAGGCGGGTCGACAAGATTATCGTTTCCCGATTAGAAGGCTGACATAAGCAAAAGGCGTTAATCCCCCCTCAGCAGATCTGATGCGTTCCGCAGGAAAGAATCTGGTAGCCGCGGCTTTTGTTTCGAAAAACGGTTGTGCCTTTGAGTCCCATTCGATAGGCCGCCACATAGATGTCGAGGATGTCGTCGGCCGTGGCCGTCTCCGGGAGATTGACGGTTTTGGAGACGGCATTGTCGACGGAGCTCTGGAAAGTCCTCTGGATATTGAGATGGGCAAACGGCGAGACCTCGTAGGCCTTCCGGAAAAGTCGCCGCCGCAGTTCATCCGCATCCGGCCTGTCCTTCGCCTTCCGCCACAAGGGATCTTCCACTTCCACCTCGATCCCGCCAGGCAGAATCCTCTTGTACCGGATGTCGTAAATCGGCTCTACGCCGCTGGATGTTCCGGCCAGAATGCTCAAGGTGCCGGTGGGGGCAATGGTCGTCGTGGTTGCATTTCGCTGGAGCAGGTTCTTTCTGTCCCACACACTGCCCTTGAAGTTGGGGAAAGGGCCGCGCTTTTCCGCCAGCCGGTTCGAAGCGATCTTCGATTCCCTCTCGATAAGCCGGATGATCTCCCCGCCGGTCCGCTCCGCGTCGGGAGAATCGTAAGGAATCCCGAGCCGGATGAGCAGGTGCGCAAATCCCATGACTCCGAGGCCGATCTTACGGTTCCCACTGGTCATCGCTCGAATCTCTTCTGAAGGGTACGTACTGACCTCAACCACATCATCCAGAAAACGGACGCCCAGGTGAGTCAGCTTTTGAAGTCGTTGCCAGTCGATGCCCCCATTCCGAACAATTCGAGAAAGGTTGATAGAGCCGAGGCAGCAGGATTCGTAGGGAAGCAGAGGCTGTTCGCCGCAGGGATTCGTCGCCTCGATCTCCCCCACATGGGGTGTCGGGTTTGCCCGGTTGATGGCATCGAGAAAGATCACTCCCGGTTCCCCTGAAGCCCAGGCCGCTTCCGCGATAAACCTCAGCAGTTCCCTTGCGTTGACCTTCCCTGCCGCTTTTTTCGTTCTTGGATTGATGAGTGCAACATCGCGGTTTTCCTCATAGGAACGCATGAACTCGTCGGTAATCGCAACGGATAGATTGAAGTTGGTCAACTCTGCGGGATCCCTCTTGATCGCAACGAATTCCATGATATCCGGATGGTCGATCCGGAGTATGCCCATATTGGCGCCGCGGCGGGTGCCGCCCTGCTTGATCGCCTCGGTCGCGCAGTTGAAAACGCGGATAAAGGAAACCGGACCGCTGGCGACGCCCATCGTCGACTTGACGACATCATTTTTCGGACGGAGGCGGGAGAAGGAAAATCCCGTTCCTCCCCCGGTCTGATGAATCTTCGCGGTGAGCTTCACTGAATCGAAAATGGAATCGAGGGAATCCTCGACCGGGAGAACAAAACAGGCGGCGAGCTGCCCCAGGGGACGACCCGCATTCATGAGAGTTGGTGAGTTGGGAAGAAACTCCAGGCTGGTCATCATTTCATAGAAGGCTTCTTCCATCTCCGCCGACCGTCCCTCCGGGTCGTTATTCTCCCCCTGGGAAACGGAACAGGCGACACGGCGGAAGAGCTCCTCCGGCGTCTCCAGAAGAGTTCCCGCCTCATCCCTGATGAGGTACCTCTCCCTCAAAACCAGCAGAGCGTTATCGTCGAGTTGCACACTCCCCTCCATTACATTTAATTGTAAGGCTGATCATCCGATGTCCCTGCACCCGTCCCTGCCCCTGGGTTCCGGCGGTGACTCTTACGGTCAGCCTGTGTGCCGGTATGGCTTCACGTCTTCTTCCTTCAGCAGCACCCTCAGGCCGCCTTCGGCAAGGGCTGCCATTTCGTCCTCGCCGGGATAGACGAAGACGGGGGCGATGAATTGAACCCGCCCCCGGATCCAGTCCGTCAGCATCTCCACATTGGCCAGCCCGCCCGTCAGGACGATTCCATCGATTCGCCCTTCCAGAACGGTGGCCATGGCGCCGATCTCCTTGGCGATCTGATAAGCCATGGCTTCAAAAATCAACTTCGCCCTTTCATCTCCCGCCAGGATCTTGCCCAGGACTTCGGTTGCGTCGGTCGTTCCCAGATAGGCGCAGAGCCCCCCTTTTCCCACAAGTGCATCCGAAATCGTTTTCCTGTCCTTATTTCCAGAAAAAACCAGGTCGATCAGATCCATCGTCGGCAGGGCGCCGGCTCGCTCCGGCGTCAGGGGACCCTCTCCCAGGCCATGGGTGCAATCGATCACTTTGCCGTTGCGATGGGCGCCGATGGTGATGCCGCCGCCCAGGTGGGCAACAATGAGGTTCAGCGCTTCATATCTTTTATCGAGGTCCGAAGCGAGGCGCCGTGCGGCGGCCTTCTGGTTCAGGGCGTGAAAAACGCTCTTGCGCTCTATTTCCGGAAGGCCCGAAATTCTGGCCAGAGGATGAAATTCATCGGTACTCGGCGGATCGACGACAATGGCCGGTTTTCCGTATCGTTTCGAGAGGTTCAGAGCCATCGCCGGCCCAAGAGCCGAAGGATGTTTCCCGTATCTTCCTTCCAGCAGGTCCTCGCACATGACCTCGTCAATCCGGTAAACGCCTGCCGGCGCCGGATTGCCCAGACCGCCGCGGCTTATGAACAGATCGACCGCTTCCGGATCGAGTGAATTCTTTTTCAGAAAATCGAGGAGCCCCTTTTCCCGAAGAGGCAACTGCTCGCGCAGAGAGGCATAGGGGGCCAGATCTTCGCTTTGATACCGGATCGTTTCCAGGGCCGCCGGTTCTCTTCCCTGAAACCAGGCCGCTTTTGTCGATGTCGACCCGACGTTGATCACAAGCAGGGAACAGGCCTTATTCATGGTTTCCTCCTTTGCGGGTCATCAGAACAGCAAGGGCGAGCTCCGCCGCCCTTTCCTCATCGGAAATGAAAGGAATATCCGGAATGACCGGCACTTTCGCGCCCAGCATCATGCCCGCCGTTTTCATCCCGCCAAAAAAACAGAGGGCCTGGACGAGGGGAAGACCGGTTTCTATCTCTGGAACGAGATAAATGTCCGCGTTACCGGTCACGACGCTGCGCACGTTTTTTCTCGCCGCCGCGACCCGGCTCAGGGCGCAATCCATATCCAGGGGGCCGTCAACCACAGCCTTCCCAAACTGTCCCCTTTCTGCCATTTTAGCCAGGGCGGCGGCATCGAGCGTCGAGGGGATGCTGGGGTTCACCTGCTCGATAGCGGAGATAACCGCGACCTTCGGTTCTTCCATTCCCAGAATGCCGGCAAGACCCAGGGCGTTTTCCAGGATGATCTGCTTTTCGGCGATTCCCGGAAAATTGTTGATGAAGGTATCGGTCACAAGAACCAGTTTCTCCCGGCGCTGAAACTGAACGATGGATGCATAACTGGCAACCTTGCTTTTCAATAATCCGTTTTTCGCGTCGAGGACTTCCTCCATGAAGGGCTTCTGACCAATGCCGCCCTGCATGAGGATGTCCGCTCGGCCTTCCCGGACAAGCGTTATCGCCGTGCTCAGCGCCTCGCCGGGATCTTCCACATTCACGATCTCGTGTTCCAGGGAGGAGAGTGGACTTTTTTTTACCAGGCTTTCCATTGCCCCGCCATCACCAATCAGCACGGGAAGGATAAACCCTTCTTCGGTCACCCGGCAGAGAAGATCCAGGTCCTGCTTTATCGGCAACGGAACGGCCAGGCGGGCGCGGACGCCGCCCCTTGCGGATGCAATCATTTTCTGAAATGTCCCGATCATCTCATCTCACCCCCTCTTGAATTCGGTCGGCCACAACGACGCCCATTTCAATCTGATCTTCGATCGCGCTGCTCAGGTCCGATCGGGCCGGAATGCAGACGGCCCCCCGCGAGGTCACGGATATGGAACAGCGCTTTATATCCATGGCAAGATCGAGCTTGGCCAGGATATTTGCCGTATCGAGGCAGGGAGCAAGAAATATGTGAGGCGTTTTCGAGAGATCGATCCCGTCGAAGGATTCCTTCAGACGGCCTCCCGCGCCCAGAAAGATTTCGGCGATGGAGGTCGCCTCCAGGATCTCGCAATCCCCAAGGCATCCCGATCCGGCCATCCTTCGCAGCAATTCATAGTCGGCATAGGAGGGCAAATCCTCTCCGAAAGTCCTTCGTCCGGAAAGGACAGCGATTCCGGGCGTTTCATACCCCAGCAGATGGCAGAGAAAAACGGCGTTCCGCAAAATCTCCACCTTGGTCTTGAAATCCGGCCGGATATTGACTCCGGAATCCGTGAAGCCGACAAGATGATCGACCCCCGGAACCTCCCAGATGGAAACGACGGTGACTGTCATGCCCGACGCGGCTTTCGCCTCCGCCCGAATGATCGAACGGTAGACATAGGAAGTGGTAATCTGGCCTTTACTGACAACGGAAACGTCCCCGGAAAAGAGCATGCCGATCCCCAGATCGGAAACGGTCTGCCGGTCGTGTTCGACAATCTGCTCAAACCTGGAAATATCGAAGCCAACCGTTTCCGCCACCCGCGCCATCTTGTCCCTGTCCCCGATCAGGACAGGTTCGATGCATCCTTTTTCCCAGCTCCTTTTTACGGCAAGCATGAACTCTTCATCTTCAGGAGCGAGAACGGCAAGCTTTTTCGGCCCTTTTTCCAGTGCAAGTCGTGAAATGTCACTCAATGATCTGATCATCCGGCACCTCCAAAAGTTTTCCGCATCGATTGAACAGTTCCTGGTTACAGAGAAGTCCGGTCGGACCTATGCTTCCCCACACAAAAAGACATCGCAAAAACAAATTTTTAAGGCAAAAACCTTCCCATTCAACCGTTATCCCGAAATCTTCACTCAGTTGAACATGACCTGCCGGCCGGCGTCATGCCGTGAGATGTCCCTGACCGGGGATAATCGTCGTTCCCGCCCTCCCCTCCAGCGCAGCTCCCATCCGCTCGGGAAGGGTGATGACGACCCGCCTTCCCCCGGCCTCGAGAAAGCGGATCGCCGCCTCGATCTTGGGTCCCATACTTCCCGGCGGAAAGTGACCCTCCTCATGGAATCTCCTGATATCCCGAAGCGTTACATGACCAATACCCTTCTGTTCTGCTTTGCCGAATTTGAGATAAACCCGCTCCACATCCGTCAGAATGACGATGTTCTCCGCGCCGATTTCCGTAGCCAGTACGCTCGTCGTCAAGTCTTTGTCTATGACGGCGTCGATGCCCCGGAGCATTCCCTCGGATGTCTCCACCACCGGCACACCTCCACCGCCGGCGGCGATCACCACGACGCCTTCAAGTGCGAGCCGTTGAATGACGTCCTTCTCGATCACCCGTTTCGGCCTCGGTGAAGGCACCACCCGCCGATAGCCGCCGGCCTGCCCGACCAGCGTCCATCCCCTTTCCTTCCGCAGAACCTCCGCCTCCTCTTCCCGGTAGTAGGGACCGATGGGTTTGGTCGGGTGTGTAAAGGCCGGATCGTCAGCATCGACGACGACCTGAGTGATGATCGTCACCACCTCCTTGACTTCGCGGATCATCATGAGTCGATTGTACAGGGTCTGCTGTATCATGAACCCGATTCCGCCCTCGGAATCGGCATCGGAGTAATAAAGCGGCATGGGAGGAATGGTGTTTCCCGCACACTCTCCCCGGATGACTATGTTTCCCACAATCGGCCCGTTGCCGTGGGTAATGACCACCTTGCGCCCCGAGGCAAGCATTCCGGCCACCTCGGCCATGCAGGCATCGGCGTTGCGAAACTGTTCCTCGACGGTGCCCCGCTCACCGCGTCTCAGGATGGCATTGCCACCCAGGGAGATGATGCTGATGTTATTTCCCATGCCCGACAAATTCCTCGATTGCGTGCTTCAGCCGTTTTTCCTCCGTTTCCTCGATTTCATAAGTCACCCGGACCGCGGGTTTCCGCAGGGCCAGCCGCCATTGAAGGTCCGCCGGCGTGGCGATCACGACGACATCACAGGGTGTCGCCTCGATGGTTTCCTTCAGTTCCTCCATCTGCCTCTCCGAGTAACCCATGGCGGGAAGAACCGTTTCGAGATGAGGATACTCCTGAAAGGTTACCCGGAGGGAGCCTTTCGCGTAAGGCCGGGGATCGGCAAACTCCGCGGCGCCTGCATTTCTCGCTGCAATGACACCCGCTCCATAGGACATCCCCCCGTGGGTCAGCGTGGGACCATCCTCGACGACCAGCACACGTCTGCCCCGCAGGCTTTCGGCATTGTCCAGGAAAACCGGGGAAGCTGTAAAAACAATCTTCGCCGTCGGATTCAGTTGCCGGATATTTTCTTCCACCGCCTCTACGGCTTCCGCCGTTGCGGTATCCACCTTGTTGATGACGGCAATATCGGCCCGGATCAGGTTGGCTTCCCCTGGATAAAAGGAAAGTTCGTGACCGGCCCGATGGGGATCAAAAACCACGATTTCGAGGTTCGGCCGCAGGAACGGCAGGTCGTTGTTTCCCCCGTCCCATAAGAGGATATCGGCCTCTTCTTCGGCCTTCCGGACGATCTCTCCGTAATCGACACCCGCATAGACGACGATCCCGGCGTTGACCAGCGGTTCGAACTCCTCGAGTTCCTCGATCGTACAATGGCAGGCCCGCGCGTCCGCCATGGAGCCGAACCGTTGCAGCCTCCCTTCCCGCAGATCCAGATAGGGCATGGGATGCCGCAGGACAACCGGCCTTTTGCCCAGTTCCTTGAGAAGGCGGGCGATATAGCGCGTCACCCCGCTTTTGCCCGCCCCCGTCCGGACGGAGCAGACCGAGATCACCGGCCGGGACGAATCCAGCATGGTCCTTTCCGGCCCGAGGAGGACAAAATCCGCACCCAAAGCAAGGCACAGGGAAGCCTTGTGCATGACATGCTCGTGGGAAACGTCGCTGTAAGCAAAGACAACCTGGTCGACGTGAAATTCCTGGATGAGATTCGCCAGTTCCTCTTCCGGCCTTATAGGGATGCCCTCGGGATAAAGAGGGCCGGCCAGTTCCGGAGGATAAAGCCTTCCGCCGATATTGGGAATCTGGGTTGCAGTGAAGGCAACGACCTCAAAATCAGCATTGTCCCGGCAGGTCATGTTGAAATTGTGAAAGTCCCTTCCGGCAGCGCCCATGATGATCAATCGTTGTTTCTTCATGCTGATTTCACGATCGCCTCCTCAAGAATGTCCAGCCCGTGGTCCATTTCCTCCCTCGTGATGACAAGCGGCGGAATCAGCCGGAGAATGTTCTTGTCCCCTCCACACTCAACAAGGAGAAGGCCGCGATCAAGGCAGGTCTTCATGATTTTCTCCACAGTCGCCCGGTCCGGCTCCTTCCCTTCCCGGACAAACTCCACCCCGATCATCAGTCCCCGTCCCCGCACGTCGCCGATTACGGGATGCCGATCCTTCATGGACTCCAGCCGTTCCAGGGCTTTACTGCCCACGACGGCTGCATTCTCCAGGAGTCTCTCCTCTTCGATGACCCTGAGGGTCGCCGCTGCCGCACAGAGAGAGACCGGATTGCCGCCGAATGTCGTGCCATGCGTTCCCGGCGCCCAGCCATCCATGATCCTGCCCGATGACACGACGGCGCTCAGGGGCATGCCGTTCGCGATCCCCTTGGCCAGGGTCATGATATCGGGAACAATCCCGAAGTGTTCCGACGCGAACCATCTCCCCGTCCGGCCCATTCCCGACTGAACCTCGTCAAAAATGAGGAGGATTCCCTCCCGGTCGCAGAGTTTCCTGAGTTTTTTCAGATACCGGGCCGGCGGCACTACGTATCCCCCTTCTCCGAGCATCGGTTCGATGACGGCGCAGGCGATCTCTTCCGGAGCAATCAGCCGATTCAGCAGGGTTTCCACATGACCGAAACATTCCAGGCTGCACGTTTCCGGTTCCCGGCCAATGTCACAGCGGTAGCAGTACGGGTAAGGAGCGTGATATACGGAAGGAAGTAAAGGGGCGTACCGGTTCCGGTATTTCGCGTTCGATGCCGTCAGGGACAGCGCTCCGTACGTCCTTCCATGGAAGGCCCCGGAAAAGGCCAGAATGCCCTGCCGACCCGTGAAATACCGAGCGAGTTTGAGAGCCCCCTCGATGGCCTCCGCTCCGGAATTGCTGAAAAAAAACCGGTCAAGTCCCGGCGGCGTCACCTCCTTGAGTCTCTCCGGATATTCGGCAAGGGGCTCGTAATAGAACATGCACCCGGCATGCACCAGTTCCTCCGCCTGTTTTTTGATGGCCTCCACGATTTTCGGATGACTGTGCCCCACATTGGCAACGGCAAGACCGGAGGTAAAGTCAAGATACCGTTTGCCGTCGACCGACTCAAGATAAACCCCATGGCCCCTTTTGACGACGATGTCGGAGTGGATAACCAGGGAGGGCGCCAGCAGCCTCTGCGTCCGCGTGACCAGATCTTCTCTCATTGTCTCCCCCTCTTTACTCATTCTCGTCCCACTGCAGGAATTTCCGTTCTCCTTCATAATCACCGATCAAGATCAATTCGGCATTTCGGCGAATCGGCATCTTCGGATCGGGATTGATCATCATGACCCCCTCCATCTTCATGGCAACGACGGAACAGGCTGTCCGCTCCCGGATTCCTGACTGGGCAAGGCTCTTACCCACAAGGGTTTCCGGTGCCTTGATACGGAAAATATTCAGCCCTTCGGCCAGCATCAGGGTTTCCTCGTTCTTCAGAAAATTAAAGATGGCATTGGCTCCCAGGGAAGAGTAGGACATCACGAAATCGGCGCCTGCACGATGCAGCGTGGACACGTTGCGGTCCAGGTTCGCCCGGCTGAGAAGCTGCATATCCGGCCTCAGACTCCGCATGTACTTCGTCAGGTAAATGTTCGTGGCATCGTCATGGGTCGTGATCACCGCTGCGGAAGCTTCCTCGATCCAGGCATTCTGAAGGGTCCGGATATCCGCGGCATCCCCTACGACATAATTCATTTCCTCCTGAAGCCTTCGGGGATTCTTCTCGATAATGAGGTAGGGCATGTCCCTCTCCTTGAACTGCTCCGCAATGGTGCATCCCACCCGGCCGCCCCCGACGATGAGAACCGGGTTCGTGGAAAGCTGACAGATGTGATAAAAGGCGTAAATTTCGTCATAGGCGGCCAGATTTTCCTCCGAACCCGCCAGAACCAGAACGCTGTTGCGACTGATCAGGCTTCCCGCATGGGGAATATCAAATTTGCCCCGTTCCCAGATCCCCACCACGGTCACCCCGAACTTTTCTCTCAGCGCGCTTTCCGCCAGGGTTTTCCCGACCAGAGGAGTGCCCAGGGCGGGAAACTCGGCAATGATCAACTCATCAAACCGGCTGATGATATTGGCCCGGCATTCGCCGCCTATCGTCCAAGTCGCCAGGGAACGCCCCAGCATGTCATACAGTTGCAGCACCTTCGAGCTTCCGGCCATCTGCAGGATGTCCTCGGAATAGGGAGAATCAGCGGTCGTGACGATCGGAACGGTCTCGCTCAGTTCGCGAACAGTGAAAGCGATATTCGTGTTGATCTCATCACGGTTGGTCGCAACGATCAGGGCGGCCTGGTCGGCCCACACCTTTCGATAAGTCTCGGGATCGTCGATGTTCCCCACAGCTACGCGAAACCCCGCGTCGTAAAGCTGCAGAGCGCGCTGGAAGTCCTCCTCCAGAAGGACATAGTCCTGCCTGTGATCTTTCAGTTTTTCGATCAGGGCCACCGTCACCGGATCGTGGTGAGTGATGATTACGTGGTCTTTCGTTTCACGCGGCAGTTCACTGGGCGCCCGGTTTCTGGCTTCCGCCTCGATCCATGGTGCATAGAAAAACTTGATGAAGGTAAAGGGAAGCAGGGTGAGAATGAGGAAAACCCCCGACATAAGCACCAGTATGGAAAAAGCGCGCCCCAGATCCGATGAAAAGGTGATGTCTCCAAAACCCAGGGTAGTCATTACCGTGAGCGTCCAGTAAAAACCTGTGATCCAGGAGTGCTCCCGCCCTTCATAGGCCATGAGAAAATGGAAGGCGACACTGAAAAACGTGATCATGATGGCCAGGAAGAAAATGAATCGGATAAGCAACCGGATATTGCTTTTGGCACTCTCACCCTGAAAATAGGTGGTGAATACGGCCGGGCTTAACTTCAACGTTGACTCCCTGATTTTTGACACGCTGAGGCTCCCGGAAATATTCTCTACGAGAGCCGGCAAATTCTTGAAATGTCTGTTATATTGACAGGGCCCCATGCGGAAGCCCTGTTTATGACGATTTTTTAAGTATAGGCAAGGAAGATCAGCGTGTCAAGGCACAACACTTTTGACCGCGGCTGTGCATGCCGGAGAAGAACGCCCGCCGGACATCTTGTGGATATCTTATTTCCTGATCCCTGTCCCGGCTTTAACGCATGATTATCCGATTACTTTTTGAAGAAAAATAAAGGAACTTTAGCCTGGAATGTGCTACAGACCTACTCATTGGTTACCTCAAAGAAATCGCCCTGAGGCGCGACCTGAATGATCAAGGTGGAGAATACAGATGAGACGATCTTTGAATAAGATGGCCGAAGAGTTCAGAATCTATTGGAGGCACTACATATTGCAGAGCCTCTTTGCCACGCTGGCTGTGTTTATCGTCCTTTATTTGCTTACTCTGCAACACGCCATCATCATCGCTTCGATCGGCGCCACGGCTTTCATTGTTTTCACGATGCCGGACAATATAACCGCCCAGGCATGGAACGTGATCGGTGGACATGTCGTGGGACTGTCCTGCGGATTTCTGTTTTCCCTGATTCCCCACCCCACGCTGATTCCTTCGCTTCTGGTCTATTCTCTCGCCGTCGGGACTTCGATCTTCACCATGGTTGTCACGGATACGGAGCATCCGCCGGCAGCCGGCACCGCTCTCGGAGTCGCCATAACCGGCATTTCCCTGCACGTATTTTGCGCGGTTACCCTGAGCATCATCCTGTTTTCAGTCATTCATCGATTCTTCAAACCTTATTTAAGAGATCTGACCTGAAGGCGAATGAGGTTAATATGCAATGCGAAGATTTAACTTCAAGATTCTCCTTCTTCTTTCTCTGGGCCATCTGGTAACGGATATCTATCAAGGGGCGCTGCCTGTTATACTGCCGTTCCTTAAAGAGAGCCTTTCCCTCTCCTACACCCTGACCGGCGTCATCCTGATGACGGCCAATTTCACCTCTTCCCTGATTCAGCCTCTGCTCGGCTTTCTATCGGACAAACAGGACAAACCTCTCCTCCTGCCCCTGGGATGTTTCTGCTCCGGGCTCGGTTTATCCCTCCTGGCCATACCGTCAAGCTACATTGTCGTGCTCGGGCTGGTCGTTATCAGCGGACTCGGGGTTGCCTCCTATCATCCGGAAGGATATAAGACCGCCTATTATTTTACAGGGGAAAAACGGGCTACAGGAATGGCCATATTTTCAGTGGGCGGAAATCTGGGATTCGCCCTGGGACCCCTGATCGCGATTTTCGTTGTTAAATATTTCGGTCTTTCCTCACTGCCTTTAATCATGCTGCCTTCCCTGCTGTTCCCGGTAATCCTCTTTTTTTACTGGGATAAAATTACCTCAGGCAGGGTCGACAAAAAGCCCGCTCAGGAAACTCCTCATAAAATAGCCGGAACAACGTACTTATCCCTATTGATCCTCGTCGGCATCGTGATGATGCGCTCGTGGATTCAAATGGGGCTGATGAGTTACATTCCCTTTTATTACATAGACTATCTCCAGGGGGATCCCCTTCATGCCGGGGCGCTCGTGTCCGTCTTTCTGATGGGCGGGGTTTTCGGCACACTGGGCGGCTCACCCCTGGCCGACCGCTGGGGACACCAGCGCTACCTGACCCTTTCCATGCTCCTGGCCTCCATCGTACTGCCCCTTATTTTCGTTGCCCGGGGCATTTTCCTGTTCGCCGTTCTCGGCCTTCTCGGCATGATCCTCATCTCCACCTTCACGGTCACCGTCGTCATGGCCCAACGTCTGCTGCCCCGCAATCTCGGGATTGCCTCCGGGCTGATGGTCGGCTTCGCCATTGGAGCGGGCGGCTTCTGTGTCACGCTGCTCGGAGTGATCGCCGATTCCTTCGGGGTGCCCTTCGCTCTGAAATCCATAGCGATTCTTCCTTTCATCGGGTTTCTTCTCAGCTTGTCTCTAAAATATCAAAGGACTCCCGACAGAATATGAAGATCAAATCATTTGAATTCAATCTTCGCGAACTGGGAGGAGCAATGGGGGATTTCGGAACCCTCTTCCCCCTGGCCATCGGCTACATCTATGTCTGCGGCCTCGATCCGGCCGGTTTTCTGGTCATGATGGGACTGGCAAACATTGTCACCGGCCTTGTTTACCGTCTTCCCATGCCCATCGAACCGATGAAGGTGCTGGCTGTGGCAGCCATCGCGCAGAAATGGACTCCCTCCATGATCTACGCCTCGGGTTTCGGCATGGGTTTGATCTGGCTGCTCTTCGCGGTCACAGGCCTGGTGGAACGGCTGGCCAGACTGACGCCGCCTTCCGTCATTCGTGGCATTCAGGTGGCGCTGGGACTTATGCTGGCTGTCGAAGCGGCGAAACTGCTGTCTACGGGCTGGTTTCTCGGCATCATTTCCATCCTGATCGTTCTTGCTCTGCGGAAAAATCGTCATGCACCGGCGGCTGTGGTTCTGATGGTTCTGGGAATTGTCGTCATGGCCGTAAAAGGAGAACTCGGAAACATCGCCGCACCGGGTTTCAAGCTTCCACCTTTTACGACGTTCACCTTTCAGGAGGTCTGGGATACCCTGCTTCTGGCCGGTTTTGCCCAGCTCCCCCTGACCATCACCAACGCAACCATCGCCACAGCCGCCCTCATCTCAGCCTACTGGCCGAATAAAACGGTTACGGTAAGAAAGCTTTCCTGGAATCAGGGAATCATGAACACGATTCTGCCTTTTCTGGGGGGAATGCCGATGTGCCATGGCGCGGGCGGCTTGGCCGGGCAATACTATTTCGGGGCGCGCACGGGTGGAGCCAACATTATCGAGGGACTTATCGAAATTTTCCTTGGCCTGTTCCTGTCCGCGTCCATCGCCGGCCTTTTCTCCGTCTTTCCCGGGGCCATTATCGGCGCAATGATGTTCATGGTCGGGATCGAACTCATGAAATTCGCAAGGGATGTAGCCATCGGTAAGGACCTGATTCCTCTGGGGACAACCCTGCTTGTTTCCCTGGCAACAAACATGGCTTACGGGTTTCTGGCCGGTCTTGCCGTCCATTACCTGTCTCCGCTGTTTTTCAGGAACGGAAGCATCAAAAAGGAGGGGTCGTGATGAATGTTTCAAGAAGCAATAGTAAACAGGAAGGTGTCAGGATCTGTAAAGGCAATCTTTCCTGACGCAAATTTTCAACAATGAACAGGAGAATACCAAGCCAGCAAATGAAATTCGTTATGCGGGCTTTGCGTTATCGGAATTACCGTCTTTTTTTCGTTGGTCAGGGGATCTCTCTCATCGGCACCTGGATGCAGCAGCTCGCCTTGAGCTGGCTGGTGTACCGCCTGACCGAGTCTCCCTTGTTTCTCGGAATTATAAGCTTTTCCAGCCAGATACCTTCTTTCATTTTGTCCCCTGTCGCGGGAGTCTATGCGGACCGATGGAATCGATACCATCTGGTTATCGCTACACAGTGTCTCGCCATGGTTCAGGCTTCCATTCTTGCAGTTCTTGCACTGTCCGGGGCCATAACCGTCTGGCATCTTATTATTTTGAGTTTATTTCTGGGAATCGTCAATGCATTCGATGTTCCCATCAGGCAATCCTTTGTTGTTGAAATGGTGGAACGTAAGGAAGATCTGGGAAATGCCATTGCGTTAAACTCCCTTCTTTTCAACGGCGCCCGACTCATCGGACCAACCCTGGCCGGAATGATCATCGCCTTCGCCGGGGAAGGAATCTGTTTTCTAATCAATGCGATCAGCTTCCTCGCCGTTATCCCCGCCCTGCTGGCCATGAAAATTCCCACGAGGATCGTCCGATCTCGACGAGTTTATCTGAAGGTAGGGCTGGAAGAAGGATATCATTACGTTCGCAACTCCATTCCTATTCGATACATCCTCATGCAGCTTTCCTTGATGAGCTTCATGGGAATGTCCTATGCGGTGCTTCTTCCTGTGTTCGCCCGGGATATCCTCGGGGGCGGTCCTCATAGCCTGGGATTCCTCGTAGGAGCTGCCGGAGTAGGCGCCATGATAGGAGCGCTGTTTCTTGCATCGCGGGAATCAGTCATCGGATTGGGCAGGCTGATCGTCTTCTCCTCCGGACTCTTCGGAATCGGCGTGATCATTTTTTCCCTCTCGAAAGTTCTTCTGCTTTCAATACTGATGATGTTTGGAATCGGCTTCGGCCTCATGGTACAAATGGCCTCCAGCAATACAATTCTTCAAACGATTGTTGAAGAAGACAAGAGAGGGCGTATCATGAGCCTGTTTGCTGTTTCATTTATGGGCGTCGCTCCCTTCGGAAGCCTTTTTACAGGGTTGATGGCATCACATATCGGGGCGCCTGCAGCACTCGTAATTTGCGGGACCTGTTGCCTCCTGGGAACGGTTCTTTTTTACAAAAAACTCCCGGATATCCGGAAGATCGTACGCCCAATCTACAAAGAAATGGGAATGTTCCCCCCCCTCGACGAAGACTTGATGAATGCTGCAAAACCACTTTTGCATTTCACCAGGCGCTCCTGCCGTTATTTGCTTTTTCTCAACAGCTCCAGCAACCTGTCCCGATACAGGTATCCCGCCAGCACAAGAATGCTGCTTACAGCGACAATCTCCAGCAACGTCAAATATTTATTGTTTCGAGCACAATTCCCGCTGACACTCAGAAGAATAGTTCCAAGCAGTCTTCCAATTGTTGAAATAATGGCCCACCATGGAAGGCCAACCAATGATCCTGCATCGTGGCCAAATAGCGGATCGATGAACAGACCAAAGATTTTAATCCCAGCTAATGGTGCTCTGACATGAACCCGTCCCGGACGTCCCACTCACTTGGAAATATGGGACGCACGACAAGGCTATGAAATGGAAATTTATCGGACAGCTCCGACTTCAAGGGATACTTATTCATGATCCCTTGATATCATGAAGTGATCCGGAAAGTCAGAAGAATTTCATTTATTTGGCATTGTCAGTATTTATGCCTATGAATGTCTTGGTCCTGCCTCCGTCTTCGAAATGGCTCCCCATATCAAGCCGCATCGTCTTGTTCCCCAACAGATCAACCGGTCAGGTTGACCGAACCTCTTTCAAAATTACAGTTTTTACCTGAGGCACATTCCGTATATATTCAGTATTCATACTTTTTTAACTTTCCCTGATTATGCGTTATTATAGAGCAGGATTGAAGTAAACAGTGAGGAGAAATCCAAAGGAAAAGGAAGGCGTCGGGAAGAGAGGGAGACGATCGGCAGTTTAACGGACGAGAAAGATCGGTGGAATAAACAGGAGACAGGCTCTTCTTTGCAATATGATGGAAGATGAAGGCAGGAACTCGGGAACCATTTCGCGCCTGACGGCGGATCAGGCGGTTTTCTTTCTGGAATGTCGAAGAGGATGAACAATCATGGGAGGCAGATTTCTAAGTACCAGTCGTTATATTGCGAACGAGTATTTGAGGGGAAATCACCGCGCCGTAAAAGCGATCATCAAACCCCTCCTGAGATGGGATGACGAATCCCGTGGTGAATTTTTACGGATAGGTCATGACGAATATTATATCACACCCACGGGATTGGAGCTTCTGGCAGTCAATTTAATTTTCAACACATACCTGGCTCAGGAGAGAAAGGGAGTGGAGCGTTTATGCCAGGATCTTTATCAAATGGGATTAATGACGGATCTTTATCCTTTCAGAGACGAGAGTGACTCCTCACGATCTGAAGCATAATGAAATGAATCGCTGCGGTCTCTGTTTATGAAAAGGAACGCAGCAGCACCCACAAGTTCCCTTTTTTATTCTTCAAGCCCAGCTTTGCCCTGATATTTTCCCGGTGAAATTCAATTAATAGTTCCTGGGACCCGCCTCGGGATCGATGCTTCTCTGTTCATGATATCCCATCAACCGTTCCAGATCCTCTTTCAGCACAAGCTTTTCCCAACTGCATCCCACTAATTCGTTCCTGGAATAACCAAACAGATGCTCGAATTCTGAATTGATCTCATGGATGATCGTATTCTCGTCGGCAATAACCATGGGCGTGCCGGTGTTTTCAAAAATGGTGCGGTACTTTCTTTCCGATTTCCGCAGAGCCACGTCCATCTTTTTCCGCTCCGTAATGTCCTCCAGCACAACATGACATTCCTTTTCGTCCTTGGAGAGCATCGCCTCGATCATCACAATAATTTGGGAACCTTCCACATTCAGCAGCGTCACTTCACACGCAGCTTTTTCCTTACTCTCAAAGATTCCAGCAAGGAGAGCATCGAAGATGGG
This sequence comes from Syntrophus aciditrophicus SB, assembly GCF_000013405.1. Classification (GTDB taxonomy): domain Bacteria; phylum Desulfobacterota; class Syntrophia; order Syntrophales; family Syntrophaceae; genus Syntrophus; species Syntrophus aciditrophicus. Next base: position 2,481,459 of record NC_007759.1, read on the forward strand.
ACGGTCCTCATCGGCAACGAAAGAAGCGAATCGTCGATTGATCAGCAGGATACGCTCCATCCCGAGAAGACCCGCGCCGGAAGAATTGATCCTGCATATTGCCCCGCCGCGGTTGAGGCTCAGATATCCCACGGGTGCAAAATCGTAAAGATCCCGGAACATTTCCTGTGAAGCATTCAGTTTTGATGGGGCTCGCATCAGTTCCTGATCCTTCTTTTCCAGCTCAATCCGGGCAGCCTGCAGCTCGCGGATGACCCGCCGCCTGTTCACAGGATTCAGCGGAACAGTGATATCCGCGCTTTTCCTGGAAAACCGTTCTTCCTTTCTCCGTCGTAAAGACGAACTCAGTACAGGCCTTTGTCTCTTTCCCATGTTTTGTATCTTTCTGAAAAACCTTCTTTTCAAAAAAATTTATTCCCATGCTGCCGCCAACCGCCCCTTGAGGAGATCGTCAACCACTGCCGGTTCAGCAAGGGTGGTGGTATCGCCCAGATCGGCGATGTCGTCGGCGGCGATTTTGCGGAGAATCCGCCGCATGATCTTTCCCGACCGGGTCTTGGGTAATCCGGGCGCCCACTGGATAAAGTCCGGTGCGGCGATTGCCCCGATTTCCCTTCTCACCCACGAAACAAGCTCTTTCCGCAGCGCATCCGAAGGTTGCCGATCCGTTTTCAGGGTCACGTAGGCATAGATGCCCTGCCCTTTGATCTCATGAGGAAATCCGACGACCGCCGCCTCGGCTACGGCGGAATGGGCGGCAAGTGCGCTCTCGACCTCCGCGGTTCCCAGACGATGCCCGGATACGTTGATGACATCGTCGACCCGCCCCGTGATCCAGTAGTCGCCGTCCTCATCCCGGCGCGCTCCATCGCCGGTAAAGTAGACCCCTTTGTATGTCGAAAAATAGGTATCGAGAAACCGCTGATGATCGCCGTAAATCGTCCTCAGCATCCCCGGCCAAGGCTCGGTGATCACCAGATTGCCCGTTCCAGTTCCCTCCAGGAAACGGCCCTCGGAATCCATGATGGCCGGCTTCACTCCGAAGTACGGCCGGGCGGCGGAACCCGGTTTGAGGGCCATGGCGCCGGGAAACGGTGTGATCAGAATTCCGCCGGTCTCCGTCTGCCACCAGGTGTCGACAATGGGACAGCGTTTTTCTCCGACGACATTGTAGTACCAGAGCCAAGCCTCCGGATTGATGGGCTCCCCGACGGTGCCGAGAAGCCGCAGGGTTTTTCGGAAGGTCTTCCGGACCGGCTCGTCACCCTGGCGCATCAGGGCGCGAATGGCCGTCGGCGCGGTATAGAGGATCGTGACCCCGTGCTTGTCCACAATACGCCAGAAGCGGGACCAGTCGGGGTAATTGGGGACGCCCTCGAACATGACCGTGGTAGCCCCATTGGCCAGCGGGCCGTAGATGGTGTAGCTGTGTCCCGTCACCCAGCCGATGTCCGCAGTGCACCAGTAGATGTCGCCATCGTGATAATCGAAGATATGCTGGTGGCTCATGGCCGTGAACAAAAGATAGCCTCCAGTGGTATGAAGCACGCCCTTGGGCTTTCCCGTGGACCCGGAGGTATAGAGAATAAAAAGGGGGTCCTCGGCATCCATCTCTTCCGGCGGGCAGTCGGCGGAAGCCTCCTGCATGAGCCCCTCCCAATCGAAATCGCGTCCCGACGTCCACGGGATCTGACTTCCCGTACGCCTCACCACGATCACCTTTTCGACAAAGGGGCATTTTCCCACGGCTTCATCGGCATTTTCTTTCAAGGGGAGCGGCTTGCCCCCGCGCAGACCTTCATCGGCGGTGATCACCACCCTCCCCTGGCAGTCCCGGATGCGTTCTCTCAGGGATTCAGGCGAAAAGCCGGCAAACACGATGGAGTGAACCACGCCGATCCGGGTGCAGGCCAGCATGGCCACAGCCAGCTCGGGAATCATCGGCAGATAGATGGTTACGCGATCTCCGCGTCGGAGCCCCAGGGACTTCATTACATTGGCGAACCTGCACACCTCTTCATGCAACCGGCGATAGGTGAGAGACCGGCTCACCGCCGGGTCATCCCCTTCCCAGAGGAGAGCAATCTGATCCCCGCGCCCGACAAGATGGCGGTCCAGACAATTATAACTGACGTTCAGCTTTCCGCCGCTGAACCACCGAATGCGGACATCGCCGTCAAATGACCCCTCCTTTACCTTCATCCAGGGCTGAAACCAATCGAGCCGCCCGGCCTGTTCCCCCCAGAATCCTTCGGGATCACTGATGGACTGCTCATACATTCGTCGGTAGACATCGTTGTCTATCCAAGCCGATTTCGCCCACGATTCCGGAACAGGAAACAATAAATCCGACATGGCTTCCTCCTCGATCAGATTGGCATTCCCAAAATTACCTTACCTTGAAGGCAGCCCCCAGCCCGGTGGCTATTCTTTCACACTCTCCGATGTTGATACCCGGCTGTTCGACCACGGTCATGCGGGTTCGGAGGCCCGCCATGACAGCCTTTCTCGTGAATTCAAGAAGTGCAGGGTATGATCCTTCAAAAGCGGGCCGGCACAACCGGTTGTACTTCTCTTCCGATTCGGCATTCAGGCTCACGGATACGGCATCAAGACCCGCAGCCTTCAATTCCGCCACGACGTCCCTTCCGGGGTACATCAGTGCCGCGTGCCCGTTGGTATCCAGCCGAACCGGAATTCCTCTTTTGTGCAGCCATTCCGTGATGCGCAGAACCGTGTCCAACCGGCAGGTCGGTTCACCGAAACCAGTAAAAACAATTTCCCCGTATTTCTTGAGGTCGAAATGTTCAAGCTCCCGCAGAATCTCTTCTTCAGAAGGTTCCCGGGACAGGCGGAGTCGGTAACCGTAAACACCGTCACTGAAATTCCGGATACAGAAGATGCAACGGGCGCTGCACCGGTTCGTTATATTGAGGTAAAGATTGCCGAATTCTTCATAGCACAGGGTTTCCCTGCGCAGGGGGTTATTGTCGTGGTCCGGCATCATGCTCCTCCGGAGGAAACTTCGCTGATCATAATAAACTCTCGGATAAAAGGACCGGTTATGGCAAGCAAAAAGGGGAAGCACTGCTTCCGACGGAGTTCGTCGAAACTGTTACCCATTCGGCAGTGGTCAGATAGAAAAAAGAAAAGGAGAAAAATCCGGCCGGGAAATGATTCCGACGCCGGCGGTGCGTGGAATATCCGTCGGCGTCGGAACTATGCTTCTTTTCAGGGTAAAACTTCCTGTTTGAACTTATCAAAGCCGATCTCTTCGATAAACTCGCCAAGGCGCTGTTTCTTGGCGTGATCTTTGTAGTAGTTCACAACCCTTTCGATGAGCGACAGGGCCTCTTCATCGGACAGGTTCTCTGCCAGCATCTGGCCGATTCTGGGTTTTCCGGCGCCGCATCCGCCGACCAGAAGCCGCCAGCCCTTGGGGGTTCCGATCAGGCCCACATCCTTGATCGCCGGTTCCGCGCAGGAATTAACACAACCCGAGACACCCATCTTGAATTTCCAGGGAAGCTGCATGCCGTGATAGATCTCGTCCAGTTTCAGCCCTACACCCACGGAATCCTGCTGCCCCCTCTTGCAGAAGGTGGTGCCGGGACAGATCTTGACGCTTCTGACACAGAGGCCGATGGCTGCTCCGGGGGACATTCCCAGATCCGCCCAGGCGCCGTCGATATCCTGAGGGTCGATTCCCACGATGGCAATGCGCTGGGCGGAAGTGATCTTCAGCGCTTTCGCGTTGTATTTCTCAGCTACATCCGCGATCTTTCTCAGCCCCGCGGGGTCGATAATTCCTCCGGGAATGTGCGGAGCGATGGCAAAAGTTTCTTTATCCCTCTGAACAATGGCTCCCTTTTCCAGCATGTCTTTGGACATCGATTTCATCCTCCTGATCACTGAATTTCTTTTCTGAATCCGACCGGTGCAATGCCTGTTGCAATAACAAACTTGATAAGGGCTTCTTACTTCAAGCATAAAAGATAAGGAAAGCGCCGTTTCCTGTCAACAGAAAATCGGCGGATGAGATAACACCTTTAAACAATTCGAGAAGCACAAATTCCCCTTGACATCTTCCATATATTGTTGTCAATAAAGGCCCCTCACACAAGATGTTGTACTTTTAGAACAATAATGATTCTGCAATTCACAAGGAGCGATTCCGAAATGAAAAAAAGAACTTCCAGCATAGATATTTCTTCACTGACCGATAATGCGATCAAGGTTCTGGGAAGACGTTATCTGAAGCGAGACAGGGATGGAAACGCTTTGGAAACACCCTCCCAGATGTTCAAACGGGTTGCCGATACGATTGCCGCCGCGGACCGGATATTCAATGATCAGGCAGATACCGCCGGACTATCTGACCAGTTTTACCGGATGATGACCGCCCTGGAATTTCTTCCCAATTCTCCGACCCTGATGAATGCGGGAAGGGAACTGGGGCAGCTATCCGCCTGTTTTGTTCTTCCCGTCGGCGATTCCATGGAGGACATATTTGACGCCGTCAAATTCACTGCCCTGATTCACAAGTCCGGCGGCGGAACCGGTTTCTCCTTTTCCCGCCTTCGCCCCGCCAATGACGTGGTTTTAACGACGACGGGAATCTCCAGCGGTCCAATCTCCTTCATGCGGGTTTTTGACGTCGCAACGGAAACCATAAAGCAGGGCGGCACACGCCGGGGCGCCAACATGGGCATCCTGCGCGTCGATCATCCCGACATCATGAATTTCATCATGTGCAAGGCCGATAAGCACCAGTTGAATAATTTCAATATCTCCGTAGGGCTGACAGAAGTCTTCATGGCCGCCGTAGAAGCGGATCAGGATTATGATCTCGTCAACCCGCGGGACGGTCAGGTCATCGGAACCCTGAATGCCCGAAAGGTCTTCGACCGGATTGTTGCCCAGGCATGGGAAAACGGCGAGCCCGGAATCGTCTTTCTGGACCGCCTGAACCGCGACAACCCGACGCCCCATATCGGAGTGATCGAATCAACGAATCCTTGCGGAGAGCAGCCACTCCTGCCCTATGAATCCTGCAACCTGGGATCGATCAATCTTGGAAAGATGGTGATAAACGGTGAAGTCAACTGGAAAAGACTCCGCGACGTCGTCAATCTTGCCGTTCATTTCCTGGATAATGTCGTAGAAATCAATCAGTACCCCCTGCCCATCATTGCGGAGATGACATTCGGCAACCGTAAAATCGGTCTGGGTGTCATGGGCTGGGCCGATATGCTCATTCAGCTCGGCATTCCTTACAATTCCGACCGGGCCCTCGAACTGGCCGAAGAAGTGATGAAATTCATCAACACGGAAGGTCATGATGCGTCGCACGCTTTGGCGAAGAAGAGGGGTCCGTTTCCGAATTTCAAGGAGTCCCTGTACGACAAACAGGGAAAAGCACCAATTCGCAATGCGACCGTCACAACCATCGCGCCAACGGGAACCATCTCCATCATCGCCAACGCCTCATCCGGCGTAGAACCGCTTTTTGCCGTCTCCTACATACGTCAGGTGATGGACAATGATATCCTGCTGGAAATAAATCCCTTTTTTGAAGCCATGGCAAAAGAAAGAGGGTTCTACTCGAAGGAACTGATGCGGAAGATTGCCGAACGCGGCACGATTCGTGATCTCGACGAGGTTCCGCAGGACATCCAGGCTGTTTTCGTAACGGCTCATGACATATCTCCGGAAGTGCACATCGGCATGCAGGCTGCCTTCCAGAAGTATACGGACAACGCCGTCAGCAAAACCGTCAACTTTGCTCACACGGCAACCATCGATGACGTTGCCAAGGTTTTTCGACTGGCCTATCAGTTGGATTGCAAGGGAGTCACGATCTACCGTGACGGTTCCCGGGACAACCAGGTCCTTTCGACGGGAAAAGAGCGTGAACAGCCTGTTCAGAAAAGCATGCCCGAGGGAAGTAAGCTTGTCAAACGTGAGCGTCCGAAGGCATTGCAGGGTTGGACCTATCAAATGAAGACCGGCTGCGGACCGCTTTATGTAACGGTCAATCAGGACAGCTCCGGTCTATTCGAGCTGTTTACGACAATGGGGAAAGCCGGTGGTTGCGCGGCATCCCAGAGCGAAGCCATCGGACGCATGGTCTCCCTGGCCTGGCGCAGCGGCATTTCAGGCAGGCAGGTAATCAAGCAGTTGCAGGGCATTTCCTGTCACTCCCCTTCCGGATTTGGCGACAACAAGATTTTATCCTGTGCCGACGCCGTGGCAAAAGCCATTCAGTCTCATATGGAGGCAAACGGCTATGACGCAGTCAGCGAAAGCGTTGCCGTGATCAAGGGCGCCTGTCCGGAGTGCGGCGGGATTGTGGAGCACGAAGGCGGCTGCGCCGTCTGCCGTATATGCGGTTACAGTGAATGCAAATGATGCTTGTGTGCCGTATATTGCTTCCTCAATACGGGCTTGTTTGGCCATCTGTAAGCTTTTTTCGGAACATGGAAATGATATGATGGATCGTTTCGAGACTTTACAACAGCTTGATCATAATAGCCTGACCAACCGTATCGAATTACCATCTTTCAGTTTATCACTGGTATAATTCCCGCAATCGACAGGTATTGCGTCTCAAGCGTTTTAAATTATCATAATAATAATTGATTATGCACTGCCCATAAAAAACAGGTTTCAGAACCATGATCTAAACGTTTGAAACTATTCGATTCCAATCATGGGGGTAGCGATGAAGTCACAAGCCAGAAAAGCGAAGCGGATGGAAGCAAGGCGTCAGGAATTGCTCCGCGAAATGGAGAACCGGAAAAGGATATGGAATGCGGCAATAAATGGCGATGCCAGGGCATGCATGTTCTTATCAAAGCAATATCTGGGGACAAAGGATGATCCAAAATTTGATGACAGGGCCATATCTTCCCTTACTTAGCCGGTAAGAAAATTTTATAAAACTCAATCCTGATTTCGTGGGGAAAGAGGATTCGATTCCGGACGGCTTCAGGATAGGACTCAACTCCCTGAGGGTAGCGCGTAATTCAACTTTCTATTTTGATAAACAGGGCGCTTCAGGCAGCAGTTTTGAATGAATTACCAGCACAGTGAGTTGTTGAAATCAGAAGGAATAAAAAAGGGCTTTCCAGTCCAATGAACATGGAAAGCCCTTTTTTTCAAACAGCCTATATTATTTTTTTGCCACAGCTTCCTTCAGCTTTTTACCAGCCGTAAACTTGGGGACCTTCTTAGCTTTGATTTTGATCGGTTTCCCTGTCTGCGGATTTCGCCCGGTTCTGGCTGATCGCTTCATTACCTTAAACGTACCGAAGCCAATGAGTGTTACGGACTCGCCCTTCTTAAGGGCTTCTGTCATTGTATCAAGAACACATCCAACGGTCTCCTGCGCCAACTTCTTTTTCCCGACAACTTTTGTTACTGCCTCAACCAAATCACCTTTGTTCATGACCTTTCTCCTCCATAGAAATGTTTTTCTTCACTAACCACGGCAGTTACACAGTACATAAAGACCTGAACCAGTATGTATAGGCCATTGAGCAAAAAGTCAATAAATATCTTAAATAAAATCAGCAAGTAACAAACAAATTATTTTACCAGCCCTGTCCGGTGGGACTTTACGGCGCAGAATCCCGGAAATGCGGCCAAAGCACGTGATGCGCGAGGAAACAGGAAACCCTGTCAATCGTGTCGATGTGGAACAAGATCAGTAAATCCCCATCGAACACCCGGCGGCCAGCGTTCCGCCCAGTTCACGACATTGTTCGAGGATTTCCTCTGTGATTTTTCCTCTGGCGATGACCGGTTTGAAGACCGTTTTGAATTTGTAGCCAAGGGCGATGCGTTCAATCGCGCGAAGCGCTCCTGTTCCGTCATTGCCTGCGCTGATGAAGATCACAAAAGGCCTGCGAAAGACTTTTCCCTGTGCGCCTGTATACGTCCGATCAAAGAAATCCTTGATCATTCCGGACATGTAGCCGAAATTCTCGGGCGTGCCTACGGCAAGGCCATCACATGCCAAAAGGTCTTCTAAAGTGGCCTCGGCGGCTGTCTTTAAATTAACCTCGACATCCGCAATGGCTTTCGCGCCTTCAAATACGGCCTGAGCCATCTGCTTTGTGTGTCCGGTCTGTGAATGGTAAACGATCAGAATTCTGGTCATTGAATGATGAAGGCAATGCGTTCAGTGGCTCCAGCGACTGTAAACGCGTTCATAGGATTTTTCTTGAGCAGTGCAGAATAGAGAAACCACAGATCCATGTCAATAAAAAACCTGCAAGCTGAAAAAACTGGATCATTCCCGTATCTCAGGAATTCGCACATTTCATTATGGCACTTCTACTCATTGAGTTCTTAAGGAGTGACCTGCCTTAACGACATCCGCAAAAGCTGACTTGGCGGATAAAATCGTCCTGAATAAAGATCAGTTTCTCAGATCCGGGATTAACAACACTTTCTGTTATATTTTGTGACTTGTTTTTATACCAGTTAAATGTTGACCGTCAAAAACGCTTGCCTTATACTCACAATCTGAAGTCTATAAGGGATCAAACTCATCACCAGCGCACCTTATCAGAAAACCAAGGAGGGGAAAGTCGCTGAACACAGTGTCGACTTGTTCCGAAATCTGATCAATGAAACACCCCCGACCGCATTGGCCGGCCCTGAGGAAAGAGAGGGAAAAATGGAAAAAACAGCGCCGTTGGTAATAACCATCAGCCGCCAGTTGGGAGCTGGAGGGGCATATGTTGGAAAGCAACTTGCGAAAAACCTGAGTGTTTTTTATGCAGATCGTGAAATCATCGACGAGGCCGCCAAAGAGCTTTCCGTATTGAAGGAAGACCTTGAATCACACGACGAAAAAATAAGTTCATTTTTACGGTCATTCCTGCTGTCACATGCAATCCCCCCCGTTGCCAATATTCCAAGACCAATCAGCGGCCTGTCAGACAGTAAATTATTCAAAATCCAAAGCGAAATTATAGCGCGCATTGCTAAAGAACGTTCCGCGATTATTATCGGACGGTGCGGCTCTTATGTCCTTCGTGACAATCCGAACCATGTCAGTATTTTTTTGCATGCTGACATGACTTTCCGACAAGGCCGCATGCAGAAGCTTCATGATGTATCAGAAGGAGAGGCCAGGGAAATGATTACCCGAAGCGACGGGGAAAGAGAGCAATATCATTATAAATTTACAGGGAAGGATTGGACGGATGCAAGACAGTATGACATTTCTATGGATACAGGGAAAATCGGTGTTGATAAGTGCGTAGAGTGCATCATGAAATATCTGGATTTAATTCAATAGGACATGTCATTTCCGAACTGGAATTTACCGCTTATTTTTCAAGGCCTTTTCTTTCATGCCGTATTTGCCGGAAATGTTGTTTCAGTCATTCACATCGTCAGCCCTGAATAACGGGAGAATATTGTTTTTTTCAATGATCATTGCTGCTTATTGCCGAAAGAAATCCGACTGAGCACTCGCATCTATACAAATCTATACGTCAATAAGAAATCAACAATTCCGATAAACAATCGGGCCCGAAAATATGGAAATGAACAACTGCAATTTTACGTATCCCAGGCAATCCCATTTAATCCCATATTCGACAATCCCAGTTTATGAGTGGTATAAACCCCGCAACCAATCCGTATTGTTTTATACTTGAAATATGTCATCTTATGAGGTTGAATAATGCCTGCTTTTTAGGCAATCCGCTAAACCGCGTTTAATTTTTACAGGTTCGGCAGCCCTTTCCACAGAAACAGGTGAAGTTATCAACAAGGAATGTTGATGAATCAACATAAGATATTGATATTTAAAGATAATCTTCACCAGAACTCCGGCAGCCATCACTCTCGTCCTGAAGCATTATTACCAAAGCCGAAATCCAGTTCAAACAAATCGGACTCTGTTTTTCTTTCAGGCTCTCTCCAGGAAAGGACTTGTTGCGAGAAAAAAGGCTGGATTTTGAATCACGGAAAAAAGAGAGTTTGTCTTCATCCCCTCACACAGTTTGAAAGAGATCATTCATGAATTCAAGTGGATTTGCCATATGGATCTAACCAGCCGGATACTGATTGTCGATGATCTGCCCCAGGAGCGCTGGATGCTCGGCGCCCTGCTGAAATCTTATGATTATGAATTGAGCTACGCGACGAACGGCCATGAAGCGCTGGAATTAGCAAAGAAAATCAATCCGGATTTGATCCTGCTCGATGTGATGATGCCGGGGATGGACGGGTTCGAAGTTTGCCGTCGTATCCGCAAGACCCCCCTGATCGCTGAGGTTCCGATTATGATGGTAACGGCCCTGAATGAGGCCGAAGTTCGCCGGAAGGGCGTTGAAATCGGCGCTGATGATTTCATCTCCAAACCTTTCGACCGCGCCGAACTTCAGGCACGCGTCCGCAACATCACACGGCTCAATCGCCACCGCCGACATCGTCTGCATGAAGAACGAGTCATCCAGGAAAAACTGTTCAACGCCCTCCCTGACGGCTTGATGGTTCTTGCTGAAAACGGGACCATTCAGATCGTCAATCCCGCTCTGCGCCGGATGCTCTTGTATCGGGATTCCACAGAACTTATGGGCAGGACACTCAGTGAACTGCTCGCGCCTGATTATCGGGAAACCTTCGAGGGGTCATTCCACCGATGCCTCAGCGATCCTTCCTGCATGGAAAACAATCAACTCGATTTTCTGCGCCGCGATGGATCCAGAATGACCGCCGAGCTCACTGTCACCTCTCTGGCAGGAGAAGGGATGCGTGCATTGCAGGTGATCCTGAGGGACATAACAGACCGCATCAAAACGGAGAGCAGGCTTCGGGAGTCGGAAGAGCAGTACCGGGTGCTGTTCATGGGCAGCACGCAGGGCATCCTGGCCACCGATATGGAAACGAAGCGTTTTACGTTTGCCAATCCGGCGGTCTGCCGGATGCTCGGATATTCCGAGGAAGAATTGCTGCGGTTGGGTTTAGCGGACATCCACCCGAGAAACTTTCTTGACTGCGCTGTAATCGAATTCGAGCTCCAGGTACGGGGCGAAAGAGAGATTTCCTCCGGAATTCCCTATTTACGGAAGGACGGCACCGTTTTTTACGCTGATACAAGCGGTTCTAAAACCCTGTTCAAGGGACGGGAATGCCACGTAAGCTTTCTGACGGAAGTGACTCAGCGCAAACTGGCAGAGGAGACCCTTGAACTTACCCTCAATAATCTGAAGAAGGCTTTTGCGGGTGCCATTCAGGTCATGGTGTCGGCAGTAGAGGCGAGAGATTCCTATACGGCCGGTCATCAACGCCGGACCGCGGACCTTGCCTCTACAATAGCAGGGGAGATGGGATTGTCCCAGGAAAAAATCGACGCCATCCGCATGGCCGGTTCCATTCATGACATCGGAAAACTGTTCGTCCCGTCGGAGATTTTGTGCAAGCCGGCAAAACTGTTCGATATCGAGTTTACATTGATTAAAGAACACCCCAGACAAGGATTCGAGATTCTGAAGGATGTGGATTTTCCCTGGCCGCTGGCGGATATTATTTACCAGCACCATGAACGCATAGATGGCTCCGGCTATCCAAGAAATCTGAAAGGAGATGACATTCTCGTCGAGGCCCGCATTCTTTCTGTTGCCGACACGGTGGAAGCCATGGCCTCCCACAGACCTTATCGTCCCGGTCTGGGCCTCGATCTGGCTCTGGAAGAAATCGAGAAGAACAGGGGGATTTTTTACGACTGTGTTGCCGTAGATGCCTGTTTAAGATTATTTCGGGAAAAAGGCTATAACTTTTCCCTGACCTGATGCATACATAAAGAAATTGCCAAGGTTTTATGCTTATTCGACATCCGGAAGCCTCGGGATTGTTCAATTGGATTTAAAGCGCCATGCAGCAAAATTAATAGGCTGGAATCGGCTGGATTTTTTCTGCACTCGTTGATTTTGACTGTTCTGCATGAAGGCAACGCTTCGGATACAGGGTTATGATATGAATTTTTGGAAGACAATCGAACTCCTGTTTAACATGCAGAGCTTTGCCGGCCAATTTTCACCCCATGAGGAATTTCCTGCTTGACCTGTTTTTAGAGCCTGTATCGATCAATAAGCTGCTTGAGCTGCTGTCCCAGATCATGGAGGTTCTGAGCCGCGGTCTCCACCTGCTTAGCCCCGGCAACATTCTGTGAGCTGGCCTGATTGATGTTTGTAATCGCCAGCACAACCTGGTCCATCCCCACAAGCTGCTGCTGGCTGGACGCGGTAATCTGGGTCGCCGCCTGAGCCGACTCTTCAATCGTATCCGACAGACGACGGAAGGAATTTCCCGCCTCGGAGGTCTGCCTCATCCCCGCCTCCACGGCCTTGATCTCCTGCTCCGTGGACATCACGGCCTCGCCTACGGCCTTCTGGATTTCATTCAGGATGGTCCTGACCTGCGATGTCGCCTGCTTGGACTGCTCCGCCAGGTTCCTCACTTCCTGAGCGACCACGGCAAACCCCTTCCCCTGATCGCCGGCCTTGGCCGCCTCGATGGCCGCATTGACCGCCAGCAGATTGGACTGGTCCGCGATATCGTTAACGGTGGCAATGATTTCTCCGATAGCCTGACTGCGCTCACTCAATTTCACAATGCTTTCAGAAATGGAATCGGTCTGAGTCCGGATGAAATTCATTCCTTCCACGGCCAGATCGATGGCCTTGCGGCCCTGCTGAGAGACCTCCGTGGCCTTCTGTGCGCTGTCAAAGACATGCGTTGCCTTTTGGGTCGACAGATGAGCGGTTTGTTTGACCTCCTCAACGGTCGACGTGGTTTCGCTGACCGCCGAAGCCGTCTGACTGGCTGCAGAGGCCAGTTCCGTCGTCGATGCGGAAATCTGTGTGGCCGAAGAGGCAATGACATTGACCGCCTCCCGGATGCTCTGCATCTCGGCACGCAGGGCGCTGATCATGGCGGCGAAGGCCTTGCCCATGACATCCCGGTCAGAAGGGGTCTTCATCTCAACCGTGAGGTTCCCGGCGGCTATCTGCTGAAGCACCCCGGCCTTCTCCTGCAGGGACTGCGTCATCTTCATGAAGGCCCGCGCCAGCATACCGATTTCATCCTGGCGGTTCTCATCTGAAATCTGCACACTGAGATCGCCTTCGGCTATCTGCTCCGCCGCGGAAACCACCTTCTCCAGCGGCCGGGTCAGGCTGCGGGAAAAGAAATAGAAAAAGGCTGCAGCCAGAAGCAGGGAGATGAAACCGACAACGGCAATGAGATTCCCGGTGAAGACAGCCGGCTTAAACAGTTCATCACGTGGAATCGAGGTGAAAGCCGTCCAGCCCGTGGTTTTTATGTTGGTAAAAGCACCCACCTTATCCACCCCCTGGAATTCATACTCCACCATGCCAGATTCCTGACTCGCTATTTTTTTACCAAGAAGGTCAATTCCCTTGCCCTTGAGGCTCTTATAATTCAGTGTAAGGATGTTTTCCTTGTTGGGATGAGCCAGCACCACCCCTTCCCTGTTCAGGAGTACGGAATACCCTGTCTGGCCGATCTTTACCTTATCCACCAGTTCGGTCAGGAAGCTGACGTTGATCGCGCAACCCGCCACGCCGACAATTTTCCTGCTTTTTTCAGAAAAAATCGGACAGGCGGCCATGCATATCAGATTGCCCGTGGCCTTGGACCTGACCACGTCACTCAAATTGCACTTCCCCTGCATCGCCTTCTTGAAATAATCCCGATCCGAGGCATCAATCCCGTGATCCCTGCCCTGAACAGCATCTGCGAAGACAATCCCGTCCGTTCCGAACAGAACGATGGTTTCATAGCGGTCTCCAGCGGCCTCTCGAATCCTGGTAAGTTCCCGCTGTACAAGGGCGATTTCACTTTGGCTGTCTTCTTTTCCTGCCTTCGCCACTTTCTCTGCCGCAGCCACTGCACTGTTGGAAAAAGAAATATCCTGGGAACGACGCATTTCCTCCGTCAGCCCCAGATCGATGTTGCTGGCCAAGGCATTGGAAACATTCGCCATCTCGTCATGCGCAATGGTCGAAATGCTGTCCTTCGCTATGTAAATCGAGGCAATGCCGATCACAATCAAGGGAATCGCAACAACCAGAAGGCCTCCTGTCAGCAGTTTTGTCCCCAGTTTCATTTTCATCGCTCTGTTTTATTCCTTTCTCTTTTGTTTCCTGACAATTTCATCCCTCGTCATTGACAGGAATCCATTCATCGGAGAAGATTTCTCCTCGTTGAAAACAATCCCCCCGTCCGCGGTCATCTCGGCAGAATATTTTTTGCAATTGCGGGTTAAAGCAGGCAGATCGAGCATAGCTGCAAAATGGCTGGAAAAAGTATATATATTAATTACCCGGATATAGTCCAGACAATTCTGATTGTTGTCTTATTGTCGATAACTTTTGGCCATATCATGCAACCTGTTAATATTGCACACAATTATCGTATGTTTTTATGACGTTGTCAGATAAAATTGATAGATGCTGTCAATAGTCAATATAATTTGATTTATCTTCGATTGCAGTTGTTCTCCAGGAAACAGAACAGCAATCTGAGCCGCGATAACGTCCAGGGAACTCAGTTGTAGGAATTCCCTGTCGGCGCCAGGTTTTATCTTGCCGGCTGTAATGATCGCGTCAGCCTCCATGTAATCCAAAGCACGGAAGGACATCAGGGGGGATATTGGCAAGCAGTGAAACAGGAATTTGTTTAATTTATCCGGGCGGCAGGACGAAAAAAAGAGACCCGAGTCGACGGGGTCTCTTTTTTTACCCGTGTCTGTTCCCTCTCGACGCAGAAGAAGTCCCGCCGGGCGCTCAGTTTACCGTCACACACTTGAAACCCGGCGGCAATGACGCGGGGCGAGCCGTCAAATCTTGAAAGATTGGCCGCATGAAATACTCCGGGCATGAGCGTCCCATGATGAAAGCCGCACATTCATGGCATTCCGACGCCCGCGATGTGTGATCCGCAGTTAGCGCATCTGGAGTTTTTCATCTTTATGGCGCCCAGGGAAAAGCCGAATCTCTCGATAAGCAATTCTCCACAGGCAGGACAATACGAATTTTCCCCGCCTTCGCCCGGAATATTGCCCTCATAAACGTACTTCAACCCGGCCTTCAATCCGATCTCCCTTGCCCTTCTCAATGTGCTGACGGGCGTGCGCGGCTGATCCAGCAGCTTGTATGTGGGATAAAACTGGGTCACATGCCACGGAATATCAGCATCGACGGATTTGATGAAGCCGGCTGCCCAATTCAGAAATTCCTCCGAGTCATTATGATTGGGAATGATGAGGGTCGTTATTTCCACCCAGACTCCCAGTTCCTTCATGAGTTTGATGGTGTCCAGCACGGGTTGCTGTCTCGCCCCACAGATCTTCCGATAAAAAGTGTCATCCCCTTTCAGATCGATGTTGTTGGCATCGAGATAAGGGGCGATGATCCGGGTGGCCTCAGGCGTTGTATAACCGTTACTCACGAAAACATTCTTGATTCCCTTTTCTTTCGCCAGCCTCGCGCAATCGTAGGCAAACTCGAAAAATATTGTGGGTTCGGTATAGGTATAAGAAATGCTGCGACAGCGCGCATGTTCCGCCGCCTTTACGATCTCTTCGGGGGTTGTTTCTTCTCCGGGAATGTCCGGATACTCTTTGGGATGCTGAGAAATGTTGTAATTCTGACAATGCATGCACCGGAAGTTGCAACCGACCGTCGCGACAGAGTATGACCTTGACCCCGGATGAAAGTTGAACAGGGGTTTTTTCTCGATGGGATCGATCTGCTCCGTGATGATTTTGCCGTAGACAAGGCTGTACAGCGTGCCGTCCCGATTTTCCCTGACCGCGCATATCCCTCGTTTGCCGGGAGCAATCTGACAGCGGTGACTGCAGAGACAGCACTGGACCTTGCCATCGCCCATTTTTTCATAAAGCATCGCTTCTTTCATGACCGTTGGATTTTTTTCCATCCCTTCACCTCCATTCGGCTCGATTCCGGAAAGTTCATGCCTCAAGCCCCGGGTTTTCTCCCGGAGACTCCTTGGAAAGACCGGCACCTCCCTGACGCCGGCGAAAGTGCGCGATCATCAGCCCCTGGTTTCTTTTTCCCTGTCCCACTCTTTCATGGAAAGCTTCGCCAGATCAGACAGCTCACCGGAAAGCAACTCGAGCAGATCATCAATTGAGAGTATCCCCACAAGGCCGCCCCCGTCATCAACGACGACGATCCGCCTGATGCCTCTTGCCCGCATGCATTGGATGGTATCCCAGACCCCGCGATTCTCCGACGCGGAAATCAGGTCCTCACTCATCACGTCCTGTACAGAAACACTGTCCAGCGGCACTTCCTTGGCGATGAGTTCCACGACGATATCGCGATCGGTCAGAATCCCCAGAGGGATAACCCGCCCTTCCCGGTCATCCACGACGACGACATCTCCAACATGATATTCCCGCATGAGTTTCGCCGCCTCCAGAATGCTGTCTTCCTTCCTGACTATGACCACTTCGCGGTTGCATATTTCTCCGATCGGCATGTTTACGCCTCCCTTCATAGATAATAACCTCGCGTAATCATTATACAGGCACCGTGTGGGGTGTCAACAGCAAACAAGGCGTCCGGAAAATAAGGTCAGATAGAGGGGGGGCAGGGTAAAAATTGGAATTCAATGAATTTAAAAATTTCCAATCAAGATTATATTCAAAAAAATAGCCACGATATGCCCATAAAATAGATGCAGCGACACACTTCATCATGTTTTGCGGACTAAATCTCCCTTGACTGGCAAGACCCTTATTCATATACTCCCACCGGAAAAAATCTCTTACCAATCAATTTGATACCAGATTTTGCGTGCAGAGCAGTGCTTCAAACATCAGGAAACGGTGCGTTGATATTTTCGTTATTTAAATCTGAAGACCAAGGAGAAGGAGGATATGGAAGACAAATCTTATAACCCGTTTGTACATGCCCAGGCGCAATTTGACAAGGTAGCTGCGATTATCGGTCTCGATGAGGCAACCCGCGATTTGCTGAGACAGCCCATGAGGGAACACCATGTACTCATTCCCGTGCGCATGGACGATGGGACTACAAAGATATTCAAGGGATTCCGTGTCATGCACAACGACGCGAGAGGACCGGCGAAAGGAGGCATTCGTTTTCACCCTCAGGAAACTGCAGATACCGTCCGCGCCCTTGCAATGTGGATGACCTGGAAGTGCGCGGTGGTTAATATCCCTCTCGGCGGAGGCAAGGGAGGCGTTATATGCGACCCCCATAACCTGACCGAAACCGAGCAGGAACGGTTGTGCAGGGGATGGATAAGGAATCTCGCGAAAGAAATGGGACCATGCATTGACGTGCCGGCCCCCGATGTCATGACGAACGCAAAGCATATGTTATGGATGCTCGATGAGTTTGAAGCCATTCACGGGGGTAAATATCCCGGGTTTATAACCGGAAAGCCGATAGAAATGGGTGGTTCGCTGGGAAGGACGGAAGCCACCGGATTTGGAACCATCTATGTATTGCGGGAAGCGCTGAAAGACCTCGGAATCAAACCGGAAAACACGAGCATCAGCATCCAGGGCTTCGGTAACGTATCGCAGTTCGCAGCCAGAAAGTTCAGTGAGCTCGGAGGAAAAATCGCCGCAGTTTCCTGCTGGGACAATGCGGATAAAACCTCTCACACCTATTTCAAAAAAGACGGTCTGGATGTGGATATGCTTGCGTCTATTACCAATACCTTCGGATGCATCAATAAGGAAAAGGCTGTTGCCGCAGGTTATGAAATTCTACCCGGTGATGCATGGGTTGAACAGGATGTCGACATTCTCATGCCTGCCGCACTGGAAAACCAGATTACGTCGGCGAACGTGAACCGGATAAGCGAAAAGGTCAAAGTCCTCCTTGAAGGCGCCAACGGGCCAACCGCTCCTGAGGCGGACGAAGTGATAAGGGCGCGCGGCATTTTTCTTCTCCCCGATTTTCTTGCAAATGCCGGCGGTGTCACATGCAGCTATTTCGAGCAAGTGCAGTCAAACATGAACTACTACTGGGAAAAAGATGAAGTACTGGAGAGGCTCGATGCAAAAATGACATCGGCTTACCGGGCTGTTCAGGATCTTGCGCGGAGCAAAGGCCTGTATATGCGGGACGCCGCCTATGTCATAGCTATCAACCGGGTGGCCCAGGCTGTCAAGATGAGGGGCTGGGTATAGTAAGGAAAAATACTCGACACGAAGGTGGTTAATTGATGAAGCACGGTGAAGATCCAGGAGAAAGCTCGCTGGAACATTTGAAAGAAAGAGCCAAAGAACTGGACTGCCTGTATCAGGTAGATGAGATATTGAATAACGGTCGTTTGCCGCTGTCCGAGGTGTTTGAGCGAATCATACTCGTTCTGCCCTCGGGCTTCAGGTTTCCCGAGCTGTGTCATGCCGAGATTACCTGTGAAAACCACAAATACCGGTCCCCTGGATTTGTAACCGGTCTTCAGATTGCGGAAGGCGCGGACATTATTTCCGAAGGAAGGGCGGTGGGAAGAATTGAAGTCGTCTATATCGGAGAAGTTCCGTTGACGGAAGATGGCTACTTTCTTGAAAAGGAACGGAAACTCATCAAGACCGTAGCCGACCGCATCGGATACACAATATTTTATCGCCACACGGAGCAGATGGTTCGCGAGTGGAGGGCGTCAACAAAGGAAGGCGCTGAAAAACGAGGCTCCGGCATCGAATGGATGGCAATAATTGAGCTTTTGCAGAAAACGGACCAGGATACGCTTCTCTATGTGTGCAGAAAGATGATCAATCATCTCTGCTCGCGCGGGATCAGCGAGGCGGGACAGGAATTGTGTTCGCTGAATTTTGGTTCAAAGGTGTTCTTCACCATGGGTGAAACAAATTCCCCAAGCCAGAAACTTCCACTGGGAGATCTTGCTAAAATAAGCGAACAGACTTTTTCCATTGCTTCCAGGAACATGAGCGATAGCGAGATCTCGACGAGACTTATGAAGTGGCTGCAGGAAACAAAGGCCTACTCGCTTATCAAGGCAGTTGACCGCATCGATGTCTCTTTGGGAGAAGTCGTAGAGGCAGTGAACCGCTACAGCAATACCGCCGGCGCAATCAATATGCTCGATTTTCCCACGGAGCGGTGGCTCAAGGTCTCGTTGATCCGCCGTTTTCTATCGGACAAGCTTGAGTTCATACGAGTTGCACAGCAGTATCTTGAGATCGGTGATTTTGACGATATTGCCCGACGGCTCATCTACCCCGTCGGAAGTCGTGGGACAATCGGCGGTAAAGGGACTGGCATGTTTCTGGCCGGGAAAATTCTGAAGCGGGAAAGTGAAGAGACGCCTTTATTCAATGCCATTAAGGTTCCAAAAACCTGGTATATCACTACAGATGAGATGAGGGAGTTCCTGCACTACAATAATCTCCTGGGGTTGAATGAACAGAGATACCGCGATCTTTACGAGATCAGGATCGATTATCCCAATGTCATACAAATGATGAAGAATTCGAATTTCCCAGCGAGCATCATCAAGAGCCTTGCCATGGCGCTGGACGATTTCGGGGACAGCCCTCTCATCGTAAGAAGTTCAAGTCTTCTTGAGGATCAAAGCGGTGCAGCCTTTTCAGGCAAGTACAAGAGCCTGTTTCTTGCTAATCAGGGGACAAAGAAGGATCGCCTGGAAGATCTGACAAATGCAATCATCGAGGTGTACGCATCAATCTACAGCCCCGATTCGGTTCAGTACAGGGCAGAAAGAGGTCTGCTCGATTATCCTGAGGAAATGGGCATCATGATCCAGGAGGTTGTCGGAAAGAGAATCGGACCATACTACTTTCCGCTCTATGGAGGCGTTGCCTTCAGCAACAATGAATTCCGCTGGTCACCGAGAATCAAACGCAGCGATGGGATCATCCGTCTCGTACCCGGCCTGGGCACACGCGCGGTAGATCGGCTGAGCGATGATTTCCCCGTCATGCTTGCTCCTGGACAACCCGGGCTGCGCGTCAACACTGTCCCGGAGGAAATCAAGAGGTATTCCCCCACAAAGCTCGACGTAATCAATCTCGAAAAGAACACCTTCGAAACGGTGGAGATCTCTTCGTTTCTTAAAAGTTACGGACACCTCATACCGGATGTCCATGAAATGGTTTCTGTCTATAAGGAAGACTATGTTGTAACACCTTCCACATTCGATATTGATTTTGAACACGACGATCTGATCGTGACGTTTGAAGGGCTCATAAAGAACACTTCCTTCGTAAAGAAACTGAACGGTATACTGAAGACGCTCGAGGATAAACTCAAAACACCGGTTGATGTCGAGTTTGCCTCTGATGGAAAAGATTTCTATCTTCTGCAGTGCCGGCCGCAAAGCTTTCGGGAAGACGGCACCCCGGCGGCCATTCCCAAGGATATCCCGGAAAAGGATGTGCTCTTTTCTGCTAAACGATACATATCAAACGGAAACCTGCAGGACATATCGCACATCGTATATGTGGATCCGGAGGGCTATGACGGCCTGCAGCAGCGGGACGATCTGATAGCTGTGGGCAGGGCTGTCAGTTTACTCAACACCATGCTGCCGAAGCGCAGCTTCATTCTTATGGGACCCGGACGATGGGGGAGTCGCGGAGACATAAAGTTGGGGGTGCAGGTGACCTATTCCGACATAAGCAATACCGCGGCCCTCATCGAAATCGCCCGCATGAAGTCGAATTCCCTTCCCGAGCTTTCCTTCGGCACCCATTTCTTCCAGGATCTTGTCGAGGCGAACATCCGTTATCTCCCCCTCTATCCTGACGATGAGGGGATCCTGTTCAACGAAAGTTTTCTGAGGAGGGCGAAAAGCGTTTTTGCTGAGATCCTGCCGGATTTCAGACGTCTGGATGATGTGATAAGGGTCATTGACGTAGCCGATGCGACGGATGGAAAAGTACTGAGAGTGTCAATGAACGCGGATCTGGAAGAAGCCATTGGTTACTTTGCGCCCCATTCGAGAAAGTTGTCGCACCCTCCCGGCGGGCTTATCCCGAACCGGAATATTCAACGGGATACAGAGGCCTGCTTCGATGACAGATTCTGGCGCTGGCGTTCATACATGGCTCAACGCATTGCCGACAGACTCGATCCCGCCCGTTTCGGCGTCAAGGGGATCTACCTGTTCGGAAGCACCAACAGCGGCATGTCGGGTCCCGGAAGCGACATAGATCTGCTCATTCACTTCGACGGTACTGAGGAGCAGCGCACAGATCTGCTGAATTGGCTCGAAGGATGGAGCATTTCCCTGGCGGAAATGAACTATCTCAAAACCGGTTATACTTCAAATGGGCTGCTTGATGTGCATATCGTCACTGATGCAGATATTTCAAAGAAAACCTCTTACGCAGTAAAAATTGGCGCCATCACTGACCCGGCTCAGCCTTTAAAGCTGATGAAAAAATGAAGAAAATGGGTTTGAGGATAAGAAGCTGCCGTCCAAAAGACGGCCGCCGGAGAGCGTGATACGGATGGCACGCGATCTGAGGATACTCCATACCGCCGATCTCCACGGCAACCTGCGCCACTATCAGAAACTCCTCTCTTTAGCGGAAACAGAGGAAGTCAACTGCATCGTCATCGGCGGCGATCTCCTTCCAAAAGGACACTCACTGAATGTCCTGATTGAAGTGCAGAAGAAATTCATCGTCGAACATCTCAGGCCGCTGTTTAAAAAGTTCAGAGAGGTCAACCGTGAAAAGTCGATCTATCTGATGATGGGAAATGACGACTTTGCGGTTAATATGGACCAGCTCGAAAAGATGGAAGCTGAAGGACTCATCAAGCTGCTCCATCTCCGGACGCATCCTCTGACAGACAGCCTTTCCATAGCGGGATACGGGTGTGTGCCGCCCACCCCTTTTCTGATAAAAGACTGGGAGAGGCTGGACTGCGGCCGTGCTGCGGTTCCGGCGCGCTCTTATCAGGCATGCAGCAGCACGCCTGACGGCATCGCCCCTATCGATGCCCGCGACTGGTTCCTCTCACACAACACGATCAGCGAGGATCTCGATATGCTGGCGAGGCTGTCCGATCCGGCAAGCACGGTCTATGTGACGCACTCGCCTCCCTTTTGCACCGCGCTCGATGTGCTCATTAACGGACGACATGCAGGAAGCCGTTCAGTACGGCGTTTTATTGAAGAGTACGCACCTCCTCTTACCCTGCACGGCCACATTCATGAATCTTATCATATGACAAAGGAGCTGGCGAACCGCATCGGCGGCACCCTCTGCATCAATGCCGGCCAGACCGAAGCCATTCTCCATGCCGTTATCATTGACCTCCCTGGATATCTGGTCCGACTGGCACGATCTTTTCCTTGATGCGAACACAGCAGGATTTGATCGCGCCTGACACAGAGACGCAACCCTGCGCCAGGCGCGATCAAAGGTTGCAGAACAGCAAAGCGGCGAGTCGATTCATCAAAAAAACAGCCGACGTGATACTTCTCTTCCGTAATGACAGGACACAGCGTCAATATCTTGCAGCCAAAATCCCCTTGACTCACAAAATCCTTCTCCATATAACACCATGAAGATTAATCCCGTCCGGTTCTCAATGGAAAGTTAAATAATATGCCTGTGTATTTACAAATATTCCTCTGGGTTGCCGCCTTTGTCGTCTTTGTCTTGCTGGCCATGTATGCAGGAGGATTTGCCGTGCGACAAGCGTGCTTCAAGCTCATCGCCGAAATGGATGAGGCTGGAGCCTTCAGCGCGGCCAAGGCGATCAATCTTCAGGACGAACGGAAAAATATCTTCCGTGTAGGCACGGGAAATATACGCCCCAAAGCGCTCAACATCCTGATCGCCGACAAAATCGTCATGAAAACAGGCAATGGCAGATATTATCTGGACAAAGACAAGCTTGCCCAATTGAAAACTCAGTTAAAAAATGATTTTTAAACTGAGCCTCTCCTATGGTGTGACTGAGCATTCCCACACGGGAAACTGCCCCGCTGCTCAACTTGATTGTTGTTCTGCACGAATCAGATCATGGAGTAGATGCCAATGAAGCTCAACATAAAGGCAATTGCACTGATCAGCGGCATATTATGGGGCATGGGACTGTTTTTCATTACCTGGTGCATGATCATATTCGATGGATGTGCAGCGGGACCGACTCTCATTGGAAGGATGTACCGTGGTTACACGATAACCCCTGTCGGCAGCGTCATAGGGTTGGCATGGGCGTTTTTCGATGGCCTGCTTGGCGGCGCGGCATTTGCCTGGCTCTACAATAAAATAACCGATTTCTTTGATCCCGGCCTTCGGAAGGGCCGCAACAGTTGATCTGATCTCTATCGGAGAACTTGTCGATTATGGCCATGGACAGCCTCATTCCACTGTTGACGATCAGATTTGTATCGGGCCCCGATTATTCTGAAAGGTATCTTCATGGACTGGATTATTATCGTACTCGCTGGATTATTTGAGACCGGATGGGCAATTGGCCTTAAATACACCGACGGCTTTACCCGCTTATGGCCAACCGTCGGCACCGTTTTTTCAATGGTAATCAGCCTTGCTCTGCTCGGCATTGCAATGAAATCAATCCCGGTCGGTACAGCCTATGCCGTCTGGGTAGGCATTGGTGCTGTCGGTACGGCAATGCTGGGCATTGTCTTACTTGGTGAACCGGTCAATTCCGGACGGATATTAAGCCTGGCACTTATCATTGCGGGCATTGTCGGCCTCAAGCTGACGACTCAATCCTGAAGAGGAAATGGGTTTTTCTCCACTTCCCCGATCACCCAGTATTGAGTTCTGCGCAGCAGACTCCTCATCATTCCTTACACTTTCCCGAGTAAAAAGCCGACGGGTAGATTTTCAGAGCAGTTGACTGAAACCCGGGTGCTGCAATTTCTGATCAGATGATTTTTCAATTCGCTGTCCTGTGCCAATTGATTCTGAATCTTATCGAGGTTATGCCTTTAGAGAAGGGCTGTTCCAAGACAGGGAGACATTATGAATCATCAAACGATAGCATGTGTAAGCTCCATTAATGACACCCCTCAGAGAATCCCGAAAAATCCGTGTTTAATTCTGCGAGAAGCGCAACGACCTGTTGTCGTTCGGATTCAAGAATATTAAGGGCTTTCCGACGGTCTTCAACAGTGATTGGTGTATTGGCTACTTCTTCCTGACTGGCGCCATCTGCTTCCATTTGTTTTTGTCGGGTTCTTCTCATAGCTTGGGCAATTTCCATGACGATTTCGGTAAAAATATATTCGTTAAGAAGTTCTGTTTTCATAAGAGTCCCTTTCAATAAATTATTATTGCCGTCATTATCACAGGTTTCCAACGGGAACAAGAAAACACTCAGATCATTTTAAACTGTCAGCATCAGAGTCGCTTTCTGCCCTTATAGAAAAAATCGATTATGTCATTTATTTTTGACTGGAGCCTGTCCGTAAATTCGCAAAATATCTCTTGTGATCGCACCTGTCTCGATGTTGTTATGGGAAAGAAAGGTCCAGCAGCGGAATCGGTCCTTGTCTTAACTCGCACGAAGCACTGTACAAAGCGGGTGGCCATGCAGATGAGAGCGGCCGGTTTTCCCGCATGAATTCAAGCGCGTTCAGTCAAAGCCTTTAAAGTATTCTCCGCTCCCCGCTGTAGATCTCGCCGCGGCCGCCCCTCAGTCTGCCTACCAGCGTTATGTTGGTCACTCTGGCCAGCTTGACAGCCTGATTCGTGGGCCCGCCGAGGGCGGCGATAACAGGGATTCTGGCCCTGAGCACCTTAGAGAATATCTCAGACGATACTCTGCCGGTCGTCAGCAGTATTTTATCTGCCATCCCTGTTCCTGCGGCCAGTGATGCCCCGATCACCTTGTCGATCGCATTGTGCCTTCCAATATCCTCCCTGGTTACATAGATCTCTTCAGATGATGCAAGCGCGGCCCCATGGACGCCACCCGTGTCGCAATATTCCGTCTGCCTTGAAAGAAATTGCTTCATCAGGCAGACCAGCTTTTCCGCCGTAATCTCCAATCCGTTCGAAAGAGCTGTCTTTCCGATCACATCAATGGGATTGTGAAAAATGACCCCCTTGCCACAACCGGATGTGTAGATGCGTTTAAATACGAAATCCTTGAGATTGCCTTCAAATTCCGCAACAACCCGAAAGCGTTCCATATCGATATAAAGGGATCTGATTCCCGATATCTCAGCAATCATGCCGGAAGTAAAAAGAAAGCCCCTTGCCAGGTCGTCAATATGGAAGGGACTTGCGAGAATCGTCGCAATCTCGCTTCCGTTGACTTCAATGGTAAGTGGAACCTCTTCGCTTACACCCTTCTCGATTCCCGTCAGTCCCTCGGGTGTTATTTTTACTATCTCAAATTTTTCCATTCCGGGTCCTCCCTGTATACCGGCATTTTTTAAGACAAGGTTTTGAACTTGGCATCGGTGATAATGTCTTTCTCCACTTTCAGTGAAAGCTCCATGATATCGCCGCATTTAGGATTTCCAGCGGTTCCTTTTGCATCGGCGTTTTCCACTTCACGCACATTTCACGGATTTCTGAAGTGATCCATAACCTTTTCATTGTAAACACTGCATGCAGCTTCCATTACTTTGCTCCCTGCTTCTTGTATAAGGGTGACATTGCCCGGAGTTTCGCGATGATTGGCGGCAGTACTTTGATGACCTGATCAATTTCTTCCTCGGTTGTCGTGCGTCCCAGTGAAAGCCGAAGGGAGCCGTGAGAAAGTTCGTGCGTCATACCGCAGGCTGTTAAAACATGGGACGGCTCAAGGCTGGTTGATGTGCAGGCGCTTCCGGTGGCGACTGCAATGCCTTCCATATCCAGGTTAAGCAGCGCGGCCTCTCCCTCGACACAGGCGAAGGACATGTTCACGTTATTGGGGAGTCTCAACTTCGGATGTCCGTTGAGTGTGCTTTCCGGAACGGCTTCGAGCAGAGCGGCGATCAGCTTGTCCCTCAATCGGGATTGCCGACCGGCCTCTTTCTCCATTTCGGAAGCCGCCAGTTCCACCGCCCTGCTGAATCCGGCTATCCCGGGAGTATCCTGAGTTGAAGCCCTGAGTCTTTTCTCCTGACCGCCGCCATGCAGCAATGGGGTCATCTGCACGCCCTTTCTGATATAAAGAAGTCCCACTCCTTTTGGGCCGTAAAGTTTATGGGCCGATGCACTCAGCAGATCGATGTTCATTTCCCGGACATCAATCGGTATATGGCCGAAGGTCTGGATTGCGTCGGTGTGGAAATAGACACCTCTCTCCCGGCAGATGGCGCCCAGCTCCTTTATGGGTTCAAGAGTTCCGATCTCATTGTTGCCGTGCATGACGCTGACCAGGATCGTCTCCCCCGTGATGGCCTTTTTCAGGTCATCGGGATCGACCTGCCCGTTATCGTCATTCCGCAGATACGTAACTTTCAATCCCTGCGTTTCAAGGAAGTGAAGGGGCTCGTGAATGGCGTGATGCTCAATCGCCGTAGTGACAATATGATCACCCTTTCCCCGAAGAGAATAAACGATGCCTTTTATTGCCGTATTATTGCTTTCCGTTCCTGAACCCGTGAAGAAAAGCTCATCAGACGAAGCATTTATGAAGCCTGCGATGTTCCGACGCGCGGACTCAATGACGCCTCTTGCCTCCAGTCCGAAGGAATGCAGACTGGAGGGATTGCCGTATGTTTCACGGAAGCAGGTCTGTATCGCCTCGATCACCTCAGGAGCTGCCTGGGTCGTTGCCGCGTTATCCAAATAGATCCTGTTCATCGCTGATTCCTCACATGTTATCTCAGGGGGATAGAGCTTTTTGCCCCAATCCCCTTTTTTCCTCAGGATTCAAGGGTAATTTCATCTCCGACACGAATG
Source organism: Syntrophus aciditrophicus SB (assembly GCF_000013405.1). Classification (GTDB taxonomy): domain Bacteria; phylum Desulfobacterota; class Syntrophia; order Syntrophales; family Syntrophaceae; genus Syntrophus; species Syntrophus aciditrophicus. Next base: position 2,508,388 of record NC_007759.1, read on the forward strand.
ACTCCGTCCGAAAGGACTCTGACGAAAATTCCTTCCCGGGGCATGACGCAGTCACCGATGGTATGAAAGATCGCGCAGCGGTCATGACAAACCTTGCCGATCTGAGAAACTTCCGTGAGAACCTCCTTGCCGATCTTCAGTTTTGTCCCCAGGGGAAGAAGATGCAGAACAATTCCTTCCGTGGTGAGATTTTCCGCGAAGTCGCCGTAATGGATATCCAATCCCTTATTTCTTATTTTCTCGATACTTTCCGTCGCCAGCAGACTGACCTGACGGTTCTGCAAGATACCTCCATGGGCATCCCCTTCAATGCCGAAATCCGCGATGAGTCGACACTCTTCCGCGGGATCTTTTTTGGCGCCGACCTTTTTCCCGATATTTATCGATAAGATTTTTCCTGCTGACAATGTTCCCACTTCTTTTTTCTCCTTTTTCACCTGTTGGCGTTTTATTGTGTAAAACCCATGCTGATCTGTCCGCAAGTGTCGGAAGGCTTCAGCCGACTTCCGAATGGCGATCATTCGCCGATACCTTCGAAAAGGACGGTGGACAGGTACCGTTCCCCGGCATCCGGGAGGATTACAACGAAGATCTTCCCTGCAAATTCTTCCCGTGCGGCCAGACGCAGCGCGACTGCAGCGGCCGCACCACTGGAGATGCCCACAAGGATGCCCTCATCCCGAGCCAGCTTCCGAGCTGTCAGCACGGCTTCATCGCTTTCCACCTGTTCCACACGATCCACAAGGGAAAGATCCAGCGTATCCGGGATGAACCCGGCGCCGATTCCTTGAATTTTATGAGGTCCCGCCCGCAGTTCTTCCCCGGCCAGCTTCTGAGTCATGACCGGACTTTCCTTCGGCTCCACCGCCACAGACAAGATCGGTTTACCTTGAGCTTTTTTGATATACCGCGATACCCCGGAAATCGTTCCCCCTGTCCCGACGCCGGAGACAAGGACATCCACTTCTCCATCCGTTTCCGTCCAGATCTCGGGACCGGTGGTTTTCTCGTGGATGGCAGGATTAGCCGGGTTTTTGAACTGCTGGGGCAGGAAATAATGTTCCGGCGCGGAAGCCACCAAAGCCTCTGCCCGGTTAATTGCCCCCTTCATCCCTTCAGCGCCGGGGGTCAGGATCAGATTGGCGCCGAAGACTGCCAGAACCCGGCGGCGTTCGAGGCTCATGGTTTCGGGCATGGTCAGGGTCAGTTCATATCCCCGGGCTGCCGCCACATATGCAAGGGCGATCCCTGTATTACCGCTTGTCGGTTCGATGATTTCCATGCCGGGCTGAAGCACCCCCCGTTCCTCAGCATCCCAGATCATGGCTGCACCGATCCGGCATTTTACCGAATAAGAAGGATTTCTACCTTCCACCTTGGCAAGAACCGTCGCCTGCAACCCCCTGGTGAGATTATTAAGTTTCACCAGCGGTGTATTGCCGATGGACCGGGAGTTGTCTTCGTAGATTCGTTTCATGGAGCTGTCCTCCTGCATTATTATGGAAACCCTGCTGTGCCGTTTCCTGCAGCTTTTTCAGCCGGTTTCTGATTCGGAACGTTACACTTTCACTCCCTTTCATTTCTTCAGGATACCTTTTCGAAGGCCTGCTCAAGGTCGTTCAGGATATCATCGATATGCTCGATGCCGATGGACAGCCGGATGAAATCCGGCGTCACGCCCGTTGCCAGCTGCTCTTCCGGCGAAAGTTGCTGATGAGTCGTTGTCGCCGGGTGAATGGCCAGGGTCTTGGCATCGCCGACATTGGCCAGATGGGAAACCAGGGACAGGGAATCGATGAATTTTTTCCCGGATTCCAGTCCGCCTTTGATTCCGAAGCCGATTATGGCCCCGGCGCCTGCAGGCAGATATTTATCAGCCTTTGCCTTTTCCGGACTGCCCGGCAATCCGGGGTAATTGACCCAGCTAACCTTGGGATGCTTTTCCAGATAATGCGCAACGGCCAGGGCGTTTTCGGCATGGCGGATCATCCGCAAATGCAGTGTTTCCAGCCCCTGAAGGAAGAGAAAGGCATTGAATGGCGACAGGGCGGGCCCCATATCCCGTAGCAGGGTCACCCTCGCCTTGATGATATAGGCGATGTTTCCAATCGGCTTCAGGGCTTCCACAAAGTTAATCCCGTGGTAACTGGGGTCGGGATCGGCAATGAGGGGAAATTTGCCGTTAGTCCAGTCAAATTTTCCCGAGTCGACGATGAGGCCGCCAAGGGAGGTGCCATGCCCCCCGATAAACTTGGTTGCCGAGTAGACGATAATATCCACACCGAAATCGAGGGGCTTTAAGAGGTAAGGCGACACTGTGTTATCGAGGACGAAGGGGATGCCATGGACCCGGGTAATGGCCGAAATGCCTTCAAGATCGGCCACGTCGAGTTTGGGATTGCCCAGGGACTCAGCATAGAAGGCTTTGGTCTTCGGCGTGATGGCCTGTTCCAGGGCCTTCAGGTCGTTGGATTTCACAAAGCGCACCCTGATCCCCAGACGGGGGAAGGTGTAGTGAAAAAGATTGTAGGTGCCGCCATAAAGATTATCGGCGGACACGATTTCATCGCCGGCCTGGGCGATATTGAGCAGCGCCAGCGTGATAGCGGCCTGCCCGCTTGCCGTGGCCAGCGCCCCTGCCCCGCCGTCGAGGAGGGCGATCCGTCTCTCCAGGACGTCCGTAGTTGGATTCATCAACCGTGTATAGATGTTTCCAGATTCTTTCAGGGAAAACAGATTGGCTGCATGCTCCGTATCCCGGAACTGATACGATGTGGTCTGGTAGATGGGGACGGCTCGGGACCCCGTTGACGGGTCGGATTCCTGTCCGCCATGCAGAAGAATGGTTTCTCTTTTCCAACTTTTTTGATCCGTACTCATATGACCTCTCAATTTTAATTGGCGTAATGCAGCGCTTCCTCGATGACTCCCCCGCCCAGCACTTCATCCTCTTGGTATAGAACAACGGCCTGACCGGGAGTGACGGCGTCCTGATCTTCCGCAAAATAGACCCGGATTCGATCCCCTTCCGGAACGATCCGGCAGGAACAGGTTCTCTTCCGGTGCCGGATTCTGGCTTCCGCCTCCTGAGGCCGTTCCGGGGTCAGCCAGTTCATCTCACCGGCCACCAGCCCCTGCGCATAGACATCCTCTTTACCGCTGACAATCACAGAATTGCCGGCTACATCGATGGCCACCACATACAAGGGGAAAGGAGAGCTGATCCCCAAACCATGGCGTTGACCGATGGTATAGAAAACGGTTCCCGAATGCTCCCCCAGGACACGGCCGGAACGGTCGACAATGGGTCCCGGATGAACCGGGCAGCCTTGCTCCTGCAGAAAATCCCGATAACTGTCCTGAGTGACAAAGCACAGATCCTGGCTTTCCGGTTTTTCCGCAATGGGAAGAAGGGCCTGTCGTGCGATTTCCCTGACTTCGTCCTTGGTCCGGTCTGCAAGAGGGAAAAGAATATGCTCCAGGGCGGCGACAGGGATGGGGTAGAGAAAATAGGTCTGATCTTTCACAAGATCCTTCGCTTTCTTTAAAATCCACCGGCTTTCTTTCCGCTCAATCTTTGCGTAGTGTCCGGTGGCCAGGTAATCAAAGCCCATGGTCCGGGCCGAGTCCAGCAAGTGGCCGAACTTCAGGTAACGGTTGCAGTCAATACAGGGATTGGGAGTCCTTCCGAGGCGATATTCCCGCACAAACTTGTCGATCACACAGGTTTCCAGCAGCGGCGCATAGTCCAGGACATAATGGGGAATTCCCAGAATTTCACAGACTCCCCGGGCATCCTCGATGGCCTCCCGCCCACAGCAGCGCACTTTGTTTTCTTCCTCACGAACTCCGAGACACATGGTCACTCCGGCAACTTCATAACCTTCTTCCTTCAGAAGCAACGCGGCTACGGAAGAATCCACGCCGCCGCTGATGGCCAGCAGAACCCTTTTCTTCAAGATCGTTTCAACCTTTCCTGTTTTTTCAGATCCCGGCGCCATCACTGAAATCACTCTGGCAGGACTGCGCCTGGGTGATCCGGCTTTGAGGCGGCACGCTGTTAACCAGCCAGACGTTGCCTCCGACGACCGATCCGCGACCGATCGTGACCCTTCCCAATATCGTAGCCCCGGAATATACGATGACGTCATCTTCTATAATGGGATGGCGGGGCACCCCTTTGACCAGCATGCCGTTTTCATCCTTCTGAAAACTCTTTGCTCCCAGGGTAACGCCCTGATAGATGCGCACCCGGTTGCCGATGATGCTCGTTTCGCCGATCACCACGCCGGCGCCGTGATCGATGAAGAAGGACTCTCCGATTGCCGCGCCGGGATGGATGTCGATTCCGGTGAGGCTGTGGGCCTGTTCCGCAATCATTCTAGGGATGAAGGGCACCTCCAGCTTTTGAAGTTCATGAGCCAGGCGATGGTTGGTGAGCGCCAGCAGCCCCGGATAGCAGAAGATGACTTCATCCAGACTGGAAGCCGCCGGGTCGCCTTCATAGGCCGCACAGGCGTCGGTCATGAGCAACCGCTGGATGACCGGCAGTCGTTTAAAAAAGGCGGTCGCGATGAACTGCGCCTGCTCATGACAATCGGACAGGCATGTTACTCCATCCCGGCAGGCAAAACACAGTCCCTTCTGGATTTGATCGACCAGAACAGGTTGCACGCGATCCAATGCGGATCCGATATGAAAATGAACGCTGTCTTTCTTCAGGTGGGAAAACCCGAAGTAGCCGGGGAAAAGAATCGACCGCAATGTCTCCATGACTTCTCTGATGACGTTCTGAGAAGGCAGGGACTGGTTATGCCTGTCATTCCGGCACCCGCCGTTAAGACCGACATTGATGGAGCAGAGAGCTTCGACGAGAGAGTCCATGTACCTGTCCGGGGACATTTCTTTGCTTTTTTCCCATACAATTTCTGTATTGATCATTTTGATGACCTTTTTCCTGATTCTCTTATGAATTCTTTATCCGCTGTCGGCCATTAATAGAGGGTCGCATTTCACGGACGGTAGTTCAGCATCCTCTCGATGCTGGCGTAAGCCCGACGGGCAATTTCCGCAGGCGGGTTCACTTCGTGAACATTATCTTCCAGGCTCCACAGAACCTTTTCCAGCGTGGTGCGCTTCATGTTCGGACAGACAGCCAGTTCTGAGACCGGATAGAACACCTTTTCGGGATTTTCCTTCTTCATCCGGTGGATAATCCCGACCTCCGTCCCGACGATGATTTCCGTTGCGGGCGTTTCCTGCACATATCGGCACATCCCTTCCGTGGAAGCCACTTTGTCCGCCAGGTGCGTCACCGCGGGCCGGCATTCCGGGTGGGCAATGAACACGGCATTGGGATGCAATGCCTTTTCCCGTTCGACGTCTTCCGGCAGAATCTTCGCGTGAGTCGGACAGAAGCCGTGCCAGGTGATAAAGGACCTCCCTGTCTGTTCCGCCACATAAGCCGCCAGATACTGGTCCGGCGCAAAAATGATTTCCTTAGCACCCTTCAGCACCTCCCGGACCATGGTGACGGCGTTGGCCGAGGTACAGCAGAGATCGCACTCCGCCTTGACTTCCGCCGAAGTATTCACATAGCAGAGAACCTTGGCGCCCGGATGTCGGGCTTTCAGCTCCCGCAACTGCTCTCCGGTGATCATGTCCGCCATGGGACAGCCGGCGTCGGGGTCCGGCAGCAGGACCGTCTTCTCCGGTGAAAAGATCTTTGCTGTCTCGGCCATGAAGTGGACGCCACAGAAGACGATCACTTTGGCGTCTGTCGAGGCGGCCTGGATGGACAGCCCCAGGGAATCTCCCACGAAATCGGCGATATCCTGCACTTCAGGGCGCTGGTAATTGTGCGCAAGGATCACGGCCTGACGTTTCCGCTTCAGTTTCTGAATTTTTTGAATAATGTTTTCCATGGTTGCACCTTCAATTTTGAAATGACTTGTCCACAGTCAGAAGAAAGACAGCGAGTTCGGCCAGCAGATTGGGCCGGCAGGCTACGATCCGCTGGCCACGAAGATAGCGGGTCTGGAGCACTTTGATACCCTTCCTCTCGCAGAAATTCCTGAAATCGCTGATACTCAGAAACCGCACGTTTGGTGAATCATACCACCGATAAGGCAGTGCCTCGGTGACCGGGGACCTCCCCTGGAAAAAAAGCCGGAAGCGCGAGCTGATCTCGGCAAAATTGGGAAACCCGACGATCACCCGCCGGCCGACCCTCAGGGCATCCGCCAGAAGGGCATCCGCATTCCGCACTTCCTGCATGCTCTGATTCAAGATGACGTAATCAAAGGACTTGTCCGGATATTCCAGCAGGCCGCTTTCGATATCGTCATGGCAGACGCTCAGCCCTTTCTTCACGCACTCATAAACGGCGCTCTCGTTGATCTCGATCCCCTGCCCGCGGGTATTGCGACTCCGGGCGAGAAAGGCCATCAGGTCGCCCGTGCCGCAGCCCAGATCCAGGATTCTTGCGCTGGGATGGATCATTTCGGCGATGATCCGATAGTCCGGAGGAATAGGGTTTTCTTTTTGTCTAACGTTCATGGCTGCTGCTCAAAAAATTCCGTATCAAAGTGGTCTGCCCTTCCGTTTCCACCAGAAAGGCATCATGGCCGTAACTGGAATTCAGTTCACAGGAGGTCACGTCCACCTGTCCCTTTTTCAACTGGCGCACGATGTCCTGGGATTGACTGGGCGGGTAAAGCCAGTCCGACGAAAACGAAATGATGAGAAACCGGGCATCCCGCACCCCGTCCGGGGAAATCAGCCGGTCTCCCGACAGGTCGAAGTAGTCGAGCGCCCGCGTGATGTAGAGATAGGCATTGGCATCGAACCGCTTCACAAACTGATTCCCACGATATTTCAGGTATCCCCCGACCTCGAACTCCGGATCAAAGGGAATGCCTTTTAAAACCTGAGTCCGGTTGCGGGAAAATTTTTGTTCCATGGACGCTTCACTCATGAAGGTGATATGGCCGATCATCCGGGCGATGGCAAGTCCCCGGTCCGGAGGGCCGTAGTCATAGTAGTCTCCGGACCGCCACGTTCGATCAGCCATGATGCTCTGCCGGATCACCTCGTTGAAGGCGATCTGCAGAGGCGAATGCCTGGCTGTCGTGGCAATGGCGATCACGGAACGCACCCGCTGCGGGTAGGAAGCGGCCCACTGCAGGGCCTGCATGCCGCCCATGGACCCTCCGGCAACGCACAGCAATCGTTCAATGCCGAAAAAATCAATCAGGCGACGCTGGGCCTCCACCATGTCCCTGATCGTGATGACAGGGAAACTCAGGCCGTATGGCTTTCCTGTCGCCGGATTGAGTGATGCTGGTCCGGTTGACCCCTTGCATCCCCCGATCACGTTGGAACAGAGAACGAAGTAACGATCCGTGTCGAAGGCCCTGCCAGCCCCGATCATGTTGTCCCACCAGCCCGGTTTCTGCTCACCGGCGTGATAACCGGCCGCATGGGCGTCGCCGGAAAGGGCGTGGCAGATCAGGACGGCATTGGACTTCTGCGCGTTCAAGCACCCATAGGTTTCGTAGGCCAGGGTCACCGGCCCCAGTTTTTCGCCGCTTTCCAGGTCTAGATTTTCCGATGGTTCGGCAAAGTTGAAATATCGGGTTTCTACTTGATCCATGCTGTCTAATTTCAATGGATTTCCGGATATGACTTCCACGGCGTCCGGAAAATCTGAAAAACTTCCTTTCATACTCCCCCGATCTCCCTGATGAGATTATAAATATAAATAAAAAACCCGCTGCTCTTGTTCCTTTGATGCGGGGCAGCGGGTTGATTTCCGAGTTCATGTCATCTTTGCAGATATTACATGCACAAATGCCCCCTTCCCGCAGAGCGGCACATTAAATGACAACGACACATCAATCCGGATCGATCGTTACCTTTCATGTCGCCTGTTTCTCTTTTTCCGTCTGTCGTTTGACCATGGTCTCCAGGGTAAGAGATTCCAGGGTCTTCAGAATGACCCGAGTCGCTTCCTGCCATACGTTGCGGGTTATACACGTGCTCGCCCGCTCACATATCGAAGCATTGTCCACGCAGTCCACGAGACACAAGGGACCTTCCACCACCTGCATGATATCCTTCAGCGTGATGTCCTCCGGATTCTTTGCCAACTGGTACCCCCCGTGCGCTCCCCGGGTTGAATTGATCAATCCGGCAGTCTTCAGGGGATGAATAAGCTGCCAGAGATATTTTTCGGAGATTCCCTGACGCTGTGCGATATCCTTGAGAAAAATGGGGCCTTCGTTATAATGAACAGCCAGATCCAGCATAAAACGCAACCCGTAACGGCCTCTGGTGGAAAGTTTCATAATCTGCCCTGATTTAATGTAAAGTATCTCTACCGATTTAGTAGAGATTATAGAGATTAAATTTATTCTGTCAAGGAAAAACTCCAGAGTCGTATTCTCCATTAACTTAAACAGTTCCAAAGACAAGTGTTTTTGTTATCATGAACAATGAAGCCGCATATTTCAGTTCAATAATTTCAATTGGCTGCTCAGCTATTCGACCTGATTTTCACCCATCAGGCCTGCGCTCCTGAGAAAGAAGAAATCTGCCGCACAAACGATTTGCCCGCAAATTTCACTCTTTTAAATTGGATTGAAGTCCGCACCAGCGACCCCTTCTGTAGAGATCTGACTTTCTCCTTTGACATAATCGCGGCAAACTTAATGTTTAAATCATGAAGGCTTACAGCAGGGGGTGTTGATTGATTGAATGATTTGAAGCTTCAATTGGAGATCAATGATGATCGCATTTATTGTGATTCGAGGATTCCGGGAATGCATCCTTTGTGTAATAACAGTTCTAATCTTTGAGGGTCACAGGAACAGTCTGCCTGGATTACTCCCGGAAATGTTTCTTAACCGGTGAATCGATCGAAATAAGTATCGATTTTACTGTATTGATAATATTATAATAGTAACCAAATGCCTGCTTGTAGTTGATTAGAAATAGAAACCTTACTGGACTCGGAAAGGAGAAAAACCATGGCAGATCCCTGGAAAGAAAAAATTATATGCATGATTCAGTGTCCGCGCTGTGGCAGCTCACTCAAGGCGGATGATAAAAGGATTTTATCAGTTTATGACCACGAGCCCATCTGCATGAAATGTAAGAGTGAAGAGGAAAAACGTCCTGATTATGAAGAATATTCAAAAAAAATGATTGGGCAGTGCCTGATTGACGTGGAGATGGCACAAAGCGATCCGGGAGGATATTGTTATCATCATTTTTATCCTTACAAATGCTGAGTTTTGAATGAAAGTGTCCCAAAGGCCTTGATGAAGGCCATCAGACGGACTTAGTCATTAACAGCGATCGACATTGCGCCTGCAAAGGAAAGAACACACCCTTTATAGAAAATATTTCAAGACTTTCGAAGAATTGAACCCGGACGGTTCGGCAATCCGCCGCGATTCCAGAGAAAGCCGTTGTTATTCTGCATTCATGCAACGATGAGGAGGTCAGATATGAAAGCGACGCAACAGTTAAGAAACGAGCATGAAGGCGTCAAGATCATGCTCAATATTTTGGAACAGGTATGCCGACAATTGGAAACAGATGGAAATCTGAACGAAGAACATTTTGATGGAATTCTGGAGTTCCTGAAAGTCTTTGTGGACAAATGTCATCACGGCAAAGAGGAAGATTTGTTGTTTCCTGCACTGATAACTGCGGGGGTTTCCAAAGATGGTCCTATTGCCGTCATGCTTCAGGAACATGAAATGGGAAGAAATTATGTCAAGTCCATGAGCGATGCCTATGCCGCTTGTGCTGGCGGTAATGAATCCGCATCCAAAACCATCAGGAAAAATGCGCTTGCCTACATTACGTTGCTGAGAAATCATATCGAAAAGGAAAATAACGTTCTATTTGTAATGGCTGACAGTCTTTTATCGGAAAAAACACAGGATGAACTGTTTGAAGGTTTTGAGAGAATAGAAGAGGAGCGAATTGGAGCAGGCAAACATGAAGAATTTCATGGTTTACTCGGGAAGCTGAGCAAAATGTACCTGACTTAACCGGCATTGGAACGCTGATAAGCGGGCAAGCTGCCTTGTCGCTATAACGCATTTGAATCACAGAATAACTCAAGGATGAAAGCGTTGAGAAAGGGCGGGAATTTGTTGAAGCTTACGTCGATTTTACTCATTATGTGGAGCGGCTTCATCTGGATGCGACAGACAGAGGGTGCGTTTTAAAAGGGAACCATACCGCTTTTCTGGAGGGATGAGCGGTATAACCGTTCTTTTATTGAGTGATCCAGCTGTAAACGATTTTATTCTGGAGAGTGAAGGCATGATGGAAGTCACACAAAAAGCAGCTGATAAGCTGAAGAAAATTCTGAAGAGCGAGAGAGGACCCGGCACGGTGAGGATCATACCGCATAAGTTTTGCTGAGGCCCGTCGTCTCTGGCCATGACTCTGGATGAGCCAAAGGAAAACGATACCATTTTTATAGAACAGGGCATCACCTTTGCGATAGACAGGGATCTTCTGGAAAAGGCCGGACCTATCCAGCTCGATTACAGCGAAACCGGGTTTCAATTGACATCCAGCCTGGCAGGACCGGCATTTGACTTTCAACTCTTAACTTGATCAATTCCTCACTTTCTTTTCTACGATAGAAAAAAGGCGACATGCCTTTTGACATCATCTGATGTATTAGTCGTATTTAACTCAAAAGAATTTCATGCAAAGTGGAGATGACATTCCGTATTCAGATTTGCGTTTTTTCAGAAGAACTGCTTGCACAAGAGGAAGAGATTCTTTAAAATCTGCAATCTTTGATTCTGCGACAGGGAACGGACATGCCTTGTAAACTTCATCGCCGGCTTTTTCCGCATCGGGAACAGTTTCATGCATAATCCCATAAACCATGAAGATCTTGGTTTTTTTGCACTGAAACAGGGGCATTTCCCGGAAGCTGTCAATATCTTCCGGCGCGCCCTCGATGAAAAGAAGACAGCCCGGGCCTATTTTGGTTTTGGAATTGCCCACGACAGGCTGGAAGACTTTCCGACTGCCCGCTGGGCCTATTACAAGGCCCTGGACATCGATCCCCAAAGCGTGGAGATTCAGCAGCACATCGATGAAGTGGACAGACGTATCGCCGCCCTTGCGGGCAGTTCCCATCCGAAGCGGCGCGAAGTGCGATTCAGGGCCTTGAAGGACACCTTCGAAGTCTTGACCGGCAGAACCTGGAAACCTCTTTTTGTCAAGGCCATCAATCTCGGCCTCGCCCCTCCCGGCTCCTATCCCGGCGAATATGCCATCCGGAAAGGAACCTACCGGGCCTGGTTCGAACAGATGCAGGCCCTCGGCTTCAACGCAGTCAGAATCTACACACTCCACCCACCGGCTTTTTACGAAGCGCTTTACGAATTCAACGAAAAGCGCGGGAAGCTGTTTCTTCTGCAGGGCATCTGGGCGGAGCTTCCAGATAACGGCGATTTTGGTCACGACCTTTATCTTCGCTATATCAGACAGCAGATCACCGAGGCCGTGGATGGCGTTTTCGGCAGCGGCTCCCTCCCTGAACGTCCGGGCTATCCGCATGGAACCTATACCTGCGACGTTTCTCCCTGCACGCTCGGATTTATTGTGGGCAGAGAATGGGAAAGCTGCCCCGTTGCCGCCTTCAACAGCAAAGAAGGGAGAAGGCTGAACGATTCTGACGGCTCCTTCATTCAAGTTTCGGCAGGCACCCCCTTCGAGAACTGGATCGGCCGGATAGGCGACTTTCTGCTCGGCTATGAGTCGAGCCGTTACGGGACAGTCCATCCCCTTTCAACGATCTGCTGGCCCACGCTGGATCCCCTGGTTCATCCCTCGGAATCCCGTTATGAGGATGATCTTCACCGCCAGGGACAGCGCATCCGCACAGAGGGATGCAACGAAAATGAAGACGTCGAATCTCTCGATCCGGCAAAGTTCAAGGTGAAGCAGGGGGCGGGTTTTTTCGCCACGTACCATGCCTACCCTTACTATCCCGATTTCATGAACAACGATTATCTCGATGACGAAACGCCCTACCTGTCTTATCTCTCCAATCTCAGGCGGCGCCATGGCAGACAGCCGGTCATCATCGGTGAATTCGGCGTTCCTTCCAGCAGGGAGGTGTCCCACTGGCATGTGAAGGGCTGGCACCACGGCGGCCACAACGAGGTGCGTCAGGGCGAAATCAACGGTGAGATGATGCTGGCGATCCACCGCGCGGGACTGGCGGGCGGGGCTGTGTTCAGCTGGTTTGATGAATGGTTCAAAAAAAACTGGCTTTTCATGGCCTATGAACTGCCGCCGGATCGCAATGCGCTCTGGTTCAATTTCCAGGACGCGGAGCAGAACTATGGCCTTATCGCCGCTTATCCGGGCTATCCGGGCAGGATGGTTTCCCTGTCCGGCAACCGGGAAGAGTGGCAAAACGCAACGCCCCTGTCCCGCAAGGAAGGTCCTCCGCTCTTCCTGTTCGACGACGGGGGCGATGACGCCCGCACCCTGGCGCGTCTTGCGGCTCAGCATGACGAAGGGTTTTTTTATCTGAGGCTGGAAACGCGGGGTAAAATCGATTTTTCCAAGGCCCATTATGTGATCGGACTGGATACCTGCGATCCTTCAGCAGGCGAGTTTGTCCTTCCCTTCAACCTCAATGTCACCAGTCCTTTGGGATTGAAATTTATTATTCATCTCTGCGGCGCGGAGAGAAGCCGGATCCTCGTCTGTCCTGCCTACGATAAATATCTGAACGCCGCAAGGCGGGAAATCCATCCGGGCAGATCCTTTGAGGGGGCCTGGATCGTCATGCAGAACAGACCCAATGTCCGCCGCACCAGCAAGGACGGACGGCGCTTCTATCCATCCCGGGTCGTCCCCATGAGCAATCTCAGACAGGGCAGCCTCGACCCGAATCACCGACAATACGATTCCCTCGCCGATTTCTTTGTCAGTGAAACCGCCATTGAACTCCGCATCCCCTGGGGGCTCATCCAGTTTACCGACCCAAGCTCGAAAACGGTACTCTGGAAGAAGGGCGCTGAAGAAACCCGGAAGACCGACGGTATCCGGGCTATTGCCTGCTCCTTCAAGCCGGAAAGTCAAAGCATGGCCGCCGTGCCAACCGGGCGGAACTTGAATGCCGCCGACATGCTGCCCTTGAGCGGCTCGCCGTCACAGACATACACATGGAAGGAATGGGATACTCCCCTTTATCATTTTTACACCAAACGCAGCGCGGGCATCTATCAGCGCTACCTCGAGAAGCTGCCGTCATGACGAAAAATCTTGATCGAAGAACTTTCCTGAAAGGAGCGGGCGCTCTGCTCGCTCTCCCGTTTATCGGACAGGCCTGTACATCACTGGCGCCGGTTCTCGACCAGGATTCCGTTATCACTGGGGCCGAAGGCGGCCTGCCGGTCCTGCTTTATCATGATATTTCAGACTCCTTTTCCGACGCTTATACCGCAAGTGCCACTCAATTCGCCAGTCAGATGGAATGGCTTTACAGCAACGGCTATTCGGCAATTTCTCTCAGCCGGCTCAAGGATTCTCCACTTCCCGAAAAAGCCGTCGTCATCACCTTCGACGACGGATACGCGTCTTTCATGGATTTCGCTTTCCCCCTTCTGCAATCGTACCGGTTTAAAGCAACAATCAACATCATCGGCAATGCTGTGGGATCTTATCTGCCTATGGCCGGCAACAGGCCCATGCTGAGCTGGGATGAGTACCGATATCTCACAGCCGGGGGTATTGTTGACCTCGGCTGCCATACCTTTAAACTGCATGCCTTCCGCCACCGGGGTGTGCTGGATGTCCCGGAAAAAATGCTTTACGACGATCTCAAGCTGTTCCAGGAAACCATGAAGCGGGAAATCGGCAGATCTTCCGGGATCATTGCCTGGCCATACGGCTTCTACTCCCGGCGCGCAATGGAGATCGCCACACAGGCGGGATTCCACTGCATGCTTACGTCACGGCGGGGCTTTTTCGGTCCGGCAAGCCCCCTGAACGAGATCCCCCGCATCTCTGTCGGCAGCGACATGAAATTCGAAACATTCAAGTCAATACTGCACAGCGCATAGTTTCCCAAAAAACGCCTCCCCGCCTTTACAGAAATTTATTTCATTTTTCAGGCGACATCCGGATTGCCTCTGCAGTTTTTTCCGATCTCAGCCGCGATTGTTTTCCCTGTATTCCCCCATCCAGGCGGAACAGATCCCACCCGGCAGGATACATTTGTTCCTTATCATTCAATAGAATCAAATAGATAAGAAATGCGTCCCGCTTATTGCCGTTCCCCGCGAGTGAGATATATCACATCGCGCTTGGTGAGGACTATCACTCTGCTCCCATTGCGCAGCCCCAATGATGTCTGTAAGTGTAACTTAAAACATGATTGTTTGGCAGGGGCTAAGATCAGAGAATCCGGAACAAGACCGAAGGAAGCAGCCACGCCTCACGATCCCCGGTTTTTATGCAGGCGATAACAGAGAAGATGAAAAGCTGTAAAAGCGTTTCACAACATCATCAAGCAGAAAGGAGGCAAATAAAATGACTATTTCCCAGCTCTTTCTGATTTCGTTCATTATCTTCATATTCTTTCTGATACTTACCTCAATAATGGCATCGATTTGCAGACGTGTGTGGAATAAGCGGCGTTATGAAAAACTCGACCTGCTGCGGGAACTATTAAGACCAGCTCTCAGGGACAGCATTGCCACAGGTTCCATCGACGCGTTTACCCGGGACACGAAAATTCCTGCCGGTTCCCTGAAATGGGAGGCACTTGAACAGATTCTCCTGGAAATGTGCGAAGGGGTGGAGCAGAAAACGGAGACGTTGAAACTTTTTCAGGCCCTCGGTTACGTGCAATACTATCAGAAACAGTTGTCCGGACGTTCCTCATCGATCAAGCTCTCGGCCACCGCCGATAAACTCGGTAAAATCGGCGATCCGTCGGCAATACCTTTCCTTGTTCAACTGCTGCAACACAAGGAATCGGAAGTTGTGACTGTTGCCTTCCGTTCTCTGTGCCGCATCGGATCGACTGAAGCTCTGAGCGGCGTCCTGACCGCTCTTCCAGCTCTGCTCAAAGGAGGCAAGGTAACGGCCAAAGCCATTCAGACATCGCTGCTGCTTTTTGGACCGTGGGCCGGTGAACCGTTTCTTAAATATGCCGCTCATAAAGATGACCCGGAAGTGCTGTCGGTGATGATCGAGACGCTGATCGCTTACCCCGTCAGCCCTGAGATGTTTCAGTTCGCCCTGTCCAGACTGTCTCACCCGAATGCCGAAGTCAGGGCAAAGGCATTGAAGCTTCTGGCACGACACGACATGAGACAGGCTTCTTTCCCTTACAATCCACAGATTTTCCAGCCTTTGCTGAAAGATCCCGTGTGGTATGTCCGGCTCCAGCTGGCCCGTACCATTGAGACCCTGAGGTGTGATCAGTACATTGAAATGCTGAAAAAACTCGTGCTCGACAGGCAATGGCAGGTCAGGGATGCAGCAACCGCATCCTTGATCAACACGGGAGAGGAATCGATCGATGCCTTCCTGGAGTTGCTCGAAACCGAGGATCGGTTTGCGAAAGAGGGCATCTCGGAAGCTGTCCAGCGTACCGGTTATAAAACCAGACTGATAGAATGGCTTGGCGGCGTCGATCTTCAACAGAAATTCAAGGCTCTGCGCATGATGACCATGATGGATCGTGCAGGATTCCCCACGCCGATGCGTGAAGCGATCGAAGCCGGCTGCATCGGGCCGGAATTAAGCAAAGAATTGGCCGAAGTCCCGCAGACAGGAGGTGCCGTATGAAAGCGATCCTTGTTTCGATTATAATCGGCTTCAATTACTTCATTGGTTTCTACTATGGATTTGTCCAGGTCATTTACACTCTCATGCTGACAATCGCCCTTGTGGTCATCCTCCGGCATCTCAACAGAATCCGGTATGCCCCTTTCAGAGACCTTGAAAAGCGTTCAGAGATGCCTCCTGTCAGCATCATCATCCCTGCCAGGAATGAAAGCGAAGTCATTATCAGGAGCATCGAGTCTTCACTGACCATGAACTACCCCGGACTGGAGGTGATTGTCGTCAATGACGGTTCAACGGATGGCATGCTGGATATGCTGATTTCCCACTACTCGCTGCAGCGCATTGACCCCTTGTACCGCGACCTGATCAAAACCCGGCCTGTCAGAGGGTTTTACTGCACCAGCAAAATTCCCAATCTGCTCATTGTGGACAAGGAAAACGGAGGCAAGGCGGATGCGATCAACTGTGCGATCAATGTCTGCAGGTCTCCCTATGTCTGTGTCCAGGACGCGGATTCCGTTCTGGAAAAAGATGCCCTGATTCGACTTGCCACGCCTCTGGTTCAAAGCGAGGTGCCGGTTATCGCCTGCGGCGGTGTCGTCCGGGTTCTGAACGGGACAAAGCAGGAGGGCAATGTCGTAACCTCGATTGAACTTCCCAGGCGCAGCACACTGGCCTGTTTCCAGATCGTTGAATATCTGCGGAGTTTTCTGTTCGGCCGGGTCGGTCTGGATGCAATGAACTGCAATCTGGTGATATCAGGCGCCTTCTCTTTTTTCCAGAAGGCCGCGCTTCTCAACATCGGTGGTTTCGCCACCGACAATGTGGCTGAGGACATGGAATTGATCGTCCGCATGCATCGGCACTACAGGCTGAAAAAAATACCCTACCGGATCCGCTTTATTTCTGATCCCATCTGCTGGACGGAGGTACCGGAAACATTCAGGATGCTGGGACGTCAGCGGCGACGATGGCATCTGGGGATGATCCAGACGGTCTGGAAACATAAATCGCTGATTTTCAATCCGCGCTATGGACAGATCGGACTGTTCGCGATGCCCTACACCGTTTTTGTCGAGATGATCAGCCCGCTGCTCGAGTTCCTCGGCTACATCGTCATCCCCCTGTCCTATTTCTTCGGGCTGATCAATGCGGATTATTTCCTGCTGTTTCTGGCGCTCGCGATTGCATACGGGGTTTTCCTGTCCACGATGGGAATTTTTCTCGAAGAAATCACTTTCCGCCGCTATCCGAAATGGAGCGACCTCTTCAAACTGCTTCTCTACGGAGTGCTGGAAAATATCGGCTACCGCCAGCTCAATTCATTCTGGCGATTTCAGGCGTTTTTTCAATTTCTCTTCGGACGCATCAAATGGGAGCACGTCAAAAAGAAGGGAGACTCGCCATCACAAATGCGTGTTTCAACGGTTCATTCCGAATCTTAACCCTGTAACCGGCATGAAATTAAAGGATGCCATGATTTTTGTTCAACAGGATCAGGGATGTTCATATGCATATCGCCGCATCTGCTGATCTTGAAATTCCGCGGGAGAAAACATCATGAAACGGAAACTGTTTATTCTACTTCTTGCCGTTTTTCTGGCTGCCCCCGCTTTTGGGGCCGGCGATCTGGAGATGTTCAACAAACGTCTCGCGGAGGCGGGAAACGAACAGGAAAAAGCGGACATTCAGAAGGAGATCGGTGATTACCATGCCGGCATAAGCGCCTTCGACAAGGCAGCGGATGCCTACATCAAGGCCCTCCCTCACCTGCGGGGCCGGTTGTCGGAAAATGATCGACTCCGGATTGCCATCCACATGTCCTGGGGAGGACGGCTCACAGAGTCTGAAATGGAAATCCGCTCCATCCTCCAGGGAAATCCCGAAAACACCCGCGCACGCATCCAACTGGCGCGGGTGCTGTTATGGTCGGGCAATCCGGATCAAGCCCTCGCCGAGGCGGAAACGGTTCTGGAGAAGCTTCCCGAGGAACGGGACGCCCTGCTGGTCAAAGCGGACGCACTTCGTTCCAGAGGAGAGACAGACCGCGCGATTGCCATATACGGAAGTCTGCTCGAACAGTCGGAGAATTTCGACATCCGCATCGGTTTATGCCACGCATACCTCAAACAGGGAAATGTTAAAGAAGCTCATTCCTGTTCAGCTCTCCTTCAACCCGCATATCCCTACCAGGAGCAGGAACTTGCGGGATTGCGCGGCGGACTCGAAAAGGCTGCCGCACAGGGTAAAAGATATACCCTCAAGGCGGAAGGGGACGCACTTGCTGCCCGGCAGCAGTTCACTGATGCCGCCGGAAAATACGAGGAGGTTCTGGCGCTGCCACCCCGCTTCCCCACGGACGAATGGCTCAGAATGGCGACGGTCATGTCCTGGGGCGGCAGACATAAAGCCGCAAAACGTGAACTGGAGGCCATTCTTGCCCAGGAGCCGTCCCATTTCCACGCCCGGCTTCAGCTTGCCCGGGTATTGACCTGGATGGGGGAGTTCGACGCAGCGATTCAAATGACGGAAACGCTTCTGGCGTCCCAGCCCGATGACCGCAATGTCTTCGCCTTGCTCCTTGTGAAGGCCAATGCCACCCGTCTCAGGGGATTTCATCGCGATGCCGACCGGCTCTATTCGACACTCCTCTCCCAGGCGGAAGATTTCGATGCCCGGCTGGGCCTCACTTACAGTTACCTGGCAGGCGGATATCGCGTCAAGACAGATGAAAGCCTCGCCCAACTGAAGCCACGTTACCCTTACGAAGAAAAAGAGCTCGATCAACTGCGGGCTGCCCGGGATCGGGCATTCCGTCCCAGAATTTATGGCGGCGTCACGTTTTATGATGACGATGATGACAACGAGGTGACCACCTTCTCCACCGGCGCCCAGGTATGGCTGGGCAACTGGAAGACCAACCTGGATTACCGCCACGCCAGTGCCGATGATCCGGATCGGACGGAGGACAGCGATGCTTTGCAGCTTTCAACGTACTCCCGGATGCCGTGGTACGGAGGTCTCGGCGGCGGGATCGGGATTTCCGGCGGCAGCATCATGACCTGGAAGGCTCTGGCTGATTTCGATGTATTTTATGGATCTGTCGGCTTTCTGGCCGCCCGGGAGGCCTATGCCTATACAGCGGAACTTCTCGATAACGAAATCCGGGCGACGATCCTGGCAATTTCGATTATCCAAAGGCCGACGGACCGCATCGCCCTGCGGGGCAGTTACAGCTATCGCGACTTTTCCGATGACAACACTTCCAACGATATTCAGGCCGGCGTTTCTTATCTGTTTTTCCGCAAACCGGCCATGGCTGTCGGTTACCGGTTTCGATACCTGGATTACGAGCGCCAGAGCCGGGGCGGGTATTTTGACCCGGATAATTTCCTGGCCAATTCAGCCTTCGTGAACCTGTCCTTCGAGACCGACCGGTTTTATGGATACATCGAGCCCTATGTCGGCTATCAGAATTACGAGCGCTATGACGATTCTCACAGCGAAATCTTCTATGGCTCGACAGGATCGCTCGGCTATCGCGTGAATAAATGGCTGGCTGTCGAAGGTAACGCGGAATGGGGCAACTACGGCGGTTCGAATCTCTCCTCCGGGAGTGACGACGGCTGGTATTACAGCCAGCTCGGCCTGCAATTCATTCTTACATTTTAGCATGAATTTCCAGGCGCCCTGGATTTTCGACCGCGCATCCCGGTCTCACTCGTGCCGCAGGGCCACAATGGGGTCCAGGCGGGCGGCCTTGAGGGCCGGAAAGTAGCCGAAGATCACCCCGACCGCCGCGGAAAACAGGAAGGCGACAATCACGATTCCCGCGTTGAACACAAAAGGTACATGAAGCAGACTTGCCAGCCAGACGGAGCCGGCCAGGGCCAGTACAATCCCGAGAAGGCCGCCAAAGGAGGACAGAACCACCGCCTCCACCAGGAACTGCATCAGTACTTCCCGTTCCAGGGCGCCGATGGCGAGCCTGATGCCGATTTCATGGGTGCGCTCGGTGACGGAAACCAGCATGATATTCATGATGCCGATTCCCCCGACGAGCAGGCTGACCGCCGCCACGGCGCTCAGCAGGGCGGTGAGCATCTGCGTGGTCCCCGTCAGCATCTTGGTGATCTCCTTCATGTCCATCACATTGAAATTGTCGTCTTCATCAGGGGCGAGATGACGTCGCTCGCGCATCAGCTTCCCGATTTCCTGCTGGGCCCTTTCCGTCGACGCCCCCTCCCGGGCTGATACCTGAATGAGGCCGATGTTCTGACTGCCCGTGATCCGCCGTTGGAGGGTGCGCAGGGGGATCACCACGATATCGTCCTGGTCCTGCCCCATCGTACTCTGGCCTTTGGATTCCAGCACACCGATCACCTTGCAGGAAAGCTTCTCCAGACGGATCTTCTCTCCCATGGGGTCCTGGTTGCCGAAGAGTTTTCTGCGCACGGTATCTCCCAGGATGCAGACCGCCGCCCCGGAGCGCAATTCGCTTTCACTGAACGTGCGCCCCGATCGCACGGACCGGTTGGTCACCTTGAAATAGGAATTGTCCGTCCCCGTGACGTTCGTGGACCAGTTTTCATTTCCGGAGACGGCCTGGAGGCTCCGGGATGAAAGCGGCGCCACAGCGGCAATGGAACGGACATCCCGGGCGATGGCCTCGGCGTCGCTCAGCTTGAAGGGAACCGTGTCGGAAGACTGACCGGGCCCCAGTCTCTTGCCCGGCGTCACCATGAGCAGATTGCTGCCCAGGCTGGAAATCTGCTGTGAGACCTGAACGGTCGCCCCGCCGCCGATGGTCACCATGATGATGACGGCGGCCACCCCGATCACGATCCCCAGGATCGTCAGAAAGGAACGCAGGACATTGCGCCGGATTTCACGAAACGCCAGTAGAATCGAATTTCCCAGCATCAGTTTTGCCTCCCGTTTCTCTCATCCGACGCGACAAGACCGTCCAGGAACCGGACGGTGCGCTTTGCGTAGGCGGCCATGTCCGGTTCGTGGGTCACCATGATGATCGTAATCCCCGGGTCGCGGTTCAAAAGGGTGAGCAGCTCCATGATCTCCCGGCTGCGGGCCGTATCCAGGTTTCCCGTTGGTTCGTCGGCCAGCAGGACCTCCGGCCCGGTCACAATCGCCCGGGCAATGGCGACCCGCTGCTGCTGCCCTCCCGACAGTTCGCCGGGAGTGTGCGTTTCCCATCCCTTGAGCCCCACCGTTTCCAGGGCCTGCAGGGCGCG
The DNA here is from genome assembly GCF_000013405.1 of Syntrophus aciditrophicus SB. Lineage (GTDB taxonomy): Bacteria > Desulfobacterota > Syntrophia > Syntrophales > Syntrophaceae > Syntrophus > Syntrophus aciditrophicus. The sequence continues at coordinate 2,529,498 of NC_007759.1, forward strand.
CCTCTTCCGCTCGGCGGCGGTCGCGCCTCGATAGATCAACGGCAGTTCCACGTTTTCCAGCGCCGAGGTGCGGTTCAGGAGATTAAATCCCTGGAAGACGAATCCCTGGTAGTGGCGGCGCAAAAGGGCGCGCGAATTCCGGCTCAATTCCCCGACTTCCACCCCCTTGAAGAGATAGCTCCCCGCCGTTGGCGTATCCAGACAGCCGAGGATGTTCATGCAGGTGGACTTGCCGGAGCCGCTCGGTCCCATGACCGCGACGAACTCGCCTGCATCGATGCGGAGATCCACGCCGCGAAGCGCCTCCACCGCCGCCTGCCCCTTCCCGAAGATTTTGGTCACCCCTTTCAGGACAATGAGGGGTTGTCCGGAGGAATCCATCATTTCGCCTCCATCACGGAATCGACCACCACAGCCATCCCGGGTTGAAGATCGCCGGCCCGCATTTCCGTCATGACGCCGTCGGTAGCCCCCACCGTCACGGGAACCGCTACCGGTCGCTCTTCCCTTAAAATCCAGACGTTTTGCTGCTTTTTGCTGCCGGCGGCATTCTCTCGCTCTGTCGCTTTAAAGCGCGGCGGTCGCGGAAGCAGCATGCTCACGAGTCCTCCGGAAGACTTCTTTTCCTCCTCCTGCACCGGCGGCGTAAAGCGGAGGGCTGCGCTGGGAATCAGGACGGCATTCTCCACGCTGTTCACCGTGATGCTTGCCGTCGCCGTCATGCCCGGTCGGAGGGACAGATCCGAATTGTCCACCTTGAGCACGGTGGTATAAGTCACAACGCCTTCCGTGGTCTGAGAACCGTAGCGGGTCTGAACGACCTGCGCCTCGAAGGTGCGGTCCGGCCAGGCGTCCACGGTAAAGGCGGCTTTCTGTCCTTCCCGGATTTTTCCGACATCGGCCTCGTCCACATCCACCTGCAGTTCCATCTTCGCCAGATCCTCGGCAAGAGTGAACAGCACCGGGGTGGTCATGGACGCGGCCACGGTCTGACCTGGTTCCACGCTGCGGTTCAGGACGATGCCGTTGACTGGGGACCGGATAATCGATTTGGACAGGTCCGTTTCACTGGCGGAGAGTGTGGCCTGGGCCTGGGAAACAGCCGCCCGGCAGTTGGCCAGATCGGCTTTGGCCCGCGCGAATGCCGCTTCGGCCGCATCCATTTCCGTCTGTGAAGGGACCTTGCCATTGCTGAGTTTCCACACCTGCTTGAACTGATTCAGTTTCGCCCGGGTTTCCGCAACAGTGGCCTCGGCCTGAAGAACCTTTGCCTTTGCCGCCTCCAGGGAAGCCCGGTGCTGAGTGATGGTCGCTTCAAGCTTCTCGGTGTCCAGTCTGGCCAGAATCCGACCAACCTTCACCCGGTCGTTGAAGTCGGCTTCAACACTCTTGACCGTCCCGGAAAGCTCGCTGCCCACTTCCACCGAGTTGGTGGGTTCCAGTGTACCCGTGGCCGTGACGGTCACGGTGAGATTACCCCGTTGCACTTCCCGGGTTTCGTACCTCACCGCGCCGGACGTATGCGAAACTCTCCACATGATGACGGCGGCAGCAATGAAGATCACTGCCGCGATCACCAGAACGGGAATTCGCCATCTCCTCAACCATCCAAAGCCTCCCGGCGCTGAATTCAGTTCCAGAGTCCGGGCAATCTCGGCATTTTCGGCAACTTCATCTGTTTTATCGGATTTCGCTTTCATTGCTCTCTCGCTTACTGATGTTGGTAGATTCCTGTTTTTCATCGGCAGCGGCCAGGGAGGTCCATCCACCGCCCAGGGCCTTGTACAGACGGATGAGATTGGAAAGAACCGCCCCGTTGCTCTGAGCCAGTTCCTCCTGCAGGATCAGAAGCGACCGCTGCGCCTCCAGGACACTGTCGAAATCAGCCAGCCCGCTCTGGTACTTGTATCCGGCCTGCCTCGCCGCCTGCTGAGCCGCCGAGACCGCTTCGCTCAGGGCCTGGCGGCGCTGCTCCTCCTCGGCATAGGCTGTCAGGGCGTTTTCCACTTCCTTGAGGGCATTCAGGACCGCTGTCTCATAGCCCGTCAGGGCCTGCTCCTGGAGGGCTGTCTGGACCTCGATGTTCTGCCGGATTGCACGGGCATCGAAAATCCGCCAGGTTACCCCGGCACCGCCGCCGGCCGTCCGGCTTCCCGAGGAAAAAAGGTTGCTTGAAGAAAAGGCCTCCAGACCGATTGAGCCGCTCAGGGTAAATTTGGGATAGAGTTCCGCGGTGGCCACCCCGATCCGGGCTGTCTGAGCAGCCAACTCGCGTTCGGCACGGCGGACATCGGGCCGTTGCAGAAGGACATCCGCAGGCACCCCTGCCGCAACCGCCGGGTTTGCAACCGGAACAGGCTTTCGCTCTTCCAGTTCCCCATGGAGCGTTCCCGGCTGCTCGCCCAGCAGGACAGCCAGGTTGTTCTTTGCCTCTTCAAGGCCGGTCCGCAGAGTCGGTATCTGCGAGCGCGTTCTTTCCAGATTGTAACGGGCCTGCTGCACGGCCAGTTCATCACTCAAGCCAGCCTGCTGCCGCCAGCGTGTCAATTCAAAGGTTTCCTGCTGCGTTGCCAGATTGCTCTCCGCCACGGTCAGCAGATCCTGATACTTACGGACTTCAACGTAGTTGAGGGCCACTTCGGCAAGGAGAGAAACCAGCGCGTCGCGCAGATCCTCCTGACTGGCCTGGAGATCGGCCTCGGCGGCCTCCACGGAGCGCCGGACGCCGCCGAAGAGATCCAGCTCCCAGCCGGCATCGAGGCCCGCCACGTAAAAACTGCTCGTTGTCCCCCCGCCCGTTTCTTCGCTGCTGCGGCTCCGGGTGGCGGAACTCGAGACATCCAGCGTCGGGAAGAGTCCGGCCCGGGTTACGCCCCGGCTTGCCCGCGCCTGACGGACCCGAGCCCTGGCTTTCCTGAGATCGCGGTTGCCTGCAATCGCGCGCGTCATCAGGCTGGATAATTCCGGATCGTTCAGATTCGTCCACCATTTCTCCAGACTTGCGGGACCGGTTTCTTCCGCGGTCAAGCCGCTCTTCAAGGGCGTGTGCCAGCTTTTCGACAGTTCGGTTGCCGGAGGAGTATAATCGGGTCCTACGGTGGCACAGCCGCTCAGAATCAGGGCAGCCAGCATCAACGCCCGTGCGCTCTCTGCGATTCGTTTCCCGGCGGCTTTCCCAGAGAATAGATTCATGAATTGCCCGCTCCTGTCTCGAGAGTTGCTGACTTTTTTCCCCCTTTGAGCCCCATGTGCTCTTCCTCCATCGCTTCACGCAGGGCCCGCATTCCAGCCAGAGAGAACCTAACCACGTGGTCTGCATAGGCATATATATCATCAATTTTCGGGGGATCATCCGGTTCCGCATTCTTTTTCCCCCGCCCCCAACGGGCAACCAGGGGATTCATGCACTGACTCATGATACTGATCTCACAGAATTTTGCCTCCCTGTCGGACACCAGGGGGCCAAGAAGCTCGCGAACCAGTCCTGCCGTCCTCATTTGCAAGGGTCGGATCTCTTCCCGGAGAACCTCTTCCAGCAATCCTGTCGGATTGGCCATTTCCCTCTGCATGAACCAGAATTCCCTGTTGTTTTCGTCCGCCATCCGGCACAGAGTGGCGGTTATATGCCCCCGGAGACGCTCTTCCGGCGGGGCGTCTTCCCTGACGCCTCCGGATGGGGGATGGGCCTTGATGGACTCGGAAAAGGCGTGGCGCCAGGCTTCGATGTAGAGGGCCTGTTTGCTGCCGAAGTGATAATTGACCGCCGCTATGTTGGTCCCGGCCCGCTCGCATATTTCCGCAATGGTCGCGTTCCGGAAGCCCTTTTCAGCGAAGATTTCCTCTGCCGTCGTCAGGAGACTCTGACGGGTTTTCGCAGCGCCTTCCCTCGGAATCTTCATCCTTTTTCCTCACTTTTTTTTAATTTAGAATGTACATTTAAAATGTATATTTTAAATTTTCAATAGAATTTCCACCGGGAATAAAACACACCCGTTATTCCGGAAGAATAACGGGTGATACCGTGCCCAAAATCGGTAATCATGCCTTGACAAAATCATCATTTTTATTATAGAAAGCCACGTTTATCATCGGGCCTCGAAAGGCCCGCTTTTTTTTACACTTCGACGAGAATTGAAAGGATTTTGAAGTTAGGATGTACCAGAAAGAAATCGAACAGCGCCGGACCTTCGGCATCATCAGCCATCCGGACGCCGGAAAAACCACCTTGACGGAAAAGCTGCTCCTCTTTGGCGGGGCAATCCAGCTTGCCGGAACGGTCAAGGCCCGCAAGGCCACCCGCCACGCCACAAGCGACTGGATGGCCATCGAAAAGGAACGCGGCATTTCCGTAACCACCTCGGTGATGAAGTTTCATTACCGGGATTTTGAAATCAACCTCCTCGACACCCCGGGGCATCAGGATTTCTCCGAGGACACCTACCGGGTGCTCACAGCGGTGGACAGCGCGGTCATGGTCATTGACGGGGCAAAGGGCGTGGAACCCCAGACGGAAAAACTCATGGAGATCTGCCTGCTGCGCAACACCCCGGTGATCACCTTCATCAACAAGCTGGACCGGGAGGTGTTGTCGCCCCTGGAACTGCTGGCCGATATCGAAAAGAAACTGCAGATCGAATGCGTCCCCATGTCCTGGCCGATCGGAATGGGCAAGAGTTTCCGTGGGGTATACAACCTGTATCGCAGGGAACTGCAATTGTTTACGCCCGGCGCTTCAACCCGCGGCGGCGAGGTCTTCGTCATCCGCGATCTTGACGATCCGGAACTGGACAGGCGGCTGGGTTCCCAGGCCGACGAACTGCGCGAAGACATCGCCCTGATGGAAGGAGCGGCTAATCCCTTTGTTTATGAGCACTTTCTGAAGGCGAATCAGACACCCGTTTTCTTCGGCAGCGCCATCAACAATTTCGGCGTCCGCGAGCTGCTGGACGCCGTCGTGGAGCTGGCCCCCAGTCCCCGTCCCCGCCTGGCAACCACCCGAGAGGTTTTGCCCTCGGAAGAGCAGTTTTCCGGCTTTGCCTTCAAGATTCAGGCGAATATGGACAGCGCCCACCGCGACCGCATCGCCTTCGTGCGGATCTGTTCCGGAAAATTCACCCGGGGGATGAAAGTCCGCCACAACCGGATCGGCAAAGACGTGACCCTGGCCAACGCCACGATCTTCATGGCCCAGGATCGCGCCTCGGTGGAAGAGGCCTATCCCGGAGACATCATCGGGATTCACAACCACGGAACCATCCGGATCGGGGACACCTTCACCGAAGGAGAGGAACTGAGATTCACGGGAATCCCCAACTTCGCCCCGGAACACTTCTGCCGGGTCCGGCTGAAAAATCCCTTGAAAACCAAGCAGCTTCAGAAAGGACTTAACCAGCTATCTGAGGAAGGGATCGTTCAGGTCTTCCGTCCCCTGACCAGCAACGACTATATCCTGGGCGTGGTTGGCGTTCTGCAGTTTGACGTAACCATGGTGCGCCTTCTGAACGAATACGGCGTCGAAGCGGATTACGAGTCGGTGGATTACGCCGCCGCCCGCTGGGTCACCTGCCCGGAGCGGGAAAAACTGGAAAATTTTGAAAAGCAGCATCGGTCCAATCTGGCACTTGATTCCGAGGGGAATCTGATCTACCTTGCACTCAGCCAATGGCGCCTCTCCAACACAATGGAGGAATGGCCCGATATCACGATGCACAAGACCATGGAGCACAGTCAGCGGCTCAATTGATGCGACGTTTGTTATAATTCCGGATCAAAGAGAACCGCAGGGCGGCGCGGCGCAACGATACAGGCTTGCAGAGGCGCCTGTCGAACAGCCGATGGCGGAAACGAAAGAAAGTTCGTTTTGATATGGAATTGGAATCAGAAAGGAGCGAGGAATGACGGATAAGGCGTTTCAGGATTGCTACCCGGACGAGTTCGCCCATTGCTACGGATGCGGGCGGCTGAATGAGGAAGGACTGCAGATTAAAAGCTACTGGGACGGGGAGGAAAGCGTCTGCCATTATACGCCCCGCCCTTTTCACACCGGAGGCTTCCCCGGCTACTGCTATGGCGGACTGATCTGTTCCTTGATCGACTGCCACAGCGCCGCAACCGCCGCGGCGGCCAGGCTGCGCGCGGATGGATTTTCCCTGGGCGAAAAACCCCTGTCCCGCTTTGTTTCCGCATCTCTCAAGGTTGATTTTCTCAAACCCACCCCTATGGGAACCCCTCTGGAATTGAGGTCGAAAATTCTGGAGATCAAGGACCGGAAGATCATCGTCAGCACCACCCTGGCCGCGGACGGTGAGCTCCGCGCCAGAGGCGAAGAAATTCTGGTTCAGCTTCCGGAAAGCAACAGGTCTTAGCGCTCCATCATCAATCCCCATTCACAGAAAAAAACCCCGGGCACAGATAGAAAACACTGTCCACGCCCGGGGCATCAAAATGGTTACCCTGCCGATTTACAAATTACCGGATAACGCCGATCATCTTCCAGTATGGCACGGCCACCAGCAGGGAAATAAAGGCCGCCACAATGTAAATCAAGCCGAACTTAAACACATGGGCCGGCGCCCACCCCTTGCCCTGAATCATCCCTTCACCCATCAGAATAAAGGGCTGCTGGTATGACAACAGGAAAAAGTTGACAGCGATCAGATAGGCCATGGTCACCGCCAGGGGATGATAACCGAAATCGTTGAAGAGCGGGATCAGCATGATGATGGTCAACGCGGCGGTAGTGAATCCCCAGGGAACATCAATGAAACGGATAAGCATGAGCCCCGCGGTGATGACCAGCATGAACAGCAGGGGAGCGCCCGCTATGGACATGATGGGCCCTTTGATCAGGGGGCCGAACCAGGCGGAGATTCCGGAAACACCGAAGATGGGGGGCAGAGCCACGGCGATGCCGAAGAAGCAGACCACGTCCCAGTTGATGCCGGAGCTGATTTCCGGACCTGCGATAATGCGGAACATGACGAAGAGGAACAGGGCGAACAGGGCTGTAGCCGCAGTGGGAATTCCGTGCTGCTTTTCCGTGAAGAACATCAACAGCGAACCGACAAGGATCAAAAGGGAAATGATTTCATCCTTGGACATGGGGCCCAGTTTCTTGTATTCCTCCTTGAAGACGTCGGAGCTGATGGCGATGGCTTCTTTCGGCCTGGCCAGAATGTAAGCCAGGGCAACATACACAAAAGTCACCACAAACCAGGGCAGGGCCAGAATCTTGAACCAGTCGTCAAAATTACAGAGGTGCTTGATCTCTGGAGGAAAGAATCCCTGCATGATCGGTCCGGAGAGAGATCCGGTCAACCATCCGGTCCCAGGGAAGAGAGCCATTCCCCAGGCCAGCAGACAGATATAGGCCGAACCCTTGGAACGGTACTCCAGTTTACAGGCTTCCACAATCCCGATGGCAATCGGAACAACAATAGCCACACGGACGGTGATGGAAGGTGTCAGGGCTGAAAGGGCCACGCCGATCACGAGCCAGCTGATCGCCAGGCCGAGCCAGGTTGCCGGAAAAGTCTTCAGAACCATATAGGCGATGCGCTTGCCCAAACCCGTTTTCTGCAGAACGAAACCAAAATAGAGTGCGGGGATCAGAACCCAGACGGCTGATGAAGTGAAGCCGCCCATGACGACCCCATAGATTTGCGGCGGCGCCTTGAAGGGGACTTTGCCCGGAAACACCAGACCTGCTTTGTAGGCAAAAAATAGTGCCAGGGTAAGACCAAGGATGATGGAAGTACCAGACATGAAAGGCAGGTTACCGGGACGGAAGATCCACATCCCCAGACCCGCGATAACGGTGCCCATGACGTAATGTCCCAGAGGCGACAACCCGGGGGCAAACGGCTGCACCAGAGCGATCAGGATACCAAGCACAGCAATTGCTATCACTCCTAACATCTTGCGATCAATCATTACACCCTCCTCCTTTTTAAACAGACAAATGAATTTTAATATGACAATATCAAACTCTTATTCATCACCTCCTTGTTATTTGATTTATACAAAATAAAATATGAAATCAGGTCCTTTTATCCAGAATAAAACGTCCGATGCTATTATGTAACTATATTATATTTACTTATTAAGCTCCAGTCCTTTTTTTCAGTCGCCGGAATCATGTCAATGCAGGTTCCAGGGAGCCGTCCTGTACAGCTATTTCAGTCATATCAGACATTTACTGATACCAGAAAAGAGAACTCGACTGATGATGCCGATGAATATCCAACAGGACAAATGCGCCCGGAATATGACCCTTAAGCCATCCTTCGATGTCCTTCAGGCACTTCATGCTGCCCGTCACACAACCGGGGCCGCTTCCATCTTTGCCCGGTTGACGAGGTATTTCCCCTTCCGGGGCCAGATATTCGATCTTCCACAGGGATTCAAGCAGCTCGAAGCTCACGATCACATCCGCGCTGCCCAGGGGAATCAGTGTGGAACAGGGAGGAAGCGCCGCAAGGGTGCAACACCCGATGTCTCCATTAACGGTGAGATCGAGCTTTTTCAGCACCTGGAACACCCACCCATGAGGGCATCCCCTGCATAATCCCGGAGGTCTTGGCGGGCTGGAAACGATGCAGGCTCGCAGAGGCGCCTGTCGAATAGCCGCTGGCGGAAACGAAACATTGTTCGTTTTGATATGGAATTGGAATCAGAAAGGAGCGAGGCACGACGGATAAGACGTCTCAGGATTGCTGCCCGGACGAGTGCGCCCATTGCCACGAATGCGGGCGGCTGGTGGAATTCACCAAAGCCCATCCGGGGCACTCAAGTGCCTCGACTTAAGTTTTTCTCAGGGAATCAAAAGATCGTCATACAAAATCATGTCATTACGGAGCATTCCATGAAACCTGCATTGATCATTTCTGATATGCTGGAGGACTTTATTCGACAGGACGGCCCCCTCCCGTAGGCGAAGAAGGCCTCAGGATCATTCCCAATCTTCAGGCGGCGATCAGGTTCTGCCGTCAGAAGGCCATCCCTGTTGTTTATGCCAACGATGCGCTGATGCCCGATGATTTTCTTTTCAAGTCCCGAGCGAAGCCGCATGGAATTCGTGGAAAGGCCGGAGCCCAGGTCATCTCCGAACTGAAACCCGAAAACGGCGACATCATCGTCCCCAAACCCCGTTTCAGCGCTTTTTTCAAGACGGACCTCGACCGGATCCTGGGAGAACGGGGGGTGGACACCGTCGTGATCGGCGGGGTCGCCACCGAGGTATGCGTTCTCAGCACGGCCTATGATGCCGTATGCCATAATTTCACCGTCATCGTCCTTGAGGATTGCTGCGCCTCCCGCTTCCGGGAAACCCGGGATCAGGTTCTCGATCTTTTCAGGAAAAGTCCTCTTTACCCCCTGCTCCGGGTCATGTCCCTGGCCGATTTTCAACAAACGGCATGAAGAGAAAAAAATCGGCAAACGCTCTCTATATTGGGAATGACTTGAAGGTGTATCATGTGGGAAAGATATTTGCTTTTCCAAAACAATACCCCGGCTAAAAAAGCCGGGGTACGATTTTCTCAAACATATGAGGGTTCTGCTATGTCGGGGACATCGTGGAAAGCTCTTTTTTGAACGAATAGAAATAAACCGCACCGATAAAGATAAATCCGCCCACAATATTTCCCAGGGTAACAGGGATCAGGTTCCACTGAACGAACTGCGCCCAGGAGACATTAGCGCCCAGCATGATGCCGGTGGGAATGAAATACATATTGGCGACTGAGTGCTCAAATCCGGTGGCGACGAAGGCCATGATGGGGAACCAGATTCCGAAAAATTTTCCGATCATGTTCTTTGATGACAAAGCAAGCAATATGGCCACATTCACGAGAAGGTTACAGGCGATGCCCTTCATGAAAGCGGACCACATGCCGATACTTCCCACTGCGATGTAAGGAAGCGTCTTCGCTTCCGCGATCGCGATGGCATTCTGTCCGAAGACCGTTAATTCGGGACCGCCGCCTTTGCTGAAGGGACCGATAACCATCAGGTATGCCCAGAAAAGAGAACCGATAAAATTACCGATGTATACCCAGAACCAGGCATTCCACACTTTACTCCATGTGCTTTTTTTCTGGAAGACAGCCATGGGAATAAGCATCGTATCGCCCGTGAACAGGGACATGCCTGTCAGTACGATGGCAATGAGGCCTACAGGGAAGACCGAGCCTGCAATCAGTGACTTGAACCCCGGTCCCAGTGTTTTATCCACCCCGGTCCCACAGACGGTACAAAGTGCGGCGCCCACCGCGATAAAAAGACCAGCCATAAAACTTCTTATCAGCCAATTGGGTATGCCCAGATTTCCCTTGTACATGCCCGCGTTCCCTGCCAAATCAACAACTTCTACCGGTTTGTACGCCATTTGCTCCTCCTTGATAAAATAAAATAAAAATAAAAATTCGTATCCATCTGGATACAGCGCACTGACTCTTAAGACAAATTTGTTGGCACTGTCAAGGATTCTTTCTGAAATTTTTTTATCGCCCATTTTGTTTATCAACTAAATATCGCCATGAAGGTCGGGGAGAATGAAGACGAATATGGTCTCTTCCTTCCTGGAATGGCCGTCGTGAGAGAATTTTCGCACGGAAACAGGGAGCGGGATGAGCCCCATGAGGAATGCTGTGAAAGGGATTTGAAGGGAGGACTGAATTCAGAGAACACTGCGCACAGAATGTTCGCCACCGTCCTCACCGGGCAAGGTGATAAAGATCGTCTCCCTTCCGGTATTTGAATGTACCCCTTACAGGGAAGGGATTCAACTGATACGACGGTCGGGAGATCAAAACGGGGAAGGGGAACTTCCTGTTCCTCGGCAGGAGAAATTCCGGCCGAGGATCGGAAAGCCATGAAGATTCTTAACTCGAGGCGGTCAGGCTTCTGCCGAGTTGAAACGCCTTGAGATTCATATCGAGGAATTTTTCCTTGACGGTTGCCTTCAAGGCGGCCGTCCACTCTTCTTCGGTAAATTCAAGAAACCGGGAAAGGGCGCCCAGCATGACAATGTTCAGGGATTTCGACGAGCCCGCTTCTTTCAGAGCGGCACCGGTGTCGAGGATGACGGCGCCCGGGATATGACCCTTCAGCCATCCTTCGATGTCCTCCGGATACTTCATGCTGCCCGTCACGACCGGGGCCGGCTCAATCTTTGCCCGATTGACGAGGTATTTTCCTTCCGGGGCCAGATATTCGATCTTCCTCAGAGATTCAAGCAGCTCGAAGCTCACGATCACATCCGCGCTGCCCAGGGGAATCAGGGGGGAATAGACCTTTTCCCCAAACCGGACCTGGCATTCAACGCTGCCGCCCCGCTGGGCCATGCCGTGCACCTCGGATTCCTTGACATCGAAACCCGCCCTGAGCGCGACTTCCATGAGAACCTTGCCGGCAAGGATTACGCCCTGTCCTCCAACCCCTGTGAATATGATATTGGTCGTCATCGGATTACCTCGCAAGTATGCATTTTCTCTTAGAGATGATTACGGAGGGCTCTCTCGCCGCGGTCTCCTCCCTCACAACCTGTTCCAATTTTTCCATATCCCGGGGATCGACGGTGACGACCCTCTTTACGCCCACAGCCCTGGCCAGGGCCTCGAAATCCAGGGCGTAGGTTTCCTCTCCCATAAGGGTCCGGCCTGTTCCGGGATTATCCTGATGGCCGGTCATGGCCGTGATCCTGTTGTCCAGGATAATCACCGTGCCTGTTCCTTTGTTATAGACCAGGTCAATCAAAGGCGTGATGCCCGAATGGATGAAGGTGGAATCGCCGATGACGGCAACGCTTTTTGCGGCGAATTCCTCTCCCAGCGCCTTTTCAAAGCCGAGGTGCATGCCGATGCTCGCCCCCATGCAGAACTGAGTGTGCAGTGAGGAATAGGGAGGAAGCGCCGCGAGGGTGTAACACCCGATGTCTCCGTTAACGGTAAGATCGAGCTTTTTCAGCACCTGGAACACCCACCCATGAGGGCATCCCCTGCATAATCCCGGAGGTCTTGGCGGAACAGGGCTTTCCTTGTATGCGGGATACAGATCCGCTTTCCTTTTGCCGTTCAGCGCGACGTCCACAATATCAGGCGTGAGCTCGCCGCAGATCGGAATGATCTCCTTGCCGGTAACCCTGATCCCCATCGCCTTTATATAATCTTCGATGAAGGGATCGAGTTCTTCAACGACAAAAACCTCATCCACACCCTGGGCGAATTCGCGGATCAGAGCGTCGGGCAGAGGCCAGACCATGCCGATTTTCAGCACCGAATCCTCTGGACAGACCTCTTTGACATACTGATACGCCACTCCGTCGGCAATGATGCCCCGTTTCCTGCCCGCCCATTCGATCCGGTTGATCTCCGACCTGTTGCTGTAATCTTTGAGCTTTTTCAACATTTCTTCGATAAAGAAATGCCTCGGTCTGGCGTGCGCCGGAATCATCACATGCTTCTGGGGCATGCGCGAGTATTCCTTCAGAGGAACCTCTTCCCTGCGTCCGACCTCCACGACTCCCTGCGAATGGGCCACGCGGGTCGTGATCCGGACAATCACCGGCCGATCAAACTCCTCGGATATCTCAAAGGCCAGTTTCGTGAAATCCTTTGCCTCCTGAGAATTCGACGGCTCGAGCATCGGAAGCTTGGCAGCCCTTGCGTAATGGCGGTTGTCCTGTTCATTCTGGGAACTCCAGGCGTTCGGATCATCGGCATTGATGATGACCAGTCCGCCCTTCACCCCGGCATAGGAAACCGTAAACAGGGGATCGGCGGCTACATTGAGCCCCACATGTTTCATGGCTGCAAGGGCGCGCGCCCCCGCAACCGTCGCACCCATGGCAACCTCAAGGGCCACCTTCTCGTTGGAGGACCACTGGGATTTGACATCCCGGTGATTCCTTGCCATGGCCTCCATGATCTCCGTACTGGGGGTTCCCGGATAGGCTGTGGCTACGCGGCATCCAGCCTCCCAGGCGCCCAGGGCTATCGCCTCATTGGCGAGCAGAAGCTTTTTTTCCATGAAGAATCACTCTCCGATCAGATCTATCTTCTTAACGATGGTATAACCTTCCGTGGCAAGAATGTTCTTCGCGGCCTCGATATTTTCGAACCGGAAGATCATGACGCACTTGTGCTCGTTCTTTCCCGGAAAGGCGTACATATATTCGATGTTCATCCCCCTTTTTGAAAAGGCTTCGATAACCTTGAACAGGGAACCGGGCTTGTCGTCGATCTCGATAGCCAGAACATCCGTCATCCGGGATGTGATGTTGTCCCCTTTCAGAGCCTGCTGGGCCTTGTCCGGGTCATTGACGATCATCCGCAGGACGCCGTATTCCTGTGTCTCGGAAATGGTCAGCGCGGTGATGTTGATGTTGTTCTCATAAAGAATGCGCAGGATATTTTGAAGGCGTCCCGGTTTGTTCTCCAGAAAAACGGATAATTGCGTAACGTTCATATGCTCCCTCCCGGATTATTTTTGAAATGAAATCGCGTCTTAAAACTTCCTGTTGTCGACCACCCTCTTCGCTTTTCCTTCACTCCTCTCGATGGTCATGGGTTCCACAAGGGTGATCTTCGCGGAAATCCCGATCGTTTTCCGGAAACGATCACTGATCCTGTTCTTGACGGCATCCAGGAACTTGACTTCATCGGAGAACAGCTTTTCGTTAACCTCAACCTTGACCTCGATTTCATCGAGGGCTCCCCGCCGGTCGACGAAGATCTGATAATGAGGTTCCGTACCCTCCACAGACATAAGGACATCCTCGATCTGGGAAGGAAAGACGTTGACCCCCTTGATGATCAGCATATCATCCGTTCTTCCCATCACCTTTTCCATCTTGACGAAGGTCCTGCCGCAGCGGCATCCGTCATGATACAGTCGGGTGATATCCCGGGACCGGTAGCGGATATTGGGGAAGGCCTCCTTGGTCAGGGAGGTGTAAACGATCTCCCCCTTCTCGCCTTCAGGCAGAACCTCCCCGGTTTCCGGATCGATGACCTCCACGTAGAAATGATCCTCGTTGACATGGAGTCCGGATTTCTCGGAACATTCGCTGGACACCCCGGGGCCGATGACCTCGGACAGTCCGTAGATGTCATAGGCACTGATCCCCAGCCGGGATTCAATCTCCCTCCTCATCGGTTCAGACCAGGGCTCCGCGCCGAACACCCCAATACGCAGCTTTGTAGACCTGATGTCATAATCGGGCCTTTTTTTCTCGATGTAATCCGCTATACTCAAGGCAAAGGAGGGGGTGCAGCACACTGCTGTCGTGCCGAAATCCTTGATCAGCATGAGCTGCCTGTCGGTATTTCCCGTGGAGATGGGCACGACCATGGCCCCAAGCCGTTCAGCCCCGTAATGAACGCCGAGCCCCCCTGTGAAAAGACCATAACCATAGCCGATCTGAATGACATCATTTTCATCGGCCCCGGCCGCCGCCAGACACCTGGCGACAACCTCAGCGAAAACATCGATATCATTCCTTGTATAACCTACGACCGTCGCGTTTCCCGTTGTACCGGAAGAGGAGTGAACCCGGACGATCTTGCTCAGGGGAACCGCAAAAAGGCCGAAAGGATAGTTTTCCCTCATCTCCTGCTTCATCTGGAAAGGGATGCGCCGCATATCATCGAACGATTTGATCTGATCCGGATGAAAGCCGGCCGCGTCATATTTCTTCCTGTAGTATTCACTGTTGTTATAGGCGTGATTGACCGTCCACTTGATCCTTTCGAGTTGAAGTTCTTTCAGCTTCTTCTCGGGCATCAGCTCAAATTCTTTATTGAAAATCATAGTTACCTCGCTCTAGTTTAAATGCTTGGAAAGCCATGCGAATCCTTCGTCAATGCGCTATCATCTTCATCATCGGGAAACGGCAGAAGCCGCATCTTAACGGTATATGAGGCGCCCGGTTGGAGAAAAAGAGATAATTACAAAGTAGCTGTCCATATAACATTTTGCTTTGATCTTGCAATAGGGAAAGTTATTCTTTTTCCCCTTTCAACAAAAAAAGCCGGGGTAATCCCGTCACATCGGATTGCCGGTTCACGCCCTTCATTGAAAAACGGAAAAATCAGATCCTGTCTGTGCAATTCAAAAGGGAGTGGCAGAAAGCCTCTTGAAGGTTCCCGCACACCTTAAGACAGGGTAAATTTCCAGGAGCAGAACCAGTCCCGGGGATGGGGATCGGGGGGACAGCCCAGACACTCCGTTACGATGGCGGGATCGATCGTTCGGGCAAAGGTGGTGTACTCGACGATGCCTCCGGACTTGCAGGGGTAGTCTTCCAGCCCTTTGCGTTCTCTTGTTTCCTGTACCCGACACCGCTTCATCCGGTAGATCATCGTACGCTCGTCGGGCCGCTCTATTGCATATTCATTGAGGTTCACATAGAGACGATGGCGCAATGCCTCTTCCAGGGCATTCAGACCGCCTTTTTCCGGAAGGGCGAGCAGAGCCTTGAGGTGAAAGGCTTCAAGCGGAGAGAAGCGGCTCCAGCAGGTGTCGTTGCATCTTTTGGCGGTATACATCTCGTGCCTTTTTTCCACACTCTGGAACCAGACTCCGTCGGAAGCGAGCCAGTTGGCCGAAAGGGCTGAAAGAATTTCCTGCAGTTCTTCCTCGGACTTACCGTACAGCCGGAGCGGAATTCCCCGGGAATCGGTCTCAAATCCCAGGACCCGCGCCAGGCGCTTCATGATGATGGGAAAGACGGTCTGCCAGGTCTGTTCCTCCAGTTCCATGGCGCTCTGCAGGCCAAGCTGATATTCGACTTCCTTGAACCATATGCCGTAATGGATAAGGCTGAGTCTCAATCCGTCCACAACCCGGGCAATGGCTTTTTCCTTCCCCTCCGTCACTTCTTTTTCATTCATCATTCCTGTCCCCTCCTTCTTCAGTTCACACCAGTATCTGCCGCAAGCTCTCCGCTTGTCCCTCTTCTGCTCTCTTTCCCGGGTCAATAGTCGTGAGAACTTGAAAATTCGGTTCCTGAACGTCACAAGGCCAGTAATATCTATTCAATTGAACTTTTTTCTGATAAGCACCTTTTAAAGCGGCCATTAATGAACCGAACTGCTGATTCTTATACAAAGACTGCAGAGAAAAGCAATGAGCAAACAGAGAGAAAAGACCGCCCCCCGGGAAAGGGACACCATTCTTGATTCCATCGCGGACGGGGTTTTTTCCGTGGACGACCGGTGGCGCATCACGTCCTTCAATCGCGCGGCGGAGAAGATTACCGGCGTTTCCCGCGAGGATGCCGTGGGACAGCGCTGCAAGGATGTACTCAAGGCCGAGATCTGCGACCGCGGCTGCCTTCTGAAGAAAACCATGGAAACGGGAAAACCGGTGGTCAACCGCACGGTCTACATCGTCAATGCCGAAGGCCGGCGGCTGCCCATCAGCATCTCCACGGCGCTGCTGCGCGACGAAGACGACCGGATTATCGGCGCCGTGGAAACATTTCGGGATCTCAGTCTGGAAGAGCAGCTTCGAAAGAAGATCGAAGCACGCTATTCCTTCGAGGACATCATCTCCCGGAATCACCGGATGCATGAACTCTTCAGCATTCTTCCGGATATAGCAAACAGCACCAGCACGGTTCTCATCGAGGGTGAGAGCGGCACGGGAAAGGAACTCGTCGCCAGGGCCATTCACAACCTCAGTACGCGGAAAAGCAGACCCTTTGTTGCAGTCAATTGCGGCGCCCTGCCGGATACGCTTCTGGAATCGGAACTGTTCGGGTACAAGGCCGGCGCCTTCACGGATGCGCGGAAGGACAAGCCGGGCCGCTTCAAACTGGCGGAGAAAGGCACCCTTTTCCTCGATGAAATCGGAGACGTCTCGCCGGCCATGCAGGTCCGGCTGCTTCGCGTCCTCCAGGAAAAGACCTATGAACCCCTGGGATCCGTGGAAAGTGTCCGGCACGATGTCCGGATAATCGCGGCAACAAACAAAAAACTCCCGGACCTGGTCAGGGAAGGCAAATTCCGGGAGGATCTCTATTACCGGATCAACATCGTCAGGCTGGAACTCCCCCCCCTACGGGAAAGAATGGAGGACATTCCCCTGCTGGTCGATCACTTCATCGGACATTTCAACGTTCTTCAGAACAAGGAGATCGCCGGGGTGACCGATGAAGCCCTGGCCTGCCTGATGACCTATACATATCCCGGCAACATCCGGGAGCTGGAGAACATTATCGAACGTGCCTTCATCCTCTGCAAATCCGGGATGATCGACCGGATCCACCTGCCTGACCCGGTTTGCGGGATCTCCGGCGCCGCTGAGATCCCGGCGTGGGAATCCATGTCCTTCCGGGATATGGAAGCAATATTTCTGACCAACGTTCTCCGGAGGAACGCCTGGAACAAAAGCCGGACCGCCCGGGAACTCGGGATTCACAAAAGCACCCTTTTCCGGAAGCTGAAGGCTCTGGGCATTCGCTCACCCGACAAAACTCAGGAAAAATCATGATGCCTTACAAAGAGACCCGGAGCATCCTTCTCTCCATATTCGATTGTTTTTACCAGGCTTCCATCATCGGGCGCGCCGACGCTGCGCAGCCGCAATTACCCGGCGGATGCCGGCCAGCACCGCGAGTAAGACGATTCCCAGAAAGCTCCAGACCATCAACTCGAACGCCAGCAGATAATGCCGGGCCGGCTCGATAACGATCCAGATAACGATGGCGCTTACAATGAACACGGGCATCAGCGCCGCCAGCCTCCACATTCCCCGCCATCGAACGAGAGCGAAGATCTCCGCTGCTGCAAAACCGATAAAAAGTGCGAACACAAGTTCCATCAACATGTTAGGTATTTGCCCTGCTCCTCAACTTGACTGTTTACGCCTGCCACTAAAAAAAGCTGCGCGCTCCGTCCCGAACGGCCTGCCCGGATTTGCCTGTGAAATCTCCGGATGTTTCCAATCAACCCCAACCCGATGCAGTAAATTAAATCCGATTTAAGATATCAACCATGAATGGGAAAAAGAGGACGCGCAAATCCTGCTGCCCATTGCCCGCCAGCGTCATGATCGGATGGAAAGAAAATTATTTGCAGTAATGCGATGATGATTTCAACTTATGATTGCATTATCGCGACTATATTTTCCAACTATTTTTTCTTTTTATAACTTATCTTATTGAGATCACAAAATATTGTATTTTAAAAACGGTTTCCTGCATCTGGCACGCTTCATGATTTATATGGCTGTCAGGGAGTGGAAAATATGAAATCAGCCATTCCGGTTTGCGGGCAGGACATAGCTCTGGTTTTTGATGACGCGGATTGCCTGCTCGTTATCGAGATCGGGGAAAAAGGTGTGTACAGAGAGGAACGGTTGCGCTGTACCGGCAGAACAATGATCGACAGGGCAAACCAGTTGAGATCTCTTGGCGTAAATCTCCTGATCTGCGGGGCGATTTCGTGCCCGCTGCAGCGAATGATCGAAGCATCGGGAATCGACATCATTCCCTTTGTGCGGGGAAATGCGGCGGAGGTGTTTGATGCCTGGCTCCGAAAAGGTCTCGCAGATAGGCGTTTTTTTCTGCCTGGGAGGCGTATCCTGCCGAATGGCCGCTTGTGCAGAGGATTGCAGGCGCGCTGCCGCAACAGAGGGGAAAGGAAAGATCAGAGATGAAAATAGCGATTACGTCTCAAGGAAAGGAACAGAACAGTCAACCGGACATGAGCTTCGGAAGGGCCAAATGGTTCATTATTTATGATGAGGATACAGGCCGCTTGGAAGCAATTGAAAATGCTCAGAATGTTCAGACAGCGCATGGGGCCGGCATCAATGCCGCGCAAACGGTTGCCGACCTGGGAGCCGGCGTGGTATTGACGGGAAATGTGGGACCCAATGCTTTTCGGACGCTTCAGGCTGCCGGAATCAGAATCGTGCTCTTCGACAAGAATCGAAAAACCGTGGAGGATGTTCTTCAGGGATGGAAGACCGGCGATTTTTCCGAAGCAACCAAAGCCACGGTTAAAGGTCATCGGGTTTAATTCAGGCAGAAAGGTCCCTTTCTGCAGAAAATGCCATATTTCGAGAACAAAATAGGTAAAGGAACGGTCTGAACATTGAAAATCGCTATAGCAAGTGGAAAAGGGGGAACGGGAAAAACGACGGTGGCAGTCAATTTTGCCCAGGTTCTGGCAGCTGCCGGTCAGGAGGTCACTCTGCTGGACTGTGATGTGGAAGAACCCAATGTCCACCTTTTTCTTCATCCGGAATTCGATTCTGTTTCGGCTGTAGAAACAACAATCCCTCAAGTGGATGAGGAAAAGTGCACGGGGTGCAGGGTGTGCGCCGAAGTCTGCGAGTATCACGCTCTGGCCGTTCTCGGGAAGAACGTCCTGGTTTTTCCCGAACTTTGTCACGCCTGCGGCGCCTGTGTCCGGTTTTGCCCGGAAGAAGCCATTGTCGAGATACCACGGGAGATCGGCACGATTCGGAAGGGAAGAAAAGGAAAAATCCGCCTGATCGAAGGCAGGTTGAATGTGGGCGAGGTCATGTCGCCGGCAGTCATCGAGAGGGTCAAAAAAATCGGGCTTGACGGAAAAATCGGGATTATCGACGCCCCGCCGGGCACTTCCTGCCCCGTCATCGCCGCGGTCAGGGACACGGATGGCGTTCTGCTTGTCACGGAGCCCACGCCTTTCGGCCTTTATGACCTGAAGCTTGCCGTCGGAATGGTCCGGCTCCTTGGAATACCCTGCGCCGTGGCCATCAATCGTTCCGATCTCGGAGAAAAGGAATTATGGCGTTACTGCTCCGATGAGCGCATCCCCATTATCCTTGAAATTCCCAATGACCGGCGGATCGCGGAGGCTTATTCGCGCGGCAGAACCATTATCGAGGAACTCCCCGAATATCGGGAAAAGTTCCTCCAGGGATGGCAGGCCCTGCTGGAAAGTTGCTCTATAGCGTAAGAAAGCGTGTTTTGTCTGTTTCAAATTGCTCCTTTCTCGGAAACAGCGCCGGGAGATCCCGTTCGGAACCCGGCGCTGTTTTACGCAATGAAGGGATACACGGAGAAGCGGTATCGCAATGAAAGAAATCGTAGTGATCAGCGGAAAAGGTGGAACGGGGAAAACCAGTATCGTGGCAAGCTTTGCCTTTCTTGCGGAACGGAAGGTGCTGGCCGATTGCGACGTTGACGCGGCGGATCTTCATCTGGTCCTTGCCCCGACAATTGAATACCAGGAAGATTTCAGCGGAGGAGGAAAGGCGCGGATCGATCCCGAACGCTGTATCGGCTGCGGCCTCTGCATGGGGTTGTGCCGTTTCGGAGCCATTTCTTCCTCAAAAAACGAGGCGGGCAGAGATGCCGGTGAATTGGAGAAACCCTGTGTCAATCCACTGCTGTGCGAAGGATGCAAGCTCTGTGTGCGGGCCTGTCCCGAGCAGGCCATCGATTTCGAACCGCACATCGACGGGCGGATGTTTATTTCTTCAACAGATTATGGTCCCATGGTTCACGCCGGACTGGGCATCGGACAGGGAAATTCCGGAAAGCTGGTCGCACTTGTCCGCGAAAAGGCTCGCAACGTCGCTCAGGAAAAAGGGCTGGATCTTGTGATCATCGACGGATCGCCGGGCATCGGCTGTCCGGTGATCGCCTCTATTACGGGAGTGGATCTCGTGCTTGCCGTTACCGAACCGACCGTTTCGGGCAGGCACGACCTGCTTCGGGTATCGGAATTGACGTCTCACTTTCAGATTCCTCTGCTGGTTTGTGTCAATAAGTGGGATTTGAATCCGGAAGTTGCCGGACAGATTGAAGAACTGGCCCTGGAACGGGGCGCGCGACTGGCGGGACGAGTCCGGTATGATCCGGCTGTCACACAGGCCATGGTGGCCCGGAAAAGCATGGCGGAATTCTCAAAGGAAGGGGCAGCGGAAGACATCCGGAAATTGTGGCGGACAGTCTCTGAAAATTGATCGCGATGCCGGCAAAGACACAGCCCTGATCAGGATAAAATCAGTCTGGATCGATAATCGGCTTGCGTAAATAAAGGTATGGCAATAAATCGAAAAGGAGAAAAAAGATATGGGTTCATGCAGTTCATGTAATTCAGGAAATTCCCTGGAGGGTGAAGGCTGCTCGATGGCGGGAGGTCAGTCGGATAAAGGGATGGCAAATCTCAGCGAAGATGAAAAGCTGAAAAGAAACATGGAGCGCATCGCTCACAAGATCCTGGTTCTTTCGGGAAAGGGCGGGGTCGGGAAAAGCACCGTCGCCGTCAATCTGGCGATTGCTCTGGCCCTCGAAGGAATGCGGGTGGGCCTTCTGGATGTGGATTTTCACGGTCCCAGCGTTCCCACGCTCCTTCATCTTGAGGGGAGAAGGCCGGAGGTCACCGAAAACGGGATGCTTCCCATCACAATCGAAGGCGGTATGAAGGTCATGTCTCTGGGATTTCTGCTGCAGCGTCCGGATGACGCGGTGATATGGCGCGGGCCGTTGAAAATCGGCGCGATCAAGCAGCTCCTTGGGGATGTGGAATGGGGCGATCTGGACTACCTGGTCATCGATTTCCCTCCCGGCACGGGAGACGAACCGCTCACCGTGGCCCAGACGATCCCGGAAGCGGACGGCGCCGTCGTGGTAACCACCCCCCAGGATGTCTCGACGATCGACGTCAGCAAATCCGTCACATTCTGCCGTCAGCTGAACATCCCCGTTCTGGGCGTTGTTGAGAACATGAGCGGTCTGGTCTGTCCGCACTGTTCAAAAGTGATCGACCTGTTCAAACAGGGAGGCGGCGAGGCCATGGCCAAGCGGATGGATGTTCCCTTCCTGGGACGGATACCCCTGGATCCTGAAATTGTGGAAGCCTCGGACGCGGGACGTCCCTTTATCTATCACCATCAGAACACAGAGGCCGCCGCCGCGTTCCGCCGGATCGTCGAATCGCTGCTGAAGCTCCGGAAATCAGCATAAGGAGCAGAGGGTAAAATGTTTTTACCGAATAAAATTTTCTTCACAAAGGGCGTCGGAACTCATCGCGCGGAACTGCATTCCTTTGAGCTGGCCCTGCGGGACGCGGGAATAGAAAAATGCAACCTCGTACAGGTATCCAGCATCATGCCGCCGGGATGCCGGGTGATTTCACGTACTGAAGGCCTGCGCCTGCTGAAACCCGGTTCGATTACCTATTGCGTCATGAGCCGCTGTGCCAGCAATGAACCCAGGCGGCTGCTGGCAGCCTCGGTCGGCTGCGCCATCCCGGCGGATAAAACCACCTATGGCTATATCAGTGAACATCATGCCTTCGGACAGACTGAAAAGCAGGCTGGAGATTACGCGGAAGATCTCGCAGCTGCCATGCTGGCTTCGACGTTGGGCATCGATTTCAATGTTGATGAAAGTTGGGATGAAAAAAAGGAAATTTTCAAGATCAGTGAAAAAATCGTGGGCACAAGAAACGTCACCCAGTCCAGCATCGTGAAAGGTACGGATTACACAACCGTACTGGCGGCAGCGGTCTTCGTTTTTTCCTGAAATTTCAGGGAAGCGATCCGCTGCGGCCCGCGTGCGGCATATAGGAAAAATGCAACATGGGATTGGAAATGACGATCACTGGCCTGCTGATAATGGCTTCGGTAATGATGGCACTGGCCCTTGCCTGGTTCGGACTTCACTACCTGCTGAATCCGCGTATGGAGAACCCGGACGGCATCGCGAAAGTGACCGGCTCCTGTGGAGACACCATGGAGATCGCCCTGAAATTCAACGGACCCAGGGTGGAAGATGTTCATTGCTGGACCGACGGCTGCGCAATAAGCAAGATGTGCGTGGAAACGGTGGGAATGCTTGCCCGCGGCAAGACCGTACCGGAACTCAGAACCATCGATACGGCATCAATCCTGGAGCGGGTGGGACAATTGCCGGAGACGCACATGCATTGCGCCGTTCTGGCGGAAACAACCCTGCAGAAGGCTGTTTCCTTTTATACGCTCAAAAATCCGGATGTCGACCCTTTGAGACCATCATTCCGTGAGGCACCCCCTCGGCATGACGGCCAAAACAGCCGGGATGACGCAGCCTTGGAGGAACAAACCACTTACGTCGTTTACCTTTTTCCTTCTGTCAGCTACGTCATGAAGGCGGAAAAAATCCTCAAGGAGAGGGAAATCGTCCACAAGGTGATCCCCGTCCCCCGCCATATCAGTTCCGACTGCGGCGTGTGTCTCCGGATTCCGGCGGATCAGCAGGAGAGAGTCACCGAAGCCCTGCGGGGAAAGGTTGCCTGGGAGAATACGGCCGAAATGTAAACAGGGCAAGGGGATAAACGCATCGACCAGAGAGAAGACAAGAATCGGAAAGGCATAGATAAATAAATAGAACCATGTGGGATTATACGGATAAGGTCAGGGAGCATTTCTGGAATCCCCGCAACGTGGGGGAAGTTGAAAATCCTGACGGTATTGGTCAGGTCGGTTCCCTTGCCTGTGGCGACGCGCTCCGCCTTACATTCAAACTGGATGAAAACAAAAGGATCAAAGAAGCGAAATTCAAGAGTTTCGGCTGTGCCAGCGCTATTGCCGCGGCGTCGGTCCTGACGGAAATGGTCGTGGGCCTTACGATCGAACAGGCGGAAAAAATCACGAATCAGGACATTGCCGCCGCCCTTGGAGGACTGCCTGAACAAAAGATGCACTGTTCCGTTCTCGGGGAACAGGTTCTTGAAAAAGCGATTGCCTGTTATCGAGGGCGCCCGGCAGGCGCAAAAGAAGAAAAGATGATCTGTGAATGTTTCAGCGTAACGGATCGGGAAATCGAGAAAGCCGTCAGGGAGAACCGTCTTACTTCGGTGGAACAGGTAACCAACTACACGAAAGTGGGAGGCGGCTGTGGAAACTGCCACGGGAGGATTCAGGAGATTCTTGACTGGGAGCGAACCGAATTCCGCAAGTCCGTCCGCCCGAAATTAATCGATATCCGGACAATCAGCAGAATACAGGATAAACCAGAAACCGGAAACTGGGAGAAATCAGGGAATCAATTCCCGAGCGGACAGGACAAAATCAACCCCTGAGATGAGTAAAGATATTGAAGATCAGACGCAGATCATTCTTGACAGCATTGCAGATGGCGTTTTTACCGTTGATTCTGAATGGAAAATCACATCTTTCAACCGCGCAGCGGAGAAGATAACCGGCATAGCCAGGGAAGAGGCCATAGGGAAGCAATGCCGGGAGGTTTTCAGGGCCGGCATCTGTGAAAACCATTGCTTTCTAAGGCACACCGTCGAGAGCGGACAGCCCGTCGTCAACCAATCCATATTTATCCTGAATGCGAGGGGAGAGCGCATCCCCGTAAGCATCTCCACGGCCCTCCTTAAAAACAGGGAAAAACAGGTGATCGGCGGGGTCGAGACATTCAGGGATCTCAGTCTGGTGGAAGATCTGCGCAAGGAACTGTACAACCGCCGCTCCTTTCATGACATCATCAGCAAAAACAAAGAGATGCATCGTCTTTTCCATATTGTGGAGCAATTGTCCGAAAGCGATGCCACCGTCATTCTTGTCGGCGAAAGCGGCACAGGAAAGGAACTGTTTGCAAAGGCCATTCATTACGAGAGTTCAAGAAGGGATGGCCCCATCATAACAATCAACTGCGGCGCTCTGCCGGACAATCTCCTTGAGTCAGAGCTTTTCGGCTATAAAGCAGGAGCCTTTACAGACGCCAAAAGGGATAAGCCCGGACGTATAACCCTGGCTCATGGCGGAACGCTTTTTCTCGATGAGATCGGTGATATCTCCCAGGCCATGCAGGTCAGACTCCTGCGCGTCCTCCAGGAGAAGGTTTTTGAACCTCTTGGAGGGACGAAATCGGAAAAAGTCGACGTCCGGATCATTGCGGCAACCAATAAGGATCTGGAGAAGCTTGTAAAAGAAGGGATTTTTCGTGAAGATTTCTACTACAGAATCAATGTGGTCAAACTTCTTCTTCCTCCCTTGAGGGATCGTAAAGAGGATATTCCTCTCTTATCGGAACACTTCATCCGAAAATTAAACCGGCGCAAGGGGACGGACATTCTGGGACTCCAACCCGAGGCCCTGGCAATCCTTATGGCATATGACTATCCCGGCAATATCCGGGAACTGGAAAATATGATCGAATACGCGATGGTCGTCTGTAAAAACAGTCTCATCGGCATCGAGCATCTCCCCGATTACCTGATCCAGAGTTTAGACCATGGCAGTCAAAAATCATTTCTCCCGAAACAAAAGCAGATTTCATTGAAGGGTCATGAAAGAGAATTCCTTTATAACGCACTGGCCGAAAACAATTGGAACAGAAAACGCACCGCAGCCCAATTGGGCATACATCCCACGACCCTCTGGCGAAAGCTCAGGAGACTGAATATTGAGCTTCCAGAACAGGATGGACGCCATAAGTAATTTATGTCCTATGTCCTTCGAAAAAGATCGTTGAAATAATATTGCAACATTGCATTATTGCCCACACACAATTGCATTATTGCAAACACCCTAAAATCCGTCCTGATTTTTCTTAAATATTTTTTCATATATTTTTCTAAACAAAACAATTATATACATCATAATTTCGCATCGCCGGTCATAACGGCACAAGAAATGCTCTATAGACATGACATGATGCGCTTGCAAGATCCCGTGATGACGAATCCGCCTTTGCCCCCGCTGACCGAACCCTCTTGAAGATCGGGAAATTTTGCATTAATGAGTTTGCGGTTCCGAACAGATCGAAGTGCCTGTGATTCTCTGCGCACCAGCCTTGATCTGAACCGGAGAAGAAAAAAGGATTACTTCTTGCGGTAATTGTAAATTTTTTAAAGATAACAATATATAATTTTGAATCGAGGAGGATATTTAAAATGAAGGATGGAAGAATAGCTGTTCCGTCAATGGAAACCGGCGGTCTGGATGGTCACAGGTCAGGCCATTTTGGTCATTGTGATGTCTTTACCCTGGTGGATGTCAAGGATGGCGAAATTGAAAACGTAACGACGATTGCAAACCAGAGCCATGTTCAGGGAGGCTGCATGGTCCCGGTCAATCTGCTGGCCCAGCATAATGTCAACGCGCTGGTTGTCGGCGGCATCGGGTTGAGGCCTCTGATGGGTTTCCGGCAGGTCGGAATCGATGTGTATTATGACGTGACACGGCCGGAGATCAGACCTGTTGTTGAAGACCTTATCGCGGGAAGACTTCCCCAGATCGAGGATGACCAGGTCTGCGGCGGTGGCGGACGCTGATCGAAGGGAGACGGATGATGAAAATTGCCGTGACATCCCAGGGCAGGGAACTAGATTCACCGGTTGACCCTCGCTTCGGCAGGGCCGCCTATATTCTTATCGTGGATTCGGACACCTGGAGTTTCGATGTTCTTGACAACAAGGCGAATGTCAATTCGCTTAAAGGGGCGGGAATCCAGGCCGCGGCCAACATACACAGCAAAGGCGCGGAGGTTCTGCTTACCGGTTTTTGCGGTCCAAATGCCTTTAAGACCTTGACGGCCGGCGGGATAAAAGTAGCCAATGACGCCTCCGGCACTATCAGAGAAGCGGTTAGATCGTTCCTTGACGGGAAGCTGACTTTCGCGGATCAGGCCAATGTAGAAGGAAATTGGTAAAAAAATTAACTTCTTCAAGAGGAGCCAAAGAAGGGTGCAGGGCATATGGCGAAGAGATGAGATCGCTTAGCGCCACAGGCCCTGTGCTTTTTGTAAATACTGCGTTCATACTGATCAGAGGACTATTATGCTCAAGTTATTATTGGTGAGCCGGGATGACGATTCGTTAAGCGGTCTGTCGGCGGCGTTAGGTGGACAGGACGATATTGAACTGGAGATCTCCGCATCCGGAGAACAGGCCCTGGCAAGGCTGTCCGGAAAGGCTGTCGATCTCGTTGTCGCGGATGAAGACCTGGGAGATATGACGGCGCTGGATTTCTCGGCGCGGCTTCTCAAAATCAACCCCATGATCAATTGCGCCGTAGTCAGCACCCTTTCTCAGGAGGAATTTCATGAGGCTTCCGAGGGGCTCGGCATCATGGCTCAATTACCGAAGCAACCCGGCGCAGAGGATGCGGAACGGCTGATCCAGACCCTGAAGCGGATCAAGGGATTGATGTCTTGATTCATTCCGGTAGAAAACCATTCCGCGGGACACAGGCCGGGAGATACGGCAAGTCGGCGAGGATCGACGAAAATCCGTGGAACCGGATGCCTGACCGGCGATGTGAAGTGGACTGATCCGGACAGTCTCAACTGTTTCATCAGAGAGTTTTTGGATATGGAACTGGAATAACAGCTAAGGAAAGGGTACAGGTATCGGTATGCAGATTCGCATCGTTGCAACGGGTTCAACTCCTCGGGAGCGAAGAGAGAAACGGTGGGGGCTTTCTTTTCTCATCGGTGAATCCGTACTTCTTGATACGTTCGGCCTGTCCGACCTGTTCTGGGAAAATCTCTGCAGCATGGCTGAAGACGTTTCCCGCATCCGGCATGTCGTTCTCTCCCACGAGCACTGGGATCATGTCTCCGGTCTGGAAAAATTTGCGGAGCAGAGGCCGGCGGCAACTGTTTATATCTGCCCCCACACGGAACCCTCGGTAAAGGCCTGGATCGGGGGAATGAAACTGCCGGTGGTGGAAGTGGACGATTGGCTCGAAATCGAAAAAGACGTCTTTCTTTCGGGAGAACTGGCGGGAAGCTGGAATGGAAATCCCCTATGGGAGCAGTTTCTGGTCATTCGCGAGCAGTCTCGGCTTTCCGTTCTGACGGGATGCGCGCACCCGGGTCTCTTCCCGATTCTTCAGCATGTGCGGAACCGGTTTGCCGAACCCCTCACCCTGCTGATGGGCGGCTTTCATCTGATGAACAGCCCGGAGGAAGAAATTGCAGCGGCGATCGACGCCCTTTTGATGTTCGGCGTTTCGCGGGTTGCGCCGACGCACTGTACGGGAGAACCGGCCGTTCGCCTGCTCCGGGAAGCCTTTGTAAATCGCTTTCTTACCGTAGAGGAAGGCGGCGTGATCGATACCGCTGAAGAAGTGTAAATTCAAGATCACGCCCGACGGCGGCATACATAAAAAGGGCGCCGTCCATTTCCTTCAAGTTTTTAACCACTCTTGCTTTTCCTGTATTGAGGTTTCCAATGATGGAATTAGATGAGAAAATTTACCGGTTTTTTGAAAATCGAGGCAGGGACGTCACCGTTGAATACTTGAATCTGGGTCTCGGTTATACGGCTGTGACCACCTCGGACGGGGGCATTGGAATCGCCTATACCTGTTTCGGCGCGAAGGAAAGCTGCAGTTTTATGAACAGCTATTATGATTTCGAGGGCAGACCCGCAGTGGAGCTTCTGGAAAAGATCAAAAGCACTCACCCTCTCGAAAGGACCATGGCTCTCGCGCTTGTCAATGCCCTCAACTATGAATATGCCCTTTCCCTGCCGGAAGATAAGGAAAACAGGGCTCTTTTTGAAAGTTTCGGCATCGGAGAAAAAACACGCGTAGCCATGGTCGGATATTTTGCTCCCATAGCCGGAATGCTTGGAAAAATGGGGGCTCTTCTGGAGGTCATCGATATTTCCAAAAAAATCGGACACCAGGCTGATTTTTATGACAGGCTGGAAAACTGGGCTCAGGTGGCGTTTATAACCTCCACTTCGATTCTGAATTCAACGACGGAAGATATCCTTCGGCATGCAGGCAAGGGGGTGAAAACCGTCATGCTCGGTCCCAGCACGCCCATGATCGGGGAAGTCTTTTCGCACCTTCCCGTGCACATGCTGGCCGGCACGGTACCCCTTGAAAAGGAAAAAGTGCTCAAAGCCATCCGCCATGGTTTTGGAACAAGGGAAATCCAGAGGTTCAGTCGAAAATCCTATCTTGCACTGTTTTGATCTGCCGCAGTCGATGGCGGCACAGGACATTTAGAAAAAAGCAACCAGAACATCGAACAGTCGAGGAACTCGGATATGGAGGAAACTTTAATTATCTACAGGCCCATCGGCGTGATTCACAGCGAACATGTTGTTGCGGAACAAACACCGATCCAGCCGGCATATGCCCGGGGATGCAGAGGACAGGCGGAAATATTCCCGGAATTCGCAGAGGGATTGCGTGACCTGGAAGGGTTCTCCCATTTGTACCTGATTTATCATCTCCACCGGGTAGAGCCGTCACAGATGCTCGTCAAACCCTTTTTACAGAACGCCATCAGGGGAATTTTTGCGACCCGTGCGCCCTGCCGTCCCAATGCCATCGGGTTGAGCATTCTTGAACTTCTCCATCGCGAAGGAAATGTTCTTTATCTCGACGGAATGGACATCCTGGACGGCACACCGCTGCTGGACATCAAACCCTACACGGCCAAATTCGACTTCGTTAAGACGACCCGCAACGGCTGGCAGGACGAGGTGGACGAAAAAGAAGCCAGAAAGTTAGGAAAGCGAGGCTGTCAAAAATGATGAAAGGATCGAAACCATGCTGACTTACGAATACGAATGTGAAATGTGCGGGTTGAGGTTTGAACGTCAGCAGGCCATTTCGGAGGACCCGCTCACGGAATGCCCCGAATGCCGGGGCAAGGTCCGACGGTTGATCAGCGGCGGGGCAGGATTTCTGTTCAAAGGGTCCGGACCTGATCAGGCAAGCCGGAGTGAAGGGGGGTGCTCCCTCGAACGAACAGGCCGGACCTGCTGCGGCCGGGAAGAACGCTGCGGCGATTCTTCCTGCGGGAGAGAGTGATGAGTGAAAAGGGTTTTCGCTATGTTTACGGTCCTGTTCCATCGCGGCGCCTTGGCCGTTCACTGGGTGTCGATCTCGTTCCCTTCAAGGTCTGCACCTTTGACTGCGTTTACTGCCAACTGGGCCGGACCACGATCAAGACGGTGGAGAGGAAGGAATACGTTTCCGCCGCGGATGTTCTGGACGAAGTGAAACGCAAGCTGGCTGAGGAAGATAATCCGAATTACATCACCTTCGCGGGCTCCGGGGAACCGACGTTGAACAGCCGGATCGGAAACCTGATTCTACGGATCAAGGATCTGACGGATATCCAGGTGGCCGTCCTGACCAACGGCTCACTCCTGTGGACGAAGGAGGTTCAGGATGACCTGATGGCAGCCGATCTGGTCATCCCCTCCCTGGATGCCGGTGATGAACAACTGTTCCGGTATGTTAACCGCCCCCATGAGAACATTTCCTTTGACCGGCTGGTTGACGGTCTGGTCGATTTTACGCGGCGTTTTCCCGGACAGGTGTGGCTTGAAATCCTGCTGCTCGAGGGCGTCACGAGCATGCCCTCTCATGTAAAAAAAATTGCTGACCTTGTGGCGCGCATCGCGCCGGCCTGCGTTCAACTGAATACCGTCTGCCGTCCACCCGCTGAGGAATTCGCCTTTCCCGTTTCGCAGGACATTCTGCTGTCTTTGAGGGAGTTCTTTCCCTGTCCGGTGGATGTAATCAGTGAGGAAAGTCAGGAACATTCAGAAATATCCGCTTTTTCTGAAAGCAGGGAAGAAGATGTCCTGGCTCTGCTTCGCAGACGCCCCTGCACTTCCGAAGATGTTGCCGAAGGTCTTGGCATCCATATAGCGGAAGCCCTTAAACGTCTCAACGCTCTGATAGCCATCGGAACGGTGCGCTCCACCATCTCCGGAGGACGAAATTTCTATACCGCAACGGGGGGAAAATCGCCTTCCGGGGCGCCGGGAAACAAACAGGACAAATGAAAACGCTCGGGGTCGGCAGCGAAAATCAATCTGCACACCGGCCGGAAAAACGCCTCGACCAGGAAGCGGAATTGATCGGCAAGGTCGCCCTTTACGCCTTCCTTTTGAATCTCGGTCTCGCGGCCATGAAAGGCGTTCTTGCATTCTGGTCCGACAGCCTTGCCGTCACCGCAGGCGCCATCGATTCCGCAACCGATTCCGCAGCGTCACTCGTCCTCTATGGGGGCCTTAAGCTTTCGACGAGAAAAACGCCTTCCTTTCCAGAAGGGCTTTACAAAATCGAAAATGTTCTATCCGTCTTTGTCGCACTGTCGATCTTTTTCGCCGGCCTTGAGATCGCGCTGAAGTTATTCAAACAGAGCGTTTCATCACCACGGATTTCCCTGGATATTGTTGTCCTGCTTCTGGTCAGTGTGGCGGCAACTTTCCTGTTCGGCCGGTATGCGATCCTGACCGGGAGGAAAACGGAATCGCCCACCCTGATCGCGGAAGGTCGGCATCGTCAGGTGGATGTCCTGTCTTCCAGCGTCGTGTTGATATCCGTCCTTCCGGAGTATTTCGGATACCACGTTTCCCTGTTCGGTCTTTCAATCGATTCGATCGCTGCATGTGCGGTCCTGATCTTCATTGCCTTCGCCGGATGGGAATTGCTTTCGAACGGGATGCGGGTGCTGCTGGATGCCTCTCTCGATTTCGAAACCCTGGACGAGGCGAGAAGCATCCTGAAAAACCATCCCATGGTGGTAAATATCCGATCACTTTCAGGTCGTAACGCAGGCCGTTTCCGCTTTCTTGAAGCCAGTGTCATCCTGCGGACGGGCGATCTCAAAAAAGCCCACCGGATCAGCGAAGATCTGGAGCAAAGCATCAGGGAAAAGATTCCCCATGTGGAACGCATTATGATTCATTATGAACCCCAATCTCATTCCCACATCCGCTTTGCTGTCCCCCTGTCTGATCCCGCTGGTGTCATCAGTCGACATTTCGGTGAATCTCCTTTCTTTGCCATCCTGACGTTCCGCCCTGCGGATCGTTCCATCGTGCAGCAGGATATTATTGAAAATCCGCACAAAGAAATTGAAACGGCTAAAGGCATTCGTGTGGCGGAATGGCTCGTTGAGCAGAAAATCGATCAGATTTTTATGACCGAGGATCTTTCCCACAAAGGCCCCTCTTATGTATTCAGCAATGCCGGGGTAAACGTGCAAAGGACCGATGCGGTACATCTTGAAGAGATTCTTGAAAACCTCAAGACCTGGTAAATTTCCCCGAGCATAACCTGTCCCACCTGCGGGAATCCTCTTTCCTGAAAGGGCCGGCCATCCCGGTTGAGCAAAATAGAGTAGCGTTTTTGCAACTTTATTTGTCATTCTTTATAGCATATAAGCACTGATGCATTTCGCCTCCCCATCTCTTTTTATTAATAATACCCCATATTAACAACCAGTTAACTGTATTCATTCAGTTTAACAACATTGGCACAAGAAATGCCTTTTTATAATGACAGAAGGACGTGCAGAACTTTGAAAATAAAAGCTGCTGAGAAAAATGAAATGAACCGGCGCGTCCGGAAAACAGAAAAATAATCTTCTCAGAGAGGAGGAGGCAGTTATGCCAAGAGGAGACGGAACAGGACCCTTGGGAACGGGTGGCGGAGCGGGTCGAGGACGAGGCGGCCGTGGATTGGGTCGCAGAGGTGGTCCTCTTGCTGCCGGACCGGGCGGCTACTGTGTGTGCCCCGAATGCGGCCACAAGGAACCTCATCAAATAGGGTTGCCCTGTGTTCAGCAGAAATGTCCCAAGTGTGGCGCCGCAATGGCCAGAGAATAGGTTGAAACAGAATAAAAGGAAGAAAAACAAAGATAATTATGAATAGAGGAGGGCAAAATCATGCCAAGAGGTGATGGTACAGGGCCCATGGGATTGGGTCCAATGACAGGGCGTGGACTCGGATTCTGCAAGCCGGGTTACGTAAGCGCCCCACCTGCATATGGGTTGGGAATGGGCTTTGGCCGAGGCCGCGGATTCCGGGGCGGCGGTCGAGGCTGGTGTGGCCGGTTTTTCGCTTCAGGTTTCGGGGGCTGGCTGCGGCCTGAAGGTTATTCCGCTCCGTATCAGGCACCGGATCCAAATCTTGAAAAACAGATGCTCAAGAATGAGGCAGATGCCCTGCAATCGGAGCTGAACCTCATCAAGAAGCGTCTGGAGGATCTGGAATCCAGAAAATCTGCAGAATAAACACGCAGAAATTACAATGACGGCCGCGCTGGTTTTTACAGGGCGGCCGCCCTGCATGTCATTCCAATTCCAGATCAAAGATGATATCAAGACGCCAAGACAGAGGCGACTCCAGCGGTCATAAGACAACCAGAGAGAAGCCGATAGCGAAGACGGTGAAAGGTTCACTTCGATGTGGAATCGGAATGACATCATGATCTGACCAGGCAGAGGAGGAATTTCACGTATGGCGCTTTATCAGTACGGCGACCGGATACCCAGAATCGGCAGGGACGTTTATGTCAGCGATTCCGCCCGGGTGATCGGGGATGTCGAGATCGGAGACGGATGCTATATCGGCCATGGAGCGATCCTCCGGGGAGATTACGGCAGTATTCGACTCGGCGCAGGAACCGCCATCGAGGAAAATGCCGTGATTCATATCCGGCCGGAGGGGTTGAGTGTCCTTGGGGAACGGGTTACCGTCGGCCATGGGGCGATTCTCCACGGCGACCTGATCGATGATTTTGCCGTGATCGGCATGGGGGCGGTGCTCAGCCTGAACGTGGTTGTTGGGAAATGGGCCATCGTCGGCGAAGGAACAGTTCTGCCCAGCAACACACGGATCGAGGCGGAAAAATTCGTTGCCGGAGTTCCATGGAAGGTGATGGGAGACGTCCAGCCCCGACACAAGGAGTTCTGGACCTGGGGCAAGCAGCTCTATGTGGACCTCGCCAAATCTTATCCGGAGAAGCTCAAGCGCCTGGATTGAAGGTTCCGTTCGGGAATAATACATAAAAGAAATTGACCTTTGAAAGGAGGTCGAAATGTTTAAACTTAAATTCGATGAAAACCGTTGCCTGACCTGTCCGGACGGCGACTGTCTGGTCAAATGCCAGTATATGGATTTTGACAGAAATTCAGCCAGAGAAGAGATGGTCAAAATCTACCGGGGCGAAGATTCCCCTGTGCTTCAAAACTGTGTCACCTGCTATTCCTGTGAAGAATACTGCAGGCGGGGCAAGCATCCCTTTTACCTGATCAACGAGCGGCGGGAAGATAAAGGCATCCTCACGGCCCCCCGCGCGATTACCCGCCAATGGATTCATATCGGGGAACCCAAAGGGAAAGTTCAACTGGGCGAGATCGGTAAGATCGCCCTTTCCTTTGGCTTCATGCCGCAACTTAAGGATATCGCCAAAGGGAAACTCTTTGAGGACGTTCTACCGTCCTGGTTTTTCGGGCAGGAATTTTTCTGCAACGTCGTTTATATCCATTTCGCCAACACGAAGATTTTCAAGGAACGGCTTCCCGTCGTGATCGAAAATATCCGCAAACTGGGAGTCGAAGAGGTCATCTTTCTCCATGATGAGTGCTATGCCGCCTTCACCTCCCTCGCCCCCGCCTACGGGATGGAAATTCCCTTCAAAACCGTGCACTACTTCGAATACCTTTACAATCGCCTGACCGCCTTGAAGGATCTGATCCGTCCTTTGAATATGAAGGTGGCCTACCAGAGGCCCTGCTCCAACCGCCTCTGCGGGGACAGTTACCTCTATGTGCCGAAAATCATGGATTTGATCGGCGTGACGCTGATGCCGAGAACCTATCAGGACGAAAACGCCCTGTGCTGCGGCAGCATCTTCCGGGCCATGTACGGATACGACCTGATGAAGGACGTCCAGACCCGTAATCTGGACGACATGCAGCAAAGCGGCGCTGAAGCCTGCATCTTCAACTGCCATGGGTGCATGAACGCCCTGAGCGCCCTGGTCGCCTCGCGGGGGATCAAACCTCTTCACATGATCGATCTGTGCCGGATGGCCATCGGCGAGAAACCGGATATGGAGTCATGAAAATGGAAAACATCACGCAAGAACTTGCTGAAATCGTCGGAAAGACTTATGTTTCCTGGCAGGCGGAAGAGCGCTGGTTCTATGGAAGAGACTCGGGGCTGATGCCCGCCCATCAGCCGGATTATGTCGTTCTTCCCCGAACCGTCGAGGAAATTCAGGCGATTGTCAGATTCGCCGGCCGGGAAGACATCCCCGTGGTTCCCATGGGAGCCGGGATGTCCCTGAGCGGTCTTGTCATTCCGCAGAAGGGCGGCATCGTCGTCGACATGAAGCGCATGGACAGAATCCTGAAAGTCAACGAAACCGCCCGGTATGCCGTTGTCGAAGGCGGAACATCCACCGGGGCGCTTCACGCCCATCTGAATCGATATTATCCCCGTCTGCGGTTCAGCATCCCGGACTCGCCCGCAACGACCACCATTGCCGCCAATGTCATGATCCACGGCCAGGGGCGGTTGACCCAGCAGTACGGCTTCAACTCCGACATGGTTTCCGGCCTGGAGGTCGTCCTTCCTTCGGGAGAGCTCTGCCGGATCGGTTCCTGCGCCCTGTCCGACGACTGGTTTTCCAAGGGTCCTCCCCTGCCCGATCTCTCCGGCCTTTTCCTCGGCTGGTTCGGCGCGACGGGAATTCTCACCAAGGTGGGCCTCAAGCTTTATCCACGGAAAAAAATGCGGGATGTGGAAATCTTCATCACCGACAGCCCTGACTTCGTTCCCGGGATCCTCTACGAGATCACCCATACGGAGATGGCGGAGGACATCAACATCTTCGCCCAACCCCTGCCCCTTATATTCAAAGACAATCACCACATCGTCGTCTACTTTACCGGAGAGGATCTTGAAGAGCTGGATTTCAAAAAGAAGAAAATTTTCCATGCCCTTGACGGATTCATTCGCAACAAGGACGGCGGGTTTATGACCATCGGCGAAGGGATGAGGAAAACCCTCCTGGACATGCCCCAGCGCAGCGCCACGACATTCGCGGACGTAACCAGGGGGGGCGGTTTCGAATACTCCGGACCGATCATTCCCATCGACCGCTACCCCCAGTGTTCCCGGAAGCTCGATGAACTTGCGGTAAAGTATGATCTCAAGTATCACGCGACGGCCAGGGTCATCGGCAGAGGACACGCCATGATGTTCGCCTTTTCCTTTACATTCAACCGGGCGGACGTGGACATGATGGAGCGGACGCGGAAGGCGCTCCATGAAGCGAGCGAATATGCCCTTTCCATCGGCGGCCTTTTCTGGAAACCGACGCTGGATGAACAGCGGATCGCCCTGGCGAAGATGGACCCGCAAACCGCAAAACTCATGAAGATGATCAAGGAGAATCTGGACCCGCAGGGGATCATGAATCCCGGAAACTGGGAGGTTGCTGAATGAAATACGCCGATATCGCCCATCGCTGTTTTCGCTGCGGCTACTGCAAATTCACCAGCGACTACGAAAATTTCAACTGTCCCTCCTACCGGAAATACCGTTTCGACACCTTTGCCCCGGGGGGCCGGATGTGGCTGATCCGCGCCTGGCTCACTGGAGAGATCGAAAACAGCGAACGGTTTCAGGAAATTCTCTATTCCTGCGCCACCTGTGGAAGCTGTGTCGAACACTGCGCCTTTACCTTCCGGGAGGATCTGGTCAACATCTTTATCGCCGCCCGGGAAGAAATGGTCAACAGCGGACGGATTCCACCGGCTGTCAGAGATTACTTCAAGGCCATCTCCATCCACGGCAACCCTTACAATCTGCCGGCAGCGGAACGGGCCGCCTGGGCGGAAAATCTGCCCGTCGAAAGTTACAACGGTCAGGAATACCTATTCTATGTCGGTTGTGTCGGGTCCTATGATGAACGGGGGAGAAAGATGGCGCAGGCGGTGAGCCGGTTGCTCTCGAAAGCCGGCGTTTCCTTCGGAATCCTGGGAGAACAGGAACCCTGCGACGGCAACGAGGTGCGGGTCCTGGGCGAGGCCGGTCTGTTTCAATTTCTCGCGGAAATCAACATCGCCCTTTTCCGGGAAAGAGGAGTAAAAAAAATCATCACTCTGGATCCTCACGCCTTCAATGCCTTTACAAAGGATTATCCGGAATTCGGCGGAGACATTGAGGTCCGGCATTATTCCCAGGTGCTCGTGGACCTGATCGAATCCGGGAAACTGAAGCCGAAAGCGTTTGCCGCCAAAGCAACCTTTCATGATGCCTGCTACCTGGGAAGGCACGGGGGAGAATACAAAGCCCCCAGGAAAATTCTTCGGGCGATTCCCGGAATCGAGCTGGTGGAAATGGATCAGAATCGTGAAAATGCCCTGTGCTGCGGCGGCGGTGGGGGGAATTTCTTCACGGACATCCTGGGCGGAGATGCGGACAGTCCGAATCGGATCCGGGTCCGGCAAGCCCGGGAAACGGGCGCGGAGCTTCTGATCGTCTCCTGCCCCCAGTGCGCCAAAATGCTGGAGGATGCCATCAAGGCGGAAGGATTGGAAAATTGCCTGACCGTGATGGATGCGGGAGAACTTCTCGATGCCTCTATTCACGAAGATTAAAAAAGGAGTAAATACAACAAAGTAAATAGTCAGCCCAATTTGTTTCCAGGAGGCCGTCATGAGCCACATAACAGAAAAAGGCGGGGGAACGTTCCAAGGCATCAAACTCCTCCTTTGCGAAAACCCGTTGCCGCCGATTGACCAAGCCATCGCGGCAGCCCGGTCCGAGTTGCCGCGAAGCAATTACTACACGGAACCTTATTCAGCACCTTTGCGCTCGCTCATCAGCGAACAGCTCGGCATTTCAGAACGACTCATTCACATTAATGCCGGCTCCGAGCTCATCCTCCGACAGCTCTTTGACCGTTTCGGTCAGCAGGTCCACCTGCTGACTCCGACCTATGTCCTCTTCCCCGAAATCGCGCGGCATTATACAGAAACACGACTTTCTCCTGAAAAAGATTTCGCATATGACCTGGCCGACGTAGTGATTCCCGAGGGAACCACACTAACCGTTATCGTAAATCCAAACAACCCCAATGGGGGCGTTTTCGACATGGCCTCCTTGCCCGAGCTGTTAAGCCGCCACCCGAAGACAATGTTCCTTATTGACGAGGCGTTCATCGGCCTGGCCGGAAAATCCGTCACGCACCTGGTTCCGAAGTATCCCAATCTGCTTGTCACCCGCACCCTCTCCAAGGCGCACAGTCTTGCAGGTTTCCGAGTAGGTTACGGCATATTTCCCGAGGCTGTCGCCGATGACTTGAACAACCGTAACGATGCCTATCCGCTTGCCCGCCCCAGCCAGGCGGCAGCCATAGCCACACTCCAAAATGAAGAACGCATTCAGGAACGGGCTTCCCAGTTGCGCCTCTGGACAGAGGAACTCGCCGTACAATTGCGAACCCTGGGCGTGCGCACTTTTCCGACTGAAACCTATTTCTTTCTGGCGGACTTCTCACCTCATGACGCATCCAGGATTGCCGATCAGCTTCGCAGCCGCAACATCCTGATTAAGCCGCTTAACGATCCTGTACTCGGTCCGGGATATATGCGCATTACCACGGCGCTGCCGGAAGACAACCGCCGGTTCATAGATGCTTTGCGCGAGGTCATGTCCGGTGCCTAAAATCGTTCCTTTCGAGACTCACCATCGGCGCTATGAAGCGTGGTTTGAAAAGCATGAGGCCGTTTACATCTCCGAGCTGCTTGCCTTGCGCCCTTTCGTTCCCTGGAAAGGCAGGGGGATCGAGATCGGCGTCGGCAGCGGCCGCTTCGCCGCCCCTCTGGGTGTGCCGCTGGGTCTGGACCCCTCCCCGGCAATGCTGGCATATGCCGCATCACGCGGTATCGAGACCGTGGAAGGCGTTGCCGAGAACCTGCCTTTCGCAGCAGATACCTTTGATTACGCCTTGCTGGTGACGACCATCTGCTTCGTCGATTCCCCAATGGAGGCGCTCGCGGAGGCTCATCGAATACTCAAGCCGGGCGGCCGCCTGACAATCGGTTTCATTGACCGGGAGAGCTTCCTGGGACAGGAATACCTGGTTCACCAGAACGAAAGCGTCTTTTACCGCGAGGCCACGTTTTATTCTGCGGATGAGGTGGGGCTTTTTCTTGCAAAAACCGGTTTTTTGATTGACGACTGGGGTCAGACACTCGCACGCCCTCTCCACAAGATTTGCAAGATCGAACCTCTCCGGACAGGGCACGGCCAATGTGCCTTTGTGGTTGCAGCAGCAACGAAAGTGGATTAATCTGAAGCAAACGGGTTTGATCAACAAGGCTTTTCGTTTTTCCGGCGTACGCGTTTTGTTGCGCATCAGGACACTTCAATGAACACTCTTCTCTGGATTATTGTCGGCGGTCTGCTGATGAGCGCCATTGCCATGATCGGCGGCATCTCTGTTATCTTGCCGCCTGCAGTGCTGCAGCGATTTCTTCTGCCCATGGTTGCACTTGCCGCGGGAACGCTGCTGGGCGGCGCCTTCTTCCACATGGTTCCCGAAGGGATAAAGACATTAGTCCCCCTTGATGCGGCGGTATGGCTCGTTGCAGGCTTTACGACGTTCCTTCTCGTGGAACAGTTTCTCCACTGGCATCACTCGCATGACAGTGCGGCCACTGATTATGAGCCCATGACGTATCTGGTTCTCCTCGGGGATGCCTTGCACAACTTTCTCGGCGGAATCGGGATCGCCAGCACGTTTCTCATGGATCCCAAAGCCGGGATTACTGCATGGTTTGCAGCCGCCGCTCATGAGGTACCTCAGGAACTCGGTGATTTCGCCATATTGGTGCATGGCGGCTGGAACCGATGGCGGGCGCTGCTCTGGAACGTGATTTCCGCATTGACCTTCCCTCTGGGAGCTCTGCTTGCCTACCTGTTCTCTCAGCGCTTTTCGGTAAGCGGACTGGTTTTATTCGGAGCCGGAAACTTCCTTTACATAGCAGCCTCAGATCTTGTCCCGGAAATCAAGGCACATCCCAGTCTGCGCGTTGCAGCCCTTCATTTCGGCTGTTTCGCCCTGGGCCTGATCTCCATGCTGGTCCTGGCGTATGGTTTTCACAAATGACCCTGCAACTGTTACAGGAATTGAAGGAGGGTCTATGCAACGGGTTTTGATTTCTTCGATTGCAACAGGAAGATCCGCAACGGGTTGCATGGTTTACAAGGAAACAGCCATGCAGCGAGGCAAAAAAGGCTGTCATAAATCAAAGGTCATTAACACGGAAAAGATTTCGGCGATGAATGCAGAATTGAAAACAAAACATTGCAAGGAAGGTCGTTGTCATGATCGATGAGCAGAAGGTTCGAGAGGTCCTCAAACTCATCCTGGATCCCGAGCTGAAAAAGAGTCTGCTGGACCTGGGAATGATTCGGGATGTCTGCGTGAAAAAGGATCGGGTCAGCCTGACCCTTGCCCTTACCACGGTGAAGTGCCCTAAAAAAGATGCCATCGTGGCTGAGATCAAGCGCGTGCTTATGGCCTTGCCCGGGATCGCCGGGGTCGATGTCGAGTTGACGACGCTGAACCGGGAAGAACTGCATTCATTGTTCCCGAAACATCCTCTGGTCGGCCTGGACAAAGTGCGCCATGTCCTGGCTGTTGCCAGCGGCAAAGGCGGGGTGGGAAAAACAACTATCGCCGTAAATGTCGCCCTGGCCCTGGCTCGAAAGGGCAACCGGGTCGGCCTGCTCGATGCGGATGTTTATGGCCCAAGCATTCCGATCATGCTGGCCATCGATGATTCCCCTGAATGGGAAAATCAGATGATTCTTCCTATTGAAAAGTTCGGACTCAGGATTATGTCATTGGGCATGCTCACCGCAGAGGGCCAGTCCATTGTCTGGCGCGGCCCTCTGGTTTCCAGGGCCATCAAGCAATTGCTGGGCGAGGTTATGTGGGGCGATCTGGATTATCTGGGTTTGTGGATCTCCCTCCTGGAACCGGAGATCCTTCCATCACGATCGCTCAATCCATTCCCACCGCTGCCGTCCTTATGGTGACAACGCCACAGGAAGTCGCCCTGGCCGATGTCCGCAGGGCCATTAATTTGTTCAAAAAATTCGAGATAAACATGATCGGCCTTGTGGAAAACATGTCTTATTTCTTCGACAGGCGCTCCGAAAAACCGATTGAGATTTTCGGCCGGGGCGGGGGTGAAAAATTAAGCAGGGAATTCGGGCTTCCTTTGCTTGCCCGGCTTCCTCTCGATCCGGATATCGGGAGAAGCGGAGACTCCGGTGTGCCTCTGATGATTTCGTCTCCGAATTCCGAAGCGGGCCGCATCTTTCAGGTCATTGCGGAAAAAGTCCTTTCTTCGATCTGATAAAAGGCCTGATTACATTATCCATAGCGATAACATATCACCTGTTTCCTTAAAA
Organism: Syntrophus aciditrophicus SB; assembly: GCF_000013405.1. GTDB lineage: Bacteria > Desulfobacterota > Syntrophia > Syntrophales > Syntrophaceae > Syntrophus > Syntrophus aciditrophicus. Next base: position 2,570,706 of record NC_007759.1, read on the forward strand.
AGTATCCAAAACAACGCTTATTCTGTGTGCAGGCGCCAATCCCTGCAGGAGCCGTTGCCTTCCTGATGTGCGCAATATCGCGATCTCCCAATAAAAATACAGTCGCATAATTGCATCCTATTTACTGAAAATCCTTTCTTCCCACATTCCATCACGAATGGACATCATTAATTTTCGTAATTAAATAAGTGATTTATTATTTTTGGAATATTTTGTGATTATTTCTTACTCTTTGTAAGAAAAGGAAATCAGGGACGGCAAAACAGCAATTGCGGCAAACGGTAAAAAGTATAAGAGTCAACCGGACATGAGTTTAGACGGGTCATGCCGCCGACCTTCTCATTAAATGTGTGCCTGTGATTTCCTATGTGCATGATCGGCTTATTGAATGACCTGTTAAAAGCAGGTTAAATTTTTCATAAGGAGGAATGAATCATGGAAAAATCATTTGTTAAACGGGTTTTTGCGTTTTTTCTGATCCTGGCTGCTTTCGCGTTCCTTTCACTGCCCCAGGCCTTTGCCGAACCGAAAGGAACCGTTGTCATGTTTCACGCGGGAAGCCTGACCATGCCCTTCGAAGCCATGGAGAAGGAATTCGAGGCCAGATATCCCGGCGTGGACCTCCAGCGCGAGGCCAGTGGCAGTCAGGCGGCGGCCAGGAAGGTGACCGACCTGAACAAACCGTGCGATATCATGGCATCCGCTGACTTCAAGGTCATTGACAAGCTTCTGATCCCCAAGCATGCCGACTGGAATATCCGTTTTGCCACCAACGAGCTCGTTCTCTGCTACACAGACAAGAGCAAATTCGCGAAGGAAGTGAATGCAAAGAACTGGTACAACATCCTGCAGAGGAAAGGCGTGGTCTGGGGTCACTCCGATCCGAATCTCGATCCCTGCGGATACCGGGCCCTGATGGTGCTCCAGCTGGCCGAAAAATATTACAAGAAACCGGGTTTGTACGAAAAAATTCTCGCGAATCGGCCTGTGGAGAATATCCGGCCCAAGTCGGTTGAACTGGTATCCCTGCTCCAGACTGGGAACATGGACTATGCTTGGGAATATCGTTCCGTTGCCGTTCAGCATAACCTCAAATATGTTTCGCTTCCGGACAAGATCAATCTGGGAAATTACAAGGAAGACCCGTACTATTCCCAGGCCGTTGTCAAAGTGACAGGGAAAAAACCGGGCGAATATATGGAAATGAAGGGAGCGTCGACCACCTACGGGATCACGCTGATCAAGAATGCCCCGAACCAGGAGGCGGCGGTTGCCTTTCTCGAATATATGCTCAACCCCAAAGGCGGATTGAAAATTCTGAAAGACCAGGGACAGCCGCCCTTCATTCCCTGCCGGGTGCCCACCCAGAAGATGAAATCCACACTGCCGGAAAAGCTGCAGAAGCTGGTAGAGGTAAAGGATTGACAGGAAGAACGTTATGGTGAGGAAGGGACCGTTCTATTGGGTTTCGATTTCGTGCGGCATCATGGTGCTCGCCTTTATTCTCCTGCCGCTCGTCGAACTGCTGACGGCCCCTTCCGGAACCATGCTCAAGGAAACGCTCCGGGACAAGAATGTCATACGCTCCATCTGGCTGAGCATCTATACGGCCATGTCGGCAGCCGGGATATCTTTTATCGTCGGAACGCCGCTGGCCTATGTGCTCGCCCGATCACAATTCAGGGGTAAACATTTCATCGAAAGCATCATCGATCTGCCTATCGTCATTCCCCATCCCGTGGTCGGTATTGCGATTCTGAGTGTGGCGGGAAGGAACCACTGGCTTGGCCATTTCATGCAGGAACTCGGAATCAGGATCATGGGCAGTACGACAGGCATCATAACCGTTCTCACCTTTGTGGGCATGCCCTTCTACATCAACGCCCTCAAATCCGGCTTCGAGGCCATCTCCCCCAGACTGGAAAACGTTTCCCGGAGCCTCGGCGCCTCCATGTGGAGCACCTTTATCCGAATTACCTTCCCCCTTGCATGGCGGAGTGTTCTGGTGGGACTGATCATGTGCTGCGCACGATCCATCAGCGAGTTCGGAGCCGTCGTTGTGGTAGCCTATCATCCCATGATCGCTCCGGTGCTCATCTACGAACGGTACGAGGGATACGGACTCCAGTACTCTCAACCTGTAGCGGTGTGGCTTGTTCTCGTATGCCTTTCGCTGTTCCTTGTCCTCAGAGTGCTCGCTCTTCCGCAGAAAAAGGCATCATGATCGACATCAAAGGACTTAAAGTACACCTTGGCGAATTCCGCCTGAAAGACATCGATCTCTCCATAGATGAGGGGGAATTTTTCGTGCTCATGGGCCCCACCGGCGCCGGAAAAACCGTCCTGCTGGAAGCCATTGCCGGACTCGTACCCATCATCGACGGATCTATCGCCATCGGCGGCTGTGACGTGAGCCGCTTGCCTCCGGAGCAAAGGGGCGTCGGCATCATGTATCAGGATTATGCCCTGTTTCCCCATCTGACCATCACGCGCAACATTACTTACGGGCTGCGCTATCAAAAACGCAAAGGAACTTCGGAGAAACTGCTCAGGCAGCTCGTGGATGACCTCGGCATCGGCCACCTGCTCCGCCGCTATCCGGAAACTCTCAGCGGCGGCGAGTTGCAGAGGGTTGCACTGGCGCGTGCCCTCATGGTGGAGCCTCGGGTCATCCTGCTGGATGAACCTCTTTCAGCCCTTGACCAGAACTTCAGGGAGGAAATCAGGCTGCTGCTCAAACAGATTCACCGGGGTTCACGAATCACGTTTTTCATGGTGACGCACGACTTTTCAGAAGCGCTGACTCTCGCTACCAAGGCAGCAATAATGAATAACGGCGCCATTGTTCAGACCGGAACAATCCGGGATATTTTCCAGAAACCTTCATCCTCTTTTGTGGCCAACTTCGTGGGCATGAAGAACGTCTTTCCAACAGAGTTCAATGGATCGACAGCCATAATTGACACGCTCGCTATAGAAGTTCCTCCTCCAAACACCAATTCCACGGGGCACATAGCCATCAGGCCCGAAGACATCGTAATCAGCCTGAAGCCGCTGGAGTCGAGCATGCGCAATTCTTTTACCGGCATTGTAAGCGGTATCATCGACCAGGGTTTCCTCTACGAGGTGCATGTCCGCGTCCATGACGTGGTTTTCAAGTCGCTCGTCACCAAGGGCTCGGCGATTGACCTGGAGCTGGATGTCGACAAGGATGTATACATTTCATTCAAGTCGTCCGCCGTTCATATCTTCTGATACGGCTGGCGATCCGGCCGGATCAGGATACGCCCCAATCATCTTTTCCAACCCCATCCGTCCCGGACAATGGATCAGGTGGGAAAACTCGATGTCCTCATCAGAACATGAAACTTCCGGAATTTATCCTTCTTCCTCTTTGAGAAAGAATCGATGGTATTCCGGCTCGGACAGGTATTTTTTCAGCACTTTACCCGCGACATCAAAGATTTCCGTCAGATCTTCATCGCTCATCCGTTTCAGAATGACTTTCATCAACTCGTCATCGGATAATTTCTGCAGATAGAACTGGACGGTATTCTCGTCGGTCTGCCGGTCCAGGCCATAACCCACAAAACCGTCATACGTCTCCACAAAACGATGGGAATGCTTTGCCATAACGACCCCCTGATTCCTTTTTTGTTTTTTTCGACCCGTCGCAATAAACCAGACTGGGCGCAGGATATCAACCTTCTCATGAGAAAAATGGAATTTTTTTATCGGGATCGCACATGACCGCCATTTCTTCGGTGGAAACTCCGGTACCCGATATGGTAATGAGTAGGCGCTTATCCAGTCAGGATAAACATAAGCATGTAATCATCATATCGCAATAAAACGAAAAAGGAGAAAACATTATGGGATCATGCAGTTCGTGCAATTCAGGCAATTCACCGGAAGGCGGAGGTTGCTCGATGGCGGGAGGTCAGCCGCCCAAGGCCCCCTCAGCCTCCCTCGAAGATGAGAAATTGAAGAAAAACCTGCAGCGCATCGCGCACAAAATCCTCGTTCTATCGGGAAAAGGCGGGGTCGGAAAGAGCACTGTCGCCGTCAATCTGGCGATTGCCCTGTCCCTCGAAGGAAAGCGTGTGGGCCTTCTCGATGTGGATTTTCATGGCCCGAGCATCCCCACGCTCCTTCATCTGGAGGGAAGAAGGCCGGAAGTGACCGACCACGGGACGATGCTTCCCATTGCCATTGAAGGCGGGATGAAGGTCATGTCCCTGGGATTTCTGCTGAACCGTCCGGAGGACGCGGTGATCTGGCGCGGGCCGTTGAAGATCGGCGCGATCAAGCAGCTCCTTGGCGATGTGGAGTGGGGCGACCTGGACTATCTCGTCATCGATTTCCCCCCCGGCACGGGAGACGAACCGCTCACCGTCGCCAACCTGATCCCGGAAGCGGACGGCGCGGTGGTGGTGACGACGCCTCAGGATGTCTCGACGATCGATGTCAGCAAATCCGTGACGTTCTGCCGGCAGTTGAACATCCCCGTCCTGGGCGTTGTCGAAAACATGAGCGGCCTGGTCTGTCCGCACTGTTCACAGGTGATCGACCTGTTCAAACAGGGCGGCGGCGAAGAAATGGCCAAACGGATGAATGTGCCCTTCCTGGGGCGAATCCCCCTGGATCCCCAGATCGTGGAATCGTCCGACGCGGGAGAACCCTTTATCTTCCACCACAAGAACACGGAAGCCGCGGAAGCGTTCCGGCGGATCGTCGCACCGCTGCTGGCGCTTCCGTAAGACGGGGGGAAAATCTTGTCTCCTTCTGCGGATGTTCGGATGTCCGGCGTTCAGCGGGCTGCTTCAGTGAACCTTACGGAAGCAGCCCGCTCTTCGCCTGCTCCGGACCGTCTTCAAGTCGCTTTCCTGCCGGCATCGAGGGCGGGTTCATGAGGATTCCCGCTGTTTTTGTTTGACACAGACGACATCCTGTGGCAGGATATTCACCAATTTATTAATTAATTCTATCGGTTATCCCTGTCGTTCTTTTACCGTCGAACCGCTTCCCCGCCCCGGCATGAAAGGCGTTGTATCGGATGCGGCCCATCGATCATCCGTCCGCCCATCATACCGGGAACACGAAGGAGTTTTCATGCTTCCGCCCTCTCCCGCCCTTCTGCTGCTCATCGGCTTCATCGCCGGAATCGCCGCCGGTCTGTTCGGCATCGGCGGCGGAGTGCTTATCGTTCCCGCCCTCGTTTACCTGGCTGGATTTCCGCTGCATACGGCCGTCGGCACGAGTCTGGCGATCCTCCTTCCCCCGGTGGGACTGGCCGCCGTTCTGACCTATTACCGTTACGGACAGGTCAATCTCAAAGCCGCGTTGATTGTCGCTGCCGCCCTGTTTCTGGGAAGCTGGCTGGGCGCCATCCTGGCGAATCATCTTTCCGGTCCGCATTTGAAACTGGCCTTTGGAATTTTTGTAGCGGGTCTCGGCATCTACCTGATCATTGGCGCAATGCGCCAACTGGCATGGATCTGAAGCTAAGATCACGGAAAGGAGCCTCATGTCCCCCGGCAAACTCACAAAGCCCGAATCTCATGACCCGTTGAAAACGCTTTCCGCGATTCAGGAAAAGGACTATCCTTATCTTGAAAGTCTCTATCAGGATCTCCACCGCCATCCGGAACTTTCCGGAAGGGAAGAGAAAACGTCCAGGCGGATGACCGTGGAGATGGAGCAGGCAGGTTTCCGGGCTACGCCGGGCATCGGCGGTAACGGGGTGGTGGGGATGCTGGAAAACGGTCCCGGTCCGGTCGTCATGGTCCGGGCGGACATGGACGCCCTGCCGATTGAGGAGAAAACCGGTCTCCCTTACGCCAGCCGGGTCAGGACCCTGATGGAATCAGGGCAGGAGGTCGGCGTGATGCATGCCTGCGGCCACGATGTCCACATGACCGTCCTGATTGGGGCGGCACGGCTGCTGGCGCGATTCCGCAATTGCTGGCAGGGAACCCTGCTTCTGGTCGCTCAGCCTGCCGAGGAAAACGCCGCCGGCGCGGCGGCCATGATCGCCGACGGCCTTTTCATCCGCTTTCCCCGTCCCGATTTCGCTCTTGGCCTCCATGTTCTCCCCGGGCCGGCAGGCGCCGTTCTTTATCACGAAGGTTTCTGGTTCGCCGGCTCGACAACTCTCGAGCTGACCGTGTACGGGAAAGGAGGACATGCCGCCCGGCCTCATGAGACGCGGGACCCCGTCGTTCTGGCTGCCCAGATGATCCTCGCGTTTCAGACGGTGGTCAGCCGGGAAACCGATCCGATGGAACCGGCGGTGCTCACCGTATCCTCTTTTCATGCGGGAAACCGGGACAACGTCATTCCGGAAACGGCCACTCTCCAGATCAGCCTCCGCGCGTTCAGCCGCGAACAGCATGAGCGGATGATTTCCGCCCTGAAACGGATCGCCGAGGGCATCGCCAGGACGGGCGGCATCCCCGAGGATCAGCTTCCCCGACTGTCAGTCAGATCATCCACGCCGGTCCTCTACAACGATCCTCGGCTCACCCGCAGACTCGTCCGCCGGTTCCGCCGGACTTTCGGCCGTTCCCGGGTCGCTGAAGTGCCGGCAATGACGGCCTCGGAGGATTTCTCCTGTTTCGGGCAGGCGGGAATTCCTCTCTGCTATTTCGGACTGGGAATGGCGGATCCCCAGGGAGAAAGCCCTCCCCTTCACAGTCCTTACATGGCTCCTCTCCCGGAACCGACGATTTCGACCGGAGTTGCCGCCATGACCGCAGCCGTTCTGGAACTGCTCCCGGCTCTTGATCAAAGCTGATGCTCAGGCGGCAAGGCAGAGGCAGAGAAGGTTCAATTTTTAAGGTTCAAGATTCTATGTTCTACGTTTCAGGTCAGGATTTCCAGGCGAAAAACTTAGAACATTGAACTTTGAACGCTGAATAGAATCTCATTTTATCAACAGGAGGTGTCAGAATGCAGGTACTGGTAATGTATTATTCCCGGACGGGACACACAAAATTGCTGGCGGAAGCGATAGCCCAGGGCGTTTCCGAAGTTGATCCGGTCAAATGTCTGCTGAAGCCCATCTCCGAGGTCACGAAGGAAGACTTCCTCAATTCCGATGGCGTCATTGCCGGCTCCCCCGTTTATTTCGGCGGGATGGCGGCGGACATGAAGGCCCTGCTGGATTCCTTCGTCTCCGTACGCCCGAAGATGGCCGACAAGATCGGCGCCGCCTTCGCCACTTCGGGAGACCTCTCCGGCGGCAAGGAAACGACCCTGATGTCTCTGCTTCAGGCCCTGATGATCTACGGGATGATTGTGGTGGGCGATCCCATGGATGCCACGGGACATTACGGCGTTTCCTGCGTGGGAGAACCCGATGCGGCAGCCCGGGCCAACGGGGCCAAGCTGGGCAAGCGGGTCGCCACTCTGGTCAAGAAACTGAAAGGATAAAGTTCAGGGCGCTTTCGTATTCATCGCCATGCGCCGCAGGGCGTCCTCGAAAAGGACATCCATCCGGGTCTCGGAAAGAAGCCTTTCCACAAATCCGATCCCGAAGGTCGGATGACGGATCACGTCACCGGCCTGAAAGGATTTCTGGAGATCATAAGCCCGGATATCCCCCTCATCCTTGATTTTTTCACATTTCCTTGTCCATTCCTGAAGCGTCGGCTTCCTTTGTTCGGACTTTGCGGACGGGGAAGCCGACACCCTCCGACCGACCTTCGCCCCTCTCAGTCGCGCGGCGCCGGGTTTCATTTCCGGTTTCGGCCCCCGATACTTGTGCTCGGCGCCGCAGGTTCTGCATTTGACCTTCTGGATCACCCCTCCCATCTCGAAAAGGACGACGTGGGACAGGGTCAGTTTACAGCGCAGACAATACGCGTCAATCAGTTCACCAACGGAAGACACATAAACTCCTTAATCATTTTTTACGGGAAAAACCTGTCCCCGGCCAAAAAATCGTCGAAAACTCCCCACCTGCCGGAAAAGCCGGAAGACCCGGAAAAGCACAGGCTTGAGACGGGAATCTCGAGGAAACGATAAAAAATTGAATTAATCTGAAGCAGGATAAAAATCGGAATTCGGCCTGAACTTCGCGAAAAAAAACTGCGGTTTCCCCTGTTGAAGAGGGGGTTCTCTTATCACATCCGGTTGTGGAAGAAAAAGGTTTTTTATTTCAGATCCGCATGAAAACGTTCAAAACCAGCGGAAGATAAAAAATCTTTACAATAAAGCTATAATGTAAAAAAAAAGCTTTACATTATAGCTTCAAAGTAATAAGCAAGTGCGTGTGCGGTAAAGAATTCATCACAGATCGTACCGTTCGACGTTTTGAGGCTGTTGCACGAAAAAAAGGAAACTTGATCATCTGCATCATGATCGTCATCTGCAAGACATCAGGCAACCTCCCGGCAATTGACCTTATCCGCTGAAAGGCACCAGGAAGAACGAAGCAGCATTCAGATCCGCATTCGATGGCAAGTCCATCTTAAAGGGGAAAACGAACTTGCCTGTGTTATTAAAATTTTAGAGTGTCACTATGAATCAGGAGGTAGATATGAAAGATCAATCATTAACTCTGACTTCACCCGGGAAAATACTGTATGAAAAATACATGTTGCCCAATGGGCTGAGTGTCAGCGACCTGGCTCGCAACATTGACGTTTCTCCGGAAAAAATCAATGGAATCATCGATGATCGACGGGCTATTTCAGCAGACATCGCTCTTCGCTTAGGTGAATTTTTCGATGTATCCCCCAGAATGTGGCTTGAACTTCAACTCGATTATTCGATCACGAAGTGCAGCTTGAACAGCCCGGAACTGTCCCCCGCATCCATGGAGGCCGTGGCGTAAAACAGGAGCAGACAACCTTTTGAGGTCCCGGTCCATGCGGGCAGGATTCCATTCCCCTTGAGTCTTCCCCAAACCGGACATCCTGAAAAGTTCAGACTCCCGGAATTGCCCCGAACATGGTGAAGACCGGTTCAGATGTCCAGTTCTTTCTTTATAGACGGTATTTCCCGGTGTTTTCCTGAATCAGCGCTTCATCCTTGTTATGGTGTCGGCGTTGCCCGGAAGTCGCGGATGCCTTTGGAATCGGTTCCGCAAGGGTTCGTCGTGTTTATCCCCCATTAATGGCGATATCGTTGCCGTTGCCTGCCATTTGCGGGCAACGGCAATCGCCGGATTACCGCCACCCTCAGAGCTTCCTTCCTGGATTCAGCATGCCCCTCCGGGCAATCGACAGAAACCGTTCCCAGCCAGTCACGCTTCAAAAACCGTCTTTCACCGCTACCCCCTGCTTTATCCATGATCATTTTAATCACCCCTTAACTGAGAATTTCCTTGACATCGGACGGTAAGCCTATTAACGAATTCAGAAAAAAATGCAGGAGGATTCCATGGGGACAGAATTTCATGTCGGTGTGATTCCCGGTGACGGAACAGGGCCGGAAGTCGTTGCGGAAGGCATCAAAGTGCTCAATGCCGCGGCCAGTCGATACGGCTTCGGCCTGAAATATACCACCTACGACCTGGGCGGGGAACGCTACAAGCGGACAGGCGAAACCCTTCCGGACAGCGTGATCCGGGAACTGAAACAGCATAAGGCCATCTTTCTCGGCGCGATCGGTCATCCCGAAGTAGCACCGGGCATCCTCGAAAAGGGCATCCTGTTGAGGGCCCGCTTTGAACTGGATCAGTACATCAATCTGCGCCCCGTGAAACTTTATGAAGGCGTCGATACGCCTCTGAAAAACAAGGGACCGGAGGAAATCGATTTCGTGGTCGTCCGGGAAAACACCGAAGGGCTCTATGCCGGCGCGGGCGGCGTCCTTAAAAGGGGAACCGCCGATGAAGTGGCCATCCAGGAATCCATCAATACACGCAAGGGTGTGGAGCGCTGCATCCGCTTCGCCTTCGACATCACCCGAAAACGAAACAAGGGAAAGAAACTGACCCTGTGCGGCAAAACCAACGTCCTGACCTTCGCCTTCGATCTCTGGGAACGAACCTTCTATGAAGTCGCGAAGGACTATCCCGACATCGCGACGGATTACGCCCACGTGGACGCCACCTGCATGTGGATGGTCAAGAATCCCGAATGGTTCGACGTCATTGTCACGGACAACATGTTCGGCGACATCATCACCGATCTGGGCGCCATGATCCAGGGCGGCATGGGCGTTGCCGCCGGCGGCAACATCAATCCCGAGGGCGTCTCCATGTTCGAGCCCATCGGCGGCTCCGCGCCCAAATACACGGGCAGGAACGTCATCAATCCCCTGGCCGCCATCATGGCCGGCGCCATGATGCTGGATTTTCTCGGTCAGGAGGAGGCGGCCCAGTGCATCGAAACGTCGGTGCAGAAGGCCATCCGGAACGATCTCACCTCCATGGACGCCGGAAAGATGGGCATGGGGACCAAGGAAGTGGGCGACCTGATCAGCCGGTACGTTCTGGAAAAATAAGGAAAATCAGGGCTTGACAAGCTCCGCTTTTTATTTTAAGGAGAGAAACGTTTTTAGAAAGGATCTGACTTCCGTGGCAAATAGAGAAAGGGCCGATATCCTGTTAGACAGCCTGTTGCTTCTGGGCCTCGCCCTTCTGTGCCTTGCTTTCCATCGCCCGGTCTTTTCAGGTCAACCGTAAACGAAGAAAAAAAAGAAAAACTGAAAGGCCATGGGCGGAAAGCTCATGGCCTTTTTTTATCCAGGAAAGGAGCCTTTATGGATTCACCAGAGAAAAGAATTTATATTTTTGATACGACGCTCCGGGATGGGGAACAATCACCCGGTTCGAGCATGAACCCCGCGGAAAAACTCCGGATCGCCCGCCAGCTCGAAAAGATGGGGGTCGATATCATCGAAGCCGGCTTCCCCATCGCTTCCGAAGGCGATTTCCTTTCGGTCCAGCAGATCGCCCAGGAGATCCGCGGCGCCCAGATTGCCGGTCTGGCCAGGGCCAACAACGCCGATATCGACCGGGCTTGGGAAGCGATTCGGGACGCGGCCAATCCGCGCATTCACACCTTCATCTCCTCCTCGGACATCCATCTGAAATATCAGCTCCGGAAATCCCGGGAGCAGGTCCTGAAGGAGGCCGTCGCCGCCGTCGAAAGGGCGCGGAGCTATACGCCCAACGTGGAATTTTCCCCCATGGACGCCACCCGCACGGATCGGGGTTATCTCTGCGAAATGGTGGAGGCGGTCATTGCCGCCGGGGCATCGACGGTCAACATCCCCGATACGGTGGGATACGCCATTCCGCAGGAATTCGGCGAACTGATCGCCTATCTTCGTGCCAACGTTCCCAATATTTCCCAGGCGATCATCTCCGTGCACTGCCACAACGATCTCGGACTGGCAGTGGCCAATTCCCTGTCCGCCATCCTCAACGGCGCCCGGCAGGTCGAATGCACGATCAATGGCATCGGGGAGCGGGCGGGCAACACGGCCATGGAGGAAGTGGTCATGGCCCTCCGGACGCGCAAAGATCTCTTCGGCTTTTATACGGGCATCAAGACGGAGAGCATTTATCAGTCCTCCCGTCTGCTGACCCAGATCACGGGCGTCGCGGTACAGCCGAACAAGGCTATCGTCGGGGCGAACGCCTTCGCCCACGAATCCGGCATTCATCAGGACGGCCTGATCAAGGAAAAAATCACCTATGAGATCATGACGCCTCAGTCCGTCGGCATTTCCGACTCCCACATCGTTCTGGGCAAGCATTCCGGTCGTCACGCCGTTTCGGAGCACCTGAAAAAACTGGGGTTCAACCTGTCCGACACGGAGCTGAACAAGATTTTTGTCCGCTTCAAGGAACTGGCCGACGCCAAAAAGAACGTCTTCGACGAAGACCTGGAAGCCATTGTCTATGAAGAGCTTTACCGGGTAGAGGACAAATACAAGCTGATCTACCTCAATGTGGTCAGCGGAAACGTCGCCATCCCCACGGCCACGATGCAGATGGAAGTGGACAGGGAAATCGTCCAGGATGCCGGCTTCGGTGTCGGTCCGGTGGATGCCACCTTTGACGCGATCCGGAAAATCACGGGCACAAACTACGATCTGCTCCGCTACGTCGTCAATGCCATCTCCGGCGGGACGGACGCTCAGGGCGAAGTGACCGTGCAGCTCAAGTTCAACGGCCGCTCCGTCGTGGGGCACGGCGCCGACCTCGATGTCATCGTGGCTTCGGCCCGGGCCTACATCAACGCCCTGAACCGCCTGGAGTTCCTCAAGCGGGATGCCGGCAAGATCAAATCGGAATACGAATAGGCAACATCGTTAAACTTGAATTAATACGCATTTTACGATATCGAGAAAAGCCTGTTCCAATCCCGTTTCAAAGCGCGCTCCGCGTTGGCTTCGTTATCGGTTCGCCGCCCTGCGGTCATCTTTGATCTGGAACTGGAATTAAAATCCTTTCATGGGAGTGGAAAATCATGGGAATGACCATTACGGAAAAGATCCTTTGCCGGCATACCGACCTCGACGAAGTCCGTCCCGGAATGCTGATCAACGCGAAGGTGGATATCGCCCTGGGAAACGACGTCACGGCTCCGCTGGCTATTGACGAATTCCGCAAGGCGGGAGGAAAGAAGGTCTTCGACCGGGACAAGGTGGTCCTCATTCCGGACCATTTTACCCCCAACAAGGACATCAATTCCGCCGCGCAGTGCAAGATCATGCGCGACTTTGCCCGGGAGCAGGAGATCACCCATTACTACGAAGTCGGGGAAGTGGGTGTGGAACACGCCCTCCTGCCGGAAAAAGGCATCGTCCTGCCGGGCGACCTGGTGATCGGGGCGGACAGCCACACCTGCACCTACGGGGCCCTGGGGGCCTTCGCGACAGGTGTGGGCAGTACGGACCTGGCGGCGGCCATGCTGACCGGCGAAGTCTGGTTCAAGGTTCCGGAATCCATCAGGTTCGTCCTCTCCGGAACGCTCAATCCGTGGGTCTCGGGCAAGGATCTTATCCTTTACATCATCGGTAAGATCGGCGTGGACGGCGCCCTTTACAAGGCCATGGAATTTACGGGCGACACGATCGCCTCCCTGACCATGGCGGACCGCTTTACCATCGCCAACATGGCCATCGAAGCGGGAGGCAAGAACGGCATCTTCACCCCCGATGAAATTACGGAAGCTTATGTGAAGCCCCGGGCAAAACGCCCCTACACCTTTTACGCCTCCGACCCCGATGCCGCCTACGCCCAGGTCATCGAGATCGATGTGAACCGGATAGAACCCCAGGTCGCCTTCCCTCATCTGCCCTCCAACACGAAGGGGATCAGCGAGGTGGGCCAGGTCCCGCTCGATCAGGTCGTCATCGGCTCCTGCACCAACGGACGGATCGAGGATCTGCGGGCAGCGGCCGCCGTGCTGAAAGGACGCAAGGCCGATCCCCGGGTCCGGCTGATCGTCATCCCGGCAACTCAGGAAATCTATCGAATGGCCATGAAGGAAGGACTCTTCGACATCTTCCTTGACGCCAACGCGGCCATCAGCACTCCGACCTGCGGCCCCTGCCTGGGCGGGCATATGGGAATCCTCGCCGCCGGCGAACGGGCCCTGGCGACGACCAACCGGAATTTCGTCGGCCGGATGGGGCACCCCCGCAGCGAGGTGTATCTGAGCAATCCCGCCGTAGCCGCCGCTTCCGCCGTCCTGGGAAGAATTGCCGGCCCTGATGAACTGAAATGAAACTCTCCCGTCTTCCAGAAAACCGTCTCCCCTTTCCGGAGGAGACGGTTTTTTCCGGAAAGACCCAAGACTTCTGAAGGATAAAGCGAATGAAATTTACAGGAAAAGTATGGAAATTCGGCGATAACATCGACACGGACGCCATCATCCCGGCCCGTTATCTGAACACCTTCGATCCCCAGGCCCTCGCCGCCCACTGCATGGAAGACGCCGATCCCGACTTCCCCAAAAAGGTCAGCGCGGGCGACATCATCGTCGCCGGCGAGAACTTCGGCTGCGGCTCATCGAGGGAGCACGCCCCCATCGCCATCAAGGCCGCCGGCGTATCCTGCGTGATCGCGAAAAGCTTCGCCCGGATCTTCTATCGGAACGCCTTCAACATGGGACTGCCCATTTTCGAATCGGCGGAACTGTTTGACCGGGTCGACGAAGGCCAGACCATAACCGTCGACGGCGATTCCGGGGTCATCCTTCTCGAAGGCGCACAGACGCCTCTTTCCATCCAGCCGATCCCCCCTTTCATGCAGGAATTGATCGCCGATGGCGGACTCATGAAGCACCTCGCCCGAAAAAACCGGGGATAAAAATTTTCCATCCGGCAGCGGCGTGGATTTCAGTGTGAGGTGTAAGGTGTGAGGCGTAAGGCGAGTCTCCATTCGGCAACGGCGCGGACTTCGTAAAAGGCGGGGAAAGATGATCGAGATTGACGGCAGCCAAAAATCTGGATCGGGAACCATCGTGCGGGACGCCGTTTCCCTGTCCGCCCTGGCCGGGCGGGATCTGCATCTGACGAACATCCGGGCGAAACGGCGTCCGAAGCCGGGTCTGAGAGCCCAGCATCTCCGGGGCATCGAGGCCATCGCGGAACTCTGCCGCGGCCGGCTGGAAGGCGCGGCAATCAGCTCCGGAGAGATCCGGTTCTTCCCCGGACAGACAATCCGCGGCGGCCGGTATGACTGGGACATCGGCACGGCCGGCTCCACCACGATGCTCGTCCTTTGCGTTCTCCCCCTGGCTCTGTTTGCCGACGGGCCTTCCCTTTTCCGGATTACAGGCGGGCTCTTTCAGGACTTCGCCCCTTCCGTTTACTCCCTGCAAACCGTCCTCCTCCCCCTTTTGAGGCGGATGGGCGCACAGATCGATCTTCGCATTATGCGCCCCGGCTATGTCCCCCAGGGGCAGGGCCAGATCACCGTCGACGTGACGCCGTTGAAGCGCCCGCTGAAGCCGCTGATCCTGACAGCCCAGGGAAATCTGCTGGAAATCCGGGGAATCGCCCTGTCCTCCCTGTTGAAAGAGAGACAGGTCTCCGAACGGATGGCGGAGGAATGCCGGAAAACCCTGCAGGCCGAGGGGCATGACGCCCGGATCGATCTCCTTTACGATACGGCGGGAAACCCCGTCTATGAAAAATCGGCGGTCCAGGCGGGAGCTGCCCTCGCCCTCTGGGCGAAAACCGACACGGAATGTCTGCTGGGTGCGGACCGCGCGGGCGCGCCGCGCCGCAGTTCGGAAACCATCGGCAGGCAGGTGGCCCGGATGATGACGGAAACCCTGCAGACCGGCGCGACTCTGGATGTTCACGCAGCGGACCAGATCATCCCCTTCGCGGCCCTGGCCGAAGGAGAGAGCTCCTTCGTGATTCCGCGGATGACCGATCACATCGATTCCCGGCTCTGGCTGGTGGAAACCTTTCTCGGGGCGGAAACGGAGCTCCGGGACCGCACCCTGCGCATCCGCGGGATCGGCTACCGGAGATAAACGTTAAAGCTTCAACGTTAAATGCTCACTTGTCCGCACAAAAGTCCGGACAGCGAACATCGAACCTGGAACATTATAAGGAGTCCCGTCTTGCCCGCTGAAAATGATTATTCCGGCCCCTCAGCCGCCCGGCTTGACTTCGAGACCATCCGGATCGACCTGCCCCGGCAATCGATCTACCAGCGGCTTGGCTACCGGCGGGACGCCACGCGGATCTCCCCTCAGCAGGCCGCGGAAATCGAAAACTACATGGAAGAGGCACGGGATCTGATCCATCTCCAGGGAACGGTCCTGCGCCTGCCGATTCGTGAGCACACTCCCGAGCGCGTCATCCTGGGCGATGACATTCTTTTCGAAAGCCGCAACCTTGCCCGATTTTTTGCCGGCTGCCAGGAAGCGGCGATCATGGGAGCGACGGCGGGACCGGCGATCATGGCGGCCATCGCGGAAGACGCCGCCGGACGCAACGTCACCCGCGCCGTCGTGATGGACGCCACGGCCAGCGAGATGGCGGATGGTGCACTGGACTGGATCATGAGCTATCTGCGCGGCATCCTCCGCAGGGAAAACAGGATGCTCCTGCCCCGGCGCTACTCCGCAGGCTACGGCGATTTTCTTCTGGAGAATCAGCGCGTTCTTTATCGCCTCCTGCAGTTGGACCGCTTCGGCGTCGCACTCACGGAAAGCTGCCTGCTGGTCCCCGAAAAATCCGTAACGGCCCTCACGGGAATCAGGGAAACCGCACCGTGAAGGCCGACCCCGCCCACACCATTTTTCAGGGCGGGAACATCGATTTCTACCAGGCCTCGGGAAAGGCCATATTGGTATAGAGATCTTCCAGTTTTGCCTTGTGGGATTGTTCCATCGCCGCAAGTTTGTCAAAAATATTTTTCTGCTCCGCGTCGTCGCTGGCCTGAGAGAATCCGAGGTACAGGTTCATGGCGTCCTCTTCCTTTTTCATGGCCAGTGCTATGGCATCAACAGGCTTCATATCCATGGAGAGTTTCGGCCTCTCAACGGTTTCGGACACTTTGTAATTCTGGCCTGCCTGGAACTTCATAATCCGCGACTCATCGGCGAGAAAACCTTCCAACAATGCGCGGTGTCCACGTTCCTCAGCAGCCAGATTGCCAAAAATGGTCTTCAGATTGCTGTCCGCCGTTTTGTCGCACACGTCCTGATAAAAAATCGCCGCCTCTATTTCCCTTCCTATCGCCATGCTTAAAATCTCTTTGTAGACCTCTGATTTCATTTTCTTCTCCTTGTGTTTTTTTAAATTCTACGGGATCACCCCATTCAATCCCCGCCGGCGCTCCGGCAACGATCAGAACCGACCCTGCCCTGAAGAATAAGAATGGAGCGGCATCTGCAACGAATTTTCAACCATCTGGACAACTGACACTTCCACATCTGCCCCTTCTGTTTTCCAAATCTGCCCCTTCTGTTTTCCAAGGACAAATATAGAGATATCGGACAGCGGTGTCAATCCAATGCTGGGCCGAAAATCCGCCCTATAAAAACAGGAGATTGCCAAAATCTGAATATGCTATACAAGTTTGCGTATCTCCATTTGTTCTGGTTGGTTCCGTGAGGATCAACGCCCTTTACCACCTGCCAGCGATATTCCGCAGCGGTACGGTTCAAAACGAAAAGCGGCAGGATCCATAGGGGGTTGCTTTCCTTGACGGCCGGTTGACGGGGCCGTTGTGAAATATCCCCTTACCGGAAAATCCGCGGCACATCGGAGGCGTTCGCTCAGAAAATATCTTTCTCTGAAAACCTTTCCTCATCTTCACATGGACAAAAGGCTATTGACAGGGCCTAACCCTACAGGCTAAAAACAAACCCTCAAAAGATGACATGATCAAGCCATTCGACCTCTACTCTGGAAAGGAACTTCATGAAGTCCAAAGAAACGATCCGCCGCCTTTTAAAGAAGAAGATCCTGGTTCTCGACGGCGCCACGGGAACGGAGCTGCAGAAACGGGGCATGCCCGGCGGGGTCTGCCCGGAACTGTGGTGCCTGGAACATCCGGAGATCATTAAGGAAATCCACAGATCCTACCGGCAGGCGGGTTCAGACATCGTCTATACCTGCACCTTCGGGGCGAACCGTTACAAACTCGCCCAGTACGGGACGCGGGAAGTCCGGGAAATCAATCGGAACCTGGCCCGGCTCGCCCGGCATGCCGTCGGCCCGAAAGCCCTCGTCGCCGGAGACATCGGCCCGACCGGCCATTTCGTGGAACCCTTCGGCGATCTCCCCTTCGAAGAGGCCGTCTCCGCCTTCAAGGAACAGATCCAGGGGCTGCTGGAGGGAGGCGTCGATCTGTTCGTCATCGAAACGATGATGGACATCCAGGAGGCCCGCGCCGCCCTGATTGCCGTCAAGGAAACCTGCCCGGCCTTTACAGTCGTCACCCTCACCTATGAAAACGGCGGCCGCACCCTCAACGGAACCGATCCCGCCACGGCCCTGATCACCCTGCAGAGCCTCGGCGCCGATGCCGTGGGCTGCAACTGCTCCACCGGTCCGGAGGCCATGCTGGCCTTCATCGAGGCCATGAAGCCCCACGCCACCGTTCCCCTGGCCGCCAAGCCCAACGCGGGACTGCCCCGGCTCGAGGGGGAAGAGACCTTCTTCGACATGGACGCCGAGACCTTCGCCTCCCACGGTCCGGCCTTCGCCGCCGCCGGGGTCAACCTGCTGGGCGGCTGCTGCGGGACAACCCCTGACCATATCCAGGCCCTGGCCGGGACCCTGCAAAATGCCCCGCCGCGTCCCCCCGTCCGCGCCGCGCTAAGCGCCGTCAGTTCCGCCCGGAGTTACCGTCTGCTGACCCGGAACGAACCTCTGGTCATCGTCGGCGAACGCCTCAATCCCACGGGGAAGAAGGCCCTTCAGCAGGAGCTGCTGGCGGGAAAGATGTCCCTCGTCCGGCAGATGACCCGGGAACAGGAACAGCAGAAGGCCGACCTTCTGGACGTCAATGTCGGGGTTCCCGGCCTCGATGAAGTCAAAACGATCCGGGAAGTGATTTCCCTGCTGGCCACGGCGACGGAACTGCCGCTGGTCATCGACTCCTCGAAGGTGGAAACCATCGAGACGGCCCTGCGCCTTTATCCCGGCCGCGCCCTGATCAACTCCATCTCGGGGGAAAAGAAAAAATGCGAACGGCTCCTTCCCCTGGCAGCCCGCTACGGGGCGATGTTCATCCTCCTGCCCCTGGCCGACGGCGAGGTTCCCGAAACAGCCGACCGGCGGATCGCCATTGTCCGGGAGGTCTACGGCAAGGCCCGGCGCTTGGGCTTCACGAAGGAAGACATCGTCGTCGACGGCCTGGTCATGACGGCCGCCACGAATGCCAACGCACCGGCGGAAACCCTGAAGACAATCGCCTGGTGCACCGACCGCTTCCAGGCGAAAACGATCCTGGGCATTTCCAACGTCTCTTTCGGCCTGCCGGAACGCAAATGGCTCAATGCCGCCTTTCTGGCTATGGCCCAGCTCTCCGGCCTGACGATGGCCATCGCCAACCCGTCCATGGAGGAACTCATGGCCCTCAAGCGGGCGGCGGACGTGCTGACGGCAAGGGACGCTCAGGCCTCCGCCTACATCGCTCATTTCGCCGGAACCGCCGAAGGGAAAAAGCCGGCGGGAACATCGGCAATGCAGCCCCCGGCCCCCGCGGGTCCGGAAGAAAAAGTCCGCGCCGCCGTGCTGGAAGGCAACCGCGACGATATCGGCGATCTGGTTGAAGGCGCCCTGAGCGCCGGTTTCGAGGCCCGGAGCATCGTCGATGACCTGCTCATCCCGGCCATTGTCCAGGTGGGAGAACTTTTTGACCGGAAGGTCTATTTTCTCCCCCAGCTTATCGCCAGCGCCGAGACGATGAAGAAGGCCCTGGCGATCCTGGAGCCCCGGCTGAAGAGCGGCGGCATCCCGGAAAAAGCCAGGGGAACGGTGGTCATGGCAACGGTCCAGGGAGACATCCACGACATCGGAAAGAACATCGTCGTCCTCATGCTGAAAAACCATGGTTTCCGGGTTCTCGATCTGGGCAAGGACGTCCCGGTGGAAACCATTCTCGAAACGATCCGGACGGAAAACCCGGACGTGGTGGGGCTTTCCGCCCTGATGACCACGACGATGGTCTCCATGAAAACAACCATCGAGCAGGCCCGATCGGCAGACCTGACCTGCCCCTTTCTGATCGGGGGCGCCGTCGTGACCCGGTCATACGCGGATTCCATCGGCGCCGCTTACGCCCGGGACGGCGTGGAAGCGGTCCGTGTCGTCGAACAGCTCATCGGAAGCGCGGGCGGAGAACTTTCGAAATAACTCCAGCCGGATTACATTGGGTTTTTAACATCCGACATCAGGTCGCATTTTTTTGATAACTGTATCATCTTCTGCATCGGCGCTTCGATTTACTATCTCAGCGAATGCGCCCTTTTTCCGGACGCCCCGCTATCCTGTCGAATGCGGCCCGATGTAAATTTATTCAAGGAGGTAAATCATGACAACTCAGGAAGCCAGAAAGCAGCGTCTCATTGAAATCATCCTGGAGAAATCCTTCAAATACAGTGAAGATCCGCCCTTTACGCTGGCCTCGGGAAGAACGAGCCCTTACTATTTCAACTGCAAGCCAACGACCCTGAATCCGGAAGGGATGAACCTCATCGGCAGCCTGCTGGCGGATATGCTGGCCGACGCGGACGTGACAGCCGCCGGAGGGCTTACCCTGGGAGCCGATCCGCTGGCCAACGCCCTGGCCGTCATCTCCTGGCAGAAGGGGAAGCCCATCAAGGCCTTCATCGTCCGCAAGGATGTCAAGGGGCACGGGACCAGGAGCGCCCTGGAAGGTGACGTGCAGCCGGGCGAGCGGGTCGTCATTCTCGATGACGTCATCACCACGGGAGGCTCCACGATCACCGCCATCGAGCGCGCACGGGAGGCCGGACTGGTCATCGACAGGGTGATTGCCCTGATCGACCGGGAAGAAGGCGGCCGCGCCAACATCGAAGCCCATGTCCCCCGCGTCGACGCCGTCCTGACCCGGTCGGAGATCATGAATCACTTTTCAGGCAAAGCCCCGATCGCGTCCTGATCCGGCGCGGCTTATACCGGAAAATCAGGACACCTGATACCAGTTCCGGATCAGATCAGAAAGGATATCCATGCGGCAAGACAGAAGCGACGCGGACCAGCACAGGAAGACCGTCAAGAAAAGAATGACGAAGCCGGAAAGGAAGACAGGCCCGTCAGCCGGAGAAAGACGGCCGGGAATGAAGCTCCGGCAGGAAAAGGGGGAGAGGCCGCGGCAGAAAGTTCAAGCCGGTGAAAAGGCCGGCAGGGGGGACGTC
This sequence comes from Syntrophus aciditrophicus SB, assembly GCF_000013405.1. GTDB lineage: Bacteria > Desulfobacterota > Syntrophia > Syntrophales > Syntrophaceae > Syntrophus > Syntrophus aciditrophicus. Next base: position 2,591,528 of record NC_007759.1, read on the forward strand.
TCCCCGGTCAAATACAGGCTCACCCTGGAATATGACGGCACGGGCTACAGCGGCTGGCAGATGCAGAAGAACGCGAAAAGCATCCAGGGCACCCTGCTCCGCGTTGCCGAGGATCTGCTCGGAGGGCCGGTGGACATCCAGGGGGCAGGCCGAACGGACGCCGGCGTCCATGCCCTGGCCCAGGTGGCCCACCTGGAGACGACCCGGAGGATGCCCCCGCGAAAACTGCTGGAAGGCCTGAACGACGCCCTTCCTTCCAGCATCAACATCCTGCGGGTGGAAGAGGCCCCGCCCCTTTTTCACGCCCGCCACTCCGCCCAACTGCGCAGCTACCTCTACGTGATTTCCGGCCACCGCACCGCCTTCGGGAAACGCTACGTCTGGTGGATTCGGGACCACCTGGAACTGAAAAAGATGCAGGCGGCAAGCCGGCTCTTCGCCGGTTTTCATGATTTTTCTTCTTTTGCCGACAAGCGGATGGACAAGCAGGCCCCCACCCGGGTTAAGGTCGAGGCCACGGAACTGCACGCTTCAGGCGATCTGATTTTTTTCCGGGTCACCGGTTCCCACTTTCTCTGGAAGATGGTTCGGCGGATGGTGGGGGTCATGGTGGAGGTGGGACGGGAAAAACTGGATATTTCGGATGTCCGGCAAATGCTGAAGAGTTATTCTCCGGAACCCGCCCGCCTGACGGCGCCGCCCTCCGGCCTCTACCTGGAGCGGGTCCTTTATGAAGGCGATTCCCTGCAGTCACTCACCCTGCCGCTTGTCCCCTGGTTCGCCATAGGTCTGCAGAAATAGGGCAAAAATGGGCGCTGTCCCTCTATTGACGGCCTATCGGAAAAGCATGACGAAGATTTCGAACAGCTCCGAGCAGATGCCTGTGCCACGGCATCTCCAGAATTCCGATTCCATCGTGAAGATCAACATTCGCCGCAGAGAACTTTCATCAATTCGCTGCCATACAGGTCTGTTTTCCCCTCGGAAAGAATGCCGGCCGAGCGCAGCTCCTCCACGGACTGCCAGTTCCCCTCGCTCAGGGAAAGGAGAGCGGAATCCGGGAGAATGAGAAACATCGCCCGGTTGGTCTGCCGTGCTTTGTGAAAACGCCAGCGGTAGAGTTTTTTCAGGCGGCCTTTCGAATCCGCCGTCAGAGAGGCATAGCCGCTGATTCTTCGATGCCCCAGCAGATCCAGCGTCTTTTCCCGCCAGCTCACGGCGGCCACGTTCTCAAAGACCTTCCGGGCCCGCTCCTGCATCCCTTTCAGGGACAGCTTCTCGTTCAGATGCCGGTACAGATCGGCCAGATAAGCGGTGTCCTGCACGGCGTACCGCAACTGCCCTTCCGACAGGGGCCGCGCCTCCCATTTCGACCGCTGCATCTTTTTGGTTTTCTCGATTTCAACGCCCAGGTACTGCTCGATGATGCTCGACAGGGCCAGATACTGGGAACCCAGCATATGCGCCGCCCGGTGGGTGTCGAAGATATTCCGGAATTCGAAGCCATAGTCGCGCTTCAGAATCCGGATGTCGTTGTCCCCCGCGTGGGTCACCTTGAGCAGGCGGGGGTCGGCGAAGTAAGGCCGGAGGAACTGGAGGTCGATGCCGTTGAAAGGATCGAAGACATAGGTCCGCTTTGAGGCCCGGACCTGAACCAGGCAGAGTTTCTCACGGAAATAATGCATCGAATCATATTCCGTATCCAGGGAGATCAGCGAAGAACTGTCCAGATCCTCTCTGGCTTCCTCCACCTTGGCCTCGCTGTCCACCCACATCCAGGAATTTTCAATCACGTCCGCGGAACTCACCTTTTTCCGACACCTGCCCCTTTCTGATACTTGAGCGCCCCATCCGGATTTTACGGCGGGGCGTTGGACGCTATAAGAGCACAATTTCCCGAAATATGCAATGAAGTCATCAACTAAAGTTGGGGAGGGCGTCACAAAAAAAATGTGGATATTTTCTTGGAAGTATAATAGTCATCAAGTTTCTATCTCTGATTGAGAACCACTGAATCGCAGCGAGGTGTTTGCCTAATGAGACTCGATATAGCCAAAGGCGGAACCGGTCTGGTTTATGAGATCCGCAACATCGTCAACGTCGCCAACCGGCTTAAGGAATATGGAATTGATGTGATCTGGGAAAATATCGGCGATCCCATCCAGAAAGGGGAGCAGCTTCCCGGCTGGATGAAGGAGACCCTGACCGAAATCATGCAGGACGACCGCTCCTACGGGTACTCGCCGACAAAAGGCATGCTGGAAACCCGCAAATTTCTGGCGGAAAAGGTCAACGCCCGGGGGAAGGTCCAGATCACACCGGAGGACATCCTGTTCTTCAACGGCCTGGGGGACGCCATCGCCCGGTCCTACAGCGCGATCCGCGTCGACGCCCGCATCATCATGCCGGAGCCGACCTACTCCACCCATTTTCTGGCCGAAGTCCTGCACGCCTCCTTCCCGCCCAACACCTACCGGATGAATCCCTACCGGGACTGGCATCCGGACATCCACGAACTGGAGCACAAGGTCCGAAGCTACGGGTCCATCGTGGGCATCCTGGTGATCAATCCCGATAACCCCACCGGGTTCGTCTATTCCGAGGAATCCCTGCGGAAAATCGTGGACATCGCCCGAAAATACGATCTTTTTCTCGTCTTTGACGAGACGTACCACAACATTGTCTACAACGGCAGGGAAACCCTTCCCCTGTCGGACATCATCGGCGACGTGCCGGGTGTCAGCCTGAAGGGAATCTCCAAGGAATTCCCCTGGCCGGGTTCGCGATGCGGCTGGATGGAGATCTACAACGCCGACAAGGATGAATGCTTCGCCCGCTATATGAAGGCCATCCTGGATCAGAAAATGTCCGAGGTCTGCTCAACCACGCTGCCCCAGATCGCTATCCCGAAGATCATGAGCCATCCGGAATACAAGAATTACCTCAACCAGCGGCTCCACCACTACGAACGGTTCTCCAACATCGCCTACGAGCTGCTGAAGGACGTCCCCTACATCATGGTGAACAAGCCCAACGGCGCTTTTTACCTGAGCATCGTCTTCAACGAAGCAGTCCTGAACGGCAGGCAGCGCCTGAAAATCGAACACCCCGAAATCCGCCGGTACATCGAAAGCATCATGACGGAGTCGATCGAATACGACAAGCGCTTTGTCTACTATCTCCTCGGCGCCACCGGCATCTGCGTGGTTCCTCTGACGTCCTTCTTTACCGCCCTCCCCGGATTCCGGATGACCCTCCTGAGCCAGGATGAGGCCAAGTTCGAGTACACCGTGCGCACAATCGCCGAAAAGGTCGTGGAATATATCGAATCAGGAAACCAAGGCTGAAAAAGAGGGACAGCGCCCTTTTTCGTGTTCAATGTTCAAGGTTCGATGTTCGACGTTCAAGGTTTCGGGTTCGAGGTTATTGTGAAAAACAAGGGGGGTTGTTTCTGAAAGGGTTTTCTGCATGAGGGTGGGCTTACATCTTGATATTGTTCTGGAAGAAGACCTGGAGCGGGACCGGGTCGTCGCGAGAAAAGCTGTGGTTTATGATGTTGTGGAACGCCTGATCACCATTTCCCAGACATCGCCTTCTTTCGTCAGAAGGCATCTCGGTGACCGGATCAACGCAAGCTACGTCACCACCGTCGGAGAGGGAGAGAACAAAAGACCTGTCCGGATGGGCTTCCCGGCGACCATTCTGGAGTATCGGGAAGATTATCCCCTCGCTTCATCCAACCTTGTCCCCGCCTTCGTTCTGCAACAGGACGGGAAACCCGTGGAAATCAATCTGCGGATGCACTACCGCGTGCACCCGATGATAGAAAGCGACCTCGCCCTGCAGGCAAACGGCGAAACGGTCAACCTGATTGACATCTCCCTCGGCGGGATCCAGTTCAGTCACCGAAGAAAGGAACCGCCCCTGAAATACGGAGGCATCGTCCTGAAGCTCTCGTCCGGCAGCAGAACCTTCAGGATCGACGGGCAGATCATCCGGATCGACACCCCCGTTTCGCCCGGCGGCCGCGGCGAGGATATGGAATACGTCATGGTCAAATTCCTCAGCCTCAACCGGGACGCGGAAGCCTTCCTGGGAAAGAAAATCCTCATGATCGAACGCGAGCTTATCGCCGCCGGAAAAGTCTGAAAGCATGAGGGCGATAAATGGGCGCAGTTCCTGTTTATTGCCGCTGTTTATCGCCGCTGTTTACTGCCGCTGTGTATTGCCCATGAGGAATCTCCGGCCGGCGAAGGTTTCTTCCAATCCGACCCGCCAGAGGCCGTTTTCCCTGAACAGCTTCAGATGGGCGGGCTGATCCGCTTTCTGGTGCTGGATGATGATCTTCGCCTCTTTTTTCCCTATCGGCCCCAGTTCCCACCGGCTGTGCTCCAGCACGGCGTCCGGATCAAAGGCCGTCAGATAACTGTCCCAGTAGGCCCTGGCAAACGCTCCCCCCTCGGCAAAATCCCGGCTGACTTCCGCCTTCCCGACCCCGGCGCCGGCTTTTTTGGCCGCCTTCGCCACATTGTCGACGATGGTCTTCTGTGATTTCCGGCTCAGCATCTCCCAGAGCGCCGGATAGTTCCGCTGTTTCATGGCTTTGAACGCCGATTCGGCCGTTGAGATCACGGCATCGTCCACCAGCGACAGGACCGCGGCTGTTTCCGCGAAAGCGACGCCGGGGAAAATATGGGGGGGCTCCCCGCTTTTGATGAGAAGCAGGAATAAAATGAGACTATAAAGGAAAACCGGATGACGCATGGTGATTTTCAGATATAAGGCGGGAGAAAAATATTAAAGGCGAAGCCCTGTCAACAAGAGCTTCGCCCCATTGCGAAAAAGATCATCAAATCCGAACACGTCCTGCTGAAACGGAAGGGGATCAGTGATGGCTTGTCGTCGATGAGGAATCGCTTGCCGCGGCAACAGCAGCCGCAGCGGCAGCGGCAACAGCGACACCGGCCGCAATCGTTCCAGCTCCGATTCCGGCAGCGGCAGCCGTTCCAGCCGCAATTCCCGCACCCGTAGCGGCGGCCGTACCCGTGGCGGCCGCTCCCGTTGCCGCGGCGGCGCCCGCGGTCGTCGCGCCCGTTGCGGCAGCTCCTGTTGTCGCCGCACCGGTGGTCGCAGCCGCTCCTGTCGTTGCGGCAGTGCCTGTCGCTGCGGTTCCCGTGGTGGCGGCTCCCGTCGTCGCTGCGGTTCCGGTGGTCGCCGCAGTTCCTGAAGTGGTAGAAGCTCCCGCCGCCGCTCCGGCGCCTGTCGTTTCAGCCGCTGCAAAGAGCAGGGACGGTGCAACCAGACTCATTGAAAACAAAATCGCAACCATGATGACGTATTTCTTGAACAACATCCTTTCTACCTCCTTATTTATAAGCTTGATGACTCCCTGGCCGCCCAGGTATTATCCGTTAATTAGTTGATATTCTTGTTGCCGCCCGCAAATGGATCTTCGTAAAAAAGCGTGAAATAACTATATCAGCTGATTGTCTCTGTCAAGTTTTATTCCGGTATTTCACCATAAAAAAGTTGAGCCCTTCACTCAGCTCCACCCTTTCACACTCAGTAGAGATTGATCGCCACCCCGGCCGTAACGGCCATCTGCATGAGAATCGACGTAATGTCCTTGATCTCCCGCAGCCAGGCGATCCGCTCGATCTTCTCCGGCACCACGATCTGGTCCCCCGGCTCGATCTCCTTCACGTCCTCCTCGAAGGGGCCGAACTGCCAGCGCGACTTCATGGCATTCCAGTTGACGAGGCCCCGCGCCACCTTCCGGGCGCTGCCGTCAACCTTCATGACAAAGATATTTTTCTCGTCGGCATAGCGGGAATAGCCCCCCGTCATGGCGATGTAATCCTGGTAGCCGAGCTTTCCGTCATAGATAAAGCTGCCTCCGGCCATGACGGCCCCCAGCACGTTCACCACGCCGTTCTTCTCCGGGACAGAAAGGCTGTCTCCCTCCTCCAGCTCGATGTCATAATGACTTCCCTTCAAAAGCCGCATGTGGGCCAGCCGGATCGTCATGCGCCCCGTGGCCTTCAATTCCTTCAGCGACTGGACGAATTTCTGTTTCTGCTCCAGTTCGATCTTTCGGGCCTGGACCTCCTCCGTGGAGAGGGCCGTTGAGATCTGCGCCGCCCTTTCCGTCAGCAATTCCCGCTCCATGCGGGAAATCAGCTCTTCCATGCCTTTCTGCTGGAGCGTCCGGACGCGTTCCCGGGTAAAGACGGCCCCCCGCAGGTAGGCCTTGTCGGTAAATCCGCCCGCCCGCTCGATCAGGGAGGACAGCTTTTCCCCCTTCCCGATGATGTAGCGCCCCGGAAAGCGGAATTCCCCGGAGACGGTGACATAGCGCTCCTGATCCCAGTTGGTGATGCGCTTCACAAACAGCCGGTCCCGATTCTTCAACCGAACGTTATTCTGAGGATCTCCGGCCAGGGCTTTTCGCAGGCTGATGGTTTTCCGCTCCAGGCGGGCCGCCTTCCCGTCTTCGATCACCACGGAAGTCAGCTCCGCCTCGTCCGGATAGGCAGAATCCATGAGATTTCCCGCCCGGAAAATCAGGTCGCTCACCATCATCCGCTCGGTCAGGACATAACTACCCGGTTTCTTCACATCCCCTTCGACAAAGACGCTCCGGTCCTCGGTATGCTCCCAGACGGCGTGGACAATCACCCGGTCCCGGTGCTGAAGGGGAAGGTTCTCTCCCGGATCGCCGGCCATGGCCTTTTCCACATTGAAATAAATCGTCGAATACACCCGCTCGTCGCTGACCCGGATGATCTCCCCGCGGGCAAGATAGGAATCATGCGTCAGACCGCCCGCACTCATGACGGCGTCCTTCACCCTCATCCCCGTCTGATAGGGCGTGCGGCATTCCGTTTTCAGCGCGTCCGCCGTTTCCCGGATTTTCTGCGTCAGATCCGGCCGTTTCTCCCGCTTCAACTCCTCTTCCAGGTCGATCATATCCCTCACGCGGACATTCTGATTCTTCGCCAGGGCCTCCCGGATGACCTTCAGGCGTTCGGCGAGTGCGTATTTCCCTTCCTTTTTCAGATCCTCTTCCATGGCGGCCAGATTTTTCGCCTCCGAATCCATCCTTGACACCCGACTGTCCCCGCCGACTTCCATGGTTTCCTGAGAAATCCGGCATTCTCCCCGGATTTCGCCTTCCACAGTCACATAGGGTTTGTCCTCGAACAGCCATTTGGAAAAAACGTAAACGCGGTCTTCCGGCCGAAGCTCCACATCATGGACCGAATCGCCCCCCTTCAGCATTTTCCCGAGATGAAAGGGCACCAGTTCCACCTTCCGGTCGGGCGGCACGATCCGCTTGATCAGGGCGTACTCGAAGCAGGTCTCGTCGAGCAGTTCATCGGAACTTTTGATCAGATCCCCGACCCGCATGCCCTTTCTGAACTGGTATTTTCCCGGACGCTTGATGTTCCCCTCCAGGTAGACGGCGTTGCGGTCGCGATCAACGATGCTGAACACCTTGACCAGGTCGGCATCCTGAAGCCTGACCGTGCGGGATTTCTGCAGGTTTTTGTCATCGATGTCGATGACCACCTGCCGTTCGTTTTTCTGAATGCGCGACACCTGGATCTGCTGGGTATCCGCCGACGGAATGATGCCGCCCGCCAGCTCGAAGAGCCCCTCCAGATCGTAACGGTCCTTCATCTCGTAGATCGCCGGGCGCTTCACGTTGCCGGCAATGCCCGCCAGCGGCCCGGTCACCGGCACGAACACGACATCCCCCGCCTGCAGAATCAGGTCTTTGGACTTGTCCCCTTTCAGGAGGAGATTGTACAGATCGAAGGTCGTCACGAGCCGCCCTTTGCGCTTCAACTGCACGTTGCGCATGGAGCCGATGTCGTTCGGCCCCCCGGCAAGCAGAAGGGCGTCGGTGATCGTGGCGAACGAGCCGATGGTGTAAGCCCCGGGCCGGCGCACATCCCCCAGGACAAAGACAGGGATGCTTTTGAGGGAACCCATGGTGATGTCGATGTTGGCCCCCACCATCTGCGTCGCCTGGGTGATGATGTGTTCGGACATCTGCTCGAAGGTCATCCCGGCGACGAAAATCGGCCCGATCTCGGGAAGCGTGATCCTGCCGTCCCGGTCCACCGTCAGATTGTGCTGGGCATTGACCCGCCCCCAGAGCATGATCCTGACTTCATCCCCCGGACCGACGACGTAATTGACAGGAACGGGAATGTCCTTCCGCTCCGCGACCACCCGGACCGAGCCATCCCGGAAAAAGTCATGACCGAAGGGCTTCAGATCCGTGGAAATGTCCTGATACTTCCCCGTATGGCGGACGCGATCAAAGAGGGATTTCGCCCGGCCTTCCTCACTGACGGCATGATTCGGCGCCGCGGCGGGAACGGCAGAAACGGGCTGAACGGCTTTTTCCGCTCCAGCCCGGGATTCCAGGGATTCCTGTTTTTCGAGAAGCTCCCTCCCCTGCTGAATGTCCTCCGTTTTCAACCGGCTGAATTCCGCGCTATTTCTGAGATTCTCCACGGCCTCCGGGGTAACCTGCCCGCCCGTCGGGGCCAGTCGGGCTTTCAGAAGCTGACACTGCTCCGGGGTGAGATTTTTCTGCCGACAGATCTCATCGGCGGTCAGGGCGTGCCCGATCCCCGGAAAAAGCAGCAGCGTCAGGAAAATCGTCCAGATAAAAAAAATAACCCGTTTCGTCATTGTTGCCCTTCCCCCTTCATGATTTCCCTTTCCTCCCCCGGAGCGCCGTTTCGGATTTTTTCGAGATATTCCAGAAAAAAGGCGCTGAAAACGCCCAGAAACAGGGCCACCACAAAAGACAGCATCACCATGAGAGCCCGCTTCGGCTTGATTTTCTTGTCGGGAACCCGCGGCGGATCGATCACCTTAAAGGCAAAGTTCTCCTTCACCTCCGTCATCATGGCCGTTTCCAACTGCTGGGCGATGAGATTGTAGATTTTCTGCCGGATCAGCGGGTCCGCCGTTTTCGCGAGCTGCGCCTCCAGATAAGCCCGGTTGGTGAGGGCCACCCGCTTCGCCTCGGCGGTCATGTGGTCCGTCAGGGTTTCGAGGAAGTAACCCGCCATTTTCGCCGCCAGCTCCGGGTCCTCGTAATCCACCGTCAGGGTGATGGTCTGTTCCTTGATGTTGTGATTGATTTTCACCATGTCGTCCAGAAGGCGCAGGGCGTCCCAGAGCAGGGGAATGCCCTCCTCCCCCTGCCGGCTGACGGCTTTCGCGTCGGTCGGCTGGACGGCGGCCGCCATATTCGACAGCCATCCAAGGGGGTTCAGGTTGATCCCTTCTTCCCGCTTCCAGTCCTTTTTCCCGCTGTCCCACTGTTCGTAAAAAAGAACCGGCATCAGCCGATACCGCTCGACAATCTTCTCCCGCAGGACATTGGATTTGAGCAGACTCACGATTTCCGTGGCGGAAGCCGAGCCGGGCAGCGCGATGCCGGGAAGTCCGCCGAATTGCGAGGCCAGCGCCGACAGCGTCCCGCCCCCGCCGCCATCCTTGGCCGTTACCGGAACAATGACCGCCTTCGCCTGATAGACGTTCGTCATGAACAGCGACGCAGCCGCCGTAAGAAACACGGCAGCAACCACCAGCGCGCCGATGAACCTCCGCCGTTTCCAGATGACCCGCCAGAGATCCAGCAGGTTGATCTCGTCTTCCTCCAACCCGTTCGGGGGATACCCATAGTACGGCGACGGTTCCGTCATGACGACCGCCCCCGCTTGTCAAAACTTCTCTTCACTTTCTTCTCTCCTTCAAAAACAGGGACAGCGCCCTTTTTTAGAATGTTCACCGTTCAATGTTCCAAAATGAAGATCAGCACTTGTATTTGCTCTGTTCTTGCCCGGCGCCCGCCCGGATAGACTGCCGCGTTTCTCCCGATGGATCGAGCCTCGCGGGAGGGGTGGGGCGTGAGGGGCAACACCTATTTTTTATTTAATTTTTCAAGAGTTGCGAATGGCAGGAAAAGTTGTAATGTTTGATTGGAAAGAGGAATAAATCCGAAATACTCATAGAAAGATTGCGCCTGCTTGTTCTTTGCGTCGACGAAGAGACCGATTAATCCGGCCTGTTCCGCGATAAGAACGGTTCGATGGATTGCCTCCGTGAGAAGCAGGCTGCCGAAACCTCTCCCCTGGTGCTTTTTTGAAACCGCCAGCTTTGCAAGGCGAACAGCCGGAAGGCCGTGTTGCGGGTATTTTTTTGCGTACTCTGCAGGAAGATGATCAACCCTCACCTCACACAGCGTGAGTGTAAAATAGCCTGAAATGACGGCGGGCCGTTCCTGATCGGTAAGCACGAATGTACGGGAAATGCCCTTTTCAATATGCTGTCTGGCTGTCGCCTTCAGGAAGGCATTCAACTCCGGAACGCCGCAGTCAAATCTGGAACGATCGTGATCGCGCGAAAGGGCAACTATTTCCTGCACAAAAGTTCCTCTCTGCGTTTCATTGCCTCTTTCAATCGATCACTCGGTTCAGGCGGATTTTCGATCGCCCGGAAGAAAACCTCCGCAGCCTCGGCGGAAAGGGTAATCACCCGCTCTCTTTCGAGAATTTCGTTGGCTCTATCCAGGGCGGACTGGACAAGAAACTGGTTGAGGGTTGCCCCGACAGCCTGCGCCGCGGCAGCGATTCGTTCATACACTTCGTGAGGCATGCGTGCGGGAATTCTTTCCTCTGCTTTATTCAGCGCCATAAAAAGACCTCGTTTTTTTGCTGCTAAAGTAGCATATTGACGCCAAAATGGCAACAATCAAAACTTCATTACAAAAACAGGGCGCTGTCTATTTATTTTCTTTGATCCTGTATACCGGCGGATGTGCCTCCGTATCGGCTCGATGTGCAGCCAGATCAGCGGCCACCGCATCAATTTTCTTCGAAAGACGCGCTTCAACGCCGTCGATCTTCTGATTCAATTCATCTCGTACGCTGTCGACCTTTTTATTCAGAGCCTCCACTTTGAAATCGACGAAGGTAATTTTTTCGCAGAGCTCCTGACGGACGTCCCTGATCTCTTTACGCAGGACTTCATGCCCCTCCAGCACCAGGTCAAACTTTCCCTCGATGCTTTCAAGGATGACTTCCAGATGATCTTTTTCCATACTCAATGTCTCCCTTAGACTGTGAACCCGGCGGGCCGCCTTATGGGGCGAACGGGGTGATAAAATATCCGAGGATGGTCGCTGGTTTTTGTTATCATGGCGATCCCAGAATGGCAACGTTTAAACCCTGATCGCTGGACATAAATAAATAGGGCGCTGTCCCTGATTTCTCTAATTTCTCCAGTCCTTGTCGAGGTAAATGCCGGTGTTTCTCCCGATGAAGTCGAAGAGGGAGGTGTGGTGGTCGATGTCCTGGGCGACGTCCCGGGTCCAGGGGGACAGGCTGTATTTGTAGACCGTCCGGGAATCGCTGCCTTTGAACAGCCGCAGGGGGATCGTGACCGCGATGCCCTTGTCGTGATACCCCCTGTTGTGGCTGTCCGAAAATCCATCCGTGTCCGTCCAGCTGTACCAGGCGGACAGCTCCAGCCCGTTGAAGAACCGGGACAGGGTAATCCGCGTCCCTCTGTCGCCCGCCAGGAAACGGCCGTACTTGATGTCGATGGCGGACTCCAGCCTGGGGATGTTGAGCCGCGCGTTCACAAAGGCCGTCGTGTACGTGTCCTTCCAGTCGTCTTCCTTGAATTTCAGGGGATCGTCCTCATCCCGCTTCTTCACGACGCTGCCGCTGAGCCCCAGCATCAGCCGCCCCCCGAGGAAGGGCCGGGCGATCTCGCCGTCGATGCCGCCGTACTGCACCTCCAGCATGCCCGCCGACAGGCGGCCGTAAATCTCGCCGTCGAATTTCCGGATCTGCTCCGCCATCAGCATGCTGAGGGACACATTCTTTTCCATGTAAGGGACGTTGTCCGTTCGGACCGGCTTCGATAACGGTTCGTTGGAAGAAGAAACCGTGTTCAGCGGAAACCCCTGCAATCCGGCGATGAAGGAGCCTCCCCGCCAGGGGGTCAGGCTCAGCCAGCCCGACACGCCGGCGCGGTATTTGAAAAATCCCGAGGGGTCGTTCAGGAAGGTCTGGAATTCCGGCTTCAGACCGTAATCGAAATAACGGCGATAGTGCTTTTCGGCAGCCAGGGTCTCATTGATATCCGTCTTCAGGCCGTCGGAGAGGGCATAAAGCTGATTGGCCGTCAGCTTTTCCTGATGGAAAAGGCACACATCCTCCCGCAGGGCCGTAAGCGCCACCAGCGGGATGCCCCTGTCCGTCAGAGTGAGGCGGAGAGTCGTAAACTCCGGCGGCACGATCTGCGCCAGGACCCGGAGCGCCACCTCGACCGCCGCCGGCGTGTAGAAATACCGGTCATTGGCCGCCTCCACCCGCAGCTCGTCGCCGCTCGCCTCGATGCCGATATCCCGGAATCCCGAGGCGTAAAGGGCGCGGATCAGGCGCTCCGCCAGCGGATCGGAACGAAATTCCGGCTTTTCCCGCCAGGGATGATCGTAGATGGGAACCAGGGGCTTTCCCAGGTCGAAGCTCGTGGAAAGATTGACCCCGAGCTGCTCCCCCCGCTGCCAGCTGACGTCGATCTCCGCCCAATCCACGGGCTTCCAACGCAAACCAATATTCCATTTCGAGGGCACCGGCTCCTGAAAGTATTTCGCCTGCGCCGAATCGCCTGTCTGCTTTTCGTACCGGATGGGACTGTATTCCAGGATGAAGGAGAATCTTTCGGACGGTGCAAATTCGATCCCCCCGAAAAACTGGGAATCTTCCAGCCAGGATCGCGGGTCACTGAGGATTTCCACCCGAAAGCCTTCGCCTTGGGCCGGCAGAGGATTTTTGCCATACCGCCCGTTTCCGAAACCCAGTGTAAAATCAAAAGGATAGATCTGCTTGCTCATCACCAGGTACTGGGAGGGGAATTTTCGGGTCCCGTGAGGGTCCATGATGCCCAGGGCTACTGCGGGGCGATATTTGCCCTCAGCCAGGAACTGATGCTTCAGATCGAATGATTTGTCCTTGTCGTTTCCGTAGCCCTCCCAGTCTGGAGATGAATTTGGATTGGCTGTAACCCCTAAAAATTCGGTCACTTTGCCGTCCAGCTCCAGCCCTTTCAGCGGGCTGACGGCGCCGTAATAACGGCGATAGGGATCCACCTGGCTGAAGCCCACGCGAAATTTCCCTTCCGGCATCACCCGCGCTGTCGGGGTTTCCAGCAGGCCGGTCCCGCCCCAGTTCGCCGGTCCGTTGAAAGGCTCATCGCCCGCCTGCGCAGGAGCACTACACCAGAGAGCAAACCAGCACACGCACACCCACAGGAACGCATTAAGATATCGCAACACAATGAAATAACGTGGAATTCTTTTAACCAGGCAGGAATTGGAAAAGTGAAAAAATGGGCACGGTCCCTGTTTATTTCACTCCTTCCGGAATTTTTTCGTAGTGCTTGACATAGGTTCGGAGAAGTTGCCGCACGCCGCCGTCGTCGTTGAGGCCGGGGGTGTCGACAGCGCGGCGGAACTCAGCGAGGATCTGCTCAATCTCGGACAGGGAATATTTATCCCCGTTGCGGGCCACGAAGATCTTTTCGTGGCGGCTGGCGTCTGTGCCCTCTTCGGCCGTCAGGATTTCCTCGAAGAGCTTCTCTCCCGGACGGAGCCCCGTCACCTCGATATCCACATCCCGGTAAGGCTCCAAACCGTTGATCCGGATCAGCTCCTCCGCCAGGTCGCTGATCTTTACCGGCTCTCCCATATCCAGCACCAGCACCTCGCCGCCGTTGCCGATCACGGCCGCCTGCAGAACCAGCGTCACCGCCTCGGGAATGGTCATGAAGTAGCGCTTCATCTCCCGATGGGTCACCGTCAGGGGTTGGCCGTGCTTCAACTGCTCCAGGAAAAGGGGGAGCACACTGCCCCGGCTCCCGAGGACATTGCCGAAGCGCACCGACACAAACCGCGCCGGCCCGTCACCCATGCCGTCGCAGGCCCGGCAGAGATACTCCGCCATCCGCTTCGTGGCCCCCATGACGCTCGTGGGCCGGACGGCCTTGTCCGTCGAGATCATGACGAACTTCTTCACCCCGTGCTCCACGGCAGCCCGCACCAGGTTCCATGTCCCGAAGATGTTCACCTTCACGGCCTCCTTGGGGTTGTATTCCATCATGGGCACATGCTTGTAAGCCGCCGCATGGAAAACGACCTCCGGCCTCAGCTCCGCGAAAACCTCCCTCAGCCGCAAGGCATCCCGCACATCCCCCGTCACAAAAGAAATCGCCTTCTGCAGGGAAGGGAAAAGCCTGTTCAGCGTCAGCCCCAGGTTGTGGAGCTCCGTTTCATCAATGTCAAAGAGGATGATCTTTTCCGGATGGAAGGAACACACCTGCCGGACGATCTCCGAACCGATGGACCCGCCGGCTCCCGTCACCAGCACCGCCCGGCCTCGCAGAAACCGGCCGATCTCTCCGAAATCCACGGTCACGGCCTGCCGCCCGAGCAGATCCTCGATGCGGATATCCTCCAGGGCTTTCAGATTGATCTCCGGCTGATCGAAGGAATAAAACCGCGGAACGACCTTGATCGTCTTCACCCCAGCCTTACGGGCGGTTTCATACAGGTTCAGGAGTTTTTTGTGATTGACCGACGTAATGGCGATGATGACCGCCTCGACCGAATGCCGGGCAATCAACTCCGTCAACCGGTCCGTCCCCCCCAGAACCCGCACGCCGTGGATATAGCGCCCCTGCAGATCCGGGCTGTCGTCCAGAAAGCCGACCGGGCGGAAATCCGCAAAACGCTGGCGCATCATATCCCGCAGGATCATCTCCCCGCAGCTTCCCGCCCCCACGATGAGGGTGGTCTTACCTTCGGGAGTCCGCCCCTTCCGGCTGAGGATTTCCAGGTAAAGCCGCTTGGACACCCGCAATCCCACGATCAGAATGAGGGAGATCAGGCCGTCCACAAAGATGATCCGCTTGGGAAAGCCGTGAAGACTCAGCTCCACGGGAAGAACGCGGGGCAGGCTCAACACCACCAGCAGCAGTTCCGCCAGCACCAGCGCCGCAGCCAGATTGACGAGATCGCCGATCCCCACATAACGCCAGGTCATCCCGTAAACCCGCAGTACTAAAAAAGACGCCAGTTTGACGGCAACAAAAAAGGGGAGAACCTCCCCGATCAGAAACGTATAGTTGATCGTTGCGGCGAAATCGAAATGGAAGAGGAAGGCGAGATACAGGGAGAGGGTGAACAGGGAGACGTCGAAGAGCAGGAAAAAGAGGAATCGTTTCTGCGATGAACGGAGGGTCAGCAGATTTTTCGCCTTTTGCTCTAGCATGTATTGATCCAATACGGGTTCATTGGAAATAGGGGTTGCCCTTAATTTGTCGCTTCCGTGACGACCTGCTCCGCGACGTCCGCCATCGCGGACATGTCCTCGGGAGAAAGGCCGGGATGGACGAGAAACATCAGGCTGGTCTCCCCTAACTCCTGCGCGACGGGAAGCCGTTCTTCCTGCTGAAATCCGCTTTCCGTGAAGGCTTTTTCCAGATAAATCTCACTGCAGCTTCCCGTGAAGCAGGGGATGCCCTCCCAGATGATCCGGTTCATGATCCGATCCCGGTTCCAGCCCGGCTTCAGCCTTTCCGGGCGGACAAAGACGTAATATTTATAATAGGAATGGAAAATCTCCGGAGGCGGGATCGTCACGCGCAGGGCTTCCAGCCTTGAAAAGCGTTCCGTGAGGATCTCCGCGTTCCGGCGGCGGATCTCCACCCAATCGGTTAACTTCCGCAACTGGACGCGCCCGATGGCCGCCTGCACCTCCGTCATGCGCCAGTTCGTCCCGAAACTGTCGTGGAGCCAGCGGAATCCGGGCGGGTGCTGTCTGTGAAAGACGCTTTCGTAACTCTTGCCGTGATCCTTGAATGCCCAGGCCGTGGCCCAGAGGTCTTCGTCACGAGTCAGGAGCATCCCCCCCTCGCCGCCGGTCGTCATGATCTTGTCCTGACAGAAGGAAAAAGCCGCGGCGTGGCCGAAGGAACCCACCGGTTTTCCCTTGTAGCGCGCCCCATGGGCCTGGGCGCAGTCCTCGATCACCTTGAGATCGTGCTCGCGTGCCAGCTCCAGGATCGCGTCCATATCGCAGGGCCATCCGGCAAGATGAACGGCGATAATGGCTTTGGTCTTTGGAGACAACACTTTCCGAATCGATTCCGCGGAAATATTCTGACTTTCCCGGTCAACATCGGCAAATACCGGCTTCGCCCCCTGAAGGACCACACAGCTTGCCGAAGCGATGAAGGTCCGCGGCGTTACGATGACCTCGTCGCCAAGTCCGATGCCGAGGGCACGCAGGACCGCTTCCAGGGCGACCGTCCCGTTGGCCATGGCCACGGCATGAGCCACTCCAACCCAATCCGCGAACTCCCGTTCAAAATACCGCCCTTCCTTTCCCGTCCAGTAATTGACCTGCCCGGACTGCAGAATCCGCATCGCCGCATCCAATTCATCGGTTGAAAAATAAGGCCAGGGAGGAAACACCCGCGTCTGTACCGGAACACCCGCATCCAACATGAAATCCTGCTTCATTTTCCCTGAAAATCCCCTGTATCTTTATTTCTTGATAACCCTTGCCGGCATGCCTACCGCCACAGCATTTTCCGGAATATCCGCGTTCACAAAACTGCATGCCCCGACAACGGCATTTTCTCCCACCGTAACCCCAGGCATGACCACACTGTGCGACCCGATCCGGCAGTTTTTCTTCAGGACAACCGGCCCCTGCCGGTCATCGATTGTCGAAACGGAATAAATGGAGCAGTGAGAACCAACCTGGACGAAATCCTCGATGGTGACGCCATATTTCGCGTTGATGTACGTGAAGGCGCCGATATCCGTCTTGTAGCCCAGCTTCAGATTATCCTTGTTCTGAACCAGCCAGTTGTATCGGGTAAGTTTGCCTTCCTCGATTTCCGGAAATTGCCAGTCGCTGAAACGTTCTTCCATTCCTATCCCATAAATTTCTCAGCCGTCGCCTGTCCCGGCTGATTGATCCCTTCCCGTTTGAAGATTTTCCAGATCGTCATGACGATGATCCGAATGTCCAGCGAAATCGATACGTGATCCACATACCAGACATCCAGTTTGAACTTGTCTTCCCAACTCAGGGTATTGCGCCCGTTGACCTGCGCCCAGCCGGTGATCCCCGGCCGTACCTCGTGACGCCTGGCCTGTTCCAGCGTGTAGCGTCCCAGATATTCCATCAGGAGAGGCCGCGGCCCCACCAGGCTCATCTCTCCTTTCAGGACATTCCACAATTCCGGCAGCTCATCCAGGCTTGTGCTCCGGAGGAATCGCCCGAACCGCGTCAGCCGTTCGGCATCGGGAAGAAGGCTGCCCGCGCTGTTCCGTGCATCGGTCATGGTCCGGAATTTATAAAGGAAAAAGGGTTTACCCTTAAGGCCGGGGCGCTGCTGGGTGAAAAAGACAGGCGCACCCAGCCTGCAGCGAATCAGCAAAGCCAGCAAACAGAGCAAAGGGGAAAGGCCGAGCAGGGCTGGAATTACGAGAAGCAGATCGAAGAGACGCTTGGTGACGAGCTTGGAGCTGCCTTTTGAAATAACAGATGATCTATTGATTTAAGGTTCTCCTGCAAGCGTGCATGCAAGACGAACGAATTCCACCGCCTGTGTGGAACGATTGAAGTGTTTTGCCACATAATTTCTGGCGGTGGCTCCCATCGCTCGCGCCTGCTCAGGATGCAAGGCCATCCATCGCACAGCCTTGGCCAGCGCTTTGTCATCACCGGGCGGCACGAAGATGCCCCCGCCGGCGGCTTCGATGACCTCCCGGATTACCCCATCGATGGCCAGAATACTCGGCCTTCCGGCCGCCATGTAATCGAAGACCTTATTGGGATATGTCGTCCGGAACATGGGTATGTCCATCAGAATGGCCAGGCATGCATCCGAGGCCGCCAGGATGTCCGGCATATCCGACTTCGGCCTTGAACCGGCAAAGATGACATTGGGAAGATTCATTTCCTCGGCCATGCTTTCCAGGTTCTGTCGCTCCTTGCCGTCGCCTACGAAAAGAAAACGAATATTCTCCAGATCCCGCAACCTGTCTGCCGCGCGCAAAACCGTCGGAATGTCATTGGCCATCCCCAATGCTCCGGCATAAGTGACAACGAAGCAACCATCCAGTCCCAGTTCCCGTCGCACCTTTCCACCCGCGGCTTGGGGATTGAACAGCTCCGGATCCACTCCATTGGCGACAAGACTGATCTTTTCCAGGACGATGTCTTTATTATGAATATAATCGCGATAAGCCGGGGAATTGACCAGGATATGATCGGCGCGGGCGTACAGAAAATTTTCCAGCCAGCGGGAAAGTCTGATCAGAAAAGGATTTTTCAATACTCCCATGTCTATGGCAAATTCCGGCCAGAGATCCCGGATTTCCAGAAGAAACGGTTTTCTCCGCAGCAGGGCGACGAGCCACGCAGACACGGCCTGGAAAATAGACGGTGAAGTCCCCATGACCAGGTCCACAGGACCAGCCCTCAAGCCCGCCCACACCGATGAAATCATGAAGCTCAGGAAAGAAACGATCCGCCAGACAAAACTGCGATGAACGGAGGGGTAGGTATAAGCTCGCAGAACACGCACCCCTTCAACATTCTGCTCCGTTACCAGGCCGTCGCGCTCGACGACGGGCTTTCCCGTCAAATAGCTCAGGTCGCTGGCCACGATGGTGAACTGATGTCCTTCCCGCAGCATTCGCTGGGCCAGTTCGAAATGGCGGGTGCCGCCCGCCTCGGAGGGAGATACAAAAGCCTGGTGAATCAGGAGAACATGCATTCGTTCAGTTCCAATCTATCCGCTGGATTTCCTGTAAGGTTGATATGGGCAATCATTGGAGAAGTTCCGTCCGGTGATAAAAGAAGATCAGCCTGCCAGGTTGGCGACCTCAGAATCACATGATCCTCAGATTTCTCGACGCAGATCGATTCGGGGCTGAACAGCGTCCAGAAGAACGTCTGCGAACCATGTACGGTCAGATCCAGCGAAAGGGCCGGTTCCCGGTAGTTGTAATAAGGCGCCCGCCACCCGCGGGGTGAATCCTCATCGGCACAGACAAGCGTATAAGAACCGTTCCGGGGTTCTGCTCCCGCCTGAAGGTGATAGTCCCCGGCTTCTGTCCGCAGAGTCAGCAATCCAATGGATTCGTCCCACACATGGTTAAAATCAGGCAAAAGCCAACGGAGGCGATAACGGTGCGCCTTTGAACCCGATAACCGATCTATGACCAGCCAGCTCTCCGGCCCCAATTGCAAAATCCCACGCCGATGCTCCACAGGTGACGGCAGCCGCAGGTAACCATCATGTGTCCCCTCCCAATAGGCCAAATGTCCTGTCTCAGAGCGCTTCATGCAACGGACTTTTCCTTTCAGCCAGGGAAACCAGAGAAATTTTCCGGCACGATCCATTTGATCCCGGTCATCCACAGTGACGGTATTATGATAGGCCGTATGGGCCAGGGGATTATTCCAGGGTTCCGGCGCGTTGTAACTGTATGTTCCCGCATCCAGGGCAATATTCTGGCCCTGCCACCAGAGATCGCAATGCAGAATATCGGCCTGTCCCGGACGGTCCCGGAAGGTTGCGCAACGGGTAAAAGCAAACCCGGTATCGGCACGCAGGACATAGTAACCACCATCCGGCGCTGCAAAATCTTTTCTCGTTCCGGTTCTCACAGGCGCAGACAGGGCATTTGGACCGAACAGCCACAGAAGATCTTCGTCCCAAGGCCCGCTCTCAAACAACCGTTCCCAGGTGAAGTAATAATGCGTCGCCTGCACCACGGGCCGGAAATCAAGATAATCGCAGTTGTTCAACGGCAAAATCAGCGCCCCGTCGTTCTGCCCGCACCAGGGCACACGGCCGGTTGCTTCATCCTGAAGTTGATAAATCCACTCGCCGGCTTTCGCTACCCGATCCTTCAACTCTTCGCTCAAGGGTTGCCAGTTCAAATCCCCAAGGCGAAAGGCCCACAGATAATCATGCAGCATCAACCGGTGATAATTCACGGAATGCTGGCTGAACGAACCATCCTCGTAAATCAGGGATTTTCCCTGCTCCTCCAGATAACGGCGGCCCTTTTCCCGCCATCGTTGAGCATTCGGCAATTCGGTGAAAAGCAACCCAATCGTCCACAGACCAAGCGCTTCGCTGATCCCATGATTGTTACGCTGACTGAGGGCGTAGGCAATGTTGCCTTCAATCCTCTCCCCCGAAACCGCGATCATCCCGGCCAGCGATGCCAGCCGTTCAGCGGTGGTTGCCTGCGCATTCAGAAATCCATGAAGCCCGAAACACCAAGCCATAACCCGGAAGGTAATTTCCTGACCGCATTTCCAGTTCGGGCCAAGGTTAGGCTGATTGTTAAGCCGCCAGTCTTCAAGCAATCTCCAGAAAAGCTCGGGATAGGATTCATCACCGGAACGCCAATAGGCGCGTACAAGAGGATAAACAAAAGAGAATCGGCTGAGCTCCCAGATCAGCTTTATATCGCCGGCGCCGAAATCACTTATTTGGCTCCAGTGTTTGTCTGACGGCGCGGCGTCTCCCGTGGCGGCATTTACATTCCAGCGGGGCGGAAATCCGGCATCAATATGATTATGGGAGAATTGGCTGAATATGCCTTGCTTGATATTTTCAGCCTCGTGAATAATGCCCTGAGGCTCAACTTCGTTATCAAATGAATTTAAAAGGGGTTGAAAATCAGTGCGTGAATCAGGAGAAAAGAAAAACCGGCCATAAGAGTGGCGGGATTCTTTAGAGAAGTCCCGATGCGCATCCCAATTTCCAGGCGGCATTTTCTTCTCCAGCAGGCCGCCATTCTGGAGCAGGCTATATTTCAAGCGAAACGCCAGCCAGGAGGGACCGAAATACCGGGTGGAAAAGAGCAGCCTTCGAAAAACGGAAGGGATCATGAAGAGAGCTTGCTGACGAGGATATCCACGATCCGCTCGGCAGTTTTTCCATCCCATTTCTCAGGGATGTCGCCCTTTTTCCAATTTCCTGAAAACAATTTTTCCATCGCCGGGGCAATGGCTCTGGGATCCGTGCCGATCAATTCGTTTGTCCCAATGCTGATCGTTTCAGGTCTCTCCGTGTTGTCTCTCACGGTTATACACGGAACGTGCATCACCGTGGTCTCTTCCGTAATCCCGCCGGAATCCGTAATGACGGCTTTGGAATGTTTCACAAGGTAATTGAATTCGAGGTAGCCAAGGGGTTCGATCATATAAAGATTGGGCGCCTGGATTCCCATATTCTGCAGAATCTTCACCGTTCGGGGGTGGACCGGGAAAACCAGGGGTAGGCCCCTTGAACTGAAAATGATCACATCAAGCAATTCCTTTAGTTTACTTTCCTCATCGACATTGGCAGGCCGATGCAGGGTCACGACGATATAGCTGCCCGGCTCCAGGCCTGCCCGATCCCATATTTCCGGTTTTCGAAAACGGTCCATATTCCGGAGCAGACTGTCGATCATGGTATTGCCCACAAAAAAAATCCGATCCTCAGCCACGCCGTTTTTTCGAAGATTTCTGTTGGCAAACTCGGAAGTTGTGAAAAAATAACTGGTCAGGCTATCGGTAACGATGCGGTTGATCTCCTCAGGCATGGTCCAGTCCCCGGAACGTATCCCCGCTTCCACATGGGCCACATCGACCAGCATTTTGCGCGCGACAATGGAACAGGCCATCGTGGAGGTCACATCTCCCACGACCATGCACAAGTCAGATCGTTCCTGCCGCAACACGTTCTCATAGCCCATCATGATCGCCGCGGCCTGTTCAGCCTGAGTGCCACCCCCAGCCCCCAGGTTGATATCGGGATCGGGAATACCGAGCTGCTCAAAAAAGCTTGCGCTCATGTTTTGATCATAATGCTGCCCCGTATGGATGAGGCGATAACGGAGAGTTGCGCCTTCCTGCTGTCTGGCCTTTATGGCGTCGACAATCGGTGCGATTTTCATGAAGTTGGGCCGTGCACCGGCGATGAGGTCGATTAATTTGATCAAATCTTAACCCATTCCCCTTTTTTCAGGCTCTCGATCGCCGCGAAAGAGGCCAGGGTCACGTTTTCGATCTCAGAAAAGGGGATCAGGGCTTCCCCGCCATGGTTCAAGCGATCCGTAAGCAGTTTAAACTGAGTTTCATGCCCTTTATCAATAGAGGTTTTCAGCCCCTTGAATCCGGAAAAACCATAGGCCTCGGTTTTTCGGAAATTATCCATGATGGCAATCCGTCCCTGACTGTAGACTTCCACCCTCTCCTTGGAATAGGCCTTGTGCCCGTTGGCAAAATAATTGATCACGCCATTGGAACCGTTGGCAAAACGCAGCAGAAGTGAGGCATTATCTGTATTTTCCTTTGGGTTGGGACCCAGTGCGTTCATGCAGACCCCCTCGATCAAACTGCCGGTCAGATAAACCAGTAAGTCCAGATAATGACAGGCCTCGCCGATAATACGGCCGCCGCCGATTTCCATGTCATGGACCCACACCGATGGGGAAATGGCACCGGCGTTCATTGTGGCAACAATACTGATTGGTCCCGGCTGATCTCCCAGCGCCTTTTTGATGGCTTGGATATGAGGTGAAAACCTGCGATTAAAGCCCACTGTCAGACTGTTGCTCCCCTTCAGGTAAGTCGTCCTAATCTCCTCAAATTCCGTTGGGGTCAATGCCAGGGGTTTTTCCACAAAGACATCTTTACCGGCTTTCAGGCATTCGACCACCATCCGGGCATGGAGGTTATGCCGCGTGGTTATCATAACCATGCTCACCGCAGGATTCGAGAGTATTTCCCAGTAATCCGTAGTGCTGCTGGCTATGCCATATGACTTCGCCAGATGCGTTCCCGACAAACCATTAGCCGACGAAATAAAGCTTATCGGGGTACCCGCTTTTTTCAACGCGGGAAGCACAGTCATTTTGGTGAAGTTACCCGCACCGATGATGCCCAGACTTTTGCCTGCATTAAAACTTTTGGAAATGATAGGAATTGCCCGTTCACGTTTATCCGAACCGGAATAGACCAAAATGGACGCAATGGAATGGGATCGCCCGATACTTCCATAGATCTTCTGAAAATCGTCCAGACGGACTCTTTCCGTGATCAGGGATTTGACGTCAAGCAGACCCGAGGCAATGGCCTGCAATACGGCTTCGAAATTACGTTTCTCCGTCCAGCGAACAAAGCCGATAGGATAATCCTGCCCCTTTTGTTCATAGTTTTCATCGTATCGTCCAGGACCATAGGAGGAACTGACCTGAAACGTCAGTTCTTTCTCATAGAATTCCGCACGGTTGAGATTAAGCCCCACCACTCCGATCAGGATGATACGACCTCTCTTTCTGCTCATGCGGGCGGACTGCGAGATGACGTCGTCCGTCTTGGCCGAGGCGGTAATGATCACGCCATCAGCTCCAATATCGGCAGTCTGCTGCATCACCGCTGCAACCGTATCCGATTCTCTGGGATCGATGGTCGTGCAACCCATTTGCCGCGCCATCGCCAACTTTGACGGATCGAGGTCAATACCGATTACGCGGCAACCGTTAGCATTCAGCAATTGAGCGGTGATGAGTCCGATCAGTCCTAATCCGAACACCACAATGGTTTCACCCAGGGACGGCTGGCAAAGCCTGATGCCCTGCAGCCCGATAGAACCAATCACGGTAAAGGCTGCTTCTTCATCGGATACGGCATCTGGAATTTTCGCCGCAAGGTTCTGTGGCACACATACGTATTCAGCATGCGGCCCATTGGAAGCCACCCGGTCACCAACTTTAAACTCAGATACGCCATCCCCCGTTTCCACCACCACGCCGGCATTGCAATAGCCCAAGGGAAGTGGCTCATTCAACCTTTTAAAGACCGCCTCCAAGGTCGGCAGCAGTCCCTCTGTTTTAATCTTATCCAGAACTTGTTTGACCTTGTCTGGCTGCTGCCTAGCTTTCTGGATCAGACTTGCCCTGCCAAACTCAACCAGCATGCGCTCTGTCCCAAGAGAAACCAAACTATGGGTGGTCTTAATCAGAACTTGGCCAAGACCTGATTTCGGCACGGGTACTTCTTCAAGGAATGTTTCACCGGTCTTGAGGTTTTGAATGAGCTGTTTCATTGTAATTCTTCTAATTCTTTATACATTTGTATCAAATGCTTTGCCTCGGCTTCCCAGTTGTAATGTTGTTGCACAGCTTTCTGAGCGCGTACGCCCATTTCATGAATTAAATCAGGTGAGCTGACCAATTCATCAAGTTTCTTTGCTAAATCAGCCGGATTGGCGGTGTCAACAAGTAGGCCACACTTGGCTTCCTTGACGAATGGTGCAACTTCCATTGCAAACTCAGGACAGATAACAGCCATACCAGCAGCCATATAATCAAACATTTTATGAGGCATTGCATAAACGTGGTTAAGGATTCCGGGTTGAAAGACAACAAGTCCGATGTGGGCCTGCATAAGGTGTTTAAAAGCATCTTCAAAAGGCATCCAATCGTACACAACAACGCGATCATTTAACCCATAAGCACTGACAACTGAATCGAAGTCTGCGCGAGACCCATCATTGAAATCACCAATAACCACAAGACGCACATTTTTTTGCTTCATAGTCTTTAAGGCTTCAAGGGTTTGCGGCCAACCACGAATTTTACCGAACAAGCCAAGATGAATAAGGGTTACATCACTTCCCTTAGGCACTACTTCTCGTACACCCGTAAAGTTTATCCCAGACAAGGGCGTGAAATTGCGCACAAGTACTTTTTTGCTGTCGGAATTTGGAAAATCATCAGATACACTTTTTTTGGCAAGAACCAAACGGTCAGTGAAGGGAAGAAACAGGCGAAAAATCAGTTTCACAAGTGAAGAAACGGCGGGCTGTATCCATTTTGGAAACCTACTTTCAGCAAAAGTGCTTGGATAGTGTTCATGAACGTCAAACACACACAGTTTTTTTCTTAATATTTTTAAAAGTACACCAACAAACCAGGAATCAACTTCATTACAGTGATAAACATCTGCATTTATCTTATTCGCCATCCTGTATAGTTGAAATATTTGTAGGAGGCGACCCTTGATACCCGATGGTCTACAATAAGGCACAATCTCAACATCATTAAATACACCGGAATCTGATGCTGTACCTGGACAAAGATGTAATACTTTGTATCCATTAGATGACAGCGTCACAGCCTCTTTATCAAAAACACGTTTATCATGTGGCGGGTGCATGGAGGAAACTAAACAAATTTTCATTTACAAATTGTTTGCCTATTTTTAATCGGAACTTCGTGTGAAGTGATGCCCGCGAGCCACACTAAAAGATAAAAAAACCAACCATAACCGAATGCCGCACGAAATAGGCTAGATTGGCTTAAGTAATAAATGAAAATAAACCCTGAAACGACAAAAAAAACACGTTGTGTACCAGGGCAAGTACAATAAGCAATATAGTCCATCAACAATATTATTATGGCTATTAGAAATGAGTATATTAAAGCGACAAACAAGCCGCCCTGACCATAGGCGTCAAAAAAAACGGATGCAGCAACCGCTCCCCCTTCCATCCCACTATAATGCATGAAAATAACCCCGGTATCCCGAAAAAGCTCTGTATCTAACAAGCGACTAAACATGCCAACATTTGAAAGCCCATAGAAGTCATGGCAACCAGGGAAAAAATCTATATACATCGCAGCAGGAATTGAAAGCCTGCCGATTAATCTAGTGAAAACAATCTCACCTATTTTTGGAAATACATTCAATAAATTATTTTCAAATCTATAGCCAGTATATAAATAATAAAAAACAAAAAGCATAACTACACAAATAAGAAGAAAAAGCTTTTGTTTTTTAAGTAAGTCAAAAACCTTTAAACCAGTCAAACGATCTGTAATACAAGAGTGCTTCCATAAAAAATAAGCTACACCCATCGCACCCCAAAAAACCAATAGAGGTCTTTTTTGAAATGTCATAAGTAGGCACATGGTTACAAGCAAGAACAAAATTAACAAAATAGTAAAAGTCCATGTCTTTCGTTTTTGAAGGTGTAACAGCAAAGAAAGCATAGCAGTAGCTGGTAAAACGTTGTAAATCATAATTGTAATTAAATAGTTTGATGTTGAATCTCTTCTGAGGTCGACGAAATCACTCATTTCCACAACACTAGAAGCTAGCAATACGCAACTAAATGAGTCAATATTTTCGGCTAAAAACTTTATAGACAAAATCGATGCTAAAATTGCAAGAACAACAACGACAGAAGATCTGACTCTTGTTTGCCTTTTTGCATGCTTTTCAATCTGTCTACCTTTTCGTGTGCTGATTAATGTCATTAATGTAAAAAAAAGTACTACGACAGTATTGCAGATCAGTAGTAAATAATTAGCAAATTTAAAATCACTATCATTTATTGAAGATAAATTGAACGATGTAAAAGTATTGCTAATATATTCACTACCAAGATATGGAAAAATGCATAGGCCAATGCCGATGAAAATAAACTGAAACAGCACAAAAAAGAACAAAAAATAACCGTTTACTTTAGATGAAAAATATAAAAGTACACACCATGGAAGTAAGAACATCAAACTCAAGTTTTTCTCCTTGAGTTCAACAAATATGTTAAACAGAAAATAATACCTGATAGCATAAGAGTCGAAAACATGATTTTAGATCCGTAAACTACTGCTCTTATATCTCTATATTCACATATTGCATAACCATATAATAGACCAATCAGAGCCAATACCAAAACAATCAGATTACAAGGCAACATGTATCTCAACTCAATATGATTACGCAGGGAATAAAACAGGCATACAGCAGGAGTAAAAATCATCAACTCATCCAGTATGGATACAACTTTGCTGAAAGAATGCGGCAACCAAAGCGTTATTAAAAATTCACCCACGGCGTAGTAAGCTGCTACGGCCACCCATCCGCCCGCAAAACTCAGTAACCCAAGAAGAAAAATGCGTCGTTCTTCTTTGACACGATCATGTTGATAACTGTTTGCGCGAAGTGCAAGCACTTGTGCAACTGGCATGATTAATGTTTGCGCTATCCGCAAGACAGTGTATGCGATAATAAGGTGGCCTGCTTGGACGGGGGAACCTTTAAGTAACCAAGGTCCTATTGTCATAGTTCCCATGTCTGCAAAAGCTGTCAAACCACGGGTTAAACCATAGAAAAAGACGGGTCTATCAATTGACCAATTATTATTAATGGATACATTTTTATTAACAAATCGCCTTCCAAAGGCAATCAAAGAAATCATAGAGACAAGAAGCGTTAGAGATGACAAACAAAGTGCAAAAGACGTATTTGAAAGTTTATTTCCTATCAGAATGCATAAAACAAAAATAAGGCTTCCATTTAACCAATCTACCATGTTGGATTGAACAAGTTTAAACTCCACAAGCCATGCCGAACACGCCAGAAAGCCAAAAGCCATACCTGAAACATAGAGAGCAAAAGACCATGCAAGGGCTTGGTCTGATGCGCTAAAAAGAAAAGAGGAAAACTGAGGTCCATATATGGCTGAAATTAAGAATAAAGCTGCACTCAATGCCACTACCCATTTCACAAAAACCCACCACAGGCGTGATCTTGAATCTTTATCTGGGTTTGAGGGGTAGAATTTCTGGAGACTTTGGGAAAATCCCAGTTGCAAGAGATTCCCCCAAAAAGTAACCTGCCTACGCAGCAAAAGCATCAATCCCATCGTCCCTGAAGACAACATGAAATCAGCAAGCCATATGCTCAACAGTAGGAAAACACTTTTAATAAGGGTAAAACCAAGATTAATAGATACTTGGGATCGAGCAGCGAGGTAGCTCATGAGCATGAAAGCTCTTTTTGCCAAACTAAGAAATTATAAACAACCCATAGTTGGAAAGCTTCATTAACTGTTCGAAGCCCGTATTTCAATTGATACTCGAGCTGCCGGCGGTCAAAGATGCTTGCACTATCAAGAAAATCTTCAGCAAGCAAATCAAGCAAAGCATCACCCAGCTCCCCCTTGAACCATTGCTGAATCGGCACACCAAATCCTGTTTTTGGCCTATAAATATCTTCTTTACTGACATATTTAGTTGCCAGCTTCTTGATAGGCTCCTTAGCCACCCCATTCCTGAGTTTGTAAGAATCAGGAACTCGCATGGAAAAATCCATCAAATCACGATCCAGAAATGGCACTCTAACTTCAACTGAGTTTGCCATGGCCATTTTGTCCGCCCGCATTAATAGCAATTCGGGGAGGCGTAGTTGCAGTTCAATAAAAGTCAATTGTTGCAAAAAACTGGCATTGGGACATTCATTTTGAATCTTCGTGTAATAAGGTGCTACTACATTAAAAGAGTCCAAGTTTTCTATCGCATGGCGTAGTTCTGGTGCTAAAATACGCTGTTTTTCCATTTCGTAGTAAGCCACGGCAGAAGACATAAAAAGTTTCTGCCCCTTCGCGCGGCGAACCAAGACGTCAGAAATTTTACGAGACTTTGGTGAATTGCTGTAGGATAATATATTGGCTCCGATATGGCTTAACCAACAGGGTAATTTGCTTAAAGGCTGCCATAAAAAGGAATGATGCCTGAGAAATCGCCGATAATTGTCGTATCCACAAAAGAGTTCATCGGCTCCCTCGCCTGCCTGCAGTACGGTGACCCCTCTCTCTTTAGCGAATTTGGTCACAAAATAAAGAGGGACTGAGACAGGGTCAGAAACAGGTTCATCTTGTAACAGTGCTAATTTCTCAGCCGCAGCCAAAAGATCAGCTTCGTTGATGCGCATTTCATGATGATCGCTACACAACCGCAACGCCATTTCGCGAGCAATAGTCGAATCATCGTGGAAACTTCCGGCATTATCCATCCCAATGGTAAAAGTCTTTACTTTTTCAGGAGATATCAGTTTACTAAAAGAGCAGAGATTTAACGTCGAATCTACCCCTCCAGAAAAAAGGACACCAACAGGGACATCCGACATCAGCCTTTTTTTCACTGAAGACGCAAATAAAAACTCAAGTTCGTCATCGAATTCCTCAAAACTACGATGCGCCTGAACCTTTGGAATAGGTAACCAATATTTCACGAAATGAGGTCTATATCCCTTTTGGGGCTCTAGAGTCATCATACTTGCTGACTCAAGTTTATATACCCCTTTTACTAATGTCTGGGGCGGCGGAACTACCAGAAATGTTAGATAATGATAAAAGGAGGTCAAATCAATCGACTTGTCGATACTTGGATACCTGAGTATCGCCTTAATCTCTGATGCAAAAATTAAACGACCATCTACATAGGTATAGTAAACCGGTTTAACTCCAGCCCTGTCACGAATAAGAATAAGGCGCCTCTTCTCGCAGTCCCATAATCCCAACCCAAAATCACCGTCCAAATATTCGTAGAACAGTTCACCATATTCCTGATACAGATAAAGAATTACTTCCGTATCAGAGTTGGATCGAAAGGAATACCCCCGTGCCACCATATCTTTGCGTAAGGTTGTGTAGTTATAGATCTCACCATTGAACGTTAACCATACTCTTTCGTCTGGGGTGGACATGGGCTGGTGCCCGGCCTCACTAAGATCAACGATGGCAAGTCTGCGATGTGCCAGCCCGCACTGCCCGTCAGCCTGCACCCAAACTCCTGACCCATCCGGTCCGCGATGAGTCATGGATGAAGCCATCATAACCAGCAAAGACTGATCTATGGGGTTGCAATTTTCAACATTAATGATGCCAAGAATCCCGCACACTTTAAAGAATCGCACTCACTTGCTTTGTTGTATTGAAAATAAATGCCATGTCTATGGTTCTATTAGTCTCAGCGCTTTTTAGTGCAGCTTCCGTAATAGCTGTCGCCCATAATCCAGCCACCGCGTTAGCACCACCTCCGCCATCACCATTTTTTATAGCCCGAGAAAATTCCAGTATGGCCCCATGTTGTCCCTTGTTTTTCTTATATTTGCGAGGTGCAGCAACGCCACATCCAAATGACTTAATCATTTTATAGTCGTCCATCACAATAGACCTGCCATTACCAAACAACTCAAAATGTTCTTTCCCAAGCCCGGTATGCCCAACCGTTGTATAGACGACATTGGCAATAGAGCCATCTTCATAGCGAATAGTGACACTGGCATTGGGGTTAAGGACATTTACTTCCCCCAAAAACTGAGCACTGACAGTGACAGGGTTGCAATCCATCATCCAATTGGCCAGATCGAAAAAATGTACGCCCTCACCAAGCAGCCGTCCCCCCTCTTCTACTGTATTCGACCAGTGATTGCCCACTTGGCCAACATTTACACGAACATTAAACAACTTACGGCCTATTCCTACGGCCCGTTTCATCTCTTGCAAATAAGGAGAAAAACGCCGGTTAAATCCGACTCTAAGAACGAGCCCAGTCTCCTGTTGTAATGAAACAATTTGCAGACAGTCTGCCAAAGTAATCGCCATTGGCTTTTCCACAAAGACATGCTTTCCCGCAGACAAAGCAGCCAACACGAGTTTTGCATGGCTGGCATGCCGGGTTGATATGACTACTGCATCAAGTTGTTTATCGGATAACATCTCCGATATATCAGATGTAGCGTAGGCAGCTTTCACTTTCTTAGCCACCACAGCCGCAGTGGCACCTGACTTGCTGGACAATGCTCGAATAATCACATTTTCCAGTTTTTGAATGTTTGGCACGTGAACATTTTTTGCGTAGCCACCAACACCTATCAGGCCAATTTGCAGACACTTTTTATCTTGAGCAAGGGTATTGGTATCATAGCGACAAATAAAAGCGTGTTGCGGCAACTGCGGCTGAGGCGGCAGGTGATAATCAAGCAACACACCATAGACATCGGAGTTGCCTGCCTTGATAAGCGAATAAGCCTTTTTGGCATCTTCGATCCCAATTTTCGCTGATACAAGATCACCTAAATCTAATCGTTTTTCGGCAAGGAGATGAATAAAAAACTCCAGGTTGCGTCGTTCAGTCCAGCGAACATGGGGCAAAGGATAATCTCTACCACCAAGTTCGTAGTCTGGGTCATAGCGGCCGACACCGTAGGAACAGGAAAGTCGTACCTCCAGCTCCTTGGAATACATTTTGGCCCGTTCAAGCTCTAAACCAATATCGCCAACCACAGAAACCCGTCCACGCTTGCGGCACAGCATGAAAGCCTGATTAATAACGCTATCAGCTTTTCCTGAGGCGCAAATCACAATGCCATCAAGGCCGTTGCCGTGTGATGCTTCCATTGCAACGGATACCGGATCAGTTGAAGCAGAGTTTACAACTAGGCTTGCTTGACTGTGTCGTGCTGCTTTAGCAACCCGGTGATCGGAAATATCAAATCCATAGGCTTGGTACCCCATTACTGTTGCCAGACGGAGGGCAATCTGCCCTATCAACCCAAGACCTATGACACCAACCCTCTCACCTGGCGACAATTCAAGGCGTCTTATTCCCTGCATGGCAATGCAAGCGATTGCAGCAAACGCAGCCTCATCAAAATTGACGTTATCAGATAAAGGTACCGCGAGGTTTTTCGGCACAACAACATATTCGGCATGGTTGGCAAAACCGGTCCCCATGCAGGCAACCCGTTGGTCAGGCTTGAAACCAAGATCATCTTTGTCTGTTTCCAAAACCACGCCTGCACAACTGTACCCAATGGGGGAGTAGTCGTTGAGTTTATCCCGTATAAGCTTGAGCGTATTGGACATCCCCTGACCTTGAACCATAGCCCAAACTTGGCCCATTTTGTCACGGGAGTTCAAAGCTTTTTCGTAAAGACCCTGTACACCACTATGCTTGGTTACTGCAGCTCCTTCAGTCCCAGCGCTAATTAGCGAATAAGCATTGTGAACCAGTATTCCACCACTCAAAAGACTAGGTATAGGCACATCAATAATGTCAATTTGTCCTTGCCCAGAAATAAAAACCTGTTTCATATCAGTACATTACTATTGAATTCGGTAAAATTTAAAATTACAGCAAAAATCCCCAGATGAAAGGCGGCCATCTGCGCAAATTGACCTGCCAGTTTGTTCCTGGCCATAACCACAACTGAAAAGTGATTCCTTAAGACTAAGTGGAAGATCCGATGTTATTTGAATTGAGTTTTTTATACCGAGCAATAATTCATTGGCTGACTGTCGCACACAGTTCTGATTACCTATTGGAAAATGCCATCTTATTTTGGCATCATCGGTAGGAACATGAATCTCATCACAGATAAAGATTTCTTGTCTGGAGGGGTTTATTACAAATTTCCTACGCACCTTACTGCCAGAAGCAATTCGGCTATATCCATTATGACCGGCACAGATTATAATTTTTTCGCCATCTTCGGTAACGGAGACATCTATCGGTTGAGCATCATTGGAAATAAGCCAGTGGCCCGCAAATCGTGCGATTTCCTCTCCAAACAATTCAATGGTCGCATGACTCGCAGTGCTCCGATACAAAGTTTTTTTATCTAAATCAGACGTATATCCAGAACAGCCAGGATCAAGGACAACCGGTTCGCCACCGATATAGAGCTCAAATGCTAGTAAGTCGTTATGACCATGCCCACCTCTTCCCCCCATACCAACTTCCCCCACATCGACCATTAAAAAGAAGCCCTTGTCTTGATCTCGCACAATGACATAACCGCCATTAACAAAATAGAACAATTCGTGAGAGATCGGTGCGGCAGGTGTTGCTCTGCAGCGCCCCAAAAGGAATAAGGGGGTTAGTTTCTCCTCTTCTCGAAATGCAACACTGCCTATGTTTTCATTAAAAAAGGAACGGGCTAATTCAACTACCGCCCCATGGCTATGTGGATTATGAAAATTGAAGGGTAAAGCTACAGCATCATCATTGTCCCCAAAGTTAGCCGCAAGGTTATCAGGCCTGATCAAAGCGTCACTAAATCGCGCTGCCTCAACAAGTCGTGCAGATGCTTCTTTATTAAAGGGTATACCAAGCCTTTCTCGGGTAATCGCAGCAATTAAAAAAAGTTCAAGAACCAATTTGTGATATCCACAAGATTTTTCAAAATTAACACCATCTGGTAAAAATTGAAGAAATATCTCTTTATCCAACCAGCGGATTGAATAGCGCATCCACCTTTCTCGTCGATAACCACGTTGTCCGAGCACAGCTGCCGCCAATAGCAATGCCACAATGTTTGCAGTAAAATGGTTACCACGGATATCCGTAAACTCTCGATTATGCCAGACAAAAAAACCGTGTTCTTTGAGCATTATTATTAGCAAACGTTTGAGTTTTTGAATTTCATCTGACAAATCGCTTGGCGCATCATGTGCAATTAAAGTTACAAAATCCAGCATCAGAGTTAAATTGACAATACGCATGGAGGCTTCCATGGCGTACCAATTTACGCTATTAGCTATAGGATTTTCATCACGCCATCGTGAAAGAAACTTGTTGACCCAACATAACGCTTCAGAATCCTCACCTGAATACCAGTGCCATGCAAGAACGGGCACTAAATAGTGAAAGCGTGAAAGCTCCCACGGAAATTTCACATCATATGGTTCAGACTTTTGCTCATAAAAATTATACTGCTTGTAATATTGCGGTTGCCATTTTTTCCCGAATCGCCAATCAACAGCAAAATCGCAACTGGTTAGTTCTGGTACAGGGTGGCTAAAAAGAGTAAATTTGGATGCCCTAACGTTATGCGCTAAAGACTTCAATTCATTTTGTTGAATATTAGAAAGAATGGGACGATTGGAAACAACTAACAAAGGATCTATGCAGATATTAGTTGCAGTATTATTTTGTTGTGCTGTTTCTGAAAAACGCTGCCACGCTTTAGTCTTGGCCATCCATTTTAATTTTAGATATTGCAATACCCTGAAACAAATAACGCGAGGTGGTTTTGATAGAGATCGTCTAAATAAGTCTATATCCCCAATAATAATATCGTTATCTCCAAATCCATCTCGTATCAATAACCACCTTCTCCTTCAACAGATTTACATTAACCTTCTTAAACTCCATGTGTTTCACTCCATCAAGAGCAAACATTTGGAAATTCTATATTTTCCCCTTTTCCTATACAGAGTAAATTCCTTTTTCAGAATCTTTACTGTGTTCGGGTAATTATGTTTTTAAATTTACAGAATCAAACTGATTAAACCCTCTTCACCCGATCCTTGATCCGTTTGACATGCCCCCGTCCCAGGCCCTTCACTTCGCAGCCCAGTTCAAAGAACCGCTGAATCTTCTCGTCATCGAGAATGCCGAAACAATCCACCACAGCAATCGGCCGTCCGGCCATGCGGACGATCTCATCGGGCGTTAACGTCAGATAGAGTTGATGGCGAACAGCCAGGACCACGGCATCGGCGCCTTTCAGAACGGTCTCTAGATCTTGCTGTATCCGGAGTTCGTTCAGTTTTTCCTGATTCCTGAAGAAGCGAGACCAGGAGTGGCCGACGGCCGGATAGGTCTCCTGCTTTTCAAACTCCCACCAGTGCTGGACGTAGGGATCATGAACGGCAATCTCGCCGCCCATCTCCGTCAGCTTGCGGACCAGGATCTCCGAACCGCTGTAGCGGGTGTCTCCCACGTCTTCCCGATATGAGGCCCCCAGGATGGCAATCTTCGAGGCCGCGACGATCTTGCTCATGTTTCGCAGGGCATCCCGGACCAGTTCCGCGGCATGGAGCGCGCGGGTGTCGTTGATATCGATGGCCGCCGGCGTAATCTTGAAGATGTCGTCCTCGAATCCCATGAGGGTGCGATACGCCCACACCCCCAGGCCGCCGTCCTTGGGCAGACAGTAACCGCCGATGCCGGGACCGGGGAAGATCATATTGGAATGCGTGGGCCGCATCTTGATGGCGTTGATAACCTTGATCAGATCCACGCCGTTGCGTTCGGCGAACAGGCTCCATTCGTCCAGGAAGGCCAGGAGGGTCGCCCGGTAGGAATTTTCCACGATCTTGCAGGTCTCGCTTTCAATGGGACGATCCAGGACGGTCAGGGGATATTTTTCCACGTTGAGGATTTCCGACAGGAACTTGCGTACCCGTTCCCGGGCGGTTTCGTTAATCCCGCTGCAGACTCGCCAGAAATCCCGGATGGAGGCCACATACTCCCGGCCCGGCATGACCCGTTCGAAGGAATGGGACAGGAGGGGTTCGGCATCAGTGAGGCCCCGCTTTTCGAAGGCTTTCTTGATGATGGGGTAGGCGATGTATTCCGTTGTCCCCGGAGGAACCGTCGTCTCGATGAGGACCAGGCATTCCGGTTGGATCTTTTCCCCGATGACGCGCAGGCTGTCTTCCAGGGCGGCGATTTCCGCATGCCCTTCCCGGACATTCCCCAGGCATTCCTTGAAATAGTCGCACTGGACATCGACGACCACGACATCGGCCAGGGAAAGGGCATCTTCGGTGAAGGTGGCCGTCAGGGTCTTTTTTTCGTTCACGCAGCGGGAGATCAGGGGAACGACTTCCGGATCTTCCGCCTCCACGGGAGCGACGCCGCGGTTGAAGAGGGGGATCTTCCAATAGGATCGGACCGAGGGGCGCTGCATTCCGATGACGAATTTTGAGGGCTTGCCGGTGGTGCGATCGACCGAATCAGCCACCACGCCCGCCATGACCGCCCCCACAAAACCCAGGCCCATGACAACAACGATCTCCCGGCCCAGCTCGCGCTGTTCCTGAACGAGCTGTTGCAGGCGCTCAAATTCCCGGGGATAGTCTTCCGGTGAAGGCAGAGGGAAGCTTTCACCGGCAGGGCTGGTTGAAGAAAGGGCGTTGAGGGTAGCTTCCGTAGGACCAATAGACAGAATATCGCTGGACGAATTCATAGGACTCCTTCCTCGCAGGAATGGTGTGGGGTAAATTGGATTGCGCACCAAAGACGCCGTCGATTAATTCTCCGCTTCTTTTCAGGATTATTCTTTACCGCTTCATTAATGCGTTTTGTCTCAACTCCATATATCGCGGCAACATCAGCATCCAGCAATACACTTTGGCCTCTGAGTTCAACTATGCGATCCATCAAGTTTTCAAATTTCACAAGATCATTCATGACAGTCCATTCATTTCATGGTCTTTTTGCATTATCGAAATCATTGGAGAGCGGATCACACAGGGAGCGCCCGGATGGCTTCCCGGGGAAAAGCAGGGACAGCGCCTGTTTTTTTCAGGAAGCGGAGCACGAAAAACAGGCGCTGCCCCTATTTATACTTATACGGCCGTAGCGGTCTTCCAGGCGGACGATGTCGTCCTCGTCCAGGCAGGAGCCGAACTGGACCTCGATGATCTCCAGGGGGGCCTGTCCGGGATTTTCGACGCGGTGCTTTTCACCGGCGGGGATAAAGGTGAACTGGTTCTCCGTGAGAAGGACGGTCTCCCTGCCCAGCGTAACTGCGGCGATGCCCCGCACTACGATCCAGTGTTCCGAGCGGTGGCGGTGCACCTGCAGGCTGGTCATCGCTCCGGGGTTGACGAGCATGCGGTTCACCTGGACCCCATCGCCCTGAGCCAGAGAATCATACCACCCCCAGGGGCGAAAGACCTTGCGATGGGCGGTCCCTTCCCGGCGTTCCTTCGCTTTGAGGGAGGCGACGATTTTTTTGACGTCCTGGACCTTATCCATATCCGCGACAAGAACCGCATCCGGGGTTTCAATCACAGCCAGCAGATCGATACCGACACAGGAAACCAGGCGAGAGGTGGAAATCACGAGAGAGTCTTGGGAATTTTCGAGGAGCACATCCCCGGATGCGGCGTTGCCTTCTTCATCTTTTTCGCTGATGCGCCAGACGGCATCCCACGCGCCGACGTCGGACCACCCCGCATCGAGAGCGACCATGACACCGCGGATGGATGGATCGGCCAGGGCGCGGAGATTTTCCATGACGGCATAATCGATGGAGTCGGCGGGGCATTCGGAGAAGGATTCGGAATCCAGACGATGGAAATCCAGGTCGCGCCTCCCCCGGAAAAAGGCGGCGCGGCAGGCGGCCAGCATGGACGGCTGAAGCTGCTCCATCGTTTTGAGCCACGTTTCGGCCCGCACGAGAAACATGCCGCTGTTCCAGCAGTAGTCGCCGGTGGACAGATAGGATTCCGCCGTCGTGAAATCCGGCTTCTCGACGAAACGGAGTATCGGGAACGTCTCCTCGGCAAAGGGAGAGTCCTGATCCGCCTGGATGTATCCATATCCCGTTTCCGGCCAGTCCGGAACGATGCCAAAGGTGACGACGGCCCCGGAAAGGGCGGGAGCGATGCCTCTTTCGACGGCCTGATGAAAGGCTTCCCGGTTTTTCACCAGGTGATCGGCGGGCATGACCAGCAGGAGGGAATCCCCGCCGTTTTCCGCCGCGGAAAGAGCGGCGACGGTCAGGGCCGGAGCGGTGTTGCGGCCCTGGGGTTCCAGGATGATGGACGCCCCCGCGCTGCCCGCCTCCTGCAGCTGCTGGGCGACGACGAAGCGGTGGTCTTCATTGCAGACCACAATCGGGGACGGGGAGAGGATTACATCCGGACAGGCAAAGCCTTCCAGCCGCCGGATCGTTCCCTGGAGCATCGTTTCCTCTCCCGCCAGAGGCAGAAGCTGTTTGGGGTACTCATCCCGCGAAAGCGGCCACAGGCGGCTTCCCGCCCCACCGCAGAGAATCGTGGGAATCAGCATTGTTTCCGCGCAATTCAGATTTTGTGAGTTTCGCATAGTCTCCCTCAATAAATAAGGACAGCGCCCAATGATTTAAAAGGGAAACAGGAATCCATGCCTGTTTCCCTGCCACAGAAGATAAGACACCTGAAAATCAGGGATCGGAATTAGAAAACAGAGGGAGCGTCCGGAGGGCTTCCCGCTATGCCGCCAGGGACGTCCGGCCCGGTGCTTCCGCGCGTTTGATATTTATTTTTTTATGAATGATTTTGAATGGATAGGAATTTGCCAGGGATGAAACGAAGGTAAAGCTCCGCTGTGTGGGTTACATAAACCCTTACTTTAAAAGCTCCAAAATCTTATTTTAAAATAATCCATTTACTTAGTTTATCTAATCCAAAAACTTAGGCCGCCTACCTAAAACTACTTAGTGTATTTGTCAAGTAAAAAGTTCAAAAAAAACGCCGGTCCCGGACCATCTGATCCGAAAACCGGCGTTTTTAATGTGTAAATAAAATAAACAGGGACAGCGCCCTGTTTATCACAGTCTACTTTTCAAGCTCTTCTTTTTTCATGGAATACCCCTGGCGGAAAAAAGTCCCTGCATCAAATTCACGAATTCTTCCCGGCAAATAAAATGGACACGGTTTCTCGTCGTGCCTGTTCCGGTCTTGTCCTATTTCTGATCGGCCGTTCGCCAGGCGGCGATGAAGCGGTCGACGAGGCGTTCCGTTTCCCTGTATATGCCATCGAGATTGCCGATATGGACAACGCCGGTCGAGTTCAGGGACCACGTATCGGCGAGCGCCCGGACGGAAGGGCGCGCCTCCATGCAGACCACCTGCTGGAGTTCGAGCGTCACATCGTAGGCGAACCAGTATTTTTCGTTTTCATGAGAATTCACGTTCAGGTACAGGACAGGCTGACCGCGCGTCTTGAGCCATTCCTCCCGGGAAAGGGTGCGGATGCCCCCGGCCCGGAGGCGCTTTTCGACATTTTCCTTCAGCCGCGCCCGGCTTAATCCGGCCTTTTTCAGATACCTGTCATATTTTGTGATATTGGGCTGCAGCTCTTCCACCAGCACGTAAACACCCGGCAGTCCGGCCAGTGTCTTCCGCGAAAGTTCCGAATCCTGGGCGGAAGCGGGAGGCAATCCAGCAAACCACGCGAACGCGATAGCGATAATAAGTGAACAGAGAGCGAATTTGCACTTCAGCATTTAATGATGACCTCCTTATTCAACGTCCCCCTTTGTATCTTTCCTTCTCAAGGAAATTTCACCCTCAGTTTCTAAATCCCGTTGATTGCATCGGCAATGAGCTTCTGATCGTCCTCTTTCAGGTAGGGGTGCATGGGGAGGCTGAAGATGCGCCGCGCGCAGTCGTCGCTGACCGGTAAATCATCCGGACGATAGCCGAGGAAGGCAAAGGCGTCCTGGACATGCAGCGGTTTGGGATAATACACCATCGTGGGGATGCCCTCCTTCTGCAGGGCGGCCTGGATGGCGGCGCGGTGCGCGTTGTCGCGGGCCAGGATGGAGTACTGCGCCCAGACGGAAAGATACCCATCCGGGACATAAGGCAGCACGAGCGACTCGTTCTGTGCGAGCAGGGCTGAATAGCGTCCTGCGGCCTGCTGGCGGAGGATTGTTTCCTCGGGAAAGAGGGAGAACTTGGCCAGCAGGATGGCGGCCTGAAGCGAGTCCAGCCGGCCGTTGATCCCGACCCGGACGTTGTTGTACCGGTCGCTGCCCTGGCCGTGAATCCGGATGGAGCGCATGAGATCCGCCAGGGTGTCGTCGTCGGTGAAGCACATCCCGCCGTCGCCGTAGCCGCCCAGCGGCTTCGCCGGGAAGAAGGACGTGCAGGCGATGTCGGCCAGCGCGCCGGCTTTTTTCCCCTGATATTCCGCGCCGAAGGACTGGGCCGCATCCTCGATGACAAAGAGGCCGTGCTCACGGGCAATTGCGGAAATCCGGTCGTAATCCGCCGGCAGGCCGAAGAGATCCACGGGGATGATCCCTTTTGGAGTCAGCGCGGCGCTCTGCGAGGCGGCAGGCAGGGGATGGAGGCGGGGATCGTTCTGCTTCACGGCCTGGATGGCCTGCTTCAGCTTTTCCGGATCGATGTTGAAGGTCCGGGGATCGATGTCCACAAAGACAGGGGTGGCCCCCAGCAGGGCGACCACTTCCGCCGTGGCGATGAAGGTGAAGGGCGTGGTGAAAACCGCATCGCCCGGCCCGACCCCGTAAGCCATCAGGGCCAGCAGAAGGGCGTCCGTCCCGGACGAGCAGGCGATGGCGTGCCTCACGCCCGTGTACTCGACCAGGGCCTGTTCCAGCGCCCCGATTTCCGGCCCCATGATGTACTGGCCGTGATCCAGCACTTTCCGGATATTCTCTTCAATTTGCATGCGAATTCGCTGCTGCTGTGCGGGCAGATCAATAAAGTTCATAAAGCTCCTCTCCTTGTTCAACGTTTTATGTTCTATCTTCTACGTTCAATGTTCTCTGACGCGGCAAATCTCTGTAACCGGCAGCGCCCTATTTCTCATAATGGCGGACGTATTTTTTCAGGAGCGTCCTGACGGCTTCGGGGCTGTCGGGATCGAGGGATTTGACGGCGCTGTCGAAATCAGCAAGGATCGGGGTCAGGTCGTCCAGGGAATACTTCTCGCTGTTCCGGGCGACGAAAATTTTTTCGTGGCGGCTGGCGACGGTCCCCTCTTCCGCCGTGAGAATTTCCTCGAAAAGCTTTTCTCCCGGCCGCAGACCCGTGAACTCGAATTCAATGTCCTTGTACGGCTCCAGCCCCTGGAGACGGACCAGCTCTTCGGCCACCTCGAGAATTTTCACCGGCTCCCCCATGTCCAGGACAAAGACCTCCCCGCCGCCGCCCATCGTCGAGGCCTGCAGGACCAGGGACACCGCCTCGGGGATCGTCATGAAATACCTCAACATGTCCCGGTGGGTGATGGTCAACGGCCCACCGTGCTTGAGCTGATCCAGAAACAGGGGCAGAACGCTCCCCCGGCTTCCCAGCACGTTGCCGAACCGGACGGAAACATATCGCGTCGACTCGCCGCCCTCCTTCCCGCTGCCCGCTTCCTGGAAGGCCCGGCAGATATGCTCGGCCATCCTTTTCGTCGCCCCCATCACACTGGTCGGACGGACGGCCTTGTCCGTGGAGATCATAATGAACTTTTCGACGCCGTAATTCTTCGCCGCCTCGGCCAGGGCATGCGTCCCGAAGATATTGACCTTGACGGCCTCCTTGGGGTTGCTCTCCATCATCGGGACATGCTTGTACGCGGCCGCGTGAAAAACGATCCGGGGGGCGTAAGCCCGGAAGACCTCATCAAGCCTTCCCCGATCCCGGACGTCGCCGGTCACATACTGAATCCGGTCTGACAGCTCAGGAAACAGGCGCTGCAGTTTCAGCCCGAGGTTGTGGAGTTCCGTCTCGTCGATATCGAACAGGACCAGGCAGGAAGGGGAAAAGGAACACACCTGCGTGACGATTTCCGACCCGATGGAGCCGCCGGCGCCGGTCACCATGATCGACCTGCCTGTCAGAAAGTCCCGGATTCCCTCATAATCCACGGTGATGGCCTGACGTCCGATCAGATCCTCGATGGCGATATCCTCCAGGGCCCTGAGGTTGATCTCCGGCCGCTCGAAGTTGTAGATCCGCGGGACGAATTTGATGGTTTTCACCCCGGCCCGCCTGGCCGAATCGTACAGCACCCGGAGCTTCTTGTGGTTGAGGGAGGGGATGGCGATGATCACCGCTTCGATGTCATTGCGGGAGATCAGGGTTCTCAGCTCGCCCAGCCTTCCGAGGACCTTGACGCCGTGGATGTAGACGCCGATCTTGCGCGTGTCGTTGTCCAGCAGACCGACGGGATAAAACGCCGAAAAGCGCTGCTTTGCCATGTCCCGCAGGATCATCTCGCCGGTGTTGCCGGCTCCCAGGATCAGAGTCCTTTTTCCCGTCCGGACTGATTTTTTCCCCCGGATCACCTCCAGGTAGACCCGTTTCGCGACCCTCATTCCACCGATAAAGAACAGTGAGAAAACGCCGTCCACGATGAAGATCCGTTTGACGTAGCCTTCAAGGGGGAACTGGATGTGCCAGAACTCGGGAATGGGAATGGGAAAACTGGCGACCATCAGTACCAGGTCGGAAATCATGACCGCCGCCATGATGTTGGTCAGATCGGAGACCCCGACGTAGCGCCAGGTCATCCGGTATCCCCGGAAGACGGCAAGGAAAAACAGTTTGACGGCAAGGAAATAGGGCAGGACCGGTTCCATCAGCCTGATGTAATCGACCGCCTGGCTGAAGTTGAAGTGAATCAGGAAGGAAAGATAGAGGGACAGGCAGATGAAGAAAATGTCCCCGGATAAAAACAATAAAAGCCGCTTCTGCGGCGTCGGCGTCATAAGACTGCGCATGGTTTTTTGTTTAACCCCTGCTTGACGTTGCCTGTGGCGAACGTTCTTTCTTACACGATTTCTCTCGTTTTTGCCATCCTGAGAATAACCAGTGTGTAAGCGGCCTGAAAGAGCAGAAACGGCAGGAAAACAAAAAGGCGGCGGTCGCCCGGGATTTGAACCATCCAGAATGCCGCCCCGCCCTGCATAAGGCACACTCCGTAGTGAAACAGCGTTACGGCGCGATGGCTGAACCCGCTCTGCTGAAAGAGCTGATACAGATGGCTGCGGTGCGCGTCGAACACCCGTTCGCCCCGAATAAGGCGCCGGAAAAACGTGAAGGTCGTATCATAAATGATGTTGAACATCAACAGGGGCATGACGAAAAATGAGGTGTGGGAGTGGTCGTACCGCGCGGCGATAATGGCCAGGACGGCGAAAGCGAATCCGAGAAAGGCACTTCCCACATCACCCATGAAGATCCGGGCCGGAGGAAAGTTGTAGAGAAGGAAGCCCGCCGTCCCCGCCAGCAGGGTGTAAGAGGTGATATAAACGAACGTGCTCCCCTGGGAGAAGGTAATGGCGCAGAAAAAGGCGCTGACAATCACGCCGACGCCGCCCATCAGGCCGTCCAGCCCGTCCATGAAATTGAAGGCGTTGGTCAGACCGACGATCCAGAGAAAGGACAGGGGGTACCCCCAGATTCCAAGCGTGACGTTCCCCACCCAGGGCAGGGCCACTTCATCGATCACCAGCCCGAACGCCAGAACGAGTAACGCGGCCAGGCACTGCGCGGCCAGTTTTATGAGGAAGGGCTTGTTCTTGACGTCGTCATAAAGGGAGATCCCCGCGATGAGCAGAGCGGAGAAGACGAATCCGAGGAAATGCCGGCGGGGGATCATCGTGGCGTCAGCAAAGCAGAAAATAAGGATCACGCCGAGCAGGAAAGTGACAACGATGGAAACGCCGCCTGATTTCGGGGTGGGGACGCTGTGCGACGAACGCGCTCCGGGGATGTCGATCACTTTGAAATGACGGAGAATGTATCGCGTGGTAAGCAGGGACACGAGGAACAGGCCGAACGCGAAAGAGAGATGGAGGAAAAAGGCGGTTGGGGTCATCGGATTTTCAAGAGGGCAAGGTCCCGCATCTCCTTGACGGTCTCTTCCCAACCCGTTTTTAAATCATAGCGGGGGGAAAAACCCAGTTCTCTCTGGAGAAGGCTGCCGTCGACGGCGATATCCTCGGTATATTTATCCAGCATTCCCCGGGTGACCAGGGGCTTCAAACCGAGAGCGACACTTCCCTTTTCGGTGAGTCCGATCAGAAAGCGGGTCGGCCCCAGAGGCAGAAAACACCGCGGCGGCCTGCGGCCCAGGGCGGAACAGATGGACTCGATAATTTCATTCAAGGTATGAAATGTCCCGTCCGTAACGTTGAAGATCCTGCCCGCCGCGGCGGGATGAGAAACCACCAGCG
Source organism: Syntrophus aciditrophicus SB (assembly GCF_000013405.1). Lineage (GTDB taxonomy): Bacteria > Desulfobacterota > Syntrophia > Syntrophales > Syntrophaceae > Syntrophus > Syntrophus aciditrophicus. Next base: position 2,635,210 of record NC_007759.1, read on the forward strand.
CAGCGGCATCGCCGACGTCCCTGTCGTAAACCAGCGTCCTCCGATTGTGTCCCCTGCCGACAGGCAAAAAGCGATGACGGGCCAGGGCCTGGGTCAGGCGCTCGTAGTTTCCCTTGATGCGGGAGCCGTAAACCGCCCCCAGGCGCAGGACCGTGCCCAGAGGTCGGCAATCGGGGCCTTGTGCATTCAATACGATCTGTTCGGCGGCAAGCTTCGTCCGGGCGTAATCCGTTTCCGGCCGCGGCGGCGAAGCCTCATCGATGATCCGCCCGTCCGCCGGCCCGTACACGGCGATGGTGCTGAACAGAACAACGCGCCGGACGCCCGAGTTCAGTGCCGCCTCGACGACCGTCCTCGTTCCGCAGACATTAACGTGCTCGTATTTTTCCCGCAGCTCGGGAGGCGGATTGACGATATGCAGGAGCGCCGCCATATGAACGACGGCATCCATGCCCTCCATGGCGGACTGGACGGCTGCCCTGTCCGTGACGTCGCCGGCAATCGCTTCTACCCCCGGAGGGAACAGCCCTGGTGAAGGTTCATCGATAGAAAAAGCTCGAACCCGGTGGCCGGCATCGCACATCGCGGAAACGACCCGCGGTCCGATGGCGCCGGTGGCTCCGGTAACGAGGATGTTCATGGCTTCAGCAGTTCCCTGTATATGTTCATGGTCTTCGCGACAACCTTCTCCAGGGCGAATTCGCTGACCACAATTTCCCGACCCTTGCATCCCATCTTTTTCCGCAGTGCAGGCTGTTCGATCAGAAGCTGAAGCGCGTCAGCCAGTTCTGCCGTGCCGCGGACGGGAACCAGCAAGCCGTTCTCGCCCTGACGGACAACATCACGGCAGCCCGGCGTATCCGTGGTAACAATGGGACGCCCGCAGGACGCCGCTTCCAGCAGGACCTTGGGCAGCCCTTCACGGTAGGACGGCAGACAGACAATGTGAGACTGTTCAAATACCGCCGGCATGTCGTCACGGCGCCCCCACCACTCGACCGCGCCCTCCGCATGCCAGGCCGTCAACTGCTCCGTGTGGATTGCCGAAGGGTTGTGCGGGTCCGCATCCCCCACCAGGACGAAGCGGGCAGAGATGCCGCGTTTTTTCAGTTGTCCGGCGGCGTCCACGAATTCCCGGACTCCTTTATCCCACAACATGCGGGATGGCAAAATAACGACCGGGACTCCCGGAGGCTCCGGCGTCGGGACGAAAACAGCCGTATCCACCCCCGATCCCCGAATCAGCCTTATCCGCTTTTCACTGATAAACCTTTTGCGGATAAACTTGGCGCGGTCATCCTGATTCTGCAAAATCAGGCGCGACCGTCGGCTGTTCAGGAGCCCCCGAAACGCGCTGCCGATGACCGGGCGCAGGAACCGGGCTTTGGGCTGATCGGAAGTGAAGATATACCCGAGCCCCGCCAGGGCATTCACCACCCGGGACACGCCTGAAAGTCGGGCGGCAAGCGATCCATAGAGCACCGGCTTCATGGCCACCTGGTGAACGATGTCCGGTTTTTCTTTTCGATAAAGGGCGATAAGGCGGGCAAGAACGGCCAGCTCGGACGCCGGATTCATGCCTTTACGGGAAAGATCGAAGGGAATGAGCCGGATGCCTGCCCGACGGATCACATCAGCGTGCTCGTTGACGTTTGTCACGACAGCGACATCATACCCGGCATCCCGCGCCGCCAGGGCGAGCGGCAGACGGTGAGAGCAGAAATACCAGTCCTCCGTGATGAAATAGAGGATCTTCGGACGGCTCATGTGTTACTCTCCAGCCAGGCCTGGAACATCAGGATATCCCAGAGATGATACTGCCAGTTGCGCTGTCCCGAAAGATGTTCCCGCCACTTCAGACCAATGGGTCCGGGATTGAAAAATCCCTCCCGTTTCAGCCGGTCTTCCGCAAGCAGCGCTTCAGCCCAAGCTTTCAAAGGCCCGCGCAGCCAGGCATCCAGGGGAATGCTGAACCCTGTCTTGGGCCGCTCGATCAGCTCTCTGGGGACATGGCGATAGAGAACCTGCCGCAGCAGCCACTTGCCCTTCCCTTCACGGATTTTCTGATGAAGAGGAATGCGCCAGGCCAGCTCGACCACCCGATGATCCAGCAGGGGAATTCGTGCTTCAAGGCTGTTGGCCATGGCCGCGCGATCAACTTTTACCAGGATGTCGTCGGTCATATAGGTCTGGGCATCCATGGCCATCATCCAGTGTTCAAAACTGTCGGTGTACGGCCACGCGGACGGATTGGTCAGCAGAGTCCGTGGTTCCTGCCCGCCGATGACCACTTCCGCAGGATTGTGCCAATGGCTGGCAAGCCGGCGGTAGAACGCCTCCCCGTCCGCAAGGGTCAGCACTTCGGCCAGCTTGTGGGCCTTGTCGCCTGGCGAGGCGAGACGCATCCCGCTGGGCAGCACAGGACTGACGGCAGAATACAGCCTGTCCCAGATGGCCGGAGCCAGGGCGCAAAGGGTATTTGCCGCCGCGCGGCGGGCCAACAGCGGCAAACGGTTCATCCTCTGCCAGACCCGACGGGCCGTCAGATAGCGGTTGTAGCCCCCGAAGAGTTCGTCGCCGGCATCGCCGCTCAGGGCAACCTTCACATGCCTGCCGGCCAGTCGGCTGACCAGGAAGGTGGGGATCTGTGAGCTGTCACTGAAAGGCTCGCAGTATATTGTCGGCAGTTTCGGGACGACGGCCAGCGCATCTTCGGAAGAGACATGAAGTTCGGTATGGTCTGTCCCAAGATGCCGGGCTACGGCTTTGGCATGTTCCGCTTCGTTGTCCGCCGAGTCGGTGCCGATGGTGAAGGTGCGGACAGGCAGGCTGCTGTGCGCCTGCATCAGGGCGACAATGGCGCTGCTGTCGATGCCGCCGCTCAGGAATGCCCCCACGGGCACGTCAGCCAGCATCTGAAGCTTCACACTGTTGGAAAGGCGATCTTCCAGCTCATCGACGGCCTCGGCATCGGAACCGGCGAATGGCCGGGCCAGGCCGGCTGTCACCACGTCATTGTAACGCCACCAGGCTTGAGGGCTGACCGACTGTGAAACGCGGCCGTCGGAAAAGGAAATGCTCAGATAATGCCCGGGCATCAATTTGCGGATGCCCTGATAGATGGAGTACGGTGCAGGAATGCAGTTATGCCGCAGCAGCAGCGTCAGCGCGTCGCGATCCACCCCGGCGCGGAAATCCGGGTGGGCTTTCAGGGCCTTCAGTTCGGAGCCGAACAGCAGCGTGCCGCCCTGCCATCCGTAATAAAGCGGTTTTTCACCCAGGCGGTCCCGGGCCAGGGTCAGCACTCTGTCTTCAATATCCCACAGGGCCAGAGCAAACATGCCCACCGTAGCGTTCAGGGTACGCTCGATGCCCCAGGCCGAAAAGCAGGCCAGCAGGGTTTCCGTATCTGCATGGCCACGCCAGAGAGGCTCCTTTCCCCGCGCGGCTAATTCCTTCCGCAGTTCGAGATGGTTGTAAATCTCCCCGTTGAAGGCAATCACATACCGCCCGCACGCTGACGTCATCGGTTGATGGCCGGCGGAGGAAAGCTCCAGGATCGACAGACGGCGGTGCCCCAGTGCCAGACCGATGGACGCGTCAACCCAGTATCCCGCGCTGTCCGGACCGCGATGGGTGATCGCGGCGGTCATGGCTTCCACTGTCCGCATGAATTCCCCGGAAGCCGAAGCTCCATTTTTTCCCCAAAAACCGGCGATTCCACACATCAGCCACGCCTCTTCATTCTGTTCCTGGATGGTCAGGGAGCTTGCAGGGCCAGATCATCGGTCGATCCCGGACGGCCTACCCTTGCGGTCGTCCTGATCATCAAGCCGGACCATGTTTCGCCAAAGCTCCTGCCACACCGCCTCCGTCTGAGGGTCGACTGTATCCAGGCGGTTCCTCATGCGATCGATTCCCAGTTCCGTGTTCAAAAAATCGGCTACAATCTTTACAGGCTGGATTATGGAGAGCAGGCACGCATCGGTCCAGCGGCCGCTTTTCACAGCGTGCCCGGCAATAGCCCGCCAAAAGGCTATGCGTCGGCTGAACATCTTCTTGAAGGAACGGCCGTCCTCCCGGTACCCCAGCAAGACCTCCGGAAGACCCGCGAAACAGCTTTCTCTGTAAGCGCTGTACAAAACCAGCTGGTCCTCGGCGCCGTTGGCCCGGGTCGTATAAGGATGCGCGCGGAACCAGGCTGTTTTCCCCAGCCAGGTCGGATGAAAGAAATGGAACCCCTTCCATGGCTTTCCGCATATGTCCTGATGACTTTCAGGCACCGGTATCAGACCGTACAGGTTGCCCTGATCACGAAAGACAGCGATGGACGAAGCGACTACGTCGACCTTAGGGTGGCTCTCCAGAAACGCCACCTGCCTTTCGAGCCGGTCTGGAAACGCGATGTCATCGGCATCCATACGGCAGAAATATTTACCTTCAGACATGGACACAGCCTGGTTCAACCGGGCGGAAATGCCCTTGTTCATGCCGTCGGATACGACCCTTATCCGCTCATCGCCGAAGCTCTTCGCAATTTTACAGCTTTCATCCGTAGAGCCATCATTCATCAGCAGCAATGTCCATTTCGGATAAGTCTGCGCGATGATGGACTGAACCGCGCTGCGCAGGGTCGCTTCAGCGTTGTATACCGGCAGCCCGATGGTCACAAGGGGTGAATCAGATTTCATTTTTCAGTCTTGATAACCTTTCCCTGCATCAGGCCATATAATGGGCAGGCAAATGCCCGTCTGCAGGATCATGCTGAGGATGGGATTCAAATCCTTATCCAGGAGGCGGGAATATTGTCCGGGGTGTCGAGCCCGTTGTTGAACCATTTCCGGGGGGCATAAACGATTTTTTCCGGATTGCTGCAAAGCCAGGCCCCCCACCAGCTGAAACTGCTGTTGGCAATGATATGATGGCGGCAAGCGATCATCAGCCGCAAATCCTCGTCTCCCCGGTCCGGGCCGTTCTGATCCATGAAACAGGTCTCGAAACCGAGTTTAAGATTCCCTCTCGCCCAGGCAATGTCATCGGAAAACACAAAAAAAACCGGCTCAACCACCTTCCGTGAGATCTGCTCAACCGCAAGTCGATAGTAGGCCGGCGTACACAGGCCATGGAACGCGTTGGCATCCGGTAGAGTTACATAATCTCCCCGCCGGATGTGAATCGATACCGATTCACAGGAAGCGATACGCTCCAGAATTTTCCGGTTGCGTTCCGCCGGATCGGTTTGGAAGGAAAATTCCCGCCGGATCTCCGAATCAACATCGGAAAAGTATTTTTCGCTTTGCCAATAGCCGTCAAGATAGACGTTCCCCTGCAAATTCAAGATTTCCGGATCAAAATTATAGCTTTTTTCGATGATGTGAGTCTGGCGGGTGTGGAATATTCTTTTTTTCAGAAAAAGGGGAAGGCGCCTGAAGAATGCGTTCTGCCTTCTCGATTTGAAGTCCTTGATATCGCCGACAGAAGCCGATTCCCCGGCGATGCGAAATGCATCCAGTTCATACTTGCGCGGAGTCCATGATCCCGTCTCCTGAAACCAGCCCAGATCCAGGAACAGCGGCGCGTTGTTGACCAGGGAAACCCGTCGGGCAGCGGCATATTGAAACATCTGATTGCCGATGCCACCGGTCAGTCGGACAATCACCATGATCTACCGGCTTTCTCCTCTTTTTTTTCCGTAAAGCAGCGTCATGCCGGGAAGGCCCAGTTCCTGGCGGAGAATCCTGTAGGAAGGCGCCGTCTGCAGAACATCCTGAACCGCCTGATAGGCGAAGCTCTCAATCTGTCTGCGTCTTCTTTTTAATCGGCCTAAAATGCTTTTCATGCCTTCCGAATCTTCTCCTCCAGCAAAGTCAGAAATATTTTTTCATACTCTCTGCTGATTTTTTCCCATGTGAATTTTTCCCGCCAGTTTTTCTTTCCCGCAGCCCCCAATCTCTGACGCAGCGCCTCATCCTTCACCAGCTTGCACATATGCTTCGCAAGAACATGGGGATCGACCCGGGTGTATCCTCTGGCATCTCTTTCAGCAGGACAGACAATCCCCGCGCCCGTCCATTGGGCTATTTCTTCCGAATTCCCTACGGGAACCGTCAGGAAGGGGGTTCCCGCCGCTGCCGATTCGAAAAGGACCAGCGGAGAATACTCCACATTCGAGGCAAAAACAAAGAGATCGGCTGCCATGAACGCGTTGACAAGAGATGGCCTTGGCAAGTCGGTTACAACAACGTTTTTGCCGGCGTGCTTCTTTATTCTCCCGATCGTTACATCTATTTGATCGTCTTTTCCCACCCGAATGCCTATTGATCTCAGGGAAACCTTGATGACATGCTTGGTAAAATATTTTATTCCGTACTGTCGCATTACACCGAGAAATTTGCTGAACATCTGCAACACATCAGAATAATTCTGAATATTCTTATTACCATTCAATATAAGCGTTGCCGCACGGCCATCCATGTCTGCGATCTCAAACGCCTGTGCCACCTCGAGATGTCCTTTGAGGCCGGTGAAGCTGCCCACTGTCAGAAAAATGAAATCATCTTCCGCAATCCCAAGCGAACGGCGGAAGTCCGGATCGCGCTGCTTTTCAAACTCAAGCTCATTTGCCCCATTGGGAACGATCGAATAATTCAGGATTCCATGCTCTTTTGCAAAATTGATATCCCTGTAATCCGAGGCATAGAAAATAAGCCTGTCAAACTTACGAAGGATATAGGGCAATTGCCTGAAATACTCCGCGTATGACGGTTCATACAGTCCGGAAAATCCGCAGGGAATAAACACTTTGACCGCCTCGACCTGATCAAGCACAGGCCAGAGGGCATCAAATGTCCATTGCTGGGCCGCTTTAACCATGATGACATCGTATTTTTCAGATGTGATGAAGTTTTCATACTCATGAATTTCACCACGCATTCCAGATACGAAATTGCCATAGATGGAAAAGTCCCTGATCCGTACACCATTCAGGCTATCATCCTTACGAGTGGTCAACCTTGTGGTGGCGACAGTCACATCGTGCCCCATCGCAACAAAGCGCTCGGCAAGCTGCTGTATGACCATTTGAACGCCGCCGACACTCGGATAATAGAGCTCGCAGCACAAAAGAATCTTCACCGTTTTTTACCCTTGACTCTTATCACACCGATCGATTGTCACGGTACCAGTTCCACGTCCTTATAATGCCATCCTCAAAGGGAATCCGCATTGTCCAGCCTGTATCCCAACTGAGCCTGGAACTGTCGAGCACATTGACCGGAACATCGAACTTTCTGAGTGGAAGTGTTTTCAGTTTCACTTCAAGCCCTTCCGCCTGTGCCAGAGGTTGGAGTGCATCGAGGATATCCCGGTTGTTCCGTCCTTCTCCGCTTCCGATATTATAGATGCTTCCGGGGGGCCCTTTCAGCAGAGCGGCAACGATTCCCTCCGCGATATCCTCGACATGGATGTAATCGCGAACCGTTCCCGATTCTCCATAAAGGGTCAGCTCCAGGCCGCAGAGAATGGATGCGATGGCGGCGGCAATGAAACCCTGGCCGATAAAAGGTTTCTGTGTTTCTCCATAGGCATTCCCCGGCCTTACGCAAACGACAGGCAAATCGTGCGTCAAGTGGAACATCCGGGCGTACTTTTCAACAGCCAGCTTCGTGATGCCATAGGGAGAAATGGGGTTTGTCGGATGTTCTTCATTGATCGGCGTATTGAGTGAATGTCCGTAAATAACGCCGCCCGAAGAAATCAGAACAATCTTCTCCAGGTTTAAGGCACTTGCCACATCGAGCATGTTGACGAGAGGCGGGAGGTTTTCCAGAATATCCTGAATGGGATTGTCATAACTTGTTTTGGGAACGGTGGCATAGGCAAGGTCGATGATTTCATCAACGCCCCGTAGGATGCCCCGGATGAAATATTTGTCACCGAAATCACCCGGCACATACTCGACATTGTCTGGAAGAGACCGTGTTGGAACCTCGTTGCGCGCCACGACAATGACGTGTCTTCCTTTCCTCAGTAGAGCCCTGACAACAAAAGAACCAATAAACCCGGTCCCACCGATAACACAGCAACACTTCATCGTATGACTCTCAATCTCCATTGCTTTTCAACGAGCTTCCGTCCGGCACGCATAATATGGGCCAGTGCACGCCTTCCCGATTCTCCCAGAAATCCTAAGTGCCTGGCCTGATAATAATGATAGCGGAGGTTATTGACGCGATACTGAACCTTTTCTTGAATCTCTCTGTACGGGGTGCCGGCATGATCACACAAGGCAATTGCAGCATCATGAACTATCGAAATCAGCTCCCCCAATGATGTTTTCCGGGAAAATTGTGGATATGCCCCATGAATCAAAGCGGCAAGATCCCGCAACGATTGGTCCGAATAACGCCCTCCCGTGGCCCACATCAGATTTTCCACGTTGATTTTAAGCAGGTGCTGAAGAAACGGGTTGTTTCCGGAACGCGACATGCTTTGGGGTACTTCCCGATATATGTGAAGGACCTCCGGGATGTTGGCCACCCGGAATTTTCTGGCAACCCGCGACCACATCTCATAGTCTTCGGGAGGTTGTCGATCTGGATTGGTGCAATACACTCCGACTTCATCAAAAACTGTTTTTCTGATCATCAGCGAGCTGTGGACAAAGGGATTATCGAACAGGAGATCGAATTGCAGGGAAAGATTATCCGCATCGTGCCTGTGTAACCGTTTCGTCGGCTTCTGTTCCTCAAGGATCGAGGCCCAGGTCCCTGCCATACCACAATCAGGATGGGTCTCCATAAATGCGACCTGCTTCGATAAGCGATCCGGCAACGAAATGTCATCCTGATCCTGGCGGGCAATATAGGCCCCTTTCGCCAGGGCAATCCCCCTGTTGAGAGTCGCAGCCAACCCCTTGTTCTCTTGTGAATAAAACCGAATGCGCGGATCGGTAAAGGAGGAAACGATGGAAGCAGAGTCGTCTGTGGAACCATCGTCAATGATGAGCAGTTCAAAGTTGGAATAACTCTGCACTAGAATGCAATCGATGGATTCACGCAAGTAGGAAGCCCCATTGTAAACGGGCAGAACGACACTGATCATCGGTGCGGAGTTGGATATTACATCCATTTGGTTACAAACGACGAAGCAGATTGAATCTTCAATCTGAGCCAAAGGCACAGTACCCGATATTTCATAATGAGCAAGACTATAAGCCTGATTGGATTATTTGTTGACATCTTATAATAACCATCACGATACTCACGATAATGTGTAATTGGGAACCAACCAAAAAATTGGAGCATCGGGAAGTTATTATGAGCTGCAATCTTGGCAGTATCAATATCAGACTCGCTTAAAACGCGTTTAAACAGCGTGATATCAGGAATATATTTGTAGTGACCCCGGGCAAGCCCTGCAAATACAAACGTCATATCAGCTCCCCAACCACTTAGCACATTTGGAATGCCACACAGTTCCCGACAAAATCCTATGCGATATACAGAATAAATCATATTTGCCTTGCCAAGAATTTCAGGTGCGCATAAATATTTTACCAACCTTCGCCATATCCACTTATCGTCAAAGACAGAAAAACCATCATATTTTCTTAATATTGTACCGGAAAGATCTATATTGGCAACATTACCACTCACAAACTGAACATCGCGGCATGAGTCTAATGTCTTTACGCACAATTCCAGAAAATTACTTGACCATTCATCGTCAGCCGCAGCCCACATAAAGTAATCTGATTCAGCTTCATTAACAAGAAAAATGAAGTTGTTTAATGCACCGATGTTTGATGGGTGCTGGATATATTTGATGCGAGTGTCTTTGGTAACATACTCCATAGCAATTCTTTCCGTACCATCACTCGAGTAATTGTCAGCAATCAGCAGCTGCCAGTCACAAAAACTTTGTTTGATGATTGAATCCAGAGCTTTAGAAATATAGGTCTCGCCATTGAATACCGGCATTCCGATAAAGAGTCTTTTCATATTCGTGGTCGTTTATAAGACATAACTATTCCGAGAAAATGCGCCCATATTATCCTCCTGGCCATATTGCTGACTGCTCGCTTTGTTGGCTTATCAATCTTGAGCAAAGTAATAACTGATTGAATATCACGCAAAGCTAACTTGTGGTATTGAAAGTTCGCGGGCAAACCCAAGAAATAACGAAATCCACAAGGATTAGGAAGTTTTCCTCCCTGTATTTCCCATTTTGCCTGCGCGTAAGTACTGTCAGTCGTTCTCTTATATAGACCCACCCGAGGAAGAACCATCAACTTCCCTTTTGTTGAAACAAAAAGCAGGAGTGGAATTTCATTTAGTGAAACAAGTTCAAATGCGGAAAAGAATGAAGTATTCTGTTCGAATAAAGCGGACCTTCTAAAAAGTGAATAATAGAGATTACCATAATTATTCTTCAACATATGGCATAAGCGATCTGAGATATCGTCAAGATTCGAACCATAGAAGGCCTCTCCCTCAGGGAAAAAATCATAAAGACCAGAATGCGAGAAGTACTGTGCCTCCATCATGACAGCGACAAAGTCTTCGCCCAGTCGGGAAAATTCCTCAGTGCAATATTGAATAAAGTGTTCATCCCACTCATCATCATCTGCTGCCCACATAAAATACTCACCAGTTGACTGTTCTAAAACAAATTTGAAATTAGCAACTGGCCCCTTATTCTGCTCTTGCCTAAAATAGGCTATACGTGGATCACGCTTCATGAACTCATTTACCACATTATAGGTCTCGTCTCCTGAAGAACAGTTATCCGAAACAATAATCTCCAAGTTCTCATAACTCTGTCCTGTTATACACATGAGTGTACGATGAAGCCCATCTGGCCTGTTGTATGTCGGTAAGCCTACGGAAACCAAGGGATGTTTTACTCCCCGCACGCTAAATATCTCCTGAAACCTTTGCACAACTCTACAGACGGAGTCTGAGATTGCAGTCAAAAAATAACGTTAAAATTTTCAACAACTCATTGATAATACGTGCTTATTTGCATAATTTCTGTTAGTTTTCCTTTCAAATTCAACCCTTTGAAGGAGACCAGCATGTCATTCAAGAAATACGATTCTCATCCCTCTTTTTTTGATCTTGAAGTGAAGTAATCATTCGGAAACTCAAGAACTCAGCAATTCCTCTCCGAGGTGACGAATGCCATCGACTGGAAACCCATCACCGCCATCCTGACCGAAAACTATCCGGTGGGCAAATCGGAATACGGAAACAAGGCTTATCCTCCTTTGATGCTGATGAAAGGGCTCCTCCTTCAGAAATGGTTCGGAATCAAGTCCGATCCCGAACTGGAAAACCAGATCAACGACCGTTTATCCTTCAAAGCCTTTATCGGCTTACCCTTCAGTGACCCCTCACCGGATCATTCGATTCTCTGCCGTTTCCGGGACAGAATCGGCAGGAAGGGGCTGGAAAAGGTTTTCAGCGAACTGCTGAAGCAATTCAAGAACCTGGGCTTTTCCATCGAATCCGGTCTGGCTGTGGATGCCAGGATTATCCGCTCGGCCAGTCGTCCCGTAAGCAGAGACAAACTCGATGAGCTGCGGGAAAAGCGAAAACAGACAAAGAAGACGCCCCACTTCCAGCGGGATCTTGAATCCGACTGGACAGTGAAGAACAAAAAACCCGTCTTCGGAATGAAGGAACATGCCTCCGTCGACGTAAAAAGCGGTCTCGTATTGTCCTCCTCGGTTTCCAGAGCCTCCGAGCATGACACCAATTACTTCTCCTATGTGGTGGCCAACAGCCTTCAAGGGAAAGAGCTTCCTCCAAGTGTTTACGCCGACAAGGGATACTGCAGCGAGGCCAATCGGGACTTCCTGAACATGAACGGCATTCGTGACGGAATCATGCGGAAGGACCAGATCAATGCCAGGCTTACGGAAAATGAGATCAAGAGGAACAAGAAAATCTCCAAGGTTCGGTACAAGATCGAGCAGTATTTCGGAATTACCGAAAAGTATCATGGTGCAGGCAAGGCCCGCTTTACCTCTCTTGTCAAAGAGGGTTGGGACCATCTCTGCGGGGCGATGCCTTCAACATCAAAAAAATCGTTCTCGGCATCAGAAAGCAGGAAGCAACGGTAACCCCATAGGGAAATTATGCAAAGAAACGCTTCCCCTGGTCATCCTGGGAGCTGAAAGATTTTGAAAGAGCAGTGTTAACGCCGTAAAGGCGGCCGGAAGCGACTGCTTCTGCAAGTTAAAATTTAAAATTAACGCCCATAATAAGGGCAAAAGAAAAAACTGAATTCTGCAAACGTCTCACAAACTCATTACGGTCTTTTAAAAATTCAAGCGCTGCATCGGTTGGATTATCATATCTCCATTCCGCGTCGGCGGTGCTGTCCTTCGGCTCAATGCCGAGACAGGGATGTCCTCATAGCAACAAAGTTTTTAAGCAGGTATCCATAGTTGGAGGCAATCTCGATTACGGAACGTCCTTTCACCGATACGGAATCTCCGGCTTCTTACAAAACTGACTACTTTCATCCTGATTTCCTAACATCCCAATCAAGATTGGGTCTTACAATTCCTGGCATTACGTTGGCATATCCAAATCCATATCGGCCAACACAGTTTTCCATCGGATCACGAATGCTGAATGTCAATACATTGGGCTCAAAAAAATGAATCGTCATCCCTGGTTCATAAGATGTGATGGCCAATCCAACATAATATGTACCCTCATTCAGAAAGTTGCCTGGAATATTACAGGTGGCGATGTAGTTACCAGAAGATAATTCTGATATTGACGATGGTGAGGAAACAAAAGCATAAGTGCCACCTGGCACTGTAAAATGAAAATTGGGAATGTACCGAATACTTGTGTCTTGCTTGACCGTGAAATGCATGCTGATCTTTAACGGTTCTCTAATGTCAATTTCAGTAATAACCTCATTATTGGCATCCTGAACAATCCCCATAACTAATTGGACAAAATTGTCACCAACAGTGCGACCCAATTTTGTAAAGTCAGCACAACTACTGCCCCCTTCTCCCAAATATTCAAGGATGACTTCAGAAGGCAAGCCTCTTTTCTTAATTTTCCCTTGATCGAGCAAGATACATTCTCTGCACAATGATGCAATGGTTTGGAGGCTATGGCTGACAAAAACAACTGTCCTGCCACCCTTGCTGATATCATCCATTTTGCCGAGGCATTGCTTCTGAAATTGAATATCACCGACAGCCAGCACTTCATCCACAATTAAGATTTCAGGTCCCAAATGAGCAGCAACAGCAAAGGCAAGTCTGACATACATCCCGGAAGAATAACGTTTTACAGGGGAATCAATAAATTTTTCCACACCAGAAAATGCCACAATCTCGTCAAACTTATTTTTAATTTCTTTCTTGTTCATGCCAGATATGGCACCATTTAGATAAATGTTTTCCCGTCCGGTAAGTTCAGGATGAAATCCGGTCCCCACTTCAAGCAGGCTGGCAACACGCCCTCTGATTTTCACCACACCACTTGTGGGTGATGTCACCTTTGAGATTATCTTGAGAAGAGTTGACTTGCCCGCACCGTTACGACCGATTATTCCAAGCGCGTCCCCCTGCCTGACTTCAAAAGTAAGATCGTCCAGAGCCAAAAAGCGACCACCGGAAAGACGACTATTGTCATCCGAGACGAGGTGTTGCTGATATGTTGTTATCAATGAGTTCGGATCCTCTTTACCACGTCGCCGTGCCCACCAACTTTGCAGGTCGCGGAACAAAAAACCATGGTTGATGGTACCTAATCGGTATTCTTTACTTAGTTTTTCCACCTTAATCACAGTGTCACTCATAGCGTTATACTGTATCCATGAATGTTTTCTCAATACGACTGAAGAGCACAATTCCTGCACAGAGAATAAAGATTGTCATCCCTGCACTAACTGCCAGGTGCGCAAGATTAACAGAGCCGGAACCCAGAAATGCATAACGGAAGGTTTCAATCAGGCTGGCCATGGGATTGAGGGCATAGAGCCATTGCCAGCGTTCCGGTATTTGTGACATGGGGTAAACGATTGGCGTGGCATACATCCAGAGCTGGGTTCCAAAGCCGACTACAAAAGTCAGATCACGGTACTTGGTGGTTAGTGATGAAACAAGAATTCCGACTCCGAGTCCGAGTATTCCCATCTGCCCAAGAAGGAGTGGGGTCAGGAGTATCCAGCCGGAGAGATTCACAGGTACCCCCCGCCAGTAAAAATAGAACAGAAATCCCAGGAAGAGCAGAAACTGGATGGCAAAGGTCATCAGATTGACAATAACAACCGAAATGGGTACCGCTAACCGGGGAAAATAAACCTTGCCGAAGATATTGGCGTTAGCAATGAACGTATTGGAGGTGGTCGTAAGACAGCTTGAAAAATAGTTCCAGGAAACGATTCCCGCCATATAAAAGAGCATCGGAGGAATGCCGTCTGTAGGTATGTTGGCTATTCTCCCGAAAATGACTGTAAAAACAATTGTGGAAAATAGAGGCTGGATCAAGAACCAGAGGGGGCCAAGAATGGTCTGTTTGTAAACGGCAACAAAGTCGCGGCGGACAAAAAGAGCAATCAGATCACGGTAGCGCCACAATTCTTTCAGGCTGAAATTGAACCACCCGCTGATCGGACTGATGACCGTTGTCCAACCTTCGTTTTCTTCTCTTATTTCCATATGCGAGCTTTCCTCAATTCCTAAAACCACCCAGGAGGTCGCTTCTATATTTTTCTATGACGTAATTGTAAACGGACAATGAAAGGACTATTGTCAAATGCGTTTCAGGTATCCATCCGGGGCAACGGTGATGAGGAGTTTGTTTTCAATCATCTTGTCGATTTCAAAATGGAGCGGCGCGCCGTCAGCAGCCTTGCGTCCTTCTAACTTCAGTCGGCGCAGGTACTCACGAACGGCGGTCCTGGGGTTGTTGCCCTTACCCCAGGGGCGGTCGGGAAACATGTCATCGGGCATGTTTTCGATGATGGTATCGAATACTACACAGTAGCTTTTTTTCGAAACCAAGGGGGCATAAGCCTCCAGTTCGGCAAGTACATGCTCATGGGTATGGTTGGAATCAAGACAAACAAAGATGCGCTCATAGTTTTTGGCGTATTCATGTACCCGAGAGATAATTTCAGGAGCAATGCTGGATCCCTGGATCATCTCGATTTTGTGCGCCAGCGGGTGCGCCTCGATAGCGGCCCGGTTGTGGGCACGGATATCGATATCCAGGCCCAGCACCCTGCGTCGGCTGGCTGCGGGATCAAGTGCCCTGCCTTCCTTCGCCGCTTCGCAGTAGTCGATCATTGCCAGCATCGATGCACTCAAGATCAAAGATCCTCCATGGGCGATGCCGGTTTCAATTATAAGGTCGGGCTGAACCTGCCAGAGCAGTTCCTGCATGGCAATCATGTCTTGGGGGTACTGGATGATTGGGCGGCCAAGACAGGAGAAATTATATGAATAACAGGCCATAATCGATTGATGCATAAATTCTGATCCGGCTTCAAGCAGCAGGGCATTCTTTCCATTATCTCCGATTCTTGACCGGATTTCTTCTTCAAAGCTCATTTTGATCCACCTTGTAATAAATAAATTGATCTCCCGCAGTGACTTTTATTTCATCAAAGTAGTTGGAGTTCATAACAAATATAGCATCGTGACGGACCATGCAAGCCGTGCCATTCTCAGGTGAGAGTACCGGCAAACCAGTCACTGGCATGTACTTTCCCTGTTTGTACGGATTGATGTCAATGACGAAATCCGGAGTGACTCCGGCATGCCGCAGCAACTGCAAAGCAAAAATGACCCCTTTCGATCCGCCGCCCCATATGATGTGCTTCCTGCTCTCCTGGCTTTTCATTCTGGCTGCAGCACGGTCAATGCCCCTCAGGAAATCCGTTGGCATGTCAAATTTATGAACGTCCTCCCTGGGTTTTATGCGCAGTGATGAAAGATCTGCCACAACATAAAGATATTGCCCGCCAAAGAAACTGCCCGAATCAAGCACCTTGTCGAATATACGGAAGAAGTCGGACAGTCGAAAGTAGTTGACGTGTTCATAAAATAGATCAAACCAGGCTCTATGATCTCTTATCCACTCAAGGCAGGGCACTTCAATATAAATCAGCCCCTCGCCACCGTTCGCTTCAGCAATGGAAGTCAGAAAGCCAATCGGCTCCGGTATGTGTTCAAGAACATGGCGGATAATGATGGCCTGTCCGGTCATGCCAAGCGATGCTGAAAACGTTTTTTTGACAACATGCGGATCATCCCCTTCATAGGCAGGATCTATCCCAGTGACAAAGAAGCCCTTATTCCTCATGAGTTTCAGAAATCTGCCCTTACCACAGCCGATTTCGAGTATGGATTTTCCAGTGAAGTGGCGCCGAATGATTTCTACAACCTCATACAGGTGTTGTTCAAAGACGCCGGAGTAACCCTGCTCATTCTGATAATTTTCGTCGTAAGTCATCAACTCCGGCCTGAATGCCTTATTGTGTACGATGCCGGTCAACGGATCTTGAACCAGTATCAGGTCACCGACCTGACACTCAACAGCGTCTTTTCCGGTTGAAAAAAAACGGTTCTGCTGAACAGGCAGACCCTCCATGCGATAGATGATGTTATCCGTCATGATTTCACGATACATATTGCTATTATAACTTGGCTTGATTGCCCTTCCTTTCCTGCCACCAGTCAATTGTTTCTCTTATTCCTTGATTTATATCATAATCAGGCTGCCAGACAACTTCGTTAAAGAGTCTCCTTGTATTGCCAAATAATACGGGAGGATCATTTTCTCTTTGCGGCAGAGCACCCAGTTTAACAAGATGATTTTTCCCCAGCATATCAGCAATGGTCAATACAATTTCCTTCAGGGCAATCGGCTTCCCTGACGCGATATTGACAGGCCCATCGACATTGCTCATCAACAGTGAAACAAACGCTGAAGCTGCATCTTTAACATGCAAAAAATCTCGGATTTGATTTCCGTGCGAACAGGGCGCCACTCTGTTATGGATCAAATTTGAGATGACCGATGAAACAAGACGGTTGGGATTCTCATGAGGGCCATATAGGAAGAAAATTCTTCCCCAGGCGCTGCTCAGATGCGTTTCCCGGGAAAAGTCTTTCAATAAATGCTGCATCGTGTTCTTACAATGACCGTATAAAGATGAAGGAACAAGTGGCGTAACAAATTCGGAACAATAACCA
Organism: Syntrophus aciditrophicus SB; assembly: GCF_000013405.1. Classification (GTDB taxonomy): domain Bacteria; phylum Desulfobacterota; class Syntrophia; order Syntrophales; family Syntrophaceae; genus Syntrophus; species Syntrophus aciditrophicus. The sequence goes on from NC_007759.1 coordinate 2,652,449, forward strand.
AAATTCCAGTCATATTCGGCACAGGTGCCAGCCATAACAAATCTTACGCCACCAGTTTTTTGAAAAGCCTGAAGCAAATGCAAGCTGGCTTCCAGCCACCGAATGTTCTCAATAGAATGCCAGTATTCACCCGCCTTAGCATACCATGCAAAATGAAGGAGATGGGTTGGATGAATAGTTTCAATCAATTCAAGTGCCCTCTCCTTGTTTAACAAATTGACATCATGCCATTGGACTCCGCAGAAATTATTTTCCGGAATGATAATGTCCACTGCATGCACATCGAAGCCCCTGGCCAGTAAAATCGGCAGACAGTGCCTCCCGATAAAACCTGACGCACCAGTTACTAAAACCCGTTTTGGTACATCATTATTTTTTATTTTCATGTCATTACGGTGATTTCAGGCACTGCAGTCAAAAATTTCCCTCCCCACTCGTGAACATATGCGTGCTGCTGCATTATTTCTTCAGCTATGTTCCAGGGCAGAATCAGTACGAAATCCGGTTTGTCTTCCTTCAATATGGCAGGTGACAACACAGGAATATGGCTGCCGGGCAGGAATTTTCCCTGCTTGGAGGGTGCGGCATCACATACATAGGGCAACAGGTCCGGTTTGATCCCCGCATAGTTGAGCAGGGTGTTCCCCTTGGCGGCGGCTCCGTAGGCAGCTACCTTCCTGCCGGAACGCTTTTGTGCGATCAGAAATGCCAGGAGATTATCCTTTACCCGATCAGCATGACGTTGAAAATACCGGTAAGTGGTCAGCATCCGCAGCCCCTTCGTCTCTTCTTCAGCAAGGATTGCCGTCATGGCTGTCGCACAGGGGCGTGGATCATGTTCATGGCAACCATATACACGCAGACTGCCGCCGTGGGTGGACAGTTCTTCCACGTCGAACAGCCGAAGCCCTGCTGCTTCGAAGACACGGTTAACCGTGTAAAGCGAAAAATAGGAATAATGCTCATGATAAACTGTATCGAACTGAGTCTGCTCAATAAGACGCAACAGGTGGGGAAACTCCAGGGTAATCGTGCCGCCGGGTTTCAGTGCGGCTTTCAGACCTGCGGTGAAGTCGTTGATGTCAGGCACATGAGCATAGACATTGTTGCCGATAATGAGGTCCGCCTGTCGGCCCTCATTCTTGAGTCGGCGGGCCAGCGCTTCACCGAAAAATTCTTCCATAACTGGAATGCCGATTTTACGGGCTGCTGCAGCCGTTCCGGCGGTCGGTTCAATACCCATACAAGGGATTTTCGCCTGCACAAAGTTTCTCAGAAGGTATCCATCGTTGGAAGCAACCTCAATCACAAAGCTTTCCGGACCAAGGCCAATCCTTTGGGTTATATTTTCCGCATATCGGGCGGCGTGTTCAAGCCAGCTCTGCGATACGGAGGAGAAATAGGCATAGTCACCCGTGAACAGCTCATCTGGGCAGGCGTGGTCTTCTGTCTGAACCAGCCAACACTGAGAGCACACATAGAGTTTAAGGGGGAAGTATATCTCCGGTCTGGTCAGGTCTTCCGCTTTAAGGTAGGCATTGGAGGGTGGGGCAAAGCCGAGATCCAGAAAAACATGCTCCAATTTGGTACGGCAATGGCGGCAGTTCATAGAGAAAGCCCCTTAAAATCGTCGTTTATGAAAGGATAAGCGCAATCGCGTTGCGACAGTTCCTTCACAGCTATGGGCCAGGCAATTCCAATTTTTGGATCCTCAACATGAAGTCCGCCTTCCGCCTGCGGATGGAAAGCTTCGGAATGAAGGTAAAGCAGCTCGCAGTTTTCTGTCAGCGCTTGAAAACCGTGGGCAAAACCTTCGGGGATAAAAAAACTTTTTTGATTGGCCACAGACAGAATTTCTCCGTGCCAGCGAAGGAAGGTAGGAGAATCCTTTCTGATATCCACAGCAACATCATACACCTCACCCTGAAGACAACTGACGATCTTGATTTCTGCATGCGGCGGATGCTGAAAATGCAGACCGCGGACAGTTCCCTTATTTACGGTATAGGTGTGGTTGATCTGTGCAATGGGCCTGTTTAAACCGGCGGTCTGAAATTCTTCAGCACAAAAGAAGCGGCAGAAAAAGCCCCGCGAATCCTCGATGGGCTTCCGCTGTACAATCCAAAGCCCTTCAATCAGCGTCGGATGGAAGTCAAATCGCTTGTTCTGCTTCATTACCAGATCTTCCACCTGGCCTCGCCGGCATTCCATATCCTGTTGAGATATTCCATGTCGCGGAGGGTATCCATGCAAGCCCAGAAACCTCTATGTTTGTACACCATCAGTTGCCCCTCCCTGGCAATCTGTTCCAAAGGGCCGATTTCAAGATCGCAGGAATCATCCGTGGTCAGGTAATTGAAGATTTCCCTGTTGAATACAAGGAATCCTCCATTGATCAGGCCATTTCCATTCCGAGGCTTTTCACGGAAAGCCTCGACACGATCACCGTCTATTTTAAGCTCGCCGAAGCGGGAGGCAGGATTGATCCCGGTGACGGTTGCCATTTTCCCATGCGCTTTATGGAATGCCAGCAGTTCGTTTATATCCACATCGGCAATGCCGTCACCGTATGTCATCATGAACATGTCACCCCTGATATATCTTTCCACCTTTTTCAAGCGCGCCCCTTTGAGTGTTTTCTCGCCGGTATCAGCCAGGGTTATCTTCCAGCCGGCTTCATCGTGGGCATAATGGATACAGGTTCTTTCAGGCTGCCCCAACTCTATAGTGACGTCATTGTTCATCAGCTCATAATGACAGAAATAATTCTTGATCATCTCGCCTTTATACCCAAGGGCAAGAATAAAGTCCTTATGTCCGAATTGTGAATAATACTTCATGATATGCCAGAGGATGGGATGTGAACCGATATTGACCATTGGTTTCGGACGGAACTCCGTTTCTTCGCGAAGCCTTGTTCCCACACCGCCGCAAAGGATGACTGTTTGAATGTTTTCAGTCATTTATATTATCTCCTGGATGCTAATGTTTCTTCATATTTACGGATTTGAGACACACAGAACTGGTACATGTTTTTCATCCTTGATCCTGAATAAAATTCCTTATACCAATCCGCTGTCATCAGCAGACATTCATCGATCGTTAAAACACCGCGCCAGTTAAGCTCCGCATGAGCCTTGTCGCAATTCAGTTTGAGCAGCGTTGCCTCGTGAGGAGCCTGCGGATCTGACAGGTCTTTCCAGGAGCCATTACCCCAATATTGTATGAGTCGGTCGGCCATTTCACCAACCGTCAGATGACTGCTGTTACTGGAACCAAAATTCCATGCGCCTGAGTATCTTTGTGGATCATGACGCAGGGCCGCACCAAGCTGAAGATAGCCATAGAGGGGCTCCAGAACGTGTTGCCAGGGACGGATCGCATGGGGGTTACGGATACCGATTGTCTGCCCGCGGTGGAGAGCTCGGATGCAATCGGGCACAAGGCGGTCCACACCCCAGTCACCCCCACCAATGACGTTGCCCGCACGAGCGGAGGCGGTGCCGACCGACCTTTTCTTCGTGGCACTGGAAGAAAAAAAAGAGTTCAGATAAGCGTTGAAAACGAGCTCCGCACACCCCTTGGAGGCGCTATAGGGATCATGGCCACCCATGGGGTCGTTCTCCCGGTAGCCCCAGACCCATTCTTTGTTTTCGTAACATTTATCGCTTGTGATGTTGACCAGGACCTTGACGGAGGGATTCAGCCTGACGGCCTCAAATATATTGACTGTGCCACCGACATTCGTGTCGAAGGTCATTTTTGGTTCATTGTAGGAAAGGCGAACGATGGGCTGGGCAGCCAAGTGGAAGACAAATTCAGGCTGGTATCTTCTGAAAGCTTCGAGGAGGCAATTAAGGTCGCAAACATCTCCACGGATGTGGGTGATCTTATCCTGAAGTTCCGTTGCCTGAAAGTTGTTGGGATCAGTGGGAGGATCAAGAGAATAGCCAATGACGTCCGCCCCTGATTCCGCAAGCCAGAGGGCTAACCACGAACCTTTGAATCCGGTATGGCCGGAGATGAAAACCCTTTTAGCCTGGTATATAGTCTTCAACAATGTCAACTCCTCATCCCTCTTTAAAAAACTCACGAAAGGACCACTGCATATTTATTTACCTCTTCTGCTCGACCAGATTGATTAGGTATTCCCCATACTGATTCCTGGCCAGGGGCTGCGCCAAAGCCAGCAACTGTTCCCGATCGATATAGCCTTTGGCATAGGCGATTTCTTCTATACAGGAAATCTTGCGCCCCTGCCGCTGTTCGATGGTCTCCACAAAATTGGACGCCTGCAGGAGCGACTCGTGAGAGCCGGTATCCAGCCACGCGTAGCCCCGGCCCAACGTCACCACCCGCAGTGAATTCCTTTCGAGATAACACCGGTTCAGGTCGGTAATCTCCAGTTCCCCTCGAGCGGAGGGCTTCAGGTTCAGGGCGAAATCGACGACCTGCTCATCGTAGAAATAGAGCCCCGTCACGGCGTAATTGGACTTCGGCTTTTGGGGTTTTTCCTCCAGACTGACGGCCCGGCCATCGCCATCGAATTCCACCACGCCGTACTTTTCCGGATCTTTGACCCAGTAAGCGAACACTGTCGCGCCTTCCGGCTGAAAAGTCGCGGTCGTCAGCTTCTCGATCAGCCCATGACCGTAAAAGATATTGTCTCCAAGGATCAGCGCGCAGGGGTCGCCGGCGATAAACTCCCTGCCGATAATGAAGGCCTGTGCCAGGCCATCGGGGCTGGGCTGCACAGCGTACGAAATCCGGATGCCCCACTGGCTGCCGTCAAGCAACTGGGCTTGAAAAAGCGGCTGATCCTGCGGCGTGGTGATCATCAAAATATCCGTGATCCCCGCGAGCATCAGCGTGCTTAAGGGATAGTAAATCATCGGTTTGTCGTAGACGGGCATGAGCTGCTTGCTGACCACCTGGGTCAGCGGATAAAGACGGGTTCCCGATCCGCCCGCCAGAATGATTCCTTTCTGGATCATGATTTCTCCTGGATTTTTATCTTAAGCGTTATCAGACCACCCGGAAGTTCGAATGCCCCGCCGGAAAACAGGAACAGCGCGATTTTGTCAGCGAAATTGGGTGCTGTCCCTGTTTTCCGGCAGATACAGCTCCGCCCACTCGATTACAGACACCCGATTGAGACTCTCGGCTCCTGAACCGCGATCCGATTCCGCCACGAACTGCAAGCTGTTAAAAGGTAAACCGTCCGCGATCAGTCATCCGACCCGGAGGGGACTTCCTTCTGATTCAATTCCGCCTTCAGGAGCTGTATTTCTCTTTCCAGCGCTTCGTATTCCAGTAACTTCCGTTTCAGAAAATGATACGTGATTCTGGCTTTTTCCTCGAATCCCGCGGGGGTGAGATAATAGAGATAAGCAGAGCGGTTGTCGGCTTTCCTGAAGTTATGAACCTTGACCAATCCTTTCCCGACCAGCGCCTTCAACAGGAAGTTGACTTTTCCCAGACTGATACCCATCCTCTTCGCGAGTTCACGCTGAGTCAATTCCGGTGAAACAGTCACTTCACGAAGCAGTTTGAGAACGTTTTCATGTTCCGGATGAGGAAAACCAGGGTCACGCATTTTCGAGCACTCCCATAACGTTCATGTCATGAACGCTGGCAGACCCTATTAAGAGAAGCCGTCGAAAAAGTCAACCTTTTTGTGAAAACCGCTTCCCCCGATTTTATCCTGAATCGTCTTGCGCGGAGGGCTTGTTTGTTCCCGGGAAGGAAGGGGAGCCTGTCTTTGACGCGTGCCGGCTGAAATAAGCGAGAGTCGAAATGATCAGCATCAGAGGGATGCCGAGTTCGAGAATTTCCTCGGCGCTTTCCGCATACAGGGAATTCTGTCCGGCGATGTCCAGTCCCAGGCTTCTCAGCTTGCGGGGCAGCCCGTCGAGGCTCTTCGATATGGCCATGAAGAGCAGGGACACCCCCGCGGTCATGGACACGACATCCTTCTTTGCACAACCGGCCAGAAAGGGGCGCAGATATTTTTTCAGACAGTCGACGAGGGCGGCCAGCAGAATGAGAATCAAAAGAACGGCGATGATTTTTTCGCCCAGAGGAACCTGTGGACTCAGGAAAAACTTGATTTTGGTGATGCTCATCGTCGTGAATCTTGCGTTGAAATCCAGTTCTCTCAGCCCCAGGGCGACAACCAGGACGGCCAGGGAGGCGTGTCTCCTGATGAAACTCCAACCTCCCCTGATGAACATGATCAACGGAACAACAAAGTACCCCAGGGCGCTCATCAGTTCGATGGGACCGTTTTCCCTGACGAGGTTTGTCCGGGTATGATCATCAACAAGATGAAGGTATATAAACAAGACAACCAGTCCCGATATCACGGCGGCTGCCAGATGCAGATATCTTTTTTCATTCGGCATCACAGCAATTCACTCTTACTCCCCGCGCGGTTCAACTTTCGCGGGCGACCTTTAACTTTTTTCCCTTCCATATCGCCACAGACAAAAAGATTCCATCATTTTATTTTATTGAAAAAATTACTCTTGCTGTGTTAAGAGGGAGCACGAATTTTAGTAATCTGGAGACATAAAAAATGAATTTAGGACGGATGCTGGATGAAACGTGCCGGCGCTATCCTGACCACATTGCCGTCGTTCAAGAAGAACGGCGGCTGACTTATGCGGCCTTGAATGCGGCGGTCAACGCCCTGGGCAATGCGCTCAAGGACCTGGGGCTGGGAAAAAACGACAAACTGGCTATTGTTCTCCCCAACTGTCCCGAGTTTATCATTTCCTATTTCGCCGCCCAGAAAATCGGAGCGGTGGCGGTAACGATCAACACGGCCTCGACGCCCCACGAAATCCTTTATCTCCTGACCAACAGCGATGCCCGGGCTCTCATCACCACGTCGGCCTGCGCCGGCCGATTCGAATCCATTCTTCAGAACGCTCCGCTCTGCGGGCATCTGATCGTTGTCGACAGGCCGGAATACTCCCCCCCTTCCTCCGGCAACTTCGCTTCCTTCTGGTCCCTCATTGAAGAGTCCTCCTCATCCCTGGATATTCCGGAGCTTTCCGACGACGATCCCGCCGTCATGATTTACACCGCCGGCCTCACGGGAAAACCTCTGGGCGCGGTCCTGACCCAGCGCAATCTCGTCACGCAGTCCGCCCTTCTGGGTGATTTGTGTCACGTCACCGACACCGACATGGGCCTTTCGGTCATTCCTCTTTTCCATACCTTCGGAGCGGTCGCGAACATGCTGGGCGCCATCCGGGTAGGCGCGGGCCTCGTTCTGATGGACGCGTTCAATCTTGATGAAATCTTCCAGCTCATCTGCCGGGAAAAGGTCACGTTCATCGCCGCCGTCCCCCGTCTGTTCCTGGGAATGCTTTTTTATGAAGACGCGGACAAGTACGACGTCAGTTCCCTTAGATTCTGCATCACCGGCGGAGCGGCCATGCCCGCGCACTACGTTCCTGAATTCAATAAAAAGTTCCAAGCGACCCTCGTCGAGGGCTACGGCTTGACCGAAGCCTCGCCGGTCTGCACCTTGAGCAGGCCTGACGGCCCTCAGAAGCCCGGTTCCATCGGAACGGCCATCCCCGGTGTGGAGATCCGCATCGTCAATGACCAGGGTACGGACTGTTCCCTGGGTGAAGTCGGTGAGCTGATCCTGCGCGGGGACAACGTGATGAAGTGCTACTACAAGGAAGAAGAGGCAACGCGGGAAGTCATCGTTGACGGCTGGCTTCACACCGGCGACCTGGCATTTCGCGACAGGGAAGGGTTCTTTTTCCTTACCGGCAGGAAAAAGCGGATGATCATCACCAGCGGATTCAACGTCTACCCACGCGAAGTGGAGCTGGTCCTGGAAGGTCATCCCGCCGTCCGGGCCACCCTGGTGGTCAGCAAGCCGAATCTCCTGCGGGGTGAGATCGTCAAAGCCTTCATCGTCAAGGATCCCGCCATGCAGGCCGACAGCAGGCAGATTCTCCGGCACTGCAGGACCTATCTCTCTTCCTACAAGGTGCCGCGCGAAGTGGAATTCGTGGAATCTCTTCAGGAAAAGGATAAGATTCACGCATCAAATTAAATCAAATATCAACATCCAAGAAAGGAGATCGTTAACAATGAAAGATGTCGTCATCGTAAGCGGCGCCAGAACCGCCGTGGGTGCTTTTGGCGGATCGCTGAAAGGCGTGAGAGTTACGGATTTGGGAGCGCTGGTCATCAAAGAGGCCATCAAGAGAGCGGGGCTGCGGCCGGCCATCAGTGAAGAAGTGAAAGGCTGCCGTTGCGATACCTTCGGAGAATTCGACAAGACCGAAATCAACAAGAAATATTATGATTACGATGAATCCCTGACCCCCGTTTATTTCGACGAGTGCATCATGGGGAACTGCCTGATCGCCGGCCTGGGACAGAATCCCGGCCGTCAGTCCAGCATCTATGCCGGTCTGCCCGAAGAAACGAACACCATCACAGTGAACAAGGTCTGCGCATCCGGCATGAAAGCCATCACCCTGGCCGCCCAGATCATCAAAGCCGGCGATGCCGACATCATGGTGGCCGGCGGCATGGAAAACATGAGCAATGTACCCTACGCCCTGCCCGACGCCCGCTGGGGATACCGGATGAACATGCCTACGGGTTCCATCATCGACCTCATGGTTCATGATGGTCTCTGGGAAATCTTCAACGGCTATCACATGGGATTCACGGCGGAAAATATCGCCTCCCGTTATGGAATCAGCCGTCAGGCCCAGGACGAGCTGGCCCTCATGAGCCATCAGCGCGCCCGTGCGGCCATCGCCAGCGGCGCCGTCGCCGATGAAATCATCCCCGTTCCGCTGCCCGTGAAGAAAGGCGCGGCTCCGCAGTTTTTCTCCGTCGACGAGCGTCCCATGGACACCAGCCTGGAAAAGATGGCGAAGCTGGCCCCAGTCTTCAAGAAGGACGGAACCGTCACGGCGGCCAACGCCTCGGGTATCAATGACGGTGCGGCGGCTGTCGTCGTGATGAGCGCCGACAAGGCAAAGGAACTGGGCCTCAAACCGCTGGCGAAGATCCTCGGCTATGCCTCCGGCGGCGTCGATCCGGCATACATGGGTCTGGGTCCGATTCCGGCAACCCGCAAGGTCTTCAAGAAACTCGGCCTGACCATGAAGGACATGGACATCGTGGAACTGAACGAGGCCTTTGCATCCCAGGCCCTGGGCTGCGTCCAGGAAATGGGTGTGGATCTGGACAAAACCAATCTCAACGGCAGCGGGATCTCCATCGGTCACCCCGTCGGCTGCACCGGCGCCCGGATCACCTACAGCTTGGCCATGCAGCTGCAGAAGAAGAACGCGCACCTCGGACTCGCCACGCTGTGTATCGGTGGCGGACAGGGGATGGCCATTGTCCTGGAAAGAGTGTAAGAACAGGTATTCAACCAGATAACTGATTAACGATTGACCCGAGGGCGGGGACGGTTCTGTATTTTCCGTCCCCGCTCCCTGGATTCAGGAAGAGATCATGGACCCTCAATGGATGGATAAACTGGTCATCAAGAATGACGCAAAGATGGTTTTTCTCATTATGGACGGACTGGGAGGACTGCCCATGGACGGCAGACCGGGAACGGAGCTGGAAACGGCGAAAACCCCCAATCTGGACGCCCTGGCCAGAGGCGGCGTATGCGGCCTCCTGGATCCCATCGCCCCCGGCATCACACCGGGAAGCGGACCGGCCCACTTTGCCCTGTTCGGTTACGATCCGGTGTCCACCAATGTGGGGCGGGGGCTTCTCTCCGCTGCCGGCCTGGATTTCCCCATAACGGAGCGGGATCTCTGCATGCGGGTCAATTTTGCCACAATGGACGCCTGGGGGCAGATCACCGATCGCCGGGCTGGCCGCATCGATACAGAAACCAACGAACGGCTCTGCCGAAAGCTGAAGGAAGGCATCCGTCCCGCTCCCGGAACGGAGCTCTTTTTTGCCACGGAAAAGGAACATCGGGCATTGATCGTGTTGCGCGGAGACAACCTCCACGAGGAAATCACCGAAACCGATCCTCAGCAGACCGGCCTGCCGCCGATATCTCCCCGGGCGCTCGTCCCGGAAGCTGAATTCACATCAGGCCTGCTGACGGACCTGCTGGCTCAGGCAAAAATGGTCCTTGCCGATGAACCCAAAGCCAACATGCTCCTCCTGCGGGGTTATGCCCGATATCATCGTTTCAAAAGCATGTCGGAACGATTCGGTCTTTCTCCCGTGGCCATTGCGAGCTACCCCATGTACCGCGGCATCGCCCGCCTGCTGGGAATGACCGTTCACACCCCGACATCCTCTCTGGAGGAAGAAATCTCGGCCCTGGAAACGACCTGGCCGGATTACGACTTCTTCTTCGTGCACGTCAAACCGACGGATTCCCGGGGTGAAGACGGCAAGTTCGATGAGAAGGTGAAGGTCATCGAAACAGTGGACGCCCTCCTTCCCCGGATTACGGCGCTGCATCCCGATGTCCTGGTCGTCACCGGCGATCACTCCACTCCCGCCACCCTTGCCGCACACAGCTGGCATCCCGTCCCTGTTCTCCTCGCCGCCAAAACATGCCGCCCGGACCGGGTGGAACACTTCGGCGAAGGGGATTGTCTTTTCGGAGGGCTGGGAAGAATGCCTACGTCTTCCCTGATGACCGTGGCTTTGGCCCATGCCGGACGTCTGACCAAATTCGGGGCCTGAGAGGCCGACGCCGGAGGAGGGATCCGAGTTCAGTCATTTTTCCGCTCGGCCTCCCGAAGCTCGCGATGCAGAATTTTTCCCACCCTGGATTTAGGCAGTTCCCTGCGAAACTCGATGATCTTCGGCAGTTTGTAAACGGCGAGTCTTGTCCGGCAGTAATCCATTAATTCCTCTTCGGTCGCGATTTCGTCCTTCTTCAGGACGGCGAAGACCTTGACTTTTTCCCCCTTTTTCTCATCGGGGATGCCCACCGCGCAGGACTCCGCAATCTTCGGATGACTGTTGAACACCTCTTCGATTTCATGGGGATAGATGTTATACCCCCCGGAGATAATCAGATTCTTCTTCCGATCCACCAGAAAGACATAGCCGTCACGGTCCATCAAGGCGATGTCCCCCGTATAACACCATCCTCCCCGGATAATGCCGGCCGTCTCTTCCGGTCGCCCCTTGTATCCCTTCATCACCTGAGGCCCGCGGATAATCAGCTCCCCACGCTCGCCCAGAGGAACATCGTCAACGCCTTCAACAGGATCAACGATCCGGCAGAGGGTGTCGGAAATGGGCAGCCCCACACTGCCGATCTTCCGTGCGCCATCGGAAAAGGGGTTGATCAGGGTGACCGGACTGGTCTCCGTCATGCCGTAGCCTTCGACGATCACGGCCCCCGTCTTCAGTTCGAACTCCTGGCGAAGCTTCCCGGAAAGGGGCTCCGCCCCTGAGAAGGCTCCTTTCAGGCAGGTCATATCCGTTCCGGCAAAATCAGGATGATTCAGCATCCCGGCATACATGGCCGGAACGAGGGGGGCAAAGGTCGGGCGATACTTCCGGATTGCCTCCAGCAGAGGACCCGATTTCGGCCTGGGAACAAGGATCTGTGCCCAACCCTTGAAGACGGAAAGATTCATTGCCGTCGTCATTCCAAAGGCATGAAAATACGGCAGCGCACCCAGCATGATTTCTCCGCCCTTCCTGAATTTCGGGAACCAGGCGGCGCACTGCTGAACCTGCTTGCTCAGATTGGCATGGGTCAGTTCCACACCCTTGGGCTGTCCCGTTGTCCCGCCCGTGTACTGGTACACGGCCACATCAGAGAAGCCGCAATATCCTTCAGGAAGCAAGAGCGGATCACTCCGGAGGCAGCTTTTCCACGAATTCACATCCGGCGCTCTTTTTACCGGGGCGGATATTCGCTTTCTCCGGGCAAGAAGCCGAAAGAGGAGGCTTTTCGGAAAAGGAAGATATTCGCCAAGGGAAGCGACAACGATCTGCCGGATCTTCGTTTTGCCTCTCAGGTCAATCATCCGGTTGCCGAGCAGATCGAGGGTTATGACGGCGCAGGATTCGGAATCATTCAGCTGGTGTTCCAGCTCCGGGTCCGTGTAGAGTGGGTTGTTCATGACTGCAATCGCGCCGATCCGCAGAATTGCGTAATAGGCGATAACGCAAGGGATGCAGTTGGGTAGAAGAATCGCCACGGCCCGGCCACGCCCTATGCCCTGACCGGACAGGAAAGCCGCAAAGCGATCCACCAGCTCATTGAACCGGCGATAGTTCAGGGCATATCCCTGGTACAGCAGGGCGTCCTGATCGGGAAACTCCGCAGCCGACCGCTTCAGGATATCCGACAGGGAAAGCTCCTCGTAAGCGATGTTTTCCGGTACACTTCGCTCATAGGATTTCAGCCAGGGCTTGTCCTGGTAACTTATTTCCTGCGACATTTTTTCCGCATAGATATTGCTCTCGATTCGAGTATTTTCCAGCCCTCAAGTCCCGGCCGCCGGTTGGTGAGAGAACTGGTTTATCCTTTCTTCCAGATCTTTTGCCAATTCTGCTGATCGTGAAAATGCCCGACTTTTTATTCAGTATCGGTAGCTGATCGTCATGCCGGCGCCCCAGAGGTGGCCGTCTCCGGAAAGAGAAACCTTCGGCGCTCCCTGTCCTCCCAGATAGCTCTCATTCAGATTCCGGCTTTCTCCTTCAATTTCTCTTTTCCTGGCCGTGCAGGTGTACTGAACGACTCCATCCAGATTGACGGTTCCCCAGTTCAATCCGATTCCCAGGGCATAGGTGCGTTTATCGCCGTCGGGCCACTGCATGTCGAAGGTTGAATCGGGTATCGGCGAGGGGTCATAAAACCAGGAACCACGCAGTGCCAGAATGTCATTGACCTTCCACTCCACCCCGCAACGAAGCTGCGTCGTATCCTCCCAATTGCGCGCATAATACTGCTCCGTCCGGCCGGGATTGTACAGTCCCAGAGCCGGTGCATCCAGAAACTTCCTATCGAAGGAGAGCGTGTACCCCTTGATGGAGGACCAGCGCGTCCACACCAGATCGACTTCCAGGGAAAGCGACTCGACGGGCTGATAACGGATGCCGCCCTGGATCTGCTCGGGAGAGTCGATTTTCGTCGTCGAAGAAACACAGGTGTTGTAAACCGATGCGCCTGTCCCGGTCAGGTCGTCTCCCTCGTTCACACCCTTTACCTGCGTCGTTCCCCGGAATTTCGTTTCCGCTCTGCCTCGATACGTCAGTCCCAGGGAAAGAGCTTTCAAAGGCTTGATCAGCAGCCCGGCATTGATGGACCAGTTTCCTTCATCCTCCATATCCGTATCAACAAAGCGGTTATGAAGTCCCGGCAGGGCCGGGAAATAGGTCCAGTTTTCCACTCCGGTAAAGGAACGGCCTAAAGCGATGCCCAGACCGACTGAAACCTGATCATGGAGCTGCCACGCTGCTGCCGGACTAATCACCTCCCGCCGGTACCATGAATGATAGCTGTTGTAAACCCCGGGATTGTCGGATGTCGTGGGCCACCGAATATCCATGCCGCAGGGCGCGTAAAGGCCGACGCCTGCGGTTACGGAATCGGATACGGGAAGGGAAAATCCCAGATGGGGAACAATCAGTGTATGTGACCTGTCGCCAAACCAGTCCGGTCCGATCGCTGAAGAACCGGCATTCATCCCGTTTACGGCATACCTTGAAACCTTCATTTCCGGCTTGACAACATGCGCGCCCAGCGAAATCATGGCGCTTCTTATCTGCGTCAGCGTGGCGGGATTGTAGTAAACAGCAAAAGGATCATCTCCATAGGCCGAAAATGCGCCTCCCAGGGCTGTCGCCTTGGCTCCGATCCCCTGGGTGTCGACATTCCCGGCATGAAGTGAAGGAGTAAAGATGATCAACATGAGCATTATACAAAAAGAGCCGAATTTTCTCATTATCCCTTCCCTGTCGATTTTCTTGCCGAAGTGTTTGTGTGCTGTGCGCGCCTCCCCTATCGCAAAAAAGCCCCTGTCCTGAGCAGACCGGGGCTTTTTCGCCATCCTTGTTATCCTCTTTACGGCTCAGGGCACTTGCCCTTGTCGTTCCAGAGGAGTCTTTCTTCCTCGGAAATATCCTCCTCTTTTTCGCACGAGGGGAGTACGAGGTTAAACTTCCAGTTTATCTCGAGAATTCAGTTTTTCCTTAAGCGGTCTCTTCCGTTTCCGTCCCTGCTTTAGACGGCTCGAGATCCATGGCCTTCCAGACGATCTCGGCGATATCCAGAGATACCATGGTTTCTTCCTTCTGGCGATCCTTGATTCCGTCGCTCATCATCGTGAGACAGAACGGGCAGGCCACCGCAATGGTCTCCGCGCCGGCTGCAATCGCCTGATCGGTCCGCGCGTCATTAATGCGTTCGCCGATATCTTCTTCCATCCACATCCGGCCTCCACCGGCGCCGCAGCAGAAGCTCTTCGCGAGATTCCGCTCCATTTCCGTAAGTCTCAGGCCGGGTACAGCATTCAACACCTTTCGGGGCTGATCGTAAATCTTGTTATACCGCCCCAGGAAGCAGGAGTCATGATAGGTGACAGTGCTTGCCAGAGGTTTCTTCAGTGCGATCTTGCCCTTCGCAAGCAGATCGGCCAGAATCTCCGCATGATGATAGACTTCGAAATTTCCACCGAAGTGCGGATAATCCTTTTTCAGAGCATTGTACCCATGGGGGCAGGTGGCGATGATCTTCTTCACGCCATAGCCGTTCATGGCCTCGATGTTCATCTGCGCCAGCGTCTGGTACAGATATTCGTTGCCGCCTCTCATGGCCGAGTCGCCGCAGCAGCATTCCTCAGTACCGAGAATACCGAATTTCACCCCGGCCGCCTGCAGGATCTTCGCAAACGCGATGGTCACTTTCTTGCCGCGGTCATCGAATGAACCGGCACAGCCGACATAGAAGAGATATTCCACGTCGGGATCTTCCGCCAGCGTCTTGACTCCCAGATCCTTTGCCCAGTCAGCCCGGAGGTGAGCGCCCACGCCCCAGGGATTGGAATTGTTTTCCATGTTGCGGTAGGTCAACTGGAGTTCCGGCGCGAAATCGGCCTCCGTGAGGACCTTATACTGTCTCATATTGACGATCTTCGGCACATGCTCGATGGCCGCCGAACAGTTTTCCATGCAGTACATGCAGTTCGTACAGGCCCAGAGCTCATGCAGATCGATGACTTCACCCACCATGGCCTTTTCGGCCTCAGGAACCTGCAGTTCACTACCTGCCGCCGCGGCCTTCTGCGCCTCGACAAAGGCCGGAGCACGCTGCTCCCAGTAGGTTTTCAAATCCTGAACCAGTTTCTTCGGGGAAAGCGGCTTGCCGGTCAGATAGGCCGGACAGCCATCCTGGCATCTGCCGCAGCGCGTACAGGCATCCAGGTCGAAAAGCTGCTTCCATGTAAACTCTTCCAGTTGCCCGACACCGAAGGTTTCCGCGTTCTCGAAATCCCGAATGGGCTCGATCGTTCCGGTCGGCTTCAGATCCGTAAAGAAGTGGTTGGCCGACGTCGTAACGATATGGAGCAACCTTGAGAAAGGAATATATGCGATAAATCCAAGAGCGATGAAGGTATGCAGCCACCAGAAGAATTTATGGGCCGCCTTTGCCGAATCCGTTTCAATGCCGGTGAATAAATGTGAAAGGGTCCAGCCCGCGAAAGACCAGTATTCCCAAGGTGTCTCGTCGATTGTAACAGAAATTCTCAAGGCTTCGATGATGAATCCCGTAACGATAATACCGCCGATAAGAAGCAGAACAATGGCGTCATCGGGCCTGTTGTCCGGAACTCCCTTGTAACCCAGTCGATCCGGCTTCGACAGATATCGCCTGTCCGCTGCCATAAGCACGCCCACCAGAACAGCCAGGCCAAACAGATCCATGAGAAATGAAAAACCAAGATAAAAATTCCCTCTCAGGAAAGCCACGCCCAAGGGTTCCGTAATGTGAAATTCCGTCGCATCAAACGCCGCCCCGAAGATAAGCACAAAAAATCCAAAAAAAATCAATCCATGCATAATACCGGGATAGGCATCGGCTGAAGTTTTCACCTGCAGCAGCGCATTGCGAAGCAGCAGTTTGACCCTTTCACCCATGTTGTCCATTCTCAGTTCGGGCTTCCCCAACGCCTTCCACATCTGCCAACGTCGATAAAGTCCGTAGGCAAGGATAAGCAGGGCTACTCCCGTAAAAAGAAAAAGGAAGGGCTCGAAGTGTTCCGCGTTCCAGAATACTTCCCTTCCTTCATTCCCTATACCTATAGGCTGTACCATAACTCCTCCCCTGTTCCAGAGCGGCCTGTATCGATTGATTCAGCCGCCTTATCGGCATGACAAGGCGGCTGAATCGGTAACGCTGACCGCTATATCAAACTAACCAACAAGTTTCTTGCACTCTTTTGCCAATTCGGGGATCACCTTGAAGAGATCATCAACGATCCCGTAATCCGCCTTCGCAAAAATCGGGGCCTCTTCGTCTTTGTTGACGGCCACGATAAACTTGGATGAACTCATGCCGGCCAGATGCTGAATGGCTCCGGAAATACCGCAGGCCACATACAGATTCGGGGAAACAACCTTTCCTGTCTGTCCGACCTGATCCGCCTGGGGACGCCAACCTGAATCGACGGCCGCTCTGGAAGCACCCACCGTCGCGCCCAGGACATTCGCCAGTTCTTCAAGACAGGCATATCCTTCCGCCCCGCCCATTCCTCGGCCTCCGGAAACAATGACCATGGCTTCCGTCAGGTCGATCTTGCCGCTGGCGTCTTTCTGAACTTCAACAACCTTGGTCTTCAACTGCGATGCATCCAGTCCGGCATCAAATTTCGTTACCGCACCGGCCTTTGCATTTTCGACAGCCGGGAAAACATTCGGTCTCAGGGATGCCATCTGCGGAAATGCGGAAAAGACGACTTCACCATAGCATTTCCCTGCATACATGGGACGAACAGCAACCAGCTTGCCGCCGTCGATCTTTACTTCCGTGCAGTCCGTGGCCAGTCCGGTAGCCAGTTTTCCAGCTACGCGGGCGGACAGGTCTTTGCCCTGCGCGGACGCGCCGAACAGCAGGATCGAAGGATCGTTTTCCTTAACGATTTTCGCAACCGCCGCTGCATGGGCATCCGTCGTGTAGGGTTCCAGGGCTGCGTCATCAGCCACGAAAACCTTATCCACACCGTATTTACCCAGTTCGCCTGCAATTCCTTCCACACCTGAACCCAACAGGACGGCGCCTACCTCTTCACCCAGCTCATCCGCCAGCTTCCGGGCAGTGCTCGCAAGTTCAAAAGAAATCTTGCGAAAGGCGCCATCTCTTTGCTCTGCTACTATCCATACACCTTTTGCCATGTTAATTATCCTCCGTGATCAGTAAATATTAGATGACCTTCGCCTCTTCTCGCAGCAGTTTGGCCAGTTCCGCAGCCTTAACCGCCGGATCGTCGCCCGCGATAATCTTTCCAGGAGGTCTGGCCGGAGGCGGTACCATTTTGGCGACTTTAGACTTCGATTCAACACTGACACCCAGGGCAGCCAGGTTTTTAACGTCAACAGGCTTCTTCTTGGCTTTCATGATTCCAGGCAGGGAGGCATAACGGGGTTCGTTCAACCCTTTCTGTGCCGTGACCACGGCCGGCAGTGAACTTTCAATGACAAACGCCGCGCCTTCCACCGGACGGACGACCTTGACGGTCTTTCCATCGGTTTCTTCCTTGGTGACGACGGTCAACTGGGGAAGGCCGAGAAGTTCCGCCAGAATGGCTCCAACCTGTCCGGAGTCGTCATCGATGGCTCTCTGTCCGCAGAAAATGACGTCATAGGGGATCCCTTTGATCGCCGCGGCCAATGCCGTTGCCGTTGCATAGGCATCCGCGCCTTCAAGAGCGGGATCGTCGATGTGAATGCCTTTGTCGGCGCCCATGGCCAGGGCAGTGCGGATTGTCTCCATCGCTCTTGCCGGACCTGCGCAGACGATCGTGACGTCTCCACCGAGCTTTTCCTTCAGTTTTAAGGCTTCTTCCACGCCGTATTCATCATAGGGGTTCATGACCCACTTGATGCCGGATTCATCGATTCCTGAACCGTCCGGCTTTACCTTGATCTGGGCTTCCGTATCCGGAACCTGCTTTACACACGCAACAATATTCACATGTCCTCCTTCCGGAATGCTTACATACCGGATGGATTATCCGGCATATGCATCCAACCTCTTTTTTTTCTTTTTATAGCGTCCGGTGCAGCGCCGGAAATTCGGTGCTGCACCGGTCGTTACCTTGAATTACAGTCTGTTCTTTACCAGATCGTCCACGACGGCGGGATCGGCCAGCGTGCTGGTGTCGCCCAGGTCGCCAAGCTCATTGGCGGCAACCTTCTTCAGGATGCGCCGCATGATCTTGCCGCTTCTTGTCTTGGGAAGACCATCCGCCCACTGAATCTTTTCAGGGGTCGCGATCGGCCCGATGATCGTTCTGACGTACTGAGTCAGTTCTTTCTTCAGGTCTTCAGACGGTTCGAAGCCGGTCTTCAGGGTGATGTAGGCATAGATGGACTGCCCTTTGACCTCGTGGGGATAACCGACCACGGCGGACTCGGCAACCTTCTCATGAGCGTTCAGGGTCGCCTCGATCTCGGCGGTTCCCATGCGGTGACCGGAGACGTTGATGACGTCGTCGATACGACCGGTGATCCGGTAGTAGCCGTCCTTGTCGCGCAGCGCGCCGTCACCGGAGAAGTAATTGCCCGGATAGGGTTCGAAGTAGGTTTCCTCATAGCGTTTGTGGTCGCCGTAGATGGTCCGGGTGATGCCGGGCCAGGCGGTCTTGAAGCAGAGAGCGCCGTTGGCTTCCATGTTCTTCAGCTCTTCACCGGTCTGATCGTCGACCAGAGTGGGAATGACACCCATGATGGGCAGTGCCGGTTTGGCCGGTTTGATGTCGATGGCGCCGGGCAGAGGCAGAATCATGTGTCCGCCCGTTTCGGTCTGCCACCAGGTATCGACGATCGGGCACTGGCTGTTGCCGATCTTCTCGTAGAACCACTGCCATGCCTCGGGATTCAGAGGCTCGCCGACGGAGGAGAGAACTCTCAGGGAGGACAGATCGATTCCCTTGAGCCATTCGTCGCCTTCCTTGGCGATGGCGCGGATAGCCGTCGGCGCGGTGTAGAAGGATGTGACCTTGTACTTCTCCACAACCTGCCAGAAACGGCTGTAAGTCGGATAGTTGGGAACGCCTTCGAACATGATGGAGGTTGCGCCGAGGGCGAGAGGTCCGTAGACGACATAGCTGTGGCCGGTTACCCAGCCGATGTCGGCGGTGCACCAGTGAATGTCTTCATCATGGAGATCAAAGGCAAACTTGGAGGTGTAGGCGGCATAGAGGAGATAGCCGGCCGTCGTGTGGAGGGCGCCCTTGGGCTGTCCCGTTGAACCGGAAGTGTAGAGGATGAAGAGGGTGTCTTCCGCATCCATCTGCTCGCACTCGCAGTTGGCATCCACCGTGGCCATTTCATCATGCCACCAGAGGTCTCTTCCCGGAGTCATGTCGCACGCGATCTTGTCGCCAACGCGCCGGACGACGATGACTTTTTCGATGGTGGGGCATTCCTTCAGGGCCACATCGGCGTCCTTCTTCTGAGGAACGGCCTTGGCGCCGCGGAAGGTGCCGTCGCAGACCACGAGGAGTTTCGCCTGGGCGTCCTGAATGCGAACAGCCAGAGCGTCGGAGCTGAATCCACCGAAAACGATGGCGTGGACGGCGCCGATACGCGTGCAGGCCAGCATGGCGATGGCGGCTTCAACCACCATGGGGGTGTAGATGCAGACGCGGTCGCCTCTCTTGATGCCGTGCTTCTTCAAAACATTAGCGAACTTGCAGACTTCCGTATGGAGATCCTTATAGGTATAGGCCTTCTGCTCACCGGGTTCGTTGCCTTCCCACTGAATGGCCACTTTGTCGCCCTTCGTTGCCAGATGGCGGTCCAGGCAGTTGTAGGAGACGTTCAGTTTCGCGCCTTCGAAGTACTTCACATGAATCGGGCCTTTGCGAATGTCAAAGTTGAAATCCTCGACCTTGTCCCACTTCTTGTAGAAGGTCAGGATCTCGTCAGCCTGCTTCGCCCACCAGGCAGCCGAATCGGCAATGGATTCCGCATACAGTTTGTCATACTCTCCCCGGCCTTTCACCCAGGCTTTTGCCTTGATTCTCTCAGGTACCGGATAGAACTCTTTCAATATCGACTCTTCTCCCATTTGTTACCTCCCTTTAAGGTTTTTATAATTTAAACTTCGGTACTTCCTGAACATTTTTTCGAACTGGGATGTACCCACTCTATTTTCAAAGCAGGACGGGACGTTACGCACGCAAACTGTCCCCCCCTCTCTCTTCTTTTGTTCGGATTTAACATGTCAGAAAAGATGCGCGATGGAAATAACACACGAGACACGGAATGTCACCTGAAATTTGAAATTGAATTAAAAAAAAGGATTTTACCCCGGCGAGAATGCACGCGAGGGAATTACGGCTGCAAACCACGCTGATACGCGCTTTGCACTATATCAATGTGGCCTTCATGTCAAGCAATATTTTCTGGCGGGAGACCGTGGTAAAACTTCATCACTCCGCCGGAAAGTGTGTCTTTTTTGCCACGCATATTTTCGCGGAGGGAAAGAGCGGCAGATCGTGTGTTTTCCGGCAGGCGGCCGGGAGAAGAAGGGGGGATGACGGCCTTCCCCTACAACGGAAAGTATATGCATTCCTTCATAACCCCCACTATCTGGTAGACCATGGATCGCGCAACAGACAGAGAAGGGAGCGCGGGAAAGCAGATGATGTGTCATGAGCCGTGACTTTCGAACTGGCACAGTAACTGCTTAGTGAAAATCAAAGAAGGCATCGTGTTCGTGTTCATTGACCGTTCGGAGTTCAGGATAAAAAAGAAAATACCGCAATTCGTTTTCCGTTGACAGGCCGCGGCCTGGTGATGGAGCTTGACAGTGCAGCACTCCAGTGATACGAATGCCGAAAGATGTTATGAAATAAAGAAGCGAAAGGAGGTACAAATCGGGAGAAAGAATGCAGAAACGGCGTTCCCGGCCGGGCGGAAGGGTGTTGAACGCAGTTGACGCAAAGTGTCGCCGTTCAATTCATTCAGGAATGATTTTCCAATGCCCGTTGGAAAGTCAGAACCAGAAAAAAACAATGTTTTCAGGAGGAAACAATGAAAAGATTTTGGGTAGCCTTACTCGCTGTCGCGATGGTCGCCGGATTCGCCCTGAGCGCCTCCGCAGCGGATGTAAAGTTCAGCGGCACCTACTATGTCCGCGGTCTTCATGCGGACAACTGGGGTCTGTCCAATGACGAAGCCTCAAGGAGCCTTTACGGCCAGAGACTGAGACTGAGCACGGAATTCAAGATCGCCGAAGGGTTGACCTTGAACACCCGGTTCGACGCGCTGGAAAGAAGATGGGGAACCACCAAGGAACTGGTTGGAAGTTATGGTTACGGCAACGATGATGAGAACATCTCCTTTGACCGCGTCTGGGTCAGCTTTGCCGTTCCCTTCGGCAGATTCGATGTCGGCCGCACGATGACCAACACGAGCTGGGGCACCATCTTCGGCGACAACGATACCGACACGGACATGATCCGCTATGTGGGCAATTTCGGTCCGTGGGAAGCTGCCGCGTTCACTGAGAAAGTAAAAGATAATTCCTATGTTGCGGCTAAAACCGGTACAGCTTGGGCTCCATCTGTCCCCTGGGCCGGGAAAACTGACGGCGACTATGACAATTACGGCGTTTACGGCAAGTACAAGTGGAATGGCGGCGTGGCCGGTCTCCAGGTCATGTACACCAACGATGCATCGACCACTACTTACAAAGACAGATATTATACCGTTTCTCCCTACGTCCAGACCACCTTCGGTCCGGTCTTCGTAGAGGCGGAAGTCAACTATCAGTATGGCGAGAGAGAAAGTGACGTCGCAGGTGGCACTGATGTTGACATCAATGCCTGGAGCGCCTATGTGCATGGCAAGGGAAATATCGGTCCCGCCTATGTCGGCGCCTTCTATGCGTTTGTCTCCGGTGAGGATGCCGGTGGCGATATAGAAGCATATCAAGGTGACGGTGGTGGAACTTTTGATCCGGCTCTGATCCTCTGGGGTGAAAAGAACAACAAGTGGCTCGGCAATTTAGGCGGCAATTCACTCACCGATGCCCAGACAGACGGCTACATGAAAAACGCCCATCTGTTCCAGGTTTATGCCGGTTACAAGCCCATGCCGAAACTGGACGTCAAGGCCGCAGTGAGCTACGCGATGGCTGATGAAGAAGCTGCCGGTCAGGATGACGAAATCGGCATCGAAGCGGATCTGACCGCTGCTTACAAGATTTACGACAACCTGACCTATACGGTCGGCTTCGGTTATCTGTGGGCCGGTGACTTCTACAAGGGCACCACAGCCAAAGCAATCGACGATACCTACCTGCTCATGCACAGACTGGATCTCAGCTTCTAAGCTGAAGCTTCTCTTCGAGTTACACGGTATCTGCTGAAGTTCAAGCGCCCCGAAGGCATGTCCTTCGGGGCGCTTTTATTTTTTCATCTCCTTCCTTGACCGGATGAGACACATCTGATAATTTTTCCCGTCAGCAGGAATAAAATCATTTCCGCAACCGATCCGGGCGCTCATTTCAGTGCGTCTTTTCCAGAAGGAGCTATCGACCATCCAGAAAATATACGGAAATCTAACCGGCTTGAAGCCGATCCAGATCAAACGCCTGGAGCAGTTCTACCGGAGGCGGGTGCCGCCCGATGCAATCGTCACCCAGGAAATGGCCCGTCAGCTCACGGAACTCTCCCGGGAGCTCAACCGGCAGCTGGGGGTATTGCTCAGCCGGCGGGGCGAAGTGGCCTGTGTGATCGTCGGCACCCATAAGGGCATCCTCATCCCCAGCCTGGAGGGATTCCGTTCCTCATCGGCCCGTTTCAAGGGGCTCCGCCTGATTCATACCCACTTGGGTCCCGACCCCCTGAATGCCGAAGACCTCAGCGACCTGGCGCTTCTGCGCCTCGATCTCATCTGCGCCGTGGAAACGGGCCCCGACGGTCTCCCCGGCATCGTCCACACTGCCCATCTGATTCCCGAAAATCCCGACGGCGGCTACTGGCGGGTTGAACCGCCCCAACGAATCTCCGATCTGAAGGCGGATTTCCTTTCCTTCATCGGCGCCCTGGAAAACGAGTTCGCCCGAACCCAGCGTTCCCGCAAGGTGGATTCCGCCGACCGGGCGATTCTTCTTCGCGTCGAAACGAATCCCCTCTTCGACAGCGAGGGGTCCCTGGAGGAGCTCAGGGAACTGGCCCACTCCTGCAACGTGGAGGTATTTGACCGGATCATCCAGCACCGCCCCCAGCTTGACCCGAGGTATCTCCTCGGCAAGGGAAAGCTCGCCGACGTGATCATCAAGGCCCTGCAGATCGGCGCCAACCTGCTCATCTTCGATCACGAGCTGACGCCCGCCCAGGTTCGTTCCATTGCGGATTTCACGGAGATGAAGGTCATCGACCGGACGCAGGTCATCCTGGACATCTTCGCGCAGCGCGCCCACAGCCGGGAAGGAAAGATTCAGGTGGAGCTCGCCCAGTTGAAATATCTTCTGCCCCGCCTGGCGACGCGCCATACGGGCATGTCCCGCCTCACGGGGGGAATCGGCGGACGGGGACCGGGGGAAACGAAGCTGGAAGTCAATCGGCGGCGGGTGAGGGACCGGATTCTGCATCTGGAGGAAGACATCCGGAATATTGAAAAGGCCCGGGGGCAGCGGCGGCTGAAACGGGAACGGACGGGTCTGCCGGTGATCTCGATTGTAGGCTACACCAACGCCGGAAAATCCACCCTGCTCAACACCCTCACGAAAAGCCGCGTCTTCACGGAAGACCGTCTCTTCGCCACCCTGGACCCGAAAAGTTCACGGCTGCGCTTTCCCCGGGATGCGGAAGCCGTCATTACCGATACGGTGGGCTTCATCCGCGACCTCCCGGCGGATCTCTTCGCCGCCTTCAAGGCCACGCTGGAGGAACTCTATGAAGCGGACATCCTCCTCCACGTCATCGATGTAAGCAACCCCGGCTTCGAAAGCCACATCGCCGCCGTGGAAAAAATCCTGGAAGAGATCGGCATACAGGGAAAAGCCACCCTCCGGGTCTTCAACAAGGCCGACCGCTTTGCCGACAAGGCCCTGCTGTCGACCCTCTGCCGGCGCTTCAACGCCATCGCCGTATCGGCCCTTCAACCGGATAGTCTGGGGCCGCTCATGGAGCAACTGGAAGAGATCGTTTCCCCCCCAGATGAAACCCGATGAGATCGGCATAACGTCGGGACGCCCCGGCATTGGCGGTGACGGCAAGACGGCCCTGTTCGCCCCGGCGTCTCAACTCATCGGGATCCGCCAGGAGCGACAGCATCGCCTCCTTCAGTTCCGCTTCGTCGGCAACGGGAATGCCCGCGCCCGACACTTCCAGCAGAGCCTTCTCCCCTTCAAAATCGTCCATGTGAGGTCCGTAAAAGACCACCTTTCCCCAGGCAGCCGCCTCCAGAATATTCTGTCCCCCTTTGGGAACAAGGCTCCCCCCGCAATATACCACGGTCGCCAGGCTGTAGATCCTGAACAGCTCGCCGATGACATCCACGAGAACGACGCGTTCCCCGCGCCGCTGCGTGCCGTCGTTGATCTCCGAAAGCCGGATGACGTCCGCGAAACCGGCCTGCCGGATCTGTTCCGCCACGGATTCGGCCCTCTCGACATGGCGAGGCGCCAGGATCAATTGAAATTCAGGATTGAACGCCAGCAGTCGCCGGTAAACCGACAGGCAGATTGCTTCCTCGCCTTCATGGGTGCTCCCCGCGACAAAGACAGGGCTTCCGGGATAAATATTCAGTTTCCGGGCGATTTCCGCCTGCAGAGCGGGGGAGGTCCTGAAAGCCAGGCTGTCATATTTGGCGTTGCCGAGAATCGAAACCTTTGCCGGCGGTGCACCCAAGGCAAGAACCCGGCAGGCATCCGTCGCTGAAATCATTCCCAGACCGTCGAGACCTTCCAGCAGTCCCTTCCAGAAAAATCGAGTCCGTCTGTAACGGCGGAATGACCGGGGAGAAATGCGCCCATTGATCACGACGACCCGAATTCCCCTCCTCCGGCATGAAGTCAGAAAATTCGGCCAGAGTTCCGTTTCCGTCAGGATGAAGATGTCCGGCTGCACCCGCGTCAGCATCCGGTCCACCACAAAGGACAGATCCAGGGGATAATAGATGAGGGCCGTCGCCTCGGGAATGAGTCGCTGAGCCATTTCCTGGCCTGTTTCCGTACTCGTGGATACGACTATGCAGGCCCCGGGATAATCCTTTCGCAGTTCGGCAACCACCGGAGCGGCGGCGGTCACCTCGCCCACGGAAACGGCATGCACCCAGATGCGCGGACTGCCCTTCATCGCGGAAAAAAGTTCTCCCCCGGAGTAAATACCCAGCTTGGGGCCGAGGCTTTTCCGATACTTGCCGGTCAGGAGCATCCGGATGGCGTAATAGGGAATACCGAAAAGTGCTGCCAGAGGCAGCAGCAGATTATAAAGAGAAATCATGGGGCGGCCCCGTTTTCCGGAAACCTCCGGCTTTCCCCTTGACGGCCCGGCGGAGATGTTGTAACGGTTTCCGGGTGATGTCATCTTTAATCTGAAATTGGAATGACCTGACATAATTTAAGGATTGCGGTTTTAACTTATGAAAAAAATTGCCCCTTCAATCCTTTCCGCCGATTTCAGCCGTCTGGGCGACGAGATCGCCGCCGTGGAGGCTGCCGGAGCGGACTGGATCCATATCGATGTAATGGACGGCCACTTCGTCCCCAATCTGACGATCGGACCGCCGGTCGTCAAGTCTCTGCGCAAGGTCACAAGGCTGCCCTTTGATGTCCATCTGATGATCGACAACCCGGATTCTTATCTTGACGCATTCATCGACGCCGGCTGCGATATCCTGACCGTTCACGCGGAAGCGGCAGTTCACCTGCACCGCACCATCTCCTATATCAGGGAACGGGGCGTTTCGGCCGGTGTTTCAGTCAATCCGGCAACCCCTTTGAGTCTGCTGGAAGACATCCTGCCCGATCTGGATCTGCTTCTCATCATGACCGTGAACCCCGGTTTCGGCGGACAGCAGTTTATCCCCACGATGCTGCCGAAAATCCGCAAGGCCAAGGCCATGATTTCGGCGGTTTCCCCCCGGATCGTCATCGAAGTGGACGGGGGGATCAACCTGGATAACATTTCAACCGTCGCCCAGGCCGGAGCGGATGTCCTCGTTGCGGGCTCCGCCGTTTTCGCGAGCGGCGATTATGGCCTTACCCTGCCGGCCATGCGCGCCCTGCTGGAAAACAGCCCGGAACCCTGTACATTCCCGACAGCCTGAACTTTCTTTTCCCGCCATGCACATTATCATCGACGGCTACAACCTGATCAGGCAATCCGATTTCCTCCGCCATTTTGAACGCCGAAGCCTGGAAGCCGGGCGGCAGGCTCTGCTTTCGCAGGTTTCCTCATACCGGAAATCGAAGGGGCATCGGATCACGGTGGTGTTCGACGGCTGGGAAAACGGCTCGCCCTTCGAGGAGCGGGATCGCCAGGGAGGAATTACCGTCGTTTACTCCCGCAGGGGTGAAAAGGCCGACGAAGTCATCAAACGCATGGTTTTGCAGAAGGGAGAGGAGATCGTCGTCGTGACGTCTGATCGCGATGTCGCTGACTACATCTCCAGAAAGGGCGCAACGGCCCTGACTTCTCCGGAGTTCGAAGAGGTGATCGTCCGCGCGGCTGCTTCGGCTGCGGTGACCGCCGTCGCGGAGCGCTTTCCCGAAAAAGAGGAAGAGGACGATGCCCGCGAATCTGGAAACGCCCGCAAGAAGGGCCCTGCCCACCGGCTTTCCCGTCGTGAAAAGGCGGCCATGACCCGCCGCAGAAAACTCTAATCCGCCTCTAAGTCCCTCCTAAGGGCGGCACACATCGATAAGGAACCGTTCCAGCATCAGGTCGGCATCCTTCGCCGTCGACTTCATGGCCAGGTCCATCGCCAGCAGATCCTCGAGATGGCGCTTCAGCCGCTTTTCCGAAAAGTTTTCCGAATTTCGAAGGATATTGAAGACCACATAAGGGTGCGAATCCGCCAGCTCAATGTGAACGTCTCCCGCCTGCCCGGCCCAGCCCTTTACGGTCGGATAAATCGATTTTTGAAAGCGTCCGTAATCCATCCGGGGCTGATAACCCGGCAGCGCCCCCTCGTTCCGGAGCTGCCGCGCATGCAATAGCAGCCGCATCTCCCGGACGATCATGGATAGAATGACAAGGGAATGAATTCCCTGCTCCCTCAGGCTCCGTAAAACAGACAGCGCCCCCTTCAGGTTCTTTTCCGCCAGGGCCGCGGTGAGGTCGAACACTTTATCCTCCCGCGTCCGGCTGATGACTTCCTCGACATCGGACACCTCGATGGTTTTTCGCTCCCCCGTATAGGTGATGAGCTTTTCCAGAGCCGCCATGGAGTTCCGCAACTGGAACCCCGTTTTTCTCCCCAGAACCTCCCACGCGCCGGAGGACATGCGCTTTCCCCGGGTCGCCAGAAGATCCCGGGCAGAATCCATCAAGGTGTTTTTCTGCCGGGCCTCGCCTTTCTCAACAACAAAGGGCAACACCCTGCCCAGTTCACTGATGGTTTTGAACAGTTTTTTCCGCTTGTCCACGGATTCCGCGGTCAGAAGAAGGACATTGCCGGCGGGAAGGCCGTCCCGCAGAATGGCCTCCAGATGATCCGTCCCGCCGCCGGTTGCGCTTCTGCCTTTCAGTCCCAGATCGACACAAACCTCGACGACCTGGGGGAGCCACTTGATCCGGTCCTCTCCGGCATCTCCCTCCACGGTTGTCTGCCAGTCTTTATCGGAAATGGCTTTCCAGCCGTCGCCCTTGAAATCCTCGAGATTCCATCCGGCAAGACTCAGGAAGGTCATGAAGGTCTTCGCGGCCTGCTGCGGTTTTCCATTCAGTTGTTCACGGATGCGCTTTACCAGATCTTTCAGCGTCTTGCGGGAAGAAAAGAGCTGTGTCCGGCGGACCGCAACGACCTTTCTGCCGGGAAGCAGAGGCGGGGTCATAAGATTTTCCCCTATTCGTTCCGGGTCCTCATCCTCGCCGTCCAGGACGAAGAGATTCAAAGCCTGGTCTTCCGGAGAAAGCAGCGCATCGATGATCTTCGTGAAGGCATCGCTTATTTCGTATTCCGCATCGCCGTAAAGCAGATAACAGGGAGCCGGCTGCTCCTTCTCGATCTCAAGAAGCGCCTTACTCAAAGAGTTGCCGGATTCTCCCGCTCGGATGCCCATGATTTCATTAAATGTATGGGGAAATTACAGAATGACGAACCGCTGAATGTATCGAACGGCTTCATCGGGGTCGTCGGTGATCCGGATCAGGTCAAGATCGTCGGACAGGATCATATCTTCTTTCAGCATGGTGTCGTTCAGCCAGTCCATCAAACCTTTCCAGTAATCGCTCCCCAGCAGGATGACGGGAAAACTCTTGATGCGTTTTGTCTGAATGAGCGTCAGGGCCTCGAAGAGCTCGTCCAGCGTGCCATACCCCCCGGGGAAAATGACATAGGCCACGGCATATTTGACGAACATCACCTTGCGGATGAAAAAGTATTTATAGTCGATGCTGACATTCGAATAGGGATTCGGTTTCTGCTCAAAGGGCAGACGGATATTCATCCCCACGGATTTTCCCCCGGCCTCGGCTGCCCCTTTGTTGGCAGCCTCCATGATGCCGGGACCACCTCCCGTAATCACACTGAATCCTTTCTCCGCCAGACGCTTTGCCAGGTATTCCGCTTTCCCGTACCAGAGATCACCTGGCTTCAGCCGCGCGGAGCCAAAGATGCTTACGGCATTCCGCAATGTGGAGAGCTCTTCAATGCTTTCCACAAATTCAGCCATAATGCGGAATATCCGCCACGATTCCTCTATCGAAAGGGCATCAACAAGATACTGTCTTTCTATCATTCGCACAAACTCCCAACCCGTTCAGAAAGCCGTTAAGCTGCCCGGTCCCTGTTGAAGGATGCATCCCCTGAACTGGCAACATCATTCCGATTCCATATCACAGCGCTATCCGTTCCGGTTTCGCCGTCGGTTCCCCAGCTTAGAATTTTACGCCCGCACCGTTTTCTGCCTGTCGTCGGGATATCCTCTCTGATCTGGAATTGAAGTATGATGCCCCGGCAAAGGAGTCTTTATGAGCTCCTTCGTCTCTGAACCTTGGCAAACCGACGCCGCGCTTCGATGGCTTTTCTCTTGCGCTTTACGGAAGGTTTCTCATAGGCTCTGCGGACCTTCAGTTCCTTGAACAGTCCACTTTTGGAAAGCTTGTTTTTCAAGATTTTCAAAGCCTTTTCCACGTCATTGTCAAATACTTTGACTTCCAAGTTATACCTCCTTTTTGATTTTCAGAAATTTCCAGAAATTGGTTTGTAATTTAAAACGTCACCCCCATCTCCCGTCCCGCGTTCCACGGTGAGGGAACCCCCTTGGCAAAAGGGTCAAGGATATATGACGCTTTACACTCTTACAGGAAAACGGAAGGACTGACGCTTATGGTGCTTTTGTTTCGGTTTCGATGGACTGAACCGGACATGAAACTTTCAAGAATGAAAGGATGGATCAAAAGACATTTATGAAAAAAACAAGCTGATAATCCGCTCAAACCGGTAAGAGACTTACCGGATCAGATGCCCCATCTAGTTTCCCTCCGCTGTATTAAAAAAAGGGCAGCACGGCTCATCATGATCTGCTCATGCCGTAGACTACCCTTTGTTTTATCAATATAATTTTACCACACTCCTTACCGGGCAATTATGCCTTTATCTAATATCTTAAATACCTCAAAGTTTTTTATCTTTGTTGCCCCCCGTTTTCAAGCCTGCCTGATCGGAAGGGATGCGGATCTTACAGTCGCGCAGGAAGGATTGTATACGCAATGTTAATTAAAATTGCAACCTAAAATTGATAACGGCCTGAAAAAAAAGAATGAAGAATCTATTCTTCCTCGGCAATGTAATCCTGATACCCCTGGATTTCCAAAAGATCATCCAGTTCCTCCGGATCTTTCATTTCGATGACCACAATCCAACCCGCATCATAGGGATCACTGTTCAGGATAGTCACATCCTCCATGATGTCTTCGTTGACATTGACGATTTCTCCCGATAAAGGCGAAACCAGTTCAAATACGTCATTTGCAGACTCAAGCGTTCCAAAAGGTTCGTCCCTCTCGACAAAGGAGTCCACTTTGGGCAGATCGACCTCGTCCACGTCTCCAAGTTTTTCCTGGGCGTAATCCGTAATGCCCAGCGTGGCCATATTACCGTCAACGGCAACCCAAATGTGTTCACGACTGTAAAGAAGATCATCTGGAAATATTTTCATAAATCGTCATCCTGTTAATTTAATTTATAAAATAATTAGATCCTTCGGCATTTTCGTAAGGACTTCGCAGCCGGCATCCTGCACCAGAACGGTATCTTCAATCCTGATTCCCCATTGCCCGGGGATATACACCCCCGGCTCGATGGTGATCACCATACCCGCTGTCAGGACCGTGTCCGACTTTGCAGATACCCGCGGAGCCTCATGCACCTCCAAACCGACTCCGTGACCGGTGCCATGAGAAAACAGGGCATCCAGGCCGTATCGTTCAAGAACGCTTCGAGCAACCCGATCAATCGAACTGCATGTCACACCGGCCCTGACCGCTTCCAGTGCCCGGTCATGAGCTTCTTTCACGGCGGCGTAAGCTTCCCGTTTTTTTCCGTCCGCATATCCGAGGCAGAAGGTGCAGGTTTCATCGGAACAATATCCATCGACTACAAGGCCATAATCTATAACGATCAGATCGCCCTGCTCCAGGTTTTTCAGACCGGGCTTCGCGTGGGGCAGCGCGGCATTGGCTCCCGAGGCCACAATCGTTTCAAAGGCCATCCGTTCCGCACCGGCCCTTGCTGACCCGAAATCGATCTCCAGGGCAACATCCCGCTCCGGGACACCCGGACGAATCTTCGAAGTAACGGCTTCGAGCACCCGGCCGGCCAGCTCAGCGGCGCGGCGCATGCAGGATATTTCCTCGGCGTCCTTGACCGCCCGAATCGAATTCAGCTCTTCCGACAGAGGTTTCAGCCTTTCTTCCCGCAGCCGATCCGACAACCTCAAAAAAAACGTATAACTGACTGCAGAAGCCTCAAAGCCGACCGTTTCTCCCGCTTTCAGATCAAGAACGGACTCAAGGCCATCCACTTTGTCCTGGAACAGGAAGAGATCGGCAACCTGAACTTCCTTGCGGGCCTGTGTCAAATAGCGGCCATCAACAAGCAGCGTCGCGGATTGCTCTCTCACGACCAGCGCCCCGTCGCTTCCTGTGAATCCGGTGAAATAGCGGATATTATGGAGGTCAAAAAGGATAAGACCCTGAATATGACTGGAGAGCAGGATCGAGCGCAGCCTGGCCAGCCGGGATTGATACACGGATGGATCAAATCGCATAGGACCTTCTTCTCTGGAGTAGATCCAGCCATTTGCCCAATTTTTCAATCACTTTTTTCTTCTGTCGGGGGTTCATCCCTTTCGCCGCCTGTACGCCTGTTGCCGACCGGACAGCCGCCAGCTTTTCCCGGAGTGTGGAAGAATCGGGATTGCGTGCCATCATCTGTTCCAGAAGGGCTTCAGCTTCATCCAGATGCCCCTGCCGAAGATAAAGGTCAACCAGAGTCAGGGTCTGAAAACCTGCCGTCACGGGATGTTCGAAAGTTTCCCGATGATCCGCCTCCGGCGTAAAATCCGGAGAATCACTTTCAATAAGTTTGAGTTTTCCTGAGATATCCCGGGACAGGTCAGAACCGGGGTTGAGTTCAAGAAACCGGCGATAAAATTTAACGGCCTCCTGGTTCAAGCCCCCCTTGAAGCAGATATCCCCCATGCTGACAAAAACGCGGGACATCTCCAGAATGGTCTTCTCCACCTCGTCAATCACGGCTGAGGCTTCCTCCAGCTTACCCAGCCGCGTGCAGGCATGGCATTGAACGATCAGCGCGTCGATATCTCCGGGATTCCGGTCAAGCCGGCGCTTCGCCTCATCCAGAGCGCTCTCGAATGCATCCTGTTCCAGCAGGGTTTGCGTTCGGGAAAGAAACTCGGCTCTATCCATTTTATATTCTTACCGTTTCGAAGACCTTGACTTAATGGGAGTAGAGTTGACTCGGGCAAAAGATGCCGCAAATACGCGTGAGCTATCACAGCCCATGGGGCGTGTCAAGGCAGATCAGATGTCTTTATTATAAAAAAATACCGGCAGGCCATGGACGTCCCGCTTATCTCCCCCGGCCGCCCTGAACGATCCTTGTCAGGACGCCGTCTTCAAAGTGAAGACAGTATACGAAATCATTGGGGCCTCGATTGTAATGCCAGGTTTCTGCCTCATTTTCTTGGTATTTTGCCCTGCGGGGCGTCCGTTTCTTCTTTCTGGAAGGGCTTTCGTTGTTCCGATCCCCGTCGGATTCCCTGCTGCTTTTCCGCTTGGCCGTTCGAGTCTTTCCTCTGGAGCCTGCCGTGTGGCGCCGGGAAGGTTCACCGCAGCTCACCAGCACATCCTCCACGCTGTCTCCCAGGGAGACCAGGTCATTTCCGCACCTGAGCGTGGATCGCGACGCACTTCCGTCAGCGCTCCATCCCGAAACGGGGCAGACAGGAAGAACCAGAAGCGGGACACTAATAGCGGCAACGCATCTCCACAAGGCACAGGAACAATTCATTCTTTTCAGGATCACGTGAGCACCGCAATGTTAAGAAGTTCAGAATATCAATAATGGAAAGCGATTTGTTCATTTTTTACCGCGTCTCTTGCAGGTTGAAGCCTGTGTGATGCGCCTCCCGTCGCCAGACAGAAGGCCTTTTCTCTTCAGGAGCAGGAGCGCTTCTTCCGCTATGAAAGACCTGCAGCGGCGCCGGGTTCGACATCGGGAATGATTTTCGGCGTAACAAAGATCAACAGCTGCTTTCTGGTTCTATCCGTATTCTCCGATTTGAAGAGCCATCCCAAAACAGGAATCCGGGAAAGCCACGGAACGCCGCTTGTACTGGTATCATCAGTCGTTTTGGAAACTCCGCCGATGACGATGGTCGTCCCGTCTTCCACGACGACCTTGGAATCCACCTCATTTTTGATGATGGGAACATTGTCCCCCAGAATCCCGGCTTTCGCATAATCCCCCCGGTCATTGGTCGCGTTGATCTGCATGGAAATCCGGCCATCCGGGGTAATGCTCGGTGTGACTTCAAGCTTAAGGACGGCTTCCTTGAAATTCACCCGGGGATAGCCCTTGTCATCATATGTCGTATAGGGAATTTCCTCACCCTGCTTTATCTTTGCCGTGACCCCGTCCATCGTGGTCACTTTCGGCGTGGAGATGATCTTGCCCGAACTCGTGCTCTCCAGAGCGGCGATCTGAACATCCAATACGGCCTTCGACCCTCCGATCACCACCCCCAGGGTCGGCGTCCCGATGATAGAGCCCGGCATATTGACGGCTGCCTGCGACAGTACCGCGCCAGTCCCCGAAGTCGTATAACCTATTCCGGCGGGATAGGGATAGGATACGGGATTTGTCTGCCCCTCTGTGGTTCTTGTGTTGGTTCCATAGGCCGCCTGAAAGGGATAGCTTCCCATGCGGGCGCTGACGGCCCCTCCCCAGGTCACTCCCAGATTTTTAATGAATTCCTCAGAGGCCTCGACAATCTTCGCCTCGATGGAAATTTGCCGGAGCCTGCCTTTTTCCGCCAGGAGATCCTGCTCGCGTTTCTTTCTGTTCGCCTCAGCTTCGATCTGATCCTTTTCGGCGGCTTTCCTCACCTCTTCATCCTTCTTCTTCTTTTCCAGGCTCATCACACTGATGACGTTGCCCATTTCCTTTTTGGCCAGACCATGGATATCCAGGATGGTTTCCAGCGCCTGATCCCAGGGGACATCCCTCATGTGAACGTTGACGGACCCCTTGACATCGGGGCCGGCCACAATGCTGACCCCGCCTGTTTCCGCCAGGAGACGGAGAACAGCTCGAATATCGGCATCCTGAAAATCAAGGGATATTTTCTGGCCGGTGTACCTGGCCGTGGAGGACTCATCTGCAACAGGGGCTTTCTTTGCTTTGCGATTCTCCGAAGCCTTTGATCTCTTTTGGTTTTCAGGGGCAAGGCCCGAGGAGGCTTCAGGCGCCGTTTTCTTTTCCATGGACGGCGTCGCCGCTTCTCCCAAACTGGCCACATTAAAATCCAGAATGACATTCTGCCCTTCCTGCCGGACACTGTACGGAACGGGCTGCTTCAAATAAACGGCTGCATGAACCCAGGGTTTTCCCTGGACCGTCTTCTGCTCCGCCACGACCTGCAGGACGTTGATCATGGCCTCGTCACTGAAAGGTCTACGCAGGATTTCCGGCGCCGACAGATTTTCCAGTTTCAGCAGAACGGTGTTCCCAGCCTCTTCTTCCACCTTGAAGGTGGAAATCCTTGTGGCAACAAAGGTTACTCTCTCTTTCCCCTTCGCCCGATTCAGGATGATATTTTCCAGATTTCCGGTATCCGCCGCCCCGGTCGCATGCATTTCCGCCACGGCATTCCATGCCGTGAACAGCCCCAGAAGCATCCACAAGAAACCGATCAATAAAGCAATGCCGTAACGCCGCCCGACTTGTTTCATCTCATCCTCTCATCAATCCACGTTTTGAAGCTTCAACGAAATACGCCTCGTCTTGTGTCGCCCTTTTCCTGAAGTCGCCTTCTCTTCGACGATCACACGATCTTCCAGAATCTGCGTAACCTGCCCCCCATGAAGACCAATGACCGTTCCCACGAATACTGGAAAAGATCTGCCCTGGGCGTTGGTCACCATTGCTGTCCGCCCTTGTTCGTTGCCCGCGATTCCGATCAGTTTGAACTGCCCGACAGAGGCTCTCTGCAATGGAAAGATCGATAACGGTTTGGTTCTCTTTCTGTTCTTCACTTTTTTCCGGCTGAGTTCCTTTTCCACGAAGGGTATAAAAGGATCCGGTTTTCCCAGCGCATGATAGGAATAATTGAGCGGAGGAACGGGGGAAGATGGCGCCGTCCATCCCTGACCCGCTGACAGCAGGACAATCAGAAACATGCAGACAAGGATCACGCCTGAAAATCTACGGCTTCTTTTCGGTCGTTTTTTTTGCTTGTTCATCCTTTTTTTCCAGAAACATGTAGGTCTTTATCGTGCATGCCGTGCTCAGGATGCGCCCTTTCCCTTTGGAATCCCTGGCCTCTTCCATACTGATTTCATCAACGGTTACAATCCGCGGCAACCTGGCCACCTTGTCAAAAAAGAGCACCGTATTGTGAAAACGTCCGACGACCGTCATCTTCACCGGAATTTCTTCATAGAATTTCTCAGGTTCTGCATCCTTCCCGCCCGGCTTCTTCGCTCCCGGCGGTTTCTGCGCATTGCCCTTTCCCGCGCCCTGCTTGTTGTCATTCCCCTTCTCATCGGCGGCCTTCACTGTCACCGGCTCAAAAAGGACGGAGTCGACTCCCGCGTTTTTTCCTGCCAGAGCGATATCGTACAATAGAAGGGGCATATCCTTCTTTTCCGGAAGCTTGGCCATGGCGAGCTCGTATTTCTGTTTCAGAAGCGCCACTTCTTTCATATACTTCTTCTTCTGATCCGCAATACGCTGTTTTTCCTCCACTTTCTGGGAAAGCTCTTCTTGCTTTGTCTTCAGATTGCTCCGTGCTTCCAGGGAGGGGGAAAGGAAATAAAACCAGTGGAAATAGGCGATCAGAAGAAAAAGCCCCCCCACCAGGAGGGCTTTCTTCTGCGGTGAAAGTTTCTTGATGTCATCCAGCGTGATAGCCATGCATCAGGTTCCTTCTTTTTTGATCCTGCAGGACAGGACAAACGAATAGAGCTTCATACCGGAATAATCTTTCTGCCGGGAGGAAATCAGCTCGACGGTCTCAAAAATATTGAGGGCTTCGAGGTTTCTCATAAACCGGGACAGAACCATGTTGGTGCGGGCAACGCCTTCCAGCTGCAGCCCCGTCTCCTGCTGAGAGACTTTGTCGAGCCAGGCATCTTGAGCTGGGACGGCGGAATTCAACCTGTCCAGATAATAAACCGGAGCCAGCCGGTTTTCTTCAAGGCGGGAAATGACGGAAAGTTTCTTTTCCAGCGAACTCACATCTTTTTTGAACGTTTCGACTTCCCCGACAATCCGGTTCAGTCTGGTCAGGGTCTCTTCTTTTTCCTGAATCTCCTTTTCCAGATTGCGGATACTGAAACTTACGTATAACTGGATGCCAGCCAGGACAAGAAGAAAAGCCAGAAACGATCCGGAAAAAATGAGAACCTGTTTTTTCAGGCCGGCCTGCTTTCGTTTCTCCTGATAGGGAAGAAGGTTGATCCGGATCATTTGTCCCCCACACGGCGCAGGGCCAACCCCAGACTGACGGCTAAAGCCGGTCCCATCTGCTCCACCAGGGAAACATCGACGGTTTTGTCGTTGATCGCGATTTTCTGGAAAGGATTGAGTATTTCCGTATCGACACCGAGCCTCTGCCGGAGTTCCTCCACGATGCCCGGGAGTTTGGCTCCGCCTCCAGACAGCAGAACTTTCCTGATGTAGTCCCCGCCGAAGGTGGAGCGGAAAAACTCGATGGAACGATCGATTTCCGCACAGATGGGTTCGGCATGTTCGATCAGACTCATCCGGAAAGCATTCGCCTCGAACTCATCTCCCCCAGGTCCCTCAATCTTGACCCGCTCCGCTTCATCGAAGCTGACACCAAGCCTGTCGACCAGGGACTCCGTCACCGTATTGCCGCCGAGAGTGAAATCACGGGTGAAGATGGATGCGTCAGCCTTGACGACATTGATATTGGTTATGCTCGCACCGATGTTGATGAGCGCGACAATGTCCTCTTCCTCAAAGTCGTAGTTTTCTTCGTATACGGTTTCCAGCGCGAAGGAATCCACATCCATGATAACCACAGTCAGTCCCGCCGCCTTGAGCGCGTCCGTGTAACTGTTGATTATATCCTTCCGGGCGGCGACAAGCAGAACTTCCATCAAGTTGGGATTGTATTCATTCTCGCCCAGAATCTGGAAATCGAAGTTGACCTCGTCCATATTGTCGAATGGAAGATACTGCGCGGCGTCATCCCGGATCATGTCGCGCATTTCCTCTTCTTCCATGGTTGGGAAATCCACTTTCTTGATTATAACGGAATGACCCGACAGGGAGGTGACAATGCCCTTCCGGCGATTGCCCGATGTTTTGAAAAGTTCCTTGACCTTTTCCGTCAAAAGGGATGTTTCATGAAGAATCCCGTCGACAATGATTCCCCGGGGAAGGGAAAGCTGTGAAAAACGGTTCAGGAGATAGCCGCCCCTGGGATCGTCCACCACCTCTGCAAGCTTCAGCGAACTGGAACCGATATCAAGACCGACAACCTGTCTGCTGCCCGATAATAAACTTTTTAAATCCAGCATAACGTTCCCGGGAATTTTCACATTTATCTGGCGAACTGATAGACCATGTCGCCATCCTTGACCATGCCTAAATCGTTTCTCGCCACCATCTCGATATAGGAGAGATCGTCCTTCAGCAAGGCTATGGTATGTTTTAATTGACTGTTTTCACGAATGATCTCCTGATTCTCCTTTTGCAGCGCGGCAAGCCGCTTCTGCATCATGTAGCTGTCTACCAGTCCCCGATCGCCAAAGGTGATCAGCAATCCCATCAGAAAGACAAACAGCGCAAGATAACGACCGATCTTCATTTCAGTCATTTCCTCTTTCGAGATTGGGAAAAAACGGGGATTTCATACCGGATTGTCTTTCTTCGGCTTACGGCAGCGGCTTTGCCGGCGGTTTCCTGGCGCACAAATCATAAGGATGCCCCGCTTCTCACCTGATAGCCCTTATCACCTGGAATGCAATCGGGTATCTACAACTACGTTGGCTATATCAGAATCCTCTTTCAATATGCAACACCCTATAGCTTTTTTTCGCGGATTCCACCTCTGTGTGAGAACTTATTCAAGGTCTCCATCGGGCAGAAGCTGCTGCGGTTCCCCCAGAAGGAAATCACCCCGCTCGATCCATTCCTTGAGAATCTCACAGATTTCCCGAGCCTTGTAATAACTGGAGAGGGGGGCGGTTGAAATCTTCCGGCCCTTGAAATCGATGCTCCCACTGCGGAGTTCCTTGTAACTCACCTCCCCGAGGCTTTTCGCCGCGCCTTTTGGATAATCCATGCCGTAATCATAAATCTGGGCATAAAGATCCTCATCCTTCACCGCCGTATAGCGGGCCATGTCTTCGTCGAGAATCGGAATCGGGATGCCGATTCCGACGTACAGGGATACCCCATACCCCAGAAAACTCGCCCCGACGAGCCACTCGGGACTCATCTCCTTCAGATTGCCGATAGTGGC
Organism: Syntrophus aciditrophicus SB; assembly: GCF_000013405.1. Classification (GTDB taxonomy): domain Bacteria; phylum Desulfobacterota; class Syntrophia; order Syntrophales; family Syntrophaceae; genus Syntrophus; species Syntrophus aciditrophicus. The sequence continues at coordinate 2,691,090 of NC_007759.1, forward strand.
TATAGTTCCCGCCCCTTCCCGGGGCGCGCCGTTTTTTCCTCTGATGACATGGGGATTGTGCTGGGTCCCCGGCCAGGCGACAAAGCCCTGAGCGCCGCCCAGGAAGATTCGCGTCCCGATGCCGATGGTCCGGTAATATGGATCGTTAAAGAGAGGACTGAGCTGACCCGACGTGGCATAATTCGCATTGGCCATCCGGGGACGGAGCATCCCCATGTAAGTGTGAATGGTTTTGTCGGACATGTTCACGGCGCAGTTGTAATTCTGATAGGCATTCCGGGGATTGAAGAGCATGGCGTCGCGGAGATCGTGCAGGGTGATGTTTTTTTCGAACTTCCGCAAAGGGTAGCAATCCGTACCGTAGCCTTCAGCCCGAAGCCGGATGAGATTCCCCGAAACCAGGTCCTGGATGACATGTCCGCCACCGTAATTGAATTCACCGGGATAGACACTGTTGAGCGGATCGCCTTCCACGACTTCCGTGGCGCCGATATAGCAGTCGACCGCCGCGATGCCTCCGTAGGCCGGAACGTCATTGAGCCACACTCTGGAGGCGCGGATCTTGGGTGAGGTATGCCCGAAATTGAGAAAGGCCCCGGAGGAACACATGGGGCTGAAGGTGCCCGTCGTTACGACATCGATCCGGCGGGCCGCTTCCACGTCGCCGTGCCGTTCGACAATGTCGATCATTTCTTCCGCAGTGACGACGACGGCCTCTCCCTGTTTAATGCGTTCATTGATCTCCTTGAGCGTTTTGTGGACCTTATGCCTTTTCATGTCTTCCAACCTCAGGATTCATCCGTATGACCGAATCCTCCATCCCCCCGCGTCGTGGTCTCCAGACTGCCGGATTCAGACCATGCAACCCGACAGACGGGGGCGATAACCATCTGCGCAACCCGGCTTCCTCTGGCAACCACGAAAGGGTCATTGCCGTGATTGATCAGAAGAACGCCTATCTCCCCCCGGTAATCCGCGTCAATGGTGCCGGGCGCGTTGACCAGCGTCACGCCGTGCTTCAATGCCAGACCGCTGCGGGGCCGGATCTGGGCTTCGAATCCTTCAGGCAGCGCGATGGCAATGCCCGTGGGGATCAGCGCCCTTTCCCCGGGCAGGATGACCACCTCATCCGCCACGGCCGCGCAAATATCCATTCCCGCGGCATGTTCGCTCATATACCGCGGCAGCGAAAGCCCTTCAAAGTGGGGCAGCGTCTGGACGGAAATCCGGATCCCGGTCATTAAATGTCGGAACCCAGGGCTTCCTTTCGACTCAATCGAATTTTACCCTGCTTGTCCACTTCAAGGACCTTCACGATGACTTCATCGCCTTCATTGACGATATCCGTCACCTTGTTGACCCGCTCTTTGGCCAGCTGCGAGATGTGAAGCAGCCCCTCGGTTCCGGGCAGGATCTCCACAAACGCCCCGAAATCAACGACCTTCTTGACGGTTCCCCGATAGATTTTGCCCACTTCGGCGTCTTCCGTCAACCAGCGGACCATGGCAATCGCCCGAGCGGACGCCTCCATATCGCTGGACGCAATCGTCACCGTGCCGTCATCTTCCACGTCAATGGTTACACCGGTCTCGCTGACGATCTGGCGGATATTCTTGCCGCCGGTACCGATCACGGCGCGCACCTTTTCCGGTTTGACTTTCACCGTAGTGATCCGGGGAGCGTAAATAGACAATTCCTTCCTGGGTTCGGAAATCGTAGCCAGAATCTTGTCGATGATAAACAGCCTCCCTTCTCTGGCCTGCGCGAGCGCCTTGCGGAGAATATCCTCATTAATCCCGTCTATCTTGATATCCATCTGCATGGCGGTAATACCCTTACTGGTTCCGCAGACCTTGAAATCCATATCCCCGGCATGATCTTCATCACCAAGGATGTCGGACAGAATCACCACCTGCTCACCCTCTTTCAGAAGGCCCATGGCAATCCCCGCCACCACCCCCTTGACCGGAACGCCGCCATCCATGAGACAGAGGAGGCCTCCGCAGACCGTGGCCATGGATGAGGAACCGTTCGAGGAAAGGATCTCGGAAACAATTCGGATTGTATAGGGAAATTCTTCCGGAGAAGGAATCACCGGCATCAGGGCTTTTCTGGCCAGATTGCCATGCCCGATTTCCCGGCGGCCAGGGCTTCGCAACGGCCTGGCTTCACCGACGCAGTAGGGAGGAAAATTGTAGTGAAGAATGAAGGAACGCGTCTCTTCACCCGCAACATAGTCCAGCCGCTGTTCGTCCGATGACGTTCCCAGGGCGAGAGCGGCAAGAGACTGGGTTTCCCCGCGATTGAAAAGGGCGGAACCGTGCGCCCGGGGAAGGATCCCCACTTCCGCGCTGATGGCGCGTATCTCCGCATAGGATCGTCCATCGATCCGCTGTTTTTCTTTCAGAATCACATCCCGGACAATGCGCTTTTCCAAAGCTTCCAATGCCGCCGCCGTCCGGAGACGCAGTCCGGCTTCATCAGCCGTGACGGCCTTGAGAACGGAATTGCGGATCTCGTCGAGGGCGGCATGCCGATCCAGTTTTCTCGACATCCGGTACGCCTCGCGCATCCTGACCGCCGCCTTTTCCGAAACCTCCGCCAGCAGAGCGTCGTCAATTTCAACGGCCTCGAACTCCCGTTTGGGTTTCCCAAGGGCCGAGCGGAGCTGGTCCTGCAATTCGATAACGGGACGCATGCATTCCAGACCGAAGTCGATCCCGGCGATGACGTGTTCTTCCTCGACCTGCTGAGCTTCTCCCTCCAGCATGACGAGGTTGACATCATAGGGCCTGCCTTCCGTCCCCGGAACCACTTTCCTGCCGACAAGATAAAGATTCAGATCTCCTTTTTCCTGCTCTAATTTCGAGGGATTGCAGATGAATTGACCGTCAACCCGCCCGACCCGGACGCCGACAATCGGCCCCTTGAACGGAATGTCGGAGATCTCGAGAGCCGCCGATGCGGCCAGAAGGGCGGCAACATCGGAATCATTCTCACTGTCTACGGACAGTACGGTGGCCACGAGTTGGGTTTCATAGCAGTACCCCTTGGGGAACAAAGGACGGATGGAACGATCGATGACCCGCGATGTCAGAATCTCGCGTTCATTCGGTCGTCCTTCCCGCTTGAAAAACCCGCCGGGGATTTTGCCCGCGGCATAAGTCATTTCCTGATAATCCACCGTCAAAGGCAGAAAATCCACACCCTCCCGGGCCGTCTTCAGAGAAACCGCCGTCACCATGACAACGGTATCCCCATAAATCACCATAACCGCGCCATCTGCCTGACCAGCAACATACCCTGTCTTGATGGATATATTCCTTCCGGCAAACTCCGCACTGAATATTGTACTCATTTTTATTACATCCTCTCTTTTGACCCGATATCCGGATACGGGAAAACCCAGGTACGCAGCCTCATCAAGCATCCGCCCTTCAGGGGAAGGGAGAAATCATGCAGAGGAAGCAGCCGGGCTCGCCCATCACCAGCCTCAGGCGATTTCCCGGGTCGGGGCACTGCCGGTCAGGGAGTAAGGAGTAAAGCCGGAGGTGTAAAGCCGGAAAAATACGATAAACGGTGAACACCCTCTGCCTTATACCTCAGGCTTTACCGCTTACTCCAAACTGATGCCCCACCCGAAGGTGAAATTTATTTTCTCAAGCCAAGACGCTGAATGACCTGTCGATACCGTTCGATATTCTTATTTTTCAGATAATCCAGAAGCCGCCTTCGCTGACCGACCAGTTTCAACAGCCCCCTTCGGGAATGATGGTCTTTTTTATGGACCTTGAAATGATCCGTCAGGTATTCAATCCTTGCACTCAGAAGCGCGATCTGGACTTCCGGGGACCCCGTATCCTTCTCATGCAACTGATAATTTTCAATAATGCTCCCTCTTTGATCAGAACTTAACACGATTTTCTATCCTCCTAAACAATTTGATCTATGAAATCGACGTTGCACCCGGCTTTTATTTTCAGGCTCTGTCGTGAAAAACCCTCAAAATCCTGACGGCGGGCTGCCCCATGTCACTCACTGCCAACTGGTCCGATGCATACAGGAATCTGGCCACAGCCACCAGTCCGCCGCTCGAGGTGAGGAACTTTACCATATCTCCATCCGCAAGGGAAGGAATATGATACTCCCGCAGAGTGCTTCCATCGGGCTGGAAGCCGTCTCGAATCCTGCCTGAAAGTTCCTCACTGATCTCGATGGCCGCCACATTCCGCAAACCGTCACTCAGGGGAATTACTCTGGACAAAAGCGTCTCTCTACCTTTTCCGTCCGCGATATCCTCAAGAGATACCGCCGTCTCCAGGGTAAAACAGCCACAGCGCAGCCTGCGCAGCACCGACATGCAGGCCCCGCAGCCCAGGCGCTCTCCGAGATCGGCGCAGAGAGTGCGAATATAGGTCCCCTTTGAACAGGCCACCCTGAAGGTGACGTAGGGAAGCGCAATCTCCTCCAGTATGGAAGAATAAACCTGGACGGTCCGCGGAGGCAGGGCAATGTCGACCCCTTTCCTCGCCCAGGAGTAAAGCGGCCTCCCCTTGAACTTGACGGCCGAATAGCGGGGCGGTTCCTGGCTGATTGGACCGGTAAAGAATTGCAGGGCCTCGCGAATCCGGACCTCATCGACTTCCGGTTCCCGGCGGTCCGTAATCCGCCCCTCGATATCCATCGTTTCCGTCGTTACGCCCAACAGCATCGTAGCCCGGTATTCCTTGTCATCCAGAGAAAGAAACTGGACCAGCTTGGTCGCCTCATTCAGGCAGAGGGGAAGCACTCCCGTGGCCAGCGGATCGAGGGTGCCGGCATGTCCGGCTTTCCGGACCCCCAGAATCCTCTTGACCTCCTGAACCACTTTTTGAGAGGTCTTTCCCGGCGATTTATCAAGGATCAGGATACCGTCCATCCACTCAAAAACCGTCCTGTATCACGTCCAGAACCCTGCGCTTGACGGTCTCGAAGTCTCCCCGTATCCGGCAGGCCGACGCATTTCTGTGCCCCCCGCCGTCAAAGGCACGGGCCACACGCTCCACATCGACTTTCCCTTTGGAACGGAAGCTGACCTTGAAGCCCCCATCTTCCTGTTCACTGAAGAGGGCGGAAACCTCCACCCCTGAAATCGATCGGGGAAGGTCGACGAACCCCTCGGTGTAATCCGGGATGGCGCCAACAGCCTGCAGAACGCTCCGCCAGACCACCATGAACCCGACCCGCCCGTCAAGATCGAAGGCAAGCGTTTCCAGCGCTCTGGCCAGCAGACGGATTTTGGCCAGCGGATTGTTCTCGTAGATTTTTTCCGATATTTCCTGGGGATTCGCGCCCCAGCCAACGAGATTCCCGGCGGCGATCAATGTTTCCCTGCCTGTGCTTCCATAATGAAATCCCCCTGTATCGGTCAAAAGGGCCGCATACAGATTGGTTGCGATATCTCTGGAAACAGGATTCCCCTTCCGGGTGATCAATCGATAAAGTAATTCCCCCGCGGAACTCGCCCGGGGATCGACGAAGGAAACCTCGCAGAACCTTGTGTTCGATATGTGGTGATCGATATTGACGAGCGTCCCGATGTCGGCTATCTTTTCATAACCCCTGCCCACCCGGCTCAGATCGCTGCAATCCACGATAAATGCCGCATCATAGCGACCGACTGCGGGAAGCTCATTGAGAATGACTTCACTTCCCGGCAGAAACTGGTAATTCTCCGGAGTTGCATCCTGATTGTAAATATCCGCCATTTTCCCCTGTTGACAAAGCCAGGCATAAAGAGCCAGTTCCGTTCCCAAAGCGTCGCCGTCCAGCCTTTCATGGGAAGTAATGAGAAAGCTCCGGTTGCGCTCTATGATCTCAAGTATCCGATCCATCATTCTCTTCTTCCCTGTGAATCTCGTTGATGAGCTGATCTATTCGGCTTCCGTAGGCAAAGGAGGAATCGGGCTTGAAAATGAGATCCGGCACATAGCGCAGTTTCAATCGCTTTCCAAGTTCCTTCCTGATAAAGCCGCCGGCTTTCTGCAAACCTTCCAGGGTCTCGGGATGGCAGGAATCCTCACCCATCTCCACGAAGAAAATCCTGGCGGTGCGCAGGTCATCGCTCACCTTGACACCGGTGACCGTCAGCCTGCTGACCCGGGGATCGCGAATCCGTCGCAGCAGGATATCCGCAATCTCCATTTTCACAAGATCGGCCACCCGATCCGCCCTCTTAAACTGCGTCATTGCTATTCCCTGCGGATGGATTTTCCATCCTCATATTCTTGTTCAGATATGTTTGCTTTGACAACAATCCAGCACTTCCTGTGATGGAAACAGGCAGAGCGCTAATCGTGATCATATTTCCCGCTTCGGTCTTCAAAATGAGGCATGGCATCCGAGATGGTCACAATTTCAATCCTGCTGTTCAACACCTCGGCCAGTTGGAGATCATCGATGAAAGAAAGAATATGATCGACCTTCCCATTTACATAGCGGGAATCGTTGCCCACGATGCAGAATCCGACTTTTGCCCGTTTCCAGGAGTCATTTTCACCGACCTCCGCGATGGAAACATTGAAGGTATTCCGGGTTCGCTGAAGAATTCGCTTCAGAACCCCTCTTTTTTCCTTCAGAGACCGGCTCTCTGCAATCCAGAGTTCAATCAGCCCCGACCCGATGACCATCGCATCCTTACAGTTTACGCTCTACTTTCTCGTTGATGTAGGCCTCGATCATATCGCCCATCCGGAGATCGTTGAAGCCTTCAATGCCGATCCCGCACTCAAAACCGGACAACACTTCCTTGACATCATCCTTGAAGCGCTTCAGGGAGCCGATCTTTCCATCGAAGACGACCACCCCGTCCCGCACAAGTTTGACATTGGCTTTCCGAGTCACTTTCCCGTCGATTACGAAGCTGCCCGCAACGGTCCCCACCTTGGGAACACGGAACAGATCCCTCACTTCAGCCCGTCCCAGAACCACTTCCCGATATTCCGGTTCAAGCAGTCCTTCCATGGCCGCCCGAACATCGGCAATTACATTGTAAATGATATCATAGAGTTTGATGTCAACACCCTCAGCTTCCGCGATTTCCGCCACCCGGGCATCGGGCCGCACATTGAAACCGATGATGATGGCGTTGGATGCCGATGCCAGCATGACATCCGTTTCCGTAATCGCTCCCGTGGAGCCATGAATCACCTTCAACTTGATATCGTCGGTGCTCAGCTTGGTGAGGGCGTCCGACAGGGCTTCCAGCGATCCCTGCACATCCGCCCGGAGGATCACGTTGAGTTCTTTCACGCCTTCCTTCATTTTTTCATACAACTGTTCCAGGGTGATCTTGGAGGTGGCGGAAAGTTCTTTCTCCCTTTCCTTCCGCATCCAGTAATCCCCGATGCTGCGGGCCTTCTTTTCATCCTCGACGGCATTGAATTCCGCACTGGCCTGGGGCACCCGGGAGAAGCCGATGACCTCCACAGGGGTGGCCGGTCCGGCTTCCTTGATCCGTCGCCCCTGATCGTCATTCATGGCGCGGACACGCCCATATTCTGTTTTACTGACAAAGGCATCGCCCTCATGAAGGGTGCCTTCCTGTATCAACACCGTCGCCACCGGCCCGCGTCCTCGATCCAGCCGGGCTTCAATGACCACGCCCCGGGCGGGACGATCGGGATCGGCCTTCAGTTCCAGAACATCCGCCTGCAGTAGAATCAGTTCCAGAAGCTCCTCGATGCCGATTTTCTGCTTTGCCGACACCTCGCTGAAGATGGTGTCTCCACCCCATTCTTCCGGGACAAGCTCGTACTCCGTAAGCGCCTGTTTGATACGCCCCGGATCGGCCTCCGGCTTGTCGATTTTATTGATGGCCACGATAATGGGCACTCCGGCGATTTTAGAGTGGTTGATAGCCTCCACGGTCTGATCCATCACCCCGTCGTCCGCCGCTACAACGAGCACCACGATATCCGTGACCTGCGCGCCTCGAGCCCGCATGGCGGTAAAAGCTTCATGCCCCGGCGTGTCGAGAAACACAATTTCCCGTCCCTTGAGATTGACACGGTAGGCCCCGATGGCCTGGGTTATTCCCCCCGCTTCTCCTTCCGTGACCCGTGTTTTACGGATTGCATCCAGCAGAGAGGTTTTGCCGTGATCCACGTGTCCCATAATCGTAACCACGGGAGCCCGGGGCTTCAGATTTTCAACGGAAGATTCGACTTTGAACATGGATTCGTCGTACTCCATTCCCGCCGGCTCAACCTGATACTCGAATTCCGTTGCGATGAGCGACGCGGCATCGAAATCAATCGATTGATTTATGGTCGCCATCAATCCCATCCGCATGAGTTTGTTGATGACCTCTCCGGCCTTGACTCCCATCTTTTTGGCCAGATCTCCAACGGTAATGGCTTCACCAACCCGTATTCTTCTCTTGATCGCTTTGGGAACGGTAATCTCCGTTTTCTTCATCTTGACGGGTGCCGCTTTTTTCTCTTCCTTCCAGCGAGGCGGTCTGACTGCACGTTCGATGATTTCTTCTTCTAAAGTACCGCGAAAATCCGTCTTTTCAGGACCCTTTTTGAGAACCGTCTTTTTTCTGGCAGGAATCTGCTCTCCCTTTCTCGTTTCATCCGGGAGCTTTATCTTTTTCCTGGGCTTTTCCGCCTCGGTTTTAGGCGCGCCTTTTTCCTGGGGAACGGCACGGCCTGGTGCGGCCGCGACGACCTGTTTTCTGGCCATTTCGGGTTGCGGCGCCGGCTTTGCGGGGAATCTTGTTTCTGCAGGACGTCGGGATACCGGCGTTCTCCCTTCTTTTCTGCCGGGAACAGGTTTGCCTTGCTCTTGTACCCTCTCCGTCCTGGGAAGCGGCTTCGCTTCGCCGGGGACAGCCTTCGGCGCGGCCGCGGCTTTTTCGGGTTCAATGACAGCTGGTTTTTTTAAGGGTTCTTCTGCAAATTTTTCAGGAGGTTGAATTTTTTCCTGTTTGAGAATTTCAGCAATCGGCGGGGCAACCGGTTCAGCAGGTTTTTCCGGAGGAGCCAGGGGTTTTTCACCTGCGGCAGGAATTTTCTTTTCAGGAACAACTGGCCGAGGTTTGACCACCTTGGCAGGCGGTGTTTCCCTGGAAGGAGCGATCTTCTCAGGAACCTCTTCCGGGAGGGCTTTTCCCATCTCTTTTTCCATTTCTACAGGGACCTTCTCCAGGACAGCTTCCTTTTCAGGAACGCGGACAGCCCTCCGTCGAATAACCGTGGTCTTGATCCGCTGTTCAACCATCTCCCTGGAACCCCGGGCATGAAATTCTTTCGTGACACGGTCCACTTCACTGTCTTCCAGCGTTCCCGAGTGGGACTTCACGGCTATGCCGAGTTTTTCCAGCCGAGAGATAAGCTCCTTGTTGTCGATACCCAACTCCCGCGCCAACTCGTAAACCCTTTTTTTTGACATGCTTGACCCCCCCAACGCTTCTAATTTTACCCCGCAGATGTTCTTGTTCCCATCCGGATTTCCTGCTCTTTTTTTCCTGTCAGAGCACCTTCTTCACCGGCTCCCTGACTTATTTCCTCTGTATGCCCTCGTCGCCTCTGCCCTGCCGCCCTGATATCCTGTCTGATCCAGGATGGAGCTTACATCGTCTTTGAGGCCGCGTCCTCCTCATCGATAATTCTGCCGGCCTCTTCGATCCAGAGCGTCGCGGTCCTTTCTTCAACCCCGGGGATAGCCGACAGCATCTCCGGATCCGCCGCGGCGACCATAGCTACACTTTTGAGCCCCTTATTGAAAAGCCGTTCCGCCATCGCCTCTTCCATTCCGGGAATCTTCAGCAGGGTTCTGTAATCGGCATTTTCACTTCCGGCATCCACAGATTCGCTTTTGACATCAATTTTCCAACCGGTCAGTTTCACGGCCAGACGGACATTCTGCCCGTTCTTCCCAATCGCCAGGGACAACTGATCATCTGGAACAACCACTTCCATGGCATGCTCATTCTCGTAAACGGTAACGTGACTCACCTTCGCCGGGGAAAGGGCACTGATCACATACTGCGAAGGATCTTCGGAATAGGGAATGATATCGATTTTTTCTCCCCGCAGTTCCTGAACGACGCTCTGGACACGCGCCCCGCGCATACCGACACACGCGCCGACGGGATCAATGTCCTTGTCCTTTGTCCTGACGGCAATCTTGGCCCGCTTGCCCGGCTCCCGGGCGACACCGAGGACTTCGATCAATCCCTCGGCAATCTCGGGAACTTCCACTTCAAAGAGGGCCTTCAGGAAATTGGGATGGGTCCGGGAAAGAATGATCTGCGGTCCTTTGGAAACCTTCTTCACTTCGCAGATGTAACTGCGAATGCGATCCCCCCGCTTGTAAACCTCCCGGTGAATCTGCTCGGATACGGGAATCACACCTTCCGCCCGGCCCAGATTGACGATAATGCTCCCCGCTTCGAAACGCTGCACAAATCCGTTGACCAGTTCGCCCTTGCGATCCTTGTATTCATCGTAAACATTGTCCCGCTCGGCGTCCTTCACCCTTTGAACGATGATCTGTTTAGCGGTCTGAACGGCGATGCGGCCGAACGTGCTTGCATCGATCTTCATACCGAGACTGTCTCCCGGTTCAGCCTCCTCATCGAGATCCCGGTGCGCCGCCTCGATGGAAATCTGCATGTCCGGATCAACGACCTTTTCGACCACCGTTTTAAACTGGAATACCTCGATTTCACCAAGCTCATCGTTATAATGGGCTTCGATATCCACATGAGCCCCGAGCTTTTTGCGTGCAGCCGTCAACATCGCCGTTTCAAGGGCCTCAATAATGACACTTTTATCCAGACCTCTATCCTTACCCATCTGTTCGATCAGACGTTTAAGTTCTGGAACCATTTAATTTTCCTCCACTTCTATATTCAGAACGCTTTATTGCGGTCACCTTTGCGAAATCCACTCCATCAGAATCGGTAGACCAGATTCGCCTTGACAATCAGATCTCTCGGAATACGATAAAGCTTGGAAGCCATCTCAATCACGAGTATTTTCCGGCCGTCTTCCTCGACATATTCAAGGAGCCTGCCCCGGAAATTGCGTATTCCGTCCACTTTCTGTTCCAGCCGGATGCTCACTTCACACCCCTGATACCTGACAAAATCCTTGTCCCGGACAAGGGGCCGGTCCAGGCCTGGCGAAGACACCTCCAGCGTATACGGATCCGGAGGCAGATCATGAACATCCAGAACATCACCGAGCTGATTGCTGATTTCCGAGCAGTCATCCAGTGTGACCCCGCCTTCCCGATCCATGTAAATCCTCACCAGCCAGCGGGTCTTCATCCGGAGACATTCGACTTCGACGAGTTCGAGGCCTTCAGATGCGATCACCGGTTCAGCCAGTTGCCAGATGTCTTCCCGGAGTTTTTTTACGAATTCGTTGACCATGCGCTCAATTGATACGTTTTTCTCTCGAAAACCACGGGAACCCGCAAGAGAAACAAACCGGCTGAAAAGGTTCCCCCCTGCGCTCCCCCAATCGTAGTTCCGGCCTTCTTGAGCTTATAAAACAAAAAAGTGGGCAACAGCCCACTCACCAAGATTCATCAGCGATTTGCGAGGTTCGTAACACGAAAACAACGACACTGCAACAGATAAATCCTGCTCTTTCCAAAAGATTCAGTGGAAACTTGGAGCGGGCGATGGGACTCGAACCCACGACGTCCAGCTTGGGAAGCTGACATTCTACCGCTGAATTACGCCCGCCTGCAAAATATTGGAAAAAGCGTGTTTATCTTATTCAAGTGGATGTTTTTGTCAAGAATTTTTTCCTGCCAATCTCAGGGAAATTGAATTTCCGTGAGCATCCAGGCCCTCGAGACGTGCAAAGCGTGCCGCCTTGGGCCCATAGTCCTCCAGAACGTCCCTGCTGAAGCAAACCACGCTGATCCGCTTCACGAAGTCATAAACTCCCAGGGCCGAGGAAAAACGCGCCGTTCCTCCCGTGGGAAGCACATGGTTGGGACCGGCAATATAGTCGCCGATAGCCTCCGGAGTGTAATGACCGAGAAAAACCGCACCGGCGTGTTTTATGCCTTCAAGAAGCTTCCAGGGATCTTCAACAATCAATTCGAGATGCTCCGGAGCGAAGCGGTTGGCCACGGTCACGGCCCCTTCCAGGTTATCCGTGACCAGTATGGCTCCGAAGGCCTCAAGGGATCGCTCGGCAATCGTGCGTCGGGGAAGGCGCTCCAGTTGGCGCTTCAGCTCGACCGACACCTCCCGGGCCAGAACCTCATCGGGCGTCACCAGGACGGCACTGGCCATTTCATCATGCTCCGCCTGGGACAGAAGATCGGCGGCCACAAAGGCAGGCTGCGCCGTTTGATCTGCAATAATCAGGATTTCACTGGGTCCGGCGATCATATCGATGGAAACCTGTCCGAAAACCATCTTTTTGGCTGCTGCCACGTAGGCATTTCCCGGACCGACAATCTTGTCCACCCTGGGAATCGTTTCCGTACCGTAGGCCAGCGCCGCAACGGCCTGGGCTCCTCCGATCTTGAAGATGCGGCTGATGCCGCACAACTTCGCAGTGGCGGCAATCAGCGGATGGATCTGCCCTCCCCGGGAAGGATTGACCAGGATAATCTCCCCAACGCCGGCAATCTTCGCCGGAACTGCCGCCATCAGGACGGTCGAGGGATAGGAGGCCAGCCCTCCCGGCGCATAGATTCCCACCCGTTCCAGAGGAACGATCCGCTGACCGAGGATGATGCCGGGCTCATCGGATACGGTCCAGTTTTCGGCGATCTGATGGCGATGGAAGGCTTCGATCCGCTGTGCCGCCTGCCGCATAATAGCCAGATCCGAGGCCTCCACCCGAGAGGCCGCCTCTTCCAGTTCTTTCCCGGATACGGCAACCGTCTCTGCCGTCAGGGCATAACCGTCCAGCCGCTGCGTGTAGTCAAAGAGGGCTTCATCCCCTTTCCGGGCCACGTCGTCGACGATCTTTTCGACCACTTTCCAGAGATCTTCGTCAAAAACACGCCCCCGCTGGGTAATCCGCTGATACAATGCTTCAAAGTCAGAATCCGTCGTTCGTGCAATCCTCATGATCACTCCGATATTCTTCGAATTTCGGCGCCCAGTGCCGAAAATTTCTTTTCCAGTTCCTCATAACCCCGGTCAAGATGATAAACGCGCGACAACTCCGTTGTCCCGCGGGCCGCCAGACCTGCCAGTACAAGGGATGCCGACGCCCTGAGATCCGTGGCCATGACCGGAGCGCCCTTGAGGGCGCCCACGCCTTTGACGATCGCGCTGTTCCCCTGAATCTGGATGTCGGCGCCCATGCGCATCAGTTCGCCCACATGCATGAATCGATTTTCAAACACCGTTTCCGTCATTACGCTCAGCCCTTCGGCCACGGCCATCATGGACATCATCTGCGCCTGCAGGTCCGTCGGGAAACCCGGGTGAGGCAGGGTTGTAATGTCCACGCTCCGGATCGTTCCGGTGCCTGCCGCCCGCAGCCCTCCATCGAAGGGCTCGATGGTCATGCCTGCGTCGATCAGTTTCTCGATGAGCGCATCGAGGTGGGACAGGCAGCAGCCCAGGACCCGGATGTCTCCGCCTGTGACTCCCGCAGCGATCATGTAGGTGCCCGCTTCAATCCGGTCGGGAATGATGTCGGCTTCAACGGGATGGAGGCGCTCCACCCCTTCCACGCGAATCACATCCGTGCCGGCGCCCGAAACTTTTGCTCCCATGCCGTTCAACACTTCGGCGAGATTGACGATCTCCGGCTCTCTGGCTGCGTTCTTCAGAAGGGTCACCCCATCAGCCAGGGCGGCGGCCATCATGATGTTTTCCGTTCCACCGACCGTTGGCATGTCAAAGTACAGGTTCGCTCCTTTCAACCGCTTCGCTCTGGCCTCCACGTAGCCTTCCTTCAGAATCACCTCCGCCCCCATTTCCTGCAGGGCCTTTATATGAAGGTTGACGGGGCGGGCGCCGATGGCGCAGCCGCCGGGAAGAGATACTCGGGCAATCCCGAGCCGGGCCACAAGAGGCCCCAGAACGAGGATGGACGCCCGCATCGTTTTCACGAGGTCATAGGAAGCCTCGATATTCGAAATCTCGCCGGCATTGAGACGGATGGTTCCCGACGTTCCTTCAATGACCACACCGAGACTCTGGAGGAGCTTCCTCGTGGTCCTGATATCCATAAGATCCGGTATGTTGTGAAAGGTATTCCAACCCTCCGTCAGGAGTGCTGATGCCATGATGGGCAGTGCGGCGTTTTTGGCGCCGCTGATCTTCACCTCACCCCGGAGGGGTTTTCCCCCTTCGATGACGATTTTATCCACTCTCTTCCTCTCTTATTTTCGCCTTCACAACCCGCCAACGCCCGGCATAATCCTTCCGGAACGCAAGATCCTGATACGCGTCGGATTGCTGGAACAGGCGGTTGAGGTTTTCCTTCTGGCTGTCGCCGATTTCCAGCAGAAGCCATCCTCCCGGTTTCAGTCGGCAGGCTGCCTGCGGGATAATCGCCGAATAAAAATCCATGCCTTGCTCCCCGGCAAGGAGCGCCTCCCTGGGTTCGAAGTTTCTCACTTCCGCGGAAAGTCGGGCATAATCCCCGGAATCGATATAAGGCGGATTGGATACGATGACATCAAATTTTCCCATTACCGGATCAAGGAGATTTCCTTCAAGGAAGGTGATCCGGGAAGCCACGCCATGCCGCTCGGCATTTCCGGCCGACACCGCAAGCGCCTTACGGGAAATGTCCGTCGCCGTAATCCGGGCATGGGGACATTCATGGGCCAGAGCCACGGCTATCGCTCCGCTCCCCGTCCCCAGGTCGAGAATCTCCGGCCGGGACGCCCTGCCGCTTCCCAGCACCTTAATGACCTCCTCCACCAGGACCTCGGTATCCGGACGCGGAATCAGGACCCGGGGGTCCACGGCGAAATCGAGGGACCAGAATTCCTTCCGCCCGATAATATAAGCCACGGGTTCGCCCTTCTGCCGCCTCGCCACCCAGAAGCTGAACCCGTCCATTTCCCGGGCGCTCACGTCCTGCCCGGGATGGGTGTAGAGCCAGGTCCGGTCTTTCTTCAGGAAAGAGGCCAGAAGAACCTCCGCATCCAGGCGGGGCGTCGCCAGATTTCGGGACATGAAGTCCTTTTCCGTGTTTTCGATCAGTTGTTCGATTGTCATCTTATCAAGACCGGTCGAGACGTATCTTATACCACCAGGCTGCCGTTGTATCCCTTTGCATGGAACCCGACGCGGCACGGTCAACCCGTCGACTGCTGTTTCAGGGACTCCGCCTGAAAATAAGCCGTCAGGGCGTCGATAAACTCCTGGATGTCTCCTCCCAGAATGTTTTCCAGACTGTAAAGCGTCAATCCCACCCGATGATCCGTCACCCGGCCCTGAGGAAAGTTGTACGTCCGTATTCTTTCGCTGCGATCGCCACTCCCCACCTGACTCTTCCGGGCTTCCGATATCTCGTCGCTCTGCTTTTTGACCATAATGTCCAGAAGACGGGCACGCAGAACCTTCAGTGCCTTGGCCTTATTCTTGAGCTGCGACTTTTCGTCCTGGCAGCTCACCACCAGCCCCGTGGGGAGGTGGGTAATCCGCACAGCCGAATCCGTTGTATTGACACTCTGTCCTCCATGACCGCTGGAATGAAAGACGTCGATGCGCAGATCATTGGGATCGATGGTGACCTCGACTTCATCCGCCTCCGGCATGATCGCCACGGTGACCGCCGAGGTGTGAATCCTTCCCTGGGCCTCGGTCACGGGCACGCGCTGCACCCTGTGGACCCCGCTCTCGTACTTCAACTGACTGTACGCGCCCTGCCCGGCAATCGAAGCAATGATTTCCTTGAACCCCCCTACGCCGCTGGATGGCGTGCTGCTGATCACTTCCACCTTCCACCGCCGCATTTCCGCGTAACGGGCATACATACGGAAGAGATCGCCCACGAACAAACCGGCCTCGTCGCCTCCCGTTCCCGCGCGGATTTCCAGAAACACGTTCCGATCATCGTTGAGGTCCCGGGGGAGCAGGAGCACTTTCAGTCTCTCTTCCAACCCGGCCAAGTGCTGACGAAGTTCCGGCAATTCTTCCCTGGCGATTTCCTTCAGTTCCTCATCGTCGCCACGCAGCAGCTGCTGAGCTTCCTCTATGGCGGCGCCGACTTTCTCATATTTCCGGAAAACCTCGACAAGATCGCGCAGATCCGCATGTTCCTTCGCATACTTCTGATAGAGGCTCTGCCTGGTAACGACAGTCGGGTCACTCAAAAGTTTTTCCAGTTCCAGATAGCGGGATTCCACTTCTTTAAGCTTGCTAAACATAATTTCCGTTTCTTTTTATATATTCGGGACGCCATCCTGCGGTACAGAAGCAATCTCTCGCATGAACGGCCTCTCCTTGAAGGTCATTTTTCGATAAATCCAAGAAAAATCAGGAGGCGGGCTTTTTTATCCAAGGGGGGAAACCTGATGGCGTCATGACGCATTCCCGTAATGTTTCAGAAGCCGGAACGGGAAACGCTCCGGCTTCTGAAGGGTGAAATGTCACGGCTACGCTTTTTTATTGTTGACTCCGGCATATTTCTGATTGAAGCGTTCCACGCGGCCGGCGGTGTCGATGATCTTCTGTTTTCCAGTGATAAACGGATGACACTGGGAACAGATTTCCACCTTGATGTCCTGCTTTGTTGACCGGGTTGTAATCACGTTCCCGCAAACGCAGGTAATGGTTGTTTCTTTATACTCAGGATGAATTCCTTCCTTCATGATCCTTTACGAACCTCCCTCATAGTATGATCAGGTTTTATACTGTATTTCCGATTCTACATTCAGGCGCTTCCTGCGCTGGATTCTTAAGCGGCTCCTGGATGTGCCGCTTCGAACTCCAGTATTGCCTCTGCCTGGCCGTCCTGCCCGGAGCCTCTGATCCGAATCTGAAACGGGACAGAGCATTTCTCCGTTTCTTGCGATTTTACTTCTATTCCAAATGATCCACGCCTCTGCCGGATTGGAGAGGGATTATAATCATCCCGCTTATAAATTCAAGGATTTTTAACAGCCCCTGCCGACCTACTGATTCATGGAATCCAGAAAGGCCTGGTTGGTCTCGGTCTTGCGCATCTTGTCGATAATGAATTCCATGGCGTCCACCGGATTCATTTCCTGGAGAATTCTCCGCAGAATCCATATCCTGTTGAGATTCTCCTTCGGGGTGAGGAGCTCCTCTTTGCGGGTCCCGGAACGGATCAGATCGAAGGCGGGGAAAACCCTCCGGTCCGCTATCCGTCGATCCAGATGAAGTTCCATGTTACCCGTCCCTTTAAATTCTTCGAAGATCACCTCGTCCATGCGGCTGCCGGTGTCGATCAGCGCCGTGGAAATAATGGTCAGACTGCCGCCGTTTTCGATGTTCCGGGCAGCCCCGAAAAAACGCTTCGGTTTATGAAGCGCATTGGAATCCACACCGCCGGACAGCACCTTGCCGCTGGGAGGTACAACGGTGTTGTACGCCCTGGCCAGCCGAGTGATGCTGTCCAGGAGGATGACCACATCCCGTTTGTGCTCGACCAGCCTTTTCGCCTTCTCGATGACCATCTCGGCAACCTGGACATGACGGGTTGCCGGCTCGTCGAAGGTGGAGGAAACGACTTCTCCCTTGACGCTGCGCTGCATGTCGGTCACTTCTTCCGGCCGCTCATCGATGAGCAGCACCATGAGAATGACCTCTTTATGATTTGCCGTGATGCTGTGGGCAATGTCCTGAAGAAGAACGGTCTTGCCAGCCCGGGGAGGCGAAACGATCAGCCCCCGCTGACCCTTGCCGATGGGTGTGAAGAGATCCATGATCCGTGTCGAGTAGTTTTCCGGATTGCTTTCCAGGTTCAGTTTATCATGGGGATAAACAGGAATGAGATTATCGAACAGGATTTTATCGCGGGCCAGTTCGGAAGCTTCAAAGTTGATGGTGTCGACTTTGAGGAGAGCGAAATACTTTTCCCCTTCCTTCGGTGGCCTGACCTCCCCGGAAATCGTGTCCCCGGTCCGGAGATTAAACCGCCGGATTTGAGAAGGAGAAATGTAGATATCATCGGGGCTGGGCAGATAATTGTAATCCACGGCCCTCAGGAACCCAAAGCCATCGGGAAGAATCTCCAGTACGCCCGACCCCGAGATCATCCCGTTTTTCTCCGCCTGAGCCTGAAGAATCGCGAAAATCAGATCCTGCCTTCTCATTCCCCCCGCGCCCGGCACATTCAGATCTTTCGCGAGATGAGCCAGTTCGTTAATGGGCTGTCTTTTAATCTCTTCAATATTCATAGTCTATCCTTAAATAACCCCCGGGAAATACGTGTCATACACGGGTACACCACAGGATCCGCAGTGCGCCGACACTTCACAGGCAAAACATCTCTCTTGGGAAAAGTGCAACTTTATTTGCAACGAACGAAAAATGAGGAACTTGGATTAATGTAATAGATTGCTATTCTGAACTCTGGAAATAATCCATGCGGAAGGGTTTGAATACATTCCTTTCTCAGAGCGTTGCATTATTATAATCCCTTTGTGATGTCAAGAAGAATTTTATCTTGCGATTTTTTACCTTTGAGCAGAATGAAGTTCACATGGCGACCGGTTTTCCCCGCATCCCGCCGGTGCGAAAAGAACAGATCGGGACGGCAGACGGTACAGAAACCGGACAACTCAATATTGTCGTTCGCCAGCCCCCTTCCCAGGAGCTGATATCGGTTGGCCAGGGGCAGATCCAGGGTCCACTTTCCCGGAGCGCCCGCAGGGGAAAAAAAATGTTCCGCTCCATGGTGATCGCGCATTGCCAGATAGACCCGGCTGTCCACCTCATAACAGCAAGGCCCGATGGAAGGTCCGATGGCCGCACGGATATCCGCGGGACGGCATTGAAACTCCCGAACCATGACGTCAACGACCCTGGCTGTAATCTGCAGAGCAGTTCCTCCCCAGCCCGCGTGGACCGCTCCGATGACCCGCTGATGGACGTCCACAAGAAAAACCGGCACACAGTCCGCTGTTTTAATGCAGAGGGCCACTTCCGGAAGCTGTGTGACACAAGCGTCACCGGCGGGAATCCCTCCACTTTGCTGTCCCGGAGGATTTTCCCTGATGACGAGAACCTCGTCGCTGTGCACCTGATTCATGACGAAAAAGGATCTCTCCGGCATATCGAAGGAGCGGCTGAGGATTCGCCAGTTTTTCCGGACCCGTTCTTTGGCGTCCCCATGCCCGGCTGTCATGTTCAGCGATGCAAAAGCACCCTGGCTGACACCGCCCCGGCGGGAACAGAAGGCATGAGTGACAAATTTGAACTCAAGCAGTTTCGGAGCCTGCAGAAAACTTACCTCACCGCTCCGGACGATCTGAAACACGATTCCTCCTCGATTTCCTTTTCAACCCCATCCGCCTTCCCTTTTATTTCCCCTCGCGCAAGCTCGGGCCGCAAAAAGCCGGTCCCGAACGGGTTATGGCTTCGATCCGAAGGCAACAACCACTCCCGCCTCTCAATCCCCCCGTGTTCAGAACGCCTGGAGAACCAATTGGGAATCAGGACAGCAATGCTTCCGCAGGAAGGCGCATAGATCCTCCATGTCCGCCGGAAGCGGCGCGTGAAATTCCAGAATCTTATGGGTCACGGGATGAGTGAAAGAGAGACGCGCGGCATGGAGGGCCTGCCTGCTCATTTCTTTCAGGCGGCCCTTGACGGCAGGATCCGTGAGGGTAGTGGCCCGTTTTGAACTTCCATAGACCGCGTCTCCGACAACAGGATGACCAATCGCCGCCAGGTGCACTCGGATCTGATGAGTCCGCCCGGTTACGATATCCACGTTTAAAAGCGTCGCGACGCCGAAACGCTCGGCGATCCGCCAACGGGTTGCCGCCTCTTTGCCCCGCCGGCTCTTTGTCGACATTTTTTTCCGCTCTACGGGATGCCGTCCCACAGGCAGGTCGATCTGTCCAGTCTTTTCCCGGGGATCACCATAAACGAGCGCCTGATAGGTTTTACCCACCTGGTGCTTTTTAAACTGCAGGGCAAGCCCCTGATGTGCCGCATCCGTTTTGGCCACCACGAGCAGACCGGAAGTATCCTTGTCCAGGCGGTGGACGATTCCCGGACGCATCACCCCGCCGATACCCGCCAGATCCCGGCAATGGAAAAGGAGGGCATTGACGAGGGTACCCGAGACGTGACCCGCCGCCGGATGGACGACCAGACCGGCAGGCTTGTCCAGAACGAGGAGGTCATGGTCCTCATACAGAATGGAAAGAGGGATATCCTGAGGGATAAGTTCCAGAGGGGTTGCCGGGGGTTCTTCAAGCATCACGATATCGCCGGTTCGAAGCTTCTGACTCGCCCGGATTGCCGCCTTCCCACTGATGGTCACCCGGCCGCTTTCAATAAGACGCTGCAACCGGGCTCTGGAAAAGCCGGATTCATGGCTGGCAAGAAAGAGATCCAGCCGCAGGCCACTCTCCGTCGCAGTTACCCTGTACTCCCTGAGTGGCGCAACACCCTTCATATCGATTAATCTCCGGAGGGCAGGGCCAGAGACAGAAACCCATCGCGGATCAGCTTCAGCTCTTCTTCTTCAATCGTCCGGAAATCCAGCAGGATCTCGTCATGGGCCACCCGAACGATAATCGGAATTTCCAGCCGCCGGAGGCCGGCCTCCAGCCGGCCGGCGGAAAGTCCGGCAAACCGGACTGCCATCAGCATTGTCGGGATGCTCACTTCGGGAAGGGCTCCTCCGCCTACCATCGATACCCCCGGCTTCAGAGCCAGGGAGAAAGACGTCGACAAAGCCCTCCTCAACAGCCGCAGACACTTTTTCGCCCGCCGGGTCACCTCACTCAACGGTTCTGTCAGAGCCTTGAGAATCCGCAGACGGTTCACGGCTTCCTTCGGATCAAGATAGACCCTGAGGGTTGCCTCCAGTGCCGCCAGGGTCAGTTTGTCGATCCGCAGGGCACGGTTGAGAGGATTGCGTTTGATATTCTCGAGAAGGTTGCGTCTTCCCAGGATGATTCCCGCCTGCGGCCCACCCAGCATCTTGTCGCCGCTGAACGTCAACACATCCACACCATGGGCGGCAACATCCCTGACCACGGGCTCTCCGGGCAGTCCATAAGCAGTCAGATCGATAAAACAGCCGCTGCCCACATCATACATGACCGGAATTGAATGTTTTTTCCCCAGAGCCACCAGATCTTCCAGGGGAGTCTCTTCCGTAAAGCCCACCATCCTGAAATTGCTGGAATGAACTTTGAGAATCAATCCCGTCTCTGAAGATATGGCCCGTTCATAATCAACCAGACGGGTCCGGTTGGTCGCTCCCACTTCCCTCAGCCGGGCGCCGCTTTTTTCCATAATCTCCGGAACACGGAACTCTCCGCCGATTTCAACAAGTTCTCCCCGGGAAACGACCACTTCCCGCCCTTCCGCCAGTGTGTTGAGTGTGAGAAGCACCGCGGCGGCGTTGTTATTGACCACCAGGGCGTCTTCCACGCCTGAAAGGAGACAGAGGAGTTCCCGAACATGATCGTAGCGCAGTCCCCGCTCTCCCCGATCCAGGTCAAATTCCAGATTGGAGTACCCTTTTCCGACGGCCGTCAACTGATCCCTCGCCTCCAGACAGAGTGGCGCCCGCCCCAGATTCGTGTGCAGGATCACGCCTGTCGCGTTGATCACTCGGCGAAGCCGGGGTCGGTGCAGCGCTTCAATCCGGTTTTCCACGACTGTGGCGATCTCCTCTGCCATGGGGAGGCGTATCGTCCCCGCATCGCCTTTCCTGCGGAGAATGGAGCGGCGCAGTTCGTCTACGGTCTCCCGGCAGACACACCGGATCACTTCGCGGGGAGCTCGGCTCTCCGGATTACGTTTCTCAAGAATCAGCAGAATTTCATCGATTTTCGGAAGTCCGCGCAATAAGGTCTGCATCTGTTCATTCATGGGTTTTGCTCCTGATTCCAGGTCTTTTTTATTCGACTGATGCTGTCGGCTGTGCCTTCGGCTCCCTTAAACATGATCCATACGCCTATGCTGTTTCCTTCCCGCCGCCTTACAATTCTTCCACAGGCAACCGCGTCTGCATCGCAGGCAGGTCGCCACCCGACAAGCCGGCTTCCGCGCGGCAGAAGTCACGGAAGTTATTTACCGCCGTGAAGAATTCCCTCATGATGACCACCCAGAGATAGCAGCCCCGCTGGGTGAGGCGCCAATCCGGCGATTCGTACCGCAAGGCGCCGGCCAGCTGGAAGAGAAGAAAATCCAGCCAGAGTCTCGGGGAAAGCCGGCCTCCGTATTTTTCCCGCAAACTCGAAAGGTTCAGTTTCGTGCCGAAAAACCTCATCACCAGATCATAACGCATCCGCTCCTGCAAGGTGAATGTCCGGGAGGCCATCAGCGGCAGTTCATCCCGGCTCAAGCGCTCGCAATATTCAGCGATATCGAAGGTATTGGCATAGCAGACTCCGTCAAGATAGCCGATGGAACCGCTCCCCAATCCGGCATACTCGTCATAATCCACGATGTATTCATCGATCATGGTCCCTTTGCGGGAAAAACACCAGGCGGAAGAAAACCGGTATTCCGGGCCGAGTCTTTCCCGTATCCGGTCGTAAAAAGCCTTTTCCCGTCCTTTATCGAGCCGGCCCAGCGTCCGCGTCACGGCTTGACGCGTCGAGTCCGAAACCATGAGGGGGTACCAGGTGATCTGGTCCACGCCCAGCTCCAGAAGGATATCCAGATCCCGGTCCAGCATGGCCATTTCCTGGGAGGGAAAATTGAAGATCATATCGGCGTTCAGGGTGTCGAAACGTCCCTGGGCCTGCCGCAGCCTCTCGATGATCTCGGCGCCGCTGCCGTATTTGTCATGCCGATCCATGGCCTTGAGCAGACCATCGTTGAAGCTCTGAATGCCCACCGACAGGCGGTTGATCCCGGCCGAACTCAATCGTTCCAGTTTTTCGGGGACAAGATGGTTGGGATTGGTTTCGACGGACACCTCCCGAATTGAAAAACACCGGCGGACCAGATCCAGGGTTTCCTCCAGTTCATCCAGAAGGATTGTGGGTGTTCCCCCGCCCACATAGACGCCGCCGAAGTCATAACCTTTTTCCCGATAGAGCCGGATTTCCCGCCGAAGGGCGGAAAAGTAGTCGCGGCACCGCCCTTCCTCAAAGACAAAGCGGTTGAAAGAACAGTAAGGGCAGAGACGTTCACAAAAAGGGACATGGAGGTAAAGGAGACGGGGCTGCCCTGACTGAACAGCGGGCAGAAAAGGTGTCTTACCTTCCTGAAATTGCATGACCCGCGAAAAATTCCGACGGGCCATATAACCGACAAGGGTTGAAATCACGTTGATTTTCCTGATGTGCTGATTTTTCTGATGGAGGGTATGAAACTCCGTAGTTCTTTACGCGCGCAAACGCTAACAAATTTATAAGATATTATCAAGGATATTGTCATCATGCAAATCCTTGAAATGGGCAGGTCAACATGTTATAGAGCTTTGAAAAAGATTATTAGAGGCTGTATTTCATGTCTTATCGTCACAAAGTATTAACCCTCTGGAGCGAAATTTCCGTCAACGATGAAGAAACGCGCATTCTGCGGACCCCCTCCAGGGATCTCCCGATTCCGCTGAGCCGCGAGGCCAGAGACCAGATACAAACTCTGGTTGACGCCTTTCTTGAGCGGGATGACGCACTGGGATTGGCAGCGCCTCAGATCGGAATAAACCGGAGGATCGTAATCTTCCGCAACAAGGGATTTGATGAGGAAGGGTGGTCCAAAAAAGAAAAAGACTATGATCTGCTGATCAACCCCCGTATCACCCAGACCAGGGGAGAGCTTGTCAAAGGAGCGGAGGGATGTCTCTCCTGCCCGAGTATTCAGGTGGAAGTCAACCGTTTCCCGGAAGTTAAAGTTCGGGCCTTCGATCGTCACGGCAACCGGATCAGCAAACGGTATGCCGATTTTCTCGCCCGCGTCGCTCAACACGAACTCGACCATCTGGAAGGAAAATTGATTGTGGATTGTGAAGGCCCGGTCTACTTTCCTCGAGAGAAAAAAGCCTTCTTTGAACGGATTTTTGCGCAGATTCCCTGACACCGGGCTGCATTTTCAAAGGATAACAAAGCGGCGGAGAATAAGCGTCGCAGGCATATGAGAGCATATGCCGTGAAACCAATGCGAAACCGATGAAAGTTCAGCTGAACAAAGGTAATTGGGCATAATGCCCGAAACTCGATTTTGAAAGCCTGCAGATGTGTATTCCGCCCTGCTGATCAATGAACCTTTCGGCGACCCCGCCGTATTAATCAAAAGCAAATACCGTCACGAGTCCGTTCTTTTCGATCTCGGCGATCTTCATAAACTCGCACCGCGGGAAATTCTCAAAATCGGGCATATTTTCGTCTCTCACACCCATGTGGACCATTTCATCGGCTTCGATACAATCCTGAGAATCTGCCTGGGAAGAAACCGTCGAATCCGCCTCTTCGGGCCACCCGGCTTCCTGTTCCAGGTCGAAAGCAAGCTCCACAGCTATACATGGAACCTCGTGGAAAATTATTCCAACGATTTCGAGCTGCTGGTTACGGAAATTCACCCATCCCACCGGATGTCCAGGCTCTATCGCTGCCGCGCCGCGTTTCGGGGGGAGCCGGTCACCGAAGAAAAAATTTCATCGAACCAACCCCTTGTGGAAGAGACCTTTTTTTCCATCCGCTGCATCTTTCTTGACCATCTTATCCCGTATCTGGCCTTTCGTTTTGAAGAAAGAAGCCGCATCAACATCATGAAGAACGCATTGGAAACCCTCGGCCTACCCACCGGGCGCTGGTTGATGGATCTCAAGGAAGCTATCCTGCAGGGCCGACCCGAATCCTGCCCCATCCGGATCAGCGATAAATCCAGCGGCGACAGGCCTGCCAACCGAGTGCTTCCCCTGGGTTTTTTAAAGGAAAAAGTGGTCAGGATCACCCGGGGACAGCGGATCTGCTATGTAACAGACGCGATTTACAGTCCTGAAAACATAAAGCGGATTCTCCTCATTGCGGATTCCGCCGATCACCTTTTAATTGAAGCAACCTTCCTCCATGAAGACCATGAAAAGGCCGCCGCGAAGTATCATCTGACCGCCAGGCAGGCGGGTCTTCTGGCCCGGCAGGCATCGGTGAAGCGTTTTTCGCTCTTTCACTTTTCTCCCAAGTACAAGGGTGCAGCCGCCGCCCTCCAGCATGAGGCCAAGGAAGCTTTTGAGCGCCCGCTTTCCGATCCACTGTCGCCCTTCGATGCTGCAACCCGATGAACCCCCAACAGGCGACCTGACCCCAAGTCCGAATCCGGAGCGGCTGTCCAGGCGGCAAGGCAAACGGACGTTGAGAGGCAGATAGCGGATAGCACCGTGATATCCAGTCTATCCAGGACAATCGGCGATTCGTTCTGTTTCCGGAAAAGATTCAACCGCGATCGAATTCTTGTGCCCAATGCCGGTCTGTGTTATGGAAGGTGTCTTGTGGATTGTCTTAAATTCCCCTTTTTTATGAGGAGCAGGCTGTTTGAAGGTTCCAACCCATCTTTCAACGTTGACCACAAGAATTTTTCTGCAGGTCCGCCCCAGGGTCAAACATTACCTGCAAGGCTGGCGGCAGCGCGCCGAGTCAATTCCGGATCCGGAGCTGCGCCGGCAGGCCGTCATGAGTATACAGACAAAGATGTTTCACTGCGAAGGAGGCGCAATATATGCCCTCCTGGCCGGCTCCCATTTCGATGAAGCGGCCCGTTTCATCATTGCTTACCAGACCATCAGTGATTATCTGGACAACCTCTGTGACCGGAGCACTTCCCTGAATCCTTCGGACTTCCGTGCACTCCACCAGTCCATGCTCCATGCCCTGACTCCCAGTGCCCGCCTCGGCAATTATTATCACCTCCGGCAGGAACAGAACGACGGGGGATACCTGGCTGGTCTCGTCAGAACCTGCCAGGATGTTCTGGCCAAACTTCCCGCGTATCTGGCCATCGCCCCCGCCCTGCATGAGCTAGCGGGCCACTACTGCGAGTTGCAGGTCCATAAACACGTACGGGAAGATCAGCGGATTCGTCGATTGAGTTCATGGTTCCGGCGTCATCAGGAGCACCTCCCACCAATGACCTGGTATGAGTTTTCCGCCTGCACAGGATCGACCCTGGGAATCTTCTGCCTCATCTCTCATGCCTTTCAGCGGAACTTCAGCAGAGATCTTCCTCAGCTCATTAAAAAGGCCTATTTCCCCTGGGTTCAGGGTCTGCACATCCTTCTGGATTATCTCATTGATCAGGAGGAAGACCGGTATGGCGGGGATCTGAATTTCTGCTCCTTTTACCCGACCACAGCAGAATTGGAAAAACGTCTGACACACTTTTATACGAGTGCGGATAAAAGCATCGCCCACCTTCCTTACGCTTCCTTTCATCGACTGATCAATCGCGGCCTTCTGGGCATCTATCTTGCCGATAGAAAGGTCGATTGTCAGAAAGAGGTTCGAAAAATCGCCCGCAGGATGATCCGTCACGGCGGCGGCATCGCGTTCTTCTTTTTTCTTCACTGTCTGATCTATCGACGTATTCATGAAAAACAGGATCCCGTGCCGCCTTCTGATTCATAATTCCTCAGGATTTGCGAATGATATTCAACTATTTCCGCTTCTTCTCAAACTGCTCCCGGTAAATATTCTTTTATTACCCTCGAAGAAGTAAAACCTCAGCACTCATCACGGCTTATTCCGAAGGAATGGCACATCCAGTGCATAGAACAATCGGAATTAATCAGGAAGATAACCATGCGTGAAGCAATTAACCACATGGATTATCAACCTGGCCATGCTTGTCTGTGCCCCGGCTCATGCACGTGATCAGGCAGCCACGGAAATCTCCGTATAAGAGCCGGCAAAGGTGACTTTCCCATGAGAAATCCCACTCCTGGAAGGAGAGGGCAAATTAAAAAGTGAAAAGGAGAAGGTTTATGAAGAAGGCAGTGTTGTTTGTCGCTGGTTTGGCTTTTCTGTTCAGCACGTCGGCATTCGCAGTAGAAAAGGCCGCCCCGGCGGTGGATCCGGCGGAACAGGTGAAAGCTGAAGAGGTAAAACCGGAAGTGGGAAAGAAAGAGGTTAAGAAAGCCAAAAAGAAGAAGACCACGAGGAAGAAGGCTGCAAAAAAGGCTGCAAAACCGGCGGAAGAACAGAAAGCTGCTCCGGCGGAAGAAGCCGCCCCTGAAGCTCCAGCTGCAAAATAGTCTCCTGGCTTCAAGGATAATGTGTTTAAAGAGGCGCGAGGGAAATTTTTCCTTCGCGCCTCTTTTTTTTCATGAAAATCATTTTTGTTTCCTGTAGAGAAAGGATCGTCGGGCAGAGAAAAAAGATTTCTCCGCCAATAATTCGGCTGAGGACAAAACCATGACACTGAAAACACGACTGATGATCATCACTCTGTTCGGCCTGGCCATCACCATGGCGCTGTGGGGCTGGATTCAGCTCAGTGTTCTGGACAGAATTCTGCGGGAACAGCAATATAAAAGACTCGATAACATCGCGGAGACCTTGAGCGCCTTCTATCAGCGTTTCCCCTCCGCCCGCGGCCTGTCCGCGCTGGACACCGCGCTGAAAGATCATATCCAGACGGATGTCCGCCTGGCCCGCATCGATATCATTTCCCTGTCCGGAGACGACGTTGATTATATTGCCGGAGCCGGACGCGTACCCTACGAATGGCCGGAGAATCTGATTATCCGGACAGACGGAAAAATGGAGAAGCACCATTATGCCCTGCAGACGGAAGCCGGTTCGGCGATTGGTCTTCTTTATCCTGTTCATCCCGAAAAAGGCTCATCGGCAAAAACCATGATCGGCGTCATTCTTTTTTCCCAATCCGATATGGAGATTTTGAGCCGGGCCCGGTGGATGCTTTTCTTCAGCACGCTGGGGCTTCTCGTCATTATCCTGCTCGTGATGGCCGTCGGCTACGATTTTCTCATCGGCAGGCCTCTCCGACGGATTATCGAAACGATCGATCACTTTCGTACGGGAAAGCAGGCCAGCCGTATTCCCATTGACCGTTCCGATGAATGGGGACAGCTGGCTGATCATTTCAACGTAATGGCCGGAGAGATAGAAAATTTCATAGCCCAGAACCAGGAATTGAACAGGGGATTGGAACTCCGGGTCAAGGAAGCCACTCTCAAGGTGGTTCAGCTGCAGAGACAGGTCAATCAACTTCAGCAGTTGAAAGCCCTGGGATATCTGACGGCCACACTGGCCCATGATTTAGGCACGCCTTTGCATTCCATCGCCGGCATGACCCAACTCCTCCTGGAACGGGACGAATGGCCGCCTGATACCGCCCGCAAACTGGAATTGATCCTGCAGCAAACTCAAAGGCTCAACACGGTGATTCAGAATGTCCGCCGCGCAACCCGTCTGCCGGAGCCTCATTTCGAATCGATCCCGGTACAGAGACTGCTCGACGATACCCTGCCGCTTGTTGAACCGGTCATTCAGAAATCGAAAGTGGAACTCCTTGTCCAGATCGCCCCGGACACGCCCCCGTTATATGTAGATAACTACCGTGTTCAGACAGCCCTGTTCAATCTCATCCAGAATGCCCTGGAAGCCATGCCGCATGGGGGGAAAATTTTTGTTTCCGCCCGGGTTTCCAATGACCGCCAGGCGATCGCCGTAACCGTTCAGGACACCGGTCCAGGCATCCCTCCATCCATGATGGGAAAGATATGTGAACCCTTCTTCAGCACCCATCCGGGCGAAGGCATCCGCGGCCTGGGACTGGCTATCGTCCAGGACATTGTCAAGGCCCATGCCGGTTCAATTGATATTCAAAGTCAGCCTCACAAGGGAACATGCATTACGCTCTTTTTCCCGATCGCTTGCAGGCTGCAGGAAATCCCCGGGTAAATAAGGAAGGGATCAACATGAAGGGATAAAAAGACTGCAGGAAGGAGACGCACGGAAGGCTCCCGGCTGTTTTTCAGGAACAGGATCGTGATGGCGGGAAATGATTTAATTAGACTCTTCGCGGACGAAACCATAACGCTGGATTCTGGCACGCAGCGTTTTGCGATCGATTCCCAGAAAGGCGGCCGCCCGGCTTTGATTCCAATCCGTCGTCTTCAAAGCCTGGAGAATCTGATCCCGCTCCGCGCCTTCCAGTGGAGTCAGGGCCGATTCCTTCCCGCCGGCAGGGGTTTTCAGCCGCATGCGCTCCGGCAGATGCTCAGGCAGGATGATCAGAAAAGGAGATAAAAGAAGGGTCTGCTGCAGAACATTTTCCAGTTCCCGCACATTCCCCGGCCAGTTGTAGGCCATCAGACATTCCATGGCTTCATCGGAAATCCGTACCGTCGGATATCCCATCTTCTTAAGAAGGGATTCCATCAACTGAGGCAGATCTTCCTTATGCTCCCGCAGGGCAGGCATATGAAGGCGAACGACAAAGCGATAGAGCAGATCCGCGCGGAAGCGATCGCTCGCCGTCTCTTCATCAATATTGCGGTTCGCGGCGGCTACGACGCGCACCTGGATCCGGCGGACCTCATGCCCTCCGAGATGGCGAACCTCCCCGTTCTGCATGAAGCGGAGAAGCTTTCCCTGCAAGGCGGTCGACATCTCTGTGATTTCATCGAGAAAGATGGTCCCAGCCTCCGCAGATTCCAGCAGTCCGCGGTGGGAATGATCAGCCCCCGTAAAGGCCCCTTTTTCGTAACCGAAGAGTTCGGATTCGAGAAGATTGTCCGGGATGGCCCCGCAGTGGACCACCACAAAGGGTTTGTCCCTGCGGGAACTCAGCTGGTGAAGGGAGCGGGCGGTCAGTTCTTTACCTGTGCCGCTTTCTCCCTCAATAAGAACACTGGCCCAGGCATCCGCGACCCGGACCAGTTGTTTGTAGAATTCCACCATAGTTGCCGAGGAACCGATGAAGCGGGGTTCCTCCTTTTCCGCCGGACTCCCCTGACTGCGGTGACGCTGCAGTTCCCGCATACCCAGCACCTTCTTCACCATGTTGCGGATCGCCTCCGGTGAAAAAGGTTTGCTGATATAGTCCCAGGCGCCGAGCTGAAGGGCCTCCATGGTGCTTTCCAGAGACCCGTAAGCCGTCATCAGGATCACCGGCAGGGCGGGCCACTGTTGATGAATCCGCCGCAGCAACTGCAACCCGTCCATATCCGGCATCCGGATATCGGAAATCACCAGATCGTAACGGGACAAATCCCCCTTCAGGACATCCCGTGCGGATGTGCAGATATCCACATCGTAATCGGCGCGCCGCAGGGCTTCCTGCAGGAACTCACAGGCTACGGCATCGTCATCAATGACGATGATCCGGATGGACATCGCTTTTATCTACCCCGTTACCTGGTGGCCGCGTGAGTGAGAAGGTCGAGAAGCTTGCATGAATAGCCCCACTCATTGTCATACCACGCAACGAGTTTGACAAAGGTGTCGGAAAGAGCGATGCCGGCCTTGGCATCGAACACCGATGTCCTCTCTTCGCCGATGAAATCACTCGACACGACATCATCTTCAGTGTAGCCGAGAATACCTTTGAGCTCGCCTTCGGAAGCGGCTTTCATCGCGGCCTTGATTTCATCGTAGGTTGCCGGTCTGGCAAGCCGGCAGGTCAGATCCACCACGGAGACGTCTACCGTGGGAACGCGGAACGCCATTCCGGTGAGCTTTCCCTTCAGTTCGGGAATAACCGAACCCACGGCTTTCGCCGCCCCGGTCGACGAGGGGATGATGTTGAACCCGGCGGCGCGGCCACCGCGCCAGTCCTTCATGGAAGGACCGTCAACGGTTTTCTGGGTTGCGGTGATGGAGTGCACTGTGGTCATGAGCCCTTCGGTGATTCCCCACCCATCGTGAACGACTTTGGCAAGCGGAGCCAGACAGTTGGTAGTGCATGAGGCATTGGAAACGATCGGTTCCCCGTTGTAGCTCTTATGGTTTACCCCCATGACGAACATCGGTGTGTCATCCTTTGACGGTGCGGAAAGAACGACTTTTTTCGCTCCCGCCTTGAGATGTCCGCCCGCTTTTTCCTTATCCAGGAAAAGGCCCGTTGATTCGACGATATAGTCGGCGCCGATTTCCCCCCATTTGAGGTTTGCGGGGTCTTTTTCAGCAGTGACGCGAATCGTCTGCCCGTTCACCACCAGTTTGCCGTCTTTGACCTCGACCTCTCCCTTGAATCTGCCGTGAACCGTGTCGTAGCGAAGCATATAAGACATGTAATCCGCGTCGAGCAGATCGTTGATTCCGACAATTTCAATTTCCTTTCGCGCACATGCCGCGCGGAAAACCAATCGGCCGATGCGGCCGAAACCGTTAATGCCAACTTTCATCGTCATGGAATCCTCCCGAAAAAAATTGATTGGCAGGAGCGGCAATCGTTCCTGCCAGCAAAAATTGAAAGTGATTTACCAGATTGCCGGCAAACAAGCAATCCGTCTTCGTTGCCAAGATGCGAAATGTTCCGATTAAAAATTGATGAAGCGATACCCCCGTGGATCGACAGATTGTTTCAATCGATCCACCGCACGAACTGCTCCAGAGATTCCCGGGGCGCCTTGAACGCGTTGACGGGGCTGTCCCAATCCGGATGACCCAGAGCAACGGCGATCACGATATCCTTCTGCTCCGGAATATTGAGTAGATCCTTGACTTCCTCTTCATAGGCGCTGATCAGGCCGATGGGACAGGTTCCCAGACCGAGATTATGGGCTGCCAGCATCAGATACCCCAGGAGTATCCCCATGTCCACGAGGCGAGCCCGGGGAAAGGCATTATCCAGACAAAGGATAATCCCTGCCGGCGCGCCATAGAAATTGCAGCTTCCTTCGTTGATAAAGGTCCCGAAGTCCTTTCCCCTCCCGAAAAGGACGGGATTCATCAACTTGAAGGATTCCGCACCGCGTCTGCTGAAGGTCTCTGAAAGCGGCTTGACATTTCCCGGACTGCAGGATATCTGTTTCTCCCGGTAAGCCTTGATCAACCTCCGGCTCAGCCTTGCCTTCTCTTCTCCCATTACGATCGTGAATTCCCACGGTTGAAGGTTGATCGCCGAAGGAGCAAGAATCGCCATGGACAGGATTTCTTCAATCTCCCGGCGGGAAACTGGATCCGGCTTGAAGGCCCGGATGCTTTTCCGTTCCCGGATGGCCTGGAAGAGATCCATGATGCCTGATCCTCCTCTGAAATCCAATGACTGCTCAAGTTTTTATTGAAAAGAGAGTACCGCAGCCCCAGGGTAATGTCAAGAATTCGGACTGAGGAAAATGGCGGCAATCCATTCCTTGACAGGGCAATGTCCCGTAAAAACGCATCGATCCGTTGCCCCGGACCGCACTCAGGAGGTTTTTTCTTATGATCCGCGCCAGATTATGGTTCCGCTGCGCCGCAATGCACGACCCCGTCACTCCGATCGTCGTTCAACCGGCGGTTATCGGCTGGGAAGCCAGAAGACGGCGGGTGGATCTGACTCTTGAACGGGCATTTGACGGTGAGGAGCTTGCGCGCCGGATGAAAGGATGGGTTACGGCGGATCCCCTGAAGGTCATTGAAGTCATCAAGCCCTATGGCAGGTTGAAAGTCCTGGACGATCGGGAACTCGTCGTGGAGATGGAAAAGCCGGAAGACCTTGAATCGCTCCAGAAGATCCTGGCGGAGAGTTTCGAAGGGGAAGTGGATCTGGAACTCATCCCCAAACGCTGAATCCGCACATTGCTTATTTTAAAGGTGTTCAGGCCATGCCCCTCGTTTTGATCAGAAAATCCGATTATTCTTATGAGACGCTGAAACCTCTGATATTCGGCATGCTGGACCGTCTGGGCGGGCATCGCATGGCCCCGGGGAGCCGGGTTCTGATCAAACCGAACCTGCTGACGCCCGCCACCCCCAGGCAGGCCATATTGACTCATCCATTCATCGTCAGGGCAGCCGTGGAATACGCTCTGAATCAGAACGCACGCCCCCTTGTTGCCGACAGTCCTGCGATGGGATCTTTCAGCAAAATACTCCGGGACAGCGGCATTCAGGAAGCGCTGGCGCCGCTGAAGGTTGATTACCGTCCCTTTCAGGATTCCCTGAAAATCGACATCGGGGAACCTTTCGGCTCCATCGATATCGCCAGGGAAGTAATCGAGGCGGATTTCATCATCAATCTGCCCAAGTTCAAAACCCACAGCCAGATGCTCCTCACCCTGGGAGTCAAAAATCTCTTCGGCTGCATTGTGGGATACCGCAAACCGGAGTGGCACATGAAGACGGGCGTCAATCGCCCGTTGTTCGCTCGGCTGCTGGTACAGCTTTATCATAGAATCTCGCCGGCCTTCACGATCCTTGACGGCATCCTGGCCCTGGAAGGCGAAGGACCGGGGAAACGGGGAACGCCGAAAGGAGGTTGGCCTGCTCCTCGGCAGCGACAACGCCCTGGCCCTCGACAGGACCGTTTGCCGGATACTTGATCTGGAACCGGATCACGTGCCCACGCTGAGAGCCGCCCGCGAACTGGAACTGCTGGACGATTCTTTCACCATCGACGGTCCCCTGGACCCCGTCCGTCCGTTCCGCCTGCCTCAATCAGCGCCTTCTCTGCTTTACGGCCCCCAGAGCCTGCAACGCCTCATCCGCCTTCATTTCCTGCCCCAGACCCCGTCGTCGATGCCGATCTCTGCCGACAGTGCGGGGCCTGCTGGACAATCTGCCCGGCCAGGGCCATCGACGAATCCGCCCGGCCTCTTGAATTCGACTATGACCGGTGCATCCGCTGCTGCTGCTGCATCGAGGTTTGTCCCTACGGCGCGCTGCATACGGTGGATCCGCTGCCGGGCCGCATGATTCGGAAACTCATAGCACGCTTTTCATGACGGAAAAAAGACCTGCCGGCGAAAACCGCGTCAACGAAAATCCGTCAGCTTCCCTTGACCGGAAGACCGCTTCATGCGATAAATTTTACAAACGTTGTGTGAATTAAAGACAGAGGAGAAAGGGGATCAGGATGGAAAAGAAATGGGTTCATGCCGCAGAGGCCCCTCGGCCGGTGGGTCCCTATGCCCAGGCGGTAAAAGCCGGGGGATGGCTTTATGTCTCGGGACAGATTCCTCTGGATCCTCAGACAGGTCAACTCTTGACAGGCTCCTTTGCCGAACAGGCTGAAAAAACGCTTGACAACCTGGCCGCCATCCTGAAAGCGGGCGGCTCCAGTCTCGATTCCGTCGTCAAGGTTACCATCTATCTCGCCGATATGGCTTATTTCAATGAATTCAACACGGTTTACGCCTCCTATTTCGAGAATTCCCGTCCCGCCCGATCCTGCGTCGCGGTCAGTCGGCTGCCCAAGGATGCCCTGCTGGAAATCGAAGCGGTCGCCCTGTGTGAGGATTCATGATCGACTCTTTACTGAACAACCTGAGCGGCTACATGGCGGACTCCAGTTTCGCCGCTTACCTGGCTGCGTATCTGGGGGGGCTTCTGGTCAGTTTCACCCCCTGCGTTTACCCGGTCATGCCGCTCGTAATCGCCTACATCGGCGCCCGGGGCTCCCGATCCCGTCTTTACGGGTTTCTCCTTTCTTTAACCTATGTTCTTGGTCTGTCCCTGACCTATGCCGTTCTCGGCGGCATATCCGCGTTGACAGGACGATTGTTCGGGACCATACAGAGCAGTTTCTGGGTTGCTTTTCTGGTGGCCAATGTCTGCATTCTCATGGGGCTGGCCATGCTGGATGTCTTCACGATTCAAATCCGGATTCCCGGATTCGCGACTTCGCCACAGACGGGCGACATGCATAAAAGCGTTATCGGCAGTTTCCTGGTCGGCATCACCTCCGGGTTGCTTATAGGGCCCTGCTCGGCCCCGGTATTTTCCGTTCTGCTCGCCTATGTCGCCACCCGGCAGAATCTCTTTTTCGGTATGAGTCTTCTGTTTGTTTTTGCTCTGGGCATGGGGACCCTGCTGGTTGCCATCGGCTCTTTCGCAGGTCTGATGGCCAGCCTCCCCAAGTCGGGCATGTGGATGGTGCGGATCAAACACGGTTGCGGCTGGATACTCATCGCCACGGGAGAATATTTTCTGATTCAGGCCGGGAAATCTCTGGTCTGATCCAAAAAGACAGAAACAGGAGGGTTCAAACCATGAAGTTTCCCCGTATTCTTTTCCGGCTTGCCGGAATGATTCTTTTGATTTTCTGTCTGGAAGGCTGTACGGAACCTGCCGATCAAAAAGAAGACGGACCCCTCAGCGGCAGTCCGTCCCAGTTCGAGGTCACGGAAGCGGGTGGATTTCGAGCTTCCCGACCTGGAAAAACGTCCCTTTCGTCTCAGTCAACACCGGGGCAAACCCGTGCTGCTGATCTTCAGCACGACCTGGTGCGCCTATTGCCGTTCCGAACTGCCCCGTTTCCGGGACATTCATGAACGCTACGCTTCCGGCGGGCCTGGTGGTCGTTCAGATCTTCATTCAGGAATCCCAACGGAAAGTCTCATCCTTTGCCCGCCAGAACAATCTCCCCTATCGCGTCCTGCTGGACGAAAAGGGCGAGGTCTCTGAAGCCTATGGAATTCGGGGCGTTCCCGACATGATTCTCCTTGACCGCAACGGCAAACTGGTTTGCCGGCACTGCCCGGACCTCGATGCCACCCTGGGAACCCTCCTCGATAAACCACGGCAGGGCAAGGGTTAAGCCAGCCCCTTTGCCGATTCCTCTACTTAGATTTCAACAGACTCTCGATCCGGGGAATATCCGCCCCGAAAACAGCTTCATCTCCGATCAGAAAGAAGGGCGTTCCGGACAACCCGAGCCGGGAAACAATCTCCCTGTGATTCTTGAGGGTTTCCTCCGCCCTGGCATCCTTGCAGGGTTTAAATTTCATGTCGTCCAGCTTTCCCTTCATGGCTTCCTCATAAGCCTTCCCCTGATCCACGGCACAGAGAACATACATCACCTTAGCCTCGGCGTCTTTATGGTATGACAGGGGATAGAGAAAGACATAACGCGTTACGTCGGACCGTCCTGAAAAAAAGGCCGAAGCCTTTCGGCAGTATGGACAGTCCAAATCCGTTATTTCAATAACGCGATGCGGCCCTCTGCCGATTTTGATCGCCGAATCCAGAGGCAGGTCCTTCGCCTTGGCGGCAATAACCTTTTCTATTTTCTCCTCAGTCAGGTTTTTTCCATCCTTCGTGACCATCGCCCCGATGATCAGGCAATCCGATTCCGGTGCGTAATAAAGGATCTGATTGCCAACAAGCACTTCATAAATCCCCTTGACGGGAGTTTCTGAAATCTGTTCCGCCGGAATCTGAGGAAAGCTTTTCTTAAAGGCTTCTTCGACCGATCCCGCCGCGGCGGAGCTTACAGCGCAGGCAAGAAGCATGACCAGCGCCATGAAGAGGATTTTTGTTCGCCTTGCGGCTGCCATTCTGTTCGTGAACATCTCCATAATGATTAATGTACCTTTCCTTTTTTTAAGAGAAAAACCATTGTTCCCTTATGATGTCAAGCGACAATTCCCCCTTGCAAGAGCCTGACCTGAAGGATAAGATACCCCCCTGTTTCAAACCCTCAAGAGGAGTACAGCCATGCAGATCACCCCTGAAAACACTTGGGCCGCGGTGAAGGCGATTCGCAGCAGAGCGCCCCTGATCCACAACATCACCAATTATGTCGTGATGAACAGCACCGCCAACGCCCTGCTGGCTCTTGGCGCGTCACCCGTCATGGCCCACGCGCAGGAAGAGGTGGAAGAAATGGTCGGCATCGCCCAGGCTCTCGTGGTCAATATCGGAACCCTCAGCCCGTCCTGGGTCCGGGCCATGGCCAGCGCCGCGCTGAAAGCGGCCGACCGCGGAATTCCCATCATTCTGGACCCGGTCGGCGCCGGCGCCACAGCCTACCGGACCCGCACGGCCTTTCAACTCCTGGAAACGGTTTCCCCGACAATCATCCGGGGCAACGCATCGGAAATCCTGGCGTTTGAGAGTGTCGAAACAATGGAAACCAGGGGAGTGGACAGCACGGAACTCTCACAGAACGCCGTCGACGCCGGACGTCGGCTGAACGATTCCTACGGCAGTACCGTCTGTATCAGCGGGGAAACAGATTTCATCATCGGAGACCGTGCCATCCTCGGGATCAGGAACGGCCACCCCCTGATGACCCGTGTGACAGGCCTCGGCTGCACGGCCTCCGCACTGTGCGGCGCCTTCGCCGCCGTTAATTCCTCCTTTACACTGGCCGCCGCGCAGGCCATGGCGGTCATGGGCATCGCGGGTGAAATGGCAGCGGAAATCTCTCCCGGGCCGGGCAGTCTTCAGCTTCACTTCCTCGACATCCTTTACCGGCTTACGGAAGAGGACATTGCACGCCGTCTGCGGATCGTAGCGGGAGAATGACCATGATCCAGCCCAGGGCTCATTCCCGGAAAAAAATTGCCGGTCTGTATCTGGTCACGGACCGCGCTCTCTGCGGTAACAGGGGTCTCGAAGAGGTCGTTTCCCTGGCCGTCCAGGGCGGAGCGGCCTGCGTGCAACTCCGGGAAAAGGATCTGCCGACCAGGCCTTTTGTCGAAGAAGCAAAACGACTGAAAGCCCTCCTTTCCCCACTGCGCGTTCCTCTGATCATCAATGACCGGCTCGATGTGGCCCTGGCTGCCGAAGCCGACGGCGTCCACATCGGCCAGGAGGATATGCCCTGTGACATTGCCCGCCGTCTGCTCGGGCCGAACGCCGTCATCGGCCTTTCCGTGGAAACCTGGGAAGACGTGGAAGCGGCGGAACTTATGGATGTCGATTATCTGGGAGTGAGCCCTGTTTTTGCCACGCCGACAAAAACGGACACCAAAGCCCCCTGGGGCCTGGAAGGGCTGACTCGAATCCGAGCTTACTCCAGTCATCCCCTCGTCGCCATCGGTGGGATTTCCCGGGACAATGCGGCCGATGTCATCCTGGCCGGCGCTGACTGCGCCGCTGTCGTCTCGGCCATCTGCGCCGCTTCCGACCCCCGGATGGCTGCTGCAGATATCCAGGCGGAAATATCATGGGCACTGAAGAAGAAACAGAGAAACAAGCAGCATCTCATCCACCCTTAGATAACACTATCCCGCAGGTTCCGTAATCCATGAAACCGGACAAGCTGATCATCCTTGACTACTCGGGCACACTCAGTCTTCAGGCCGTACTGTTCGGCCGTCAGGAATCTCTGCAGGCTGCGCTGGAACAAAGCGGGCTTTCCCGTCTGGGCGTAACGCCTTCCCTTTTCTGGAACGAAATCGTCAATCCGACCTGGAGAGAAGGCAGCACGACCCGGGTGGGCTACAAAC
Source organism: Syntrophus aciditrophicus SB (assembly GCF_000013405.1). Taxonomy (GTDB): domain Bacteria; phylum Desulfobacterota; class Syntrophia; order Syntrophales; family Syntrophaceae; genus Syntrophus; species Syntrophus aciditrophicus. The sequence goes on from NC_007759.1 coordinate 2,729,531, forward strand.
GGGTCATGATAAAGCGCCTCAGGAAAAGGGCCGCGTTCCGACACCCGGGAGCGACGCCGTTGACCGGGGCCGGTCTGGAAAAGGCGGTGGCGGATTTTGTGGATGCCTATCTGGCCGCCTCCCGCATGGAAAAATCCTGGCGCTCCATCCTGCGGATTCTCGCCGATCGACGGGATGTCTGTACGATCATTGCCACGGATCATTATGCGGAAGCCACCCCGGCCATCCTGAATTTTCTGGCGGAATGGAACATCCCGGCCCTTCCTGCTGAAAAGGCCTTCAGCTCCCGACGGCCGGCGGTGATCATCGTGGCCAATTCCGCCGATCTGGGGATGCACAAAACCACTCCCTACTTCTGGCTTACCTTGAAGTCAGGGCTTGAACTTCAGAATTTACGGGAGATTCTGCTTCTGGATGATTTCGGATACAACGAGCAGGCGGGCGACGCCTACGGTGAGAAAACATGCGTTGAAATACGGCAGGAGCAGACGTCCCGACTGCTCAGAGACGTGTTTTCCGCCAAGCTTGACGTTTTCCCCTTTTTCCTGGACAGGCGGAACAATCCTGAGGCTTACGAACGCCTTATGATTCAGGTCGGCCTCTGTATCGATCGCTTTCTGGGTAAAAAAATCTGACGATGGGTTTTTTAAAAAATCCAGAGCAACCCGGAAGGTTCCTCGTAGAAATTCATGTACGCCAGAAAACCGGATGCGAGCACAGATGGCGCCATCATTGCCCGATCACCGCCCCCCGGCTTCACGGGAAAAACCACGAAGTCTCCGCTCGGCTCACCGGGCGTCCGCGCACTGACGATGGGATTTACCCCCCCACCGACCCTCAGCGGCAAACCGGCCTCGATTTGACCAGCCTGAACCGGCTTTCCACTGAAATCCGCTTCCTCAGGAACGAGGAGGGCATACTGAATCTTCTGTTCCGGAACGGACGTATGACGAAGATCGCTGTAAAGGTCCATCCCGAGGGTCTTCCCGTTTTCGGCCGTAATACGGGCCTCTGAGGTCAGAACGGTTTCAATCCTCTTGGATTTCTTTTTCACACAAAGTCGACCCCTGGCCGTCAGCATAGCAATCTCATTGAGATCCGAAACCGACCCCGGAAAAATCCCGTCCCGTACATGATCCAGAAGCGCCTTGAAGGCATGGCAATAAATCAACGGTTCGATGAAAAACATCTCGGCAGCAAGCAATTGCAGGCCCGAGTCCTCCCAGAGCTCATAGAGCACCTGCTTTGGACTGAGCCGCTGTCCATGGCTGGCCACCATGATTCTAGGTTCCCGGGGAATTTTATAATAGCCGGAGCCGGAAAGGTCGAATCCCGCGTTCCGCGCCGCCATCCCGATCAGACCATCCGGATCGGGGCATACATAAGGATCTTCCACTTCCAGCATATCGGGTCCAAAGCGGAACAGAGAATCACTGACAACCTGGACAGCGCTTCGCAGGACGCACCGCCCTGTTTTCCATTCATCTTCCCGTAAGCAGCCAACTTCCCACACAACCTCGAAGAAATACAAATCCGCCATAATCGCCTCACCCTAAAGACCTTGAAGAACATCACAGGATTATTCAGTTGGAAAAATGCGCAGCCTCAATTTCAGCGTTCCTTTTTCAAGGATCTCTGATTACGGCCATATTACAACTTTTCAGAGGAAGCAATCATCCTTTTCCTGATTTTTCACAGGGGAAACCCTTAGATCGTCTGCATTGCGAAAAGCATCGTTTCCCGTTGCCGTCTTTCTGAAATATTCACACGTTTTTCAAAGCTTTTCGATAAAATTTATCCCGATATTCCTTCACCATGCGCCGTGTCGAAAAACGCGGGGCATTGCTCCGGATGCTTTCCTTCATCACTCTCACCCAGTCTTTCGGCGTACCTGCTGCATCCGTCATATAAAAGAGCGGCACGATAGTCTCTTCCAGAATCCGGTAGAAATCTTCGGCATCCGCCTGATCACGACTTCCCTCCATTTCTTCCTTTCCGAATGTCCAGCCGTTATGGCCGTTCCATCCCTCAAGCCACCAGCCGTCGGGGATGCTCAGATGAGGTACGCCGTTCAGTGCGGCCTTCATCCCGCTTGTTCCGCTCGCCTCCATCGGTGGAAGGGGATTGTTCAGCCAGACATCGACTCCGTGCACCATATACTGGGCCGTCTGCTCCCCATAATCCTCCACGAAGGCAATTCTGCCGTACAGTTCCGGATCACGCGCCGCATTGAAAATCCTCTGGAGAACCTGCTTGCCGGCATCGTCGTCGGGATGGGCCTTCCCCGCAAAGATAATCTGCACGGGACGCCAGCGGTTTCCGAGAGTCTTCTTTAAGCGCTCCAGCGAATGGAAGATCAGATCGGCCCGCTTATAGGTCGCGAAGCGTCGCGCAAAACCCAGGGTCAGAACGTAAGGATCCAGCAATGTGCCGCCGGCCAGCACGAGGGAAGAATGAATCCGGTCTCTGACCCAGCGCCGCCGGATCTGTTCCCGGATCGTATTGATCAGTTTCACTTTCAGCCAATAGTGTGTTTGCCACAACTCCGAATCGGGAATGTCCGCAATTTTTTTCCAGACTTCCTCCTGATCATGCTCCGCCAGCCAGTCCTTCCCAAGATATCGGTTAAAGAGCAGTTCCATCTTGGGTTCGATCCACGTGGGAACATGAATGCCGTTTGTGATATGATCGATGGGCGCCTGTTCAACGGGCAATTCGGGCCAGAGACTCTGCCACATCCGGCGGGTGACTTCGCCGTGGCGGCGGCTCACCGCGTTGTGAAAATCCGTCAGCCGCAACGCGAGCACCGTCATATTGAACCCTTCAGCAGGTTGCTCCGGATGCATCCCCAACCTCATGAAGGAATCATGATCCATTCCCAGGGCCGGCCAATATCGGGAAAAATATTTTTCCATGAGATGAAAGGGAAAGACATCATGCCCGGCGGGCACTGGTGTGTGGGTGGTGAAAATCGAGGTGCTCCGGACTGATCGGAAAGCCTCTTCCTGAGTCATTCCCCTCTCCATCCGCTGCCGGATCAGTTCAAGAAGGGCAAAGGCCGGATGTCCCTCGTTCAGATGGACCACAGTCTGATGAATCCCCAGGGTATTGAGGACTTCCGCTCCTCCTATGCCGAGCACGATTTCCTGACGGAGCCGCTCTTCCAGCCCCCCGATATAAAGACGGCAGGAGATCTTGCGATTCCAGGGGTCATTGATCTCGATATCCGTATCCATCAGGTAGAGGGGAATCCGTCCGACGGCAACCTTCCAGACAGCCACATAAATCGGCGGGTCCATGAAGGGAATGCGAACAACCAGCTGTTCCCCGCTGTTCTTCAAGACCCTGGAAATGGAGGCGGCGTCCCGGTCCAGAACTTCGTCCATGCTCTCCTGCCAGCCGTCTTCGCGAATCCGCTGATGGACATATCCTTCAGGATACATGAACCCGATGGCCACCAGCGGCACTTTCAGGTCGCTGCACTCCTTGAGATAATCCCCGGCAAGAAATCCCAGGCCGCCGGCATAGAAGGGAAGGGAATGATGGAGGGCATATTCCGCGGAGAAAAAGGCGACAGCCTCCCCGCATAATCCGGAAAAGTTCTCGGAAAAACAATGATCTTCCGAATCCTTCTCCCGGTGAAACTGATCGAGAACCCGGTCATAAAGAGCAAGATATTCGGGATTGCGCATCGCCGTTTCACAGAGACTGCGCGGAAATTCCCGCAGCATCCGGACCGGGTTGTGTCCGCTTTCCTTCCAAGCGATCCGGTTCAACGCTTTATAGAGATTGCGGGCAGCCGGATGCCAGCTCCACCACATGTTGTTAGCCATCTCCTCAAGCCCTTTCAGGCGTTCGGGCAGATTGGGGAACACATCTTCTCTGATCGTGATCATGACACGACCTCCTTGCCGTCACATCAATCCTTCGGCGCTCCCAACAGGAACGAAAGCCGATTCATGCGTCATGGATGATCTCCTCCCGCTCAGAATTTGCAGCCGGCAGAAGAAAATTTTCAGAAGTATAGATATAAGTATAGAATTTATCTTAGAAATGCAATGCCTGAAACATAGGTGATCAGCTTTTTTTCGGAGATCCCAGCCGCTTGGTTCTTAATCCGGCAAAGCAATGATCGATGTGAAGCCTCAGGCTCATTGACCTTTCCGGCCGACGTAAAGCCGGGTAATGCCCAGAGTCAGGGGATAATTCCGGACATCCGCGAAGCCGGCATCGCGCATCATCCCGGAAAAACGATCCGAAGAAGGAAAGTGGAGAATGGAATCGGCAAGATAGAGATAAGCCGCAGGATTGCGGGTAAACCGGCGGGCCAGCCGAGGAAGGACATGGCGGAGATAGAAGGTGCACAGAGGACGCAACATTTTCTGCTCCGGAGACTGCATCTCCAGAACGACCACCTGGCCGCCGTCAACCAGGACACGGGAGAACTCCCGCAGCGCCCCGAGACGGCCCGGAATATTGCGGATTCCGAAGGCAATCCCCACGACATCGAAAGACGCATCGGCAAAGGGAAGCGCGAGGGCATCCGCCTGAACGAAATGCACCCGATCCCGGATCTTATCCCGGCGTGCGCTTTTCTCCACCGCCTTTTCCAGCATCTCCAGGACAAAATCGACACCGATGACCTGAACCTCAGGATAGCGGCGCGCCACCTCCAGAGCCAGGTCCGCCGTGCCGGTGGCGACATCCAGATAGCGGCGGGTTACGGAAAAATGCATTTTCCGGGCGGCAAAACGCCGCCAGGCCACATCCCGGCGAAAGCTGAGCAGATGATTGAGGAAATCATACTTCCCTGTAATCGTTGAAAAAATATCCTGAACCATTTTGATGTGATCATCCGGTTTCAGGTCTTTGACCGGGGCGTATTCTCTCCTGAGGCTTTCTTTCACCGACAGAAATCCTTTCCAGTGTCCGCAGCGACCGACGGCGCCACCACTCCAGACTGAAATCAGAAAAGCACATCTACCACACCCCCTGCAGGATCACAACAGGATATGTCAGCCTGCGGGAATTGCTGCAATTCGAGGCATGCCATTACACTTTTTATGCGGCATTCGCTGAAAACAAATTGACGGCCTTTCCATTCCCCGTTATTCTTCAAAACACCATGATGAAGACACAGGTTTCTTTGGACATCTAATTTCATTCCCGATTCAAGAGGAGCTCAAGGCAGAGGGGCAGAGGCGGCGGCGTTCAGCGGAAGCCGCCGAGACGCCGACAGCGAAGCCGGGGCAAAAATCTCTTTGACAGGGGATGACAGAACAAACGGACGATCATGAACGCGATTCTTACCCAATCCCCAGCGCCGGGGAAGCACCTGCTGCGCTTCTGCGGCGACCTCGTTAGTTTTTCACTCAGTGTACCGGCAGAGATGGAAGGGACGGCTTTTGTCCGCACCAACCTGGGACACGCCCATATCACCCGCAGGGAAATCATTCGCCAGGTGGAATACAATGAGCCCCTTCTGGGACGCGACTGGTTCGACATCCCCATGAAGGCCGTGGGGCCCGGACGTTTCGAAGCCGTTCTGGCACTCACGGAAGTCGGCCATTTCGAAGCCAAGTGCCTGTTTATCCCCGCAGGTCGACCGGAACCGCTCTGGCCTCCCGGGAACAATACGGTCATCAACTCGGAGCCGGCTGACACCTGCTGCGGAAATATCATCTATAACGCCTTCATCCGCCAGTTCGGCCCTTACAAGACGATGGCCAGGGCCGAGGCCGGCCCCGTCGATACGATCAAAACCCTGGACCATGCCGGATACACCGTTATCCCGCCGTCGGGAACCTTCCGGGATCTGATCGCGGAACTGGATTTTATCCTCAATCGGCTGGGCTGCCGCATTCTCCAGCTTCTGCCTATTCACCCCACTCCCACGACGTATGCGCGAATGGGACGATATGGCAGTCCCTATGCGTCCCTGAGTTTCACCGCCGTGGATGCCGCGCTGGCGGTTTTTGATCCGTCAGCCACGCCCGTGGAGCAGTTTCTGGAACTGGTGGACGGGGTCCACGCCCGCCACGGCAAAGTGATCATCGATATCGCGATCAATCACACCGGCTGGGCGGCCAGCCTGCATGAAAGCCATCCCCAGTGGCTTGCCCGCAACGAGAAGGGGGAAATTGAAGCCCCCGGCGCCTGGGGAGTGGTCTGGGAGGACCTGACCCGCCTGGATTACAGCCATAAGGACATGTGGGCTTACATGGCGGATGTCTTTCTGACATGGTGCCGCAGAGGGGTGGACGGCTTCCGTTGCGACGCGGGCTACATGGTTCCCGTACCGGCCTGGCGGTACATCATCGCCAAGGTGCGGGAGCAGTTTCCCGACACCGTCTTTTTCCTGGAGGGTCTGGGTGGGAAAATTTCGGTTACGCGAGAACTGCTCAGCCAGGGCAATTTCAACTGGACGTACTCCGAGCTGTTTCAGAATTATGAGCGCAATCAGATCGAGTGGTATCTTCCCGAAACGATCGAGGTGTCGGCCGGTGAAGGGATCACGGTCCATTTCGCCGAAACCCACGACAACCCGCGCCTGGCCGCCACATCTCTCACCTACGCGCGCATGCGCACGGCCCTGTGCGCCCTGCTGGCGCCTCACGGGGCCTTCGGCTTCGCCAACGGCGTGGAATGGTTCGCCGCGGAAAAAATCAATGTCCACGAGCCCTGCGCCCTGAACTGGGGAGCGGAAGAAAACCAGGTGGATGCCATTGCCCGGCTGAATGTCATCCTGAAAACTCATCCTGCCTTTGGCCCCTCCGTGGATCTGTCGCTGATCGGCCGAGGCCAGGGAAACTTCATCGCCCTGCTGCGCGACCATCGAAATTCCGGGCGGAAGGTTATCATTGTAGCCAATCTGAATTGCAGCGCTACGGTCACCGCTCAATGGCACAGAAGCCATGCCTCCTTTGCCGGAAATTCAGCGGTGGATCTGCTCACCGAAGAGAATATTCCTTTGCAGAGTTCCGACAGCCAGACCTCCGGCATCGACCTGGCCCCCGGTCAGGTTCGCTGCCTGACTTCGCCGGACGATCCCTGGCTGGCTCAGTCCCATCTCGATCCCGGCGTCATCCCCCCCCGGGTGATCCGCCAGCGCCTGCGTGCCAAGGCACTGGAAGCGATGGCGGGTTTCAGCACGGAACTTACCATGGAGCCCGATGCTGCGGCGGAGCTCCTGACGGCTGACCCGTCAGATTTCTGCCGTCGTCTCAATCGGGAAAGCGACGCTTCGCGGGTCGTGAACTGGCAGTTTCCCTCCGATCTGCGACGGCAGGTGATGATCCCCCCCGGTCACTTCATCCTCTTCCGCGCCGATCATCCCTTCCGCATCCGCATTATCGAAAACGGACGCATTCGGGCCACCGAACAGAGCCTCAACGATAAAAACGACCGTCCGTTTATTCTGCTCGCTCCCCTGAAAGCACAGAACGGCCACAAGCTGCTGACCGTGGAAATCACCCGTCACACTCCTCAAGGCAGCGTCCACAACACCGGCACGCTTCTTTTTCTCGCCGACGGTCTCGATGCGCGCGTCCGCACATCCTTTTCGCGCAATGACTGCCATCGAATGCCCCTGCTGGCTCTGGATACCAACGGCCGCGGCGCCATGATGCGGGTGCATGCCGACTGGTGGAACCTGCGAAGCCGCTACGACGCCCTGCTGGCCGCCAATCTGAATCCCGATTTTCCGGAAGACCGGCGAATCCTGCTGACCCGCTGCCGGGCCTGGGTCGTCTTTCAGGGATATTCCGCGGACGTCAATCTGGATTGTCTGGCCCGCTTCGGTTTTGATTTTCAAAAAGGGGCCTGGTGGAGGTATCGCATCCCCACGGGGCAGGGCGAGCATATCGTTCTGCAGATCACCCTCTCCATGGCCGATGACGCGGCCAACACCGTCCGGTTGACCGCCCGGCGACTGGCCCGCATCGAAGCTCAGCAGGAGCTGGACGACTCAAAGCCGGTTACCCTGATTATCCGGCCGGACATCGAGGACCGTAATTTCCACTTCACCACCAAAGCCTTCACCGGCCCGGAACAGAGCTGGCCGAAAGCGGTCAGCGCCGGCACAGACGGACTCACCTTTGCCCCCTGTCCGGATTACGGCCTTACTATGCGGATCGACTCGGGCCGTTTCGTCAGCGAACCGGAATGGTACTATATGGTCCACCGCTCCCTGGAGGCCGAGCGGGGTCTGGACCCGGACAGCGACCTCTTCGGCCCCGGCTACTTCACCTGCGAATTGCGGGGCGGCGCTCATGTCACCCTGACCGCCCGGGCACAAACCGGCCGGGCAGTTTCAGAATCGTCCCCGAAAGTGCCCGCCTTCACCGTCTGGACGCCCGACGAAGGCGGATTGTCTCTGGAGCAGGCGCTGAACTCCGCCCTGGAACACTATGTGGTGCGCCGGGGAAACTTCCGCACGGTAATCGCCGGATATCCCTGGTTTCTCGACTGGGGACGGGACACCCTGATCGTTGTTCGCGGCCTGGTGGCTGCGGGACAGATCGAAACGGTCAAGGACGTTTTACTCCAGTTCGCCCGTTTTGAGGCCGACGGGACCCTTCCCAACATGATTCGCGGCAGGGATGCAGGCAACCGCGACACCTCGGACGCCCCCTTGTGGTTTTTCACTGCCTGCGCGGACCTGGTTGCGGCCGAAGGCCATGATCATTTCCTGGAAAGCGACTGCAACGGACGAACCGTCCGTCAGGTCCTGGCGGACATGGCGACGTCCATCATGACGGGAACGCCCAACGGCATCATCATGGATCCCGCCTCGGGCCTGCTTTTCAGCCCAGCGCACTTTACCTGGATGGATACCAATTTCCCGGCCGGCACCCCCCGGCAGGGCTATCCCATTGAGATTCAGGCCCTCTGGTTTGCGGCCCTGAAATTTCTTTCCCGCGTTCATCAGGAAAAACGGCGCTGGCAGGATCTGGCCGATAAAGTTCAGGCCGGCATTCAAGCCCTCTTCTGGAATCCCGAAGCAGGTTATCTGGCGGACTGCCGTCACGCCGTTCCCGGACAGAGCGCGCTTCTGGCCGAACCCGACGACGCCCTGCGCCCCAATCAGCTGCTGGCCCTCACCCTGGGGGCGGTCAGCGACCCGGAAATCCGCCGCTCGGTCCTGAAAGCCTGCGGGGAGCTGCTCGTTCCCGGAGCCATCCGCAGCCTGGCCGACCGTCCCGTGCGGCTGCCCCTGGAAATCCGCCATCAGGGGCAGCTTCTCAACGATCCCTGGCGCCCCTACTGGGGCCGCTACTCCGGTGACGAAGATACGCGCCGCAAACCGGCCTATCACAACGGCACAGCCTGGACATGGCTCTTCCCTTCCTTCTGCGAAGCCTGGCTGGACTGCTACGGTCCCGCCGAAAAGGCGACCGCCCGATCCTGGCTGTCCAGCAGCCTTCTGCTGATCAACAGCGGCTGCGTGGGTCACGTCCCGGAAATCGCGGACGGCGACGCCCCCCATACCCAGCGAGGCTGCGATGCCCAGGCCTGGGGAGTCAGTGAACTGCTGCGGGTTTGGAAAAAACTGGATTCGGCTTGAAAGTGGACTGTCAGGAAGGAGAGAACCGGTTCCTTATCGGACTCCGGATGCCTTCATCTCCAGCAGCCGTTCGATCCGTTTCTCGATCGGCGGGTGTGTACTGAAGAGATTCATGATGAAATCGCCTGATAGTGGATTGACGATAAACATGTGGGCGGTTGAGGGGTTTGCATCCATCGGTTTCGCCTTTGAAGCGAGGGACAATTTGCGGAGAGCGCCGGCCAGGGCCTCCGGTTTTCCCGTCACCCGGGCGCTTCCCGCGTCGGCCTCGTATTCCCTCGATCGGGAAATCGCCATCTGAATCACCGTGGCCGCGATGGGCGCGACAATCGCCGTGGCAATCGCGGGAATCATGCCTCCTCCCTCATCATTCCCGAAAAAAACGGCCCAGCGGGACAACAGCACAACGGCGCTCGCCACCGTCGCCGCCATCGTGCTGATCAGGATATCCCTGTGCTTGATGTGGGCCAGTTCATGGGCAAGAACGCCTTCCAGTTCGTCCCTGTTCAGGATTTTCATAATTCCGGAAGTGACGGCAACGGCGGCATGATCTTCATTCCTCCCCGTGGCGAAGGCATTGGGCGTTTCACCGGCAATGACGTAAAGCCGGGGCTTCGGTATCCCGGCCTTCGCGGAGAGGGACTCCACGGCCTTATGGAGCACCGGCGCCTCCTGAGAGCTGACCTCCCGTGCGGAATACATCTTCAGGACGATGCTGTCCGAGTACCAGTAACTCCCGAAATTCATGAGGACGGAGAGGACCAGGGCGATCACGACGCCGGCGCCTCTGGCGACAAAATAGCCGACCAGCACCAGCAGACCGGACAGGGAGGCCAGCAGGAGAATGACTTTGAGTGTGTTCATGACTTCTTTTTCCTTTACGTTTTTTCCGCGCCGGTCTGTCCTCCGGCACAGCCTGCTTTAATCATCGGCGCCCCATCTTTCAGGGGGAATCAGCGCATTCAGACGTTTTCGCCTTTCGGAACGAATATCCAGAGAAGAATATACAGCAGGAGTCCAAAACCGTAGAACAAGAACAGAAACGCGAACAGCAATCTCCAGCACCAGGACGGAATGGGCGTATGCTCTCCCAGTCCGCCGCAAACCCCGCCGATCCATTTGTCCGTTTGCGATTTCCTGAATCGCTGAAGCCAGTTTTTTTCATCCATATCGCAGCCTCCTGTCGGATTTCCGGACTTTCTTTATACGGATACGCTATGAGATATCAAAACCGGCTGTATTGTAAAGGGGTTTCTGCATATAGCCAGTTTCATCTTGATGAAAATCGACTGAAGTGTGATTGACGGAACATCCCGAGACGGAATAATTTATACGGAATAATTTATTGGGAAGGGGGCCCTGCTCATGATATATGCCCTTTTCAAAAGAAAGGCGTCCCGAAATACATGAAAGCAACCAGCAAAGCGAAAACACATCCCCCCGGGGCAACCGCTGCGAAGGATCCTCAAAAACAGGTCATCATATACACCGACGGGGCCTGCCTGGGAAATCCAGGACCGGGAGGGTACGGGGTTGTTCTTCTTTATGGGGAGCACCGGAAAGAACTCTCCGGCGGCTATCGGCTCACTACGAACAACCGGATGGAGATCCTCGCGGCCATCAAGGGGCTGGAGGCCCTGAAGAGCGCCTGCTCGGTCACCCTTTATTCGGATTCACAATATCTGGTCAATGCCATCAACAAGGGATGGGCGCAACGCTGGAAGGCGAACGGCTGGAAACGGAACGCCCGGGAAAAGGCGCTCAATCCCGATCTCTGGGAACGGCTGCTGGAACTCTGCTCCCGCCATGATATCACTTTTGTCTGGGTGCGTGGGCACGCGAACAACAAGGAAAACGAACGCTGCGATGTCCTGTCCAAGGAGGCCGCGGGACGGGCCGACCTGAAAGCCGATCCGGGCTACCCCTGAGTTTGCCTGAAACCGGAATGACTATACAACCGTTTATTCCTTTTCCCCTTCGGCCTTCCCGTTTTTTTCCAGCTTTTTTGCCGCCTTCTTGTCCTGTTTCGCCTGCGCCTTGAGTGCTTTTTTCTGCAGCTTGGCCTGGGTTTTTTCTTCCGCCTCGACCGGGGTCGTCACGGCTTCCACTTGTCCGCTTTCAGAAGAATCCCCACCGGACGGCAATGCCGGCAATTGCCGTTGCGGAACCGGTCCGGCGCCGGCTTCCGGCTCCATTTTTTCCGTTGCTCTTCCCGCCCGAACTTTCTCCATGACATATTTGGCAAGGGACTTTCCGAACTGGGCGATAAAGCCGGTGACGAGAACAATGAGCACCCACTTCAGGATTCTTTCAAAATCGATGCTTTCCATATTCATCAGTCCCGGGAAATCCGATCAGGAAAAGGAAGGATGCTCCGTGCCTCTGTTGTCGGAACGAGCCTCATTTCAGGACCGCCGCTTCGATAAGATCCACCAGCCCCTGGACATCGTTGATATCCAGACAGGGCGCCTCAATGGACAGGGGCACATCACTGGCCACGGCCAGCAGATTGTCCTCCGGAGCGCAGAGCAGTTCCCTTTTGAGGACAGCCCGAGACACTTCGATCTTCGGGTGGGGATTGCCCTTGAACCCCTCCGTCAGAATCAGATCCACATCGTGGATATAGCGTTCCCGCAGGGCTTCGATGCTGAGATCTTCCTCCACATCTTCGATCAGGGCCACCTTTTGGGGTGTCGCAACAACCGTCGCCCGGGAGCCTGCCTGCCGGTGCCGCCAACTGTCCTTGCCTTCCTTATCGATCTCGAAGTCATGGAGATGATGCTTGATGGTCGCCACCCGATATCCCCGACGAACCAGTTCCTGGATCAGTTTTTCGATCAGGGTTGTCTTTCCCGAGTTGGATTTGCCAACGATGGAAATGATCGGAATGAGAGATTTCTTTTTCACCATTTCTTCTTCTGCCGCCTTTCTTCAGCGCCATGCGGTTCAGACCTGATACAGAACGGCCGCCTGCATGCGTTTTCGATTAATCTCAAAGATTCTTAAGGTTTATAGATGAAGCGCCCGTTTCTTTCAAGGAATATATCCATAAAAAAATAGTATTAATTGCTTGCACTTTCCCTGTGAAAGGTTATATACGTAGCCAGCGTTTTGAACAGGATTTAAAGCGCAAGTACAAAGACGGGAGGCTTAAATTGCATGGCGAACATGCTGGGCGCCTTAAAAACCATTGAACAGTACAAGTCCGACAGCCCGCACTACAGCGAACTGCTGGATATCCTGGCGGAGTTGCTCATTCTGCGGGAAGAGTATCGCAAGACCGCCGATAAGACAATCTTTCAGGTGGATGACCATCTGATCCCCCAGAAGGTGGCGGGCGGATTGCCCCTCATCGATTTTTTTTCCGGGAAATTCGATGTCTCCGTGCCGCAGAACTATTTTCTCCGGCTGCTGGATATCGCGGAAAAGCGCTCTCCGGAGAAAGCGCAGGAAATGGTGGCACAGCTTCATGACGGGGTTCTGGATTTCGAAAAGATGGTCCGTCATACCTTCGATCCCCTTTCTGAAGAGGAGTTCCCGGACGAAAAGGATGACGATTTTTTCGATCTCGTGGAACTGTTTCTCGAGGAAAGCCTGAGGCCGGAGCTGGAAAAAGTCGCCCATCAATATGGTGACAGGATCTCGAAGCTCGGATGGAACGAAGGATATTGCCCCATCTGCGGCAAGGAACCGAAGATCGGAGAAATCAAGGCCAGCGACGGACGCAGGTATCTCTTCTGCAACCAGTGCGGTTTCGAATGGCATTATCGAAGGGTGAAATGCCCCTTCTGCGGCAACGAAGAACAGCAGGCCCTTGCCTACTTCACGATTGAAGGGGACGAGCGGTACCGGGTTGATGTATGCAACGTCTGCAAGCGCTACATCAAGATCGTCGATCTGCGGGATACGGAGCAGGAAGCCAATCTCGACGTGGAAGACATTGCTACCCTTCATCTGGACATGCTGGCCTACGAAGAAGGATACAGTTAGCCTGAAGAGCTGCCGGCCTGGCTCATGGAAAAAGAACGGATCGCCCTTCTGATTCAAAAGCTTGAAGACAGCGCGGGAGCCGCGGAGTTCCCCATCGTCACCCAGCTGGCGGAAACCCGCCGCGATCCTTTTCTGATTCTGATTTCCACAGTACTCAGTCTCCGGACAAAGGATGAAGTCACGGCCACCGCTACGGAGCGGCTCTTCAGCCTGGCCTCAACACCGGAAACCATGCTGGAGCTGAGTGAAGAGGAAATACGCCAGGCCATCTATCCCGTCGGCTTTTACCGAAACAAATCCCGGCAGATTCGCGAAATCTGCCGGGATCTTATTGAGCGATTTTCCTCCCGTGTTCCCGATTCCCTGGAAGACCTGCTTTCCCTCAAAGGCGTTGGACAGAAAACAGCCAATCTGGTCCTTTCCCTCGGCTTCGAGAAAGACGCCATCTGTGTGGACACCCATGTACACCGGATTTCCAACCGCCTCGGCCTGGTGAGCACGAAAACGCCGGAACAGACGGAATCGGCCTTACAGAACGTCCTGCCGCGCCGTTACTGGTCCCGGTACAACACCCTCCTGGTCTCCTTCGGTCAGCGCGTCTGCCGCCCTCTTTCTCCCCTCTGCAGTTCCTGTCCCCTTTGCTGAACTCTGTCCACGCATCAACGTCACCCGGCATCGATGAATTCTGCCCGGTCGCCTCTGTTTCTCTCGCTTCGCGCTTCTTTCGGCGGTTCCCGGCACATGATTCACCGTAAATGACTGGAGCGACTTTTCCGCAGCCCGCAATCATCCAGTCCGGCGGTAGGCTTCGTCCCGCTTCAGGTAAGACAGGACCTCCCCAAGCGGCCGGCAGTTCAGGATATGGGCAGGCCGGCACCAGCCGCGCCGGGCCATGGCGATCCCGAAGCGCACCAAATCGAAGTGTTCGGGACGATGGGCATCCGTGTCGATGGCCAGCAGAACGCCCAGTTCCCTGGCCCGGTAGATGGAAATGTCCTGAAGATCCAGCCGGTCCGGCATGGAATTGATCTCCAGAATCTTGCGGTGCTGCGCCGCCGCCTGAAAGACGGCCTCCAGATCCACGGCGATGGGCTCCCGCTGACCGATGAGGCGGCAGGTCGGATGGGCAAGAATATCCACATGAGGGTTTTCCAGGGCCTTCAGAATCCTCCGGGTCATTTTTGCCTCGCTCTGATTCAGGGCGGAATGCACCGACGCCACGACCACATCGAGACGGGAAAGAATCCCGTCCGGCAGATCCAGTCGCCCGTCGGCCAGGATATTGACTTCAATCCCGGCCAGCAGGCGAATCCCCTCGAGCCGTTCATCGAGCTGTCGGATAGCCTGCATCTGTTTGAGCAGCCGCTCTTCATTCAACCCTCCGGCAATCCCCAATCCGCCGGAATGATCCGTAATGGCCAGATACTGATACCCCAAGGCCTTCGCCGCCCGGGCCATGTCCTCAAGAGATGCCGTGCCGTCGCTCCAGTTGGTATGCACATGGAGATCGCCACGGATATCGGAGCGCTCAACCAGCCTGGGGATGGCTTTTCTCTCTGCCAGATCGATCTCGCCCCGATCCTCCCGGATTTCCGGCGGGATGTACTGCAGACCCAGGCGCTCGTAAAAGGCCTCTTCCGTGGAGAACTTTTCCAACCTGTCCGTGGCGGTATCCGTAATGCCGTATTCGCTCAGCTTCAGCCCTTTTTTCTGCATGCGGGTCCTCAGGGCGATATTGTGCTGCCGGCTTCCCGTAAAATACTGGAGGAGCGAACCGAAGGCCTCGTGCTCCACCATCCGCAGATCGGCCTGAAGTCCGCCGGACAGGATCACGCTGGCCTTGGTCGGTCCTTGAGCAAGAACCTCCCGGACCTGAGGCAGGGACACAAATGACCGGATGACCGCCTCCGGATTATCCGCCGTTCCCATGAGGTCGATGTCGCCGAGGGTTTCCCGGAACCGGCGGAGACTCCCGGCCGGCACCAGATTTCTCACCCCCGGCAGAGGACGGAGCGCGGACAGAATCTCCTCGACGATGGGAAGGGCCTGCCCCAGCGGAATGCGCTGATCCTTGCGCCGCATGGAGCGGATCGAATGCAGGATATTCTGCGCCGTCCGGTCTCCGAGCCGGAAGAGATGGGCCACCTTGCCCTCCAGAATGGCCTGCTCCAGTTCATCGACAGACGAAATTCCCAGTTCGGTCGCCAGTCGATAGGCGGTTTTGGGACCGATCCCGGGAATTTCCAGCAGGGTGGAAAGTCCTTCCGGAAGGGAATCCCGCAGGGTTTCCCAGGCGACCAGATGCCCGGTTCGGACCAGTTCAGCCATCTTGGAGGCTATCGCCTCACCGATCCCGGGGAGGGCTTTCAGATCCTCACCCTCCGCCAGCATCGTCGCAACTTCCCGGGGCAGGTGTTCGATCACCTGTGCGGCCCGGCGGTACGCCCGGATCTTGAACGGATTTTCACCCCTGATCTCCAGAAAATCGGCCATCTGCTCGAAAATTCCGGCCATGTCGGCATTTTTCATAACCCCTCCCACGCCCCGCGATTCTTCGGTCCGGGCATACCGGGACCGAACCGGGACGACACAGAAAATCGCATCATAACAATCGTCGCAACTATCTTATATCGCATCACAAGACTTCAGCAACAGGAGAAAATGATTGACCGGCCGGTTATTAACCGTTATGCTCCCCATGTTTTGTGCTGCCCGGAGCACCCATTTTTGATCATCGAGGAGGTAAGCATGACATGATCAGACCGCTCATTGCCGGAAACTGGAAAATGTTCAAAACCGTTCAGGAATCTCTTGATTTTGTCACTCAGATCAAGAAGGAGCTGCCCTTATCCCTGGACAGGGATGTCCTGGTCGCTCCCCCCTTTCCCAGCCTTTACCCCGTTTCGGAGATTTTAAAAGACAGCCCCATCCGTCTCGCGCCCAGAACCTCCATGACGCGAAAGAAGGCGCCTTCACAGGCGAAGTTTCCGCGGCCATGCTTCTGGCTGCCGGCTGCGACTCGGTCATCATCGGTCATTCAGAAAGGCGCACCCTTTTCGGAGAAACCGACGCGATCATCAATAAAAAAATCCGGGCGGCCTGCGAAGCGGCTTGAAGCCGATTTTCTGCATCGGTGAAACCCTGGCCGAGAGGGAATCCGGCCAGACCTTCAGTGTCCTGGAAAGACAGATAAAACAGGGGTTGAATTCTTTTAACGTCAGTGATATACGGCACCTCGTCGTTGCCTATGAACCCGTGTGGGCCATCGGCACGGGCAAGACCGCAACGCCGGATCAGGCACAGGAGGCCCATGCCTTCATCCGCTCGACGATCGGCGGTGTTTTTGGAGCGGAATTCGCCTCCGAACACGCCATCCTGTATGGAGGCAGCGTGAATCCCGAGAACATCGCGTCGCTGATGAGCCGGCCGGATATCAACGGGGCGCTGGTCGGCGGGGCAAGCCTGAAGGTTGATTCCTTTCTCAGGATCATCCTGTACCCGTAAGAGGGTTGATAAAAAATTTAAAGAGGCAAAATCGTGCACATTCTGATTAACATTTTACATATTCTGTCCTGTTTCGTTCTTGTCCTGGTCGTTCTTCTCCAGGCCGGCAAGGGCGCCAATATGGGAGCGGCTTTCGGCGGCTCCAGTCAGACCGTCTTCGGCAGCAGCGGAGCAGGAACCTTTCTCGGCAAAATGACGACTGCAGTCGCCATCGTCTTCATGCTGACATCGCTTTCGCTGTCGTATACGTCGGTAAACAAAACTTCCTCGCTCATGGAAGGGGCATCCCGACCCGCTGCCGAAAAACCGGTGTCCGCGCCTGCGCCATTACCGTCAGCTCCGGCTGCAACTGCTCCGGCTTCCAGCAGCGCTCCGGCTTCCAGCAGCGCTCCGGCTTCGCCGACAACGACTCAACCGGCGAAATGAGGAAAGACGCTTTGAGAAAAAGCACCCAAAACCATCTTTTCGTATTGACAAAATCATCGGAGTTAAGTTAGCCTACGCTCCGATTGCAGGTTGCTCCATAAAACAGGATTCCGGAAGTACGCAGGACTTTTCAGGAAACGTCTGGAATTCCAGTAACATGCCGAAGTGGTGGAATCTGGTAGACACGCTATCTTGAGGGGGTAGTGGTTCATGACCGTGCCGGTTCAAGTCCGGCCTTCGGCACCATAATTTGAGCATTCGCTTTCCTTCATGAAAAAGGGGGTTGGTTCTTTCGGGAATCAACCCCCTTTGTTTTTCTGGAGGCTGGCTGATGTGGACCGGGCTGATCTTAACCGTCCCTTGGGCAGAAACATCAATCCACGCCCCCGCATGGGGGGCGACACCCATGATGATTCTCCCTTTCTTGTGATTTCTGTTTCAATCCACGCCCCCGCATGGGGGGCGACATCCCCTCTTGGTTAATTCATGTTTTATCAATGCGTTTCAATCCACGCCCCCGCATGGGGGGCGACATAGTGCTTGTATGCATCCGGAGCGGCGTGCTTTGTTTCAATCCACGCCCCCGCATGGGGGGCGACTTATTTACCTCCCATGTTGTGTTGTTTCCAGTTATGTTTCAATCCACGCCCCCGCATGGGGGGCGACCCGGAACCCCTCCGGGAAGGAAATCCCAATACGACGGTTTCAATCCACGCCCCCGCATGGGGGGCGACATAATTCACCTCTACGATTTGGATTTTAGACAACGTTTCAATCCACGCCCCCGCATGGGGGGCGACATAATTCACCTCTACGATTTGGATTTTAGACAACGTTTCAATCCACGCCCCCGCATGGGGGGCGACATAATTCACCTCTACGATTTGGATTTTAGACAACGTTTCAATCCACGCCCCCGCATGGGGGGCGACGTGCCTCGAGTTTGTAGGGCATGTAAATCAAGGGTTTCAATCCACGCCCCCGCATGGGGGGCGACACGCCTGCATCGGCTGAATCCGTGGGGTCACAGCGGTTTCAATCCACGCCCCCGCATGGGGGGCGACACGGCGCAACGGCACATCGACCGAGTAACGCGGACGTTTCAATCCACGCCCCCGCATGGGGGGCGACGATAGAGGTTCGGTTGCCAGACTCCTGATAAGCGTTTCAATCCACGCCCCCGCATGGGGGGCGACGATGCAAAGAGCCAAGGATTTGCCCGATATGCGGGTTTCAATCCACGCCCCCGCATGGGGGGCGACGGTTTGCAATCCGCACCCTGCGGCAGATCGACAGGTTTCAATCCACGCCCCCGCATGGGGGGCGACTCTCATAACTGAGGACGGGGCTTATTTGACTGACGTTTCAATCCACGCCCCCGCATGGGGGGCGACCTTGACTAATAAGCAATGTCATATTAATATGGTAGTTTCAATCCACGCCCCCGCATGGGGGGCGACATGCATAGAGGGGCCAACAAATGGCATGGAAGCCCGGTTTCAATCCACGCCCCCGCATGGGGGGCGACATTGTCTCCCCTGGGCGCTTCCCACCCCCATAAGGTTTCAATCCACGCCCCCGCATGGGGGGCGACTCCGCTACGGCTGATTTCTATGCCCGTTTTGGGGTTTCAATCCACGCCCCCGCATGGGGGGCGACATTAGATTGCAGAGGGGAGACATTGACCCTCAAGGTTTCAATCCACGCCCCCGCATGGGGGGCGACATTAACGTCAGTTCCTTCGGGAATTGATTCTCGGTTTCAATCCACGCCCCCGCATGGGGGGCGACATGCTCCAGCTTGTCCTCGGTTCCGTATTGCAGGGAGTTTCAATCCACGCCCCCGCATGGGGGGCGACCCGGATGACACATTGAGGTGAGCCTATGCAATTCGGTTTCAATCCACGCCCCCGCATGGGGGGCGACCCTATCCCTATATCCTGAACGGTTATCATTTCCGGTTTCAATCCACGCCCCCGCATGGGGGGCGACTGGCCAGGGAATCATTTTTCCGCATTGTTGTCCAGTTTCAATCCACGCCCCCGCATGGGGGGCGACGATGACAGCGCGGAAGAAATCGCAACCGTATTAGTTTCAATCCACGCCCCCGCATGGGGGGCGACGCGAATATCAGGGCATGTGCGCGGACTGCATCGAAGTTTCAATCCACGCCCCCGCATGGGGGGCGACATTGAACCGGCTTGCAACCAGACGGGGAGCAAAGTTTCAATCCACGCCCCCGCATGGGGGGCGACTTTATCGTCGTTATTCCCGCGCCGTTGCGTTCTGGTTTCAATCCACGCCCCCGCATGGGGGGCGACTATTCGTAACCGCAGGGTTGATGACATGATTCAGTTTCAATCCACGCCCCCGCATGGGGGGCGACTATTGATTCCTCTCATCGTCTCCTGAGGTAGGCAGGGGTTTCAATCCACGCCCCCGCATGGGGGGCGACATGGGTTAAGGGTTACTGAGTTATATTGCCCATTGTTTCAATCCACGCCCCCGCATGGGGGGCGACGAGAGGGCGGCTATCGTGCGCCAGGTGGCATTGTAGTTTCAATCCACGCCCCCGCATGGGGGGCGACGCCCCTGTTCCCGGTCGGTCAGGGGAAGCAGAAGGGTTTCAATCCACGCCCCCGCATGGGGGGCGACGTCCTGTGCCTCCTTTGGCCCGGTCTGAAGGGGATAGTTTCAATCCACGCCCCCGCATGGGGGGCGACATGGCGATCCGTTCCGATCCTTCCGTTTTAAGCTGTTTCAATCCACGCCCCCGCATGGGGGGCGACGAATATCTGGGATACAGCAACCTACTGTCTGGAGTTTCAATCCACGCCCCCGCATGGGGGGCGACTCTATCGGGACACCGGCAAGATGAGCGTTGACGGTTTCAATCCACGCCCCCGCATGGGGGGCGACTTGGCGTCCATCGCCTGTTTTAGCCGCAGCGCAACGTTTCAATCCACGCCCCCGCATGGGGGGCGACAGCTGTCAGCTTGGGCGAGTTGGGCGTCGGTTTCGGTTTCAATCCACGCCCCCGCATGGGGGGCGACAATTCACAATCATTGCGGCATTGCCGCCCTGAGGTTTCAATCCACGCCCCCGCATGGGGGGCGACCACATTGCTTTTTTGTTTAGCAGGTTTGCATCCAGTTTCAATCCACGCCCCCGCATGGGGGGCGACATGTTGAGCGGCGTTCCTCCAGGCTGAATTTTCAGTTTCAATCCACGCCCCCGCATGGGGGGCGACGATGGTGTCTGCGGATGTGGCCGAGACCGATCCGTTTCAATCCACGCCCCCGCATGGGGGGCGACCCTTCACGTTTGCGCCCTTCGTCAACATCCGATATGTTTCAATCCACGCCCCCGCATGGGGGGCGACACCGAGATTTGGTATTGGACAGCTTCATCATTGCGTTTCAATCCACGCCCCCGCATGGGGGGCGACAATGGCGGACAGTTACATCGGTCTGATCTGGGCGGTTTCAATCCACGCCCCCGCATGGGGGGCGACATGTCTCTCCCGTCCGCTGTTGTTTTCTCCCCCTGTTTCAATCCACGCCCCCGCATGGGGGGCGACGCGTTCCTTTCTATTGGTGGACGGGCAGGGAGTCGTTTCAATCCACGCCCCCGCATGGGGGGCGACTCCAGGTCTTTGCCGCAATCGTGACATTTGCCTTGTTTCAATCCACGCCCCCGCATGGGGGGCGACGAGGCTCGGACTGCTTTCACAGTCCTATCGGGATGTTTCAATCCACGCCCCCGCATGGGGGGCGACTTTTTCGATCTTACCTTGCCAAAGGGCGGCAGATTGTTTCAATCCACGCCCCCGCATGGGGGGCGACCGTAATCAAAAAAGAGCCACAAGTCGCCGGTAGCCAGTTTCAATCCACGCCCCCGCATGGGGGGCGACCGTAATCAAAAAAGAGCCACAAGTCGCCGGTAGCCAGTTTCAATCCACGCCCCCGCATGGGGGGCGACATTCCCCGATCCGCAGGCGCAGGCTCGTTATCTGGTTTCAATCCACGCCCCCGCATGGGGGGCGACATAAGTCCCTCGGTTTCGGCTGGCTTCATCATAGTTTCAATCCACGCCCCCGCATGGGGGGCGACTCAAAGCTATCAGCGACCTTTGCCCTCATTGCCCGTTTCAATCCACGCCCCCGCATGGGGGGCGACTAGCGCATCAGGACATCACTGGTTTGATTTGCTAGTTTCAATCCACGCCCCCGCATGGGGGGCGACGGCAGCCCGGTGGCCACGGTCTTTAGGGGGTGTTG
The DNA here is from genome assembly GCF_000013405.1 of Syntrophus aciditrophicus SB. Lineage (GTDB taxonomy): Bacteria > Desulfobacterota > Syntrophia > Syntrophales > Syntrophaceae > Syntrophus > Syntrophus aciditrophicus. Next base: position 2,751,294 of record NC_007759.1, read on the forward strand.
CGTTTCAATCCACGCCCCCGCATGGGGGGCGACACAGGAATACGCATTTTCATACCCTGAACAATGCGTTTCAATCCACGCCCCCGCATGGGGGGCGACTTGCCTTCATTTTTCAGGTTCCAGTATTCCTTAGGTTTCAATCCACGCCCCCGCATGGGGGGCGACAGCAAGCCGCCTATGTTGGCAGGGGTTATGCCTGTTTCAATCCACGCCCCCGCATGGGGGGCGACATAAGTCCCTCGGTTTCGGCTGGCTTCATCATAGTTTCAATCCACGCCCCCGCATGGGGGGCGACTTCTTCGGAAACGCTTGCCGGTTCGGGCTTTGCTCGTTTCAATCCACGCCCCCGCATGGGGGGCGACCTGGCGTTAGGGCCGTATCAAAGAGGGTTTAGATGTTTCAATCCACGCCCCCGCATGGGGGGCGACTTTCATCAAGCCCTATTTCACTAACCCAAAAAAAGTTTCAATCCACGCCCCCGCATGGGGGGCGACTTAACAACCTCTGCCAGCGTCCGGACATATGCGGGTTTCAATCCACGCCCCCGCATGGGGGGCGACGTTTATAAGATAGTCATCGAAAGCAAACAGGAGGTTTCAATCCACGCCCCCGCATGGGGGGCGACCTTTGGGAAGGCCAGGACATATAAGCTCCTGAAGGTTTCAATCCACGCCCCCGCATGGGGGGCGACTCTGGCCGTTTTGCCCTTGCCGATCTCGATCTCGCCGTTTCAATCCACGCCCCCGCATGGGGGGCGACATTGTCAAGAATTATGTGTATTAATTCACCAATCCGTTTCAATCCACGCCCCCGCATGGGGGGCGACATTTGTGGGTAAGTCGTTTCCTATCAAATTTCCCGTTTCAATCCACGCCCCCGCATGGGGGGCGACGATGGATTCAATTTATTTTACAGAGCCCTTAAGGGTTTCAATCCACGCCCCCGCATGGGGGGCGACACGGACCCGCTCCCAATCCAGGGTCAGGGTGGGCTGTTTCAATCCACGCCCCCGCATGGGGGGCGACCTTGCCTGTTGACTACCGTTGACTACATTTTAGTTTCAATCCACGCCCCCGCATGGGGGGCGACCGATACACCATCGACTTCTATTCCCACGGGCGGGGTTTCAATCCACGCCCCCGCATGGGGGGCGACGTCCCACTCAATCGTGGAGATATCCGACGCGACCGTTTCAATCCACGCCCCCGCATGGGGGGCGACCATATCGAGTCGTCCTGGGCGGCGAATAAAGATGTTTCAATCCACGCCCCCGCATGGGGGGCGACTCTTTCCGGATGTCTGACCTGGGCGGCAAAGACAGTTTCAATCCACGCCCCCGCATGGGGGGCGACGCGTCCGCAACCTGGGCGATGTCTACGGCCATGACGTTTCAATCCACGCCCCCGCATGGGGGGCGACGGTAAGCTTCGATGTTGCTGCTGGCATTAAAGGTCGTTTCAATCCACGCCCCCGCATGGGGGGCGACGTGTAACCGGTACCTTCCCCAATCGGTTTTTCCTCGTTTCAATCCACGCCCCCGCATGGGGGGCGACGCTACCAGCCGATTGCTCCAGCCGTGGGCGTGCTTGTAGTTTCAATCCACGCCCCCGCATGGGGGGCGACCACTCCCGCCACACCGAGTCCCGGCACCACCGAAAGTTTCAATCCACGCCCCCGCATGGGGGGCGACTGTTTACATTTAAATTGAGATTTTAAGGATGCTTTTCAAGGACTTTCCGCGAATGGTAAGAGGATAGACTTATTTAGTGTACAATAAGATTAATGATCCTTTTTAATATCCGTAATATCAATTACTTATTTCATCCGCGAACTCCCATGCAAGATTATGACAGCTTGATGTTCGCGCCGGCTTAAATAACAAGGGGACCTTCCTGATCAATGGTTTTCTTCGCGCCAACATGTTCAACACGCCGTCGCCAATTCGATCCCAAAAAATAAAATCTCAAACTGTCTTCCTCGGGATTTATTTCATCAATCAAACTCTTCCGAAATAGTGTCCATTGTGCGGGATCAACAATGCACTCAAAAACAGAATATTGAACTCTTTGGCCATAATTCTGGCAGGTCTTTGCTATACGGCGCAATCGCCTGGCTCCACCAGTATCCAACTTAGCCACATCATAACTGACAACAACCATCATTTTTCGTTACCTGTTTGTTAAGTAATGTTCAAAATCGGTATTCTTTTATCTATAAATGAATGGCGGATACCCGTCCAGATCACCACGTAAGTACCTCGCAAGCAGCATCGCCTGAACGTGAAATAACAACCCAAAGGTTGTCCTTTCACCAAGAAAAGGATGAAGCATCTCCTCCTGCTTACGTTCCTGATATGAAACCAGCAATGTCCGGCGTGTATCATCATCCATCTGAACCGCGCCGGATTCGGATTTCTTAAAACCTTTTGCCTGTACTTTCCGGAGATTAACGAGAGACAATACCAGCCTGTCCACGATAAAAGGACGGAATTCTTCCATGATATCCAGCGCAAGCCCCGGTCTGCCGGGCCGATCCCGATGGAGATAACCTACAGCCGGATCTAGTCCAACCGCTTCCAAAGCTGAACGGATGTCGTGCACCAACAGGGTATAAGCAAAGGAAAGAAGGCAATTCATCGGATCAAGCGGGGGTCGACGGTTCCGTTCGTCAAATATGAATGCATCCTTCTGCATCAATATCAACTCATTGAACACACTGAAATATCGATGCGCAGCATCTCCCTCGATTCCTCTCAGGTTATCCAACGATTTTTCCCGCCCGAGCGAGGTCAGGCATCGTCCCAGATGATCCACCGCCTGCCGCACAGAATCGGCATTGATTTTCTCCTGATGATCTCTAAGCGCCCGCTGCAAGACGGTGCGACAATTGGCAATTTTTCCGGTGAGCACATACCTGGCCATGATCGCCGAAAATTCAGGATCATCGGCGCGTCGGTATTGTTCCCTGCGAAGCAAGACATTGCCGGAAACAGGCCCCTGAACCCTCGCCAGGAATCGGCCACGTTCAGACAAGAAACTGATGCAGACACTTTTTTCAGCGCAAAATCCCATCAGATAAGGGCTGCAACCAATATTGCCAAAGCAGACGATTCCTCCTAAAGTATGCACCGGAACGCGAAGGCGGACTTCCCGGTCCACCTTGACAACCACCGTTTCTCCTTCTTTAGATAGGTAAGCACCCTGGGTTGTCACAAAAAGAGTATTGAGATGTTTTTTCATGGATCACTCAGCATCCTGGACAAATAAGCCTTGACCGGACGTTTTTTCTGCATTTTTTTGGGCAGACATCCTTCAATAAGCGAACAGCTTTCGCAGTATTTTCCATAGGCCGGAGGGGGTGTCCTTCCTGATGCGATCAGTTCATGAGTCTGCCGCGCTATCGCTTCTGTTTTCCGACGCAGGTCTGCATCAAAGGCGACATCCAGACGGCGGCGTGTTTTGCCGTAAAACAGCGCCCCGCCCGGAATTTCCACACTCAACATCTCCTCCAGACAAATCGCCTGGGCGCAGAGTTGCACCTTATCGCAGTCGTCCATTTTGGGTTTGCCACGCTTGTATTCCACCGGGAAAGGCTGCCATCGGCCGTCTTCCATCCGATGAAATTCCACCACGTCAGCCATGCCGATCAGACCTAAACGAAAGGATCTCAACATCACGGCTCGCGCGATGCGTAGATCCCCGCGTGATTCCTCACCCTCCTCATGCGCCCGCTCATGCATCAACCGCCCTTCGGCAGTCAGACGGTTTTCCGACCAGGCCTGTTCAATATGGATCAGAGCACACTGGCGAGGGCAGAAGCAGTAATGCTGAAGAGCGGAAATCATGATTAAGTCATCTTCGTCGAACATGGCATCACATTCCCGGATTCGGAACCCAACTGATGACCTCAAGTGATAGAGCGGCCTTTACGGTACCTTGCCAAATTAAAATCCAGCAATCTCTTCAGGAACCAAACCGTTAAGAGGTTCAATGATGTAAGATCCATCAGGATTAACCTTCAGAGATCTGTGAACCTTTGCGGACGAATAGTCTCCGGATTTGCTGTTGTGTTGCCACCAAAGCACTTTAACCACTTCCATCGAGCCTTCCGGGCGTGCCGAGGAGGCATCATTTTCGAAAATCTTTGGAAGAATCGCTTTAATAACTGCGGCATCTTTATCTGAAAACCCAGTGCGTTCAGCAAGTTGAGGGTTCATAGTTCCGTAAGTAACATAAATTCCTCTGTCAACGCGATGCTTCATGCCCATGGTGTCGGAACTTCTCTTCTTTCCATCACCTTCACCGCTTACGCTTTTTGTTATTTGAGTGCTTGAAATACTTACAAGATCTCTGCTAAATGCAGACTGAATTGTAACAGGTCCACGAACGGGAATAGACACGCCATCAGCATCATTTCCTTTGCCAAAAGCGAATACCTGTCCGAATGCACGAACGTCAAACCACTTCTCACAGGCTGATTTTGCTGTCTCATCTTTTTTCGCATTAGCTCCAAAAGCCTTCTTACCCAAGCCATTTTTCTCTGATTCTGCACGATTTCGAAGACTGGTCTCTCCGTCAATTTTTCGATCATCGGATTGCACAAAGATAGCTTGCCCCTTCTTTTCTTCTTCATTTTTCAGTGAGACGTACTGCTCAACCAAACGATCACGGATTTTACGTTTGAGACATACATCAGTAATCTCGCCGAGCCCTTCATAATCGGTACGGGGACGGTTTCCATTTAACGGATCTCCATTAGGATTGGCATTTTTTACACTCATTATGATTGCGAAATCGATTTTCTTGCTTAACGTAGCCATATGTATTTCTCCTTTTGTCTTTATTATTCTTCGAAATCCGCTTCCTGATTTTCCACATCGTCAGCCGATTTTAATATCCATTGACCTTTCTCCCGCTTATGATCACGGAACCATTGTCTTTGACAGTGATAACCAAGCAAGTATTCGCCTGTAAGTCTCGTGTCAGTAATGTAATTGGCAGATAGAATTTTAGAATGAATTGCATCAAGCAGCTCTTCATAGCCATCAAGCAAGCCAGGATACTTTGCACGTATCCTATCCTTGTATGGCTTTAGAGCTTCCTCAATATTTTTCCATGTTGAAAACGGTCTGTCAGAAAAACGCTGCATAAGCCGCGATGCTGTAGTTCCCCTCTTTTCGTTAGCAAGTCGTAGAGCCCGCCACTCAATTTGATCCGCCAACGCGAGCAATCGGCCATAAAGGTAATCCCGCGAAGTTCTTTCTTCTTCAAGAGCCATGCTGTACCTCCTATCGTTGTAAAATCCTTTAAATAATGAGCATGCTATGCCAAGACATTTTTCGAACTCCCATGGTTCGAGACCGGCCCGGTTCGAAACGCGGCGGACACTCTGCTCAATAAGATCACGAGGAACCGGTCTACCATCAACTATCGAAGGCAGTAAACGCTCCACGGTGGCATTGAGAAGCTTGATGTCAACCCTTAATTCCGAGTTTTCACCAATTCTTTTAGCATATGAACACCATGCGATATCTTTTGGGGACGGAGCCCCTAAAAATCTTTTATCCCTACCGTAATTTTGAAACCAAGAAAAATCAGAATGCCATTTCTCTATACGTTCAAGGAATTCAGAACCGGTTAATTCCCGATAATAGGTAATTGCCATGCGTCCCGGTGTAGCGGAATCCAAGCCCATTACGACGATGTCTTCCGTGTCGGAAATATTGGCCTTGTACCCGGCAAGTTTTTTATTAAAGCGAAGCGCGAAAGATTGCCCGACATCTCCATCTTGCGGGGTCGCGGTATCGTTTATTTTGAATTCATCACCAAGAAAATCCAAGGAGTTGGCACATGGATCAGGGATAGGCTTACATCTAACGGCCCACGTCACAAAACATCTCACAAATTCATCTTCAATTTTATGGTATTTTTGCCTTGCAATGAGCCATCTTAAAGCATTGTGTGCTTTTTGACTTTCAACATATCCGACGGTACAAGCCTGCTTTCCCGAATCATTTTTCACGTCAGTAAAACGTCCCCGAAAAGTGAATCCTTCTAAATCATTTGATGAAAGGAGTTTTGCTCCATCATCTGGCGTTCGCAAAAAGCGATGATGTCCTTTTGCAATGCGGACACTTGCCCCTGAAAGCATGCACAGTGATTGATTTTCTTTATTGGGCATATTTTGACTTGCATCGAAATTAATCCATGATTCAATCAGGCTTTCGTCTTCCCATGTCCCCGAGTGAGGTTTCCCTGACTCTTCAATACACCACCTGACAAACACCTTTTTATCTTCTACAGGCGTTTTCTTCCCTTTTGGATTTACAGTTTTAAAAGGCAGCAAGTTATTTTTACAAAGAACCGTATATAACTTCCCATCATTCTTGAGATAATTCCGAACAGCCTTAACTTTTGGGTGTGAGAATTCTTCAGATTCCGCCCACTGGTCCATTAATTCAATAAATTCCTTGAATCTTTTTTCTTTTCTGTTGGGAAGATCGGCAGCACAATAGCTTAATTCCTCACAAAGAGGATGTGGTGCGTCATTGCTCGTTCGATTTGCTGAAGATTCAGTTACGGGAATAATTGTTAAGGATTCATCGAAACTTAAAGCACGGATTCGTCTGAAATCGCCCTTACTTCCAAGTGTAACTTCAACATGAGCCTTTTTTGCCACGTGGGAAACTGGCCAGGGCCGATCAGGACCACTTAATTGCATTTTGCCAATTTCCACACTAGTTTCATACAGCTTCTCTATCCAACTCATTCCAACACCCCCAGCTCCTCAGTTTCCACATCAACCGATTTGATATTTTCGGTGCCAAAGGTCTTTGGGACCATCTCTCGCACAAATTTCTTAAGCTCTGGCTTACAATTTTCCGGTCTTTCAAAAGTCAGCACCCCTTTTTTTAGCTTCGGATACCAGAACCGGGCATACAGGTTATTTATTCCTGTTTCATCTGGATAATCAAAACCATGAAACATCAACCCATAACCGATTTCATCAATCGCATCATAAGCTCCTTCACCTTCACCGAAGATACATGGCTCCACATATCCCTGACAGTCGCGGGTACCTAGGAAGACGTCCTGCCGCCCACCCAACTCAAGCATCCGCTTGGCGATGGCAAAGTGCTTGCCGTCAACTCGATCTTTTTCCAATAATTTATTGCACTTATTCCATTCAAAATGAGCCCGGACCTGATATTCCACACCATGCTTCCTATTTACATCTTTTTCATTTTCATCAAATCCTGTTAGAAATGTGTAGATCGCAAGTGTGTTTCTACCGTTGTACTCAAGAGGCTTTGTTCCTTTGGTCTGCGTGCGAATCCGCCTTATCACCCGTACCGCATCAATCACCCAGATGATCGTAGGTTTCCAATAGATCGATTTACAGACACCCTTCAGAGCTTCATAGGTCGGCACATGGTAAGAACACTTCTCACCGCCGATTTTGGTAAGTGGATCAGTAAAAAGTGCAAACCGCCCCCATAGCTTGAATTCAATAGTGTTTTTTGCCGTTTCATGCATTCAGAAAAACCTCCTTATTGATTATATCCATGGAAATTCCAAATGTTTCACTGTAATACCTGTCATCAAGGTAGAATATCTGCGTGTCTTCCTGTACTCGATACAGGGCATCCTGCACTGCCAGTTTTTCAAATTCGTATGGAAACAGATTTACGGAATATTGCTGCGCTTTTTTAATAAGCGCGTATTGCTTATCCACTTCAAAGGCGGCACAAAGCTGATTTACCAATTCTTTCCCTTCATCGCCATAGCGGACAAGAACACTTCGTGTTGGGGCATCAATCGATTTAAACAGTTTTGCCGCGGTCATAAAGGATTGACGAAGGAATATTTCCGGTAGAATTTTTTGAACTCGTCCGTATTCGCTTACGACATTGCTATTGGAGGAAAGTAGGTTCAAAAGGGAATCATTGCGACCTGCATAAACAGGATAATCCATGGCATCTTTTCGTTCATAAAAGTAATTTTGATAGTACCATTCGAGCATCTTGGGACCGATGACATCGCTGTCATATTTCGATGGATTATCTCTGTAATCATCAAGAACGCGATTTGACTTTTCTTTGCCGACAGCTATGTCCTTCAGAAACTCAAGGTTCTCCTCAGCCGGATTCACGATAAACACACTGCCAAGTTCCGAACTGCCGTGGCGATTACACCGTCCCGCCGCTTGGGTAATGGAATCGAGTCCGGCGAGCATTCTGATAACTGACCGAAAATCTATGTTGACGCCTGCTTCAATCAGCTGTGTGCTGATACATAGAACAGGTTCTTTCTCCGCAAGTTTCCGGTGTATAGCTTTTAGAGTTTTCTTCCGATGAGTAGGACACATCCCCGTGCTCAGATGAAATGCTTCAAAGTCGGGATTTTGCACTTCCTCAAAAATCAGCCGGGCAGCCTTCTTTATATTGACCACGACGAGGCAGCTGCCGTCCTTCTTGACCTGCTCAATGGCAAGCGCGGCTATCTCCGGATAACTCCAACCAGCAGATTTGCGATAGTCATGAACATAAACCCGTTTCAAATCAGCAAAGAGTTTGTCAACATCCGGCATAAGCTCATTCTCTTCCGTCAGCTTGAGAGTACCTTTCTTTACATCGACTGAACCCAAAAGTGGCTGGGTGGCCGTGCAGAGAACAACGGTGCTTCCACACTGATTAACCAGGAAATTTATGACGTTGTTAAACATATGGACGCATTTTATTGGCAGTGTTTGAATTTCGTCGAATACAATCACGGCTTTTGCGAGCTGGTGCATGCGCCTTGCACCACGGGTACCAGCTCCGAACACAGTTTCCAGGAATTGAACCATCGTAGTGAAGACAACCGGCGCATCCCAATTTTCTGTTATAAGTTTTTCTTTCCAGCTCTGCACATCCGCTCCGATGTTCGAATGGTGTTCGAGAACAATCTTACCGGCATCTTCGGGGCACTCTTTCGGTTCAAGGATTTCCCGCACATCCTGAGCATTTTGATCGATAATTGTCGTGAATGGAATGACATAGATGATTCTATCCATACTATGCTCTTTTGCATGATGTAACGCGAAACGAAGACTAGCGAGGGTCTTCCCCCCGCCGGTCGGCACTGTAAGAGTAAACAATCCCTCTGGACGCTTCGCGGCACGAAGACAATGTTCCGATACTTCTTTGCGGATTTTATCCACATGGTTTTTGGTCACAAAAGTCTTGTATTTGCTTTCTATCCGCTCAATCAAAGTATCCCACGAACGATACATCCCCTGTTGACGATGCTGTACGCTTTTTGACCTTTCTGAATCCGCCGTATCCTGTCGATCGGCATCGATAAGCGTGCTGAAGAGAATCCTCGTCAGTAAACCCAATTGAAATTGGATAACTGTTGAAAAAGGATTCTTATCTGGAGAGGAAAGCAAGATTTCCCGGCACATTTCTTCAAAAGGTTTCGTGAACAATGTGTCTGCAAGAATCCCATCTATCCGTTCAAGGATGCAATGATCAGCATTAGTGGCGCATTCCTCAAGATGCGTTTTATGGTCATTCTTCGACAGCCGTTTCGAATAGGAATCCCAAGTCCCGTCATTATCGGTGGTCAAACAATTGATTAGCCCCGAGTGATGTGAAACCAGGCAAAGGGAAAGAAATTGCCCGAGCAGCTTATGTGCATTGGAGGAACCATTCTTGCGGCCAAGAAACTGGGCGCCGGCAGTAGAATGGTCGATCTTGCCTTTTTTTACTGTCGGATCTTCAAAATCTTCGTCTTCGTCTGGATTAAACTGTGGGTCATTCTTCCTGATTGCATCTTTAATGTACTTTTGAAATTCACTGCTGTATTTCCCAAAATCATGCAGAAGTCCCATCAGTTCTCCGTAATTTCCCATGCTGATTTTTTCGGCATGCGCTTTAGCCAGTTCAGCAACTCCCCAAAGATGCTCTTCTAATGTTTGTCCAGCATGTGCAATATTTTCCATTATTGTTGTCTTTCGATAATTTTCTATGTTGTCTACATCACCTTTTGCCAAATATTTTCGTTAAATTTTCTATATTTGTAAGTTAAGCTCAATTATTCTGGAAGTGCAACGTTGGATCAGGATAAGATTTTGAAATTTAGAACTAATTTCATTATTTTTAAGTGCCACTGCACCGATTTTAATGATGCAGTGGCCCCGCTTCGGGATAAGCCCCGTGGTTTCGATGTCCAGAACAACGATACGTTGATCCGATTCTTTCCGAATTATCGGCTTCCCATGCAATTTCAAGAAATTTTCCTCATTGTGATATCGGATAACAGAGTTTTCAATTTTCATACTATTTTATGCGGTACTGTCAATTTTTTTGTGTGAAATTTTCATAGGCCAGCTCTTTGAAGAAAGGCAGGTTCTTGCGCACTTTTCCTACGGGATTCGACCTCCAATGCAATTCCATTTTTAAAGATATGTAGGCCAGGATGCGATAGCATGCTGTTTCTCCAGCCACAATTTCCATGACCTTGGTCCGACGTCGAAACTCTTTGTTTAACCGTTCGATGATGTTTGTTGTTCTTAACGAAATCCATTCCTCGGAAGGAAAATTGAAAAAGGTTAAACAGGCGTCGATGCTGCGCTTCAGGCATTCAACTGCTGACGGAAGCGTCTTTTCCCATCTTTTTATAAAGGCTTCAAAACATGCCCATGCCGTCTCCCGTGAAGGTGCATAGAAGATGGAACGCAGATCATTCGCCACATCCTTTTTGAACTTTTTCGATACCTTGGCCAGGACATTCCGGGCTACATGGACTTGGCAACGCTGTGTTTTCGCCTGCGGAAACTCTTCTCTGAAAACGGCCTCCAAACCCGGCAATCCATCCATTATCCCCAAGGTGACGTTTCCTCCTTTCATTCCACGGGATTTCAAGTCTTTGAAAAACTCCCGCCAGGAGGTTGCAGATTCTTTGTCCCCGGCCTGGAGACTCAGTACCAGTTTCTGCCCGGTCTCCGTCACACCGATGGCCACCAAGACTGGAATACTCTCGATGGTTCTTCCCATACGCATATGGAAGTGGACGCCATCAATAAACAGGTACTTGACCGGTTCCTCTGATAAATCCCGCCGACGCCACGTTTCGACGGCCTCATTGAGATCGCTGCTTGCGCTGCTGATTTCCGCCGGAGAAATCTTCCGTCCTATAAGCCTCTCGGATAGCATGGACAGGGTCCTGGTGCTGACGCCGGCTAGAAATAAAATGCTGAAGTCCCTGGCCACCTCCTCTTCATACTGTTTGCTCCGAGGAATAACGGTTGTCTTGAACTCACCGTTACGATCCCTGGGAATATCCACATGGACTTCACCAATCCCTTTGAGGGTAAAACCACGGCCATAGGAACCATTGCGATGATTTGCTCTCTTTCCCTCCACCCGGACATACGGCTCTCTTCCCAGATAATGGGTCAACTCCGCATTCATCATCTCTGTAAGATAGTTGCCAACAACCTCTCTGATATCCAAGCGAATCATCTCAAACAATTTCCCCGGCTGCTCTTGAATCTCCTTGAATATATCCGTAATCTCAGATACCGTTACTTCCAGTTTCATGGCGCTTTCTCCTTTCATTCAGGTTTGTGGGGACAAACCCTTGTAAAGGAAAAGCGCCTTTTTTACTACCCTTCACCGGCACCTGAAATTTCACACAAAATGTTTTACACTACCATTTTATGCTCACAGCCCATCATCATGACTGTCTCATTGCTCTTCCAGATCAACCACTCCCGCTTCCCCTCCCATACATCCCCGCCATCTTCTCCACTTCGCATTTCGCCTTCTCCCGGAGCCAGGCCGGTTCAAGGATTTCCGCGCCGGCGCCCCAGCGGAAGGCCCACCAGAGAACCTCGCGGGGTTCGGCGACCTGCACCTCGAAGCGGATGAATCCGCCATTTTCTATAGTGACGACCTGGCTGTGATGCCAGAGGGTTTCTTCGATATAGGGCCGGATGTGGGCGGTGAAACGCACCACGACCCTCTGGGTTGTCGTTCCCCCGAACACGGAAAAGGCATTCCGGTAACGTTTACCGAAGTCGTAATCATCGGGAATGGAAAATCGAATGGGAGTGAAGGCAATGTCTCTGATCCGGTTCAGTCGGAACATCCGGACATCCCGGCGAAGGCAGGCATAGCCCTCCACATAGAGGGAGCGGTCCTGAAAAAAGAGATGATAGGGGTCCAGTTCTTCCCGTTCAGGTTGCGAATCCAGGGGTTTTTTGTACGTGAGGATAATGCGGCGTTTTTCGAAAATGGCCATACTGATCTTGTTCATGACCTCTTTCCGGCAGCCGTACCCTTCCCTCAGTACCAGATCATTGAAGAGGGAAACCGCCGTTTCCCTTATGGGGTCGGACAAACCGGCAGCCAGTTTGCGGGCGGCGTTAAGAACCTCAAAGCTGAGGCTATAATCTCCCGAAGCCGACAACTGCCGGGCAGCCATCAACAGAGCCCAACGCTCGCTCAACGTGAGGTTTTCAACGGGGCAATAGGCAACCCGGGAAATGACGAACCGTCGCCGGCGGCGGTCCCAGGAAAATTCGAATCCGAGTTCCGCGAGCGCCGCCTTGTCCTTGTAAAACTGCGCCCTGCTGATCCGGTGGATCTTAACGAGCTGCTCCACCGTGAGATAGGGTTCGCTTTTGATGTTCGAAATGAGCCGGATCAACCGGTGGGATTTTTTCAATCGTGATTTCATTATTAAAGTATCAACTTTCGCAGGAATAAGAGAATGGCAATGACAATGAGCACAGGAACTGCGAAGAGATACAGGACAAAATCCGTATTATCAAGCCCTTTTAACTGCTCCGCCTACAGCTGGGTAGACCGAGGCGGCAAAGCTATCTCAGGTATCTCAGGCGGATTGAAAGAAAGGTAAGGATCGAGGGCAGGCTGAAAATCAGTGCGCGATGGCGGAATTCGGCTGCTCTGCTTGAAACGCCACGCACTTTATTCTATGATGATTTAAGAGGGATATCGGTGGGAGACACTTCCCCTGTGTCAGGCCGGCCTGAGTCGGAGACGGGTTATGCCGAGCAGAACGACTGCTTTCAGGCCGTACACTGGATCCCGGAATCATGGTCATCGGCGCTCAGCCGTGGAGGGAGATAAAGATGATGGAGAACATTCTGCTGATTCCCATAGGCGCTGTCGATTCGGGCATTCTCGATTCGACGGCCGGCGCGTTACGGGAAATCTTCGGTTGCGAAGCCATGTCAGGAAAATCGCAGCCTGTCCCACCCGAAACATACGATGCGCGGAGACGCCAATACGCGTCCCACAGAATTCTGAAAATTCTGGAGCCCCTGAAACCGGACAGGCACACAATCCTCCTTGGGGTGATCGATTTGGATCTTTATGTTCCGCAACTCAACTTTGTCTTCGGGGAGGCGGATCCGGCGGCGGGTGTCGCGATCATCGCCCTGCCCCGTCTTCGGCAGGAGTTCTATGGCCTCAAACCCGACAGGGTGATTTTCCTCCTGCGCGCGGCAAAAGAGGCGATCCACGAACTGGGGCATCTCCAGGGCCTCGACCATTGCCCCGATCCCGGATGCGTCATGCATTTCTCGAACAGTCTCAGGGACACGGATGTGAAAGAGGCGCGTTTCTGTGCCGCATGCAGGGAAAGCCTCATGAAGCCGGGATCATGACGGATTCGGAATGGCGTTTCGAAATCAGACAATCTTACAGGTGGTGGAATTCCAGCCTATGAGTCCACCCAGAACGACCGCCATGTTTTCCCACCCGGCCCGTTCCAGCAGACTGGCGGCGATCATGGAACGCAGGTCGCTGGCGCAGAAGATATAAACAGTCCCGTCTTTCGGCACTTCGTCCATGCGCCCCGGCAGCAGGGTAAGATGAATATTGAGGGCGCCGGATATGGCCCCATAGGTCTCCCGTTCTTCTTCGCTGCGGACATCAAGAATATATGCCTTCTCTCCCGCGTCCAGGAGCCTGCACAGATCGGTAACCGGAACCATCCGCACCGTCCGGTTCTCGTATCCCGCCGTGTGCCAGGACAGCATTCCACCGGCCAGATACCCTGCCGGACATTCATAGCCCATTCGGATCAGATAGCGGACAACCGGGCTCAGATCATCGCAATCGTGTATGAGAAGAAGAGGCCGGTCATAGGGAAGAAACCAGCCGGCATATCCCGGAAGGCCGCCCAGCCAGATCGAAAGCGCGCCGGGCACGTGGGCCGCCCCGAAACCGAGCTCCATGCGGGTATCCACGACGAGGGACGATTCGAGCCGGGAGGCGAAGGCTGCCGCCGTCAGGGGTGTCGGGACAGGAAGAGCCCCCAGCAGAGGCGGGCCTTCGAGGTTCAGCCGTTCCATCTCCCGGAAATAAGGAGCGTATTCCAGCTTCCGCGCCACACCCCGGATGAAGGCGTCGCGGTCGGGAAACTGAAGTTTCGGATTATAGCGGCGCTCCAGGCCGATCGTGGTCCAGAGACGGTCCGAAATGTCGCCCGCGCAGACGGACCCCGCGCCATGACCCGCACAGACGATCACCTCATCGCCCAGAGGCAGGAGACGGCGGTGCAGGGTATCATACAGGAGCCAGGCCATCTTCTTCATCCGGTCTTCCCCGAGAAAATCCACCCGTCCCACATCCCCGGCAAAGAGGGCGTCTCCCGTAAAAACCATCCAGGGATTGCCGTCGGCGTCGTAGAGCAGGTAACTCATGCTGCCCGGAGTATGACCCGGCGAATGAATCGCTTCCAGTTTCAACCGGCCGATTTTCCAGGTCTGCCCATCCCCGACCGCTTCTCCGTATTGATAATCCCACTGGCCGTCGGCATGCCAGATCTCCGCCCCGGTACGGGCCGCCAGTTCCACCGAACCCAGGACAAAATCCTCGTGCCGGTGAGTCTCCAGGACGGCAACAATACGATACCCCTGAAATGTCGCCGCTTCCAGATAGACATCGATGTCACGGCGCGGATCGATCACCACGGCCTCGCGACTGTCGCCGACCAGATAGGAATACTGGGCCAGTCCTTCAGATTCGATTCGCTGAAAAAGCATGGACAACCTCCTTGATGAGAAAACCGGGACCATCACCCGGGCGAAAACGACCAGGTATGATCTGCAAACGCTTTGTTCAAAATGGGCATGACCGCACAATTCAAGGTGGATTATAGATTAAAGTCAGAGGTAGTTGCCAGAAAAAAGTAGCGGAGAAAAAGTGACCGACGGTGCTTTCCGCTCCTCTTCAATCCGTTGCATCCTCCCTGTTCCTGTGGTAAAAATAGCAATGATTTCCTGTTCTTTTTATCTTCACTTTTCTCTATGCGATCCATGAAATATGGGTAAGGAGAAACGAAAGGAGCCACGTCATGAAGAAGATCAAGATTTCGGGCATGAGCTGCAATCACTGCGTGATGGCGGTCACCAGGGCGTTGCACGGCATCGAGGGGATCAGGGATGTCTCGGTTGATCTGAAGACCGGTGAAGCGACCTTCGAGGAAACGATCCCTGTGGATCCGGAAATCATCCGAAAGAGAATCTCTGAAGCGGGGTACGAAGTTGTCGGATAAGGCGATCCTTCATATCTCGGGGATGACCTGCGCTTCCTGTGTGCGCCGCGTGGAGGAGGGACTGCGGGAAATGGCCGGCGTGGAGAAGGCCGCGGTCAATTTCGCCACCGAGCAGGCCGTCGTGGACTTCGATCCCGCTGCGGTCAAGCCTGAGCAGCTCGGTAAAAAGGTCCGGGAACTGGGGTACGAGGTCGTCAGGATCGATCAGCCCGTTTCCGGGGGGCTGGATAAAACGACGATCTCCGTCGGCGGAATGACCTGCGCCGCCTGCGTGCGCCGCGTGGAGAACGCCCTGAAAACCGTCGGCGGCGTGAAGGATGTGTCGGTCAATCTGGCTACAGCCCGGGCCACCGTTCTCCATGAACAAACCTGGAATGGCGTGGCGGGCCTGAAGCAGGCCGTCACCGATCAGGGCTACGAATTTCTCGGCGTTCTCGACGAGCTTCAGGAAGACCCCATCGCCGCCGCCCGAATCCGGGAAATCCGGGACCTGAGACTCCGGTTTACCGTGGGGGCCGTCCTCAGCGTCATCATCTTCATGGGCTCCATGCAGCACTGGTTTCCCTTTCTCCATGCCATCCCGCCGCGCCCCCTGCAAATGGTTCTCTTTGTTCTCACTGCCCCTGTCGTCTTCTGGGTGGGCAGCCGCTTTTTTGTCGGCGCGCTCAAGGCGGCCCGGCAGAAGACCAGCGACATGAACACCCTCGTGGCCATCGGCGCGTTATCCGCCTATCTCTATTCCGCCCTGGCCACCTTTTTTCCCCGGTTCTTTGCCGAAGCGGGCATTATGCCTCATGTCTACTATGACGGGGCGGCGGTCATCGTAACCCTGATCCTCCTCGGGCGGCTGCTGGAAGCGGGGGCCAAGGGCCGGACTTCCCAGGCGATCCGGCGGCTCGTCGGGCTCAAACCGAAGACCGCCCGCGTCGTGCGCGACGGCCGGGAACAGGACATCCCCGTGGAGGAACTGCTCAAAGGCGATCTCATCGTGGTCCGGCCGGGGGAAAAGATCCCCACGGACGGCATCGTCCGGTCCGGCGCTTCTGCAGTGGACGAATCCATGCTGACGGGGGAAAGCGTGCCAGTCAACAAGGAGCCGGGCAACGAGGTTTTCGGCGCCACGTTGAACCGGAGCGGGAGTTTCACCTTCGAAGCGACGAAGATCGGGGCGGAAACGGCCCTGGCCCAGATCATCCGGCTGGTGGAAGAGGCCCAGGGTTCTAAGGCCCCCATTCAGAGGCTGGCTGACCGTGTGGCGGCGGTCTTTGTCCCCACCGTTCTGGCCATCGGGTTGGTGACCTTTATCGTCTGGTATTTCTTCATCCCCGAACCTGTTTTCAGCCGCGCCCTTCTGAATTTCGTCTCCGTTCTGGTCATTGCCTGTCCCTGCGCCCTCGGACTGGCCACTCCTACGGCGGTCATGGTGGGAACGGGTCTGGGGGCGGAACACGGCATCCTGATCAAGGGCGGAGAAAGTCTGGAAAAGGCCTATCGGCTGACTATCGTGGTTTTTGACAAGACGGGCACCCTGACCCGGGGGGAGCCGGAGGTGACGGATATCGTTCCGGCGGAGGGATTCACACCGCAAAATGTCCTTCAAACGGCGCTTTCCATCGAATCCCTGTCAGAGCATCCCCTGGCCCAGGCCATCGTGAAACGGGGAAAAGCGGAGGGACTGTCTCCCCTGCCCGTGGAAAACTTTGAAGCGCTGTCCGGATTGGGAACGAGGGCAAAAATTGCAGGCAGATCCTGCCTGCTGGGAAATCCCCGTCTTATGGTCCAGGAAGGCATGGCCCTGCAGGGGTTGGATCGGCAGGCTGCCGACCTCGCCGGCCAGGGAAAGACCTGCGTTCTGGTCGCCGAAGAGGGGCTGGTCATTGGCCTGATTGCCCTGTCCGATGTGCCGCGGGAATCGGCCGGAGCGGCCATCGCCGCTCTCAAGGTTGCGGGGCTCCGGGTGGCCATGATCACCGGCGACAACGCCAGCACCGGTCAGGCGATCGCACGGCAGCTGGAGATCGATCAGGTTCTGGCGGAGGTGCTGCCCGGCGACAAGGCCAGAGAAATCCGGCGTCTGCAGCAGGAGGGACAGATCGTGGCCATGGTCGGCGACGGCATCAACGACGCGCCGGCCCTGACGGCGGCGGATATCGGCATCGCCATCGGCGCCGGAACGGATGTAGCCATCGAGGCCAGCGACATCACCCTGATGACCGGCGATCTCCAGGCCGTTCCCCGGGCCATCCGACTTTCTTTCGAAACCATGAAGGTCATCCGTCAGAACCTCTTCTGGGCCTTCATTTACAACATCATCGGCATTCCCATCGCTGCCGGGGTGCTCTACCCCTTCTTCGGCATCCTGCTTAATCCGGAGTTCGCCGCAGCCGCCATGGCTCTGAGTTCTGTCTCCGTCGTCAGTAATTCTCTGCGTCTCCGCCACACGGGGTTAAAGAAAGATAAAAACGGATAATTTATGTATTTTTCTCATTTTCTGTTTTATATTAGCCTGTCTCTTTTTTAAAAACCGGTTTTCCGGTTTTTCCTTTTCTCCCATGCCCTTAAACCAGCGGGAGGAAAAGATGAATCGCCCGCTTATTGTTTATTGTTCTCTGCAACCTGATAACCGGCAGACTTTCAGAGCGTTTCCCGAAGTTCTGAGATTTTGCACCCCCTGATAAAACTGTCTGTTGACCCGAAGGGATGTGCCCCTGATTTCTGTGGCGGATGGATAAAGATGACGGATACGAAACAGGATATGATGGAGGATAAAAGAGAACATCCGAAGGCGGAAAATTTACCAAAGATCGAAGTGGGGTGTGGCGCTGCAAAGGGCGATGATTCCTACGCAGCCGGATTCAAGGCGGCCGGCAAGGCACTGGCGGGCATCACTTCTTATCGTTTGTCAGCGGTCATTGTGTTTGCTTCAGCATCCTACCATCTCGATGAGGTTCTCTCGGGCATCCGCGCTGCGGTGGGCCGGGTGCCGATATTCGGCGCCAGTTCCGCGGGAGAAATCTGCAACGGGACTCTCTCGGAAAGTGTGTCGGTGACGGCGCTGGCCTCGCCCTTTCTTTCGGTCGGGGTCGGGATCGGGAAAGAGGTGTCGACAGACTGGCGGAAGGCCATACATGCGGCCATAGATTCCGGCGGTTTGAATCGCTACTTCACTCCCCAGGACGGCTCTTACTATAACTCGATGACTCTTGAAGGCCGCTCGGCGTTCGCCATATTGTTCTCGCCGGCAAGCACTTCCCATTCCGATTCCTACAGTCCCGAAATCCTGGAAGAACTCAAACGTCTTTCCCTGGGGCGCCTCCTGTTTTTCGGTGGGGCGGCAGTCGACGCGGAAAAGACGAGCGGCCACGAAAATTTCATCTTTTATAACGATCAGGTCTGCTCTGACAGCATGATCCTGGCGGTCTTTGAAACCACCCTCAGATTCGGAATCGCCATGGGTCACGGGCTCCATCCAACAGCAAAAAGAGCGAGAATCACCCGGGTCCGGGATTACGAAGTTCTGGAACTCGACGGAAGACGCGCTGCCGATGTTTTCGCGGAGTTTCACGATCTTAAAAAAGCAGATCTGGAAAGCAAACCCCTTTTCGAGCAGAATTTGAACCATTTGGGCATGCGCGATGCTCTGGGACATTACACGATTTTTACCCCTCGCTGCTTTACTCCGGAAGGAGGCATCCTCCTCGCGCATCCGGCTCCGGAAGGGGCTTTTCTGGTTCTGATGGAAGCCGTCGAGGACGACATGATCGCCGCGGGAAAGAACACCCTGCGCCAGGCAATGATGCAGTCCGGAATCAACAGGCCCGCCGCGATCCTGGTCTGCTCCTGTTTCCTGAGAATGCTTCTTCTGGGAAACCGCATTGATGAGGAAATCGCGGCGATCACCGATATCATGCCCGGCACCCCCGTTACGGGTTTCTATTCAGCCGGTGAACAGGGAAGCAATGACGATCACATCAGCCGCCATAACAACGAGTCCATCGTCATTCTGCTTCTGGGCAACGAACTTTCTTACGCCGCACAGGTGGCCGGCGAAAATCGGATCATGCAGAGGGCTCTTGAATTTCGCATCTCCGAGCAGAAAAGACTGGAAAAGGAATTGGCTGATCAGGTCAGATTTCTCCAGACTTTGATCAAAACCATTCCCAGTCCTGTGTTTTACAAGGATCAGCAGGGAAGATATCTGGGCTGCAACAGGGCCTTCGAGGAATATAATCATATCAGCCGGACATATCTTCTGGGAAAATCCAACTGGGATTTCCTGCCCAGGGACCAGGCGGAACTGCACTGTAAGGTTGACGCCGACCTGGCTGAAAAAGGCGGAAAAGCGGTTTATGAATGCTCCATCGCCGGCAAGGACGGTGAACTCTTTCATTTCCTGAACAACAAAGCTGTTTTCCACCGGGCCGACGGCTCATTGGGCGGCATTATCGGAGTCCTGGTCGACATAACGGATCGTAAAAACACAGAAGAAGCTCTACGAGCCAGCGAGGAAAAGTTTCTCAAAGCTTTTCACAACAATCCCACCATGATGATTATCTGTACGGCCGATGAGGGACGGGTAATTGAGGTCAACGACAGCTGTCTGCGGATCATGGGTTTTACGCGCCTGGAGATGATGGGGAAAACATCGGGGCAGCTGAATATTCATGCCTGCCTGGAACAACGGGACACTCTGTTGAGGATGATGGAAGAAAAGGGCAGCGTGAGGAACATGGAAATCTCTTTGCGTACAAAAAGCGGAGAAATCCGCCATTGCCTTTTTTCAGCGGAACAGATTCAGTTGCAGAAAGGGAATCACATTCTGCTGCTTCTGCAGGACGTCACGGATCAGAAACGTTCAGAGGAAGAACGGCTGCAGCGAATACGATTGCAGAGCATTCTGAACATGGCGGGTACGATCTGCCATGAATTCAACCAGCCGATGCAGGTTCTCTCCGGATACATCGATCTCCTGCTGTCCCGTGCGTGGGAGGATTCGAAAGTCCACGGAAGCCTGCTTAAAATCAAAGAACAGACGGCACGGATGACGCAGATTACGCGGAAGCTCATGACTCTTAACGACCCTTCTGTTCAGGATTACGCCGGGATAGGCAAGATTGTGAATCTGAATGGAGACCAGGGGAAATAACGGAATCTATTTTTCAGAAAGGAAAATTTTACTGTGGGCGATAAAAAAATTCTTCTTGTAGATGATGAAGATCAAATCCTTCAGATGCTGAAAGAGGCGTTCAGCCTTTACGGCTATAAGGTCAAGACTGCATCAAGCGCGGAGGAGGCCCTGGACGTTCTCGCGAAGGAAAGCATCATGGTCATGTTCCTGGATCTCAAACTCCCCGGCATGAGTGGCCTCGATCTTTGCCGGCAGATCAGAAAAGACAATCAGATCGCCGTTATCCACGCTCTGACCGGCTACAGCAACTTTTTCGGGTTTCTGGAATGCCGGAGTGCCGGTTTTGACGATTTCTTCACGAAACCGGTCGCGCTGAAGGCGCTTTTCAAGGCTGCCGAGGAGGCCTTTGAAAAACTCGAGCGCTGGAAAGTTTTTGTATACGACCTGGCATGACCTCATCCACGCGCCCCCATCACGCCCCGCGTGACGAGACAAAGTCCCGTTCCGCCCGCCGCCTGTTAAACCGAACTCCTGATCCGTTCAGAGAATCACGTCGTCGAGCGACCGTTTGGGCACGTGATGGCCTCCGTTTTCATCTCTCCAGTACCGGATGTCGCCCCCGGATTTAAGAGATTCAATCGTAACGGATTCACGAGGCCTGCCCAGAGCCAGCACGAGAAGGATTTCATACTGATCGGAGATGTTGAGGACCGTCCGCAGAGATTCTTTTTTGATCGAAGCGATCATGCAGCCGCCCAGCCCCCGTTCCACCGCGCCCAGCATCACGCTCTGGGCGGCGATGCCGGAGTCGCAGCCGAAGTTGCGGGTCACGGTCGTATCCCCCAGCATCACGATATACCCGGAGGGACGCTCTCCCTCGGAAGGACCAGGCCAGTCCTTCAGATAGCCGGCCCAGGCAAGACAGGGAAAAATCCGGGCGTTCTTTCGGGAATCGGCGGAAAGAACATACCGGAGCGGCTGCAGATTGGCCGCCGACGGAGAGAGCCGGGCAAGATCCACCAGCTCCCTCAGCAACTCTTCGGAGAGAGGTTCCTTTTCATCAAAGCGGCGGTAACTCCTGTTTTTTAAAACCAGTTCCCGGATCGTCATGATTTTCTCCTTTCCCTTATTCCAACCCAGCAGGGCTCAGTCCAGTTTCTGCAGAAACTCGTCCACGGTCATGACCTGAAGCAGAGGATCCAGAGGATTCCTGCGGAAGCAGTTCAGGACGTTCTCATGAATTTCCGCCTTATGGGATGCGCACCCGTCCTCGATAAAGAAGGCCGCAAAATCATTGGCCAGCGCGTCAAGAACGGTCGACAATACGCACCAGTGGGTGGTGATCCCCGTTACGGCCACGGTATCCACACCGTAAAGGCGCAGCGTCTGATCGAGATCGGTCTTGAAAAAAGCGCTGAAACGGCGTTTGGGCAACCAGATATCCGTAGGAGCCTGAACCAGCAGATCGGTCACTTCGGCGCCTTCAGTGCCGCGGATGCTGCGTTCCTTCATTCTTCCCTTAAAGATGAAATCCCCTTCCAGAAAACTGTCCGTAGAAAAGATGACGGGAATCGAACGCTTCCGGGCCTCCTCGGTAAGACGGTTGATGGCGGGCACGATGGCCCGGGCAAAAGGCGTAATAAGCTCCGGATGAGAGGAATCCAGTGATTCCTTGACCATATCGATGACAATGACAGCTGGTTTCATAGAGCACACTCCTGAGAATGACGTATTGTTTTTAAAACCAGCAGCAACATAAAAGGAGGCCGGCCCTCAAGTCAAGCTCAAAAGGAAGTCGTCCTCCCGAAAATGCTCGTTATCACGGGTTATCATACTTTGCCTTGATTTTTTTCCGGTCATCTGACATAAATAGCATATAAAATCGAGCTCAAATTACTCAATAAAGGAATCAGATCGTTGAACATCCAATACAAGATATGGCTGGAAAAGGATGGCCGCGTCCTTTTCGGCAAGGGCCGCGACGAACTGCTTAAGGCTATCGCGGAGTGCCGGAGTCTGAATGCAGCCGCCAAAAAACTGAATATGTCTTATCGGGCCGCCTGGGGCAGGTTGAAGGCTTCCGAGAAACGACTGGGCATCCCCCTCGTGGAAATCGAATCGCAGAAGCAGGGGATGCATCTGACCGAGCAGGCTGAAGCGCTGCTCAAGGCTTTCGATCAGCTCGATGAGGAAGTCTCTTCCCTGATCGCTCAAAGGACTCAGCAATTGTCCTTTATCTGTAACCCCGACAACAGGAAAAAGGATTCTCCCAATAGCCCGTAAAGCTAAGCATCGATTTAAAATTACAATCCTTTCCTGAGATCAGAATTTTCTCCTTTCCCCTGAACGAGTTTTTTTGCTTGACATTATGCCCTTAATGACATAAGCAAAATTCTCATCCTGATGAATCCGGATTTTGGAATTCATTGCAACACATTTTTAAACTCGTTTTAAAGGAGAAAATAACATGGAACCGAAAAGAAAGACGTACTCCCCATCCTTTAAAGCCAAAGTTGTTCTGGAAGCTATCCGAGAGCAGAAGACTTCAACGGAAATCGCCAACCGGTATCAGGTTCACCCGGGGCAGATCAGGAATTGGAAGTCCATAGCAACCCGGGGGTTGACGGAACTTTTCTCCACTCGGAAGAAAGAAAGTGATTTGCAAAAAGAAAAACAGATTCACGATCTTTGCCGTCAGGTTGATCAGCTGCAACGGGAACTGAACTGGCTACGGGGCAATCTGGACTTGAACCACAAGGACCGCGTATCACTCATCGACAGGCAATCTCTGGGAATCGCCGTATGTCGTCAAGCTGAATTGCTGGGTGTTTCCAGATCCAGCGTTTACTATCAGCGGACAGGAAGTAAGCGGGAACATCTGTTGAAGCGCCAGGTCGGTGTGTAAATTCATTTCGTAAGGCAGCTTTTTCACCAGTGCAGTACCTCGGACATTGCTTTACATTTCAGCCAAGGGTTGATTTTTAATTACCGGCAGGGCGGTCCCTTCTTCTCTCAACTCTCCTCGATCTTAAACAGCTCATCATCGGCAAGTGATTCAATACGGTCCGGATCGACATTTCCCCGTACGGTCAGGGAGATTCGTCCGTCCTTTTTCCTCCAGGTGCTGGACAGAAACTCCCGGGAGCGTTGAAACAGGAACCGCGGGGGATTTGCCAATCGGGCACGGGACAGCCCCTGCAGCACATCGGCGAGACAGCCGGATCCGGTCACTTCCACAAACAGCTCGTCATCGTTCAGTTTTCCCCATCTCTCCTGGACAATCAATGCCATCCGCACGGCAATCCGCAGGTCGGCACAGAGCTCCCAGTGGTGGGCAAGGGCTTCCTTTTCCAGGAGCTCTTTCTTCATCTGCCGGGTTGCCGGCACGATTTCGGGTGTCCGAGGGGAAAATACAATGTCATGCTCGTAGTAAGGTTTGATATCCAGAACGGCGGTTCCGTTCACGGCATCCATCCCGCTGACGAACAGGCGGTTTTCTACAACCTTTTCCAATCGGACGAGGGTCAGGGCAACAGGATTCGGCCGGATCGGAGTCCTCAGGGCAAAAACGCCATACTTGGGCACGCTGGGATTCACCCTTGAGGGAGAGGCGGTAAGGACATTCCGTCTAGACTCGTGAAACCAGCACAAAATCCAGAGGTGAGAATTTTTGTCTATCTTATCGAGGGCTGCCGCATAGTCCGGAAAGATTTCAATGATTGCATCACTCCCCTGCGGCGACATTTTCGCCGTGGAGACGTCTGCCGAAATCACGGTCCCGATCGGCCGCAGTTCCATGGAATTTCTTGTGGCATTCATGCTTTTCCTCCCTTATCCGTGCTGGAAATGACTGCCGTTCGCAGCAACTGCTTTAATGGATTTCTTTCGTGAACAGGATATGTCATGGAGAAGACCCTGAGCGGGGAGAATCTCAGGCCGCTGTCCAGTTACGGCGCAGGTGAGTCAGATTGCCGCCGCGGCAGAGGAGAATGATTTCGGCCAGTATCGACAGAGCAATCTCCTGAGGCTGATTACGGCCGATAGACAGCCCGACCGGACAATAGAGCCGATCATCAATTTCTCCACCGCGGCTTCTGATGTTCTCGATCAGCACGCGCGCCTTGTTCGGACTGCCCACCATGCCGATATAGGGGAGATCCCTGTCAGGAAGCAGTTGCTCCAGCACGATCTCGTCATGATCGTGTCCGTAAGTCATGATCACGCAGTAACTCAAGGCCGAGAGTTCAATATTCTCGGAAATCCTGTCAAAGGGGGCGCATATGAGGGCCGCCGCCCCGGGAAAATTTCCGGGGGTCAGGATCTCCGGTCGGTCATCATAGACCCGACAGGGCATTTCAATGGCCGCGCACAGACGCGCCAGGCACTGACCGATATGGCCGCCGCCGAAGATTACCAATTCGGGCTCCGGCACAATCGGCTCAATAAAGACCGTCAGTGAGCCGCCGCAGGCCCCCAGCGGGCGATCCTCGGCTACCCACTCTTCCCCCTCGGCCAGGGAGACAAAGCGCTGGGTGATGCAGGTCCGCTCTGCGATAGCCTTGCGGGCCAGTTCGATGCACTGTCGCTCGGCCGTGCCTCCCCCCACCGATCCGGCGCTCCGGCCGTCTTTATCCACCACCATCTTGGCCCCGGTCTTACGGGGTGTGAATCCCTGGGCGGCGATAACCGTCACGATCGCGCAGGGCATACCCTTTGCCTTCCATTCAACCAGGCGTTTCAGCCACATCCTTTTTCTCCTTTCCTGTCCCGTTGCCACGATCAAGGGGCATGCTGTGTTTTTTAGTTGTCGGCTCCTCGAAGTAAGTTTCAGCAAGCCGGCTTTACCGCTGCCCTGCCGCCATGATGTCATTTGTGATAAACAGCAGTCGAGTTAATCCATTCTGCATGCGGAAATGCCTTCGGCCGTGCTGAATCGCCGACATCACCTTGAATGATCGGAATATTCAGCGGGCCAGGGCGGAAATCCGTTCCTGCAATGCACGCAGGTCTCTGGCCATGTTGAGGCTCCGGAGAGCCCCGGCCGGGGCATTGGCGATACTGCCTCCTCCCAGCAGCGCATAATTCGACATAAGCTCTACATCGTCAATCTGGGTAATGCCCAGCATATCGATGCCGTAATCGAAGAGCACAGGGCTGGCGGGTACGGTGGGCCCCATGATAATCCGCATTCTGGCCGATGGGGTCCGGCGGATTACCGCCTCCAGAGTTTCATTGACTACGGTAAGCCCGGTCATGAGCACCAGTTCGGCCTTCTCCAGCACTTCGTCGGCCTCGTTCCAGTGGATATCACCCGGACGCGGGAATAACTCCACAATGGTTACCGGGTAGCCTTTTTCACGCCACGCCGCCGCTGTCTTAAAGTAGCCGATAAAGCAGGTCGGTATGCGGCACGCGGCCGGCTCGACGAGTTCGATGGCTCCCCCGGCGATCGTCGCGGGTGGATCGGGCAGCAGAGATTTGAGGCACGCCATCCCGACGCTGCGTTTGAGGATCTCCCGGCTGACCAGAAGTTCGAGGGCGGCCGCCCGCGCGGGCCGACCGATCCAATCCCCCATCCAGGTCCCCATTCCTGCAGGATCGGTAAAACCGGGCATGCCGTGAAAGTAAGTCGAGATTGACCATTTCCCCGTCTTGACCAGGACCCAGTTGGCATAAATGCGAATCTCCTCGACGCACGCCGCCGGATCGGCATCGGCAGCGATGCGCCGGATCATTTCTTCGTAGAATCCCATGGTTCAGACTGAGCCTCCCTGTATTTTGCCCGTCTTCTTTGTCTGTCCGACGGAAACCTGACTATACATTAAATTTCCTGTCTCTGTAACAGTAAACGGGAGTTTTTCCTGGAACAGCCATCCCTGTTTCCAAGGAGCCTCAGCTCTCGGCGTTTGTCCTCCTGATAAACCACAGCCATTGTCCCGTCCTTAAGCACGAGAATGCCTGGGAGAGTATTGCTGATAAGCGTCGTACTCGAGATGACAGCGATGTCCATCCGCGCCCACCTGGCCGAAGACGATCTGCTCGTCGCCTTCGGCCGCATGGAAGCTGTAAGCCCCTGTTTCCGTAACATACCGTCTAAGTGCGGATGTTCGCCGCGATGGGGGATTAATATTTAAGAATTAAGAAGTTCAAAGAAATTCCTTACTAAAACCGATAAGTCAGATTGGTGAAGAAAGTACGCCCGGCCTGGGGATATCCTTCATCGAAGGCGTAATCCTCATCCATAAGATTCATCACGCCTCCTTCAATCTGCAGCCCTTTCAAAATCTCATATGTGGCTTTGGCATTCACCACGGTATAGTCACCCGCTACACGGACTCCATCCGAGGAACTGTACCGTTTCGAATCGGTTTCCATATCAATAAGAAAACTTAAAAATTTTACGGGAGTATATTTCACGTAGGCGAAAAATTTGTGTTCGGGCACGTTGGTGATCTTGTCGGAGTTGGTGCGGTTGTCGTCATAAATGTAGGTGTAGTTGATCCCGGCATCCAGCGTCGTGGTCAACGGGGCGGATAAATCGATCTCAAAACCGTACTGATTGACATCGCCGATATTCTGATTCTGTAAGGTCGTTTTACCCGCATTATTCGGGTCGGGGACGGTCACACCAAGGATATAGTCTTCGATGTCACGATAGAAGAGGGCTGTCTTGAGAGCAATCCGCTGAAAAAGGACATCCTGATAGCCCAGTTCGTAATTTGTCCCTTTCTCCGGATCGAGATCGGGATTGGGAATGGCCCTCCCCAGCTTGTAGGAATATTTATCCTTGATACTGGGAAAGCGGGTCTTTTGAGAGACGCTGAGGTTAATCTTTCTCGTGTCGGTGAACGAATAGAAAAGGCCGGCCTGAGGATTCCACGCGTCGGCATCTGAATCCGGAAAATCACGGTGATCAGCATAGTTCCAGTCCTCGGCCTGGACGGTTTCCTGCCTGTCATAACTCAGGCCGAGAATGGCATGAAGTTTGTCGGTAATCGTGATCGTATCCTCAGCGCCGATGGAATAGATCCTTTCCTCGAACCTCTGGAAGGGATCCGGCAGGTTGTGTTCCTTATGCACATCCATTTTGTAGTGGCCGGCTACTTTGAGCAGGTTGCGCGGCACAAGGGAAGTGCCCAGTTCCAAAGATCCCCCGTAGGTATAATCGTCATACTGGCTCATGAAGGATGATTTCTTCTTCATGGTCGAATAGGTGGCATCGTCATAGCTGTTGAGGGAATTCTGATATTGATCATAGTACACCCGCGCTTTTGCATAGCTTTTGTCCCCCAGGGGCGTGCGGGAGTTGAAGTGAATCCCTTCCATGTCCCAGTAGGGCCACTGCCAGTACCTGATCGTCTCGGTGGATGCCGTTCCGGCGTAAGGCGGCGTCTCTTTTTTTCCTTTCTGTTTATAGTAGCTCAGGGCATATTCATGACCGTCCGCCGGGGTGAAACCTAACTTCAGATTATATGTCCAGTCCCGCCTGTAGGAGTTTTCCCGGCGGTCTCCATCCTCTGCCGGGGTCGGATCGAAATCATCGGACAGATAGAAAAAATCACTGCGAAGAAATGAAATGCCGCCCTGGGCATACCATAGTTTCTGCCTGGTGCCTACATTCGCGTATCCTCTATAGCCTTCCCCGCTGAACATGCCGATTCCGGCATCACCTTCCAAAGCCTTCTCGGGACGCTTCGACACGAGATTGATCGCCCCACCCATGGTGTTTGGTCCGTACAGAACCGAAGTGAAGCCCTTGGAAACAACGATTTCCGAGAGGCCGAAGGTGGTAAATCGGTTCAAGTCCGGATAGCCGTCATAGGGCACATAAATCGGTACGCCGTCGAGAAAGATAGGCACATGCTTTTGATCGAGGCCCCGGACATAAACCATCTGTTCGTTCCTGGCGCCCACTGTCGAAAGGGTAATGCCGGGCACGAGATTCAAAGCGCTGCCAAGCGTATCCCGGTTGAATTGCTTCATCTCCTGGTCGGTTATCTTTTCTATGGTGGTATTCTTGCTTTCTTCTCCTTTCGCGGTTATTTCGATCTCTCCGAGGGTGAAAACTCCATCTCCATCCTTCACTTCGGCAGCCTGCGACTTCGCCCCGATTATAAGGCACAACATCAGAACGCCTGAAAGAATGAAGAACCAACTGCTGTTTCTGCTGCACCTGAATTCCATCATGAAACCTCCACTCTTATTTTTTCATCCCGACCCGTCTCAACGATCCGTCTCTTCCTGTCCGTCAAAAGGCACGCTCTGCGCGTCGAGCGTGCCTTTTGACGGAAACGGTCTCAGGCGATGAATGAGTCCGGGCAGGCTTGAACGACAAATCTTACGTCACCTCCGTAGGATCTCCCTCGCCTCCCGCGGCCCAAGGTTGACCTGGAGAAAGAGTCTGAAAAAATCCTGAGTTTCTTTGACCATGTCTACTCTGTATTTGTCGGGGTGCAGAGTGCCGGCGAGCCATCTGGCTCCCAGCAGACGCATGAAGGATGGCGGGCGGTCGAACCAGTTGAAAGGCTGGCTGGGGATGAGATAGACCCTTTTATTCCGCTTTCCCATTCCCGGATCGGGAAATTGAGACCGGCCAGCATGGTGGGATCAAGGGCGTAAAGCATGTAGGTTACCGGCGGCGTGGTGCTGTATACCTTCCGGGGACGATCGGGCACGTTTACCTTTTCCCCGAACATATCGGGAATTTCCCTGCCCTGCGATTGCCCTGATGGAGCCAGGACTGCCAGCAGGAAAATCGCCAGCGCCCACAATATGCAGCAGAACCTGCCTTCCATTGCTGCCGTGCGATGTTTCATGATCCGATCTCTCTGTCTTTCGTCCAATACAGAACCGCCCAGTAATAATTCCTTGAATAAGGCAACTGCCAATGACCCTTGACCCACACGAGATGCTCTCTCAGGTAGGCCCGAACTTTCTCTTCCTCTTCGCCCGTCATTCCTTGAAACATCCACAGCTGATCTTCAAACGCCTCTTCATGGCTTTCCCACGAATTGCGGTAAGACTCAGGAATGAAGGAGACATTTGCCGGAATGCCCATCTCATAAAGCAGGTTGTAGTAGAAGATATAATCCGGCCTCGTGTTGCGTTCCCTGTCCGCTGCTTCGAGAAGTCGCCAGTCGAAAGGACCGGAACCAACAGCCACGGAGATATAGACCGCCTTTGTTGCAGCCCTGTTCAGCTTGGCTATGGAATCCATTGCCGTCTCGCTGAGAAGCGACCGGGAGGCGATGGCCACGTCATGAACACCGATCCCCAGATCGTCCCAGTCATCTTCCCAACGCCCCTGAAGGGTTTTCACATTCGTGATTTTCCCTGCCAGACAACGCTGTTCGACAATCTCCAGCATCCGCATGGAGAAATCCACAGCGGTGATGAATTTCACCCTGTTTGCCAGAGGAATGGCGATTGTCCCGCCGCCGCAGGCCATATCAAGCACTGTCCAGCTTTTGCGGGGCTTTAGAATCCGGAGAAAGGCCCTGGGATATCCGGTGGAGGCGGCGTGTTCCGAAAACTCGCGGGCCCTTCCATCCCAGAAATCCCGCCTGTCTGAAGATACAGATGTTTTCTCATTCATTTCGCTGATAATTCCCGCTTCTTGTCTCTCATCATGTAACTCACAACGGCGGAAGGCATTTCAGTATCCTTTCCGCGTCCTGATCCGTTATTGTTTTGCCGTACACCTCGGAATAGAAGGTTTTCATTTCCTTAATCATGTCCCATTCCTTAAACAGGTCTGGGTGGAATATCCCGGCCATGTGGATCATCAGCAGCACGCCTTCACCGCTGGCGTGATCCCAGGTGTAAATGCCTCTGGGAAGACGATAAACCCTCCCGCTCTTCACAGCCTTCAGCTCAGCCCACTCCGGATTATTCCTTGGATCGTCGGAAGAATCATAATATCCACTCAGGAGAATGATATCCGGATTCCATGACAATACCTGCTGCAGGGTAGCCGTGGCATGGTTGCCATCGAGGGCCTGAGGCAGATAATTGCCGCCGGACACTTCGGTGTTCCAGTGCATGACGCTGCCTTTTCCCTGGCTTCCCAAAAGGCTGGTGTGCAGACCGCCGTAGTAGACGGAAGGCCTGTTATTCTTGTCGATCTTTGAGGTAATGGAGAGAATCCGTTTGACTTGCCGGTCGAAATACGCGTTGTATTTATCCGCCCTGGCCTTCGCATCCGGGCCTAAAAGATCGCCGAACAGGGAGATTTCCCTTTTAAAGTTTTCCTGAAATTCATCGAGATTTCGCGGTCCTTTATCGGGCGAAAAGGCACAGACCGTTTTCAAGCCTGCCGCGATGTACGGTTCCTCTTTCGTCATTCCAGGAGAATAGAGCACAAAATCAATGTTCATTTCCCGCATCTGTTCCGGCGTAACCCCCTTATTGGATTTAGCTTTCTTTATCTCCGGATAGAGCCTGTAAGCCCACGGAGACTGCTCCGCCATCAGGCTGATGGAATCGCCCCCGCCAAGGGTCATGATCTTTTCCGGAGAAACGCAATGCATGCAGGCGATTCTCTTTGGATTGACCGGCACCTCAACTTTTTTGTCGCACATGTCGGTTATGACTTTATTTTCATCGGCATAAAGTGGAACCGTGTGCGAAACAGTCCCGAACAACACGGTTGACAGGATACCCAGCATAAAAAGAACCCTCCTCTTTTTCATTTGTAACCCTTCATTACTGTCTTTTAAGACGACCTTTGCTATTTAAGGAAAACGATATTCCGTGTGTGTGGATGCCTCAACCGCTTGTTTCATCCTTTCGATTCCGTCTGGAGGCTTACCTGCCTGAATCCGGCATTTTTCACGACATCGAGGACATCCACGAAATTCTGCAGGGGGATGTCCCGGTCCGCTCGAATCATGAACGGGTTGTTCCGGTCCAGGGGCCGGAGCCTGTCCAGCAGTTCTTCCAGCGTGACCGATTGTCCGGAAAAATAGATCAAGCCGTTCCTGTCGATCTCGACAGTTCGAACTTTCAGCGTCTCAATCCTGTTCTGAGA
The DNA here is from genome assembly GCF_000013405.1 of Syntrophus aciditrophicus SB. Lineage (GTDB taxonomy): Bacteria > Desulfobacterota > Syntrophia > Syntrophales > Syntrophaceae > Syntrophus > Syntrophus aciditrophicus. The sequence continues at coordinate 2,783,023 of NC_007759.1, forward strand.
CGCCTTGGGCAGGCTCACCGGAATACCGCCGGTCGCGATGAACGTCGAAGTGGTCAGAACGATCGTCAACAGGACCAGCATCACGTCCACCAGCGGGATGACGTTGATGTAATCAAACTCCTTCTCTTCCATTTCGAATCTCCCAGTTCATCATGAGAACCTTGACGCGGCGGAGCAGCAGGTTGTAAAGCACAATGGACGGAATGGCCACGCAAAGCCCCACAGCGGTTGCCTTCAGGGCCAGGGCAAGGCCGACCATGATTTTCCCCGTATCCATGAACCCATCTCTGCCCATGCTGTAAAATGTCAGCATAATTCCGCAAACGGTGCCGAGCAGACCGATATAGGGGGCATTGCTGCCGATCGTCGCAATGAGGTGAAGCTTTCTGGTAAGCACCATTTCGAGGCTTTTCCTGTCGGAAAATTTTTCAAGATTGATGTGCCTGTAGAGTAAGTGTCGCTCAATCGCGATGCCCACGGAAATAAAACTCAGGAAAACGAGCCCCCAGATGATTCCGTAATCCACCGCCTCCTTCAGCCAGTCCATTTTCTATTTTCTCCTCTTCATGCCTTGAATTCTGTATGCCTTATCCACCCCGAACCGCTGAACATGAAATGGGCTCCCCCAGTTCACACGGCGGCAGCGGTGAATGAGCGAACTCCGTACAGCCGCAGATCGTCTGGGGGACGCACACCCGCAGGGACCTGTTGAGCTTCAGCACATTGACCCTGGCGTTATAGAGGTGGAAGAGATTTTTGCTGCTGATGACCTCATCACATTTTCCGTCCGCCATGAGAGCGCCGTTTTTTATCATGATGGCACGGTCCGCGATCCAGAGGGCGTGCTCGGGGGAATGGGTCGATTTGATGAAGGTGTATCCTTCCCGGGAAAGCTTGATAATCTGATCGAGGAGTCTCATCTGGTTCCCGTAATCGAGGCCGCTTGCCGGTTCGTCCATGATGAAGGTCTTCGCCCCCTGGGCAAGCGCCCGGGCAATGAGGGTGAGCTGCCGCTCGCCGCCGCTGATTTCCGTGTAGGCCCTGTCCGCAAGGTGGGAAATGGAGAGTCTCCCGAGCGCATCGGCGGCAATCTCCATGTCGGCCTTCGAGTATTGGAAAAAGAAGGCCTTGTGCGGAATTCGTCCCATCAGCACGACATCCCTTACTGTATACGGAAAGGAACTTTTGTGGAGCTGCGGGACATAGGCGACTTCCCTGGCAAGGGATTTGGAGCTCATCTGCTGAATATTTTTCCCGTTGAAGAAAATATCGCCCCCTGCCGGACGGAGGAGGCCAAGCATGATCTTGATGAGGGTGCTTTTCCCGCAGCCGTTGGGTCCGAGCAGGGTAACGATCTCACCTTTCTTTATGGTAAAACTGATATCGCTCAGCACGTTCTCCTCCGTATAGCCGAACGATATCTCTTCCACTTGAATCAACGGTTTCAGTTCCATCCTTTTTTTGCCTTCCTCAAGATGATCGCGAAAAACGGGATGCCGATGAGCGAAGTGGTTATCCCGATGGGGATCTCCACATTGAAGAGCATCCGCGAAACATCGTCGACAACGATCAGGTAAATGGCCCCGATGAGGGCGCTGGCCGGGATCACCACCTTGTTGTTGGGACCCACGAGCATCCGCGTGATATGGGGGATGATGAGACCCACCCAGCCGATCATCCCTGCCAGAACGACGGTCAGCGCGCTCATCAGCGTCGCCAGGAAGATAAGCAGCATACGGATCCACTCGACGGAGATGCCGAGCGCCCGCGCTTCCTCGTCGCCCATGCTCAGGGCGTTGAGATACCCGGAAAACAGGCAGACAAGGAAAATGCTGGCCGCTTGGGGAATGCCGGCGGTCAAAAGTATTTTTCCATCTACAAGGGATAATCCGCCCATGAGCCACTGGGTAATGGCAGGCAACTGGTTGTATGGATCGGCGATATATTTGATGACTGACAAAAGAGACGTGAAAAGCGCGCTGCTGATGACGCCGCCCAGCACGAGGAGAAGCAGAGTATTCCCTTTGTGCATCCTGGCGATGCCTACGGAGACGAGTACGGCAAGAAAGCCGAAAAGAAACGTGGCCACCTGCACGGCAACCCAGCTTTTGAAAAAGACCATGCCCAGCGCGGCGCCGAATGAGGCCCCCGCAAGCACACCCAGAAGTGACGGGGAAACGAGCGGGTTGACAAACATGGCCTGAAAGGCGCTCCCCGCCACGGCAAGTGACGCGCCGATCAGGATGGCGGCCAGAATGCGGGGCATGCGGATGTCGAGAAGCAGGCTCCCCAGCAGGTTGTACCGTTCGAATTCCATACTTCCGGCACCGAAAATCTTAAACAGGAAGAAACCGGCAATGTCACTCAGCGCAAGTGGATATCTGCCGAGCGTCATCGAAAATGCCACGGTCAGAACGAGCAGAAAAATCAATGCCGGAAAAAGCAGGTTGCGTTTCATGGATAGAGAATCTTTTTCATATCCTGGGTTGAGAGTTCGACGCCGAGAAACAGGCGGTAGAACTCCCTCGCTTCCTTAATGATGTCTATTCTGTATTCCGCGGGATAAAGGATATGGGTCAGCCATTTAAGACCGAGGATGCGCATGAAGGAAGGGGGACGGTCAAACCAGTTGAAGGGGTGCCTGGGGATCAGGTAGACGCGCCCTTCCCGCACGGCTTTGATATTCCGCCAGACGGGATCTTTGAAGACCTTGTCGTAGAAGACCTTTTCCTGCGCGATAATGACATCCGGGTTATAGAGCATGACCTGCTCCATCGAGACCTTTTCAAATCCCTTGTGACACGACGTGTGGCAGCGGTGGACGTCCGTATCGCCGGCAAGTTTAAGAAGTTCCACATGGATCGAGTCGTCGCATTCCGTGCTCAAGCCGTCCACGCCTTCCGCATAGTATACGGAGGGTCTTTTTTTGGCGGGAATCCTGCTGACGACGTCCTTGATTTCATTCAGCGTCTTTCTGCTGTAGCTGCTGAGTTGTTTTGTCCTCTTTTCTTTTTTAAGGACTTTGCCGAGAAATTGATAGACATCGGGATAATCGGCAAGGCTCTCAGCGACAGCATAAACATACGGAGTATTGAGTTTTTTCAATGTCTCTTCCGCCTTGTCATTGATGGCGGACCTGCTTGCCGACCACATGATCAGCAGGTCCGGTTTCGCCTTCAAAAGCACCTCGATATTGGCCGTCCGGCCCTGGCCGCCGATGGAGCCGATCAACGGCAGGTTCCGTACCGCTTTCGGGAAGTACTTCATGTCCTCGTCCCTGATCGGGAGATTAAGCCCCGCCAGCATCGATGGATCGATGGAATACATGATATAGGAACCGTAAGGGGAAGGTGCGTATACCTTCCGGATGGAATCGGGCACGGTCACTTTGCGCCCGGCCATATCGGTTACGGTCAGAGCCTTTGCGGCATCTACACCGAAAACAGACACCGCAAGAAACACGGCAATCGCCGTGATAATCCGGATACGTCTTTTATTGAACATTCCGCACAAACCTCCTCTTTTCTTCTTTAAATCTGTTTCCATAAATGTATCCACATGCCGTCATCGCCTCTTGTCGCTTTGCAGGCAGGAATGCCGGTCTGTTTCAGAATCGCACGATAGTCTCTCTGCGGAGGATGTCCGGAACCGCCTTCTCCTGATCCTCCGGTGTGCCCCGGCATTTCAGGCCATTCGATGCCGAGTCTGGCCATTTCTTGCCTGATGAGGGCCTGCATTTCCGGAGCACCCCTGCCGCCGCCCACGTAAGCCGCCCCACCCGGCGTCAGGACTCGATATATCTCGCTGAGCGCTTTTGCAGGCTCCTGCCAGAAAGGGATGGAGCCCCGGCTGATGACGAGGTTGACCGATCCGTCGGCCAATGGAATGCAGTGAACATCGGCAAGCAGGGTTTTCGCCCTTTCCTGGAGGCCATCCTCGATAATGTGCAGCTTTGCGCTCTCCAGGGCATCCGCCGATACATCAAGGAATATGAACTCCAGATCCGTGATCCGGGCAAGGGCGAGCCCCAGGTATCCGCCGCTTGACCCGACATCCAGGCAAACACCTTCTACAACGGCGGTTTCTTTCTTGATCTTCCGGGCGTAGTATTCGTAAATAGGGGCGTTAACGCCGCGGGCAATTTCGTCGTACCTGGATATCTTCATGTTTCACTCAGTGGCGTGGTAAGGCAGGGAAATTTTTCCTCCAAGCGCCGGGGAATAATCACCGCTAATAGGCCAGTGACAGTTCCATTCCGACGGTGCGTCCGCGATCATAGTAGTATCCTGTTGAATATCGCGTCGCATACCGCTCGTCTCCTAAATTGCGCCCGTAAAGCGTGGCGGTCAACAGGCATGGTTTCAAGTGAAAGAGTCTCTTGATATTGGCATCAACCCGGGTGTAATCGCCAAGATCCGCTTCGGCCGTCCCCATCGCACTGGTTGACGAATACCATGAATCGACTTTTTTAATGGAAAGATTGGCCCTGTAGTCACGCCACTTATGGCTGATCTCCAAGGTGTAAAGATTTTTTGGTTTTGATACACCGTTATTGTCGGTGGTTACGCCGTTCTTTGTGTCTTCGTTTTTCAGCATCCGCGTCCAACTCACGCTGTAAGAGGTGTTTTTCAAGATGTCGCCTTTAATCATCAGTTCCACGCCTCTTCTCAGGTTGTCCGCTTCGGTGTAGTAGTAATAGGTGCCACTGTCCAGCGTATAGGTTGTATTTGTTGCCGTTTTTTGATTGTCGGTTTTGATATTGAACCAGGTCAGCATTGGTCTGAAATAGGCTTTGAAATCAGATTCAATCGCAAATTCCATCCGGTCCTGCTTTTCAGGATGCAGTTCACCGGTTTGCGATCTCATATCGAAATCGCCACTTGTTCCCTGTTCGCCGTGATAGTAGCGTCCGTTCAAGGCGACGATGTCCATGATCCGCCAGCGGGCGCCCAAGGCGTAAATCTTCGCCGGATCCATATCGACATCATTATTGGCGCTGTCTTTTGCCGCCGATGTACTTGAATTATCGATATGCTTTTGATCCTGGCGATAGCCGGCATCCAAAACGAGTCTGTCGTTAAAAAGCTTTTGCTCCACGGATGCGGACCAACCCATGACCGACGTGTCATATCTGTTGTAGTTGCTGCTGAGATTAGGACCTAACCCCTCGCTTTCCGACATCTGTCCACCCAGTTGAATCAGCGTGTTCCAGAAGCGGGCATTATGGCGAAGGCCGATACCGCGAGTTTCTTCCTTATATTTTCGCATCGATGAGGAAGAATTAATGAAACTTTCGACGTATTCTTTCTGATCATAGGTTGTCTTGAATACATTGAGAAGCGTCGTCTGGTTCGGGCTCCACCGCATCGTCATATCCGTTGATAAAACGGTCGATTGTAAAGGATCATAATACCACTTCATATTATCGAGCGTGCCGTCATACTTGACACCGCGCTGCATTTCAAAATTTCCCGAAGAAGTCCATCCCATAAAGTTCATATTAAATTTGCCAATCGTAAAACCCGCATTTCCCATTCCATTATCCGCGTTTCGCCCATCGAACCAGCTATCCTGGCTGGGACGATCCATCATTGACGCCATACCGCCGACATATCCATTAATTTTTGGAGAATCCCCAAGACGGGTCCCGAGATATAAATTCACATCTGTTGCAATCGGATGACCGCCTATGGACTTTTCAACAGAGCCGGTGAGGACGGCCTCCGTCTTTCTCGGCTGTTTGGTTCTGATGATAATAAAGCCCGTATTAAGGCCTGATCCCGAACCGGATGCGCCGATGGGAATGGAAGGACCTAAGGTCAGAGATGTGGAGCCGCGGACGATTTGCAGTTCTTCAATAGCAGCCAGCGGCAATTTATATAAAATTCGATTAACGGACGGAGGCAGTACCGCACCGTCGATAATGTAGGTAAAGCTTCCGCCGCCTCGCGTTTCAATGAAAAAAGGACTTCTGCGCCCCTGATAAGTCACGTTCATGCCGGTTGCCTTGTCAAGCAGGTCATTTACATCGCCGGGTTTCAGATTTTGAATATCTTCCTGGGTAAAGACCTCCGTGCCGAATCGGGCGCTGGATTCAACACGATACGGATTAGTGGGACTATCGGGCATAAGATCCTCCCGCGGGTGAGCATCAGTCACTTTTATCGACTCCAATTCCGTCGGCGAGGTTTGACTGCTAACAGATTCCTTTTGTGTTGGTGATTTGATGTTTTTCTGGTCTGCCTTTTCTTCCGCAAAAGCCGCCTGGGACAAAAAGATCACCCCGGGAATCAACAAAAAAAATAACGACCGCTTGTAGAGACCAATCACTGCACCTTCCTCCTCATAAGAATGAAATAAACGCCTCCGATACTTATTTATCTTCAGCACCACATATCGATTTAGAGCTTCAGCATATAGACGACGGGGATCACCAGTTCCGCTCTGACCGGCGGCTTCGGAAAGGGCTGAACCTGACGGATTGTCTCCACCACGTTTTTATCCAGAATTCCGTGGCCCGAACTCTCCACCACCTTCAAGGCCTCGACCCGGCCGTCCTTTCGAATGACGAATGAAACCCTGACCTTTCCCTGCCAGCCTACCTTCCTGGCCATGGGAGGATAAGTGAGGTTGTTCATGATGAGGTCGCGAATATAGGCGAAATGTTCCTGTAAATAGCGGGTTTTCAGGCTCTCAAGTGAATCGCGGCTCTGTCCTGACCCTTCATCACGTCCCGCACCGCTGCCTATGCCGGTACCGCTGCCGGTTCCGGTTCCACTGCCCAGACCGGAACCGCTGCCGGCACCTTTCCCTCCCCCGGACGCAGCCATGACCGGTGCTGCGATATTCGCCAACGGGGACATTTCCTCAACAGGTTTCTCTGTCAAAATCGGCGGAACGTCAGGCATCGATTCAACGGGTGTTCTCTCCATGACTGGGGGAAAATCGGCTGTGTTAAGCTGCCGGGTCGGGTGCTCTCTGCGATGGGTTTGTCTCGCCGGGGGACTCGGAACTTTCTTTTCCGGAACCTTCATCTGGTTGATTTCTCCACCGCCCCCGCCACCGGGCGGTTCCAGTGTCAATAACACCCGCACTGTTTCCGGATGCTGGGCGGAGAACGTCATGAAAAACAGAGTGCTTGCGACGCAAAAAATATGAATGGCAAGGGACAGGAGCATCCCTTTATGCAGGCGAATCTGTTCTTCCGTAATTGTCATTGCCGCTTCAGCCTCCGCGCAGCTCAATCTTCCTCATCACCATGGCGAAGAAAGCGGCTGCGACTTGTCCCTTCCACAGTCAAGCGGAAACCTGATAATAATTTTTTCGCTCAAAGCAGGGTTTGCACAGTGTTTCTCCCTGCGACTCAACCTCCCGCCCATCCATGATATTTTCCCCGCAGCGCGTGCACTGGCAGCGACGCAGCGGTTTTCCCGGCAGATCTTCTGGCCGCAACGGAACGTTCACCTCGGTGATGGAAAAAAGTTCTTCTTCGCTGAGAGTTCCGAAGTCCGGGTTATCTCCCTCTTCCTTTTTCCTGTTGATCGCCACCCGGACGGCTTTTTCCGTTTCCAGGTTGACAAAGGTGGCCGCCATCTTCCCGTAATCGAGGACTTTCATCGTTCTTTTTCCCGGCCTGCATCCGGTCAGGGCCATGATCGCATCCGTGGCGCAGCGGTCGATTTCCACAAACACCATCAGCTTTTTCCTGTCGGCGCCTTTTGGATCCAGGATGCCCACTTTCCGCAAACCGCACATAGTCATCCGGGTGCCGATCTCGATGCCTGCGCAGACATCGCCGTGAAAAGCCCCCGCTTCCGCCAGCAGCGTTGCGTACTGGTCCTTGTTATTTTGTTCTTGCAACATCGCACCTCCTCAGGAAATTACGCAGTTTTGCTCCCCGGTTTTAATTGTTCGATTCGCTTCCGGTTCAGAATATTGATCTTTTTCACGCAACGGCCGAACAACGGATAGGCGCCGCCGCCCTCGGCAATGATATCCAGGGCGGCGGCGATATCCGTCACCATCGCGGTACCCACCAGGGCTACATTGCGCCGAAAGAGCGGATCCGGAATGAACCCCGCTGTGGGACCCACGACGGCAACGGCGGCCTCCTTCGGAACGAGACGGAGAAGATGTTCGATTGTACCGTTGGCAACGGCCGCCCCGGTGAATACGGCAGTCTCGCACTGCGCAATGGTTTCCGCCGTCTGTTCCGGGGACAGAAATTCACCGCAGGCCAACTCAACTTCAATTTGACTGTCCTTCTTCCGGTCAATGACCTTGATTTCGCTGACCCCCATTTTTTTAAAACGTTTCAGGAGAGGCACGATCGCCCCCACCATGCATACCCGCCGACCAGTAAACAGATGCGACACATCCGACAGGTCATCGCTCTTCTCAAAGTCATAGCGCCCATCCTGGAAAAACGGCACGGAAAGCGCATTGATCGCGGCCAGGCGAATGACATCGGCAAAGGGACTGGGTATTTTACCGGAGATGACCACGTCGGCACTTTTTCCGCGAATGGCAGACGGGCTTCCTCTCAGGATGCGCCGGCTCGCATTCCTGATCGTTTCAGGCGGGGTGTAGGCCACGCCTCCGCAGCCATTGGAAAGTTTGACGCCTGTAAAAAAAACGCCGACCACCAGTCTTTCGATGAACAGAGACTCGATGGCGCCGCCATAATAATCCCGGAGAATATTTTCGGCTTCATTAAGGATCGATGCGGAATTTCCTCCGCCGGAAGGACCCCGCATGGCATCCCCTGCCGCGGTCTCGTCATGATTGTTCAACGGTTCCAATGATTTCATAAACTTCAATCCTCTGATTTCGAGCAGAATTTGCGTATTGATTCCGGCCTTCTCGACCGGACCCGCCGGTCATGCCTGATCCAGACATATGTTAATTTTTATATATGTTGCGGAAGGCTTATATCACAAAATACATAATGTCAAGCCTGTACCTTGATTTTTTCATCAAGAAAAAAGTCGTCGTCCCGAACAAACTGGATCGCCGGGGATTGATTCTCTAATAAATCAGCAGCATTCAAGTTGATGGATATGTACAGGGAGCGCCGTCCGGAGGGCATAAACCAAACCGATGAAATCACAGCAGGGCAAAACATCCATATCGCGCCACTTCCGTCCAAATTTGGACCTTCACCATTCACCATGGGTAGGACGTACGGCGGTAAAACTCACGGAACCGGCTGCGTCCACAGCTGTCAGGATGAACAGCTCAGTGCTCTTAATTAATGGCAGCAATGGTTGTCATGATTTGTTTCAGATTATTGGTCTGAAAGACAAGGACTTCGAATTATCGATCGATTACCGCGGCGGATGCTGGTTGGATGAAGATTATAAATCTACAGACGATAGTGTGAATGTTTGTATTGCGGATACTGGAGCTATAGGGGAAATTTTGCGAAAAAAAGAAGACTGCGTGTATTTTAACTCCCCGAAGGCTCCAGTCGGCAAAGTGGGAATGTCCTGGAAGATCGTGGGCTTTTACCTCCCTCCGTACGATATGATGGGAAAATGGAATGAGAAAGGGGGGGGGAATTCGGGGATAAAAAAAGCCTCCGGATTTCCGGAGGCTTTTATCGTTTGAGATGAGCGGTCTGAAACAGGCTGCCGCTGTCGCTGAATTTGCGGATGCTCTTTCAGAATCCTGAAGGCTCCAGCCCGGCTTCCTTTTCTGCCTTATCGACGCTAACGGACGATTACTTCAACCCGTCTGTTCCTCGGTTCCGCAACCCCTTCCGCGGTTTTCACGAGGGGATTGGCTTCCCCGTGATAATCCAACTCGATGGCATCAGGATGTACACCTTTCACAACAAGGTATTTCTTGACACTCAAGGCTCGTTTTCGGGAAAGAATATAGTTTTTCTCGTCCGTCCCCACCCTGTCCGTATGGCCGATAACGCTGATATCCTCTGATTGCCGGGAACTGATGGCTTCATGAGCGGAATTGAGAACCTTCAGCGACGGTATGTTCAACTCGAAGCTGTTGGTTTTGAAATACAGGATGAAGGTCAAAGGCTTTTCCGGAAGCGCGGCGAGGACGTCCCCGAAAATCCGATGGATCTCCTTATCATCCATCACGGAGGCCGGGGATACAGGAGCTGTGGCTTCGTCATGGACTTCCGCCATCTGTCCCGCCTGTGTCATGATTTGTGCTCCACCCTTATTCTGAACGGTGATTTCCCCTACTTTTCCATCAGGGTCGGGGATGAGAATGACCCGGGTTCTGTGGGCAGGCGCGCAGGCAGCGAAAGAAAGCAGCATGAATGCACTGGCCAGAAGAATCAGGGATGAGAATTTCATTTTTTGTCCGCCCCTTCGACCTGCACCAGGAAGTGTGTTCCCCGAATGCCGATGGTCGCCGCGGGCGTTTCAAAGCGTACGGACGCCGGGGAAAGTTTCGCGATAACGCCTGAAAGGTAGGCAGCGGTTCCTCGGAACATCCGGGTCACAATGGAAAGTTTTCCCTGAGACGGGGCGAAGAGAAATTCATCAACGGCAATCTCACTTCGGGGTCCGAGAGAAAGGGTGGTGTTATCCCTGAAGATGACGCCCATTGTTCCATCGGGACCGGTCCTGAGAAGATCGCCGGGATAAATCCTGTCGTGTTGTTTTACCTGGATCGCCTGCTGCTGCCTCACAATAAACGCCGTTCCCTTGAAAGTCTTGACTCTCGCTGCTTCGCCTTCAGCAACGGCCATGGCCGGCGTACTGAGAAGCAAGATTAAACAGAATACGCAAACAAAGTACCTCATGGACAATTCCCCTTCGACCTTTGCAATCTGCTAAAAACTTGCCTTACTTTAAAAAGTACAGGAAGAATACCGCACGAGACCAACAATGAACAGATATGAGACGTCGCAGGAAGTAGAAGAATTTGCATTCTGTTATCAAGATGTTATCCCCTTGGGACAGAATTGCCCTTACGGGGAAATACCTTAACCATTCAGAAAGTTCGCAATCTTTTTATATCAGCGAAAAATAAAAAGCAAACAATTTTAATTTCATACTGAAAAAATTGATAAAGTTTTACCTGGAAGGATACCATTTTTTTCTCTTTTATAACTCCAGAACAGAGTCTATCCAGTTTACCGATGTATTGCTTGCAAAAGGATTCGGGGGCGTATAGACTTCCCTGCGCAATGACATAAGAGGTAAAATAGAGGTAAAACCCTGTATGACAGCCCGGGAATTTCTTGAAGCAACGGAAAAGGAAAAGCTTGCCCCCTACGCGACGCGGAGCGCCGACAGCGCGGGACGGACGCTTCACGGCGATGAACCTGACGATTACCGCACCTGCTTTCAGCGGGACCGGGATCGCATCCTCTACTCCAAGGTCTTCAAGGATCTTCAACACAAAACCCAGGTTTTTCTGATCAATGAGGGAGATTTTTACCGGACGCGTCTCACCCATACCCTGGAAGTGGCCCAGCACGCAAGGACTTTCGCCCGCGCCCTGCGTCTCAACGAAGACCTCTGTGAAGCCATCGCCTACGCCCACGATCTCGGGCATCCCCCTTTCGGTCACTCCGGCGAGGAAACCCTGAACGACCTGCTGAAGGATGACGGCGGCTTTGAACATAACATCCAGAGTCTCCGGGTTGTGGATTTTCTGGAAAAGCGATATCAGCGCTACGACGGCCTGAATCTCTGTTTCGAGACCCGGGAGGGGATCGCCCGCCATAATACAACCCACGATCATCCCGACACGCCTCCGGAATTTCAGAATTATTCCCAGGCATCCCTGGAAGCCCAGGTCGTCAACATCGCCGACCCCCTGGCCTACTGCGCCCACGATCTGGAAGACGCCCTCAACGCCGGTTATCTGCGCATGAAGGACCTGCGCAACATGGAAAATCCCCTGGTCAGGCGCGTTTTCGAACGCTGCAGTTCCAGGTATCCCGACTTCCTCAAAGCCGATACGGTTCTCCAGTCCCGCATCCTTGTCCGGACGCTGATTGAAGAAGCCAACATCGCCGTTATCAGGCAGACATCCAGAAATATCGAGCTTTACGGAATTTCATCGGTCGAAGAGGCTCGGAGCCTCCCCGAAGACGTCGTGGCCGCGCCCGCCGGGGTCTGGAAAAACTTTGACGCCCTCAAGGCTTATCTGTTTGAAAATGTCTATCGGAAACCACAGGTGTGCATCATGAATGAAAAGGGGAAGCTCATCATCCGGAGAATCTTTCATCACCTGGAAAAACGCCCGGAAATGCTGCCCGGAATATTCAAGACCCGGTTTGACGAGGCGGCGGATTCCTCCGGAAAACGACGGGTGCTGGCGGATTATATATCCGGCATGACGGACCGTTACGTCATGGATCTGTACATGATGATGTTTGAACCCTATGAAAAGGTCATGTTTGAATTCCGGGAATAATGGCAGATATTACAGTCAAGAATCTTTTTGACGGGATTCCGGAGTCTCTCGCGGAGGAAAAAATCGACGGACTCCTGGAAACATCCGCCTTCCGGGTTGAACGGATCGTATCCCGGGGACAGGCCTCGCCCCCGGGATACTGGTATGATCAGGAGGAGCAGGAGTGGGTTCTGCTCCTCAGCGGAAGTGCGGGATTGAAATTTTTTGGACAGGATGCCTTGACCATTCTGAAGCCGGGAGATTCTCTTTTGATTCCCGCGCATGCCCGGCACCGGGTGGAATGGACCGACCCGGCGCAGGATACGGTCTGGCTGGCTTTCTTTTTTTCCGGCTAACTTTCCTGATTGACGGCGGAAAGCCGCCAGGGATTGTTGCCCGTCGGCCGGGTGAATGTCCAGAATTCCACAAACTTAACGGGTTCCGTTCTGCTTCCGGAAACCACTTCTCCCGATGCCTCATCGATCGTATAATCCAGCAGGTTGGCATAAAACTTCACGGTAATAAAGTCCTGCCCACCCTCCTGCCAGGCTTCGGTAATATCCACGGAACGGACGGCAATGTTGTCCAGCTTGTTGATTCTCTTTTTCGCGCGCAGCGTTTCAGCATCCTGTTGAATCGTTTTGCAGACCTCATCGGTCAACAGATTCCGGACGCCGGACATGTCCCGACCGGCCCAGGCACCCTGAATCTGGAAGAAGTGATCGAGAACGGAATCCTTGAAGCGCCTTTCATCGAACTGATAATCCATCTGCCGGATGGCATCCAGCCCGCCACCGCCTTCATAGCCTGATGCGGGCGGAATGTCCTGAATCGGGGGGGCATAGGAACCGGGATTGAAGGCGTCCCTGTTCGCCATGCCGCCGTAGGCCATTGGGGAACTCATGGCGGTCGCCGCCTGCCGCCGCTTCTTGAGAAACCAGTAAATTCCATACAGAATGGCGCCGATCAGCAGGATATCCATCAGACCGATTCCCCCACCCAGACCGCCTGCGCCGCCGAATCCCAGACTGCGGAAAAGAAATGCGCCGGCCATGCCGCCCAAAACGCCCCCGGCGAGACTTCTCATGAAACTGCCACCAGGCTGTGATTGTGTCGTGTTGTAGGGTGAAGGTCGGGAAGGGGTGTTATAGGATCGTGAGTCCTGATAGGAACGGGACGGAGAGCCTGGCGAACTGCTGAAGGAACGGGATCCACGGCTTCCGAAAGACCGTCCGCCACCGACGCGCGCTTCGGCCTCCAGCGAAACGAAATAGAACATTGCAAAGAACACGGCAAGAAGAATGAGCCCCTTTTTCCTATTACTGCAACTATTCATCTTAGTCCTCCTTTTTCTTTCCCTCCGGAACAATTCCGGATTGCCCTGAATAGTATTTCTTTCTCGAGCTTGTCAACACCTTTCCCCTTACACGCTCCAAGAACGCGAAAAGATACGGCAATTCCTCTACTCACAGACGGCCGTAAAGTTCCGTCATCTCCCGAAGCCGCTGAATAATCTCCGGGGTCAGGGATTCCGGAAGAAACCGCCATTGCCAGTTCCCCCCGAGCCTTCCCGGCAGGTTCATCCTTGCCTTTTCATCAAGGCCCAGAATGTCCTGCAGGGGGAAAATGACCAGTTGCGCCACGCTCATCATGGCCAGCCGAATCACAGCCCAGTGCACATGGGAAACCGTCACCCGGTGTCCCAGATAGCGAAACAGCCGCTTTTTGTCCTGACGCGTCGCTTCTCTGCTGAACCAGCCCCGGACCGTATTCAGATCATGTGTTCCGGTGTAAGCGATTGTATTTTGAGGAAAATTATGAGGCGCGCAGGGGTTGTCCGGCAGCGAATCGTCAAAGGCGAAAAGTACCGGCCTCATTCCCGGAATTTCATAGCGGGTCATGATTTCCCGCATATCCGCGGAGGTCGCACCCAGATCCTCAGCGATGATGGGCAGACAGGGGAAGGTTTTGAAGAGCTGCCGGAAAAAATCTTCCGCCGGCGCTTTTTTCCACTGACCGTTGACTGCCGTTTTTTCTCCGGCCGGCACCTCCCAATAGGAAATAAACCCCCGAAAATGGTCAATCCGCAAAAAATCGCAGCATTGAAAGCCCTGACGGAGACGGTTCATCCACCAGAAATAGCCGGTTTCCTTTAAGATGTCCCACCGATAAACAGGGTTTCCCCAGAGCTGGCCTGTTCGGGAAAAGAGATCGGGAGGCACGCCGCTTACGGCCAGGGGTTTTTTTTCTTCCGAAAGTTTGAAAAGCTCCGGATGAGCCCAGACATCCGCACTGTCATAGGCCACATAGATCGGCAGGTCTCCAATCAGATGGATTCGCTTCCGGCGGCAGTATTCTTTCAGGGAAAGCCACTGCCGGAAGAAAAGATATTGAAGAAATTTCTCCCTGGCGATGGGCAGGGCCAGTTTTTTTCTGATTTTCTTCAGCGACGCCGGCTTTCGGTCCCGCAGTTCCGGCGGCCAGGTCTGCCAGGTCCCGTAGGGGAATTCCCTTTTCAGCGCCGCAAAGAGTGCGTGATCGTCAAGCCAGAAGGCCTGCTCTTCGCAGAAGTCCGTCCAGCGACCACTGCGCACCCTGCCCCGACTCCGAAACCGTTCAAAGGCCAGGCCGAACAGGCGCTCTTTGAACGCCGCCGCCTGTTCATAATCTACAGGATCTGAAGAAAAGCACGGCGCCTCCTCAAGTTCCGTCAGGGTCAGCAGACCGTCCCGGCACAGAAATTCCGGACTGATCAGCAGGGGATTGCCGGCAAAGGCGGAATAGCTGCTGTATGGAGAATGTCTGTGAATGGCAAGCGTGGGAGAGAGAGGAAGGACCTCCCAGAAACTCTGGCCGGCTTCGGCGAGGAAATCGGCAAACCGGTACGCCTCGCCGCCCAGATCGCCGATCCCGTAAGGCGAAGGCAGGGATGTCACATGGAGCAGGATGCCGCTTCCTCTTTGCTTGATCATATCCGGCTGTCAACCTCCTCTTGCTGTTTTTGTCCTGATGGATATGTATCTAAAAGATTTTTTCTCCTTTCGTCAATACCTCACTCTGTACGCTTTATTTTCCAGAAAGGAATACAAAGGGCGCTTCCATAACAAATCGTTATTTGACATCCGCATGCAGGTTCAATATTTTACAGGGCATAAAAAAAGCCCCCTTGATCATCCGGAATAACAAACATCCCGTTACTTTCGGAAAGCGGTTTCAGGAAAGGACTCAATGCATTCAAACAACGTCATCTATTTCGATAATGCCGCCACATCCTGGCCCAAACCGGAGGAAACCCTCCAGGCCATGGAGCACTACCTTCGCCATGTCGGCGGAAACCCGGGCCGGTCCGGACACAGGCATTCCCTGGACGCGGCGCGGATTGTCATGAATGCGCGGGAAGCCGTTGCCGAACTTTTCGGAATACAGGACGCTTTGAATGTGGCTTTCACAAAAAATGCCACAGAAGCGCTGAACCTGGCAACCCGGGGACTTCTCCATCCCGGCGATCATGTCATCACCTCCAGCATGGAGCACAATTCAGTCATGCGGCCGCTCCGGGCCCTGGAAAAGGAAGGGCTGGAACTGACCGTCATTCCCTGTTCATCCTCGGGCGAGCTGGATCCGGCTGATCTTCTGCCGGCCATCCGGCGCAATACGCGCGCCGTTTATCTGACTGCCGCCTCCAACGTGACGGGAACGCTCATGCCCCTGAAGGAGGTCGGCATGCTTACCCGGGAAAAGGGTTTGATCTTCTGTGTAGATGCCGCACAGGCCGGGGGGTCCTTCCCGCTCGATGTAACGGAACTGGGCATCGATCTGCTTGCCTTTACAGGGCATAAAGCGCTTTACGGCCCTCAGGGCACGGGAGGACTGTATATCAGGGAAGGGCTGGAAAAGGACATCCGCCCGCTGATGATGGGAGGAACAGGCAGCCGGTCCGAGTTTGAGGAACAGCCCGATTTCCTGCCCGATAAATTTGAAGCGGGCACACCCAATACAGTCGGTCTGGCCGGACTGGAAGCCGGAGTTCGCTTCGTTCTTCGCCGGGGCGTGGCATCGATTCGAGCTCAGGAACAGGAACTCGCGGGACACTTGATGAATGGACTCAGGACCGTTCCGGGGCTCACCCTGTATGGGCCGGAGATCCCGTCACGAAAAATCGCCGTCGTCTCCTTCACGGTCGAAGGACTGTCTCCCGCGGAAATTGCCATGGCTCTTGACGAGCAGGATATGATCATGTCCCGTCCCGGATTGCACTGCGCACCGTCGGCCCATAAAACTCTCGGCACATTTCCCGTGGGAACCACCCGATTCAGTCTCGGGGCCTTCAATACGGCCGAGCAGGTGCAAACCGCCGTGAAAGCCGTCGCCCGTCTCACAGCGACGGCGCGCCGGAAGGGTTAGCCCGCGCGGGGCAGTATTTCGAGGATCACGTTCCTGCCGGTAAGCTGAATTTTCATCATTTCAGCTCATGTCAACGCCTTTTACAGAACGCAGCAAAGGAGGACAGCAAACATGACGGAAACCATCGACGCCCGGGGGTTGGCCTGCCCGCAGCCGGTCATTCTCACGAAGAAGGCCCTGGAGCATTGTGACTCGTTGACGGTCAGGGTAGACAACATCGCCGCTTTGGAAAACGTGAAACGCATGGCAAAGTCGCAGAATTGCCGGGTAACCGTAAAGCAGGCTCAGGACGGAACCTGGACCCTTGAGTTGACCCGGGAAAGCGGCGCGAAGGAAGTTGAGGAAGGATCGGAACTTCAGGATATCGTCTGCGATGTGGCGGGAAAGGAGGAGTCCGAACCATCGCTTTCCGGCCCCAGCGTCATTGTGATTTCCTCCGATTGCATGGGTCAGGGCGATGACGAGCTGGGACGCCTGTTGATGCGCGGTTTTTTTCACACCCTGCCCCAGCTCGACCGACGGCCCGATATGATCATCTTTTACAATACCGGCGTGAAGCTGACTGTAAAGGGTTCCGAGGTTCTGGAAGATATCGGACAACTGGAGCAGGCCGGAGTGGAAATTCTGGTCTGCGGGACCTGCTTGAATTTCTTCAATCTGACCGATCAGCTCAGCGCGGGAAAGATTTCCAACATGTACGACATCGCCGACGCCCTCACCACGGCGGGCCGCCTGGCCAGGCCCTGAGGTCAGTATTCCACGCCTTTCTCGGAAGGCCGTCCCGCCGTCATCGCGTGTTTGAAACAGGTCATGATCGTGACCGTGTCGGCCAGGGAGAGAAGCGACTCCGGAGCGTCCCGCCCTGTCAGGACGATCGTCCGGCAGGAACCGGCCTGCCGGACAACTGAAATGACCTTTTCCTCGGTCAGAAGATGCAGGGCAATCGCATTGCAGATCTCATCCAGGACGATCAGGTCATACTGATCCGAAAGGACCGCTTCTTCGGCAAGCAGGAGTCCCCGTTCGGCAGCCTGCCGGTGCCGGGAGTATTCAGCACTGGATTCGGGCGGGACGAACCCCAGACCGGTCTGGATCAGCTCCACGCCGGGAAGATGACTCACGGCGGCCGCTTCCCCGGTCGTCGGATCAGCCTTGATGAACTGGATGATCCTGACCCGCATCCCGTGCCCGCATGCCCTCAGGGCCATCCCCAGGGCAGCCGTCGTCTTCCCCTTGCCTTCCCCTGTAAAAAGGAGAATCCGTCTTTTCTGACTGGTCATTTTCCAATCCCTCTGCTCCCATCGCCCCGATGGTCCGCACTGAAGAAAGACAGGCCCCTCCTCCGGCGATGAGCAGAGGGGGCGCCTGCCGGGTTGTAAAGCCGGATCAGGGGGCGGCTTTGACTGTTCCGGCTCCGGTTCCACTGAAAGAACCGGAGCCTGTGCCATTGTAAGAACCCGCAGCGCCACCCTGGAACTGAACGTTCCCTGTATAGCCGCCGTTCAAGCTGCCGCCGCCGTTCACCGTCGCGCCCCATTTGTTGCTGTCCCAGCGGACAGGCGTGAAACTGGCCGTTATGCTCCCCCCGCCCGTTGAATTCAAGGTTATCGATTCATTCAAAGCCGGGGCGGCCGTATAGGCGCCACTGACATTCTTCGTCGCCCAGAGCTGGGGAGCGTCTCCCGTTGACCGGGCATAGAAGTTGACATTATTCATCTTTACATCAAGATTGTTTCCTTTTCCCTCTAAATTTACACTCCCCACCTGAATGCAGGGGATATTCAAAGCCTCAAGAGCGGCTATTCCCGTAACCGTACTTGCCATATCGACGAGCTTGCCCGTTTCCATCCAGGCACCTGTGGAAACGGCCTGCCAGGTTGATGTCGCCACCGGATCAAAGGCGCCGTGAATATCAAGGGCCAGGATGTCGGCGCCGCCCTGCTGCAGATCGATGCGCGCTCCCGCGTTTGCTCCTTCAAAATTCCCTCCCTTGTCCGGACTGAAAAGCCCGTCGTTTTGTGTATAGGACAGAAAATACATCTGTCCAGTCATATTATTGTCCGGCAGATAGCTGAAATTCAGCTCAAAATTTCCCAGAGGCGTCGTTGTCATATCATAAGATCCGCCCTGACTGGTCTGAACAATGCCCCAGGCCGGCCTTCCACCGGGATTATTGGGATCATCGACATACAGCGCCGGATGGTCAATGTATGACGTTCTGATCCTCAGCACCCCGAGATGGACCTGACCGCCGGCAGCCGTCGTTGCGGAAGGCATATCTTCATCGCAATAGCTCCTGTAGCTGTCAAAGGTTCTGATGATGCCATATTGATCATCACGGAATTGAGTGGCGTCCATATTGGAAATTTCCGATGCCAATGGAACCGGCAACCAGGTTCCCTCCGCCTCCCAGGCGTTAAGCTGCAAGCAGGCGCTTCCAGTCAGCGAGCCTTTCAGGATGCCCGCGTTATGGCTCGGATCGGCATAGAGTGCGGCGATGGAGCCCTTCAGGCTGCTTTCCCATGGGGAATCCGCGCTTCCCCTGTTGTGAACACACCCGCCGAGCGTGCCGAAATAGGCACCACCAAGCGGCGAGGTTGTATTCTCATAAGAGTTCAGGGTGATTCTCGGATCAAAGCTGACAATGTTTCCGGAGAATATTGAAGGCGCCGTTTCCCTGTTTTCGGTGTCGAATTCACCGAGAAATGTAATCCCCGTTTCCGTGGATGTCGTCCAGAGATCGCTTTTGAGCCCGCCCATGATGCCTTCCACGTGGTCGTAGTCAAAGATAAATTCACTGGCACTGCCGGCATGCACCCATGATTCGGCCGGTGCGGTCTCAAGAGCGGCAAGGCCGCCTTCCGTGTAAAAACCACCGTCCGAATAGACATAATCGCTTATTCCCTCCTTCGTCCAGACATCCACCCTTCCGTCCGTATAATTTTTCTGCACAATCGTGTTGTTGGCTGCATCCTCAAAACAGGAATGCCCGAATCGCTGTGCGCCATTTACGGGATGATCATCGCTGTAACTGTAGTTGTATACGGAACCGTCGCCATATTCATAACGACCTCCCCTTATATGCCGTACGATGTAACTGCGGCCGTCAATCCCGCTGCTGTAGTGGATATCCGCCGTTTTTTCCCAAATCCCCATGGAGTCGGCCGACCAGATCCCATTAGTCGATCCTTCACTGTCCGGGATATAGGAACCCAGCAACTGGCCGTTCTTCAGGATGCCCATTCTGGTGTAGGTCATGAATTTTCCGTATTCCCCGTCCATGTAAGCAGAAACACGACCGCTTCTCCAGGTCGAAGCAGTTGAGGGAATATCAGCCAGCCAGAGGCCGGCATCGGCAATCCACGAGGCTGATCCGTTCTGATAAAATCTCCCGAATTCACCGCTTCCAAACAGACCGGCCCGCCAGGCGCCGGGATCATGCGGATTCTCATACTTGTTATCCAGAGCAAAGGACAGCGAGTAAATTCCCCAGTCCTCGCCTCGGATGGACATCGTCCCGCCATAACCGTACCAGCCGGAGAGGAAACCGGAAGAGGAAGAACTCCCGACAAAACCGCCTGCCGCGTTATCCAGAAAAATATAATTCTGGAACAGGTTGACGTTCGCGGCCTCGAGCAGGTCCTCTGCAGAAATGTGTTCTTTTGTTCCGTTTGTTTTCCAGATCGGATGGATCGCTCCATCCGCTTCCCACATGCTGATTTCCGGGTAGTGGCTTCCCGTAAAGCTTCCCCTCAGGATACCCGCGGCGTTGTCCGGATCAATGTAGAGGCCGTAAAGAAATCCCTCGAGACCGTTCTGTGCGCCGCCGATCCGCCCTGAAATGAACCCGCTGTAAGCCCCGCCGTCAGGCGTCGTTCCGCCGGGTTGATCTTCACGCCAGCTGTCAAAACTCAAGCTGAAGCCTGTGGGTAAATCCTGCTCGATTATGGGAACTGCGGATTGATACTCTCCCATTAACACGATATCTGCGGCTGAGGCGGTCCAGAGGTTTTCCGCTCCCCCCATAATGCCCTTCATGGCGCCGGTACGCACGATTCCGCTTGATGACCAGGATTTCTCCGTAATCTTGCAGGCGCCGTCAGTAAAGGATGACAGGAAATACGACAGATTTCCCTCCGGAGGATCGGCCTCAAGATTCAGACTTTCACCGGTTGTCCCCCCCTCCACGATCCGTTCCAGACCGTCTCCCCGTGACCATTTGACATATTGTCCATTCGGTAGGTACTCATATTCCGCATCGTCAGCACCGCTGTTTTCCAGTTCTTCGAACTGTCCACCCCTGCCTCCCGCCACGTTGTCACCGGAAAAGTATCCATACCGATATGATAAAAAGTCTTCACTGCTGTCCAGTCTCTTTTCGTACTCGATCTCGTGAACGGCGCCTGCGGTCAAAGACAGGATCGGACCACCAAGAAGGCTGGTAAACGCCACGGGAACCTCCGTATATTGCCCGATTCCCTGGCTGCTTCCCTGCCAGACGCCGTTCGGGGTGTGAAATGCTCCTGTAAAGCTGCCGGTACCGATGCCCATTCTGTCCGCCGAGAGGTAATGGAACAGGGACGTTCCGATGAGATCGGCACCGGCAACCGAACCGGCGGCGCTGCTCAGCCAGCAGGTATGATCGACTTCCGAAAAATTCCCGGCATCGATCCTGAAGGAAGCACCGATGGGAATGCCGGCTCCCTGATAATTCAAGATCCAGCCGCCCCAGTTCTGACCGGAAATACCGGCTACCTCGCCGTTGGTCATCTCCCCGAAAGAGGATTCGCCAAAACCGGTCAGTCCAACGTTTCCGGACACGGCATAACGGCTCAAATCAAAGGACTTATAAACGGTGGATGTATTTCCCGCCTCGTCCGTACCTTTAATGTCCAGGGTAAAAAAACCTGTTTCATATCCATTAAGATCAAAACCGAAAGAGGGATTCACCACCGCATAATCACCTGCCGGGGTAATCCCCGTCTCATGGATTCTGTATGCATACCGTATTGAAGTTGCATCCGAACCTGAAAGATTAATCTGGATATGAGTCCCGTCGGCGTCGACCGGGGCAGCCGATTCCGGCATAACGGAAATCACCGGTGCTGTTGTATCCACAGGTTTTTCCGCATGTTTTTCTACAAGGTTTGAAATATCGGTCACCGGATCTGTCGTCAGACTGCTGCTTGCCTCCGGCGCTGAGGTTAACGAAGATGAAGGCGGAGCAACCGGCACGGATGCGAAGGCGCCATCCAATGTGTCAGCTTCGGGATTGAACGAAGAGTCCGGCACAGTCCCGCCAAAACCGCCGATTGCCGGGCTCCCGTCGCTCTCTGTTCCTGACGTTGCCGAAAGACTTCCCGGGGCTGTTGCCGAAGCTGCTTCCTGAGTGGCGCCGTCCGGTGAGTCCGTTATCGTGGAAACATTTGATTGGGGCTGTGCCGCTGTTCCGGAAGAGGACTCCGATTCGCTCTGCGTTGCGCTGCCAGAAGAGGTTGTCTGCTCAGTTCCTTTTGCCGGTTCCGTATCCTTCAGATGCTGCCCCATCTCCATCGCTGTCGCGGGCCGGACAACGGGCGGCTGGTCGGGACCGGCCGCCAGCATCGTCTGATTGGCGGCAATCGACTGGATATGCTGCGGCTGGTTATGGCTGTATCCGTATCCCGCACCTTCCCTGAAGGTAGCGCCGGTAATTCCATTCTGATGATAACTGACAAAGTCGGTCCCCCGAACGCCGCAGACCGCCGTCGGGGTATGAATTTCATATTTGAGATTCCGGGAAAATCCTGTGGAATGACGCGCGTTCAGGACCATATTGCGCACTTTGCCCCGGTAAAGATTCAGGATCTCCTTCCGCTGATTCTGCTCCACCAGATATTCCGTAATCCGGAGCCGCGTATTTTCCGCAAACCGCACGATGTTCCCGTCAAGAAAGGTCACCTCGCACTTTGACTTGCTCTTGGTGCGGATGATATCGCCCACCTGCACCGGCTCTCCGACGGAAACGCGCTTCGCCGCCTTTCCGGGCACAGTCACATCCACATTGCCTTCAACACCTGTAAATTTACCGACCTGCGCCGCCGGAGACGAATCGGGGATGAAGGCGATCAATGCGAGGATCAATAAAACGAATCGAATCGGAACCAACCATCCTGTTTTCATTATTTCGACGAACCTCCTGCCTGAATCTTCTTTACGCGCGTGGATACGAATTAGAACCGAAACTCGAATCCTCCCATATACACATCCTTCCTGTACTCGTTAGCCGGCATATTGGCGTTGCAGTGGGTGTGAGAATACTGGACAACCAGACTGGCATGCTTCCAGAACTCCCAGGCCAGCCCCGCCGAACCCGTATAGGTCTCATCGCGGCGTTTCGCGTATTTTTCCTGAAAGACGCTGCCCACACTGACAAGGTAAGGCTGGTCATGCCTGTATTGCTGAAAAAAGGCGCTCCCTGCGATCTGCAGGCTGAGAGGCCCGAAACGTTCGCTCAACTCCGCCGACAGCAGGGGAACGCTCAAATTGGCGGAAAGCCGATGGCCTTCATTTTCCCACCAGTCACCTTCCGCGTCATCCCGGTTGAAGTCATATTTCAGATTGAAAAAGCCATTTCCGGCAAACAGCCAGATCCAGCTCAGATATGCCCGGGGGCCCACGGCATCGCGGATGCCTTCATCGTTGTCCACTTTCTGATTGAAGTAATCCTTTTTATCGTAACCGGCAAAGACCTCCAGGATATGATTCGAATTGACAAGGAAGCGCACCGCCGGACCGGCGGTGAAATAATCGAGATAATGTTTGTAGCCGGGATCGGAGTTCGCCTGGGGATTGGGATCGGGATCCGTCCTTAACAGGACGTTGGTGTAACCGGCCGTCAGGCTGACCACGAAGCGCCCGAAATTGTATCCGGGAGAAAGGGAAACGCTGTTGGCCATGGAGTTATGAGAATGGGAGTGTTTCTGATTGATGTTGGAGGCAAAGGCATACTGGGCGTTAAAAAGCCAGGGCCCCTGAAGCCTGGGAACAAAGTCGAGGCGGGCGGATGTGTTGAGCGTCGCGCTTTCTTCATCGGTGATATCCCCCGCGATAGCTGCGTCAACCGGCCTGGAAACGAGATTCGTGTCGTATCCGCCGAAAATACCGACCGTCAACCGGACAGGCCGCTCCAGATACAGCCGCTGTTCGACCATATCCACATACTGCCGGGCAAAGCCGGCCAGATCCGAGGCTGGATCCCTTAGAACGGTCGCCTTGAGACGCTCCTTCGCCTTTTCCAGTTTGTTTTCCTTGATATAACAGACGGCACTCTGAAAATCAGCGGCCTGGGCAAGAGTGGGATCGAGCTGTTTGGATCGCTCAAAAGCCGAGACGGCCTCCTGATTGGAATTTTCGCGGGTCAGGATCAAACCTTTAAGGAAGGCAAGCCGGGCCGGGGCAATGGCTTGTGCTTCGGCTGCCCGGATCCATTTTTTGGCGTCTTCCAGCCGGCTTAGCCGATACAGGACATCTGCCAGTTCGAGATAAGCCTCCCTGACCGGAGGAGAAAGGGTGACTGCATCCTGAAGAGAAACCGCCGCTTTCTCATAATCCGGCAGCTGTTTACAGGCCATGCCAAGAAAAAAGGCCGCGACCGACGAACGGGGCTCCCGCTCCCGCGCTTTACCCAGGAGCTCCACCGCCTCTTCGTAATTCTCCTGCCGATACTGCTCGATCCCCGTCCGCAGAGCGGAAGATCCCTCATCCAGGGCATAGGAAGCGTGAAAAGAAAAAGGAAACAACCAGAAAACAAATGACAAAAGCAGATTCAAAATCCATCTTTTCATGCAGAACATCCTTTCTATCGATCAGGTCGTTCCTGAACTCTCCTGTTAACTGAAAATTCATTGAGCATGCTGAATCGTGAGGAATCGCTTCGTTCCCATTTTCAGTCACTCTGGAAAGACCCTTGCCTGCGACAATGCTGAAGAGCGGGGCGGCACTGTGCCGGGCATAAGGTTTTTCTGTCGCCGGCTTACAACTTTATTACGATATAAAATACCAAATGTCTCAGCGTACATATATTTTTTGTGGCGTTTATTCTCACTTATGATATTGTCTGTCAACTTTTTTGTAGATTTCTATTTTTAATTGGGTGATTTTTTAAATACAGGAAGCTGAAATCATGCTGACCGGCAGAGACATGAACTTCTCCAGGGTATTGAGCGATTACAGCACAGCCCCTGGAACGTGAGGCTTCTTCAGCAATGACCTCTCCAAAAAAATGGGGAATAACTTTAGCTTTCAAGCCATGCCTTAAAAGACAGGAAAAGGAGCGGCAAGAGGTAACCGTCATGAATGCAAAGGATCAGGAGTATGACTGTGAAAATTCCCTTTGAGGAAATGTTTAAAAAGGAGTCGCTGTTTCGAGAACTTTTTGAAAGCTCCGGCAATGCGCTGATTCTGCTGGAGTCCGGCATCTTCCGCCACTGCAATCTCCGCGCCCTGCGTCTCTTTGGCTTTGATGACAGAGAGGAGCTTCTCCACACCCCGCCGTCAAAAATATTCCCTGAAGCTCACTCGGCTGTCATGAAATCGGACAAAGCCTGGAGCGATCAGCTCCGGAATGCATCGGAAACGGGATCGGCTCATTTTGAAACGCTCTGCCAGCGCAGGAGCGGGGAACAATTCGCCGCCGAGGTGCTGATCTCCGCGCTTTCTTATGAGGGCGGAAGAATCCTGCAGGTCTCTGTGTGCGACATTTCAGCACGTCGCCGGACGGAAGAAGCACTGCTCGAATCGCATAAGCAGTTCAAGGGTATTATTGACTTTTTCCCCGACGCGGTACTGGCCATCGATACGGAAGGGAAGGTGATCGCCTGGAATCGCGCCATGGAACAGATGACCGGAGCACCCGCCGGCGAGGTTATCGGCAGGGGAAATTATGAACACGGCTTTCAAATTTACGGAACCCGGCGACCCATCCTTGCCGATCTCGTGCTGAATCCCCAGGAAGATATCGAACGCGCCTATCCCCGTTTTTACCGCAAAGGCAATTATCTGATCAGTGACACCAGCTCTTCAAAACTGAGCGATACCCTGGGGAAGGATTATTTCACTTCCGTAGCGGCCACGCCTCTGTATGACGATGAAGGAAAAATCATCGGGGCCATCGAATCAATCCGTGACATTTCCGACCGTCGGCTGGCCGAACGCGCGCTGGCTGAATCTCAGCGTCGGTTTAAGGATATCATCGACTTCTTTCCGGATGCGATCCTGGCTGTCGATATCGAAGGCCGGGTCGTCACCTGGAACCATGCCATGGAACAGATGACCGGCATTCCCGCCGAAGAGATGCTGGGAAAAGGAAATTACGAATACGCTCTTCCTTTCTATGGAACCCGGCGACCCATCCTGATCGATCTGGCCATGCGCCCCCAGGAAGAAATCGAACACCATTACGTATCCATTCATCGCGAGGGGAACCGTCTGCTTGGTGAAACCTACATTGCCAATCTGCATGGCGGAAATATTTTTTTATCCGGTACGGCAACAGCCCTCTACGACAGCAAAGGCAGGATGATCGGGGCCATCGAGTCGCTGCGCGACATTTCGGATCGCAAGGCGACGGAGGTGGCACTGCAACAGGCGAAGGAAGCAGCCGATGCCGCCAATCGCTCAAAAAGCGCCTTTCTGGCCAACATGAGCCATGAACTGCGCACTCCTCTCAACGCAATCATCGGTTACAGCGAACTGCTGCAGGAGGAGGCGGAAGAAGCCGGAGTGAACCACTTTATCTCCGCCCTGGACCGCATTCACTCCGCGGGCAAACATCTCCTGGGACTGATCAACGACATCCTGGATCTGTCCAAAATTGAAGCAAGCAAGATCGAACTCTATCCGGAAACATTTTCCGTGTCGGAGATGATCGAAAGCATAGTGAAAATCGCCGATCCCCTGGTAAAGAAGAATGGGAACATCCTTATCGTGAAAGGCTGCGAAACCGGAGGAGAAATGCATGCCGATCTGACCCGCCTGAGGCAGTGTCTGTTCAATCTTCTCAGCAACGCCGCGAAATTCACGACCAGCGGTGTCATCACCCTGACCGTTTCACGTACTCAGGAAGCGGAACAGGAGTGGATGAACTTCAGTCTGCATGATACCGGCATCGGCATGACTCCTCAGCAGATGGAACGGCTTTTTCAAACCTTCACTCAGGCCGATTCATCAACCACACGTAAATTCGGCGGCACCGGGCTGGGGCTGACCATCACCCGCAACTTCTGCCGACTGATGGGCGGCGATATTACCGTGGAAAGTGAATACGGCAAGGGGTCCCTTTTCACCATCCGTATTCCGGCTGTCACTGCGGCCGGACCGGCAGAAGCTGAAGAAATGCCGGCAACGGACCCTCTGATCGACCCGGCGGGCGCAAATGAACGGACAGTGCTGGTCATTGACGACGACCCGGCTGTTCGTGATCTCCTGCAACGGTTTCTGTCCCGGGAAGGCTATTCCGTCGCCTGCGCCGCGGGAGGGGAAGAAGGCTTGCGGCTCGCCCGCGAATTACACCCGGAAGCCATCACGCTGGATGTGGCCATGCCGCACATGGACGGCTGGACGGTCCTCTCCGCGCTGAAGACAGACAGAGAAACGGCGGATATCCCCGTCATCATGCTGACCATAGTGGATGAGAAAAACCTGGGCTATGCCCTGGGAGCGACCGAGTACCTGCTCAAACCCCTGGACAAGGAGCGCCTGCTGATCGTCTTGAAGAAATGCACTCCAGATGCCGGTCGGCTGGTGCTGGTCGTGGAAGACGATGAAGCAACCCGTTCATACCTTCGACGGATACTGACGCAGGGCGGCTGGAATGTCGTAGAAGCGGAAAACGGCCTGACAGGACTGGAATGCCTCAGGGAGCATCGACAGGAGAACCTGCCGCAGATCATTCTTCTCGATCTCATGATGCCGGAGATGGATGGTTTTCAATTTATTCATGCACTGCGCAGCCGGGATGAATGGAGGGTAATCCCTGTGATTGTCCTGACGGCAAAGAACCTGACCTTTGAGGAAAAGCGCCTGCTGGAAGGTTGTGTTGCAAAAATCCTTCAGAAAGGCTCCCTGTCCCGTGAAGAGCTGCTGCGGGAAGTCAGCGGCAGGTTGATGGAATTGAAACAGGACGGCAAACAGGAATCTCAGAACGGATCGATCCGATCGAAATAAAATTTACAGACAGGATGAAAAAGGAGTGGAGTCCGATGGCCAAATTATTGATTGTGGAAGATAACGAGATGAACCGTGACATGCTGACCCGCCGGCTGGAACGCAAAGGCTTCACCACCGTGGTGGCGGTTGATGGCGTTGAGGGGATCGCCATGGCCCGCTCCGAAGCACCGGATCTGATCCTGATGGATATGAGCCTGCCGGTCCTGGATGGGTGGGAGGCAACGCGCCGATTGAAGGCCGCACAGGAAACCCGCACCATTCCCATCATCGCTTTGACGGCCCATGCCATGGAGTCGGATCGGGAAAGGGCGCTCCGGGCCGGCTGCGATGAATACGACAGCAAGCCCATCGAATTTCCCCGTCTGCTGGAAAAAATTGCCGCCCTGCTTGATTCGTCGGGAGGTAAAGGTTATGATTAATTTGTTGACCACTCAAAACCTTGTTATTGGAAAATCACCTCAGGCAATCCTGGCGCACATCCGTCACGAGTTACGTGGCCCGATCAACGCCATTCTCGGTTACAGCGAGATGTGGCTGAATGATGATTCCCTCCGGGCCATTCCAAATCTGCACGCCAATATGGCAAAACTGCATGCAGCCGGACTGCAGTTGCGATCTCTGATCCGCGACATACTGGATCCGGCGAAGCACGACGGAAGGAAGGAACAGGACGTTCGGGATCTGGGCGTGATTCTGCGCCACGCGTTCCGCATGCCGGTGTGGGCGATTCTGGGCTATAACGCCATGTTGACGGAAAACAAAGCTGAGACGGTTGATCGGGCAACGGAATTTCTCGCTGATCTGCACCGTATCGAGGATGCAACCCAGCGCCTGTTTACTCAGGCGGATATGATCGCCACGACCGGCTGTCTGCCTGTCGATCAAACCATCTATAAGCCGTCTAAAGAACTGAGGGTCCAGCTGCAGACCATCGTGGCGAGATTCCGTTCCGCCAGACATCCCCGGTCGCAATACGCCGCCGCTGAGAAAGGAAAGATCCTTGTTGTTGATGATGACACAGCCAACTGTGATCTGCTCTCCCGCCAGCTTGACCGTCTGGGTTATTCGGTGACTGTGGCACAGAACGGCATCATCGCCCTCGACCTGCTTTCAACGCAAACCTTCGACCTGGTGCTTCTCGATATCCTCATGCCGGTCGTGAGCGGGATCGAAGTCCTGAAATGCCTGCGCTGCGCCTGGTCCATCGCGGAATTGCCGGTTATCATGGTCACGGCCCGGGATCGCAACGACGACATCGTGTCCGCGCTGGATTGCGGAGCAAATGACTATGTGGCAAAACCCTTCTCACTGCCCGTGGTTCTTGCGCGGGTGCGCACTCAAATGATGCTGAAGCAGACGGTTGCCGACCTGGAGAATTTAAACCGGAAGCTGGAAAAGCTGTCCCTTCATGACGGATTGACCAATATCCCCAATCGGCGATGCTTTAATGAAACCTTTGAACGCGAACAGCTCCGGACGAGACGGAACGGGATGCCCCTTTCCCTGATTCTGCTGGATGTCGATTTCTTCAAACGGTACAACGACACTTATGGACATGAGGCCGGCGATCAGGTTCTCTGCCGGGTGGCGGATCTGCTGGTCTCAGCGACCGACCGCGGAGGAGACATGGTCTTCCGCTACGGCGGGGAGGAATTCGTGATCCTTTTGCCGGAAACCCCGGCTGCCGGGGCAAGGTTCGTGGCGGAACGGATTCATTCGGCGATTCAGCAGCTGGCCATTCCTCACCTGACCTCCACCGTCGCCCATCACCTGACCGCCAGCATGGGTATTGCCACCGCCACGCCTTCAGACAAGGAAAGCTATTACACGCTTTTCGAAAGGGCCGATTCTCAGCTTTACAAGGTGAAAGCCAGCGGACGCAACAGCCTGCGCCAGTCGCCTGACTGACAAACGTTCACAAAGAATCCGGTTCAGCTGAACGACGGCAGCCTTCCCGAAGCTTGCTCCCGCTGGGACCATCAGGCTTCTCCCTCGTCGTTCGGCATCTGCCGCATCAGCATCTCTCGGACTTCGGGCAAGGTTCTCTCTCTGGCAAGAACCATGAGAACATCTCCCTCTTCCAGGACGGTGCCCCCGCTTGGCACGAGAAAGCTTCCACCGCGGTTTATGAGCACAATGAGGGTCCCACGGGGAAGCCCCAGTTCCACAATCGGCTCTCCTGCAATTGCCGACCTGAAGGGGACGACAAACTCGACGAGCTTCGTGTCGACCCCCTCCACCGGCGCGTACTCGATGGGATATTGCCGCTTCGGTTGAAGGGGTGCATCGAGTCGCAGGAAGCGGGCAACAACGGGAATGGACCAACCCTGAAGCAGGGCTGAAGTAAGGACAATGAAAAAAACGATGTTGAAAATCATCTCCGCTTCCGCTATCCCCGCCAGCAGGGGAAAGGTTGCCAGAACAATGGGGACGGCTCCCCGCAAACCAACCCAGGAAACAAGAAGCTTTTCTCGCGACTTAAGCCGCGAAAAAAGCAGTGAAAACATCACACCCGCGGGACGCGCTATAAACATGAGGAAAAACGAACAGGCAAGGCCGACCCAGATCACAGGGACGATTCTGGAAGGGAAGACCAGCAGACCGAGGGAGAGAAACAGGGCGATCTGGCTGAGCCAGGCAAGTCCATCAAAAAATCGCATCAAACTTTTCTTGTGAACGAACTCGCTGTTGCCCGCAAGCAATCCCGCGAGGTAAACAGCAAGAAATCCGCTGCCTCCGGCAGCCGTAGTCGCACTGAAAATGAATGACGCCGCCGCCATGGCAAAAACGGGATAGAACCCTTCGTATTGGGATTTCAACCGATTGAGCATCAGGACCATCATTTTTCCGAAACCAAGGCCGGAAACAACACCGAGTCCCATTTGAATAACAAAGAGAAAAGCAATGGAACCGAATGACGTCCCCGAAATGGTCATTATCTGAATGATGCCGATAGTAAGAAAAACCGCC
Organism: Syntrophus aciditrophicus SB; assembly: GCF_000013405.1. Taxonomy (GTDB): domain Bacteria; phylum Desulfobacterota; class Syntrophia; order Syntrophales; family Syntrophaceae; genus Syntrophus; species Syntrophus aciditrophicus. The sequence goes on from NC_007759.1 coordinate 2,813,986, forward strand.
ATGGGATCATTGCTGCCTGATTCAAGCTCAAGCAGGGGCTTGAGTTGGCCCTTGAGGCTGATGCTCTTGGATCGGAGCACTGAGAAGACTGCAGCGGCATCAGTCGATGAAACGACCGCCCCGAGAAGCAGTCCGCTGAGGAGTGAAAATTTCAGAACGAAAACAGCAAACAAACCGAAAGTAATGGCGGTAAGAAAAACACCGAGCGTGGCAAGGCTTAATGACTGCCAAATGGCAGGTTTGACTTCAGGCCAACCTGTATCGAGGCCCCCCGCGAACAGGATGAAGACTAAGGCAATGACACCGATGGATTGAGCCAGATAGGCATCGTCAAAATAAATGCCGCCCGGCCCTTCTGAACCGGCCAACATTCCGATGCCTAAAAACAGCAACAGAACAGGCACGCCGAAATTTTCGGAGAGTCTTGCCACGCCGATGCTGATGATAATAAGGAACGACCCTATCAGTAGAATATATTCGATTGGTATCATGTAATCAGTTGAGAACGATGCGTTGAGAAGTATGCCATGGACCGGGAAATAAGCATTTTCGACCGGACTGCATTGCCATGGTCGATTGATTGCTTCAAGAGAATCTGCCAATCAGAAACGGCCATCAGCCGCCGTTCTAAATAACAGATAACCAGGGAATCCACCATCTTTATTATCTGCGCGGAACAGCTCATCGAACAAGTGAACTTCCCTGAAGATTTAACATGGAAAAATCCGGCAAAAAACTTGTGAACACTTGAAATAAATGATAATTTTTATTTTTTTATTTAAGGAAATCATCTGTGACAGAAAAATTGATATTTGCCGTACCAGAGCACGGCCTGCATATTCAGGAAGGTCTCCCCTGCCCTCAACCGCCGGGATCAACGATGGGACGGAAAGCATAAGCAATGGGCATAGCGGCGGACATCATTATCATCGTCATCGCCTCTCTGGCCGGCGGACTGGTGGCCAAACTCTTCCGGCAGCCGCTGATCCTGGGCTACATCCTGGCTGGCGTCGTCATCGGACCGCATACCGGCGGCATTGCCGCATCCAGCGTCCACAATATCGAAAAGCTTGCCGAGATCGGCGTTGCCCTCCTGCTGTTTGCCCTGGGACTGGAATTCTCTCTGCAGGAATTGAAACCCGTCCGTAAAATAGCCCTCATCGGGACGCCCCTGCAGATTATCCTGACGCAGGCCTTCGGGTTTGCCCTGGGCGCCTGGTGGGGATTGGACTGGCAGTCCGCTCTCTGGTTCGGGGCATTGATTTCTCTCTCGAGTACGATGGTCGTCCTGAAAACCCTGATGAGCCAGGGGTGGATGGGCACGCTTTCCAGCCGCGTCATGATCGGGATGCTCATCGTTCAGGATCTTGCCGTTGTCCCGATGATGATCATTCTGCCGGAACTGAGTCACCCGGAAACAGGCTTGCCCCTTCTGGCCCTGTCCATCCTGAAGGCCGCGATTTTTCTTTTCCTGATGATCTTTCTGGGCACGAATCTCATCCCGAGGCTTCTCCGTTACATTGCCGGATGGAATTCCAGGGAGCTGTTTCTTGTTTCCGTGGTCACCATCGGCCTGGGCATCGGCTACGGAACGTACTGGTTCGGTCTGTCTTTCGCCTTCGGCGCCTTTATTGCGGGCATGGTTCTCAGCGAATCGGATTACGGTCACCAGGCCTTAAGCGAGATCATCCCTCTGCGGGACATCTTCGGCCTTCTCTTTTTTTCCTCCGTCGGCATGCTTCTGGACCCGGTTTTTTTATGGACCCATGCCACGACGATTTTACTTCTGATCGTTCTCGTGATTGTCGGCAAAGGGCTCATTTTCGCCGGATTGAGCAGGCTGTTTCAATACCGCAACGTCATCCCCCTCGCTGTTGGGCTGGGGCTTTTTCAGGTGGGAGAATTCTCTTTCTTGCTGGCCCGTGTGGGCCTTAACACGAATTCAATCAGCACGGAGCTTTATTCTCTTGTCCTGAGTCTGACCGTCTCCACCATGTTCCTGACGCCGTTCCTCTCCAGCCTGACCCAGCCAATCTATTCCTTTTTCAGGGCCCGGGCAAAACGGGAACCCCTGCAGACCATCAATCTGCCGAAATACGGTCTTTCGGATCATGTGGTCATCGCGGGAGGCGGCCAGGTGGGGCAGAATATCGCAAGAATTCTGGAACAGTTCGATGTGAAATTCGTGCTCGTCGAGGTTGATTTTCACCGGTTTGAGCAGTTGAAAGCCTTGAGCTATCCCTGCATTTTCGGCGATGCCGGCCAGGCGATCGTACTGGAGGCGTCAAAGATCCGCAAGGCAAAGCTCCTGCTTATTACCGCTCCGTCTGCCCTTGTTTCTCAAACGGTTGCGACTCATGCTCATGTCATTTCTCCCGACCTGAAAATCATGGCCCGGGCAATCAGTATCGAACACATGAAAACCCTGCATTCCCGCGGAGTTTACGAAGTGGTTCAACCGGAGTTCGAGGCCAGCCTGGAATTCACTCGTCAGGCCCTGCTGCATTTCAAGGTTCCGCCGGATCGAATCCAGCAGTTCATGGACGCGGTCCGTTATGAACTTTATGCCCCGCTCTATGATGCCGACAGTTCCTATCGCACCCTTTCGCAACTGCAAAGCGCCTCCCGGCTGCTGGATCTGAACTGGCTTTCACTCCCGGAGGAAAGCCCTCTGATCGGCCATTCCATTGAAGAACTGCGAATTCGCACTATGACCGGTGTTTCGATCGTTGCCGTAATCCGGGCGGCAGCCCTCTATCCGAATCCCGCGCCGGACTTCGTATTCAAGGATCAGGATCTGATCGGCATCCTGGGTGAGGCGGCACAACTGCAGGCCTTCGAAGAATGGACAAAAGGAAATCCCGGTCATTCTCCTCTGGCGGCTTGAGGACTTTGACACCTGAGTCCGGCAACGGAGTTCCTCCGGCATATTCAAAAAGTGCTGGAGAGTGGTTTAAGTTCGGATAATCAATAAAAGTTGATATAAATAACTCATTATTTTATTTCACTATTTGTAATTTTCTGATAAAAATTAATATACTGGAAATTCCAAAGGGAGATAAAACCGGGCTACAAAATCTCCGCAAGAAATGAAAGAGAAAACCATGCTCCGGACCCTTCCGGCGACCCCAATGATTTTCGGCTCCCGCCTGTGATCAACGCTGCACTCCCCTCCGCCGACTTCTCTTTATCTTTCCCCTCATCGCCGCCGTGATGACCCGGATTATCCAGGGAAAAAGGATTATCGCAGCCATCTGTCCCCTTGCCGGAAACGGTGAGACTTCTGGAAGGAGGTGGTCGGCACTCAGTAAAGATTATTCCTGATTTGAGAATGATGCCGTCAAAATAGAAAAATTCACGCAACCAGCCGTTTCATCAAGAACCGACAGAAAGGAGCAACCGCCATGAAAAAGAAAAATATCCTGATCCCCGGTCTGGTCATTCTGATGCTGCTTGCCGTTCTCGCGGCCTGCGCGCCGGCGCGCATTCATTCAGGCTCCAGTGCTAAAGAGATTGATTTAAACGTCGATGCCTCGCTGGACCGTTTTACTAGGGATGTCAAAGGGGCATCTGAGTTTCTTGCGTCTGCCAAGGGTGTCCTCATTATACCCAAGGTGATCCAGGGCGGGTTTTTCGTCGGAGGGCAGTATGGTGAAGGCGCCCTGAGAATCGGCGGGAAAACCATCGATTACTACAGCCTCGCCGGCGGCTCTTTCGGTTATCAGATCGGAGCCCAGCAGAAGGACATCATGCTGGTCTTCATGGAGGAAGAAGCCCTGAATAAATTCCGCGCCAGCACAGGCTGGCAGGCCGGCGTTGATGGCACGGTGGCTATGGCCAACATAGGCATCGAGGGATCCATAGATACCACAAAAATTAAAGATCCGATTGTCGGGTTCGTCTTCGGCCAGAAAGGTCTCATGGCAGGCGTATCGATTTCGGGCTCGAAATTCACGAAGCTGACACGATAGAACCCGTCCAGGGAGGCATAAAAATACCGCCGCTGCCGGAAACTCAACCCCGACCGACTGGCACCGGAAAGGAAGAAAGGCTGAAGGGTCAAATTTTCCTTTCTGACAGAGAATTCGGATTATCGCCGTTTCGTCATCAGAGTATTTAAAGCAAGAGAGGAAAAGGCATTTCCACAGGAAGCCCGGATGCCTTTCCCTCTCTTTCATTATGCTAATTTCAGTTTGACAATGAACCCGTTTCCAAACCCGCTCATGGAAATGCCGACTATGGATTTACCGCCTGATCAAGGATGATCACCTCTTATAGGTTTCTTTCTATTTGAGAAGTGCGGTTTACACTGTTTCCGACTTTCTACCGAAAACATATTCATAAAGAGAGGTTACGTGAGACTGTAATTTACCTGATCGACATCTTTTCTCTTATTCCCTGACTCCTTGTCAAATATCAAAAACCGGATTACGCTCACGCTCTTGTCCAGAAAGGATTTTTAAATCAAAGGGAATTGTCCAGTCTGACAGCCTCCGTCAGGTGGTCGGAAAAATCGGGAATGGCCGCCCGAACTCGAACCCAGGCGGGAAGCATGGGGATTCCCACGGGATTCCGGGTGTATTCTTCCGTCGCAATTTGCAGGGAGCTGACGAAGATTTCAGCCGCCTCGATCTCCGCGTGCCTGTCGTGGATCAATCCGTTGATCATGGCCAGAGCGTGATACTTTTCGATGGCGATCCGGGATTCTTCTATGTAAGCTGTATAAAGGGTTCGGAAAAACGACTGGCTCATGAGAATGCCGTCCTGGCTCAGGATGCGGAAAAGGGCCGCGGCAATGTCGGTCGCCATGCGGATCAGCCCGGTTTCCGGCTGGGTTTTGTCCAGGACCTGATGCTTATGCTCATAGGATTCGGTAATTTCCACCTGGCAGATGCGATTGGCGGAAGTGCGCTGATACACTTCGCTCAGGAGGGAAATCTCGAGCCCCCAGGTCGGCGAAACGCGAATGCCCCGCGCCAGAGAACTGATCAGGGCGAATTCACCCGAAAGGGGATAGCGGAAATTGCCGAGGTACTCCAGAAAGGGATTGTAGGTGAGGATCCGCTTCAGCGTCCGGATCAGGGGAATATAGAAAAGACGGGTGGCCCTGCCATAGAGACGGTCTCCCACCCGCGCGTAATACCCCTTGCTGAATTCCAGGTCGATGGCAGGATGAACGACCGGATAAACCAGGCGGGCGAGAAAATCCCTATTATAATTCAGAATATCCGAATCGTGCAGGGCGATGGCGTAAACATCTTCATCGGCAAGAACATATCCCAGAGTCATCCAGACGGATCGTCCCTTTCCGGGTCGTTGAATGTCAAAATCATTGGCCGCCAGTTCCCGATACAATTCCTGCATCCGCGGGCCGTCGTGCCAGACCACATGGACCTCCGTGGGAATAACGGACATCAGTTCCCTCGCCCGCTGGAATTGCCGCTCATCCGCTCTGTCCAGCGACAGGACGATTTTTTTGAGGTAGCGGACCTGTTTCAGCTCCTCGATAATGACTGGCATGGAGGGCGTTTCAAATTCGGAAAACAGGGCCGGAAGAAGGAGCACCGTATGGCGCTTTCTGGTAATCGCCACCAGTTCCTCATCGATTTCTCCAGGAGGCCTCTCCTTCAACCTCTGCAACGTGGTAATCATACCGTGCTGATAGAAATCAGCCATCTCATCTTCCTCCTTTCTGTTTCCAGATTTTGACCATATAGTCCTTCAGGCGCTCGAAGGCTTCGGCCTGAACCTCGAAATGGGCCTCCGCCTCCGCCGGACTTTTATCCCGCAGTTCATTGACCAGAGAGGCGACGCGCCCGTAATAGAGGGGCGCCAGGGTGTCCAGGACCTTGAAACGCTGCCGCGGTGTGGCGTGGAATGCCCCGGCGTAGCGGTAAACCGTGCGGACCCACGTATCAATAGGCAGGAAGAACTGATCCCCTGAATCGACTTCTCCCAGTTTGCGGACGATTTCATAATCTTGTTCGTCGATGATATTCCGCCAGACCGTACCGAAATTTTGCAAACCAACCTTGAAGTATTCGATGAGGTTTTCCTGAGAGATATCAAACGCCGGCGGCTCCTGCCCGACAAACTCCCCCAGGGAGGGAACATCCCGGGATCTGCGGATCTTCAGCCAATAGTCCTCATACCGCTCCATCAACTGGAAGGTGGTCCCCACCACCTGACGGAACATGGGCCCCAGGTCCGCAGAGGGATCCTTCTGCCCGTGGATCTTGGCGCCGAGTTTCGCCTGGCAGATCCGGAACCCGCCGACGATGGCCGAGGTCGTCATCCAGATGTCGACCCCGAATTTGGCCACATCCGTTTCCCAGACATCCTGTTCTAGATAGAATTTGATCAGTGCCGGCGACACCCCGAAATCCCCACCGATGGGTTGCCGGATCTTTTTCCCATACAGGGCCCTTGTCAGGTTATAGGCAATCGTGTTGGTGATGGTTCCATCCAGCTTGAAGCGTTTGTAGTCGGGAGCGACAAAATCGTAGCCCTCGATGACCGGATCCAGAATATTCCGGATCCATTCCGGCGTTATGGAAAGCAGGTCGGAATCGAAGACCGCGATGGCCCGGGCCTTCAGGAAGGAGGCGACTTCAAAAACAGCCCGCAGGCCGGAACCCTTGCCGTGGCTTCCCCGGTAAACGGTCACGACGCTCTCGATATTATAGGATTTCGGATCGATCGCCCGGGCCAGATCCCGGGTATCGTCCGTAGAGCCCCCATCGGAAACCATGACCAGGGCCTTCCTGTCCCGATAGTAGCGATCCAGTCCCGAGATGATGATTTGAACAACCTGGGCGATGGTGTCGCCGCTGTCGTAGGAGGGAACGCCGATGACGATATCGGCGGTTCCGAGCTGTTCGATCTTTGTTCGGACGTGCGGCCTTAACGCCGTGGAAAATCGTATTGCCGTGCTCATGATCCGTTACCTCCAATCAGCAAGATGGCTATATCCATGACATTTGTTCCGGTCGGGCCGGTGACGATCAGCCCTCCGGTCTGTTTGAAAAATCGGAAGGAATCATTCCGCTCCAGAAAGTCGTCGATGGAAAGACCGAGCTCCCCGGCACGCTTCGATATTTCCGCATCGGCCAGCGCCCCCGCGGCCTCGGTGTTGCCGTCGATGCCGTCCGTCCCGGCGCTCAGCAGAAGCAACCCCGGGATATTGCCGATCTCCTTCAGAGCCGCCAGGCACAGTTCCTGATTCCGTCCCCCTTTCCCGTTTCCCCGGACTGTCACTGTCGTCTCTCCACCGAAAAGCAGACAGACAGGGAGGTTCGAAGATTCACGGGTCTGCCTGATCTCTCTGCCGAGCGCGATGAGAGCCTTCGCAACGTCCCGCGCCTCTCCATGAAGGCGGGATGTCATAATCCATGTTTTCATCCCGAGAGATTCCGCCTTCATCTTCGCTTTTTTCAGGGCCTTTCGATTGCTGCCGATCACGAAATGGTCGATGCGGGGGTTCTCCTCCTTCGGCGTTTCTTCCTGTTCCCCGGCTCGCGTCCTTTCCATCAGGTTCCGAACGACCGGGGGCAGCTTTTCCCATAGACCATACCGGGACAGGATTTCGCAGACATCCCTGCCGGAGGATCGGTCTTTATAAAGCGGGGCGGAACCGATGGTCTCCAGGTCGTCCCCGATGACGTCGGAGATGACCAGAACGACCCCCCGCGCCTTTGTCATTCTCCCCAGCCGTCCGCCCTTGATCAGGGACAGATGCTTTCTTACCGCGTTCATCCCGTCGACCGGCACGCCCGCCCGAAGAAGCAATTTCGACGTTTCCTGAAGATCGGCTATACTCAACGGGGGAAGCGGCTTCTCGATCAGGGCGGAAGTCCCGCCGGAAAGAAGGTAGATAAAAAAGTCGTCCTCCGACAGCCCGGCAAGGCCCTTAATAATCATTTCCGCGGCGGCGGCGCTTCGGGAGTCGGGAATTGGATGAGAACCCACAACGACGCGAATCCGATCCAGTTGCCCCTCGACGTTGGATACCACCACCCCGCCGGCAATCCGGTCTCCCAGGGCTTCCACCGCCGCTTTTGCGGAGCCGACGGAAGCCTTGCCGCTTCCAAAGACGAAAAGATTCCGCATGCCTGCGAGAGGATATCCGCGGTTCGCAACAATCAGCTCGTCTCCCAGAATGGCCAGGTTTTCCCGAATAAGGCTCTCCGGGAGCACCGCTCTCAGCGCCTCGGAAAAGATCTCAGATGCGGTCTGTCTGAAAAAGTTCATCGAGAATTCTCCTCATTGCCTCGTTCCATCCCCGACAGCCGGATTCCCTGGCCTTCACGAGTCCAGGCAGGGAAACGTCCAGAAAACCCCGTTCCGCATGGGGGATGAGAACGGGAATGTCCACAGTCTGCAGCAGAGGCAGATCGTTCTCACTGTCGCCGATCCCGATGGCGATGTGCCCGCCGCCATCGTTGCGCCGATAGATGTCCCGAACGCCGCGCACGGCAGCCCCCTTGTCCTGCCCGGCGCCGATGAGGTGATAAAACCTTCCGCCGCGGACAATTTTCATCCCCTTCTGCTTCACCAGACCCTCCAGCGCAGGAAGATCCTCGACGGATTCCAGCAGAAAGGGTTCCGAGAATTCCCGGACCTTCGCCCGCCGCGCCTCGGCAGTGGAGAGCCCCGTCAGCCAGGCGACCTCTTCAGGAGAAAGATCGCCGTAGCCGGTGATTTTGAAGCGGCTCTTCATCGTCACGAAGACGCCGCGAATCCGATCATAGGGAACCCCCAGGGCCAGAACGACAAAATCCCCGTCCTTCAGGCATTCCCCGGAAAAAGAGAAGCCACGGTAATTCCCCGGAAAGAAGATTCCCCCGCCGTTCTCCACAATAAACGGCTCCCGTATCCTCATCGCATCCTGAAGACGCTCCACCTCGCTGCGCGTCTTGCTGGTCACAAAAATCAGGGGAATACGCGCCTCCCGGAGCCTGTCCAGCGAAGGCCGGGCTCCTTCGAAGGAGTAGTCGTCGTGATTCAGCAGGCTGCCATCCAGATCCGTAAAGATGATGATTTTCATACCGTCACGATCCACTTTCCGGCGCAGGGGTAAGAACAATTTTTACCGCAGGCCTTCCGGCTGCTTTCGCCGCGATGTTTTTTCTTATCTGCGAAGGGGCGACACGGCATTCCGTGCTCAGGAAGGCTGCAAGAGCCGCGGCCCGTTCGTTGGCTAAACGGATCCGTTCCTTGTATGGAATGTTCGCTTCCGCGATCGTTTCCAGCACGACATGAATCCGGTCATTGCGCCCGAAGGCATCCTTCAGGGGTTCCAGTTCTTTTTTCATTGACTCCGTCAAGTTTACAGACTTTGCATCAAAAAAAAGAACAGGGACAAAGGGAACCGTTTCCACGCTGAGGCGAACCGGCGTATTCAGCGAGGAACTGAAAAATTTTTCGAGCCACGTCAATTCCTCATTCGACAAGGGGGAATCCCGTCTGATCTTCAACCTGAGCAGCACCGAGGAGTTCTTATCCTGAAAGGCCACGGAGAAATCCGTAATTTTAGACGGCGAAAGAAGGTCTTCCGCCCTGGCGGACGCCTGACGGATCACTGGAAGAATGCTGTTCCGCGCTTCCCGAAGGATTTCCGCTGACGGCTTTGGAGGAACCATCACAGTTCTGGTTTGCACTTCCGGCGGAATCAATCCCTTGGGCATCACCTTGACCTGCTCGACATGAAGCAGGGCCTTTCGTTTCAGGATGTTGCCAATATTCCTTTCAGCCTGTTCCAGTTCGTTTTCCTTCATATAATCGACCGTATTGACGACGGCTTCGATTTCCAGCCGGCGTTCCTCCCCTTCGAAAAATTGGAACGTGACGAGTCGAGAACGTTTTTCCCGGTTGAATTCCTGCTTTAACGAGTTTTCAATATTCTTTTTCAACTTGATCTCGGACACGCCTTTGGAGAGGGTATAAACCAGCGGAGCGGAAATCAGCAGAAGAACGGAGGAAAGCAGAACAAGACGGCGCTTCAATTTTCTGGCGTCTTCATCGTCTTTCAGACCGGGACGAAACCCGTAGAGATAAAAAACAAGGCAGGTCGAGAGAACAATGGCGACGAAATTGGTAAAAAAGAGAAAAAAGGCGCCTGAGGCAATCGCGAAGTATCCGTTCCCAATGCCGAACCCCGTCACGCTCAGAGGAGGAATGACGGCGGTGGCGATGGCCACTCCGGGAACGATCGTCAGATAGTTCTTCTTCGTGCAGATGGCAGCGGCTCCTGCCGTTCCGGAAAGAAAGGCGATCAGCAGATCGAAGATGTTTGGCGTCGTTCGGACGCTGATTTCCCGGGTAACTTCATCGAGGGGGGATAGATAGGAAGCCAGGGCGGCGACAAAGACCGTTAAAAGTACACTGATGATGATCTTTCGAAGAGATTTCTCCCAGACGAAAGAATCCCCCGTGATGAAAGCGAAACCAAAGCTCAGAATTGGACCCATGAGCGGCGAAATCAGCATGGCGCCGATAATGACGGGGGCGCTGTTGACCAGGAGACCGCTGAGGGCGATGAGGTTGGCCAGCGTGAGGATCGTAAAAAACCCGACCGAGATCTCCACTTCGCCGTAAATGTTTTTCGTGATCTCCTGTTGATTGACAGCGGGGACCATGCCGCGCAGCCGGCGGTTGATTCGATATTCCATTCTTTTCAACAGATTGCCGTCCATGGAAACCTTCCTCAGTTCCGGTTGGTATAGCGCTTCTCAACACCTACAATCAGCATGACCAGAATCGATACGGCCAGGATTCGGATCCAGGACCCGATACCGATGGGTGCACTCTGGAAAGCGGTGTTCATAACCGGCACATACGTGAACAGGATCTGCAGAACCACCATGACGGCGCATCCGCCGAATATCCAGGGATTGGAAAAGAATCCGATTTTAAAGACGGATTTCGTCAGCGACCGGCAGTTGAAAAGATAAAAGAGTTCCACCATCACGAACAGATTGACGGCCACTGTCCGCGCCTCCGTGATTTCCGCTCCTGAGGCCAGTTCCCATTTGAAGAGTCCGAAGGCTCCAAGAACCATCAGACCTCCCACCATCAGCATCCTCCGTATAAGCATCGGGGTTAAGATGGGCTCCGCAGGCAGCCGGGGAGGACGATCCATGATGTCCCACTCCTTTGGCTCGAAGACGAGCATCAGGCCGAGCAGGACGGCCGTGGTCATATTGATCCAAAGAATCTGAACCGCGAGGATGGGCAGCAAGGTCCCCAGAAACACAGCCGCCAGGATCACCAGTCCTTCACCGATGTTGGTGGGCAGGGTCCAGACGATGAACTTGGTGAGGTTGTCAAACGTCCCGCGGCCCTCCTCCACAGCGGCCTCGATGGAAGCGAAGTTGTCATCCGTGAGCACCATATCTGCGGCCTCCTTGGCGACATCGGTGCCGGTGATTCCCATGGCGACGCCGATGTCGGCACGCTTCAGCGCAGGAGCGTCGTTGACCCCGTCGCCGGTCATGGCCACGATATGACCATTGGCCTGAAGGGCCTCCACAAGGCGGAGTTTCTGCTCAGGGGCAACCCGGGCATAGACGGATACATCTTCAACGGTTTCAAGCAGTTCCGTATCGCTCATATCCGCCAGTTCCCGACCTGTAACCACCTTCTCCGCGTGAGCGAGGCCGATCTGACCGGCGATGGCCGAGGCCGTGAGTGCGTGGTCGCCGGTAATCATCTTGACGCGTATTCCGGCGCTGTGACAGTTTCTGACCGCTTCCACCGCTTCTGCCCGCGGCGGATCGATCATGCCCTGCAGGCCCAGAAAAATCATGCCCTCAGCCACATCCTCATGGAAGATTTTCTGTTTTTCTTCCGGAAGCTCCATCCGGGCAAAGGCCAGGACGCGCAAGCCTCTGGCAGCCATGGCTTCCACGGCGTCCAGGATCGCCCCCGTATCGAGATTCGCCGGTTCCCCATCTGATGAAAGAACTCTCCGACACCTCTCCAGCATGGCTTCAACCGAACCTTTTGCATACACGACATGCCCCCCTTCCGGAGCGGCATGGAGGGTAGCCATGTACTGGTGCTCGGACTCGAACGGGATGCTATCGAGGCGCGGCCATTTTTCGTTTATCTCCCGGTCGGAGAGACCACCTTTGGCGGCCGCCGCCAGCAGAGCGCCCTCGGTGGGGTCGCCCTGAACGGTCCAGCGTTCCTCCTTTTCGACAACCAGGCTGTCGTTGCACAACAGGCCGCACCGGAGGCATTCCGTAAGTGCCACAGGAAAATCACCAGGAACTTCTCCGGCAGACGTCAGGATTTTGCCGGCAGGTTCGTAGCCCCCGCCGGTTACTTTGAATAAGGCCGAACCCGCCATAATCTCCTGGACGGTCATCTGGTTTTCCGTGAGCGTCCCCGTCTTGTCCGAACAGATGACCGTTGTGCTGCCCAGTGTCTCAACCGCGGGAAGCTTGCGGATAATTGCCTGCTTGCGGGCCATCCTCGCCACACCGATGGCCAGCGTAATGGTCATGGCGGCGGGCAGTCCCTCGGGAATGGCGCTTACAGCCAGGGCCACGGCCGCCATGAACATGTCGAGGGCGCTCTGCCCCCGAAAAACCCCAACACCAAATGTAACCGCTGCCAGAGCGAGGATGACATAGAGGAGAACCTTGCTGAACCGGGCAATCTTCCGAAGCAGAGGCGTCTCCAGCTCCTCCGTGGTGGCGAGAAGCTCGGAAATCCGGCCCACTTCCGTGGCATCTCCAATTGCGACCACAATGCCAACCGCCTGCCCGTAGGTAACCAGGGAAGACCCATAGACCATATTTCTCCTGTCCGCCAGAATCGTATCATGGGGAAGGATCTTATCGCATTTTTCCACGGCCACGGACTCTCCCGTAAGCGCCGATTCATCGACATGGAGATCCCGAACCGAGATCAGACGCATATCGGCGGGAACCTTATCGCCGGACTGAAGAAGAACGATATCGCCGGGCGCCACTTCAGCCGAAGAAATCCGCCGCTTCTCACCCGAACGCAGGACCGTGGCCTCAGTAACCATCGTCCTGGCAAGTGCCTCCATGGCCTTGACGGCCTTGGACTCCTGGAGAAAACCGATTATGGAATTGACGAGAACCACCCCGAAGATGACCCCGGCATCGACCCATTCCTGAAGCAGAAGGGTGATCACGGTGGCAGCCAGGAGGATATAGACCAGAGGCTGGTGAAACTGGAGGAGGAAACGAAGCAGCGGGCCCTTCCCCTTCTTCGTCGTCAGAACATTGTAGCCGAATTGTTCACGCCGGTGATCGACCTCGAAGAGATCAAGTCCCTGATCCTTATTGCCGTCCAGAAGATCGATCACTTCCTCGGCCGGAAGGTAGTGCCAGTGGCGCCCGATCAGATTGTCCATAGTTCTGCGCTCCTTTCAACTCTTAAGAGGTTGGGAAAACAGGATGTTCAGAACTCTTTTTATTATAACACGATATGAAGTTTGAAAAATTGACTTGTCGTTAAAAAACCGGCTACACTGAACCCTGATTATGATAATGGCATAGAATGTGATGAAGGTATTTGAATATTAATCTTTATATTACAGAATATGGTTTTGTAAATCAACTTCTCTATATGCCTCCCGGCCGTTTCCGTCGTTTAACGGGCGGTTTCCCTCGGCGTTGAAATCGAAAGAAAACAATCTCTCTTCCGTCCCTTCGTGTCCCTCTTTTCTTTCATCCCGAAAGCGTCGCTTCTTCTCCATCTACAGAATAATCTATCGAATATCTTATCTTTTTCTGTTTTTTCTTGACATGGCCCTTGAAATCTTTATTTTCCTACAAGAATTATTCTAACATGAAATGTTTCTACTGAAATGATCCATCATTAAACTTGGGAGGGAAAACGCCTGCAAATATCGAATATCAAGTTATGCGCGCTTTGCGTTCTGTCGTCCGGACAGTGGACTTTAAGCAATTCCACAAAATACATGTTCCCCCGCCAACAAAGTCATCGTTCGTAAAGCGCGAACATCCCGAAAAGAAAGGATTCCGTATGCTGACTCAATCCCAGCACAAAATACTCAATGAAATCGATGGAAGTTCGGTCCGCAACTGGAAGGATTGGAAGTGGCAGTTGAGACACTGCATAAAAGATCTGGACACGTTCGAGACACTTCTTGACATCCGCTTGCCGGAAACCCTGCGCCGGCAGTTCAAATTGATCGTCGAAAAATTTCCCATGTCGATAACGCCTTATTATCTCTCCCTGATTGACACGGAAGATCTGGAAAATGATCCGGTTTTCAAACAAAGCTTCCCTGCAATCAACGAATTGGATGTTCAGTCAACGGACATGTCGGATCCTCTGCATGAGGATCGGGACAGCCCGGTACCGGGTTTGACACACAGGTATCCGGACCGTGTTTTGCTGCTGATCAGTAACACTTGTGCCATGTATTGCCGTCACTGCACAAGAAAGCGCCGCGTGGGCGATCGGGATACAATTCCCAGCCGTGAGCAGATCATGAAGGGAATCGAATACATTAGAGACACACCGCAGGTCAGGGATGTCCTTTTAAGCGGTGGTGATCCCTTTCTCCTGTCGACGGATTACCTTGACTGGATTCTCATCGAATTGAAGAAGATCGAGCACGTCGAAGTCATAAGGATCGGAACACGTACGCCTGCCGTACTTCCCTATAGAATTACCGATGAACTGGTTGAAATGCTGAAAAAACATCATCCTCTCTGGATAAACACCCATTTCAACCACCCCAGGGAATTAACGGCCTCTTCAAGAGCCGCCCTCAGAAAACTTGCAGATGCCGGGATACCCCTCGGCAATCAATCGGTTCTGTTGTCTGGGGTCAATGACTGTCCCCGGATCATGCGTTCCCTGGTCCATAAACTCGTCGCTAATCGTGTCCGGCCTTACTATCTCTATCAATGCGATCTGTCCGAAGGGCTCAGTCATTTTCGAACTCCCGTAGGAAAGGGAATTGAAATTCTCGAAAGCCTGATAGGCCACACAAGCGGCTTCTGCGTTCCGACCTATGTGATCGATGCCCCGGCCGGTGGAGGAAAAATTCCGGTCATGCCGAACTATCTCATCTCCTGGTCCACAAACAAGGTGGTTTTACGGAATTATGAAGGAGTCATAACCACTTACAAGGAACCCGATTCTTACGAACCCACTTTCTGCGACCGGAACTGCAAGGACTGCAACCTCCAGCTCTCACTCGAAGACGCGGGTGAATTCCGTGCCGTAGGCATAGAAAAACTGCTGGCCGACTACGACGACACCATTGCCCTGGTTCCCAGGAATAACGATCGCCACAGGAGAAGAGGATGAACTCCTTCGTAAAAAATTCTCTGCCGGACCGGATAGAAAAGCTTCCCTGCGGCTCAGTCATCCAGCATGGTCCATACAATGAGCGGATATACCTGCTGAAAGTGGGAGGCGACGCCACAGGGCTTCTCCCTTTCGTTCTGGTTGCAATGGCAAAGGGATACGGTTATTCGAAGATATTTGTCAAAGTTCCCACAGGCTTCTCAAAAAAGTTTTCCCGGGCGGGCTATGTCGAGGAGGCCTCCATCCCCGGATTGTACAACGGCTCAAATACAGGAACGTTCATGGGGTATTATCTGAAAGAGCAGCGTGCCTCCGAACGGGAAGCGGCAACTCTGGATGCAATTCTTCATCTTGCAATCAGCAGATCCGAATCACCTGTGACGCCACTGGATGCAAAACGGTTCATAATCCGCAGCTGCACGGAAAGCGATATCGATCAAATGGCTGCCATCTATCGGACTGTTTTTCCCACCTATCCGTTTCCGATTCATGACCCCGCGTATCTGCTCGATACGATGCGGAGCCACGTCGCTTATTTCGGTGTCGAATCGGACGGGAAACTGGTGGCGCTCTCTTCCGCTGAAATGGACAAGTCCGCTCAAAATGTAGAAATGACTGATTTTGCGACACTTCTTCAATGGCAGAGAAGCAGTCTGAGCCTGCATCTGCTTGCCCGCATGGAAAAAGAGATGAAGCAGGAAGGAA
Organism: Syntrophus aciditrophicus SB; assembly: GCF_000013405.1. GTDB lineage: Bacteria > Desulfobacterota > Syntrophia > Syntrophales > Syntrophaceae > Syntrophus > Syntrophus aciditrophicus. Next base: position 2,830,015 of record NC_007759.1, read on the forward strand.
TAAAAACGGCGTATACCATTGCCCGTGCCATGTCCCCGGGAATCAACGTTACATTTTCCAGACTCGGCTATGCCTATGGAGGAAGATTAAAAAACAACACCAATATTTCCGCGCAAATCGAGAGCATGAACGTCTGGTACAAAAAACTCTCTTAGTTTTTCAATTTATTCCGTTCCATTTAACTTCGATGCAGTCTGTGGAACCTTATCCCCGCCAGAAAGAGGAAGGTTTATGTACGCAAAGGCATCTGAATTGCTAAAAAACATCCGGTTGCAGGCACTGCTGATCATCCTCAAGGCCCGAAAATTATCCGTTTGCTTCCTTCCGTTTGCCGCCTTCCTGCTCGCGTTGCCGTCCCCAAACGCGGTTGCCGATAATGCAGGTTCAATGAAGCAGTTCCAAAAATGTCTGTCACGCCTCGAAAATACGGCCATCGAAAGCGGCGTTTCTTCTCAAACCGTGAAATCGGCGCTGGAAAGTATACAGTGGCTCGAGGACGTGATCAGAGCCGATCGCAGCCAGCCCGAGTTCCATTTGACCTTCTGGCATTACCTGGAAAGTCGTGTCACCGATGCCCGCGTCGAACGCGGACGTGAAATGTACCATGCGCATTACAACCTGTTGCACAAAATTTACCTGCGCTATGGCGTACCCCCTCATTACCTTGTCGCCCTCTGGGGCATGGAAACGAACTACGGCAGCAACTTCGGTTCCGTGCCACTTATGAGCGCGCTGGCAACACTCGCATGCGGCCGGCGGCGCAGTAATATGTTCACCCGCGAGTTTATCAGCGCGTTACTCATCCAGGAAAACGGCGCGATGGATCTCGCCCGTTCAAAAGGATCGTGGGCCGGCGCGATAGGCCATATGCAGTTCCTGCCCTCAACCTGCCTCAAGCACGCCGTCGACTCCGACAAGGACGGCAGGATAGATCTGTTCGGCAGCCTGCCGGATGCGTTCGCTTCAGCAGCAAACTACTTCCATCGATCCGGCTGGAAAAAAGGAAAGCGTTGGGGCCGTGAAGTGCTGATCCCGCTCAATTTTAATTACGTGCTTGCTGGTCTCGGAACGAATAAAAGTGTGAACGAATGGCGCGCGCTCGGTTTGGTTGACGCCTCTGGTGAACCTTTGCCGGAGTCCGACATCGAGGGCTCTCTTCTGCTGCCGATGGGACATAATGGTCCGGCGTTTCTCGTCTACCGGAATTTCCACATCATCAGGAAGTGGAACGCCTCGATCAGTTTCGCGCTTGCCGTCGGTCACCTCGCCGATCGCATCGCCGGCATGGACGGGCTGACCACAAAATGTCCAGACCATCTGCGCCCCCTGTCCACAGCGGAAGTCAGAGAAATCCAGGAATGGCTGAACCGCCTGGGTTATGAGAGCGGAGAGGTGGACGGTCTCGTCGGCCGCCGGACACGAGCCGCAGCACGCGCCTTCCAGGCCGAAGCGGGGTTGCCGGCGGACGGCTATCTGACGCACGAATTGATGGAAATGTTGCAACATGCGGAAAGGAATCGGGCTTTTTAAGGACAGGACATGATTTTTCAATAAATTTTTTTAAAATTACAATGAAGGAGGCAGCAATGGACATTCAAGGCATGTTCGAACAGATTATTCAGTCACTTGGCAATTATGTCCCCAACATTCTCGGAGCATTGGCCATTCTCATCGTAGGCTGGTTGCTTGCGCTCATCGTCTCGGCTGCTGTAAGAGGGATTCTCAAGCGGACGGATTTTGACAACAGAATCGCGGGGAAAATTTTCGGGGATCAGGCTGTCAAAACGATGAATCTGGAGGTCGTTGTCGCCAAAGTATTCTACTACATCATCATGCTCTTTGTTTTGCTGGCTTTCTTCCAGACACTCAAACTGACGATTGTGACCGAACCCATCAACAATCTGCTCAATCGCTTGTTTGCCTATATCCCACAGTTCATCGGCGCGGTGGTTCTGCTGTTGATCGCCTGGATTTTAGCCAGCATGGTGCGGTTGGCATCAGTAAAAATCTTACAGACCGCGAGACTGGATGAACGCCTGGGAGCAGCGGAAGAGGGTCGCCGCTCCTTTGCAAAGACTCTGGGAGATGCTCTTTACTGGCTTATCTTTCTGTTATTCCTGCCTGCCATTCTGGACGCCTTAATGCTGTCGGGATTATTGCAGCCTGTGCAGGCAATGCTGGATAAACTGCTCGGATTTCTGCCGAACATACTTGCAGGCGCCGTTATCATACTGGTTGGCTGGTTTGCAGCCCGGCTGGTAAAGCGAATCGTAACGAACCTGCTCGCTGTCACGGGCATTGACCGGTTGAGTGAACGGCTTGGAATGGACACGGTGCTGGGCGAACAGAGGCTCTCAGGTGTCCTGGGTTGGATTGTTTACGCGCTCATCATTCTTCCCGTTGCCATTGCGGCCCTGAACGCTCTGGCACTGGATGCGCTGACCCGGCCCGCCAGCGATATGTTGAATCTTATCCTGAGTGCGATTCCCAATATCTTTGCCGCAGCGATCGTAATCATCATCGCGTACGCGGTCGGAAACATGGCCGCGACACTCATCACCAACATTCTGGTCAAGATTGGATTTAATCGAATCCTTCCGTTGATCGGCATCGGGAAAGAACCTGAAAAAGGTCAACGAACTCCCGCCCAGGTGGTCGGCACCATCGTGCTGGCAGCCGTCATGATTTTCGCAGCCATGGAGGCGGCCAATCTGCTCGGTTTTGAAATGATGGGAACGCTGGTTTCCGGCTTCCTGGTGTTCGCGGGACAGATATTACTTGGCCTGGTCATCATTGCAATAGGCATGTATGTGGCAAACCTCGTTGCTGAACTCATTCGATCCAGCGGTGTGATGCATGCCCGCTTCCTGGCTCTGGTTGCCCGCATAGCCATCCTGTTGCTGGCAGGAGCCATGGGATTGGCGCGCATGGGACTTGCGGACGAAATCATTTCGCTGGCATTTGGCTTACTGTTCGGTTCCATTATGGTGGCTGCAGCGATCGCTTTCGGAATAGGGGGACGGGATTTTGCGGCAAGGCAACTCGATTCCTGGAGCAAAGCTTTACAAAAGGAAAAGTAAACACTACGCCCTGAGGTGTCGACAATCCAGTGCAGAAAGACTCCTGAACAGGTCCCGGGCTCTGCCCGAATTGCTCAGGAGTCTTTCTTGATTTACGATAGACAGGGCGGGTGAATTTCAGCCGCAATGTTCTTTTATTCAAGGTTCGTCTATTTCCGGATGGGTTTGAGCCAGAGGATCCCATATGGTTCGAGAACAATCTTAAGGTTATCCTTCAGGGCTTCCCACGGCATTTCACTTAGAAGATCCTCCCAGTGCCGTTCCTTCGCCCCCGCGAGAGAAAGTGGAACATCCAGACTGACTTGCTTATCCGTCACATTGGTTATGGCGAGGAGGTGATCCTTCCCTTCAGGTGAAGACCGCACGACGGCAAAGACGTCCGGCGACAGAAGCAAGATCTTTTGTAATCCGCGGGGATGAAAAGCTCTTTGCTGTGTTCGCACGAGATAGAGTCTGCTGCTGTGAAAGCGAAGAAGAGACAATTTTGAATTGGGATCAGCCAACTCCCTTGCCACATCTTCGCTGCTGATGAACCCACGGTTCACATCCCGTTTGACCCCCGTTCTATCAACCCGTTGATGGTCGTTGGCCGTCCCCATGAAGCCATGAACATAGATACCCGGAACCCCCTGAATGACAAGGGCGATGCTGCGCGAGGCAACGTACCGCTTCACCTGCCCCGCCATGTCTGTCAGGTCACGATCATCATTGATGGCACTCCACCACGTGCTGTTGATCTCATAGGGTTCCCGGGTCAGATCTTCCGCCGTCTTATAGGAAATATATGCCCCCCGATCACCTGCCGTCCTGATGAGAAAGGCGACTTCTTCCCAGGAGAGGATCTCCTTGGCGCCCATCAACCCGATACCGTCATGTGTATCGAGAATGTTGAAGAAGGTCGCCATGTCAGACGGAGGCTTGATGCTCGCGGCCCACCTGGAAATGGCACGGCTGTCTCCCCTGTAAAAGGTGTGCAGGACAAGGGCAGGAAGGGCAAAGTTGTAGACCATGTGCGCTTCATCACAGCCATCGCCGAAATAGGAGATATTCTTCTCATGGGGCATGTTGGTCTCCGTTACCAGCGCCACACCGGAACCAACGCTGTCTACCACGTCGCGAAGAAGCTTCACGACCTCATGAGTCTGCGGCAGGTTGACGCTTTCGGTTCCGGGTTCCGCCCAGATATAAGTGACTGCATCCAGACGAAGGATATCCGCCCCGTTTCTTACATAAAAAAGTAAGCTGTCCAGCACCTGCAGCAGAACTTCAGGATTCCGGAAATTGAAATCGATCTGATCCTCGGAGAAGGTTGTCCACACCCATTTCGATCCGTTGATGGTATCGAATCTCGTGAGGATGTCCGATGTCCTTGGACGGAAAATTTTCCTTCTTTGATCAGGTGTAAGGTCATCGGCGGAATCGTAAGCGATGAAGAAATCCAGATAACGGGCATTTCCATTGAGGAATTCTTTGAACAGTTCGCTCCGCGAGGACACATGGTTGAGGACGGCATCGAACATCAGATCATAGCGGCGCTTTTTCTCCCGGATATCCGCCCAGGATCCCAGTTCCGGATCGACCAGTTTGAAGTCCACAACGGCAAAACCGCGATCCGAAGAATAAGGAAAGAAGGGAAGGATATGAAGCGTATTGATGATGTCGCAGATGTATGTGTTCACGAAATGATGCAGAGTCGAAAGCGGAGTTTTTTGCCGGCCTTTGACGATATCTCCATACGTGATCAGGATCATATCCTTCTCAGAAAAACGCTCTATGGGATCGTAGTCCTGTTCTTTTTCGATCATCTCCGGAGGTTTGTGCGCGTAGTGCACTTTCAGGATTCGTTCCAGTTCCGGCATGTATGCGTTGGCCAGCTTCTCTCCAAATAGAAACCGGAGTCTGCCGTGTATGCGCCTGCGCGTGTCCGGGGCCAGCTCGTAGAGTGGCCTTGTATAATCCGGTTCCGGATCGTAAAACGTGCGCTTTCTTGGATAATCGGTGTACGTTTCGACTCTTCGTCTCTTTTTCATCCCGTTTATTGCCCGTTCGCTTCTTTTCATGCCTTTTATGATGCTTCCAGACAGGTTATTCCCGGAAACGCGGCATATTCTGCGTTGCTTCCACCAGTTTCAGTTCGAAGGGCCTGCTCGCCTCACCAAAATAGACCGTGCTGTGCGGGAAGGGGATTTCGATGCCCCGGGCATCGAAGGCATACTTGATCCGGCGTAGAAATTCCCGGCCTACGAACCACTGCTGCAGGGGATTTGTTTTGATGCGGCCCTTGATGACAACGGATGAATTGTCCAGCTTGTCCACGCCGAAAATCTCCACGGGCTCGATAATCAGCGGGCCGTACGTTTCATCACTCTGGAGGCCTTCACCCACTTCCCGGATGACGCCGACGACCTGGTCGGTGTCTTCCTTGTAGGCAACCCTCAGGTTGAAGACATAGCCGGACCACGTTTTGCTCATATTGCTCAGAGAGGTCACCGTGCCGTTGGGAAACACATGGACAACCCCTTCCAGGTCGCGGAGCACGATGGTCCGGAAATTGAGTTGCTCCACCAGCCCTCCTGTCTTGTTCACAATGGCCACGTCGCCGACGCGCACCTGATCCTCGAGAATGAAGAAAAAGCCGGATATGACATCCCGCACCAGGTTCTGGGCGCCGAAACCTACGGCAAGTCCCACAATACCGGCGCTGGCAAGAATGGGGCCGATTTCAAAACCGACCTCCTTGAGAATGGTCAGCACCACCACGATTCCCAGCGCGATCATCAAAGCCTGCCTGATGAGATGGGTAAGGGTTTCTGCCCGCCTGGAGGATTCTTCCGTGAGTTCCCCGGCAAACCGGCTTTTCTCCAGCAGATGAACCTTCATCTTGTTGAGCATCTTTTTAAGAATGGCGAAAACGATCCAGGCCAGGACAAGAATGAGCACAATACGAACCACACCAATGGCGAGCGCCTGCACCGGAATGTTTTTTAACAATTCAGAAATTTCTGCGTACATACAACCTCCTCCATCTATTATTGTTTCCTTTTACCAGTAAAATTCCCATTGCCTGCAGGTATTCGCAATTTCTTCGCTACTTGTCCTTTTTTTCGCATTCTTTGTCCAATCTTTATTATTCGTCAAGGAACGAAATTAATTTCTGAGGTTTTCCACTTTCACAAGAGTATGGATCCAGCCGAACGGCAAGAGCCACTCAGAATCACCGCTGCTTCGGCTTCTGTTTCCTCCACCGATTCTTTACCGGTCACTGATTAATGTGGAGTGCAAAAAAAGAAGACGGAATAGTCTGTGATCTGTGTGTGGGATAGGAGGGGAACCTTCAGGCAGGTCTGTTGTTCATCTTTTCCGAATCCCCGTTCGGCGAGGGGACAAAGAACTCAGCCTGTGGAAAATCCTTCAGGTTCTGAGCGATGCCTGCCTGCAGGAAAGAATTGACCCACTTGATAATATCGTGCTTCCTGATGGATCGTCTGAGCCTTCGCATCCGAATCTGGCGTTCTTCATATTCCATAACGAAGGCGGTATGGATCGTATCCGCCACTTGCCGCCTGTCATAGGGATTGACCAGGAGCGCATCGTGGTAGAGCTGGGAAGCGGCGCCGGCAAATTCACTCAGAATAAGGACGCCTTTTTCCTCGATATTGCTCGCGCAGTATTCCTTGGCGATGAGGTTCATCCCGTCTTTCAACGGGGTAACCAGTGCAATCTCGCAGGTTTTGTAATAAGCGAGAAGTTCCTGGCGTGGCAATGATCGATATACATAATGGATCGGCATCCAGCCGATCTCGGTGAATTTCCCGTTGATCTCTCCCACGATGCGCTCGATCTCCTGTTTGAGATTTCCATATTCTTCCACGCCCACCCGACTGGGAACCACGACCTGGATCAAAGTGACCTTTTTGCGCATGTCCGGATAGCAGGCCAGGGCATGTCCGAATGCCAGCAGGCGCTCGGGAATGCCCTTGGTATAATCAAGGCGGTCCACACCCAGGATCAGTTGTCTGTTGGGAAGGTTGGAATGGAGGATCCATGCCGCTTCAGCCACTTCATCGGTTCTGGCAAGCTCTTCGAACTCGTTGAAATCGATGCTGATGGGAAATGCTCCCACGAGAGTTTCCCTGTCCGGCAGAAGAATTCTGCTCATATATCTTGATTTCATGACCTTGTAACGGAAGAGGGCACGCACGCACCCGATGAAATTCCGCAGATCTCTGACGGTCTGAAAACCAATCAGATCATATGCCAGAAGCGCCTCCAGGATTTCGAACCGCCAGGGAAGCTTAAGGAAAATATCGAGGGGGGGAAAAGGAATGTGGAGAAAAAAACCTGTCCGGCGTTTAATCCCCAGGCGTTTAAGCTCCCTGCCGACCAGGATGAGCTGGTAGTCCTGAACCCACACGTAATCGCTCTCTTCCGTGTTCTGAACGACGGCCTGCGCGAATTTCCGATTTACCTGTTCATAGCACGTCCAGTAAGCGGGATCGAACCGACACCGCGAAAAGAGGTCGTGGAACAGAGGCCAGAGGACCTCGTTGGAAAAGCCGTGATAGTACTTTTTCACTTCGTCTCGCGACAGATTCACCGGCTTCAGGGAGTAACCCGTCTCCCGGGTCCCCCGTGAAAGCAGATCCGCAAGGAGAGGGCCTGCCGGGGTTTCCTCGGCATTTGTGCCGACCCAGCCGATCCATATCCCGTCACGATTTTTGAGGACAGGCCCCAAGGCCGTCACCAGCCCCCCCGATCCCGGTTCAATCTCCCATTTTCCCCGTTTCGCTTTTTTCAGAACGATGGGGAGACGGTTCGATATCACGGCTAACCTTCGCGTTTCCATGTCACTCCTCCGGATAATCCCTCCGGGGCGAGAGCGGCCCATCCCCGGAGAAAGTCTTTAACTGCCTGAATATCAGGAAGGAACCCTGATGCGGATGTGGGTGCGTCGGGATGACCGACCCGAATTCCTATCCCCCGTCCTTTGAGAAATCTGAATGCGTCTTCGTCGGTTTCATCGTCCCCGATGTAAACGGAGAAGGCGTCGTCAGGCTGACGGGAAAGGATGATCTGCAGGGCGCTTCCCTTGTCCATGCCGGGGCACCGAAGCTCCACCCCGCCGTTGAACCGTCTCACTTCAAGGTTGTGCGCGAGGGCAATGGGCGTCCAGTTTTCCATGGCCCACCCCTCCATGGACAGTGCCTCATTTTCCGGCTGGCCGCGGGTATGGAGAGCAAGAGCGGCTATTTTGGCTTCGAGCCGAGAAATCAATCCCCTTCGGAAACCGGTATCCAAAGCCCTGTATAGACCTTCGCGCTGAACGTAAAGAGGTTTCCGTGTCTCCAGGGTCCCATCGGGATAGCGGAACTCGTATCCATGGCTTCCGACCATCATGATGCCCGGTATGTCGAGAAGCCTTGTGAGCTCCGACAGAGGCCTTCCCGAAATCACGGCAACGGCGCCGTTGGTTCTGTCCCGAATTTGTACAATAAGCTCCGGTATTCCGGCCATGGGACGGGCCATCATCCGCGAAACATGAAACGGGGCAACAGTTCCATCATAGTCCAGTGCGAGAAAACCCACCCGTGCGGATCGAAGTTTCCCCCAGAACTCCGGAACGCCGCCGATGGCTATGGGAAAAACAGGAACTGTATTCAAGAGGTTTCGATCCTTTCCTTGTTCTCGAACATGATGGCATGCATCAGGGTAAGATGTTCACGCAGATGCCGCGTAATCAGGAAATTCTCCAGTACGAAATTATGGGCCTTTTCACCCATTTCCTTCAGTTTATCCCGATGTTTCAGAAGATAGCGGATACGAAGTGCCGCGCCCTCGGGCGAAGTAACGAGAAAGCCGGTATGGTGGTCCACCACCTGAAGTCGAATTCCTCCCACATCACCTCCGATTACCGGTTTGCCCTTCCACATCGCTTCCGTGACAGTGAGACCGAAACCTTCCTTAGTGGATTTCTGAATCACGATATCGGAAATCCTCTGAAATGCATTGATCGTCCTGTGATCATCGCTGGGCAGAAGAAGGACATGGATATCCTCGTCATCTCCTGCGTACTCTTTGACCCAGCGGATCATTTCCTCACCTTCAGGGTCATCGGTGGCTCCGCCGCCTGCAAGAATAAGTTGAATCGGGGAATATTCCTTGACCAGCCTGTAGGCCCTGATGACCCCAATGGGATCCTTGAACCGGTCGAAGCGGGATACCTGAGTGATGATGGGCCGTTCCGGATCGAGCCCCCACTTATAATGCATGGCGGCGAGTTCATCCTCTTCCAGTTCTATATTCTTCTCACTCAGGGGATCGATGCTCGGCGCCACAAGATAGAGAGGGTGAGGCAACGGCTGGGCAAATTCGGAAAGCGACCATATGCTCGCAGAGTATGGTTCAAGGAAGTTCCGCAGATATTTCCAGATCGGCCGGAAGGGTCGACTCGCATCGATGTGGCAGCGCCATATCCATTTTCCCCGCCGGTCGGGAATGAAACGCAGAAGTGCTGCAGGCTGCGGATCGTGGATAAAGACGATATCAGCCTCTTCCAGATTCGTTCTTAGAGACTCCGCGTTCATTTCATTGACCCGTTCATATTCCGTCAGATAATCGGGATGCAGTTCGCCTCTTTTGCCCTGAAGCCCATTGTGCATGAGCTTTGTGCACTGGAAGAACAGATCGGTTCCGGTGATGACTTCCCACCGCGCGTCGATGCCCAGCTCCTGCTTCAGGGGGATGAGCCGATGCAGGATCTCCGCAACCCCTCCGCCCTCCCGTGTGGAATTGACGTGAACCACTTTCAAACCCTGGAGATGCTCTCCAAGCTGCTGGAGATGATGAATGACGTCCTCGCCGACGATTTGAGCGTACTGTTCCAGCAGTGTCATGATCAGCCCCGTCTTTCTTTTACGTATGCGGTGAAGACACGTTCCAGCTCATCCCGAAGTTCACGGAGTGTCGTGAAATACGGGTCAATGCCTGCAATGCGCGAAGCGAGTTCCTGATGCTCCTCCTCCAGCCCCATGATCCATTCGCTGAAATCATTCTTGAAATGCGGTGTTCTCCGGCGCGCGTCAATCATGTGATAGAAGATGGTCCCCGGTGACATGTGGACAATATGCGTGCTCAGTTCATCGATTGTCGAAAACCGCCTGCCCGTATCGAAAACCACGATCTGGGAGCGTACAAAATGGAATCCGTGAGAAGGAATGACCCATGCGAGAAGCTCATTCTCATCGAGCCGTTCTTCAATGACCTCGATGAGTTCTCTGCGAAGTTCATTGAGATCCCCGAAATCGGTCGGATCTATGACGGCAAGTCGCTCAGCCAGAGTTTTGTCGTGGAGACTCCGCCATGACCAGATGGCAAAATCATTCTGGTATTGCGGATCGTCAAACCTGGCCCTCAGCAGGCCGCCCCAGAAATGATAATAGATGCAGCCCGTCGGGATGGCCGCCAGTTTTTCCTTTAGCTCACGGAGCGTCTGTACATATTCTCCCGTTGCCACGGCAATGAGGGCACAGTCTTTTACAGCGAATGGGTCAACCATGGGTATGACTCCTCAAATGGGCAGCGTGATTTCATTGTTTTCTCTTGACATATCCTCTAAAACTCATTAGTCACGTACAAGAATAATTCTTACACGAATTACTTTACCAGAAAGGATTGATCGTGACAACTGAAAGTGAAAATATTTACGAATATCGGATAATGCGCGCTTTACGTCGTGTTATCCGGGCAGTGCACATCCATTCCAAAAAATTGAACTCAGAGTATGGACTGACAACGCCTCAACTTTTATGCCTGCACACATTGGCTGAGTCAAATCGAATGACCCTCACGGATCTCGCCAGAACGGCAAATCTCGGAATCAGCACGGCAAACGGCATCATCGACCGCCTGGAGACCAAAAAATATCTTACTCGGACGAGATGCGCGGAAGATCATCGTAAAGTGTATCTGGAGATTACCCCAGCCGGAAGAGAAATTGTTTCGAAAGCACCGTCCCTGCTTCAGTACAAACTTTCCGCATCATTGGCGCAACTCCCCGAAGCTGAGCAGACAACCATAGCAGAATCCCTTGAGCGGGTCGTAAAACTCATGGAAGCTGAAAAACTTGATGTATCCGCAAACCTGTTCACCGGTGAACACAGTTACAGCAGATAAGCCGGGAGCCTCAACCACTTTTCAGATAATCAGCATTATTCTGCAGGTATGCAGAGAGGTCTCATGAAAAAAGCATTGATACTGTCTGTTGTTGTCTTCATCATTGTTTCCATCGTCGGCCCCACGGCTTTCCTGACCATTCCGGCCGATCTAAATCTCCTGGAAGAGAAGGAGGAAGAGGGAAATGATCAAGTCCGCATTTCAGAGTCGAAAGAGTTTCATGAAGTCAAAGGAAAAATCAGAGAAGGCGAGACCCTTTTTGACATTTTCAAAAAATACGGGCTTCATCCGGGCGATCTTTTCAGTTTGAGAGAAGCGTCGGCCGATATTCATAAGCTCCGTAATCTGCGGGTAGATCAGCCTTATCGGATTCTCTTCGACGCGGACAAGCAGATAAACTCCTTCACGTACTGGATAGACGACGATACGATCCTGAATATTACGTGCGGCGAAAACGGTTTCTGCGCGGAAAAAATCCCCGTTTCCTACGAAAAAAGGACAGAGCAACTTGCCGGGGTAATTAAGGACAATCTCATTTCCTCGCTGAGCCAGGACAAAGAATCCCTTATGCTCGCCCTCGATCTTTCCGATATCTTTGCCTGGGACATCGATTTTGCCACAGATATAAGAAAGGGCGACACCTTCAAAGTCGTCGTGGAGGGATTGTACCTTAACGGGGAATTCAGGAAATACGGAAGAATTCTTTCCGCCGAAATCGTCAACAAGGGAGAACCATACCACGCCTACCGCTTTGAAGATGAAGAAGGCGTGGATTATTATGATGCAGCGGGCAGGTCTCTGAAAAAGGCTTTTCTGAAAGCGCCCCTGAGTTTCAGACGCATCAGTTCGAATTTCTCCCGGGGGAGATACCATCCGATCCTCAAGATTACCCGACCGCACCACGGGATCGACTACGCAGCGCTTCAGGGTACTCCTGTTTCGTCGGCAGGTGATGGAACGGTCGTTTTTGCCGGCAAAAGGGGACAGTACGGCAATCTCGTGATTCTGAGGCACCGCAACGGGTACACGACCTATTACGGCCATTTGTCGAAAATCAACAGCAATGTGAGAAAGGGAGTTCGAATAGCTCAAGGTTCTCTGATAGGAAATGTCGGGGCGACGGGGCTCGCGACGGGTCCACATCTCCATTACGAGATGCGGATCAACGACAGGCCCGTAAACCCGCTCTCGATAAAGATTCCCCGGGGCAGGACCATCACCGGGAAATCGATGGCTGAATTTGCCCGCGTTAAAGCCGCCATGGATATTGAACTTGCATCCGTTTCTTCCTCGACATTCCTGGCTTCCCAAAAGGGCACGCCCGAAAAGGCAGTCAACAACGGAGGATAACCACATGACAGAGCAGATCGGGAGTTCCTGATCCTGCTTGCTGAGCGAGAATTTTTCTTCCGGCTCAGAGCAGTCCCGCAATGAGAATGATGCCATTGATGAAGTAAAAGATGCGGACATATTTCCCGTAGTCATCAAGTTTCACCCAATCGCGGGTCGCCAGGGCAATCTTGCGGAGTTTGATCGGTATCGGGAGCGTCAGCAGTGTGCACCACGCGACCGGGGAAAGATATCCGACAAGAGCGAGGATGGCGACGCTTCCGTAGATTCCCATCCAGAGGGCCATCAGAAGGTTCAGGGCGCCTTTTCTCCCCAGACGGACGGCAAGGGTCCTCTTGCCTGTCGCCCGGTCCGTGTCGATGTCGGGAAGATTCTGATAATTCATGATCAGGGCGACGCTCAGCCCGATGGGAAGTGTAATGGGAAGCGCCGTCCAGTCCACCCGCCCCAGGAGAACCCAGGCGGTGCCCAGAACCATCACCGGCCCCATGTTGACCCCGACGAAAAGCTCGCCCAGACCGTGGTAGCCGTAACGAATCGGCGGCGCCACGTAAAAGAGGCTGCTGAAAAAGGCGAGACTCATCAGTGGAACAAGGGCCCACAGTTTAAGAGTCCAGGTGAGATAGAACCCGATCATGGCCGCGACAGAATACAGGAGGATGATGGCTCTCCCCAGCTCGGCCACACTTATTTTCCCTTCCTGAAGCACACGGGACCCGCCGATGGACTTCCCGGCATCGGTTCCCTGGATATGATCGAAGTAGTCGTTGGAAATGTTCGTCGCGAAATGCACCAGAAAGCACGCCAGGAGAACAAGTAGAAATGTCGGGACCGAAAGAGCGCCCTGGCGGCCTGCCAGAACCGCCCCGACGGTCAGCGGGATCAGGGTGGCAACAAAGAACGGCGGACGGCTGGCCTGCACCCAGGCCTTCAATTTTTCCAGATTCACGTGTCTACTTATTCCTCCGATATTGAAACCGCCTCTGCATTCTCTTCCCCGCTTTCATCCTCCAACAGCCGCTGAAGGGCGCGGATGATCCGCTCGGGAAACTGGCTGTGAATGTCGTGGGAGGCGCCGCGAAACACAGTCAGGCGCATTGCGGGGATTTTTTTCTTCATTGTTTCCGCGGCCCCGGCATAGGCTTCATCCCTCTCTCCGCAGAAATAGAACAGCGGGAAAGGCTGGCCCGTGAGGCGCTCCGCAAAACTGGGGTGGTTCCCGACGCTCAGAATCTTCAGGGCGAGGCGGAGTTCCTCGACGTCGTTGTCCCGCTTTTCCCGAAGAATCCGCTGCAGGACAGGCGTGCCCTGAAGCGTGCAAAACAGGGGCAGACGATGCCACCCTTCCAGAAACGCCGCAAGATCCTTATCCGTCCGGACATCAGCCAGCAGGATCGAATCGCGGAAATAACGCCACAGCCTTTCCTCCGGATCGGCAATCCCGAAAGAAGCCGACTCGAGGACGAGCCGCTCGATCCGCTCCGGCGCGAGGAGGGCGACATTTTGTGCAACCCGGCCGCCCATGGAGTATCCGTAGAGGCTGAACCGGTTGATCCCCAGGGTGTCCAGATCCCGCAGGATGAGGCTGGCCGCGTCTTCAAAGGTTTTCAGGGCTTTCAGAGAATCGCTGCAGCGCAACAGTGACCTGCCATGGCCGGGTAAATCGAAGGCAATGCAGCGGTGTGTTCCGCCAAGGGCCGCCGCAAGCGCCTGAAGGGATCTGCCGTTTCCCATGAAACCGTGGAGAAAGATGAAAACACCGCGATCCGGGCTTCCGAATTCCTCGCAACTCAGGACCGTTGCCGTCATCTGCCGCCTCCCCCCTCCTGCCCGGCCATCTCCCCGGCCCGTTTCGTGAGGGTCGCCCGGCTGTACTTCATCTTGCCCCTCCTGTCCTGCGGGTCCAGGCGGAGTATCCGCTTCGGGACCTTGTAGCCGGGCAAACGCGTTTTCAGGGCCGCAAGAAGCACCGCCTCATCGAAAGGGTCCGACATCTCGACGAACGCCCAGGGCACCCTTCCGAATTCCCCGTGAGGAACCGGAACCACAATGGCGGTCGCGACGGAATCCATCGCCAGCAGGGCATTTTCGATCTCGAAGGGAGAGATGTTTTCGCCTCCGGAGATGAAAATCCCGTCTTTTCGTCCCAGGACCACCAGATTTCCTTCCGGATCGATGCGGCCGGCATCGGCGGTCCGAAAAAAGCCGTCTGCCGTGGCATGGCTTCCCGACGGATCATGAAGATAGCGGGAAAAGAGGGTTTTTCCTCCCAGCAGGATCGTCCCGTCTTCGCCGATCCGGACGTCCCGATAGGCAAGGGGACGGCCGGCCGTGAGATACGATTTCCGGTCCGCGTCCCGAGCAACGCCGGTAACCTGGGCGCAGGCTTCCGTGGACCCGTAGGTCGGCATCACGGGAATTCCCAAATCCAAGGCCTTCTCGATCAGCCAGGCCGGCGAGGGCGCGCCGCCCAGCATAACCGTCTTCGCCTTTTGAAGGATCCGGACGATGGCATCGGAAGCCAGAAAGCGGATGAGCTGGGTCGGGACAAGAGAAAGGACCGAAGGCCGATGGATCAGCACCGCGGCTTCGATTCTTTTCAGGCTCTCGGGAAGGATGGACGCGCTGCCGGACAGCAGGGTGCGGACCCAGATCAGGATCCCCCCCACGTGGAAAAGGGGCAGGCTGAGGAGCCAGCGGTCCGTCGGCTCCATCCCGATAAAAGCGTTGGTTCCCAGGGCGCTGTAAATGTAATTTCCTACGGTATGGACAATGCCGCGAGGCTTTCCCGTCGACCCCGAGGTGAAGACGGCGCCGGCCTCCCGGCCGAAAGGAATCGGCGGCCATGACTCGGGTTGAGCAACGACGGAGGAAGACTGCAGGAGCCTGGCGGGACGGAGAACGGCAATCTTTACGGAGGGCGGTACATCGCCGGACGTTATCAGAACATCCAGAGGGGCCGCCTCCACCAGGCTTCCCAGGGGCGCCTTGAAATCGAGGGGAAGATAGAGAAAGCCCATCACCCAGGCCGCGAGAAAAAGATAGAGATGCAACTCGCCGTTTTCCGCATGCAGGGCCACGGAGTCGTTCTGGCGGACACCGGCCTCTTTCAGGTGAAAGATCACCGCCCGGAGGCGCTCCCGGATTTCTCCGAATGTCCGGATGCCCGAAGGCGTCACCAGCGCCGGATTGTTCCGGTATTCCTCAAAGAGGCCTTCCAGGTAAATCGTCTCATTGGCCAGGAACGACGTCTTCATCGGACTTTCTCCCGGATGCAGTTTTCGTTCATCGACGCCCCTCCGAACAGCAGCCTGCCGGGGATTTCCAGTTTCCCACGGGAAATTTCCGGAGATGGCAGCAGGATGTCGGCGGAGAGATACCGCAGCGTATCCAGCCCGTGGGCCGTTTCGGATCGAAGACCGGCAAGGCTGGCAAAAACGCCCAGGACAGCCAGGGTCACACCGGTATTGAAGGCGGAGCTGAGGATAGTCCGGATGCCGGTTTTTTCCGCTTCCCGGACAAGCCGGGCAAAGGCATGCAATCCCATGAGTCGCCCGGGCTTCAGAATGATCGCCCGGACGGCCGGGGCCAGTCCGGACAGGCGCGGTTCCTCCTGATCGAGAACACGCCCCAGGGATTCATCCAGGGCCAGCGGCCAGGGAACATCGCCCGCCCTTCCCATCTCCTCCTCCGGCAGGGGTTCTTCCACATACTCCACAGGAAGCTCGCGCAGCGCCTCGAAATAGTTCCGGTACACCGCAGGCGTCAGATTCCGGTTGCCGTCCAGGCGCAGGGCGATCCCCGGCCCCATCCCACCCGCAAGCCTGCGGATCTGCCGGATTTCCTCCTCTGCCGGAAGCCTGCCGATTTTGATCTTAACAGTTGCAGCCCCGCTGTCTTTGAGCTTCCGAATCTGCATGTCCAGACGGCCCGCTGCCGCTTCAGGGATAAAAAGGGCGTTGACGGGAATCCTCAGAGGCTCCTCCATAAGGAGGCCGCCCGAAGCAGGACGTCTCTTCCTGCCGCACTGAAGATAAAGGCCCATCAGGGCGCTTTCCACGCCGAACAGGGTATGGGCGGACCACGACGACACCGGAACGTCGATAACGCCCAGCAGAGGGTCCGCAATCTGAAACCGTTCATAATCAAGGGGCGCGTCATTCAGGGTCCTCCGCACCGGCGGGATGTCCCGAAGGCATCGTTCGAGCGTCACGGAATCGAATCCGGGCAGAGGCGCGATCTCTCCGTAAGCACACCGGCCTTCGCCATCGGTCAGAGCGAGAAGCAGCCCTTCCCGGTCATGCAGAACTCTCCCGCCGACATTGACCGGTGCGGTCATGGGAATAGAAAATCGATAGATATCAGTGCGGATGATCTTCATTGTTATAAAGATAAAGCTCTTCAGCCCCCTTTGACATCAGGGAAGCTTTACAGATCATGAAGCAGAAAAAAGGATGCCGATTCGTTGAAGAATTCAGATTCTGCTTTCGCAGGAAGGGAGAATAGGAAAAACGCGTTACCGTGTCAATGAAAAAGGGGCTGCAACTGTGGAAGATCAGTACGGCGCGGAAATTATTACAGGGTCAATGCCATTGATCAGGAAACCCCATTTACCTGAGAATCCGGTCTGTAATGTTCAATGCATTGTAACCCCCTTTTCCGGAAACCATGGACACCGAACGTCATGATTGCTTAGTGTAATCAACCGGTCTGTCCGCAGCTGCCTGGATGAATTCACTCAAGAGACATAACCACATTTTGCCGACTCGTTTATCGGGTTTTTCTTGACACTTGAGGCCCATCCTCTTATGCTCCCTTCCGAAAATCGACGTCTTTATCGACTCAGTTTTTTCTGAGAAGATGTCATCATGAACGATATTCTCCGGACAGGCGAAGCCTTGTCGAAGGGCATCTGAACCATGCGGATCATTATTGTCGGAGCTGGAGAGGTGGGTTCCCATCTGAGTGAGAGTCTCTCCCTCGAAGGCCATGAGGTTGTGCTGATCGATCGGAACACGGAACGGATCCGGTATCTGGAAAAGAAGCTGGACGTGCTGACCATTGTCGGAAACGGCGCTTCGGCGCAGGTTCTGGAGCACGGAGGCATCAAGGATACCGACCTCTTCATCGCCGTAACCGATATCGATGAAGTCAATCTGGTGGCTTCCATCCTCGCCCGGGAATACCATGTGAAACATCGCGTGGCCCGTGTCCGCAACGAGGAATTCCTTTCCCCGGGGTCTCCGCTCAATGAAACTCGATTGGGTCTGGATCTGCTCATCAATCCGGACCGGGTCATGGCCGAGGAAATCCTGAGGCTTGTCGATCTCTCCGAGGCCTTCGATTTCTTTGAATTTGCCGACGGCCAGGTGGTTCTGTTGGGATACCGCATCAAGGAAAATAATCCGATCTGTGGCCTGACCATGCAGGAACTCGGGGAAATCCGAGGAATCTACGATTTCGTGATCGTTTCCATCCTTCGGGGCAATCAGGCATTGATCCCGCGCGGCCCCGATGTCATCGAGGCCGGCGACAGCATCTACCTGACAGCCCGTCGTTCGGAAATCCCCAACGTGGAGTACCTCCTGAATCTTTCCAGCAAGGCCCCCAAACGGATTTTCATCATTGGAGGCGGACGGGTGGGTTCTCTGGTGGCCCGGCAGATGGAAAGCCGTCGGGTCGATGTCCGCCTCGTCGAGAAGGATTCTGACCGCTGCCAGAAGTTATCCGAGGTTTTAGAAAAAACCATTCTTCTGAATCTGGACGGCATGGATTCAAGAGAATTGCTGGAAGAGGGCATTGACCGCGCCGACCTGGTCATTGCCGTCACCGGCGATGACGATGTAAATATCCTGTCAAGCCTGCTGGCAAAGCACCATGGCACGGCCAAGTGCATAACCCGCATCGACCGCCCGGACTTCATCCCTCTGCTGGAAAAACTGGGGGTCGACATGGCCCTGAGCCCCAGACTGCTCGCCGCCGGCACCATTCTGAAGTTCGTGAGGCGCGGCTCAATTCGCGCGGTGGCCAACATCCTGAGAGTCGATGCGGAAGTTCTGGAAATGGTCGTGCCCGACAAGCCGCATTTCCGGCAACAGCCGATCAGGAAATTAAGGTTCCCCGACAGAGCGATCATGGGGGCGGTCGTCCGCAAAGACCGGGTGCTGATTCCCACCGGCGACACGATTCTGGAACCGAAGGATGATGTCATCATCTTTGCTCTCCACGATGCGATTCCGGAAGTGGAACTCTTCTTCGAGCCATGAAAACCGGGACGGTCCTGCACATCCTCGGCGGATTGCTGCTGTTTCTGTCGGCCGCCCTCCTTATTCCCACCCCGTTCAGTTATTATTATCAGGACGGCCAGATCGCCTCTTTTCTCTGGTCGGCCCTGATCACCGCTCTTGCCGGTTTCCTGCTGCGCAGCCTTTTCGTCCCGGAAGGCGACCTGGGTTTTCGGGACGGATTTGCCATTGTCACCCTCGGATGGCTGGGAGCTGCCTTTTTCGGCGCCCTGCCCTTTCACTTCTCCGGGGAATTTTCGGGCTTTCTGGATTGTTTTTTTGAATCCATGTCCGGCTTCACCACCACCGGCTCTTCGGTCCTGGAAAAAGTGGAGGTGCTGGCTCCCAGTACTCACTTCTGGCGAACCTTCATTCAGTGGCTGGGAGGCATGGGAATCATCGTCCTTTCTCTGGCCATCCTGCCCGTCCTGGGCATCGGGGGAATGCAGCTTTTTCAGGCGGAGGTTCCAGGACCTACCAAGGACCGCCTCTCACCCCGGATCCGCGATACGGCGCGGATACTCTGGGCGGTGTATCTTCTCCTGACCCTTTTTGAAACAGGGCTGCTCATGGCCGGGGGGCTCTCGGCATTCGATGCCCTTTGCCACTCCTTTGCCACTCTGGCCACCGGGGGATTTTCCCTGTACACTCCCAGTATCGGCAAGTTCAACAGTCTGTGGGTGGAATGCGTGGTGGCGTTCTTCATGTTTGCCGCGGGCGTCAATTTCACCCTCCATTATTACGTTATGCAGGGACGGGGTTCCGCCTATTGGAAAAGCGATGAGTTCCGTTTTTACCTTTTCCTGACCCTGCTGGCCACGGCCCTGCTCACCGTTTTCAACTTTGCGGGCAAAGCCTACGGGAGCCTTGGGGAAAGCCTTCGCTACAGCCTTTTCCAGGTCTGTTCAATCATGACCACCACCGGGTTTGCCACAGCTGATTTTGACCAATGGCCTTATGTGTCCAGGTTTCTGCTTGTCTGCCTGATGTTTTTCGGAGGGTGTGCCGGCTCGACGGCAGGTGGGATTAAGCATGTGCGGGTTCTGCTCCTTTGGAGGCACTTCAGATTACAGGTGTTCCAGTTGCTGCACCCCAAGGCGGTCAAGGCCGTCAAACTGGACGGGACAAAAGTCGCCCCGGCGGTCATGCAGGCCGTCCTGGGTTTCTTTTTCCTCTATATTGGCGTGTTTGCCTCGGCCAGTATGGCGGTCTGCGCCCAGGGCGTGGATTTGATCACCGCCGTCAGCGCCGTGGCCACCACCCTGAACAACATCGGCCCGGGCCTGGGCGGAGTTGGTCCCATGGCGAATTTCGGAAACCTGCCCGACTTCTCCAAACTGGTCCTGTCCGTCTGCATGCTGGTCGGCCGGCTTGAGTTGTTCACCGTGATGGTCCTCCTTTTCCCCTCCTTCTGGAAGGAAACCCGGAAACCGCTCTGGTTCTGGCAAAGGAAGAAATTAAAGTAATTGAAATGATTTCAGCCGAAGAGAATTCTCTTTTTGAAAAGGCTGGCTTCTTCAGTTCTTTGCCGCTTTGTTTCTTCCTGTAGTCGTTCATTTTGAATTTTCTGAAATGATGCAGGACTTCAAATACAAAGCCTTGAAGGAATTCTTGAATTAGGTGATTGAATTCCGGTTGAAATTTGCAATTCCCTTCCAGTCAATTTTCACAGTGGGAGTCTTCCGAGTGGGCATATCTGAAGATTATGTTATTTCCTCCCGGCACCTACCGTAGCCCGATTCGCTGTGGCAATTGCCTGATGGGCCAGATCGACGGACCGGCCAAGGGTATTCAATACCTGGGAGGGATTATGAAACCCCATGCTGTTTTCCGCCGACACGATATCCCAGTACCACTGAGCCCGGCGGAGCAGTTCCCGGGCCTTATCCAGTTCTTCCCCCTTGACGTCGGCCGCAGCCGCGGCCCTGGCAATCGCCTCGTGGGCCTGACTCACCGTGGTTCCCGCCCTCCGCTGCATATCCCAGACATGGCCCTGCGTCGTCTTCACCCGGGACAAAAGCCAGGCTTCGGTCTGTGTATGACAGGTTCGGCAGGATGCTTCCACGGTCCGCATGGGACTTGTCACCCAGTGGCTTGAATATTTCCGCCCACCGTCTCTCATGAAGGGCATATGGCAGTCCGCGCAGGCCACACCCGCCATTCCGTGCGTCCCGGTACTCCAGGTCTCGAAATCAGGATGCTGGGCCTTGATCATCTTGGTCTGGGAATCGGGATGCACCCAGTCCTGGACGAATCCGGCAGGCTTTGCGGCATAATAGTCGTAAATCTGTTCAGGCTGAAGTCCCTTACCCCACGGAAACACGACATGAAATGTCTCCGGCTCGAAATAGTATTCCACATGGCACTGGCCGCAGACATAGCTGCGCATCTCCTTATTGGAGGCCTTACTGACGTCGATGCCCCTTTTGGCCATGGCCTCGATGAAAGCCGGATTCATGACGCGCAGGTTCATCGTCTTCGGATCATGGCAATTGCTGCACGTGATCGGATGCTTCAGGAGGGGAAGGAGTTCCGCCAGGGGCATCTTCGCATAGGCCCATCCCTTTTCCCTGAAGATATCTCCGAGCTGGGCTGTCTTGCAGGTCATGCAGGCCCCGGTGGTCTTCGGCGTCACGCGTTTCGTTTCCCGGAGATCCTCTACGGCATAGGGATGACCACGATCCTCCGTATAATCCTTACTGAACCCATACCCCTTGAAGTTCATGAGATTCGCCGGCTCCATGAGCGCCTTCTGAACCTTCTCACTTCCGCCGAAACCTGTCGGAGAAGGAGCCATTTCCCGATTCTTCAAATAACTCCGGTATTCCAGGGGATAGAATTTCCCCCATTCCGCCGGGTCATGGACGCCTTCAGGGATGCTTACCCCCTTGATCTGGTCCTCAGGTTGAAAAAGCCAGACACGTGCCCCGACAACCAGGACAAGCAGAATGACAACCGCAATTCCGGCAGATAAGATCTTTTTATTAATCATGGTACAGCCCTCCCTGTTGGAATTCCCTGACCATGAACAAGGTCGCGGTGACAGGCGGTACAGTTTCCCGGAGGCTGCCGGATCATAAAAGTGTTCTCCACTGTAGCCCGATGGCAGCGCAGGCAGTTCCCCTCGGCAATTTTCCTGCCTTCTTCGGACAGCGAAATCGCCGCCGGGTAATCCTTCAGGCTTTCGTGATAAAAGTCCAGCAGACCCGCTTTGGCTTTATAGGTGAATCTGGTAAAGGCGCCCGCATCCGGCATGTGGCATTCGATGCAGGCGAACGATTTATGCATGGAATGCTGCCATTCCCGATGAGCATCGCCCATGCTGTGACAGCTCGCACAGAATTCCGTGCTTCCCGCGTAATGATAGCCGGCTGCCGTCAGGACGGCAAGAACGACCCCCGCGAGAATACCGGCGGCAAGAAGGGATATCGTTTTCCTGTGTGTACCCATATTCGTCGAAGTTTGCTTCTATACGTTGGTTTATGTTGACACGGTAAAACGATACGAATGAAACGCTATGTTTTTTTATAATAGTTTATTCCCATCGGGTCAATCAAGAAAGCTTTCCCTAAAAAATTCCTTGCTCTTGATCCAAGTCAAGGAGAAAATGTAAACATTATGAGGTAATGGCCCCAGAAATCAAGGGGGCTTTCAGGAAGTTTTTCCCCCATGACAAAAAAATTCACGATCCCGGCAGGGAAAAGGAGGAAGAACATGTTTTGTTTTCAATGTGAGCAGACGGCAGGTGGAACAGGATGCACGAAAGGCGGCGTATGCGGGAAAACGCCGGAAGTGGCGGCTCTGCAGGATCTTCTGATCTACGAGCTGAAGGGGCTGTCCCTGGGCGCCCTCGAAGCGGACAAAGTCGGTATCCACGACGAGGAAGTCGACCGCTTTACGGTTGAAGCGCTCTTTTCCACCCTGACCAATGTGGATTTCGATCCCGACCGTTTCGTCGTTCTTCTGAACCAGGGTGTGAAGCTTCGCGAACAGCTCAGGGAAAAAGTGAAAAAAGCCGGAGGAAAGGCTGACATCGCCGACGAGTCAGCGCTTTTCCAGCCTGCGGCGACGCTGGAGGGCCTGGTCGCCCAGGGCGATAAAGTGGGCATCAAATCCGATCATCAGGCCGATCCCGATGTGCTGGCCCTGAAGGAACTCCTCATCTACGGCATCAAGGGGGGCGCGGCCTACGCCGATCATGCCCGCATCCTCGGGAAAACCGATGCGGCAATAACGCGGTTTCTCTACGAAGCCCTGGCCGCTACGCGCAATGCAGCACTGGGAGTCAACGATCTGGTTTCCCTCGTGCTGAAATGCGGGGAGATCAACCTCAAGACCATGGAACTCCTCGACGCCGCCCACACGGAAGCCTATGGACACCCCGTTCCCACCGCCGTTCCCCTGGGGGCAAAGAAAGGGAAAGCCATCCTCGTTTCCGGACACGATCTCAAGGATCTGGATGAACTCCTGCAACAGACCGCCGGAAAGGGGATCAACGTCTACACCCATGGAGAGATGCTCCCCACTCACGGTTATCCGGGGCTGAAGAAGCATCCCCATTTCTACGGCCATTACGGGACGGCCTGGCAGAACCAGAAAAAGGAATTTGCCGCCTTCCCGGGCGCCATCCTCATGACGACCAACTGCATCCAGAAACCCGCGGAGTCCTACCAGGACAACATCTTCACCGCCGGACTCGTGGGATGGCCGGGGGTCACCCATATCGCCGACCGGAACTTCACTCCCGTAATCGAGAAAGCCCTGGCCCTGCACGGATTTCCGGAAGATGTTCCCGGGAAATCGGTATTAGTCGGTTTCGGCAGGAATGCCGTTCTCGGCGTGGCCGACAAGGTCATCGAAGGCGTGAAGAGCAAGGCCATCCGCCATTTCTTCCTGGTTGCGGGCTGCGACGGCGCCAAGCCGGGACGGAACTACTACACGGAGTTCGTGGAAAAGGTTCCGAAGGACTGCGTGGTCCTTACCCTGGCCTGCGGAAAATTCCGCTTCTTCGACAAGGATCTGGGAGACATCGGCGGCATTCCCCGGCTGCTCGACATCGGCCAGTGCAATGACGCCTACTCGGCCATCGCCATCGCCGGGGCGCTCGCCAACGCCTTCGGCTGCGGGGTGAACGACCTGCCCCTGTCCATGGTTCTCTCCTGGTACGAGCAGAAGGCCGTGGCCATCCTCCTGACCCTGCTCCATCTTGGAATTCGGGATATCCGGCTGGGGCCCAGTCTTCCGGCCTTCGTCACCCCCAACATCCTGAACGTCCTGGTGCAGAACTTCAACATCATGCCCATATCGACACCTGACGAGGATCTGAAAGCGATCCTCGGTTAAAGAGAAAGGAGATTGTCATGGAAGGAGAGAAAAAAGAAAAAGAGAAGGGAATCCCCTTCAACCTGGATGCCGAGGTCGCTTACGCGGACGGATCCATCGTCAGCAAAACCCTTCTGAACAGGGATGTCGGCAATATCACGCTATTTTCCTTCGATGCCGGCCAGGGGTTGAGCGAACACACCGCCCCCTTTGACGCCGTCGTCTATATCCTGGACGGAGAAGCGAAGATTACCCTGTCGGGAAAACCGCACGTCGTTTCCGCGGGGAACATGCTGATCATGCCCGCCGAAGCTCCCCATTCCCTCATGGCGGAAAAGCCGTTCAAGATGCTGCTGATCATGATTCGGGGATAACGGATACAGATAATTTCTGATTGAACAAATATAAGTCTGCATCAGTCCTCACCCATGACCACCTAAGGGTTTACGCCATCGTCACGAGGACGTAATCTTAACAGGAAGCCTCGAAAGGAGGAACATCACAATGAAAAATGTATCAAGTTTAGCTCGAATGTCTTTGCTCGTCATTATGGTAACGTCAATAGTTCTAGGAATTTACAGCTTTGCCGCCGCTCACTGTGATACGTTGGATGGGCCGGTCATTCAAGACGCCCGTAAGGCGCTGGAGACCAAAGATGTAACGCCGATCCTTAAGTGGGTAAAACAAAAAGATGAAAAAGCTGTTCATGCGACCTTTGCCAAGGCGCTGAATGCCAAGGGCAAGAAAAATGCTGATGCGGCGGAGATAAAATTCTTTGAAACACTTGTCAGGATCCATCGAGCTGGCGAAGGTGCGCCCTTTACCGGACTGAAGCCTGCAGGCGAAGTGGAACCAGCCATTGCGGAAGCAGACAAAGCCTTGGCAAGTGGCTCCTCCGATGCACTGGTAAGATTGATCACTGATGATGTTGCCGTCGGTATCAAGAGGCGTTATGAGCGTGCAGCGGCCACGTACAAACACAAGGATGAAAGTGTGGAGCAAGGTCGCGAATTTGTTGAAGCTTACGTAGAGTTTACTCATTATGTGGAACGACTTCATCTCGATGCAACCGGCAAGGGAGCGCATGACCAACATAATGAAGGTTCGAAACAGCCTGCCGATGAGCATCATACGTCTGACGTTCGCAAGCACGGCAAGTAGACGAACTCTGTTTTTAAAAGGACACTTTATCACTGGTCATGACCGGTGATAAAGTGTCCGGATGAAAGGTTAAAAATGATGGAAAGTATAAATCTTAGAGAGAAAGAGATGTTTAAAAAGGAAGGCCGGGGAATGGCCAAAGTGATCGATGAGCCGTATCTGCTTATGAATCAGGTCTGCCTGGAACCGGGGCAGAATGTCCCGGTGCATCAGGCCAATTCCAATGTGACCATTCATGTGGTCTCCGGCGAAGGTACGTTTTCCGTCGGCAAGGAAAAAATTAAAGTCGGTCAGGGAAACCTCCTCCGGGTTCCTCTAACCTCCGCCATGAGCATCCAAAATGACTCCCCGGAACGTCTTGTCTTTCTCGTCATCAAAACCCCCCATCCGGATACCGTGAGAAAGACTTGAGATGGCAACACCCCACGGGCAGGACTGTATTACGATCAATAAAACGATCCTGGAGAGCTGTATGCAATCTTTATTTTGGAGAGATAAGTATTGGAAAAAGATCTCAATTGTTCTCATGTTTCTTATTCTTATGCTCCTGACCTGCAGCAGCGTCCTGGCAGAGTCGGGGCAATGGCAAAACGCAGGTGATGTCAGGATTTTTACTCTTTCCGATATTATCCACCACGCAATGATTAACAGTCCGACCATTAAACAGGCAGAAAGCAATGTGGCCGTGGAACAGGCTAACTTAAAGGCTGCAAAATCCGAGAGATTTCCGAAAATCGAGTTGGGCGGGGGGGGCGCCCGGTATCACTACCCCACTCCCGTTACACCGATAAGCGGCTCACCTCTGGCGGGAGTGCCATTTCCCGAATTCAGTGAGACCATTTACGATGTCGGTGCTTTTCTTCACCTACCCCTCTATAAAGGTGGGAGACTGGTTCGCAATGTAGAACTGTCAGAATTGCGAGGGGCTGCTGCCGCCGATCTGCTGGTGGCCAAACGCCAGGATCTTATCTACAACCTCACGAGTGTTTACTATAAGATTCTCCAACTCAACTCCTTTATGCAATCGACAGAAGCACAGGTCAGGGGATTGGAGACGCATCAGCGCCAGGTTGAGGATTTTTTCAAGGCGGGAAAGGTGGCGCAGGTGGAGCTCTTGAAAGCGCAAGTCGAGGTGGCAAAAGCCAGGGAAAACTTCCTCTTGGCGGAAAACAGCCTGAAGACGACTTACGAGCTATTGCGAATGCTCATGGGGATGGAAGATCCGGGACAGGAGTTTCGGATCGCCGGAGAGCCAGGTTACAGGAAGATCGATTACTCGTTGGAACAGGCCCTCGCTGAGGCGTTGAAGAGAAGACCGGAGTATCTGTCCGTGTTGAAGACAATGCAGGCCGGAGAGGAGCGCGTTGAAATAGCGAAAGCCCGGAGGCTTCCCTACGTATACCTGGCTGGCCAGTACGTTGAGACGACGGGCACCTCTGTCGACCTTAAAGAAAACTGGAACGCCGCACTGCGGCTTTCTCTTCCTCTTTTTGACGGAGGCCTCATCACCGCCGAAATCGACCGCGAGAAGGCTGAACTCGAAAAAGTGAAACAGAACGAGCGATTCCTGCGACTCGAGATCAACCAGGAGGTCAAAGAGACGTTCTTGAGTCTCGAAAACGCTGAAAAACGCATGGAAGTAGCCTCGAAGGCGATGGAATCGGCAAAGGAAAATCTGCGAGTTGAGGAACTGAAGTACAGAAAGGGTGCCAGTACCACCACCAATGTGGTTGACGCCCAGACGAATCTCGTACTGGTCGAGACGGGATATTACCAAGCCCTTTATGACCGGGATATTGCAATTGCCGGAGTGCGCAGGGCGGTCGGAGAAGACCTTTCCGGGGAGGAACAGTCGAAATGAAAACGAAGCGGTTGATCATTGTAGCCCTGCTGGTTGTCGCACTTCTTGTTATCATCGTCTGGTCGAAGGGCAAAGATCGGCGGGAAGAAGGAGCCATGAAGCTCTCCGGCAACATCGAGGTGACGGAGATGAATCTCAGTTTCAAGCGGCCGGGAAAAATCACTCTGTTGCTTACCGAAGAAGGACAATCGGTGAAGAAGGGTGACAAACTGGCTGAATTGGACGCGGAAGAGCTGGGAAATCAGCTCAGGCAGTATCAGGCCCAGGTTTATGAAAGCGGTTTCCGCCTCGAGGAGCTGCTGGCGGGTTCACGACCTCAGGAAATTGAACAGGCCCGTGCTGCCGTCGGTCAAGCGAAGGCCGAGCTGGTCAAGGCCAAGGCCGACTTTGACCGGGCGGAGGAACTTTACGCCAACGGTGCAATCGCTGCCGAGGAAAGAGATGCCCTTCGCAGAGCTTATCTCGTGACCGTAGCTCAACTCAAACGAAGCACAGAAGCCCTGAGTCTGGTTCGGGAAGGACCCCGAAGAGAAGAAATCCAGGCGATTCGGATGCGCCTGCAGCAAGCAAAAGCCGCCCTTGCTGCTTCTGAAAATCGCCTGAGAGACTCTTATCTTTTTGCCCCTTCGAATGGGGTAGTCCTGAAAAAGACAGCCGAATTGGGGGAAACGCTCGCAACCGGGGTCCCTGTTTATAAGATTGGGGATGTCGCGAACCCCTGGGTTAAAGTCTATATCAAAGAGGACAAACTGGGGTTGGTAAAACTCGGACAGAGTGCCTCGGTGACGACAGACTCATATCCGGGGAAGGTCTATAAAGGTGCAGTAACTTATATCGCTTCCGAGGCCGAGTTTACACCGAAGAACGTTCAGACTGAAGAGGAACGTGTGAAGCTTGTTTTTGGTCTGAAGGTCAGCGTCGAGAACCCAGCAGGCGAGTTGAAACCTGGTATGCCTGCTGACGTGCGGATAGCACTCAGATAAGATAGGAATGAATTGATGGGGGACAAGAGCGAAGCGATACGCACGGAAAACCTATCCCGGATCTTCGGGACGAATACGGCCGTCGACAGGCTGAACCTGACGGTCGAAAAAGGGGAACTCTTCGGCTTAGTCGGGCCTGACGGAGCAGGCAAGACGACTCTCCTGAGGCTTCTGACAGCAATTCT
This sequence comes from Syntrophus aciditrophicus SB, assembly GCF_000013405.1. Lineage (GTDB taxonomy): Bacteria > Desulfobacterota > Syntrophia > Syntrophales > Syntrophaceae > Syntrophus > Syntrophus aciditrophicus. The sequence goes on from NC_007759.1 coordinate 2,858,413, forward strand.
TGATCCATCGTCAGGGAATGCCTGGGTTGGAGGTAGATCGATTCTTGACGAGGGAGAGGAAATCAAGGAACACATCGGCTACATGTCGCAACGTTTCGGACTCTATGAGGATCTCACGGTCATGGAGAACATTCTTTTCTATGCCGATCTTTACGACGTGCCGAAGAAGGAGAGGCCACCCCGGATCGAACGGCTTCTTGGATTCAGCAATCTCACCCCATTCAAAGACAGAAGAGCGGGCAATCTGTCTGGAGGGATGAAGCAAAAGCTCGGACTGGCCTGCACACTTGTACACACTCCGGAAATTCTCTTTCTCGACGAGCCAACTAATGGGGTTGATCCTGTTTCCAGAAGGGATTTCTGGCGAATTCTGTACGATCTCCTCAGGGAAGGGATCACCACGATTATTTCCACGTCGTACCTCGACGAGGCGGAGCGATGCACGAGGGTTGCCCTCTTTGACAAGGGGCGCCTTTTGCTGGTTGAAAAGCCCGATGCCATGAGACGGTCGTTCCCCTATCCGATGCTGGAGATCTGGTGTGACGATTCGCGGAGGGCCGGTGAGATCACGAAGAGATTGGAGGGTGTGAAAAATGTAAGTGTTTATGGTGACAGAATCCACGTGAGTCTCGATCGGGAAGAACGGGGTGACGCGGTTGTCACCGCCCTCCGGAACGAGTCAATCAGAGTTCTCGACCAGAGGGCAGCCATGCCTTCGATTGAAGACATCTTCATTTCAACAATCGGACAGGAGCAATGAGAACAGAGGACGAAATAGCGGTCAAGATAGACGGCCTAACAAAGAAATTCGGTGATTTCGTGGCAGTTGACTCCATAAGTCTTACCGTAAGAAAGGGAGAGGTCTTCGGGTTTCTGGGACCGAACGGGGCGGGCAAATCAACGACCATAAAAATGCTCTGCGGGTTGTTGACCCCTACAGAGGGCACGGGGTCTGTTGGCGGGTATGACGTCCGGAATGAAGCCGAGGAAATCAAAAAACATATCGGCTATATGTCCCAGAGGTTTTCCCTTTACGAGACATTGACGGCGGAAGAAAATATCGATTTCTTTAGCGGCATTTATGGAGTGCCAAGAGACAAAAAGAGCGAACGAAAAGATTGGGCGCTTCGAATGGCGGGTCTGGAGGATAGAAAGAACGCGCTTACGGGAACCCTGCCGGGCGGGTTCAAGCAACGCGTGGCCCTGGGCTGTGCAATCCTTCATGAGCCACCCATTATTTTTCTTGATGAGCCGACTTCAGGAGTCGATCCTGTTTCACGCCGCAGTTTCTGGGATCTGATTTACCGAATGTCGGCTGAAGGAGTCACCGTTTTCGTTACGACTCACTACATGGATGAGGCCGATTACTGTGATCGTCTGGCGCTTATTTACCGAGGAAGACTCATCGCCGAAGGCACTCCCCAGCAATTGAAAGAAGAGTACATGGTGAAAGACGTCCTGGAGATCGAAGTCGATGATGTCGTCGGGGCAATGGAAACATTGAAACGCAGGGGAATAGAGAGTGTGGTGTTCGGCAGTCTCCTTCACGTCGCGGTGGAGAAAGACCCGCAAGGGCCAGCCAAACTCAAGGAAATGCTGGAACAGGATGGGATTCCGGTCAACGGGATCGAACAAATCCCGCCGTCCCTGGAAGATGTGTTTGTAACCTTGATTGAGGTATCGTAATGAAACTTCGTCGGGTCTCGGCGGTTGCGAAGAAAGAGATTATCCAGATCTTGAGGGATCCATTCAGCCTGGCGCTGGCATTTCTTATGCCGGTGCTCCTGCTCTTCATATTCGGCTATGCCATTACCCTCGATGTAGATAATCTGAAAACCACGGTCTACGATCAGGACAACAGCAGGGAGAGCCGGGAATTTCTTTCTGAAATGGTGCGGTCGGGATACTTCACGGTCGTTGGTTATCCATCAACCCCGGCGGAGATCACACCTTATCTGGACAAGGGTATTGCCCGCATCGCCATCTGGATTCCCTACGATTTCTCCAAGAATCTCCGAACGGGGAAGGAGAGTCAGGTGCAGGTGCTTGTGGATGGAAGCGACTCCAATACCGCAACGATCGGACTTGCCTACGTGGCTGCCGTAGCGGATCTTTTTACTCAACGGATGAGCCCCACCAGAAGGCTTCCACCCATTGAACCTCGTCTCCGGGTCTGGTACAACTCGGAACTCAAATCGAGGAACTTCATCATTCCCGGGCTTGTCGCGGTGATCATGGGAATCATCGCCGCGCTCCTTACCTCCCTCACCATCGCACGTGAATGGGAAAGAGGCACCATGGAACAGCTTGTATCTACACCGATAAAGAAAACGGAATTGCTTCTTGGCAAATTGATCCCCTATTTTCTGATAGGCCTGATCGACGTTGCCATTTCTGTCATCATCGGCATCTTCCTTTTTGGCGTCCCCTTCCGAGGAAGCGTCGTTCTCCTTTTTCTGGTTTCGAGCATCTTTCTCTTCGGGGGGCTCAGCTTCGGCATACTTATTTCCGTAGCGACAAAGTCGCAGCTTTTGGCAAGCCAGGTGGCCATGGTTACTTCCTATCTTCCAGCCTTTCTTCTCTCGGGTTTCATGTTCTCCATCGCTAATATGCCGCAGCCGCTTCAACTTATGACCCGGATCATCCCAGCCAGGTACTTTGTCAGTCTCATCAAGGACATTTTTCTGAAGGCCAACCCCTTAAAATTTCTGGCCTTCGATACACTCCTGTTGAGTGTTTTCGGGATTCTCGCCTTTGCGATGGCTAACAGAAAGTTCAAGAAAAAAATTATCTAAGCAATGTGAAACGCGGAAGCAGGAGTGTCATGTGACTGAACGCATTCGACAGGTGGTAAGAAAGGAGTTTATAGAGCTTTTCCGTGACAAGCGGATGAAGGGAATCGTTTTGCTACTTCCGATCATCCAACTTTTTGTTTTCGGCTATGCGGTGACCACCGACGTGAATCATGTTTTGACTGCAATTTACGATCGGGATGCTTCTCCCGACAGCAGGGAACTGGCAAGGCGGTTTGAAGGGTCGGGCTATTTCAATATTATTTACCGTGTCTCCTCTGGCAAGGAACTTCAGGAACTCGTTGACCGGGGAAAGGTGCTCTGTGCTATTGAAATAAGGGAAGGATTCGCAAAGGACCTCGCCCGGGGTTTCCCCACGGCTATCCAGGTCATTGTGGATGGAACTGACTCAAATACGGCCTCGGTAGCAGGCAGTTATGCCTCCAGGATTATCCTCCAGTATGGAAGGGAAAAAGGAAAGCACATCGAGGCGACCCCTGTCAAACTCGATGTTAGGGCACGGGCCTGGTACAACCCGGATTTGAGGAGCAGGAACTATAATGTCCCCGGGGTTATCGCTATCTTGATCATGCTCATCTGCCTGCTGCTTACTTCCATGGCCATTGTGAGGGAGCGTGAAATCGGGACGATAGAGCAGCTCATGGTCACCCCGTTGCGTCCTTTCGAGCTGATGATGGGCAAAACCGTCCCCTTCGCACTGATCGGGTTTTTTGACATGCTCCTTGTGACGACAGTGGGCACTACCTGGTTCAACATCCCAATCAAAGGTTCACTGCCCCTTCTCTTTCTGGGTACCGCCATCTATCTTATCTCAGTCCTTGGAATCGGGCTTTTTATCTCGACGATTTCCAGAACGCAACAGCAAGCCCTCATGGCCACCTTCCTTTTTTTTGCGCCTGCTATTCTCCTATCGGGATTCATGTTTCCAATCGAGAATATGCCAGTACCCGTACAGTACATCACCTACCTAAATCCGCTGCGGTACATCCTCGTGATCATTCGCGGCATCTTTCTTAAGGGCAACGGAATGGACGTTCTGTGGCCGGAGATAACCGCGCTATCACTTCTCAGCCTGCTTCTGGTCGGGGTAAGTTCGCTGAGATTCAAGAAAAAAATTGGGTAAAGGGAGGCGTTTATAGTTCATGGAGATCTCTTAAGGTTTTGAAGCATCACTTAGAAATATTTGCATGTTGCCTCAGTAATAAAAGTGTTGCCGATGCTTTTTCTTTATTGCTCGCCCGAAAAAACAACTTATTCTCTTTGAGATGGGGAGGAATATTCATGAATATCAATCTTATCAGGGAATTGAATTCGGACCATGCGCTGATTTTGGAGGCGTTCGTGAAGATAAAGGAGGCAGGAAACCTGTCAGATGAAACACGGAACCTGCTCCGAAATACGAAAGAACTTCTTATTAATCACTTACAGAAAGAAGAATCTGAGTTTTATCCTATCTTGCGAAAGGAGGCGGAAACAAACGATTCTCTCAAGCAGACCATGAAGGTTATGGGCATTGAGATTGAGGAAATCGGGAAACAAGCACTCGCATTCCTTGATACCTACATTGGAGGTGGAACGGAGACAGTTTTCAAGCAGGATTTGGACCGGTTTATCACTACAATCACAATGCGTCTACAAAGGGAAGAACACACCCTATACTCAAAATACCTCAAGATCTCTGAAAAAAACAGGTCATAACCTCTGGTCAGAGTTAGAGGCTATTTACTTGAATAAGTCATAATGATTAGTGGATAAGCGATGGTATTTAGATGGCATCAAAAACCGGGGAATCCCATTTTTCTGTCGATGACTTTCGCAAATTAACAACAGAAATCTGCTATACTATCGCGTTCCGCGAAACTCTCACTTTCAATAAAATAATGAGCAATCTCAGGATGTAATCGATGGTGCGGATAAGCAGATGTTTTCCGCAATTTTCAGCATCCTCCAATGTTGGAATATATTGTAAAAGAGATATTGTCAAATGTTGTGGATGAAATCTTTTCTCAGGTATCCTTCTCGGACAGAATCAAGCTGCTTCTTGCATGATGAGGCCGTCAACAAACCGGATTCCTTCAATGACCTTTACGATAAGTTGATGTCCTTTGATTCTCTGCCAGGTTTTTTTCTGTCTCCATTGCCAGCTTGAAAACCATGGTCAGCGTTGCTAACCGTGATCCACAGCCTTTTGTCCGATTTGTGCGGAGTCTGACCGTGGCAAAAGTGGATTCAATAGGATTGGTAGACCGGATGTGACGCCAGTGCTCTGCAGGAAAGTCATAAAACGCAAAAAGACTGTCCATATCCTTCGCTAAACAGTTACAAGCCCTTTCATATTTTGCCTGATACTGTGACAGAAAATGATGACAGGCCTTGAGGGCTTCCTCCTTTGTTGGCGCCATGTACATGTCCCGGATATGCACCTTGGCTCTCGGCTGAATACTCTTGGGCATCTTATCCAGAATATTGGCCGTCTTATGAACCCAGCAACGTTGCTCTATTGTTTCCGGAAATTCCTCCCGCAGGGCTGCCCAGAATCCCAGGCCGTCGTCGCCAACCGCCAACTTGGGACCCTCTTTGAGCCCCCTGTGCTTGAGATCGCCCAGCATCTCCTGCCAGGCTTGTTTGCTTTCCCGATAGCCATCGAGAATGGAGACGAGTTCTTTCTTCCCGTTTTTCAATGTTCCCATAATGATCAGGATGCATTGCCGCTTATTCTCGGCATCTTCCAAACGAACATTGAAGTAAATGCCGTCTGCCCAGAAATAAACATATCGTTTGGAGGAAAGATCTCGTCTGGCCCAGTCTTTATAATCCTGCTCCCAGAGCCTCTTCAGCCGGACGATATTGGTCGCGGAAAGTCCCGATGCATTCTTTCCCAATATGGATTCCAGTACTTTGCTGAAGTCTCCCGTGGAGATTCCCTTAAGATAAAGTGCCGGAATTAAGGCATCAATCGAAGGTATCCGGCGCATGTACCTTGGAAGAATACTGCTCGTAAAATGTTGTCCTTCTCTGTTGTCATGAATCCGGGGCTGTTTTAACCTCAAGGCTCCAATCCCTGTTACAATCTCTCTTGCTGGCAAGGAACCGTTTCTCACGACTAACCGCCTGTTCCGGGAGTCCTTTTCATTCTTGAAGAAATCAATATACTCGGCAATCTCGTTCTCGATTGCCGCCTGCAACATCCGGCAGGCTCCTTCTCGAATAATCAGTTCCAAGGCGCTCTTTGATTCTTCTTTAACTTGCTTTTCCAAACAATCGCAGTCATTATTTTCCTCGGGCGTATCCTTTCCTCCCCCTCAGCTAAAGGGGCTCGTTTTTTGGTTTAAACGTTTGGAGGATACGCCTTCTTTCTATACTGTCCACAACTTTGGATTATATCTCTGGTGCTACTTGCAGTCTGTGAGTACTCCGGAACCTACAGGAACAGATTAAAGAAAAGATATGCCGGACAAGTTGAAAAAGTTTCTTGGGGCTGATAGATAACCATCACCCAACGAGGCGTTCCACCGGATCGGCGAGGAAAGGCGCTCGCCTCCCGGTGAACTTCATGTTAGCGCTATGTAAGAATTTACATATGCATCAGATGTTGGATAGAATAAAGGACGAATACTTCGATGAGAACAATTCATAAGATCATTCACGGTGACTCGAGGCAAATGAATCTTGTTCCCAATGAATCGGTACATTTGGTGATAACCTCACCCCATACTGGCAACTAAAAGATTACGGCACTGATACTCAAATAGGATACAATGAGTCCTACGAAAGCTATATCAATAATCTGAATCTCGTTTGGAAGGAGTGTCATCGTGTTTTGTATCCCGGATGCCGACTTTGCATAAACATTGGAGATCAATTTGCTCGCTCGGTCTATTATGGAAGATACAAGGTTATTCCAATCAGAACGGAGATCATCAAGTTCTGTGAAACAATGGGCTTTGATTACATGGGTGCCATTATTTGGCAGAAGGTAACTACAACAAATACTACCGGGGGGGCAACGATAATGGGCAGCTTCCCGTATCCTCGTAACGGCATACTAAAACTCGATTATGAGTTCATCTTATTTTTTAAGAAACAAGGTAATGCACCCAAACCTACACGGGAACAGAAAGAGCGTTCTGTGATATCAAAGGAAGACTGGAATACATATTTTTCCGGGCACTGGTATTTTTCCGGTGTGAAACAGGAAGGACATATCGCGATGTTCCCCGAAGAGCTGCCTGCTCGCCTAATCAAGATGTTCGCCTTTGTCGGTGACACTGTTCTTGATCCTTTCCTTGGAAGTGGAACAACATCGATGGCCGCTAGAAATCTGGAGAGAAACTCAATTGGTTATGAAATCAATCAAGATTTTATCCCCGCGATTCGGCAAAAGCTCAATGTTTGTCAAATGGATATTCATGGCGCAGAATACAGTTTTTTAGAAGATTCAGCGACCATCGACTGTGAGCAAGAGATTGAGAAGCTACCCTATGTTTTCAAAGACCCTCATAAACTCGATAAAAAGATTGACCCCAAGAAACTTCTTTTCGGCTCTAAAATTGACCGCAACAGCGCAGACCGGGAAGAATACTTTTCGGTTAAAGAAGTGATCAGCCCTGAGGTTATAAGGCTAAGCAACGGACTACTGATTCGTCTGATGGGTGTTCGAGAAAATACGGCGATGAATGGCTTAGCTGTCAATTTTATAACCGAAAAAACAAAAGGGCAAAAAATCTTTCTCAAATTCGATCTTCAAAAACACGATAGCCAAAATCGTTTGCTTTGCTATGTTTATCTGAAAAATAAAACATTTCTCAATGCACACCTGATCAAAGAAGGTTTGGCAATAGTTGACCGCTCTGTTGATTTTCGATACAAAGACAAATTCATGAAACTGGAGGCACAGTGTGGCTAAGGAATGGATTCTAAACAGTGCGATGAACCGTTTCCAATTGAATTTCAAGAGAAATGTCGGCCCTACCTCGGAAAGCATCAGGCAGTGTGCGCCTGCAACATATAATGAATGGCGAGATTATTACTTTAGTAACGTCCGCACAAAAGAGCATATAGAAGACCTTGGCAAGAAACTCTACGTTAAAATCACCGAAGTCATTAGCGCTGAGGTGGAGGACGTTACCGAGCAAGACTGCATTGATTATATGTTGCAGATGGTCATAGACCGTTCATTTGATGGTTATATTACCGAGATCAAAACTGTTTACGGGCAATTGGAAAAAGAGCTTATGGTAAAAATCGAACCAGCACCAGATGAATGGGACAGGCTTTTCAATGTGGATTTTTTCATCAAAATTCAAGATAAGTACATAGGCATACAGATAAAACCGGTCAATCAGGGGATACAGTTATCGCAAATCTTCAAGGAAAAAGACTTGCAAGCCAAAACTCATGAAGCATTTACTAAGCAATATGGTGGAAGGGTTTTCTATGTTTATTCATCCAAGGTTGGGGAACGAAAAGAAATACGCAACAAAGAAGTCATCATTGAAATAAGACAAGAAATTGAACGTCTCAAGACTGACATGACCCGCTAATCGGGTAAGGAGGAGTATTTCTCTCCCCTCTCCCCACACCACCTGGCATTCGGGTCCGCACCGGAGTGTTCACTGAATATGACAGCTATTCTCGATTTCATTTAGAAATCAAGTGAGTGATAAAAATTTGTTTTCGACGCTTCGTAGATGAAACACGTGAAATTCTGCATTCACAAAATTTTGAAAAGCTTGCCTGACGAAATCCGCAAATACCTTCCTGTATTCGACAAAAGTTGATTTTGCGGATTAGTGGAATATTTCAATCCGTAATTGTCCGCACAGGCAGAAACAAGGCTTATTCTATACAACAATCCGGTGCGATGTATCCCATTGTCCTGTCTATTTTGGTATACGCTCGAGAAATGCCTTCATCTCTTTCATCACCGGTGCCTGACCTCGATCCTCCAGATGCAAAAGATGGCCGACACTGTTGATCTGGGCATAGTGCACATTGCTGAAATTCTCTTTCAGCCAGGAGATTTCCTCATCCGTCATCACCGCACCGAGCTGCATCTCGCCCCGAATAAATAAAATGGGACATTTAACCTTCGTCATTATCTCTTTGGCGTCATATCCCTTGGTGAAGCCGTTAAAATCATAAAGCAGTGCGTTGAAGTAAGTGGGATCAAGCTGCCACAGGCATCCGGAAAAGAAAAGGATCCATTGACTGGTGACACCCGGATAATCCTTATATTTGTCTGCCAGTGAAAGGGATAACTCTTTTTCAGATCGAACTGATTTCTTCAAATCAAGCCAGAGCATAAACATGTCCTGGCTTGAATCGATGATTTTCTTATAGTTGTCCATGGTCAGAGGTGAATCCTCAATAATGAGGGCTTTCACCTTTTCCGGAGAGCGCACGGCTGCCATGAGCGCTATCACACCGCCAAGTGAGTGTCCTATGAGTACAGCCGGCGCATCCAATTGTCTTATAAATGCCACGGTGTCCTCAGTAAAATCTTCCAGACGATAGTGCTCGGAAACCCAGCCTGATTTGCCATTTCCTCTCAAATCCATAGCGTAGACATGCCATCTTTGAGACAGGCTTGGAATGAGGGAAAGATATTCCTGCCAGCGCCAGGCTCCCCCATGGAGCATGACCAGAGGTTCGGCCGATGGAGAACCATAATCCAGATAATTAATTTTCACCTTGCCAGTGTCAAAGATTTTTTCCTGTGGCATATCAACCCCATAGCCCTCATCGTTACTATTAAGAATTACCAACCTTTCCACGGGCGCATTTATTGGGTAGTTACAGAGGCGGCCGCAGCCGGCTGTCCAGAACAGCATCACAACAAGGCAAGCAGCACAGAGGACTCGCCCATGGTGTGTCATCATTTATCACCTCTTAAGAGAAGTGTTTTACGTGAACATTTTATATCACAATCAACACGATCGACTTAAATAGAATTTCATGAGTCGCAGATGCAAGGGCCAATGTGGCATAACGAAATGTATTTACAGGCATATTTATTTTACGACACTGGCCGTCCATTTTTCATCCTTAGTTGGAATCTCCTCGCAGAATCGCCTCTGCATTAACCGATGAAATCGTCATTGCGGTCCTTTAGTCAAAGCTGATCAGACCGTGGAAACGAAAGTGGCAAGCAGAAAGTTACGGAAAGAAAGGTGTCAACTTAGAGGCGAGAAAATTGATGTTTCTAAACCGTTTATCAAGATTGTCTTTGTCATTTCCGAAAACGTCTTCCTGTATCAGAGGATTAGATCATTTTGAAAAAGTGCTCGATTTCAAGTGGTATTCATGATCTTGTTTAATGAATTTCCTGGAAACTTAGATGGCGAATCAAAAGCTCGGAAAAGTGTTCCGAAAAAATTGCATAAAAAAGAGTTGACACTACCTGGCAGGCGGTGATTTATGGATGCGGACAGTCCTCCAGGATAATGCTTCTATATCGCTTCATTATTTCAAGCATACCGTTTCCGGCTGACTTCAAAAGCTTTACGCGGCATCTACATTATTTTTTGGGATTGGAGAATAATCCTTTGCTGAAAAAATATCGGTATGCTCTTATAGGTCTGATCCAAGGCGCCCTTTACAGCCTTGTTCGATGTTACAGTTTGACCTTCCGGTTTCATATTGAAAACGAGAGCCCCTGGCTCGCTTTTTATCATAGTGGCGGCCGGGTCCTTTTGTGCGGATGGCATCAGCAGTTCTTTGCAGCCATCCGTCATTTCAAGACCTACTCAATTTATTCCCCCTCCCTGATGATCAGTCAGAGTAAGGATGGTGACATCATAGCTGGAATCGCAAAAAGGTCCGGCTGGAATCCTGTGCGCGGGTCATCCTCCCGCAACGGAGGACGGGCACTGAGAGAAATGGTGGAGCAGCTTAAAGCCACCGGTCTTGCCGCACACATTGTCGACGGACCGACAGGACCTGCCGGAATCATTAAAGCAGGAGGGCTCAGCCTGGCCCGTTCCGCCGGGGCTGTCATCGTCCCCTTTTATATATCTGCTGACCGGGCTTGGTATTTCCACAGCTGGGACCGCTTTATGCTGCCGAAACCGTTCGCGAGGGTTTACCTGAGATTTGGTAATATGCTGGATTTTTCGTCGGGTGAGAGCCATGAAGCCTTCGAGGACCACCGGGCAGAGCTTCAGCAGATTATGCTGCCCGGTCTGATTTCCTGACTGTTAGATTCTACACCGGACAGATTGCAGTCAATTTATCGATTTTTCCTTTATAAAATATTAATGTAAAAACACATTGCATTTTCAGAAAGAATCAGTTATTAGCTGTACCAACAAGTGCAGTACATTATTGTAGTTAACAAAATACGAGAAGTTAGCCGCACATCCGGACTGAGGATTGTGCGGTTTTTTGTTTATACGAAAATACTGCAAGTCGATTCAGTTCGACAAAATTAAAAAGGTTCCCGGAAGGAACCAGGAAAAAGGAGCAGGGAAAAATGCCAGAAGGAACAGTGAAATGGTTTAACGATTCAAAAGGATTCGGCTTTATCGAACAAGATGGCGGGAAGGATGTCTTCGTGCATCATTCAGCCATCCAGGCAGAGGGGTTCAAATCGTTGTCAGAGGGAGATAGAGTGAGCTTTGATGTTGTCGTCGGAAAGAAAGGCCCATCTGCTGAGAATGTTCGTAAGGTGTAAGCCTTTAATCTCATTTTGATTGTAAAAGAACTCCTGTCAAGGAAACTTTATAATCAACTCAGATCAAGTTTTTAGATTTGGTTTTGGCTGTTAACTCCACCCCAGAGCCTGTGAAAAGGCTTCTGGGGTATATTGTTTTTCGAAGGCGCTCATCATGTATGAGATTGCAGCAGAGAAGGAGGACGACTATGTCGAGGAAAAGTCCGCAACAATTCGTCAAAAGGCAGAAAGAGATGGAACGTGCAAGAAAGGCCAGAGAAAAAATGGCTAAACGACAGGAAAAGAAAGAATGTCTGGTGACCGAAAAGGATTTGTCTGAAAATTCGGATCAACTGATCAGCAATGAAACCTGATTGCTTTTAAACAGATCCAATTTCGCAACAGTTGAACGCTCGGAGACGGGCTGCCACGCCGGGGGGTAACCCGGCTGAATATATATATGAACTAAGGAAAATGAATGAGTTTTACTCAATTTAATCTTCACCCGCAGATCAATGCCGGTATCGAGGCCCTGGGCTATAAAACGCCGACACCAATTCAGATGCAATCCATTCCCGCGATTATCCAGGGAAGGGATGTTATGGGGCTTGCACAGACCGGAACGGGGAAAACAGCTGCCTTTGCACTTCCGATTTTGCAACGGCTGATGAACGGTCCCGGCAAAATGGTTCGCGCCCTGATTGTCGCACCGACGCGGGAGTTAGCTGAACAGATAAATGAATCCATTAATGAAATGAGTCGGTCAACGAAATTGAAGAGCGTTGCTCTTTACGGGGGGGTGAGCAAGAATCCCCAGATCGAGAAACTCCGGCAAGGGGCCGAAATTATCGTCGCCTGTCCGGGTCGTCTTCTTGATCTTGTGGCCCAAGGCGTTGCCGACTTGTCTGGAATCGAAGTTTTCGTTTTGGATGAAGCGGACCGGATGTTTGATATGGGTTTCCTTCCTGAGATCCGGAAAATCACAAAGCAGCTGCCCGAAAAGCGGCAGACGCTGCTTTTCTCTGCCACCATGCCGGCCGACATCCGCAGCCTGGCAAAGGATATCCTGCACGACCCTCTAACCATCAGGATTGGCAACGATATTCCTGTCTCTACGGTTTCCCACACTCTTTATCCCGTTGAACAGCATCTCAAAACGGCGCTTCTGATAAAGCTTCTCAAGGAAACAGACACTGAGTCAGTCCTCGTCTTCGCGCGGACGAAGCATCGTACAACGCGGGTGGCCATGCAGATGAAAAAAGCCGGTTTCCCCGTGAGTTCCCTCCAGGGAGATCTGTCGCAGAATCAACGTCAGACAGCACTGAATGGGTTCCGGGAAGGGAAGTATCGGATTTTGATCGCTACGGACATCGCGGCTCGCGGGATCGATGTGACCCGCATTTCTCACGTGATCAATTATGACATGCCCGACACTGTCGAGGCTTACACACATCGGATCGGGCGCACTGGTCGTGCGACAAAGTCAGGGGACGCCTTTTCGTTTGTAACCTCAGAGGAAAGGGATTTGGTGGATTCCATCGAGTATGTGCTTGGAAAACAGATCGCAAGGTGTACCCTTGAGGATTTCGATTACTCAAGACCGGCTCCTGCTGGAAGTGGCAGGGTCCGCCATCCCATGCGAATGCCGGCAATAAGCGAACTCCCGACACGGTTTCGTAGTTCAACCCCGGTAAAGAAAACTGCATCTTATCACATGAGCCCTGGAGCTTCCGGCCGCCGAAGCCGTTAGACGTCACTGATCAATTCTTTCTCCGCGGAATCGCTCATAAAGATTCCTTCGATTCATCAAAGGTTGGAGGGATTTTTTATGAGCATCCAGAATGTGCATTCTTTCATAAGTACTGTAGTTGTTCAAATCAGCCCGTCTGCATCCATCCAGGATTTCAATCGTTAGCCAATAGCCTCAAGGAAAGATGGATTAATCCTAACCCTTACCCGCTTATTCAACTTTTAACCGATAGTAAGAACTTTAGAAACAATCAAATAAGGTTGCTTAACTTTAAATAGTCTTATATTAATTTTTACAGTTACTGTTTCGGAAAACACTGATATTTAACCTGAATATTCGACATGCTCAAATTACCGATTATTCGAACAGGCAGGGCCTCTGGTACAGGGAAGTCATCTGTAGTCATTAAGTTAGATCAACTAAATTATCTGATAATGGGTGAGTGCATATGAAGAGGATAGTCTTGTCACTTTTTTCTTTGTTTCCAGCATTCATAACAGGTTGCGCCAAAGAGTATCCTTACGGTTCGGGGCCTGGCTGGGGCCATATGAGGTACTATGGTTACGGAGGCTGGTTTATGTGGATTCTGTTTCTGATTGTGATCGGCATCTTGCTCTACTTTGTGGTCCAGACTGCCAAAGCAAAAGGAGGAGCAGGAGTGTCGGAGGAGACTCCCCTCGACATTCTGAAAAAGCGTTACGCCAGGGGTGAACTAACGAAAGAAGACTTTGACCGGATGAAACGGGAGCTTTCAGAGTAGTTAACTCGAAGGCCCCGAAAATCCATGATAAAGGAGGAAAAGATGAAACGAAAAATGCTGTTCATCGGGGTCTTTATCCTTGTTTTGCTTATGGCTCTGCCGGCAATGTCCCAGCCTCGCTACGGCTACGGCCCTGGCTATGACGATGAATACGATTCCAGTGGACAATGGACGGGGCGGGGATGGGGTCCTGGATATGGAATGGGGCGGGGCGGGATGATGGGTTACGGGATTTATACTTATGTGCCGCAGAAACTGCCGGTTCCCAAGAACAAGGAGTGGATCGGAAAGTTGCGAGAGATCCTGGCGCTGGAAAAACTTTCGTTAGAGCAGTACGCCACAGACGCGGAGAAGTACAATACCTACATGCCTTACCATATGGTCATTCCTCAGGAGCAGGACCATGTCATGACCATCGAGCGGCTTTTCACCGCCTACGGCCTCACAACGGATGGGAAGCCCCCGACGGTGAAAGATACGAAGACCCTTGAGGAAGCTTATCAACTGTGCGTAAAAATGGAACGCGACCTCATTCCACGTTATGAATGGCTGATCAGGAACGCCGAAGATCGCGACACCGCAGGGATTCTCAACAACCTTCTGATTCAGACACGCTACCATCTTGCCATGTTCGAACACGTTTTACAGGTTGGTGGTTGGCATGGAGGAGCTCCCTGGGGCTCGCGAGGTCGAGGCCCTGGCATGATGTGGGGTTGGTAAAGAATTACTCACTGCCGAGCCCCTTCATCATCTCTGACAGACGGAAAATGGGTGATGAGATAAGAAAAGGCAGAGCCACAAATGGCTCTGCCTTTTTCGAACATTTTAATCAAAAGTCATTATATAAAGCACACATCCATCATAAAACAATTATAGATGGAGTGCGGGATTTTCAGTTGTCATTGAGATCCGTCATCCGAACTTTAAATGATAATCTGCATTTGGCGAATAATAGCGTTGACATCAATAATAATGATGTCAAATTATTTGCATGATCGGGCCATGAAATGAATGGAGACAAACTCGTCAAGCGCGCTGCTCATGCAGAGCCTTCGATATCGGATAAAAGAGTCTGGCGGAATTCACCAAAGCGACAGCCCTGTTATTTGTACTTCTTAACCCTGCCCGCCATCTGCAACAGTAGTGTTCCGATTTTCAGGAAAAGAAGGGAAAAGTTCACAAACCTGCTTCGTCAAGGTAGAAAAGCGGGGGGGGGGGAGAAGGCTCAATCTGTGTCTGGAGATGCGGCCTCCTCCCTTGAAAGAATGTCAGGGCGCCGTCAGCCCCATAGTCAGAACGAACGCGGCCTGGAGAGCCTCCGTGGGACACAGGGGGAAGCACTCCCTGCATTTCATGCATTCCCTGGCGGCAATCTCCGGGATGAAGCTGATCTCCTTGTGAATTCCCCGGTCGACGAAGCCGATGGCGTTCTTTTTCTTGACCTCGGCGCAGTACCGCACGCAGAGGCCGCAGTGAATGCAGAAGGACGCCTCCTTTTCGAAGCGGTTCCGATCCGCTCCGTATTCCCGGGCCAGCTCCTCCAGAACAAAAGAATCCGGGGCATGAGCCAGCAGGAGCTCCAGGATCATCTTGCGGATTCGATCGATCTTTTCGGATCGCGTTCTGACGACGAGGTTCTTTTCCACCAGGTAAACGCAGGACACAACAAGCCTTGTGGAGCCGCGGCTTTCCAGTTCCACGATGCAGAGCCGGCAGCCGCCGAACGGTTCCAGTTTCTCGTGGTGACACAGCGTCGGAATATGGATTCCCGCGCTTCGCGCCGCCTCCAGGATGGTCATTCCTTCCCGCGCCCTGACCTCTTTCCCATCTATCTGCAAAAGGATTTCACTCATGATTCCTTACCCCCTCTGGCGACCCTTCTCGCTTCCCCGGAAACAGGAGGCGGAACCGGCTCGCCGGAAATCTTCCTTACCGCGTTGAAGCGGGGGGGACATACTTCAAAGCAGGTCCCGCATTTCGTGCACTTCTCCTGGTCTATGACGCTGATCAGGTCTTTGCCGCCGTCGATCGCCCCGGCCGGGCACTTCTTGACGCACAGCTGACAGGCCCGGCACTGTTCCGGGTCTATGACGTAGGCGATCAGGGCCTTGCAAAAAAGCGCCGGACACCTCTTCTCCCGAATGTGAGCCTCGTATTCATCCCGGAAGTACTGCAGCGTGCTCAGAAAGGGATTGGGGGCGCTCTTGCCCAGGGCGCACAGGGCGGCTTCCTGGGCGGTCTCGGCAAGCGCTTCCAGAAGCTCAATGTCGCCCTCTCTGCCCTTCCCTTCGGTGATGCGGGTCAGGATATTGTCCATCTGCCTTAAGCCCTCCCGGCAGGGGACGCATTTGCCGCACGATTCATCGGTGAGGAACTTGATGAAGTACCGGGCTGTATCCACCATGCAGGTATCTTCATCCATGGCGATCATCCCGCCCGATCCCATCATGGACCCGGCTGCCGTCAGCTCATCGAAACCGACCGGCAGATCCAGCAGGGACTCTGGGATGCACCCTCCCGACGGTCCGCCGGTCTGAATCGCCTTGAACTTCTTCCCGCCGGGAATACCGCCACCGATCTTGTAGACGATGTCCCGCAGCGAAATCCCCATGGGCACTTCCACCAGGCCTGTATTGGCGATCTTGCCCACCAGGGAGAAGATCTTCGTCCCCTTGCTGCTCTCCGTTCCAATGGAGGTAAACCAGTCCGCCCCCCTGTTGATGATCAGCGGCACATTCGCCCAGGTCTCCACGTTGTTCAGCACGGTGGGGTGACCCCAGAGGCCGACCACGTTGGAACGGACATACTTCGGCCGGGGCTCTCCCGCCCGGCCTTCAATGGACGTCATCAAGGCCGTCGACTCACCACAGACAAACGCCCCGGCCCCCTGGTTCACATACACCCGGAAGCTGTAGCCTGAACCAAGGATATTTTCTCCCAGCAGTCCATAGGTCTGTGCCTGCTGGATCGCCAGGGTGATATTCTCCACCGCCAGGGGATATTCGTGACGAACGTAAATGTACCCCTCTGGGGCGCCGATGGCATAGCCGCCGAGGATCAGCCCCTCAAGAATGGAATGCGGATTTCCTTCAAGAAGCGCACGATCCATGAACGCCCCGGGATCGCCCTCGTCGGCGTTGACGATGACATACTTGACCGGATCGGGGGCGTTGCGGGAACCTTCCCACTTCACTCCCGCGGGGAAGCCGGCGCCTCCCCGCCCGCGGAGGTTCGCCTTTTTCACTTCCTCCAGGACCTGAACCGGGGTCATCGAACCCAGGGCCTTGCCCAGGGCGGAATAGCCGCCGTTGGCCAGATAGTCATCGATGCTCCTGGAATCAATTTTTATGTTGTTGCAGATCACATTCCGTTCCTGATTCCGGTAGAAGGAGATGTCGTATTCATGAACCGCTTTCTCTCCCTTGGCGGGATCGACATAAAGCAGGCGGTCAACGACCTTCTTCTCTTTGACGGTCTGCGCGATGATCTCCGGAACATCTTCCGGCGTGACTTGGAGATAGCAGATCTCCTCGGGATAGATCACCACCAGGGGCCCTCTTTCACAGAATCCCGGACATCCCGTTCCCTTGGTATCCACCGTCGCCGCCAGCCCATGCTTTTCAATTTCCTCCCGGAAGGCTGCAATGACCTCGAGGGCGCCGGAAGCCACACAGCCGGAACCGGCACAGATGGAAATGCAGGGTTTATCCGGATCTCTTCCGGATAATATCTCTTTCCTGAAGCTCTCTAATTCTTCAGGTGAATTTAACCGCACCATAATTTTCCCCTACTCGTATTTTTTTAGCACATCGATTGTCTTGCTCGGCGTCGCCTTGCCGTAAACCTTCCCGTCGATTTCCATCACGGGCCCCAGGGCGCAGCAGCCGAGACAGTTCACCGTTTCCAGGCTGAACTTCAGATCCAGGTCCGTTTCCCCGGGCTTGATGCCGGTGGATTCCTGTACGGTGTCCAGGACTCGCGTCGCCCCACGGACGTGGCAGGCCGTCCCCAGACAGACGTGAACCTGATGGCGACCCTTCGGCACCGTGCTGAAGACCTTGTAAAAGGTCGCGGCATGACGCACCGTCGTAATGGGAATCTGGAGTTTCTCACTGACCCGCTCCAGCGCTTCCTTGGGAAGCCAGTGATTCTCCTCCTGGATATCCAGCAGTATCTGAATCAGCGCACTGGACGCTCCCTGATGCTTTTCGATGATCTGATCGATTCTCTCGTTATCCATAATCGTTATCCTAATCTTCTTTTATTCCCGGGCTGACCGCTCAAGCCAGGGCGTAACGCTTCAGTTCCGTATCGTACCGGACCAGGCCATGCCTGGATGACGTATTCATATGTCTCGATACGGCAGACGGGGAGAGGACCAGACGCTCCGCGATTTCTCCCGTGGAAAGAGGCTGCTGCCGCAGGAGGGACATAATCTCACTGATCGCCAGCTTGTCGGCGATCAACTCGTCATAGATCCTGTTCACTTCATCACTGTTGAAAAAGGCTTCCACTTCTTCTCTCTTTTTACCAAGGGGCAATCTCAGCCTCTCCCTTTCCACCAGCCGGATGGAGGGGATCAGTCTCGTCACGGCATCCAGTCTGGCCGCCAGCGTATCTTTCCCGATCCCTTCCGCTTCGCCGATCGGCCCCATCGCCTTCACCTTCCTCTCGATGTCATTCATGGTTTCGGCAAAAAGGATACCCTCGCCGCCGGAGATAAACTCGATCCTCAGCCTTTCGGGGTTCAACCCGACGCGCTCCATCATTTTCCCGGCAATGAGAACCGTGCTCAGGGCATGGTAATTCCCATGCGTGATATAATTGCATTCCCCCAGGTGACAGCCGATGACGAACACGCCATCGGCCCCCTTCGAGAAAGCCCGGAATACGTGGGTCAGGTCGACTCTGCCGGAACACATGACCCGAATGAGCCGAATATCGGTCGCATATTGCAGTCTGGAAACTCCAGCCAGGTCAGCTGCGCCGTACCCTCACCACTGGCACACAAAACCGAGTATCTTGGGTTTAAATTCCAGTCCTGTTGTCATTGTTTCTCACCTCTTCCATCAGATATCCTGATTTTATTTCTTCGTATCGGTCCAACCATTTCAACACACCGTACCCATGAGACTGACCGTTTCTTCTTCCTGAACCGCCGCATCGATCTGGTTCCAGATCTCCTCATCGGTAAAGTGCTTCAGGGAAACCGCCGAGGTCGGACACACAGTGTTGCAGACCCCGTCTCCCTTGCAGAGGACGGGATTCACCCTGGCCCTTCTGCCCCGCAGCGACTCGTAGAAGTCGATGGCGCCGTACGAGCAGACCGTGATGCAGGCCCCGCAGGAAACGCACTTCCCTTCATCCACCTGGGCCACCGCCCCGGACGCCGTCACGATATCCCGGGAAAGAAGCGTCAGAACCCGCCCGGCCGCTCCATAAGCCTGGCTGACCGTTTCCGAGATGTGCTTGGGATACTGCGCCATTCCGCAGAGATAAACGCCGTCCGTCCCGAACTCAACGGGCCGCAGCTTGACGTGGGCTTCCTTGAAAAATCCATCCGGGTTCAACGTGACCTTGAACAGGCTCGCGACATCCTGAGTCGCGGCCGAAGGAATCGCGGCGGCGGACAAAACCAGATAATCGGCATCCAGAACCATCTTCGCACCCAGGATGTAATCCGGCGTCGTAACCCTTAGTACGGGCTTGCCTTCCTCCTCGACCGTTTCCACCTGAGGGGCGTCCTCCGGCTCGAAGCGGATGAACTTCACATCCTTCTCCGAGGCCTGCCGGTAATAATCCTCGGCATACCCGTAGGTCCTCATATCCCGGAAGAGAATGGAGACATCCATTCCCGGATTTTTCTCCTTCAGCTTCAGGGCGTTCTTGATGGCATGGGTGCAGCAGATCTTGCTGCAGTAATTCCTTTCCTCATTCCGGCACCCCACGCACTGGATCATCACGACACTCCCGGCATTGACGATCTTCTCGTCGCCTTCGGCGATCCATTCCTCCAGATCAAGCTGGGTCAACACCCGTTCATCCTGGCCATAGAGATATTCGGCGGGCCTGTACTCCTGCGCGCCGATGGCGATGACCGTGGCCCCGTGCCGGATCTCCGCGGGGCCTCTGTCGGATTTCACCCAGGTCACGAAATTCCCGATATAACCGCCCGCCTCCGTGATGGTCGCTCCCGTATGCACATGCACCAGGGGGTGACGGTAGACCTTCCGGATCAGATCGTTCAGGTAGACCTGGACATCCATCCCCTCCAAGGTGTAATGAATCCTTCTTGCCGTTCCCCCCAGCTCTTTTTCCTTTTCCACCAGATAGACCTCATGCCCCTGGTCGGCGATGGAGAGGGAGCAAGTCATCCCGGCAACTCCGCCCCCGACGACCAGGGCCGTTTTGTCCACGGACAGATCGTACTCGGGCAGAGGCTCCAGACTGCGGGCGCGCGCTACGGACATCCGGATCAGATCCTTCGCCTTCTGCGTGGCGTCTTCCTTCTCCCGGGCGTGAACCCAGGAGTTGTGCTCCCGGATGTTCGCCATCTCGTAATAATACTGATTGATTCCCGCTTCCCGGACGGTGTCCCGGAACAGGGGCTCCAGGGTCCGGGGGGAGCAGGCGGCAACCACTACGCGGTTGAGCCCCTTCTCCCGGGTCATGTCGGTGATTTCCCGGGAAGAATTTGTGGCGCAGGAAAAAAGCTGCTCCTGGGAGTGGACCACATTGGGCAGGGTCAGGGCATACTCCACCACATCAGGAACGTTGACGATCCTCCCGATATTGGCCCCGCAATGACACACAAAGACGCCGATCCGCGGCGCTTCCCCGGAGACATCCCGCTCCTGGGGATAGACCCTCTCCGTGGACAGCTTACCCCGCCGGTAATTCAGCAGTTCGCCACACTGCGAACCCGCAGCGCTGGCCGTCAGAACCGAATCCGGGATATCGGCCGGACCCTGGAATCCTCCACTGACAAAGATGCCGGCCCTGCTGGTCTCCATGGGCTTGGCCGAATCGGTCAGGCAGAACCCGTGGGCGTTGAGGTCGATCCCGAACTTGCCCGCCATCGCCTGCGCCTCGGCGGGAGGATTCAGACCGACGGACAGAACCACCATCTCGAACTCCTCTTCCCTGACCCCGTCATCGGGTGTGGAATATCGGATCGTGACGTTTTTCGTGACCGGGTCCTCACGAACGATGGACACGTAGCTGCGGACAAACCGTACCCCGGGAAGGTCCGCCGTCCTCTGGTAGAACCGTTCAAAATCCTTCCCGAAAGAACGAATATCGTTATGGAAGATCGTGCACTCCGCCGCCGCGTCATGCTCCTTGGTGAGGATCACCTGCTTCTGGTTGTAGGTGCAGCAGACGCCTGAACAATAACTGTTCTCGCCCTCGGTCACCCGTCGCGAGCCGACGCAGGAAATCCACGCGATTTTATGGGGGTGCTTCAGATCGGAGGCGCGCAGGATTTCACCGCTATAAGCCCCCGTGGCGGACAGAAGCCGCTCGAAATCCATACTGGTGACCACATTGACGAATTCGCCGTAATGATATTCCGGATTCGCTCGGGGGTCGTAGGGCTCCAGACCGGCCGCCAGAATGACCGCCCCCACATTGATCTCCACCTTCTGCGGCTTCTGATGGAAATCGATGGCGTCCGCCTTGCAGACCCCCTCGCATAAAGCACATGTCTTTTCTTTAAGATAACGGCAGCTTTCATCAATATAGGCCACCAGGGGGAAGGCTTGGGAGAAATAGACATGGATCGCTTTATTACGAGATATATTTTGATTAAAGGGATCAGGGTACTGAACCGGGCAGTACTCCGTACAGACGGCACAACCTGTGCACTTGTCCATCTGAATATATCTGGGCTTTTTGGTCAGCGTGACCGTGAAATTTCCCGCCTCTCCGTCGACACTGTCAACTTCAGTGTAACTCAGGATTTCGATGTTTGGATGCCGGCCGACCTCGGCCAGTTTAGGTGAGAGAATTCACATGGAGCAGTCGTTGGTGGGGAAGGTCTTGTCCAACTGGGCCATATGCCCCCCGATGCTGGGTCCCTTTTCCACCAGGTAGACCTTGAAACCGGCGGTGGCCAGGTCGAGAGAGGCCTGAATGCCGCTGATCCCGCCGCCGACGACCATGACGTCTCCGAAATTAATGTTCCCGAAGCTTTTACAAAGCTGATCGATCTGTTCTTTTTCCATTTATATTACCTCATCGGATAGGGTGATTTCCTAAATCAATTCCGAAATCACTTCCGTTATCTCTTTGACCTCGATCCTGTCATCCAGACCCATGGTGACCCGGCTGTCCTCGAAGTTGGTGATGCAGTACGGACAGGCGGTGACCAGCACCTCCGCCCCGACATCGACCGCCTGATCGATCCGCAGATCGCAGAACCGCTCTCCCTTGATCGTCTCCATCCAGATCCGACCGCCGCCGCCGCCACAGCACAGACTGGCGACATGGTGTTCCGGCAGTTCCGTAAACTCCAGACCGGGTACGGCCTGCAGAACATTGCGGGGCTCGTCGTAGATGCCGTTGTGCCGCCCCAGGTAACAGGGATCATGCCAGGTGACCTTCTTCTCATACACCTTGTCCGGATCAAGCTTGAGCCGTCCCTCGCCAATGAGCTCGGCCAGGTACTGGGTGATGTGAACGATCTCGAAGTTCACCCTGAATTCGGGATACTCGTTCTTGAAGGTATGGTAGCAATGGGGGGACGAAACAAGAATCTTCTTCACACCCGCATCGATAAAGGCCTTGATGTTCTCCTTCGCCAGGCGCTGGAACACCTCCTCATCGCCTGCCTTGCGGATGCTCTCGCCACAGCAGACTTCCTTGTCGCCCAGGATGCCGAAATCCACCCCGGCCGCCTGCAGAATCCTGGCTGTGGCAACCGCGACCTTCTTCATCCGCGGGTCATAGCAGGCATAGCAGTCGGGAAAATACAGAATCTCCATCCCCTCGGCAAAAGGCTTCACATCCAGGCCCCTGGCCCAGTCCGCTCGCTTGCCCCGCTCCTCGTTCAGCGGGTTCCCTGAACCGACAAGGCTGCCTCTGATGCTCTTGATCGGCTGTACGGAATGGGGAAATACGCCGTACTCCGTGGCAATCCTGCGCAGGGCAACCCCGGATTCGATCTGTTTTACGTCCCGCGGACACTGCTGGGGACATCTTCCGCAGGTGGTGCAACGCCACATCTCTTCACTCTCAATGTCCGTCAGGCCGAACGTGGCCTCACGGACGATCTTGCGCATGCTGAACTGCCGCACCTTGTTCCAGGGACAGACGGCATCGCACAAGCCGCATTGGAAACAGCGTTTGAAGGCGTCTCCACCGTGCGCTTTAACTTCCTCTATAATTTCCTTGAAGGGGGCTATAGTCTCCACCGGTTTCCTTCCTTTTTCCTAATTCTACTATTTATCTTTCAGCTTCAACGCCTGCACCCTGTTGCGCCATCCGGGCAACCGCACTCATGATTTTGTCCAATCCATAGCGATCCGCCAGACTTTCCAGTCCGATCTCCATCTCATTCGGTTTTATTTGTTCTTCAACTTCTTTCTCCGTTACTTCATAAGTCAGGGCGTCACGGCTGCATATCTGGACACACAATGGTATTTGATTTGGATCGTCCCCACACATATCGCATTTGAGGGCGAGTCCGGAATCGGGTTCTTTAAATAAATCCCTAGCCGGGCAGGCATTACCGCAGAAGCTGCACTCACTGTATTCCTTTCCCTTGATCGTATATACGCGCCTCCCATCACATTCCGCCTTAGCATAACCAGTAGAGCGAATTGCAACCCATTCATCATTCCGCTCATCAATAACCACTCTGACCCTGGCACGACTCGGATTAAAAGAGCTGTATCTCGGATTTGCGTGGTATGCCGCGCAGGCTATCTCACACGCTCGACAACCATTGCATTTGTCCAAGTCAACTTTTATTGTTTTGACGATTTTCTTTACCAACCCACTCATCGCTGTTTTCACCTCCTTGACTATTTATTTACGATATTGTACTCAGTCAGAGTGAAGTGTTCACCTTTACGTACCGATATAGTCGCTTCCTTTTTATTGACGTCTGAGTAACATGGATGATGTATGTAACAGTTATCCTCGGTGCCGTTCAGAATTCCTCTCCTGATAAGTTCATCAGCCACATAATCCAGCCCAAGCTTATCCAACGTAGCTTTGGATGGAATTCCATCATCAGTCCAGCCTTTGAATGTATAGTACTCACTGAGGAGAGCTTGTTCTTTTTCAGGCTCTCTCTTGCTCCAGTGGTTTTCGGGCGGTTTTTCGTCAACTCTTCTCAATCCTCTGCTGACGTTTATGGCCCTGACCAGGTTTCGATTCCTTCTGGCAACTTGCCATAGGTCGTCGGCATCCATATTCATTCCCGTAGCCAGGTTAATGAAATGTGGGATGTTATAAATGTGATATGCAGCGCCACCGCCAAACTGGCCTCTGAATGAAGAACAGAATGCGCAAGTGCCAACTGAGTCATCGACATAGTGCATCGTCTCATTCCAGTCACAAATGTTAATACTGGCTTCTGGGGACGGGTCGGTGCGTGGCTCCCATTCCATGAAGAAGCGCCTGAATCTTTCGGGTGCCGATATCCATTCGTCGGCAAACTTCTGTCTCTCAACAGGGTCCTTAATTGCATCTTGCGGATATGACCCTTCACTCTGATTGATTGCCATCTTGTCACTGGTGCAATACATCAGGAAATAGGGAAAATTTACCCTTCCCAGTTTCAGAGGTATCTGCTCAAACTTTTTTATTGTGTTATGGTCGTACTTTTCCGCGCCCTTGCCAATCAGACGAGCTGCTGCATAAACACCATTGGCTAGTACATCGCCGATTCCTTCACGCCGGACCAGCTTTTCAAGGAGATAATAAAACCGATCCGCGCCGCTGGCTGGAAAATCAGGCAGCTCCTTGTCTGTTAGAATGCCGTCTTCATAAAGCTCAATTGCAAAAGCGATTGTTTGTGGTGCGGCATAGCTGTCCACACCGTATTCCTGAGCCAGAGCCAGTATGTCGAACGTAAAGGGAAGTTCTTCAAAGGCTGCCATATGCCAGGTACCTTTGCCGAAGCATTTCAACATGTATCTTTGACGTCCTGGGGGTTTAACCACTAGATGGCAATTTTTGGGACAGTTGTAGCAACCCTGCAGTCGATCTCGTATCTCAAGGGTATAATCCTTCCATCTATCTTCGAGTTCCTGGCTCCAATAATTCTTTCGCCGCACACGCGAATTACCCCAGGCGAAATTATCGTGATGGAAAGCATCATTCCACTCGATGGCCATTAAATCCCCGTTAAACGGGCTGGCAGCAATTTCCTGGCTGTGCCTCAGGCATAATTCGAAAAATTCTTCTGGGCTAGCAACGGCAAAGTCCTTCGTGCCGCGTACAGCGATAGCCTTCAGCCTTTTATCCCCCATAACTGCACCCACTCCACGAGACGCACTGGCATTTGAGTGTTCAATGCTGGCCATGAAGAGTCTATTCTCGCCGGCCAAGCCTATTGCGGCAACCTGAATTCTGGGATCATTCAGCTCCCTCTTAATAAGCTCTGCCGTCTCCTGCGCGCCTTTTCCCTTAAGATGTGAGGCATCTCGTATTTCCACTTTATCGTTATTGATCCACAGATAAACCAGACGAGGGGATTTGCCGCGAAAGACTATCTGGTCGTAACCGGCGTGTTTCAGTTCCGGGCCAAAATACCCCCCAAATATAGAGTGGGAAAAAAAGTTTGTCTGAGGAGAAATGGTATCGACCATTGTGCGGTTGCAAGCGGGTAAGGGTGTACCGACTAACAACCCGGCGCTGAATATGAGAAGATTATCAGGAGAAAAGGCATCCGCTTCGGGAGGGACCCTGTCCCATATCATCTTGGCGGCCTTACCATTGCCACCTATATGAAGTTCGGTCAGTATCGGGTCTGTTTCGACCCGTTCAATATTACCATTAGATAAATCAATTTCTAAATTATACCCTGTCTCTGCGTACCTCATTTTAAACACCTCTACGGTATAAAAGGATTATTCAGTCAAGCTCCCTCACTCTGACCGGGAAACCAACTGGCCTTTATCATCAATAAGTTCCGTCAATACACCATTGAGTGTCTTCGGATGAACAAATGCGAACTCACCATCGCGAAATGGCCGGACGATTTCTCCCCGTTTATCCGGTATAAATTGATAGCCCTTGGCCTGCAGCTCTTTGGCGGCAGCGCGAGTATTGTCCAGATTAAAGCTGATAAGCATGAAGCCCTCGCCATTTTTTCCGATGAACTTGGCAACGTCACCATCCGTTGTTGTGGATTCCATTAACTCGAATCCAACTTCTCCGATCCAATATCGCGCTACTTTGATCTTTTCAGGTTCATCCACATAAGCGTCGTCCGGTTTGTCTTTTCCCAAGAGTGGCTCCCACAACTTTCTGGCTTCCTCGAGGTTCTTAACCGCAATACAAATATGATCTATCTTTTTGATTTCCATCATTATCTCCTTAGTTCCTTGACATGGGGAATTTGTAGAAGGGTATGGATCGATCATTCCATCAGGCAGAGCGATCCATACCTTCCAGATTTGAATATCCTCTTTTTCAGATGAAGGGATGGACTTTGTTAACCGGTCCCTCGTTTTTCAACGCATGGCTTCTTATTTCAGTTTGAATCTTTGCAGCTTCCCTGTTTCAGTACGAGGAAGAGCGGTTACGAATTCGACTACCCGCGGATACTTATAAGGAGCAGCGTTTTGCTTAACGAAGTCCTGAAGGGTTTTCACCATCGACTCGTCACCGGTATAACCCGGCTTCAATACGATGAAAGCCTTCAGAACCTGACCTCGGTCGGGGTCCGGTATTCCAATAACGCCACATTCTGAAACTGCCGGATGCTCCAGCAGGACGGATTCCACTTCCGGACTCGATACGTTGTACCCTGAAGTCACGATGATATCGTCCACTCTGGCATGGAAATAATAATAGCCATCCGAATCCTGGTGGTAGGCATCCCCAGTGATGGTCCAACCGTTTCTAACTGAACTTTTCTGTCTTTCATCTGCCAGGTAGCGGCAACCGGTGGGCCCTTTGACCGCGAGCTTTCCTGTTTCTCCCACCGGCACTGGATTCATCTGCTCATCCACCAGCATGGCCCGGTAACCCGGTAAAGGCTTGCCCAAGGAACCTTCGCGATAGTCGTCAGGGTATGCAGCGAGGTAAATATGGATCAGTTCTGTTCCGCCAATACCATCGTGCATCTCTATGCCGGTCGCTTCCCTCCACTTTTTACGGGTATCAACTGACAGAGCCTCGCCGGCGGACACGCTTTTTTTCAGACTCGTGATGTTGTGCTGCGGAATCAGAGGCGTCATCTGCCGGTATCCGGTGGGAGCTGTGAAAGTGATGGTGGCACCATACTGCTCAATGGCCCCTATCAGGACAGGCGGGCTGAGCTTTTCCATCAACACCGTGCTGGCTCTTGCCCAAAGAGGGAAACACAGGAGTCCGCCGAGGCCAAAAGTGAAGGCGAGAGGTGGGGTGCCGATGAAAACATCGTCCGCGCTCGGCTTTAGCCAGTAACCGCAGACAACCTCACACATGGCCATCACATCTCTGTGAAGATGGATACAGCCTTTGGGGATGCCGGTCGTACCGGAAGTGAAAGCGATCAGGGCCGGATCGTCGGACGCTGTATCGACTGCATTGAATTCTGCGGACTTTGAGGCGAGTTTCTTGTCGAATGCATCGTCGCCATATACCATTACCTCTTTGAGTTCCGGGCATTCAGGACGCGCGAGATTCAGCTCTTCGGCCAAAGACGCCTCGCACAGCGCATGACTGACGCGTCCGAGGTGTATCAATTGCTTTAATTCTTTGGCCCGGAGCAAAGGCATAGTTCCGACAGCCACTCCGCCGGCCTTCCATACGGCGAGCCAACAAACGGCGAACCAGGGCGTATTACCGCCGCGCAATAAAACGCGGTTCCCCGGAATGAGTCCCATGTCCTCAGTAAGTAAACTGGCAAGCTGGTTCACCTTACTTTGCAAGTCACGATAGGTCCAACGGATGTCCTTGCCGATCATCGCAATTCTTTCGCCCGCTCCTTCCTCAAGCGCCTTGTCAAGCAAAAGGGCGGTGGCATTCAGATGTTCGGGGAACTGCAGCTCCGGTGTTTCAAAAATAAACTCCGGCAACTGATCTTCCGGCGGAAGATTTTCTCGAACAAAACGGTCAATGTGTCCTGTGTAATTCATTGTTATCCTCCTAAAAAATTTTACTTAATGCCATTAAATTACAATGGCATTGATTTTATTATTTTTTTCTGTGTAATCCAAATAAATCCAAACGATCCTCAAAAATGAACTAATTTTGAGATTAAATAACCTTAAAAAACCGGGCTGTCAAGACAAAAAAATAATGCTATTAGGTTACCTTTGATATTATAAATAACCAATAATATCAAAATGTTATTGTTAATAATTGTTTTTATGATCCATAATTGAAAAAATAATATCTAATATAATTATTTTTAACCAGTACCAAAAGGCTTATGGGATAAATATTTATAATTAAATGCCTCTATTCTCAGATTAGAATCTAAATAAAAATTACTTTTTATGCTTGTTAGGCTGATTGACTTGTGTTAGGGAGAGTATTACCTAATGACATTAGTATCATTGGAGAGGGGAAAAATTAGAATTGGCAGCAAACTCTGATAAAATAAATAACCTTAAAACATCAAAGGCTAATCATATAAAAGAGAAAAAGAGACTTCTCAGCAAGAAAGCGGAAAACACCAGAGACCGGATTGTAGAGAGTGCGAAGATTCTTTTTGCGGAAAATGGGTTTCTAAAGACAACAGTTGTGGACATCTGTCGCAACGTCGGTCTTTCCGAAGCCGCATTATATGAACATTTCAAAGGCAAGGAAGACCTTTTGCTGGCCATCCCGGATTTATGGGTCTCTGAATTACTGAAAGACTTGGATGATCAGATGTTCGGGGTAAAGGGTGCATTCAATAAGCTGCGAAAATACATCTGGTGGACATATCGTCGGACGGAGGAAGCACCAGTTGATGCAAAGATTGTCTACTTGTTTCTGAAAACCAGTTCCAGCTTTATGGAAACATCCGTCTACCAGAATGTCAGACTCCTTTACCATTATCTCATTGATATATTTGAAGAAGGCAAAAAATCCGGAGAGATGAGGCAGGATATTGATTCATCGGTAGCGCAGAGTATTGTGATCGGAACTATGGATCACATGATTACGCTTTGGCTGCTTAAGAACATGTCTTACTCACTGTTTGAGAAAGCAGAAGAAACCTTTGATCTCTTAGAGAGTGCCTTTTCCAGTAAAGAGCGTTCCTGAATGAACTTTCATTTGCAGATTGAAATGCGTTGCCTGGAGGCAGAATATCAAGTTGTTGAATTCAGTGACTTTGATTCCGTCGGCAATCTGATATCGAGTGGATTCTTCGAAAATAACCGGACCACATCAGTCTTGGAACATTCGAAGTAGAATCGAAAAAACTGGTGTGTCAATAACGAAGTCCACAGGGTTAAAGTCAAAACAAAACCCCGGGATCTTGATGCTCAATTCATTTCTGTAATCTATTGGGATGTCCGCGTCAACCCAGATACCAGAACAGGTAAATCAACAAAAAAGCCATGACCACCAGCCCAGCGAAGATTGTCCATACCACGGCAGCGACACTGTTTTTCTCTGCCTGAGTCTGGCCGGAAGAAACATGTATTTTCAATCGATGACGCGCCAATATGGAAGATACATGGAATATCAATATTCCGGAGATGCCCTGCAGGGCATACGGGACAACCTCCTGCCATGATGAGCTCGGGCGTCTCGTCGTAATCCAGATGACTGCCGGTATGCCGATGACCGCCATCATGGCGCCCAAAAGTTTTCCCAGCGTAAAAGGGAGCTGCTTTATTTCCTGTTTCAAAGATTCCCGGATGATGCTCATTCCCGCCTCAGTAAGGCAAAGAGCTTGATATTATTGGGATAATCCACTGGCTTTCACCGTTCATTCCAACGAACCCTTCTCTTACAGTATAAACCTCCTCATTCAATGACAGTAAAACCTTTCCTGACAGGCTGAAAGATATCAGGCGTTTTCAGCAATATGCTTTTTTTCAAAGGTCTGAAATGATCCCTTTTCCGGAATTTTAGCGCCCCCCTTTACCATCGGAGATGTCATGCTGAATATACTGAAAGGAAGGTGAAATCTCGGAATATGGAATCTTAAAGTCTTCAAGGACAGCGTTTTTAATGACCCATCTGTTTTTCTTTTTTACCATGAGGACAAAGTACCCCGTCATTGGCGCTCCATTCTGAGAAACATAGAACAGAGCCGTGTCTTTCTGTTCGTTGAATCCGATCCGGGAGAGAAAAACCTCATCAGGAAAAACCGTTAAAGGCTGCTCCATGCCACGCCCCCCCTCGCGGTTGGGTTCATTGGTCTGCAGAATTTCAAGCCATGGAACCACCATTCTGTCCCTGAGTATACGGACTCTTTTGTTTTTCTCCCTGTAATCCTCCATGATGGATTTATCCAATGCACCAAAACTCTCCATGAGATGTGTCAGCGTCTGCTTGTCCGAATTCTTCCCGGCTGACGTCTCATGATAAACGTGCCGCGCTCTATAAGTATTGGAGAAATATGGAGGAATTTCAAAACCGCGCACTTCTTCCGCACTGAAGAAATCAGCATAGACCTCGTATTCGTCATCACTGACTTCCGCGACGGGTTCAGGCTTCGAATTCAGGCTAACCATTGGTTGAAATGAACTCAGGATTTTGTCGAACACCCATTTGTTTTCCTTGAACAACGCTTCCGGCGCATCGTACACCAGCACATAAAAACCCGTATGGGCAGGTATAACCACATATCGCTCTATTGCCTTCACGGGCTTGGCGTTCATCCCCTGAAAGGGCTGTCTGACTTTTTTTATTTCCAGCGTCTTGGCTTCCGGCCCGGTTAACGGTAAAACTTTTGCGTCCGCTCTTCGAGAACTGAAACGGGGATTCAACAGGTCATATATGAACCGTTCAGGGGTTCCGCATGCGTCCCGATGCCAGGCAACCCTCACACTCAGATATTCCAGACCCTCCTGACCCGGCGCCCGGACAGTCAATTCATATTTATTGTTTCCGCTCAGGAGGCTGGATCGCTGGATGTCATATTCTTCTCGCGGCCATCCTGCTGGAATCTGCAGGGTGAAGTGTTTACTCGACGGCGTAAATTCTTCGAAATTTATATTCTTGAGTGTGGAAGAAGCGCCGCCGTCCTTCTCACACAGCGCCACACATTCTTCTTTTGTTTCAAAGGGCACCGTTCCCTCGCACCCGCCGTAAACGAATTTCTCGCATTTTTGGGTTTCCGGATTGAAAAAGTAACGCCAGAAAATCGCTTTGCATGGCCCTGAATCGGGCTTCAACCTGCACCTTTCCTTGAGATCCTTTACATTTTCTTCCATGGGAAAAAGCCATGGACTGCCCCATGCCTCTTCCACATGCCCTATGGCATACGGAACCGCTTGACCGAAGTCTCCCAGGAGATCCTGGTCAAACTCGTAGTCCCCCTGATATCTCATCAGTTGGATGAACATGTTCTGATTTTTGGAAAATTGCCCGATACCCGGAAAAATTCCTTTCATTTCATCATTTTCAAGCTGTGACGATGTCGTGGCCCTCATTTCTTGAAATCCGAAACATCCGCCATAATAAGATTGAAGAGGTTCACAGAAAGTCCCGGGTGTAATGAGAATAAGGTCGATCATTCCAGAGCCGCCAAACGTGTTGGAAGTTTTCAGAGGATAATAGAGTTCCTTCGTTTTAAACCTGTACTGGATCGGCTCAACGAAACGGATCTGTTCGTTCACCGTGACGAAGTCGAAAACAAACCAGACAAAGCCCCGCCGGGTGTAATCACGAACGACAGCCTCGATCTTCGGATCTTCACGCTTCAGTTGCAAACCCTTCTGCCTGAGGAATTCCCTGACCCACCCATTGAATTCCGCCGCATCATTGATCCTGATCACCGTCACATCGTGAGAGCCAAGCCGCTGATTGAACCGCATCTCTACCGCTCGCGCCGCGGCACGGCCGCCCTTGGTCTGCTCAATGAATTTCAACCCGTGCTTTTTGATCAAATCCATTGCGGACTCGAAGGAAGCCGGTGAGGCCAACTGCACCTTTGGTTCCTCAGGAAATGGAATAAACCGGATGATGCGTGCAGATTTATCCGCCTTGAGATCCGTCCCGAGAATCAGCACTTCTTCTTCGCGGTTGTGCAGGATAATGGCTTTCTGGCTGTCTTCCGACACCTGCGCCTCTGTGGCCACAACTCTGCCCATATCCGCCTGAATCGGCGTCGGCAGGATGATCATGATCAAAAATGCAATCCATAATAGAATAATTTGCGTGGGAATGACTGACAACATGGGCATCTGATGGCTTGTATCAGACTTTTTCATGGAACCTCTCTGTCAAAAAGAATTATTTTGTTGCACAAATCCTCGTTTACTTACCAGCGCTGCGCCGCCCTGTTTTCGCCCAACCAGCTCATTCTGCTTATTTCCAACTTCAGGGTCCGATTTTCGATTGGACTTCGACGGTTCAGATTCTGCTGCAATTCTTAGACAAAGGATGATGCCAAAAAGTTCCCGCAAGGCAGATCTTTCTGGGGTATGAATATCTGTGGGGTTAATGGATTCTTGTTTAAGGAAGACTCAAGCAATACGAACCGGTAAGCCGGCCGGCAAATAATGCCTGCGCAGGCCGGCTTACCGGTTGGTTTCTCCGTTTCTACTCAGCCGTGACGGTGCAGCTGTTGGCACAGATGTCGCGGCAGGTGCGATCACACTCGCCGGCACAACTGCCTGTACATCCGGTGCATCCCTGGCAGGTTTCGGAGCATCCCCCGGAGCAGGTATCGGCACAATCAGCCGCTGCCGGCTTTGGTGAAAGCTGCATCAAACTCAAGCCAAGAATGCCGAGAGTGGGAATGATGGCCTTGCCGACCGTCGTAAAAAACCCACGCCTGTCAACCTTTTCCGTCTTGCCGTATACCGTTTCCATCTTTTTCCTGAATGAGTCCTCGCCATCCATGGGAACATTCTCCTTTCGCGAAGTAAAAGCTGAAAAACATTAGGAACTGACTTAATGAGGTCGGTCGCTGAAAATAAAAGCATCCAAAGACTTTATCTATCCGGGATTCTACCTTGCCGTGACGGTGCAGCTGTCAGCGCAGATGTCGTGGCAGGTGCGGTTACATGTACCGGAACAGTTGCCCGAACATCCACCAGTACACCCACGACAGGTTTCGTAACACCCCCCCGAACAGGTATTTGCACAATCGGCCGCGGCTGGCCGCGGAGAAAGCGGCATCAAGCTCAAACCGATTATTCCGAGAGTGGGAATGATGACCTTGCCGACTTTCGCAAAAAAACCGCGTCTGTCGACCTTTTCCGTCTTCCCGTATAATTTTTCCACCTTTTCCCCGAACGGCAGTTCATCATTCATTTCCGGACTCTCCTTTCACGAATTCTTATTGAGGATCATAGGCCTCTGCGGGGTGTTTTTATGAAGAATACTCTTTATATTTTCCGCAAATATATATTGCAGGTTTCAAAATCGATTTCCCAGATGCAGCCACTGACCCGCTCCCATTGATATCGCTGTGCACATCGGTCCCACCACTGCTGGTGCAACGTTGTCGTTTTTCCCAGGTCGGCGACGATTTTTTCGTAAAAATAGCTGTTTGTGAGAATTTCATCGCCGGACTCCACCAGCGCTTTGATGAGTTCGGTCAATCCGTTTTTGCGTTCAAAAAGTGCGGATATTTCATCGCGCTCCCGGGGAGTCACCTTCCCGATCTTACTGCGCTCGTCTTTGCCGTTGCAGACTCCGGCCTTATCGTCCATCGTGTTCGTCCTCAATCCAGTTCTAATTTCCGCAGGATTTTCTTCTGCATCTCGTATATCTGCTGCAGGCAGTTATCGGCATCCTGCGACGTCGCGCTGACTGCTGCAGGCTCCTCCCTTTTCCAGGTCTCCCCCACGATCAGATCGAACGGATCGTCATAGGTTAGACTGGCAATGGCAGGGAACTGGTCAAACGGTCTGACCGTCCGGAGACTTTGCAGCAGAAGCCTCGAAACCTCCCGCTCGACATGTGACGCCAGACACTGCTCCCGGGAAGGCACATTGACTTCCAGTGTGGTCTTCTTGTTCAGATAGACGCAGCGTTTGCAGTGGAACGCGTCGCAGCGTGAACAGATCGGCGCACAGCCGAGATCCAGCAGCTGGTGATTGGCATGCGTTGTTTCAATAATGTCCGACCAATAACCGACCGTATCCGCTTCATCGTCATAATAAAATGCCGGACAGATATAGGCGTTCCCGTCGGGAGCTATGGTCAGGTGTTTGATTCCGGCATCACAATTGTTCATCTGGTTCAAAAGCAGCCGGTCTGAAATGACATTGATCTCGATTTCCCTGCCGGTCCGGTAAAGCTGGGCAAGCCGGTCCGCTATTTTTTTCAATTCGCTTTGGTAAACATCCAATTGTGCGGAGGAAATAGTCTCAACTCCCACCAGGTGCAGATTCAGCCGTTTGAATTTTCCCCAAAGCGACGCGACCATGTCGGACAGATGAGGAAGATCCGTCGGCGTGACCGACAAAACGAGGTTGCGCTCAGAATCGGCTTCGAGCTCCGAGAACCGCATGCTTTCATCCGCTTCCAGCACCGGCACGCCATCGGGATAGATGTCCTTCAGGACCACCGGGATCATTTTGACATGTCCGATCGTGCCAATCAGGCTTTCATACTCTAGGGACAACGGGTGTCTTCCAAAGAGGAAATTGAGGAACAAGCCGTTTTCCCGGGCATATTCGACTATCTTCCCGAGGATTTCCAACGGCATGAATTCCGGTTCTGCCGAGGAATAATAAAAAGGATTGCTGTAGTGGCAAAACGGGACTGCGCCTTTTTCCAGAATCACCAGCAGATATCTGTACATGTCATCTCGCCTCAACAGGTCGTTCGCGGCCGAGCCTGTCCGCTAATTTTTCCCCAAAATACCGGTTTGCCCGCACCCTGGCCTTGTGCATGGCACAGGTATAAACAGCGCGCTGGTAGATGGTGTCGGTCGCCGCAAGGTCGTAATTGTTACCCTGACACCAGGCACAGCCGCTGGCGACATCGCACGCGATACATTCCTCTGGACTCTGCATGCTCCTGTTCAGCACCAGGAAAGGCCTGACCCTGTTCATGTCGAGGCCATCGAAGCAGTTGCCGATCGATCTCGCCGGTTTATACCGCATGGAATAGGGAGCGAACCGCACGCAGGGATAAAAGACGCCGTCACCGTCAATCGCCAGCATTTTTCCGCTTCCGCACCAGTTTCCGTTGTCCGTCTTGCAGTCGAGCGGCTTTCCAATGGATTTGGAAAAAAACGAACAGTTGTGGGTGTCGTACAGATCGTTTTCGACAATGTAATCCGCCAGCTCACGCAACTGCGTCTCATAAATGATGTCATCGCCGGGTTCCCAGATGTTCTCGTTGACCAGGTTGATCGTCACATTTTTCAGGCCGAGCTGCCAGAGATGGATCACGCTTTCTTTGAGCAGCGGCAGGTCATCATGCGCGACCGTGGCTTTGGTGGACGCGTTTGGAAATTGTTTCAGCCATAACGGCACATTTTTCACGACCGCGTCATAAGACCCGCTGCCGTCAGGGAAAACCCGTTGCGCGTCATGCTTTTTTCTGGTGCCGTCGATGCTGATCGATATGCTCAGGTGGTGGGCATTCTTTCTGATAAAACGCTGCACCTTTTCAGTGCCGTACAGGAGACCATTGGTGGAAAAACTGAACCGGTAGCTGTTGAACCAGGGATGATCCAACTCATACATCCGGCGCTTGATGTAATCGCAGATCCGGTCGATCAATTCGATCTCAAGCAGCGGCTCACCGCCGATAAAATCCCAGATAACCGAATCTTCCCAGAACAGGGCTCGATTATGCAGGATATAGTCAACCGCCGTTCTGGCTATCGTAAACGACATTCTGTTGAATTTGTTTTTCCCGATGATGTAGCAGTAACCGCAACGCAACTGGCAATCTTCGGTGACAATAAAGGTAATCGATTTCGCCATTCCCGATCGCCAGGTTGGCTCGTATTCCCCCATCTTTACATCGCTATAAGAGTCCAATCACATTTCTCCTTGGAGAGGGTATGATCGGGATGGAATGGCATCGGAAGTTTTTATGCATGGCCGGGTTGATACGAATCGCCCCCGACGTGACCTGATCCCCGAGGGGGTGAAGAAAGAAAAAAGATTCCTTTGCAATGCCCTGAAGTTCCTTTATCTGCAAACACATCTAAAACATATGTCCTTCGCATCCGCCTTTGCACGTTCCGTCACAGCCGCCGCAGACATGGGCACAGCCGCCGGAGCATGACGAGCCGCAATCGTCGGCGCAGGTTCTCACACAAGTGCTTCCACAGCCGCTGCTGCATCCATCTTGACAAGTGCCGTCACACCGGCCGCTGCATGAGAGGCTGCAGCTGCTGGCACACATACTGTTACAATTGGCGGATACGCTCTGCGGCCGACCCGCCAAAGTCAAACCAATAATGCCGAGCGTGGGAATAACGATTTTGCCCGCCATGGACAAGAAGCCCCGTCGATCGATATTTTCCGTTTTTTCCTCGGAGGGTCTTGCCACTGTTACATTTCCATCCTTGTCGTCTTTCATGAAACGCACCCCATTTTTATGAAGATCCACCAGGTTTTTCTTTTGCCCATGTCAATGATGATCCGGGACGATATTTTCAACGTCTTTCTGTCATGCCGCTGCAGGTATCTTTGCACGTGTCGGAACAGGCCCAGTGACAAGTGCCTGAGCAGGAACCCGTGCACCCTGTACAAGCGCCCTGACATCCCCCCGTACAGATGCTGTTGCAGTCTGCAGCCAAGGCTCTTGCCCCGGACATTGAAAGGCTTATCCCCAAAAGTCCAAGGGTAGGAACGATGATCCTCGCTGCCGTGATCAGAAACTCGCGCCGGTCTTTCTTTCCATCGTCTGTAAGGGCAGAATTTATCTCAGGTTTTTTATAAGAATCCGTCTTCATGTTGCCTCCCTCGCGGCACACGTGCCGTATACAGCAAACAGCATCACATGTAAATGGAGAAAGTTGGATCATCCGGCAAAAAATATCTTTATCTTTTCATAGAGTCACTCTCTTGCTCATGCCCGGATGTTTTATTTGTTTTCAAAGCAGCATTCCATCCGTCGACATGACTTTGCGAAATTTTTTCCCGGGGTTTGATGGGGCATTGAGGACTTGCGGATAACAACAGGAATTACCGGAACTCGATTTTGTAAAAGATGTCCGCGCCGCTCACGGTTCCGCCGTGTGTTTCCACCTCCCACTTTTCGGAAAATTTGTATCGCAGCTTGACGACGCTCTGCTCCGAAAAGAGGTAGCGACCGAAACTGACATAAAGCCTGGGGGTCAGATACTTGCCGATGGAGACCATGGAACCGGCCATCAGACCGTTCTGCGTCGCCGCCGTGCCGGGCTGGCCCGCAACAGCCGACGTATCCCTGGTGAATTTGACTTCCACGCCTTCAAGTCCCAGTCGGCTCTTCAGCTGGGAGATAACGGAAGGAGATTCGGATTTCGTCAGAATGGAGCCGGCCGCGCGCAGCAGCAGGGACAGATCCGGTTCGTTTCCCTCTCCCTGAAGGGCGCGGCCGAGCACGAGATAGGAAAGAATTTCCGGCTCCTGCATGGCAGGACGGGAGTAGAGGCGGATGCGGGGCGAAGAGATCGTCCCGCCGACAAACACTCCCGCCGTGACATCCTCGACCTTGCGGGCGGCGGTGATATCGAGTTGCGGGGTGTCGGCCGGCCCGGCAAAGATGATGCGGCCGCTCTCCACCTTCAATGTTACACCGTACACACTGTAACTGCCATCCACGATCCGGACAGTCCCCTGCGCCCTGATATTTTCCGGGCCCGTCGCCGCGGTTGCAACCGTTCCGCCAAGCTGGAGATTGGCGCCGTCGGCCTTGACGCGAACATCGTCACCAAGAATGACGGCAACCCGGACATCGAGAGCGAAGGGCATCTTTCTTCCCCTTGAGGGCGGCGCATCCACGACAACCACGTCCCTGCTCGGCGTGATCACGGACGGCCCCTGTCCTGCAAGAGCCAGCATCCGGGGCACCGAAACGCTGCCGCGCACGGCCAGTTTTTCCAGATTGCCTTCAAAACGGAGATCGGGACTTGTCAGCAACTGCAATTCCGGCAGATTGACGGTCTGAAACCGGTCTCCCTTGACTGTACCGGAATAGGATGACACCTGGCTGCCACTCAAGACGATTTCCGCCTGAAGGTCGATGCTGCCGGGGCCGGAATTCGCCCTCAGGGAATCGATCAGGATCTTTGTCCCCTCCATGCGCGCCTTCAAGCTCACATCCTTCAGCTCGATCCCGGCGGCCGGGAGGTAGGCCCCCGCTTTCGCCATGTCGACACGCCCCTCCACCCTGGGATCGCCCCAGGCGCCGCCGACCGTGACGGCGAGATCGAGTTCCCCCTTCCCCACTTCGACAAATCCCGGAAAGGCGGCATTCAGCATGCCCGCTTCCCGGAGTCGGCCGCGGATCGATGCGGCCACGGTTCCCGACGGGTCCGGGACGACGGGAATCCGCGCCGGAAGAGGAATTCTGAAAGCCGCCTGCAGGCTGCCGTAATCGACAAACTCAGCGCTCGCCCTGCCTCTCAGATCAGCGTCCCTCCAGGAAAAGTCAACGGCGGCGCTCCGAAATCCGATGGAAATCTGCCCCTCTTCGTCCTTCCGGGTTGCCGATCCCGATAAGACATTCAACTTTCCGGACAGTTCAAAGGCGCTGCCGGGCAGCAGCCTCCCCTCGACTTTACCCGCCGCGCGGCCGGCAACCGTTACGCCGGAAGGCAGCCAGGCATGGAACAGGCCAGGATCGAGATCCCGGACATCCATTTCGAATTTCCCCTGGTCGGGAAGAGCCAGGCGAACGGGAGCCGGTGAAGAGGCACGTCCGTTAATCACCCCTTCGCCCGCAAGGGAAACTTCCAGCCGAGCGTCCAACCCTTCCCGTCCCCAATTAAGCAAAGCCTCCGCCCGGTTGAAGGAAACGGGCCGCCCCCCGATTGCAGCCTTCCCCGAGGAGCTGAATTTGCCGGCAAGGAGAGCCACATCTCCTCGGGCAAAACGGGTTTCCAGATTTCCCGATGTCTTCCCGGAAAGACCGCTATCGGGAATCCAGGAGGAAATGCGCTCCAGCCGGATTCCAGCCCAGGAGGCGTTCAGACGTCCCTGCAGGGGATTCAGAAACATATCCGCCGCCAGGTCCAGACGCTCCCCGGCGTTGCCGGCGAGAACCAGAGGGGAGACGGATACGGCACGCCGGGAGATCATCAGCTCAGCCGGCGACAGGAGCCGCCAGGGGCCGGATCTGTCCCGGCCGGAGAGTTTTTCGATCGTTCCCCGCCATGTCCCGGACGCGTAGGAACCGGCAAGAGAGGCATCCGCCGTTGCCCGCGGCGCCCGCGCTTCTATGGAAATCCGGTGGCGCGAAAGGGCGCCCCGCGCCCGCACGACAGCGGCAGAGAGCTCGACCGAATCGTACCTCAGGCTCTTTGCGTTCACAGCCGCATCCAGCAGCCGGTCTTTTTCCGCGGCGAGCGTCATCCGGTAGGAAAGGGAATCGGCCGCGAAGCGGTCAACCGAAACATTTCTCCCGCTTCCTTCCGCGGAAAACGCGGTCAGCCCGTCCCGCAGGCGGACCCAGCCCTGGGCGGATAGCCGTCCCCGGGCGGAAGGAATCAGTTCCCCGAGATCGCCAGCGGCAGCACGGAAGTCGATCCGTTCTTTCAGCGCCCCGGAAGCGCGCACGGCGAACTGCCGCCCCCTGACATCCAGTAGAGCGATATCGAGATCATCGCCGCGCAGGCGCACGTCCGCTTCGCCCGTAAGATCTCTGCCGAGCAGTTGACTGCGTGATATCCAGGCCTGGACGCGGGCATCGGGGGGCGCATCCGCTTTCATGCCGAGCTGTCCGCGGGCCGTTACATTCAACGCCCCTTTCCATTGGGGATCGAATACCGCCGGATTCAAACCGGTTCCTTCCACCGCTGCCGTCAGGCGCACGCCTTCTTTCCAGTTGACCGCGACGTCGCCCGAAACGCGTCCGGCCAGCCATTTCCCTTCCGAAAGCGTCAGTTTGAGCCTCTCCAGGTCGCCGCCAAAGGACCCTCTGAGGACAGTCGAAGCCCACGTTTTCCCCGTGTTGGTCAGAGAATACGACCCTGTGTAATCCGTGGGAACGCCCTTCAGATCGATCTCACCGCTGATGTCCGTGGGAAAGGAAATTTCCGGGGAAAGATCGAGATGGGACGCCTTCACCCGAATACTGTAAAATGGCTCTCCTTCCGGAAACGTCACGACGGCGCTGCCAGCCATATCTCCTTTCAGTCCGGGCCTGAGCAGACGGACATCCCTCAGATGGACGGAATGTTTCGCCAGCCCAATGATGCCCGTCAATCCCGTCTTTCTGCCGCCGATGTCAGCGGCTGTGAGAGAGACTTCCCCAGCGATCGGCTCGGGGGCCGCGGTTTTCCTCAAGCCGGCTTTCAAGGAAAATTTCCCGACACCGTCCCCACCCCCGCTTTGCAGGTCAAGGGCCGTTTCCAGATTCAGAAAGGGGATGATAAAGCCCGCCGAAGCGTCCCCGCGAAGCTCCCCCCAGGGAGACTTGATGCGGATATTTTTCAAATCGAGGATGCCGGCATTCCACTCCAGACTCCCCTGAATGCGGTCGATCCGGACCGGCGGCTCTTCAAGTCGGCGGTATTCGATATTGCTGATGTCGAGAGAAGCGATTCCGCCTCTCAGGGAACCGAGAAAGCCCGGTACGGAAGGCCAGCTCAAGTCCGGCGGCTCTTTCTCTTCCGGCCTCCGGTCGTGCACGGCGACGCCCTCCATCCGCAATTCTTCCACAGACAGGAAGCCCGCCGGAAGCGATCGAGGGGAAGGCTTGATGAAGATGGAGGAGATCCGCGCATCGAAGGATTCTGTGGACAGCTCCAGGTTTCGAAGCGCCAGACCGTCCATCAGGTTGCCCTCGGAGCGCCCGATTTTCATCTGAACGCCGGCCTGGCTTCCGAGAAATTTCAACAGCCGGAGGGACCCCTCGGGTGTTTTCAGAACATGATAGAGCGCTGCCGACAGGAGCAGAACGACCAGCAGAATCCCCGCGAGAAAGAACAGGCCGTATTTGACTCTTTTTGACGTCACAATTGAAACCCCAGAGAGAAATGGATGCGGTAATCAGAATCGGGATAGTCGATCGGATGAGCGACATCCAGCCGGATAGCTCCGACGGGTGTATAATACCGGACTCCGATGCCGACGCTGCGATAAAGTTCCAGATCCGACAGATTGTTGAAGGCGTTTCCCGTATCGTAAAAGACCGCCGCGCTGAAATTCTTCGGGAAAGCCTTTTCCAGCTCGACACTTCCGACGATCAGATTCTTGCCTCCGACGACCGTACCTGTCGAGTCCGTCGGTCCGAGAGAGTTATAAGAGAAGCCGCGCACGCTGTTGTCGCCACCGGTGAAAAAACGCAGGGACGCGGGCATGTCGCTGAGGGGATCTTTTTCATACGACGCGGCTCCCTGCGCACGGAACGTCGCCATAAGATTCCAGGGCAGGGGCAGCAGGTATCTTCCGTTGGCCAGCACCTGCGCAACTCCGACGTCGGAGCCGAGAAACGCATCCGTTCCTCTCAGTTCGAGAGCATAGTTGTAGCCTCTTCGGGGACGGATCAGATTGTCGTAACGCTGCCTTGAATAACGAACACCAGGCAGGACAAGGGTAGCGCTTACATCCTGCTCCCCCACCTCCGAATCTTCCCTCTGCAGGCGGAGATAGGCCGTACCGAGCCTCCCCCTTCCGAAATCCCAGGTCCGGTTTGCTTCGAGGGATGCAAACCGGCTCGTGTAGGAGGAAATGTCCTCATTCTGAAGTCTGAATTGAAAACCCGTAAAGCTTTCTATCCGACGTCCCGGCAGTCGAAAATCGGCGACAAACGCCTGAAGACGCTCAGAGACGACCAGGTCGGCGGAAAGCTCCCGTCCTTCTCCCGAAATGTTCAAATCCCGGTAGTGGGCGGAAGCCCGAGGACCTGTATCCGTTCCGTATCCGATCCCGAACCGAAGCCGTTTTGGGAGGGAAGGTTCCAGTCGGATTGTTATGGGAACCATGAAATTTTCCGCTGTTTCCTTGTCCGGCTCGACAACGGCTTCCCGGAAGCGCTCGGAATTGATGAAATTCAGCTGGGTCCGATAGATTCTATTATAGGAAAAAGGCTCGCCTTTCCTGAAGGCCACATGCCTTCGAAGAAAGGTGTCGCTGTAAGCCTCTCCCCCCAGGATTTTCCAGTCGCCGAAAGCATAAAAGGGCCCCGTATCGAGAAGGAGTTCGATCCGGGCGGAATAATCCCGAAGGGAAACTTCAACCCGGCTGACGGAGAAGTCCGCATCGAGATAGCCCCGGGCCAATGCGGCCTCTCGGAGCTGTGTCTTGCCCGCTTCGTAGGCCGTATGGTCGAAAACATCTCCTTTTTTCAGGGGAAAGGAGTCGACGGCCCTGTTCATACGGTTTTCCTTCGCCCCAGGCCCCTCGATCGCGAGACTCACGTCCGCCACGAGAGTTGGCCGGCCGGGGGAAACATCCACTATGACGACGTAACCGTCCGTCGTCTTTTCGATCCGGGTTTTTGTGCGGACATCGTAATGGCCGAAGGGTTCCAGCGCGCGTTTCACCTTCTCCGGAACCTGCTTTTCAAACCGTTCCAGCCAGGGCATATTGACGTCTCCGTTACGAACAATACCGGAAGGAAGATCCAGAGCTGCCCGAACGTTGTCCAGCTTTTCGCCTTCGATCCCGGTTACGGCGACCTCAACGGGAGACGGCGCGGCGCCTGCGGAATAATTGAAGGCAAAAAGAATCACCGCCGACAGGATGACGGCACAGAAATTCTTCCATGGAACTCGGACGGGCGTTTTCTTCATGAGGTCACAATTCCCGGTCAAAACGATATTTGGCGCCTGTTAAAAAATCCTCTTTTTCGCGGACAGCGTTTCCGCTTCAAAATCAAGATTCATCCCGGTAAAGCCCAAAAATAACGCAAGGCCGCTTGTGAAATCAACAGAATGGAGAATGAAAGGCCGACCGATAATGTTCCGCTGCCGGTGATGACCGGAGAAATCAATCCTGTCGGCCTTCTTTTTGAAGATATACAGATGAGCTGATTTGCGCAAAGGAATATTCCGATGAAGTTCTGCAGACACCCACGACGCATTCGACTCATTTCCGGAAGTTCCTGTCGATTTTGTCTTTGTTCAATAGATACAAAATCAGCATGATGAAAAGAATGATGAAAATCCACTTTGGAAACTCAGCGGAGCCACCTATGAGGCTGCCTGCAACGGCTATAATGAAGAAAAAGCAGGCATAAATTATTTTATCCCATCTATTCACAGCTAACCACCTTGACAGACATATCCGGATTTGATCAGGAGGATGCCCTTCCCATCAGCAGGACAGGAGACCATCCCAGGACGGTCTTGAGCGTCACATTATCACAGGTCAGGCTTCCCGTTAAGGCACAGGAGAGACAGACCTCCTGCAGTTGGTTTTTCCTCTCTCTCAGAAATGCCAGGGGAACTTCGAAAAGTCCTTGGGGCGCTTCTCCAGGAAGGCGCTGCGCCCTTCCAACGCCTCGGGTGTGCCGTAAGCGAGCCGGGTGGCCTCCCCGGCGAAGAGCTGCTGCCCCACCATGCCGTCATCCAACAGGTTGAACCCATACTTCAGCATCCGCATGGCCGTGGGCGATTTGGCATTCATGATTCCGGCCCATTCGAGGGCGACCGTCTCCAGTTCAGCGTGAGGGACGACCTTGTTGACCATGCCCATTTCGAAAGCATCCTGGGCGGAATAATCCAACCCGAGGAAGAAGATCTCCCGGGCGCGCTTCTGCCCGATGTGCTTGGCCAGATAAGCGGAGCCGTAGCCGCTGTCGAAGCTGGCCACATCCGGGTCGGTCTGCTTGAAGACGGCGTGTTCCTTCGAGGCGATCGTGAGATCGCAGACCACATGGAGGCTGTGGCCGCCGCCGACCGCCCAGCCGGGAACCACGGCCACGACGATCTTGGGCATGAACCGGATCAGGCGCTGAACTTCCAGGATGTGGAGCCGTCCAAGGCGGGAGGGATCGACGCCGCCCCCCTGCCCGGAGTATTGATAACCGTCTCTGCCGCGGACCTGCTGATCGCCTCCGGAACAGAAGGCCCAGCCCCCATCCTTTGGAGAC
Source organism: Syntrophus aciditrophicus SB (assembly GCF_000013405.1). Classification (GTDB taxonomy): domain Bacteria; phylum Desulfobacterota; class Syntrophia; order Syntrophales; family Syntrophaceae; genus Syntrophus; species Syntrophus aciditrophicus. Next base: position 2,902,878 of record NC_007759.1, read on the forward strand.
GGGCCGTTGCCGGTCAGTAGCACCACGCCGACATCGGGAGTCATGCGGGCATGGTCCAGGGCGATGTAAAGCTCATCGACCGTCTTCGGCCGGAAAGCGTTGCGCACCTCCGGCCGGTTGAATGCGATCCGCACTGTGCCCTGCTCCCGGGCGCGATGATAGGTAATGTCGGTAAATTCAAAGCCGGGGACGGCAAGCCAGCGTTCGGGATCGAATATTTCTGAAATCATGGGGGTCTCCCTTTCTTTATTAAAATCGTTTATGGCAGGCGAACGTTCTGAAATGTCTGGAACGTTCGCAGATCCTCTTCCGGGTCCAGGGTGACCTCCAGCACGGCGGAACGTTCCGCATCCAGGGCCGATTCGTAAGCCTTTCTCAACTCGTCCGGCGTTGCCGCCCTGAAATAGGGCAGGTCGAACTGGGCAGCCAGCAGGTCGAAGGTCATCCCATGAGGCGTAGTCATGTACGGTTCGAGAATTTCAGGGAAGTCGCGGATCGGAAGGCGCTCGAAAATCCGTCCTCCGCCGTTGTTGATGATGATCAGGACAACGGGAGTTGCGCTCTGAGCAAGCAGCAGGAGCGAATTCAGATCATGGAGGAAGGAGATGTCGCCGATGACCGCCGTCACCCGCCGCCGGGAGGCCTCGGCAAAGCCGACACTCGTGGCGATGTTCCCCTCGATGCCGCTGACCCCCCGGTTGGAAATCACGGATATTTTCCGAGGGAAAGGCGACCGGAATTTATCGAAGGCACGGATAACCAGGGAATTGCCCAGAAAAAGGCCTTCCCCGTCAGGCACCGCACCGAGGAGATCGGAGGCGATCCGGGAAAAGCTCAAAGTTTCTTCCGGAATCCGCCGCTGCAGGGCCTGGTAGAGGGTCTCCAGCGAATCGAGGAACAGGCAGCAGGCGGTTGCGTCCAGCGAGGGATTCTCCTGGAGGTGCAAGCCTTCGACAAAAGCAAAGGCGGGCATCGAAAGGCGGACATTCACCCGGTGGGCCGGATCGCGCAGGCCGGCCCGGGGGCTGATCTGAATCACCGTCGCCTCGCTGTGCGGAAGCAGGGAAGCGAAATAATGCTTGGAAACGAGGCCGGAACCGAACTGCAGGATCGTCTCCGGGGCATAGGCGCTGACCAGCCGGAGGGCTTCGGGATGATCGAGACTGAAGATCTGTCTGTCTGAAGGAATCCTTCCCTTCATGGAAGAAGCGATGTCACAGAAAACCGGCCAGCCGAGCTTCTTCGCCAACTCTTCGAGTGCCGGGGCATCCCGGGGTCCATCAAGGCGGCCGATGACGATCAGCCCTCTGGCGGTCCGGTTGAGAATCGCCTCAACGTCTTCAAGGCCGGTGTGCAGGGTTCCCGGTGAGGGATACGTTGTATACGCTCCTTCCCGAGCATACAGACGCCCTGCCGTCGCCAGCAGCTCGTCCGGAATCGGTCGGGAATCGGGAATTCCCGGAACCAGTGGATCCCGAAAGGCGCAGTTGATATGCACAGGTCCCACAGGGCGGGCAATCAGGGAATCGATCCTGGCCAGCAGGGCCTCCAGGGGATAATCGGCGGAGGGACAGGGAATCAGAAGGGAATCGCGGCAATAGCGGCCATAAAGGTCCGGCTGGACAATCGTCTGGTTGGCGTCGCTGCCGATCAGCTCCGGAGGGCGATCAGCGCTCAGAATCACCAGCGGGATCTCGTCCCGGAAGGCCTCGATCACCGCCGGATAATAATTGGCCGGCGCCGTGCCGGAAGTGCAGACCAGAACGCCGGGGCGGCCGGCGGCCTTCGCGTGACCAAGCGCCCGATACCCGGCTGCCCGCTCATCCACGCAGATCTTCTTTACGGAGCGCTCTTCGTGAATCAGGGCGGAGATCAGCGGCGCGTTACGGTTTCCGGGAGAAATAAAGAAGGTATCCAGCCCGTTCTTGACCAGTTCGGCGACGATCAGCGAGGACCACAGCAGATTCAGGTTATCGGACAGCGGCATTCTGGGCATCAGCGCTCCTTCATGATGGCGGCGAAATTGTCCATTTTCTTTTCCGTTTCACTCCATTCGGCATGGGCGTTCGATTGCGAGACGATGCCCGCTCCGGCAAAAATATGCAACGCCTTCCCGTTGACCAGGGCCGAGCGGATGCCGACGGCAAATTCGGCGTTCCGGCGGTTCATCCAGCCGATGGGAGCCGCGTACCATCCCCGCCGGAAGGGTTCATGACGCCGAAGGCATGAGCGAATCTCCTCCTGGGGAAGACCGCCCACCGCCGGGGTGGGATGAAAAGCCGCGGCAACGGAAAGGGGCGAAAAACTCGAATGCGCCCTACCGGAAAACCGGGTAACGATGTGCTGGACGTTCTGCAGCTTCAGGATTTCTTCCCGGGATTCCATCCGCACATCCGCACAGAGCCGGTTCATCCCGGCCTCAATGAACCCCGCGACGAAGCGGTGTTCTTCCAGTTCCTTAGGCGAACTTAACAGTTCCGCTTCGAGGCGCTGATCGTCGAAGGGGGTTTTCCCCCGGGGACGCGTTCCGGCGATGGCCTCGGTCAGAATCTGTCCGTTCTGCATGCGGAACAGCCTTTCCGGAGAACGTCCCAGAAACGCGATGCCGTCATCGACCTGGTAAAAAAACGTGAATGAATTTTCCTGAATTCTCGACAGAGACGCGATAATCTGCGCCGGGTTCCACAAATCCCTGTGGGTGATGACTTTTTTACGGGCCAGAACGATCTTTTTCAACTCGCCCTCCCGAATCGTCCGCAGCGCCTTTTTGATCATCCGGTTCCATTGCGGCTTGTCCGGGATGAGCTGCCTGTCCGCGACCGCCGGCTGAAACTCTTTCGGAAAGTTCCGGGTCAGGGCGTCCAGGGATTGCAGGGCATCGGCCAGTTCCCGGCAAACCTGCGCCCTGGACATTTCCTTTTTGTTGACGCAATTCACGCTGATCCGGACACCTTCAGGAGATCGCCGGATTTCCACCAGCGGAAGGGTAAACCGGAAGCGGCCGAAGGGCTCCCATTCAGGAGAAGAGGGTTCCTCATCAAAGGAAAAGCCTCCGAAGACGGGAATCGTTTCATCCGCATCCCACAACCAGCTAAATCCGTTCAGGATTTCATCCTCGCCGGCGGCCTCGATGTTCAGGGCACTCCCCAATCCCCCAAGTTCAAACAGATCGTCCCTGGCGCTGTAATAGAACTTTTCCGGGATCTGACAGGAAAGGATGATGTCGAGGATCGGATCACTCAACTCCGTCCGGTTCTCGATGCGCAGAAGATAACCGGCCTCTTTCCTTCCGGAATTTCGGGACAACCGGTCAATCTCTTCCCGAAAGAGGGGATAAAACAGAAAATCGGACTTCATGGGACGGATAATGATGAATTTCCTCTTTTAATAAACATCTTTCCGGAAGGAGACGTATTACAAGAACGACCCGATGTCAATGAAAGATCGAATCTTTTTTCCTTCCCACTTCCTTGATACATTCCATCTTGACACTCCCGTCTGCCTGCTCTACATTGTTTTTTACTTTCATTTCAATCCTGCCTGGGAACGTTAAGATTCAACAGGTCTCTTCATGATTTTTCGCGAAATAACATTGGGTAAGCAAGGCAAAGCATGGACCCCTTAGAGGAAAAAATCGCCGCCTTTGAGACGGCCTGCCGCAAAGCCGGCCTCAAGGTCACCCGTCAGCGCCGGGAGATCTACCGCGAACTCCTGCTGTCGACCGATCATCCCTCTGCGGAGGCCCTGCATCAGCGTCTCCGTGGCATACTTCCCGGAATTTCCCTGGACACGGTCTACAGAACCCTCGCGACCCTTGCAAGCGCGGGATTGATCAAGAAGGTGGAAACCTCGGAAAGTCTCTCCCGTTTTGAGGCAACGTTCAGCCGGCATCACCATCTCATCTGTCGCCAGTGTGGTCAGATTCAGGATTTTACATGGTCTTTTCTCGACGAGGTCTCTCTTCCCGATGAAATCGGAGACTGGGGCCGCATCGATTCCAAAAACGTCGTGGTTTATGGCATCTGCAGTACCTGTCTCAATCAAACTCACAAAAAGAATTTCTGAAATAAACATTGTTTTTGCCATCTAAATAAGATAATTTCTTATTTAGAAAATCGTCAGCGGCCATTGTTAATAGTTCAGCCAACCTTTCCCGGCTTTCTGCCGGGACAACGCAAAATAAGGGAGGAGAAAGCAATGAGCAAGGAAAAGAAATTAACGACCCGGGCCGGCGCCCCCGTCGTCGACAACAACAACATCATGACTGCCGGGCCACGAGGGCCACAGCTTCTGCAGGATGTCTGGTACCTGGAGAAAATGGCCCACTTTGACCGGGAGGTGATTCCCGAACGGCGGATGCATGCCAAGGGCTCCGGCGCCTACGGCACCTTCACCATCACCCAGGACATCACCAGGTACACGAAGGCAAAGATCTTTTCCGAGATTGGGAAAAAAACAGAGATGTTCGCGCGCTTTTCCACGGTGGCCGGAGAACGCGGCGCTGCCGACGCCGAGCGGGACATTCGCGGTTTTGCGCTTAAATTCTACACCGAGGAGGGTAACTGGGATCTGGTGGGCAACAACACGCCCGTCTTCTTCCTCCGCGACCCGCTCAAATTTCCGGACCTCAACCATGTCGTCCATCGCGATCCGCGCACCAATCTGCGTAACGCCAACAGCATGTGGGACTTCTGGACGTCCCTGCCTGAGGCCCTGCATCAGGTGACCGTGGTAATGAGTGACCGCGGGATCCCGGCAAGCTATCGTCACATGCACGGCTTCGGCAGCCACACCTTCAGCTTCATCAGCCCCAAAAACGAGCGCTACTGGGTCAAGTTCCACTTCCGCACCCAGCAGGGGATCAAAAATCTCACCGACGCGGAGGCTGAGGCTGCAATCGGCCAATGCAGGGAAAGCCATCAGCGGGATCTCTACTACAGCATCGAGAACGGCGATTTTCCGCGCTGGACCATGTACGTCCAGATCATGACTGAAGAGCAGGCCCTGAACCATCCCTACAACCCCTTCGACCTGACCAAGGTCTGGTATCACAGCGATTATCCCCTCATCGAGGTCGGAGTCATGGAGCTGAACAGGAACCCGGAAAACTACTTCGCCGAGGTCGAACAGTCCGCCTTCAATCCGGCCCACGTCGTGCCCGGCATTGGTTTTTCACCCGACAAGATGCTCCAGGGTCGCCTCTTCTCCTACGGCGACGCCCAGCGCTACCGGCTCGGCGTAAACCATCTCTCGATCCCCGTAAACGCACCCCGCTGTCCCTTCCACAGTTATCACCGCGACGGCCAGATGCGGGTAGACGGCAACTACGGTTCGACCATCGGCTACGAACCCAACAGCTACGGCGAGTGGCAGGAGCAGATCGACTTCGCCGAACCGCCCCTTAAGCTCTATGGCGACGCCAAGAACTGGAACTTCCGCGAGGACGATGACGACTACTACACTCAGCCCGGCAAACTCTTCCGCCTGATGAGTCCGGAGCAGCAGCAGGCCCTTTTCGGGAACACCGCCCGCGCCATCGCAGAAGCTGCAAAAGAGATCAAGATGCGCCACATCGGCAACTGCATGAAGGCCGACCCGGCCTACGGCAAAGGAGTGGCCGACGCCCTGGGCCTTCCTCCGTATCCCATGAGCGATATCTGCGCGTAAGCCTTGTTTGTCTCTGCTCACACCGACCTGAGCAGGCGGCGGCTCCAAAGAAGATCGGGCAGCCGCCTGCTTTTTTCGTCAGACCGATCCCTGTCGGCAGAGGCTCCCCCAATAATCCTCTCTCTTTGCCAAACCTTTTTCTGTGCATTGCGGCCACTATCTCATTGACAGACCCGCCGGCTTTCCTTAAGCTCTCTGTCCCGGAAAGGATTTACAAATTTACTCAAAGCCGTTTCCCTCATTCCCCGGAATGACAGGATACCGCTTTGTCAGGAGATCTTTTATTGAAGAAACACCACCTCCGACATGCTCTGCTTGTTCTTTCAGCCGCAATCCTTCTCGCGGTTTCATGCTCCTTTTCCGCTGCCTCCGCCTCCGCGTCCCCGCCCGCATCCGAGAAAAAAATCGCCGTATGGGAGGCCGCGATCCTGGGAGTTGTCGAAGGCATCACGGAATATCTGCCCATCTCTTCCACAGGACACCTGATCCTTGCCAGCCACGCCCTGGGTATGACGCAGTTCAGTGAAACGCGCGGCCCCCTGGGCACTCTCATGGTTAAAAACGACGCCATGGACTCTTACAACATTGTCATTCAGCTCGGGGCGATCCTTGCCGTCCTGGGACTTTATCGCAAGCGGGTGAAACAGATGCTGAAAGGATTGAGCGGGGCTTTGGCTGTCCTTGTATCCCGCAGGTCGGTCACGGCACTGGGGGATTCTGAGCGGCAGGGGCTCAAGCTCCTTGGACTGCTGCTGCTCGCCTTCCTGCCGGCCGCCGTGTTCGGGAAACTCTTTCATGAAGTCATCGAGACGTATCTTTTTGGCCCGCTGCCCGTGGTGTACGCCCTGGTGGCCGGCGGGGTCCTGATGATCGGAGTGGAGTATTTCTTCTGGCTGAAGGATCGCAACCGGCTGCGCATATCCGATGTCAATTCGATGTTCTACCGGCAGGCCCTGTTCATCGGGATGATGCAGGTGGTGTCGATGTGGCCGGGAACGAGCCGGAGCATGATCACCATGATCGCCGGGCTGATCGTCGGCCTCGACATGATCGCGGCCGCCGAGTTCAGTTTTCTCCTGGCCCTGCCGACCCTCGGCGCGGCGACGCTGTATTCCGGATACAAAAACTGGCATGCCCTTGATGATTCCGCCGGAATGCTGGCCCTGGCAGTGGGACTGGCCGTGAGCTGGCTGACCGCCGTGATCGCCGTAAAAGCCCTGGTCAGATGGCTGACCCATCACGGCCTCATCCCCTTCGGCGTATATAGAATCCTGCTGGCAGGGGTTCTGCTCATCTACTTCTGGCAGTGGAGATGACGGAGTTGAGTTCTACATCGAAACTATGCCTTGGACGACGGTGTCATCGTTTCCTGAATGATCGCCTTATCTATCCCGCACCGCCCCGGCCGCCCTGCTTTCGTCTCTGATCTGGAATGAGATGGAATAAAGCGCCTCAGAGGGGGCTTTCCGGTTCCTGCTGGCTGAGACAGTGCCAGCTTCCCAGGCCCCAGATGATCTCCACGGAATCGATGCCGATGACGGACCGGTCGGGAAAACAGCGGCTCAGAAGGTCGATGGCTTTCTGGTCTTCGACGCACTGAAAGGTTGGAACGATCACGCCGGCATTGCAGATGTAGAAATTGGCATAGGAGGCGGGCAGGCGCTGCCCGTCGTAAAAGACCGGATGCGGCATGGGAATTTCAACGATGTTCAGTTGCCTGCCGTTGAGTAAACGCATTTTTTTCAACGCCTTCAGGTTGTCCCGCAGGGGCCGGAAGTTGGCGTCCTTCCGGTCGGGTTCCACCATGGTGATCACCGTGTCGGGCGCCACAAAGCGGGTCATATCGTCGATGTGTCCGTCGGTGTCATCCCCTTCGATTCCCTCACCCAGCCAGAGCACCTGCTCCACTCCGTAATAATCCTGCAGAAACTGTTCGATCTGCCCCTGATTCAAACCGGGATTCCGGTTTTCGTGCAGCAGACAGGACCTCGTCGTCAGAACGGTCCCCCCACCGTTGAAATCCACGGCTCCTCCCTCCATGACGATCCCCGGGGAAAAAACGGGGAGACCGAGAGATGAGGCGACGCGCCGTGGTATCGCATTGTCCAGGCCGTGGGGATATTTGTTTCCCCAGGCGTTGTACTCCCAGTTGACGATCACTTTTCCCGGCCTTAGTTCCGGCCGTCGCGCGATCAGGAAAGCCGGACCATGATCCCGGCACCAGGCGTCATTAGTGGGATGTTCATAAAGAGAAATCTGTGCCAGGTTTACGCCGATTATCTCCAGCGCCTCCCGGACCTGTCGGCCCATGGCCTCGTTGGCCACGTTGATGTTGACCCTCTCGCCACGGCTGATCTCCCGGATAAACTGGTTGTAGAAGGGAAAAATCGTGGCAATCTTCCCCGGCCAGGAAGCCTCGTTATGGGGATAGCTCAGCCAGGTAGCGGCGTGACGATGCCATTCGGGAGGGAAAAAGTAACCCAGGTCTTTCGGTGTCTTCATAGAATCGGCGGAAGTCTCAGTCAAGGAAACGCTTTTGAAGATCCCCGTAGGATTCGATCCGGCGGTCACGCAGAAAAGGCCAGTGAATCCGGTAGAAGTTGGTGAGGGACAGATCGATACTCTGCACATGCACGACCTCTTCATGGTGCGGGGCCTGCCAGAGAACGGTACCCAGAGGATTGGAGACAAAGGAACCGCCCCAGTACTGCATTTCCCCTTCCCTACCCGTACGGTTCACCGCCACGACATGCAATCCGTTGGCGATGGCGTGCCCCCGCTGGATTGTCTGCCAGGCATCGAACTGTTCCCGGTTGGCCTCTTCGTTTTGAGCCGTTGCCCAGCCTATCGCCGTGGGATAGAAAAGGATATCAGCGCCCATCAGGGCGGTGATCCGGGCCGCTTCAGGATACCACTGATCCCAGCAGATAAGCGTCCCGATTTTCGCGTAACGGGTCGTAAAGACGCGGTATCCCAGGTCGCCCGGCGTAAAGTAGAACTTTTCATAGTAGCCGGGGTCGTCGGGGATGTGCATCTTGCGGTACTTACCCAAGTATTCTCCTCCCGCGTCGATCACGGCCACGGTGTTGTGATACAGACCCTCCGCCCGCTTCTCGAAGAGAGAGGCGACGATCGCCACATCCCGTTTCCGGGCCAGCGCCTGCAGGCGTTCGGTGGTAGGTCCGGGAACGGCTTCGGCAAGCCGGAAGCAGTCATAGCTTTCCACATCACAGAAATAAAGGGACGTAAAGAGCTCCTGAAAACAGAGAATCTGCGCCCCCTGCCCAGCGGCGATTTCGGCCTTTTCCAATGCCCCGGCCAGATTTTGCTCCATGTCCGGTCCGCAGGCCATCTGGATCAGGCCAACCGAGACCTTTCTTTTTTTTCCGTTCATGCCCTGCTCGATCCTCTGTCGGTTTCTGGTCTTTCTTGAAGTACACCGATATACATACCGGCTTTACGATTGTCAATTACTGAATCCTGAGAGGAGCTGCCGTTGTAATCAATTGGTTAGCCGAACTGGATCAGGTCATTCTCTGTATTTGTAACCGGTTTTCTCAAAAATTGCATCTCCCGGTCTACAAGGATTTCCTATGTTTGAATACAAAGAGTTTGCTTCCCATAAAATTGATTACTGTGCCTCCGAGAATGCCCATGAAGGCCGCCGTGAGATAATGCGTATTGAAGAAGTGAATATGTTCATATAGATAGACAGAGACAAGCCAGTTTATAGTAAAGCCGATCAACGACACCAAGAAAAAAGACAGGTATTGTCGATAGATATTCCCCTGTTCCGCTCTTGAGAATGTAAACCTCCTGTTCAATAGGAAATTGGAGGTAACGGCAAAAATAAATCCGATCACCCGTGCAATGCGAAATTGGAATAGTTTCGAAACGATGCCGAAAATTACAAAAATCTGCATTGATAAATAGACAAATGTGAGATCAACCATCATGCCGAAGCCGCCGATGAGGCAAAATTTTGTGAACTCGGCAAGGGTTTTGTATTTATATTCAAACAGCCTTGTGATGTGTATAAGATAGTATATCTGTTCCTTTAGCGACAGTTTGCTTTCACCGAACAGTCTCTCCTGAAATTGAATAGGAACTTCCGATATTCTCTTTGGAGAAGCCTTGACAATCATTTCCAAGCCTATTTTGAACCCAAGGGGATTCAATGCAGGTAATGGATTAAGCATCTTTCCAGGAAAAGCGAAAAAACCTGCCATCGGATCGGAAACACGGGTAAAGGGTCTGGCTATCATCTTCGATAACCAGGCATTCAACTTGCGATACCAGTTGAAATGGTGTGCAGAGCCGCCTTTAACGAACCTGCTGCCGATCATAAAATCACAGCTGCCATCCAATATCGGGGCGACGAGTTCCGGTATTTTTGCGGGAGGATGACTCAAATCCGCATCCATAATGACGACAACCTCTCCCGTAACCAGTCCAAACCCGGAAATCACAGCGGAAGACAGGCCCTTCTCGGATTTTCTGACCTTCAGTTCTATGTTGTATCTATCTTTGATCTTCTCAATGGCTTCGATGATGCCGTCTTTTGAATCATCATCCACAACTATGATTTCATAAGTAAGGTTCGCATCCTTCATAGCCCGATCAATCTGTTCCGACAGAGGGGTTATGTTCTTTGCTTCTTTATAGGTTGGGACAATGATGGAAACATTCATGGCATTCATTCTTAATCCTCAGTAATCCTTCGATTCTATTGCTCCGGAAATAACTATATCAAAGTACGATCGCCTTCTTCGAAAATTATGAGCGTCCCCTGATTTTTTATTGGTAGTATAAAACATTTTGTGTAAAATTCATTGCGCTGAAGAGGTAGTAAAAAAGGCGCTTTTCCTTTAAAGAGGTTTTAGTCCAAAACCATAGATTAAAGGAGAAAGCGCCACGAAACTGGAAGTTACGGTACCTGAGATTGTGGATATTATCAAGCCGATTCAGGAGAAACGGGGGGATTGTTTGAGATGATGCGCCTGGATGTTCGCGGGAGTGTCGGTAAATATCTTTCCCGGATGATGGACGCTGAACTCTGCCATTTACTGAAAAGGGAATATTATGAGTACGGCAAGGGGGAAGTGAATCATCGGAATGGTCATTATTCCCGTCATTTCACCCTCAAAAGGATTGGGAAGGTCGATGTGGAAGTTCCGCAAAACCGATGGGGCGATTTCCGGAGCCAAGTTCTCCCAAAAAGTAAGCGGTACGAAGAGGAACCGGCCTCATCCTGGCGGGAATTTTTCAAGGATCTGAAGTCCCGGGGCATGGACCGCCGAAAGGTGGAATTAGGAATTATGGATGGCCTGCCTGTCTTCAAGAAACTGGTCCAGGAAAATTTTACACAAAATAGTTGACACTACCTCTTTAACATTTCTGCATATGCGGATGGATAAATGTCTCGAGATCAGCACACCATACAAAAAATGATTCCCCGAATCGGACTTCCCGGCACGGCATTGCGGTACGCCGGACTGAGGTGGCAATGGGTTGGTACCTTCGCACTGTTGCTCGTCTTGGCACTGGGGCTTCGTCTGCTGGCAATGGCAAACGTGCCGTTGATTCCCGAGGAGGCGTACTACTGGATGTACGCGCAACACGCTGAACTCAGCTACTTCGATCATCCACCGATGATCGCCTGGGTGATCGGTCTGGGAACGGCGGTTTTCGGCCATACGGAGTTTGGTGTCCGCATCGTCGGGAACCTGTTGATGCTTGGCGCGAGTTTGCTGATGTACCGATTCGGACGGGCCTGGTTCAGTCAGGCGGCCGGTGCGGTGGCAGCTTTGCTTCTGCAAGTCTTGCCGGTGTTTTTCGGTGTCGGGTTTATTGCGACGATGGACGCGGCGTTGGTTTTTTTCTGGATGCTCGGTCTGGTCGGCGTAACTGCCGCGTTGCGTGACAACCGAGCGTGGGGCTGGTATTTGGCCGGATTCGCCCTCGGTTCGGCCATGCTCAGTAAGTATACTGGCTTGTTCCTGGCTGTGGGGACAGGACTGGCGGTTGTTGCACATCGACCATGGCGGCGGCATCTGCAAACCATCCACCCATACCTATCGATCCTGTTCGCGGTGGCCCTTTTCAGCCCGGTCATCATCTGGAATGCACAGCACGACTGGGCCAGTTTCCGTTTCCAGTTCCTGGATCGCTTCACCGCTGAGCCGATTAGAGTTAGCACGATGCTGACGTTCATAGGATTTCAACTCCTGATCGCAACACCGATCATTTTCTGGGTTTACGGTCGACTCACTGTCCAACTGCTTCACAAACCGCTGCAGGCGTTGCCCCCGCAATCTACCCTCACGTTTGCATTCAGCTTGCCCCTGTTTTCGATAATGGCATATAAGTCGCTCCGGTATGGCGTCCACATCAACTGGACGCTCCCCGCATTTCTCAGTCTTTTGCCCGCCGTATCGCAATGGTTTATTGATCATGGACTTGCCGACTTCAAACGCCGGCTGTGGACACGCGGATTTGCGTGGACGATCATACTCTGCGTTCTTTTCAATATCAGTTCGGCCGCATACCTGCTGATCCTCCAGCCACGCGTGCAATGGATCTCGGCATTCGGGCCGTGGAAGCAGTTAGCCTCTATCGTCGAGCAGTACGAAGATCAACTTGAGTCAGAGACCGGGCGTGAGCCCCTGATCATCGCGGAGGGCGCGTACCGCCTGGCCAGTGTCCTGGCCTTTTACCGCAGGCCAGTAGAACACCACGTGAACACAGCCTGCTACACAACCAGCCAGTGGGTTCTCGGAGGGAACGGCCTGGGTTATCCCTACTGGAGCGACCGTAATCGCTGGCAAGGGAGTGTCGCCATCTTTATCGACGACGACGAAGGCGCTCTCGCAAGAACGCGGGATCACTTCGATGAAGTCCGGCTGGTAACAGACGCGCGTCTGCTTGAACTCGGACGGCATAAATACCAGCTCGTTATGGGCAAAAACCTGAAGTTAGGCAATGATTCGGTTTCCAGTAAATAATGATCGAGACGATGCAGAATGCCGTTTCAAACGTTGGCTGTCCTTTTTTCATCCCCAACCTTAATCTCCTCGCAAAATCGACTCTGTATCAACGGCTGAAAGTCTCATGCCAAGCTTCTCATAAAGGCTGATCATACAGCAGAAGCGAAATTGAGACACTTGGCAGGGTGGTGTTAGTCAACTCTGGGGGTTGCTTCCTGTAACAGCATATCAGCCAATTACTGAGGGAGTGCAGCCTTTCGAGTGGCAATCAATAAAACCTCAGCCTCTCAATTAATGGATACAATCCCACTGATTATTTCAAGAAAAGAACCGATAGATAGATAGAATTAAAGCCGTATTAAATCTTTATGTTCCCCCTCAGGTTCGTGCGGATTGACGTGAATCGTGACATCCCCGACATTGGTAAACTTTTCAAATAAGCGCTTTTTAACTAAAACCGTTGCTTCATGTGAATCCTTAACTGTCATATTGGGGTCCATCTCCAGTTTGAGGGTCATGATGAGGTACTGGCCAGAACGGCGACAGCGAACCTCGTGGACACGTTCAACCGCCGGAATTTTATCCACCTCTGCAGCTATCTCACAGATCAGTTCCTCTGGAGCCTGGCCATCCATCAGGTCATGGGCCGCGTTATGGAAGGTTTCCCAAGCAATATAAAAAATGAAGAAAGCTGTAAGGACTGCGGCGAGAGGATCCATAACTGATATACCCAAATATGCCCCTCCTACTCCAATCAGCGTTGCTATAGAGGTAAGGGCATCCTTGCGATGATCTTTTGCAATGGCATCCACGGCCGGACTCTCAAGCCGTTTCGCTACACTTCGGGTATAATGGAAGAGGGCTTCTTTAATGATGACAGTTGACACAGCAGCAAGAATAGCGATCAGATGCGGTTCCAGATATGATCCGTTCATGATAGTCTGGACTGCTCTGAAGAGAATGCCGCCACCGGCGGAAAAAATAACGAGAGAAACCAGGATCGCAGATATGCTTTCTGCTTTGCCATGACCAAAGGGATGCTTCTCGTCAAGTGGTTTACGGCCGATTTTGAGTGCAATCATCGTGGAAATAATTGCTACAAAATCGCAGGCGCTTTCCATGCCGTCAGCAAAAACAGCTTCCGAATTGCCAAAATGACCAGCCAGAAGTTTCATGGTCATCAGGACCGCATTGACCCAGAAGCCAATGGAGATAATGCGGTCCGCCATCCCGAATCGTTCGTCTCTATCCATGGCTTTCCCAGTTACGAACTCTCATGAATCAATCTGTGACGTTTCGCATGAATCAGTCTTTTTCTTCTGATGAATCCTCATCATCGGAATCTTTCTCAGACTTTTCCTCGCCCGACTTGGCAACGCCCTTCTCATTTTCTTTCTGCTCGTTACCGGTACCTGGAATTACCTGATCAAGCTGCTTTTTTATTTCCTCTTTCGTTTTGGCAACCTCGCCCTCAACCGACTTTTTAGCTGCATTGGTAAGTTCCTTTGCCGTTTCGCTATCACCGCACCCTGTTAAAAAAAATGTCGCCATGATGAATATGGCAATCAAGGTTCCATTTAAGATTTTCTTTGCCAGGTTATTCATATCATTTCTCCTTATTTATTATAGACATTAGATTATGCGCTACACGGCCTGAATCACCTTGATATTAATCAAATAAATCATGGAGAAAGCCTCGTTTCTTTTTGTGATGATCTTCGTAATGATCATCGCGATGCTTATCATAATGATGATCATCCCGCCTCTCCGGATTGGGCCGGGAAGGCATTCCCGATGTTGACCGTTCGATTATCTTGTCCAGCTCGCCCCTGTCCAGCCATACACCGCGACATTTCGGACAATAGTCAATTTCTATACCCTGACGTTCTGTGATGGCCAAGGGGATATTACAAATGGGACAATTCATGGTTCTTTCTCCTATGGGTTGAAGTGTTTTTTGATAATTAAGCTGCTCGAACACCTATAAAACCAACAGACAGGGCTTCGATAACTTTCATCTTCTTGATAAAAATTCAGTGGTTTGTTGAATTAAAACCTGGATGGGGGAGCTTTATTGGGATAAGTGCCTGCTATCTGAGAATGGATGAAGAGTGTTTTTTTGTCACGTAAAATTCCGGATAAAAACAGAAATATTGCAATCATCAAAAGATGAAGACTCGCGACGGCAGGAGCGGAACTACCCTCTATTTTACTGAAGGACCCATTGAGGGAGGCCTTAAGCTTGCAGATAGAGCAAGTGGGCGAACCAAACGAGTTGTCATGATGATGCAACGAGACGACCAGAACTGCCAGGAAAAAGCCCATAAGCGAAATAAAAACAATTTTTTTGACCATGGGATGAAGCATTGTTCGATGGCGCCTTGTCGTCTTTATGAACGGTGTAAGAAATACATTATACCAGAAAGCTTGTCAATGATATTAACAAGAAGAATAGAAAAACACAGTCAAAGAGTGATTGTAGTTGTTGTGAATAAGACTTTACTTACAAACGAAATCACGCGGTCAACTGAAACCTCGGTGTGATCGACATCAATCCGGAGCGGATAAAAATGGCTGACCGGGTCTTCGATATGGGTCGAATGGCCGCCGGGATCAAGCATTTCCTTATGCAGCAAACCGGCAATAAGTAGCTGGCCGAACCCTTGATCGGATATTTTCTCTGAAATTATGCCTGCCACTTCCCTGATCGCCTCTTTAAATTAATGTACCTGACGGCTTGGCAGCATTAATATCGTGTCGCGATATTGGAACTGGTCGATTCAACCGCGCTGAATTAGAAAATATTCCTGACTCCCTCACCATTTAACACCAGCAAGAACGCCAGGTTTGTTTAAGTCACTGCCCATCCTTCCGTTGCATTCCGGACACCTTCCTTACTTTAGATTATGTATTTATTGACATATGTTTTTGTTTGCCATATACTCCTTTCCCGCAAAGCAAATATAGCAATAATTATCATATAGTTGCACGATATTTTAAATTTAAGGGAAGCATCTTCATGTTGAAAGTTCAAATACAGAAAAAAAGGCCGTCTCGATATGCAGATTGATTTTCATATCGAAAAGCCATGAATCACAATCCTGTAAGGAGAGATGATCATGTTTTACATTCCCGACCACTATATTGAAACCCTGATTAACGAAGATCTCCAACTGATGGACGTGACCACCCTCAGTATGGGGATCGAAGACCTCCCGGGCCGGTTGACATGTTACCCCAAAAGGGAATGCGTCATCGCCGGAGTGGAGGAAGCAGCCTGCATCTTCACAAAAATCGGCGCCGAAGCTGAAATCATGATCCCCAGCGGCCGGCGCGTGGAGGAAGGGAAGATCTGTCTTGCTGTCGTCGGTACCGCCGGAATGCTCCATGCCGGCTGGAAGGTCGCCCAAAATGTGATGGAATACGCCTCCGGCATCGCAACCCGGACCGCAGAGATGGTCCGTAATGCCCGAGCGGTCAAACCGGACATCAAGATAGCGGTCACACGGAAACATTTTCCCGGCGCCAAGGCGCTTTCCCTCAAGGCGGCACTGGCGGGAGGCGCCAGCATCCACAGGCTCGGCCTCTCGGACTCCATCCTGGCCTTCGAGCAGCACCGGGTATTTGCCGGTACCGATGATGACTTTCTCTCTCTGATTCCTGCCATGGCCCGTGAATTTCCAGAGAAAAAGATCGCCGTGGAAACGGATTCCCCGGAAGAGGGACTGTCTTTCGTCCGGGCGGGCGCCCATGTGGTGCAGTGCGAAAGGTTCACATTCGAAGAGCTTGCAGAGTTCGTTTCTGCAGCAAAGCAGCTCAATCCGTCCCTGGAAATATCCGCCGCGGGGGGAATCAACGCATCCAACGCTGCAGAATACGCGGCCACAGGGGTCGATTTCCTGGTGACTTCATGGATTTATTTTGGAAAACCGGAAGATGTAAAAGTGCGGATGACGTGCGAGAGATATGAAGGAGAGAGAGAAAAGGTTCTGAAGTTCTCTTCGGGTCATTACAATACGGTTCAGTGCAATGGATGATCCGAGTAGATTTCGAATAAAAATCGTGATAGTCAGCATAAGCATGGGCACTGGCGAAAGTTTCTTTGATCTGCCGGAGAACATGGTCCCGAATTTTTGAAAGGGTTATATGCTGAAAGCCATTTTTTCCCCATTTCGGGGCAAAGGATTACTATGAAAGACAGTTTTGGACGTCAGATTAATTATCTGCGGATTTCGGTCACGGATCGCTGCAACTTGAGGTGCCGCTACTGCATGCCGGAGGAAGGCATTGAAAGCAAACTGGGACATGAAGGAGTATTGAGCCTGGAAGCGTTCGCGCGCGTCGTTCGGCTTGCAGCCCAGGTCGGAATCCGCAAGGTGCGACTGACGGGGGGAGAGCCGCTGGTCCGCAGAAACATCCCGCAATTGATTCGCTACATCGCCGATGTTCCACAGATCGACGATATTGCATTGACAACCAACGGGATTCTGTTTGCCCCTATGGCGGAAGAATTAAAAGCTGCAGGACTCAACCGCGTCAACATCAGCCTGGACAGTTTCAAGGAGGACCGGTTCCGTTTTATCACCCGGGTTGGAAATCTGGATCAGGCGAAAAAGGCGATTTTCAAGGCGTTGGAGCTGAAGATGAATCCGGTGAAAATAAATACGGTAGTCATCAGGGGATTTAACGATGATGAGATTCTGGATTTTGCCCGCCTCGCTTATGATTATCCTCTGCACGTCCGTTTCATCGAGTTTATGCCGGTTGGAGACCTTCTTTACTGGAAAAAGGACCGTTTGATGAAAACAGATGAGATCCTGGAGATGGTGAAAAAGCAGTTTCTCCTGACCCGCTTCAAAGATATCCGAGGCAGTGGCCCGGCAAGATATTATAAAGCGGAAGGCGGCAAGGGTTCGATCGGTTTCATCAGCCCCATGAGCAACCACTTCTGCGCTCAATGCAATCGGATTCGAATGACAGCCGACGGGATGATTCGAGGTTGTCTGTACGACAAAAGGGAAGTTAATTTAAGACCTTCGCTGGAAAACGGCAGTGATGAAGAAATCCTGAATCTCCTTATTGAAACCATTACGCAAAAACCGGCCCGGCACATGATGGACAGCGGCTGGGGAGCGAAAAATGAACGCAAGATGTTTCAAATAGGCGGTTAGCATCCTGTCGGACCTGACCGGGAAATGACTTCATTATGTCGATTGCTCAATCCTTTTCCGTCATCCCCCATCAATAAGATCCTCTGAAGACATCTGAAAATTATTCGCGGACAACTTCCACCAGGACCTGATTCCGGTCATCTCTCCTGATTCATGCATAACAGTTATTATCAGTCGCCAACTATTCAATATATTAATTTTACGAATTCTCATACGTTTCATATAGGTTGCCACGTTCCAGAAAATTCTGGACGAATTTCAAACCACACCAGGAATCAATGGAAGGAGAAACGGAATGAAGGAAATAAAGAATGGTTGTCCTAACCTAAAATTGATCAGGGGCGTGGACTTGCGCTAGCCCAAAATTGACCACCCCAGAGCACCAGAGACCTGCTAAGAGGATGTGGTATTCCAGATCTTTCAAAGCAGGAAGAAGCGAACCGGGCAAGGAAAAAGCAAAAACCTCCAATGGATCGCCCAAAGTCTTCGTCTCTTGCCCGATCCGGTGGTCGGCGTTATGGATAGGCCGCAAAGCAAACCGGCTGACTTCTATCGTGAATTGGGAGAACTCTTCGGAGTGGGATTGACGCCCTTGAATCGCTATGACGGCTTCAAGGCCCTGCAAACAAAATGCAAAAATCACTGCCTATCCACGCTGGGCCGTCTGGTGCTGCTCATCAACGAAGCTCAGGAAGTATCGTCATCCTGTCTGACCGAACTGCGACTGCTGCAAAGCGCCACCTTCGATTCGGAAAGTATCCTATATACCATCCTTTGCGGCGGCGAATGTCTACCGGAACGGTTCCGCACCCCGGAACTTCTCCCCCTGGGAAGCCGTATCCGAGTCCGACTCCAACTGGCGCCCGCTAACTCCGGAACAACTCCGGGAATACATCAGCTTCTCCCTGGAGCAGGCCGGAAACCCACACCTGATGACCCGGGAGCTGATTCAATCCTTGATCGAACGTTTTCTTAAGGAACTTCCGCCCATTGATGGGGCACGTTGGCTGCTTGAGCGGAAATATGGCACCGTTTCTTGTTAAAGAACAAATAGTTAAGTACATTTAGGCTTGTGCGAAAGTTAAGCTTATATGCATAAGGCGGTTAAGTACAAATTATTGCCGCCCCCACTGCACCCATGATAGGATGGCGAAAAATTCATAAAGAGGGACGGCATATGCTCAAGGTGAACCTCAATGCGGGTAATCTTCGAATATGAATATGCAGAAGATCCTCCTGTTTGTGAAGTATCCGGAACCGGGGAAAGTCAAAACGAGACTGGAATCCCTTCTGGATCAAGCCGATATAGCCCGCCTTTATTTCTGCTTCGTTATGGATTTACTGGAAACTCTGGGCGGTACGGGTTGTCTTGTGGATATCATCTATGATCCACCGGAAAAGGAAAGAGAAATGGCACGCCTGTTCGGGGAGGGTTATGTTTATCGGCCGCAGGAAGGAACCGATTTAGGGGAGCGTATGAAAAATGCCTTTCAGAGTTCTTTTGCCGGGGGGATGACTTCGGTCGTGCTGATCGGGTCCGATCTGCCGGACCTGCCACGCTCTGTCTTGCGAGAGGCTTTTTCTTCCCTGGAAACGAAGGATGGCGTTCTCGGACCATCCGTCGATGGCGGGTATTATCTGGTCGGCTTCCGGAAGGGAGGGTTCTTCCCTGCGGTTTTTGACGGTATTCCGTGGAGTACGGATTTGGTCCTTTCAGAAACGATGAGGCGCTTCTCTGCCGCCGGACGAAGCATCTCTCTTCTTCCCTCGGGACGAGATCTGGATAATCCCGAGGATCTACAGGACTTTCGACGGCGGAATATGGCATCTCACTTCGCCCGTTTCCGGACGATGAATTTCCTGAATCAACTCGAATTTCCTGATTGAGCCCATGTGATCGATCCAGCTGAAAGATCCTGTAATTTTTCGAATCCTTTCATGGTCCATTATTCATCGGGCATCCATAAGCGCTGGCTCCTGTCTTGATGATGCCGTTGTCCCGAAGACGAGGGGAAACCCCCATCTTGTCTTTATACGGCCAAGTCCTTTCTGCAATTTACCAAGGAGGGTCAGGAACGGTCCCATAATGCCGTTGTTTTCCAGGCCCATGTGGCGTACTGCCGTTTCATAATACTGACCCTTTCCAAGCGGACAAACCCCGCACCCTTGCGTATTCGTAGCAAATCTTTTATAAAGGGCTCAACATCATCATGATGATGAAAGCGATATCCATGATCCTGCCATACTCAGTGATTATTCCTGTTTTCCGTGAATCGTCCTGCATAAAAGATACGATCAGACATGTCCTTGATGTGGCGGCAGGTGCTGTCATCGAGATTATCGTGGTAGACGGGGATCTTTCTGGAGGAACGATCCGGGAAATTCGCGACATCCGGAACGGCAGGGTGCGGAAGGTCCTGTCGGAAAAGGGGCGCGGGATGCAGCTCAACCGGGGGGCATCCCTGGCGCAGGGGGAAATTTTACTCTTTCTTCATGCCGACACCCGCCTTCCTGAAGGGGCCTTCGATAAAATCGCCGTTTCCATGAAAGACCAGCGGATTGTGGGAGGCGCCTTCCGGCTGGCTATCGACTCCCCGCGTCTTCCCTTCCGGCTCATCGAAAAATTTGTCGCCTGTCGATCCCGTATCCTGGGAATTCCTTACGGCGATCAGGGGATCTTTGTTCGGAAGGCCGCTTTTCAGACCCTCGAAGGATTCCGGAACGTCCCTATCATGGAGGACCTGGATCTCATGCGCCGCATTCGAAGGTGCAAAGGCCGCATCGTCATCCTTGATGATCCTGTCGTCACCTCCGCCCGCCGCTGGGAACAGGAAGGGATCCTTTACTGTACCCTGCGAAACTGGTGTCTTGTCCTGTTCTTTCTGCTAGGCGTTCCTCCGGAAAAACTTCTCAAATTTTATCCCTCCTCACGCACTGCGCCTCCCCGCGCCCGGTAAAGGTAGCTCCTTTCGCCTCTTCTATACTCATACCGTGAAGATTTTAGCGGCATCTCTTCCAGTCATTCCCTGCGGATTCATGCCATACGGTTATTTTAGACCGCTAACTATTCAATATAGTGATTTGACGCATTTCCTCTAATCTCGTATAGATTACCACGTTTCCGATCATCGGGAGCGAAAAAAGACCTCGGAAAAAGAAGGAGCAAGTTCGAAATTGTGGAATAGCATCGTCAGACTGCTTTCCTCCCTTTGGATCTACCGGGGAGTCCGCCTTGCCCTTGCAGTTCTGTTCATCTATGGCGGCATCGTCAAACTCCTGGATCCCCATGCCTTTGCCCGCACCATTTCCGCCTATGATCTCGTTCCGGACGCCCTATTGCCCGTTGTGGCCATTGGATTGCCCATTGTGGAACTCCTTGCGGGGCTTGCCCTCGTCTTTGACCTTCGGGGTAGTCTCGCAACGATTGCCGGGCTTTTTTTCCTTTTTCTGGCGGTCCTGGGTTACGGCATTCTCCAGAATCTGGACGTGGACTGCGGCTGCTTCGGAGCTGAGGAGCTGGACAAGCAAGCAGGTTTGCGGCTCGCCTTCTATCGGGACCTGGCTATGGCGGGTATCGTGATCCCTTATCTCTATCTTTCCCGTTGGATGCGCCTCAAAAAAGAGAAAGCCCCGGAAATTGGGCCGACAGAAAAAAATAAATTGTAAAGGAGAAGAAAGATGTTCAAAAAGAGAAGTGTATGGATACTGGCAACCCTCGCGGTCTTTTTGCTGGGGATTACAGGCAACGCCCTGGCGGCGTGGGGAACGAAGGAACTGCAGACGGAAAAGAGCGCCGTGGCGCTGGCCCGGGAAATGGACCGGGGAAATTACAAGCTCGTCACCACGGAAGAACTGAAAAGCTGGATGGACAAAAAGACCCCGATGCTGATCGTCGATACCATGCCTTATGAGGCAAGTTACAAGAAACAGCATGTTCCGGGAGCGGTGCAGATGGAATTTCCCATTCCGGAGATGACCACCCTGGATGACGGCAAGAAGGCCGCCTTGGAAAAGCTCCTGGGGCCGGACAAGAATCGCCTCGTCGTTTTCTACTGCGGCTTTGTGAAATGCACCCGGAGCCACAACGGCGCCATGTGGGCCGTGAAGCTGGGCTACAAGAACGTTTATCGCCACCCCGGCGGAATCATGGCCTGGGATCAGGCGGGCTATCCTGTGGAAAAAGTCAAATAGGGTAATGTCCTCGAATTTTAAGGGAGTTAAAACGATATGAGAGAACGGATTTCATCTATCCCCTGTCAGGATTTCTCCCGGCGGGATTTTCTTCGTTCTCTGCTGATCGCCAGTGGGGCTGTTCTTCTCGGACCGCAGGGTCTCCTGGAGGCAGCCCCCCTCCTTGCCGGAGGAAGGGACTGGCCTGGAGACTGGCCGACGTCCGGCAACCCCGTCATGGTGGACACGGCAAGGCGAATTGTTAAACTTTACACGAAGCTTCAGCTGCGTCACCTTACGGAGACGACTCCCCACTGGGGAATCGGTTATTCCGGGGGAAAGTTAGCCGACAAGTTCATTCTCGTGTCTCCGGCGGGACCAGTGGCCTTGCATGACGCCCTGGTCCGGATCAGAGCCAGAGCGGGGAACAATCTTCCCCTTGACGGTTACGGCAAATTTGTCGACGGGGATCGCCTGATCCTGTCTGCCCAATGGCCGGGCCTTCCGACACCGGTCGGCCTTAACGAGATCTTTTATGATTCGGCGGGGAAGGGGTTCGATATCCGTTTTGGCGGAAACAGGGCCATTGCGGCGGAAAAGAAAACGGGTTGCCTCACCTGCCTGGAATCCTGCCCGATCGGCATATCGAGCAATGCCGTCTATCCCCACCTCAGCACGCTGCAGCGGATGCTGCGCCCCACTTCTTCCTTCCGTGGGAAACCGGAGAGGCTTCCGAACAAAGAGGCCGTTCCGATCGTTGTCTTTTATCAGTTGGCTCCATAATCCGTCCCCCCTCGAAGTTCACGAAAATCTACAGAAATACCATACTTTCCCAGTCTGCCGCCCCCTGCAGCATTCCAACCACTGTTTCCTGCTGGTCCATGGCAATCCGGAGACAGACCCCGCAATCCGCGCTGATGTGCCGGGGAACGGGGATCAGTTTATGATCAATTTCCCAGTCCTTGAGGATCTTTTCCGCCTTCAGGACGTAGCTGACGGAAGGAAAGAGAAAAACGCAGTACTGTGGCGCATTCATTTCGGGTCTTCCTCCCTGTGCGGCCAGAGAGGGCATCGATTCAAGATGCACTCCTTGTTTTGGGGAAACTGTTCACAGGCGAGTGCTCGATCCGCTTTCAAGAATTTCCCCAGCTTTTCTTCGAGTATGCGCGAAGCCGCCTGAATGGCCAGCCAGGAATCCCTCTGGCAGCAGCGGGGCGCATCATAGGAGGCGATCTCCCCGAGCGCCTTCCGGGTCACCTGCTGAACAGTCTGTCTCTTTTCTCCATCGTAGGGGGTCGCCGCAGTCAGGACGGAAAAGGCGATCCCGACGCCAATCGCTGCGCCGCATGCCCCGAGGAAGGCGCAGGCCCCCCCGGCAATCGTTTGTCCCCGTTGGATTCCCGTGAGAATCTGTTCATCCGAAATATCGTCTCCGGAGTTTCGCAAGGCCGTCAAAATGACGGCGGGAACCAGTGAATGATGCTCGGGACCGTGGATCCGGAAATGAGGGTGGGACCGGATCGTCTGCATCAGTACGACAGCATCGGCTTCCCGGCTGTTCAGACAGACCTGCCGGATAATTCCCACGGCATCGGCGCTGTGGCAGGAATCGCAGACAAAATGACCGTTGACGCATTGGGTGTTGGCCGGCAGGGAGCGTCCGCAGTAAAAGCACGACAGGCTTCGGTCCACGTCAAAATAGAGAAGTTCAGCGCCGCAAAGCAGGCAGCCGGACCTGTGGGGGGCATCGTTCAAAACCGGCTTTTGAGAGGGCTGTTCCGGCGCCGCAAAGCAGGCGCAGGTCGGTTCGGTTTCAACCTCTTTCATAAGGGATTCAAAATCGGGAAAGTCATAGAGAACCGGCCGCTGGTTTTCCGCGGGCTTGACCGCCGAATAGGTGATGGAATGGAAATCGTACCCTTTCACCGTCCGGTAGGGGTATCCCGAGACGATCCTGCTGTGCGAAAATCCGAGGTCATTGAGCAGACCGAAAAGATCCAGGTAGCGCAGCGCACCGCCGATGCATTCCCCCCGCAGTTTCTCATTGTATTTGATTTCGAGGGGGATGTCCTGATTGCAGGTGATATCGGAGATGATCAGACGGCCTCCAGGTTTCAAAACCCGGAATATTTCCTGAAATACCCGGCGTTTGTCCGGAGAGAGGTTCAAAACGCAGTTGGAGATCACTAAATCCACGGATCGGTCGTCCAGGGGCAGGCTTTCCAGGAAAGCCTTTTTGAAGATGATGTTATCGTAGGAAAGACTTTCCGTCACCCGCACTTTGGTCTTTTCGGCAACGTCGAGCATGGCATCGCCCATATCGATGCCGATGACCCTTCCCTGAGGCCCGGTCAATCTGCCGGCAATAAAGCATTCGATTCCCGTGCCGCTTCCCAGATCGACGACGGATTCTCCTGGCTGTATATTGGCTTCCAGCACCGGTGATCCGCAGCCGTAACTCCGATAGCGCTTCTCTTCCGGAATGTGTGCAATCAGGCTTTCCTCATAGCAGATCGGGTTGAGGATATCTTCCTGGAGAGTTTCAGCCGCTCCGGAATAGAAGCGATTGACCTGGGTGTGGATATCGTGCCCCGGCAGGGTGAGCACGCAATTGGAATGGGTGAAGAACACGGCGCTGCCTTCGACAGGGCATTCCCCCAGCTTTTCCCCCATTTTCAGTTTGAAGGCGGGATAGCCGACCGTTTCGTATTGCCGGGCCTCGCGCACGATGAGCTCTTTGGCGATACTTGTGTAGAGTTCCCCATAGGGATCGTCCCCGGCAATTTGTCCGGAAGAAAGATAGCTGTGATCGATGTCGCCGCCGCCGATAATATATCGGAAAGGATTAGCCCGATAGACCTCGCTGGTATCCAGGGAGGCGTTGCGGACTGCTTTTAGAACGGGGCTGTTTTCCCATACCTCCTTCAGTCCTTCAGAGACAGGACCGCAGCGCATACCCTCCGTATAGACGAGCGCCGGCGTCGGGTAAACCTGGCCATCCGGCCCGATGGCCAGCGATTGCCAACCCGCATTGCTCAAATCATACCGCGTTCCGGGGCAGGAAAAGACCTGTGACCGGATACTTTCGATGTTGTCGATCTTTACTCCCAACCGATCCGCCCGTTCCCAGGCGGCTTTCAGGTGAAGGAAAATCTTGTCCGGATCGACAAAAAAACCCTCGTTTGCGTTACCTTTTCTGAAAAGCCAGAGGAAATGGACGTTGGAAACGCACTGACTGGAGGCAAAATCGATGATCCCTGCCATTTCCCCGACATTGGAACGGTTCACAGTCATGGAAAGGGTGATGGGAAAACCGAGTTCCCGGAGCATCGCAAGATTTTCGTTCAACCGCCGGAAAGACTGCGGTCCCCGTAAGGCGTCATGATTGGATTCCAGACCGTCGACGCTCACCTGAAAGTGGAGACGCTCCTGGGGAAGAGTTTGGAAAAAATCTTTTGATCCGGGCAGAAGGGACAGGTTGGTCAAGACCGCAATATGGGTATCGGGACGTTGAAGAATTTCCTGTACGCTTGAAAAAAAGGCCTCGGCCAGAAGGGGCTCGCCGCCGGTGAAGAAAAAAAGCCGGCATCCCAGCGCATAGACCTCACGAATGATCCGGTTGCAATCCTCCGGCTCAAGTTCATCCCGCTCCCGGGGGGAAGACTGAAACATGCAATGCCTGCATTCCAGATTGCAGCGGTTGGTGATATGAAGCCAGCATTCCTTGAGGCCATCCAGATTCAGGTGTCCGGAGCGGGAGAAATAGCTAGTCCCTGCCGGGCCCTCGATCCGTTTCAGCAGGTTCGAAATATCCCCGGAAATTTGCCCTTTTTCCTCAAACTCAACCAGGGCTTCATCCGCCGCCTGATTGGGTACGAACCAGTCCGGAATATCGGGACGAACATAGATCGGAATAGAGTCGTATTCAATGCGCTGCCAGTCTGTTATCTTTGTCATCATATTTCTATCCGTTCACAATCGGGGGAAATCGGCAAGAAAAAAAACCGGCGCCGATGTTGTTATAACGCGCTCAACGCGGCCCCGACCGCCCCCACGATCTGCGGATCGGAGGGGACAAAGACGGTGCTGGCCATCTCCTCTTCGAGAAGGACCCGGACGCATTCGTTCAAGGCAACGCCTCCGGCGAAAAAGATTTTCCCCGGTACGGGCACCTTTTTCAGGAGACCCACCGAGCGGCTCACGATGGCCTTGTGAATGCCCAGGGCCACCTCATTGCGCGGCACACCCTTGGCGGTCAGGGAAACCACCTCGGATTCGGCAAAGACGGTACAGGTGCTGTTGATTTTGACCGCCTTTTCGGCCGAAAGGGCCGCCTGGGCGAATTCTTCCAGAGAAAAGCCCAGGGCGGTCGCCATGACCTCCAGGAAACGGCCCGTGCCCGCGGCACACTTGTCGTTCATCTCGAACTTCCGCATATTCCCGTCGCTGTCCAGGGAAATGGCCTTCGTGTCCTGTCCGCCGATGTCCAGGATGGACGAACAATCCTGCGAAAAAAAGCGGGAGCCCACGGCAAAGGCCTTGATCTCGCTGATCACCGGGCAGTCCAGATGCCCCTTGATGAGATGGCGGCCGTATCCGGTGGCGGTGAGCGCGTCGAATACGGTATCCCCGATCAGTTCCTGTGCCGTTTCCAGGGGATTGTAAGACGTGAGCGTCTTACGGGAGAGGACGAGCTTTCCCTCTTCGAGGATGGCCAGCTTGACGGTCCGTGATCCGATGTCTATTCCGGCGATTCTCATTTGTTCTCCAACCGCTCGACAAAGGCTTCGATCCGCGTCTTGAGCTGTCCCGCGTCTTCCTGGCTGTAGTCGGTCTCCAGGCGCAGCGTCGGGATGCCCGACTTTTCCAGTTCCTTCTCGACGGGACCGCTTTCCACCATGTGAGGCTGGCAGAATTGGAGGCTGTAATGGATCACGCCTTGGGCATTCAGTTTCTTCGTCATTTCCTTCACGTAGTCCACCCGGGAGGGATTCGGCGTAAAGACGGCGCAGTCGATGCTGAAATACCGCTCCGTGAGGGCGTCGAGGAGGTCCTCCTCCGTTTCGCCCCTGAATTCCGTCAGCCAGCGCGTTCCCCGCTCACCCACGCAGGATTCCTCGCCGACGATGACCGCATTGCTCGATTCGATCAGCATGGGGAGTTTCCAGTTGGGAACGGCCATGGGACACCCGGAAACAATGACCCGCGTTGTCCCCTGCGCAAAAACGCCAATCCCTTGTTTCACGCGTTCTTCCAGCTCATCACAGAGCTGGTTGACCGAATGGGTAAAGCGAACCGGGTCGTCATAGAAAAACACCTGGTTTACCAGGAGGGCGTCCAGACCGGATATCGGCGCCGGATCGGCCGCGCGAATCGCCGCCAGCCTTTTTACCGCCATCCGCTTCGCATTGACGACTTCAATGCCCTTCTTGAGCGAGTCGGGGGTGATCTTCTTTCCGCTGACACTTTCCAGCTTCGCGGCGAACCTGCGGTATTCCTCCTTCAGTAAGGCCCGTCCCATGTCGGATTTTGTCTGGTGAAGATCGATGACGTACAGATCCGTGACCAGCGGGCCCAGGATTTCATAAGCCTTCTTCTTGCCGTCGCAGGTGTTCTCTCCCACGACCACGTCGCAGGCTTCCAGGTAGGGGCAGACCTTGCCGAACTTGAACCCGAAGGCGGACTTGATGAGCGCGCAGGTGTTTCTCGGCAGAACCTCTTCGGCGCCCTCGAAATTGAACTCCGCCCCGGCGCACAATCCCACGGATACCCCGTCCACGGCCAGGATCAGTTCTTCCGGGACGAAGACGCAGTACGAGCCGACGACGATCCTTCCCCGGGCTTTTGCCTCCATCAGCTCCTGGATGCGCAGTCCGTGCACCTCGCTCATGACAAAGTCGAAATACTTCATTCCTTCGGGACGGTCTTTCTGGGAAAGAAAGATGTCTCCATAGGCGCTGCCCAGAATGGACAGCAGCGCGTCGTGACTTTTCAGGTCAAGGCCGAGTTCCGACCACATTTTTGTATAATCCGCCATGACATATCTCCTTATCTTTATTTTCTGGTTTCCAGGCTTTCAAAGAGGGCCTCCACCCTGGTCCGGATCTGTTCGATGTCGCCGTCGGAGTAGTCCGTTTCGATCTTCAGACAGGGCAAACCGTGCCGATCCTGGATATGATTGCGAATCTTGTAGGACTCCACGTTGTAGGCGTGACAGGCATGCAGAACGACGTCGATGACGGCATCCGGTTGAAACCGGGTGATCATTTTGTCCAGCAGGTCCAGGCGGCGGCGATTCGGCGTCATGCAGGAACAGGGGATGCTCAGGGTGCTTTCCGCCACGGCCCTCAGGGGATCGCCGCTATTCTCCTCGATCCTGATGAAATAGTTCTTCATTCCGCTGCATGCCTCCAGGGCCACAATCACCCCGCCGGCTTCCTCGATGATCTGCAGGACCTTGCAGGCATCCCCTCCAACGGGACAGCCGCTGACCAGGACCCGCGGGGAAGAAAAAGTACCGAAACATTGCCCCAGGGCAATCCGCTGATCAATACTGGAGGAGATCTTTTCGATCAGGTCCTGAAATTCAACGCTGTTCGCCACATGTTCAAGGGTGATGACATTGTAGATCTCACGCCAGGAGACCGGGATCGGGCGGCAGGTCAGATAGGCGAAAAAGCGGCCCATGAGGCGGTTCTTGCGATTGGTCTCCCGGATCTCCGCCTCCAGCCGATCTGCGGCAAGGGAAGTCTGAAGGGTCTTTTCCAGAAAGTACTGAAGCTTGAGGACACTTTCTCTCCAGCGGTCCAATACCGCCGAGTCATCGGGAAGTTGCGGGAGATCCATGATGAATGTCGGCTTGAGATGGGCGATCAACTCGAACATCTTCTTCTTGCCGTCGCAGGTCGTTTCCCCGATGACGGCATCGGAAGAAGCAAAGAAAAAGCAGGAATTGGTCTGGATGAATCCGAAGCTGGATTTGATCATTGGGCAGAGGTTGGCGGGCAGGACCGCTTCCGCCGCGGGAACGGTCCGTTGCGAGGCGGCGCAGAGGGAGACGGGAACGGCGCCCATGGCCCTGATCATTTCAACCGGTGCATAGCCGCAATAGACGCCGACGACGGGATTCCCCTGCTCCCTTTTGTTCAAAACATATTCAAGGAAGCGGCGAACGGGGTCCGCAACCTGGGCATTCTCAACTAGAGGTGGGAATGTTGCCACTGCTGTCTGCATGACTTTGACTTTCCTTTTCTCTTCACAATATTCCCTTACATCTTGGCAGCAGAAATCAAATGCTTTCCAGCAGAGCCTCAACCCTTGTCCGGATCTGTTCAACGTCCCCCTCGGAATAGTCCGTTACGATTTTCAGATAGGGCAGATTGTGCTTCTCTTTCAAGTAGTTCATGATTTTGATGGCTTCGATGTTGTAGGAGTGGCAGGCATGAAGGACCACTTCGACGACCGCGTCGGGCTGAAAAGCGGCAAGGGCCTTGTCCAGCTCGGTCAGGCGTCGCGTATTGGGGGTCATGCAGGAGCAGGGGATCTCGAGATAGTGGCGTGCCACGGAGTCAATAGGATTCCCCGTTTTTTCCTCGATGTCGGCAATAAAAGGTTTCATGCCCGAGCAGGAGTCCATGGCCACGACAACGCCCCCCGCCTCTTCGATGATCCGGAACACCTTGGTCGAATCCCCTCCCACAGGACAGCCCGTGACCAGCACCCGGGGAGAGGACGGGGCTCCGTAATAAATGCCCTTTGCCTCCCGCTCTTCGAGCCTTTCGAAGACTTCCTTGAAGACGGGCAGAAGATCCTCCGTCGTTGCCACCTGGGCAAGAAAGCACAGTTCATAGAGTTCACTCCAGCTCAGAAGCGGCGGCTTCTTTTCTGCGTATCCAAAGACGCGCCGCATCAGGCGGTTCTTAATATTGGTTGCCTGAATCTCCGCCTCGATGCCCTCCGATGTTCCGAACGTGCCAAAGGTATTCTCCAGGAACCCCTTGAGTTTGGAAATCATCGTCGCCCAGTTGGCCCTCGCCTCCACCTCGTCGGGGAGCTGGGGCAGGTCCATGACGAACATGGGCCTGTGGGAAAAGATCAGCTCAAACATCTTCTTCTTGCCGTCACAGGTCGTTTCCGCCACGACCGCATCGGAAAGGGCGAAAAAGGGGCAGGTATCGGTAAGGATGAAGCCGTAGCTCGATTTGATCAGAGGGCAGAGATTGGCGGGAAGCACCGCCTCCGCCGCCGGGATCGTCTTGTTGGCAAAGGCGCACAGAACGGCCGGAACGGCCCCGACGGCACGGATCACCTCCATGGGGGCGTAGCCGCAGTAGGTCCCCGCCACGGGCATGCCCGCCGAGCGCTTGTTCGCGATATACGAGAGGGCCCGTTTGGGCGCCTCTCCGGCAAACTCGTCATTGATCAAAGGTTTTACATCCGGTACATTAAAGGTCATTCTTCTTCCCTCCCTTATCCGTTCTTTCCAGTCGCGGAAAAAGCAGCCTCCCGTTCCAGGATCGAGAGGATGTGCTCTGCCAGTTGTCCATAGGTCGGATGGGCCCGGTCCCGCGGGCGTTCCATCCCTACATTGAAAATTTCCAGGATGCGACCAGGGCGGGCGGACATGACCAGAATGCGATCCGCCAGATAGATGGCTTCGTCGACGCCGTGGGTCACAAACAGGATGGTTTTGCGGAAATTTTCCCAGACGCGCAGCAGTTCCTTCTGCAGCAGGATCCTCGTATGGGCGTCAAGGGCCCCGAAGGGTTCGTCCATGAGCAGGACATCCGGGTCGTTGGCAAGGGCCCGGACAATGGCCACCCGCTGTCTCATCCCCCCGGAAAGCTCATGGGGAAAGGCCCCGGAGAAATCCTCCATCCCCACGAGACGCAGGTACTCTTTTGCCTTTGCTTCACGTTCTTCCCGGGGCGCTCCGCCGAACTCCGGACCAAGGGCCACATTGTCCAGCACCGTTCTCCAGGGGAGCAGGGAATATTCCTGGAAAACCATACCGATCTCTTTCTGCGGCCGAGAGACCGGCTCTCCCCGGTAGCCGATCCGGCCGGCAGAGATCGTTTCGAGGCCCGCTATCATCCGCAGCAGGGTCGATTTGCCGCATCCCGAAGGACCCACAATGCACACAAAGTCGTTTTCGGAAACATTGAAGCTGGTCTCCGCCAGGGCTTCCAAGGTCCCGCCGTTGTTTGTCCGAAAGGTTTTGCGCAGTCCTTCGATGCGGAGAATGGGCCCAGGTGTCATCGGGTCAATCTCGTCCAGACGAATTTACGATCTTCAATCAGGCGAAAGAAGAGATCCAGAACGGCGCCGACGATGCCGATGCTGATCATTCCGGCAATGACGATGTCCGTCCGGGCCAGCGTATAGGCATGGGTGATCAGGTAGCCCACGCCGGAGATGCTCCCCGGCAGCATTTCGGCGGACACGAGGCACATCCAGGCGACCCCAAGCCCGATCCGCATGCCGTTGACGATGGAGGGTGCGGCGGCAGGCAGCAGGATCTTCCGGAAGATATCCCACTCGCCGGCCCCCAGAACACGGGCCGAATCCAGCAGGGTGCTCCGCACGCCCATCACTCCGTGGATGGCGCTGGTCAAAACCGGGTAGAAGGCCCCGATGAAGATGATAAAGATCATCGACAACTTGAGGTTGTTGAGATACAGGTATGCCTTACCCTCTTCCACCCCGAACATCGAGGCGAGACTGGCCACCCCGAACCACGCCAGCACCAGCGGCACCCAGGCAAGGGGGGGAATGGGCCGGAACAGGGCGAGGAAGCCGTTTAGGAGCCTGTAGACCGTTCCGTAATAACCCATCAGGATTCCCAGGGGGATGGCGAGGCAGACGGCAAGCAGATAGCCCGCCAGGACCCGGACGAGACTGATGACCACGTTGGTGACGAGAGACCCCATGGCGATCAGGCTCTCCGTCGGCTGGAGGAAGAGGGCGGCAACCTGTCCGACGCCGGGCAGGATCACCTCATTGTCCAATTGCCGGTCGATTGCGCCCCAGAGGACGAGAAAAAGAACAGGAATCAGCAGATAAGCACCGATCCGGACGAGGATGCTTTGAAACCCCATGCTACAATTTCACTTTGTCGATAAAGCGCAGATCGAAAAGGACCGGTTTGACTTCATTGATCGTTTTTCCTTTCAGACGGCTCGTGAAGTTGCCCATCGAATTCAGTATGGTCATGTACTTGTCGGCGCCGTGCATCCAGCTTTTGGTGAACTTCGGCAGGAAAACGAGCTTCGAGGCCTTTGCGGTATCGGCCGGCAGACCAATCCACTCGGCGGTCAGGGTCCCCGCTTCGATCCTGTGCTTGTTGCACCAGGCGTTTGTTTTGGCGATAAGCTCCACAAATTTCTGCACAACGTCGGGATGTTTGGCAATGGTCTGCTCGCTCGCCACCGTGACGCAGCAGGGGAAGTCGTGCCAGTAGCCCTTTGGCGGAAGATCCCGAAGATCGACAATGATCTTGCCCACCCCCCGGCTGACGGCCACTTCGGGAAAGGGCGAGGGACCGACGATGGCCTCAACCTGTTTGCTTGCCAGGGCGGGGATCATGTTCGTCGTTTCCTTCAGATCGACGAGGAGAACCTGTGCCGACATGTTGGTCGGATCTTCCGTGACCCTGATCCCGGAGGACTTCAGGGCGCCCTCCAGGACGATCTTCGGTGCACTCGTGGGTGAGTGATAGCCCACTTTGACGGGCTTCTTCGCCTTTTTCGCATGGGCCAGGAAAGCATTCCAATCCTTGAGCTGGGAGTCCTTGGGAACCACAAGGCCCATGCCTTCCGTCTGGAGGGGAGAGAGAATCTTCATCGGCGTACCCTTATCGACCCCGGCCATGATGGCGGTCACCGAGGCCATGGCGAGATCGAGCTGATTCCGTGCGAAGAGCGACGCTGTTTCCGCACCGCTTTTTGCCACGATCAACTGGAGCGTGGCGATCGGCTTTCCGTTGCTCACCAGTTCATACTTGTCCTTGGCAACAACCGGTCGCAGGTAAACGCCCATGGATTTGAAGGCCTCTCCCTTCTGCAATGCGACCATAAAGGGGGTATGATGGGTCGTGAAGATATAGCCCACTTTCAGATTGGGAATCTCCGCCGCCCAAGCGGTGTGAACCAGGAACAAGGCTGCAAAGAATAAAATGAGAAGAGCCCATTTCGAATTTTTCATCATGAATTTCTACGCCTCCTTAATGTCTGTCTCCGGTCTGATTTTTCCGATTCCTTATATACCAAGTGGTTATATGTCAAATTAATAATAGTTATAGATATCCGGGTTGTATCAACTTCTCGAATTCAACCTGTGATGGGTGACTGATGATCCCCGATTCTGCCTGTAAAGAATAATCCCAGCTGTTTTATTCTTTTTATCAATTGGACTTATTCGAGGGAAAAAATATATTGGCAGGCTAACTCACAAAAAGAAGGAAAAGACCGTGGTCGAAGACAACGGATCCTATGCGATTCCTGGCGCCAATGTAATGACCGGCCCCCAGGGCAAGTTCTCCGACGGCAGTACATTTACCTTCGAACATGCCATAAGGATGGCAGGTAAAACTGAGATGACGGTTTACGGATTTCATCGAGATTTGGGTTGAGAGTTGGCCTTAAGAGGATGGGATGAATTCGGGAAAAACGGGAGCAGATCCTTTCGCCGCACGAGAAGTCGGGGCTGCGCTATCGGAGAAAATAAGGGAAATTTCCGAAGGCTGCGCTCGATGCGGGGCCTGCCGGAAGGAATGCGCCTTCTTGAGAAAGTACGGCACACCAGGAGAGATTGCCGACGCCTACGATCCGGTGGATGATCTTTCTTTGTCCATGGTCTTCGAGTGCAGTCTCTGCCGTCTGTGTGCAGCCGTGTGTCCCGCGAAGCTCAATCCGGCGGAGATGTTTCTGGAGATGCGCCGGGAGAGAATGCGGCGAGATCCCCGGCCCTTCCCGGAGCACAGAGGTCTTCTGGCCTACGAAAAAACGGGGAACTCGAAACTCTTTGCTTGTTATGCCCTGCCCACCGGCTGCGATACGGTTTTTTTCACCGGTTGTGCCCTGCCGGGAACGAGACCAGAGCAGACCTTCCAGCTTTACCGGAAAATGCAACGGGCAATCCCTGGATTAGGCGTCGTTATGGAATGCTGCAACAAGATTTCCCATGACCTCGGGAGGCAGGTGCATTTTCAGGCCGTGTTCGAGAAGATGAGAACTTGCCTGGTCAGCCGGGGCGTGAAAAAAATTATCGCAGCCTGTCCCAATTGTTACCGCATGTTTGATGAGTATGGGAGGGGACTTTCCGTGATCACCGCCTATGAAGTCCTGGCGGAACATGCGGGTTCGGAAACTCTTCCCGGAAATCAAATCATTGCCGTCCACGATCCCTGCGGACTTCGATTCAAAGAGCAGGCTCAGGCGGCGGTCCGGCGTCTGGTGACTCGGCAGGGCGCGCAGATCGAAGAATTGCGTCACTCCGGCCGAAGAACGAGCTGCTGCGGCGAAGGGGGAGGCGTCAGATGCCTTTCGCCGGAATTAGCCGGCCATTGGGGGAAAGAAATCAGGGAAGAAGCAAAAGGAAGAAGAATCCTGACCTATTGCGCCGGTTGCGCCAATTCTCTGAACGGGTTGACCCCGACCAGCCATATCGTCGATTTTGTCTGTGATCCCGAAGCAACCCTGGCCGGGCGGGCCAAGGTCTCCAAGCCCCCCGTAACGTATCTGAACCGGCTGATCCTGAAGTGGCGCTTCAGGAAGGCAATGGATGCACACGTAATCCGTAATCGAGGGCGTGTGACCGTCTAATTGGACTTTGATTCCCCAGTCTTCTCAGTTAAGCAATAATTGCCAACGGAATTGAACTCAAAAAGGTTTACAGCCGATGGACAGACATCAGAAAAAATTACTGGTAAGGAGTGTTGCGGTTCTAGCGGGTTTGGTCCTGCTTTATTTTCTTGTACCGGCCATCAATTCCTTCATCAATAACGCCTTCGAGATTCTTTCCAAAGCGGATGTCCCAGCCCTTAAGGCTTACTTTTTATCCTTCGGCCCCTGGGCGCCTGTTACCTCGGCCCTTCTGATGATCTTCCAGTCAGTAATCGCTCCCCTGCCGGCCTTTGTGATTACCTTCACCAACGGACTTGTATTCGGTGCGTGGTGGGGCTCGCTCCTGTCATGGAGCAGCGCGATGGCAGGCGCTGTGTTGTGCTTCTATCTCTCCCGGGTTTTTGGGCGGCCGTTGGTGGAGAAGCTGGCAGGTGCGCACAGTCTTGAGCTGGCTGACAAGTTCTTTGAGAAGTATGGCAAGCATGCGATTGTCGTCGCGCGCCTCCTTCCCTTCGTGCCTTTTGATCCGATAAGTTACGGGGCCGGACTGACAAGCATGTCCTTCCGGGGATTCTTTTTGGCCACGGGGATCGGCCAGTTGCCGGCAACCATTATTTACTCCTACCTTGGCCAAAGCGCGACCGGTACGGTCAAGGTTCTTTTCTTTGTCTTTGCGGTGGTGACTTCGCTGGTCATTATCAGCGCGGCATTGAAGAAGCGCTTCGAACGACGCCTGATGGAAGACAAGCAGTGAAGAGAAGATTCTCCACCATCATCCTGAAGGTTCTCATAAGTCTAACTTTATTGACGGTCATTTTTTTCAAGCTGGACTGGTCGAAGGCGGCTGAACTGTTCCGTTTTTCCGATCCTGCCTGGTGGGCCGTGGCGTTACTGACTACATTTTGCGCTGTTGTGATCAGTGCATACAAATGGCAACTGATTTTGAAATCACAGAGGGTCAGGATCACGGTTTCAAGACTCACTTCATCTTACCTGATCGGCCTGTTTCTGAATAATTTCCTGCCGACCAGTATGGGCGGCGATGTGTTTCGAGCCTATGACGTAGCCCGTATTTCCGGCGAGACGCCGAAAGCAATAGCCTCCGTCATCGCCGAACGGGTTCTGGCGATGGCAACTCTTGCTGTCTCTGCCATTGCCGGATTGCTGTTCGGATATGGCCTGACCGGCAGGTTTGCCTGGATGGTCGTATTTTTTTGTTTTGGATGCGGATTGCTTGTCTGGGCGTCCTTGGACATCCGCTGGGTCGGTTATCTAACCCGCCGAATTTCCTTTATCGATACGGACAAAATAAGATGGAAGGTGGAAGAGGCAAGATCGGCGCTGCAGGCGCCCGTCCGCGACAGACAAACACTGGTCAGCGTTCTGCTGCTGTCTGTGGTCTTCCAGGCAGTGGTTGTGGCGGTGCATTTGGCCGTCTTTAAAGCTCTGGGGATTGACGTGGATCTGCTTCTCCTGATGATCTTCGTCCCAATTGTCAGCGCAGCGGCCATGCTGCCGATCTCCATCAATGGCATCGGGGTGCATCAGGGGACGTCCATCCTATTGTACGGAGCGGTTGGGATCTCGGTGACTCAGGCGACGGCGCAATCGCTGGGATTTCTGTTCATTGTTATGCTGGCCAGCCTGCCGGGAAGCCTGCTGCTCATTTTAAGAAAATCGTACAAAGAGAGACCCATTTCATGAAGAAGGAGAGAAAGGTGGAAAAGAAAGAGAGCGGAATTGAGAGAAGGGCGTTTCTGAAGACGGCCATGGCCGGAACAACATCAAAATGACCGCGCCAGGGAAAGAAAGAACACGACGGTCAGCAGGATCACCACGGATAAAAAGACCCTGTCCAAACGGGCAACACAGCGGCTGAGCCGCGCATCCCAATCGGAGCTCTCAATGTAGCGCTGAAAGCCTCGGATCGGTCTTTCAAAGTCAAAAGCGTCACCGGCTGTGGCTTCTTTTGCATTTAAATACTCGACGTTTCGAGCTGTCATCGTTTGCATCTTCAAATCCTCTCTTCCTGAAAAATAGGCTCCCGCCTTGTTTCCTTGTTTATAGAACCTTCCCGCCGCCTAGAGGTGATATTTCCGGACAACGCCCGTGACCACCCCCGCCAGTTTCAATTCCTGCCGAGGCCGAATGATCGGATATTTCGGATTGGCCGCTTCCAGATAAACTTCCCCTTTTTCTTTCCGGAAGGTTTTCATGGTCCACTCTCCATCCACTTCGGCAATCACCACATCGCCGTTTTTCGGTTCCCGACCCTTTTCCACAATCACCAGATCCCCCGGCAGAATCCCCGCCCCGGTCATGGAATCACCGGACACCTGAAGGAGAAAGGACGCATCCGGTCTGGCCACCAGGTATTCGTCAAGGGAAAGAATATCCCGAAGCTCCTCTTCCTCCGGAGACGGAAAACCCGCGGCGACCTCCCCGACCATGGGGATGGAGAAAGGCCGCTCCTTCCAGGCCAGATGTCCGCCCCGATCCTTCTCCAGGATTTTCGCCTCAACGAGTTTGTTTATCCAGAAATGCACGACGCTCTTGGACCTCACCCCAAGAAGCGCCACCATTTCCTCATAAGTCGGCATCCGCTTTCTCTCGCGGAAGAAGCCCGCAATCTGTTTCTTTACACTCGGGATCGTTCGTTTTTCTTTCATGGCTTCTCCTTATAGAACAATCGTTCTATTGTCAAGAAATTTTTCTCTGTCGAAGGAAGCACAGGATAAAGGGGAACGAGGGGACTCATAAAGTAAGGATTGGCTTCCTGAGGACGGGATATGCAGGAAAAATTTTCCATGGTCGGCTGCTTGGTCGGTATCGGCAAGTTTCTTCAGTATTACGGGAATTAGAGACAAGCTCCGCCTTTATCCTGAAACTGCGAGAGATGGACGTTGGCAATATGCACTTGATAAAAACTCTCTCAATGGATATTGTTCGGGTTGTTTTTTCCCAAACAAGGAGCCCCCTCATGATGAAAATCCTTCTTGCCGGCTATAATCTGGATTATGAAACGATCCGGGAGTTGCAGGCAGCCCGGCCTGAATTGCGCAACCTGACCCCGGAAACGATCTCTGCCG
This sequence comes from Syntrophus aciditrophicus SB, assembly GCF_000013405.1. GTDB lineage: Bacteria > Desulfobacterota > Syntrophia > Syntrophales > Syntrophaceae > Syntrophus > Syntrophus aciditrophicus. Next base: position 2,940,803 of record NC_007759.1, read on the forward strand.
CCTATGCCCGCATCAGCCGCGATCCCCGGCCTGTCCATGAGCTGCGGGCCGTTGCCCGGGAGGAAGTAGAAAAGGCGCGGCAGTCCAACCGGACTATCGTTTTCGGTCTGGGGCACAGCTCCGTCGCCGAACATGCCGTTTTCAATATCGATATTCTGGGAATTTCCCGACTGCTCGTGGAGGAAATCCAGCGGTTCCGCCTCTGCTCCTACACGGAGAAATCCCAACGATACATCCTGCTGACCGATGATTTCGTGATTCCGGAAGAGATCCGGGATACGGGGCTGGAAGAAATCTTTCGAGAGACCGTCCGGGAGCAGAATTCCCTTTATCATACCTTATATGCCCGGCTCCTGCCTCACGTTCTGGAAAAAAATCCGGAAATGGCCGCTGTCCCGGAAAAGCGGTCCACCCTGGAAGGCTGGGCCAAGGAGGATGCCCGCTACATCGTTTCCCTGGCGACGGAGGCCCAGTTGGGGATGACCCTCAACGCTCGCGGTCTGGAACTCCTGCTGAGGCGGTTCGCCGCTCATCCCCTGGAGGAGTGCCGGGCTTTCAGTCAACATCTTTATGAAAAGACGTTTGAGATTGCGCCGTCACTGATCCGCTATACCGAACCCACCCCCTTCGATCGGGACACCCCGACGGCGCTGCGCCGGATGACAGACGAGCTGATCGCCCGCCATGCCGCCGGGCCGGAAGAGGAGGAAAGGAACAGTGAAAACCGGAAAGACTGGCAACGAGGTGACGTCCGTCTGATCGACGCCTCGCCCGATGCCGATGACCGCATCCTGGCGGCACTGCTCCATACCTCTTCCAGGGCGCCTCTTGACCGCTGTCGGAATCTTCTGCACCGGATGGATACCGTCGAGAAGATCGCTCTTCTCAAGGAGGCCTTCCGGTTTCTTTCGGAACATGACGCAGTTCAACGGGAATTTGAATACGCTGACCTCACCTTTGAGCTGACCCTCTCCGCGAGCTGCTTCGCCCAGCTCAAACGGCACCGGATGGCCACCCTCACCGTCCAGGATTACAACCCCGATCTCAGTGTCACAATCCCCCCCGCCATTATCGAAGTCGGCATGGAATCTGCCTTCCGCGAAGTCATCGACCGGACGGAAGCCATCTACCGGCAAATCGCGCAAACCGTTCCTCAGGCCGCTCCCTACATTCTTACCAACGCTCACCGCCGCCGGGCTATCCTCAAGGTCAACGCCCGGGAGCTCTACCACATGGCCCGCCTGCGTCTCGACGCTCACGCCCAGTGGGATATCCGCCGGCTCACCGGCAACATGCTGACACTGGCCCGGAAGGTCATGCCCCTGACCCTTCTGCTGGCCACGGGAAAGGATGGCTTCGCAGCGGCATACGGGACCCTTTTTTCGGACCGGCAGCAAGAATAGATTTTCGGTGCAACCCCCTATTTCTCATATTCCTTCCGGAGACGCTCCAGTCCCTTTCGATAGCTTTCGCCATCGCCGTACTCAAAAAATTTTGGATAGCGGTCATGGGCGGCAAGAATGCGGCGGGCGTGCTTGATGGGGCACCAGTACTGTTCCGTGCGGGCCGCGATTTCCCGGAAATAGGCAGCCAGACCATTGGCATAGGAACAGTAGAAGCAGTTGAACTTCTCAATGGCATTGAGATAAGGGAGGTCCCCGCGGTCAAAGACGAGATAATCGGACCGCCGTGCTTTCGGGATTCCGTAGACGGGAAAGCAGATCCCCTGGTAGAGGAACAGAAACAGGTCCAGCAGCATGAATATCGGGAAACCGGAATAGATCAACGGCGCTGTCAGGATGTTGAGCAGTCGCGCCTCGATCAGGTAGCGAACCACCCCCTTCTTGAAGCGACGCTGCTGGGCGGCCACCTCTTCACTGAGGCGGAGCCGCTTCTTATCGATGACAGAAAGGAAATCTTCCCGCTTTTTCTGAAATTCGACCTCCATTTCCTCTTCCAGTTCCTTGATCCGGGCAATCAATTCGTCGATCTGATGTGTCGTCATGGCGGTCTCCTCGATATCCCAGTAGTTGGCGCTTTGTTTTTAATGCGGAAAGACCTCCTTTTTGGCTGGCCGAATTACAGCCCTTTCTTTTCGAACCAGATGAACAGGGAAATCGTCCCCGCCCAGAAGATAGCAATCAGTATCCACGGGGAGAGGCCGGTCACTTCCGCCAGCCCGATCTTGCCGAAGTTTTTCCACGCCAGAACCGTGGATTTGAAAAAGGGATAGAGTTCCGCATACAGAGCGGCACCCGTTATCATTCCCAGGACGGCGAAAAGGGCATGCCAGCGCCCTTCCCCCAGCGCGCCGACGGACGTTCCGGGGCAGAATCCCATGATCGCCCATCCGGCACCGAACAGGGCGCCACCCAGCACCACAGCGCCGACATTCATAGGTTTGTGGCTCAAGGTGATGATCCCCGCATTCGACAGCAGCGTGATCCCCACCATGCCGACAAGAATCGAGGAAAGCATGAATTTGAAGATCGTCATGTCCTTCAGCAAAAGGGCGCCGAGCTGTTTGTCGAAACGCAGAACGCGGCCTTTCTGCAGAAGGAAACCGAACACCGCCCCGGTAATCAGTCCCAGCAATTGTTCCGTACTCATGACGCCCTCCTTCCATACACGATCGCGGCAACGATAACGCCAACGCAGAAGAACATCGCCAGCGCCACGAATGAACTGACCGACAGCTGCATCATCCCGCTGAGACCATGGCCGCTGGGACAGCCGTCCGCCATCCGGGCGCCGACCATGGCGACAATGCCTCCCAGGAACGCCCCGACGGCCCGCTTCCCGATCGATGGTCCGAATCGCTTTTCCCAAGTGGGCGGAACGCTCTCCAGTTTGAAGCTCTTATCCGAGAGAGAAGAAATCAACGCCCCCAGGAAAATGCCGCAAACCAGCATGAACTGCCAATCGACGCGGACCTTTTCCTTTGTGAAGTACTCGTTTAACGACACATGCTCTCCGGCAACAGTTCGCTCCAGAAGGCCGGCAGCGCGGACGAAAGTCGTCGATGCGCCCAGGTAGGTCGATTTGCCCAGCAACTGGGTTGTTGCGCATACGGAGACGATGGCCAGGATTCCTAAAAGGGCGCCGGCAAGGTAAGGGTTCCATCCACCATCCGCTGTTTTCCATTTCATCGTTATTTCCTCCTTTCTCCATGAAATTTATTTCAGACTCATTTCCCAGGAAGAACTTTATGGAATCCGCCTCATCTTTTTCCTCATTTCACCAGCCACTGGTGAACGCAGGCGGCACAGGACCAGGCAGAAAAGCTCGCGATCAGGACCCAGGGCAAAGAACACTCTTTTTTTAGACACAGGAAAGCAACAAAGAAGAACAGGAGGGTCGGGAAAATCCCCCAGAAGGCGCCGCTGGCAAAGCTCTGCATGATCCGTGGATCGCCCTTGTTTTCAAGATAGACCCAGACCAGAATGAGGGCGCCGGTCAGCGGCATGACGCCGATGAGCCCGGCCAGAGAAGGAAACCTTCGGGCGAGAGCGGTTGCGAAAAGAATAACGCCGGCAGTGAGTGCCAGTTTGATCAGCGTCTGCATGAATTGCCCTCCCAGGATGGCCTCCTGTGATCTGGTGATCCGGCAGCCCGCGCGGTTTCAGAACTCTTTATACTTTTGAGGCGGTTGCCTCAACAGCAGCAGGATGAAGAGCCGCCGCCCTTTTCATCGCCGTCATCCAGGGAGCAGCAGCATTCCCCCCTGCGTCCCAGCATGGAATTGATCACCGCTGTGGCGCAGCCCGGCCCTGTCCCGACGGCAAAGGCGTCCACGGGACAATTCCGGCTGCAGGCGCCGCATTCGATGCAGGCATCGCGGTTTGAAATCCTGGCCCTCCCCTTCTCCAGGCTCAGAACAGTGCGAGGGCAAACTTCCAGACACATGCCGCAACCGATACACTTTTCTTCATCGAGTCGCAAGGTGACGACATTATCCAGATACATTAACGTTTCCATAATGAACCTCTTCTCTCTCCCGTGAGGAATTTCGATTTTTATAATACTCTCAGCAGTTTCGCGGCAGCCCAGCACCCCAGGCCGATCAGCGCGCCGGCAATCTGCAGCGGTAACGCCCGGCGCATTTCTTTCCGGACCCCCGAAAGGGAAGTGATCGGCGTGGAACCGGTGAATTTCATGGCCCAGTAAGAAGCCGCGGCAGGGACCAGGAAGAGAACGGAGAACGACTCCAGCACGCGTGGCAGTGATAAGGGAAAAGTGAGACGGGATTCCAGCAGGATCAGGACCACGATCCAGGCAGGGCAAAGTCCCTTGGCGGAAAACGCCCGGCCGGGCAGCCAGGGCAGAAAGGCCGGCGTAAATATCGTCCCGGCAAAAAACGCCCCCAGCAGGGCAAAGGTCATAAAAATTCCTGAATTCAAGGTCGGCTCCACCGTCCAACGGGGTCCCTGGACTATGCCTCCAGCAATGAGAAAGAAAAGCGTCAACAGAAACAGGGGCTTCAAGGCGGGAAGGCATTCCATGGGAATAAGTACAAGCCGGTCCCGAAAGGGGAAGTTTTTCCGGCGCATGGCCTCCGTGGCCTTCATCCCGGCATCCAGATAAGCGGGGAGGTCCCGTGCCTCCACCGGCCCGTAGGATACAGCAAAACCGGTTTGTTTCCTGACCTCATGGGCGGCGACTCCGGAAGCTCCAAGCTGAGGCAGGATCAGCCGGCGATGTTTCACCAGCTTTTCCAGCCCGCTGGAACGCAGGCGCCGGACCACTTCCTCCGTTCCGAAGGCGCCTTTGCCGGCGGCACACCAGACATTGATCCCGTTCGTATCCAGGACAAGAATCCAGGCGGTTCTGCCGGGAAGGGCCTCCCGAAGGCAGTCAAAGCTCAGTTTATAGTTGGCGGACACCAGAACAGGGGCGGATTCATCGGGTCTGCCCAAGGCATACAGGCCGGGATCGACACGATAATTCATCCGGCCGATGCCGAAACGGGCCTTCAGGGATCCGACATGATCCTGGCGTGTCAGCCGGGAATCCACAACAGGAACCATACCGACAGCCGTGGACAGGGTATCGACGACAAAGGATTGCGTGATCGCTGGAAGGTTCAAAGGAACCTCTCTTCCCATTCTTCCTGCGGTAAAGCCGGGCTGGATCATGGGAAAAATCATCACAGGCTTCCGTTGTTCCGACATGTCGGATTTTCCAGGTTTTTCCGAATCCTTCATCATTCTTCCCTGACATTCAGACCAATTTTCAATTTATTATGAGGAAATTCTTTTTTGAATAAAAGCAAAAATTTACCGATCAAAGTTTTTCCAGAATCTGTTCGCTTCCAAATTGAGCATGCCGGAGGAAGGGTCGTTCGCCTTGGATCTCCATCAGCGTTTACCAACTCAAGCCCGGACGTTCTGTTGAACAACCCGGCGGGTGGGAGAAGAGACGATCGCCATGCCGCTTCATGGTGATACATGGAGTGTGAATAATGAAAAAATTTCCCTCCTCAGGACTTGCTCCCCCGGAGATCCGCTTCACTGAGATCCACCCCGGTGAAATCCGCGTCACTGAGGTCTGTCTCGTTCAGCTTAGCGCCCTGGAGCCGCGCCCCGCGGAGACAGGTTTTGCCGAGATTCGCCTCTCTGAGATCCGCACCAGCTAAATTTGCATTCCCGAGATCCGCACCGCGGAGATCAGTTCCCCTGAGATTTGCTCTGTTGAGATTTGCGTCGACCAGATTCGCCCTGCTGAGATTCGCTTTTCTGAGATCCGCCCTTTTAAGGTATGCCTCGGAGAGGTCGGCTCCGCTAAGATTTGCCTCCCTGAGGCGTGTCCAGTTGAGATTTGCCTTGCTGAGGTTTGACTTTTGGAGATCCGCCCCGGTAAGATTCGCGTCGCTGAGATCCGCACCATGAAGATCAGCCTCTCTGAGATCCGTATTGCTGAGGTTGGCCTCGCTGAGATTCGCACCAATGAGTTTTGTCCGCCTCAGATTCTGTCCGCGGAGCTCAACCTCGTCGAGGTCCGTGTTGCTGAGATTGGCCTCTATGAGTTTCGTACCCCGAAGGTTCACTTTACTGAGGCATGTCCTTCGCAGATCCGCTTTGCCGAGATCCGCCTCACTGAGATCCGCTCCGTTGAGACATGCTTCCGAGAGGTCCGCTCCGACTAAATTCACACCTTTGAGATTAGCCCCGTTCAGATCCGCCTTGTGAAGGTTTGCCCCACTGAGGTCCGTCTCCTGGAGGTTCGCTTCACTCAGGTCGGCTTTCCCAAGGTCGGCATTGCAAAGGTCCATTCCGCCGAGGTCGGCCCGCCTGAGGTCAGGTACCTGCTCTGGATTCTGGAACCGCCATTGATTCCAAACCTTTCCCCCTTCTTTCAGAATTTCAGAATGATTCTTTTTCTTCACGGGACGCATTGCCAAAAGTGAGATATCGGATACTTCTCGTTTCCCATTCTTACCATCAAATCATCAAAACCCATGTGCATCCTCAATTACGCTGCGGAAGAAGGACTGGCATGGATTGTTGGAACTGCCACAGCCAGTTTTCAAACCAGCTAATTCCCTTTAATGCTGCAGAACCTTCGGACCAACCGGTTAACACAAATGCCTCCAGCATTTCATCCACGGCCTGCGGCAAGCCCACATCAACTGCTCTTGAAAAGATCGAACGTCCTATGTGCACTTCTTCCAGACACCTGGCAAATAAAACAGGGATAACATTCTTGTAGTTCAGACCGTGGCGGGCACTGAGCTTTATGCCAGTTTTCATGGCACGAAACGCTGCATCGTATATCCTTTGAATTTCACGATCAATTTCATCTTTTTCGGTTGCATTGCAATATGTTCCGGTTTGGAGTTCCATTAAATCAGCCCCCACAGTCTTTCACGATGGCAACGGTCTCTGCATCAGGTTCAACCAGGATAGATAGCCCTATGTTCTGGTCATGAAATAATTTAACGGCATCCTTGATTTCAGACGCATGTTGTCCGATATCAAATCGGCCTCCGAAAGAACTACCCGCAGATATTCAGTTTCTTTATATCATCGAGCTTTTTTACATCCTCCCGGAATACGGGAAATTCGGTGAACTGTTGCTTCATAAAAATAAGCTGCGCATTCATCGCACTGCCCAGCGGCTCTCGAAGAGAATAATGCATCCACGTTCCCACGCGTCTGCTTTGGACCATGCCGGAATTCTTAAGATAAGCCAGATGCCTTGATACTTTCGACTGACTTTCATCAAAGATTGACATCAATTCACACACACAGAGCTCACCATGAGTAAGAAGCATCACGATTCTCAGTCTCATCTCTTCGGAAAGGGCTTTATACATGCGGGTAAATTGTTCCATAATTTCATCCTTTTTATTTGTATATCCGCCTATGCGTATATAAATAGACCTGAATCGGATACAATGTCAAGATCGACTCAATTTGCCTGCAATTCGATGTATCAATTCTGCTTATGCTTTCCTAAAAAAAATCGGCCGAAACGATTTGCATATCCGCAAACGAAACCGGCCGATCATCATCTTTTCCGTCCCTGGAGCCATGCCCCTGTCGACAGGAAGCATAAACTATCGATATTCCCTAAGCTATTACTTTTCCTCCGAGGACTCTCTTTCTTTTTTACGCTTCTCCATTAATTCGTAATACTCTTGATACATTTTCAGAACGGCATATTCGTAATCTCTGACACTGTTCGGAGGAATGTAATTGACTTCTCCTAATTGGCTTATCAGATATTTTCCCGTTTCCGAATCAGGGATTTTACCTTCCTTGTAGGCATGTTCGAAAATGTTGTTCAAGCCTGTTACACTGACCTTGGAACCATCAGGAAAGAATACGGCACGGTATTCTTGAGGTTCTCCCGGTCATCAGAAACAGGAGCCTAAATTTATTTGTGGCGACATGGCTCAACCTCCTAAAATTCAATTTGTTTTATTTTTTACTGCTTTCTCCCGGCTGTCAACCTGAAAAAAGTTCAGCCGCAGCCCGAAGGCCCGCCTGAATAACCAGGTTTTCCGGTATTTCCTCGTACGTATTATTCCCGATGGAAAGGGTTCTGCACTCGGAATCCGCACAGGCACCGCAGCATGGACTTTGACCGACCGTTGCCCCAATCCATTCTTCCAAAGGTTTTTCTCCAATCCAGATGCGATTGGATTCAAGAGGCTCCCGGCTGAACATGGGAAAGTCGAGAGCTTCTGTTTTCACCGTGACTTCAATGCCAAGTTCCACCAGGGCTTTTTTGAGCTTGTTGACGGCGCTCTGAATCGTTTCACCGGTCAAACCGCAACGCTCGCAGGTCCGCCCCTGCTCGTTGACAAGCCTTTTCCAGCGAACCGTCAGTGTTTTCATTAAATCACCCCCTGCCTTGAATTACAAAACTATTTTACCACATCATGCTGCAAATTCCGACAGGCTCTCGGGATTCAACAAGTGAATTGCCATGGCTAATAGATAAAAATATCAACAAGATAGCCTGCAACGACGGCGATCAGAAAAACGTTCAGGGCAAAAGCGATAATCAGTTTCTTCCTGAACATGGCGGAGAGAATGATCAACTCCGGAATGCTTGCCCCGGCTCCTCCGATGACGAGCGCCAGGACCGTACCCACCCCCATGCCTTTGCCGACAAGGGCCGCGCTGATGGGGATCACCGTCTCGGCACGGATGTACATGGGAACGCCAATGAACGCCGCAATGGGAATGGACCAGGGATTTCCCGGTCCGGCCAGGCGGACGACGAGGTCCTGCGGGAAAAAGCCGTAGATGAAAGCGCCGATGCCCGCGCCGAGCAAGAGATACCAGAACACGCCCTTGAATGTGTCCACGGCAGAGGCAGCAGCTCTTTTGATTTTTTCCTTTAACGGCGCTTTCGCCGACTCGCCGGCCTCGAAGCTGACGGAACAGCAGGACGACGAAGACGAATTCTGCACGGTCGCAACAGTCTCCCCGCAGCAGCAGCTTCCCTGAGACTGAAAAGAAGGCAGCGTAACGAGAGGCAAAGGCTGAACAGAGGGTTGAGTGCCTTCGGAAGAACAGCAGCCGGACGCCATGGGAAGGATTTTCAGGGGTGTCGCTTCAGATTTTTTTTCTTCCGGACAGCATGAGGACTGAAAATTCACAAGGGGCTTGACCTCTCCCTCCAACCCCAACTTCGACAACAGGGCTGCCGTAGCCATGGAACCCAGGTAGGTGACCACGACATAGATTCCTGTTACCTGATAGCCAAAGAGCGAGAGCAGCAGTGCGATGATGATCGGGTTGAGAACCGGCGAAGCGAACAGGAATGCCATGGTGGGACCGAAGGGAACACCGCCGCGGAGCAAACCCGCCGTAATGGGCACGGTGGAACAGGAGCAGAACGGCGTGACCGCACCCAACCCGGAACCCAGGAGATATTGCACCCAGGAGAGCCGATTGGAGAGGAAATCCCTGATTCGGGATGGAGGAAGATATTCCATCAGCAGCCCTATGATAAAGGAAACCGCGATAAAGATCAGGATCAGCTCGCCGGCGATCACCAGAAAAAATTTCCCCGCCACGACAAAATTATTCAGTCCCAACATGTTTGAATCCTCCTCACAGCCTTGACTTTCTTATTCCCTTTATGGTTGCGCGTATCAACCATTTCCCGGCAGATTTTTCTTTTCCATCAAACAGCAACGCACTTCTCCTTTCTGACCTTCATCAACTCCTTGCCGTTCTGCGGACTGAACAAAGGAACTCAGACTGAGTATCAGGATTTCACGAACAGTCGTATCCATATTGACAAGGATCTTCCGCATTTTATTTAAAAGTCGGTCTTCGATCCGCTTCAGAAGCGTCCGGCCCTCTTCCGTCAAGGTAACACAGCAAATCCGTCCATCTTTCCGATCCTGTTGACGCTTCGCCAGTCCTTTGCCTTCAAGGCGTTTCGCAATGCGGGTCGCACCGCTCTTCGTAACGCCCGCGCTCTTTGCAATGTCCTGCATGGAGCAGATATCGCAATCCAATGCGGCCTGCAGGGCGCGGTACTCTGCATGGGAAATGTTTTCGCTGCAGCATTGTTCCTCCATGCTTTGCATCCCGAAAGTGTACGTTATTTTTTCTATTAATCCGATAAGTTGTCCCGCATGCGCATCCATCGGCGACATATCTTCCCCCTGAATTCAAAACTCTGAGATGAAACGATTTTGTTGCAGTCTGCAATTTTCTTCTTCCATATTTAGTTGACCATGTCAACTTTTTTTAAAGATCAGCGAAAATGGAAGATTTTGCCTTGACATAGGAATTACAGCTCAATATATTTCCAGAAAAGAATATGGAGCTTCCATCATGAACGACTTTCTGAAAGTGACCAAGGCTCTCTCCGACCCGAACCGGGTCAAAATTCTGAAGATGCTGCAGCACAAGGTCATGTGCGTCTGTGAAATCGAGGCCGCCCTGGGCATTGCCCAGCCGACGGCTTCCAAGCACTTGAAAAGACTGGAAGAGGCCGGATTGATCGATTCCCGGCGTGAAGGCAAATGGATCAACCACTATCCAGCCGACGGCAAGGACAGCCCCTATGCCGCGACTCTGTTGGGCAATCTCCGACACTGGCTGGAAGACGACGCCGAGATACGTCAACTCATCGAAAAGATCCCTTGTATCAGACGGGAGGAAATCTCATGCCACAAGGAAGAGGTCTGCGAAGAATCAGGATACTGAACACATTTCCAAGCGGAAATATGATTTGACGCAGATTTCAGCATGAAGATGATTTTTGCTTCAATGTGGTGCGAGACGGTCATATGCTCAGGCAGAAGGAGGAGCGGAAAAAAAATGGCACAAGCTGAAGAAAAACGACTTTCTTTTTTGGACCGGTTTTTAACCCTGTGGATTTTTCTGGCCATGTTCGTCGGCGTGATGGGGGGATACCTCTATCCCGGAATCCGGGACGTCATCAACATCTTCCAGGTCGGCACAACCAATATCCCCATCGCCATCGGTCTGATCCTGATGATGTATCCCCCCCTGGCCAAGGTCAAGTATGAAAAGCTGGGCCAGGTTTTCACTAACGGCAAGGTACTGGCCCTTTCGCTTGTTCAGAACTGGATTATTGGTCCGATTCTGATGTTCCTGCTGGCGATCACCTTTCTTTCCGGCTATCATGAATACATGGTGGGCCTCATCCTTATCGGCCTCGCCCGCTGCATCGCCATGGTCATCGTCTGGAACGATCTGGCCGAAGGCGACCGGGAATACTGCGCCGGCCTCGTCGCCTTCAACTCGATCTTTCAGGTCCTCTTCTTTTCCGTTTACGCTTATATCTTCATTACGATTCTTCCAACGTGGGTCGGGCTTAAAGGGGCCGTCGTCGACATCTCCATCGGGCAGATCGCCGAGAGCGTATTCATTTATCTGGGCATTCCCTTCATCGCGGGGATCATTTCCCGTTTCGTCGGGCTGAAGACGAAGGGGATCCTCTGGTATGAAGAGAAATTCATCCCGAGGATCAGTCCCATCACCCTGATCGCCCTGCTTTTTACCATCCTCGTCATGTTCTCCCTGAAAGGGGAATATATCGTTGAACTGCCCATGGATGTCGTCCGCGTGGCCGTCCCTCTTTTCATTTACTTTGTGGTCATGTTCTTCGTGTCTTTCTTTCTGTCCATGAAAGTCCGGGCTACGTACGAAGAGTCCACGACCCTGAGTTTTACCGCCGCCTCCAATAATTTCGAACTCGCCATCGCCGTGGCCATCGCCGTCTTCGGAATCAATTCCGGAGAGGCCTTTGCCTGCGTCATTGGCCCTTTGCTGGAGGTACCGGTCCTTATCTCTCTGGTGAACGTGGCCCTCTGGTTCAAGAAGAAATACTTCCCTCATACCAAGGCGACTCCTACCGGGGTTTGCCATGTAACTTGTGAGAATTAGTAATATATGAAAGGAGAAAGGGATTGAAAGAGCGTTATAAACTTTTAATTATTGCGCTGACCTTTCTGGGGGCCTACTTCATCCCCTGGACTCATCCCGTTATCCGCCAATCCGGCCTGGAGGCCTTCCTGATGCTCCAGGAATACGCGCAACAGCACGTCCTGACCTGCCTGATCCCTGCGTTTTTTATCGCTGGGGCCATCGCTGTCTTTGTCTCCCAGGCTTCGGTGCTGAAGTACTTCGGGTCCACAGCAAACAAGATCCTGTCCTACTCCGTGGCCTCGGTGTCCGGAACGGTGCTTGCCGTGTGTTCCTGCACCGTGCTTCCTCTTTTTGCCGGGATTTACGTCCGGGGAGCCGGCATCGGTCCCGCGACGGCCTTTCTCTATTCCGGCCCGGCCATCAACGTCATGGCGATCGTGCTGACGGCGAGGGTGCTCGGATGGCAACTGGGATTGGCCAGGGCGATAGGCGCGATTGTTTTCGCTGTTATCGCCGGCCTCCTGATGGCCCTGATTTTTCGGCGGGATGACGCCAACCGGGTCCAGGGAGCCGTCTATATCCCGGACATGCATTCCAACTCCCGCACCCTTGCCCAGGATGGCATTTATCTGTTTACCCTGGTGTTCATCCTGATCTTCGCCGCCTTTGCCCGGCCGGCACCCGGTATTACCGGCATATGGGCGGTCCTGTTTGCCGCAAAATGGTTCATCACAGCGGGTCTTCTGATCCTGCTCGGGTTCATGCTGAAGTCCTGGTTCACCCGGGAAGAACTGACCAGCTGGGTGGACGCGACCTGGGGGTTCGCAAAGCAGATCTTTCCGCTCCTGCTGGGCGGCGTTCTGGTAGCGGGCTTTCTACTGGGGCGTCCCGGTCATCCGGCGCTGATTCCGGAACAGTACATTCAGGCCCTGGTGGGCGGAAATTCCTTCTGGGCGAACTTCTTCGCCTCGATCGTCGGCGCTTTCATGTATTTCGCCACCCTGACGGAAGTGCCCATCCTTCAGGGACTGATCGGCTCGGGTATGGGACAGGGCCCTGCTCTTGCCCTCCTTCTTGCCGGACCGGCGCTCTCCCTGCCCAGCATGATCGTGATTTCTCAAGTGATGGGGGTGAAAAAGACGGTCGTTTATTGCGCTATCGTTGTTCTGCTTTCCACCCTGGCGGGATACGGCTACGGATGGTTGGTTTCCTGCTGAGAAATGAATCTTCATCAGGTCGAACATGTAAGATGTAATCAGTTTTAAAAGGAGGTTAATTGCCATGAAAATCAAAGTGTTGGGCCCGGGATGCGCCCGTTGCAATCAAACGGAACAGCTCATCCGGGAAACCGTCGCCGAGGCCGGTGTGGATGCGGAAATCGAAAAGGTGACCGAGGTCATGAAGATCGCTCAATACGGCGTCTTCGGCACACCGGCGGTGGTGATCGACGAGGAAGTGAAGTCCGTGGGGAAAATCCCCAGGAAGGAAGAAATCCTGGCCTGGATCAAGGAAAAATCAGCAGCATGACGTCACGGGTATCCGATATCTCCTGGCGCAAACAGCCTCATAAGACTTAAAAAGCCGGAAAAGGGGAAACTCATGAAGAACAACCTGTCAGAAGAGGCGCCTTGTTGCTGCGTCTCCGATCCGGAAAAGGCTGCAAGGGTGAGACCATGATCGAAGTCACAGAAAAGGCGGCGCAGGCGCTCAAGGAGCTTCTGAAAAACCGGAAAGCTCCCGGCACAATCAGAATCCGTTCGCAGAGGGGATGCTGAGGGGCTTCTCTGGTCATGGCCCTGGATGAGCCGAAGGAAAACGATACAGTATTTACGGAACGGGGCATCACCTTCGCGATAGACAAGGATCTTCTGGAAGCTATCAAGCCTGTTTGGATCGATTTCGTTGACTTGGGAGGGCAGTCAGGATTTCTATTGACCCCTAAGGATGAGCTGCCTTCTCTGACCGGTCTTCAGGATTTCAAGTAATCAGCCATGTGAGCGGATTTGCGTTTTGCAAGTTCACATCCCGATGCAGAGGTAATGAATCAAATTATCTCCTCAGAATTATAGGAGATTCTTTTTCGTGAGCGAAAGGAGGACCATTATGGGAGAAAAGATCAGGATCTACGGAACGGAAATGTGTCCCTTCTGCAGAAAGGCACGTGAGGCCTACGGGGAGAAGGCCGTTTTCATCAATGTCGGAGGCGATCCGGAAAAGCTTGCAGAGATGCTCGCCTATTCCGGCGGCAACAGGACCGTGCCTGTCATCGTGGACGGCGATAAGGTGACGGTCGGCTTTCTCGGGGATTCCTCTTCACAGGGGAACGTCCCGCTTTTCGGGGGCGGATGAGCGGTCTGAACAGGGCTCTCGGTGAGAGACCCACTATTTTTTATTACGGAGGAAGAAATCATGATAGAAGTCACGGAAAAAGCGGCGCAGATGATCAAGGAGTTTATGGAAAACCAGCAGGGACCAGGCACGGTGAGAATCCTTCTCCAATCCTGTTGAGGCCCGCCTTCTCTGGCAATGGCTCTGGATGAGCCTAAAGAAAACGATACGGTCTTCACGGAAAAGGATATCAACTTCGCGATAGACAGAGATCTCCTGGAAAAGGCCAAACCGATCCGGTTGGATTTTGTCGAAGCGTGTGGGCAATCAGGATTTCAATTGACCTCGAATCTTCCGGAGGAAGGCGGCGGAGGCGGCTGCTGTTCCTGAGGAGACGGCAAACCGCAAGAAACAATGGAAATAATACCCCGCCATTCGCAGCGGGGTATTATTTCAGGGATGCGTGATATGAAAGATTGCGGCGTATAAACGAACTGCGAAAATGCGGTGACAAATTGCACCCCGTGAATCTCCTTGGAAAAAGGATAGAGCAACCCCTTTAATCGATCGGAAATAATTTCCAGAAATCATATGGAAAATCAAAGGGTTAAATTACATGAAATTTAATTCCATTGCCACAAAAGCCTTGCTTTTCATTGTGCTGTCGTTGTTTGTTTTTCTCAGAAGCAACGCGCCGGGACAGGAACAAATCTTCCCGGCTTACGGAGTCGGGAAGATTGAGGTGCGTCTTTACACGGACTATTTCTGCCCGCCCTGCCGGAATATGGAACCGGCGGTGGAGCCGATCCTGAAAGATCTGATCAAAAATAACGTTATCCGGCTGACTCTGGTGGATGTTCCCTTAAGCCGCCAGAGCATTCTGTACACCCGGTATTTTCTCTATGCCCTGAAGAGTAAAAATGATCCGGAACATGCCATCAAGATCAGGAAGATACTGTTCGAGACCGCCGAAGCCGGCAGCGTCACAACACAGGAGCAGATTGAAAAGCATTTGAAAAGCAAGGAGATACCATTTCATCCCTTTGACCTGAAATCCGCCTTCGACCGCTTCAACGTCCTGATCCGGGAAGATCACATCAATGCAACACCGACCTGCGTCATCATAAAAAGCGGTAAGAAGGAAGTTTTCAGCGGAGGGGAAGACATCGTCAACGCCCTCAGACACTTGCGATGAATGAGAAAGGAAATAAAAAAACGGCTCATAACCAAGGAATAAGGCAATGACATGGGATAAAGTTTTAAAAGCCATCAATATTATTTTTCCTTTGATCGGAATGGGACTGATGATCTTCTATGATGCCTGCGACACGTCCTGCTCCTATCTTCAGGGCACATTACTGGGTATCGATCTGAAAATTGTAGGGATCCTCTTTATGGCCGGTCTTCTGGCAGCGGCTTTGCCTCCCTTTTCCCGCTACCCGATCCCCATCGACCATCTGCGCACCATGATGCTTTCCGCCGCCATTGGAGGGGAAATTCTACTGGTTCGTTTTCAGATCGCGGAGGGCACCTACTGCCCCTTCTGTCTGGCCTTCGGGATGTGCCTTCTGGTCCTGTTTGCAGCAAATTTCATCATGATGAACAAGTATCTGGCGCTGGGCTCCTTCCTGGCTGGAATCGGCGCCTTTGTCCTTTTTTTTGAAGGTTCTGTTCTGCCTCTTTACGGGTAGGGCAGGTTCATCCCTGACGCACGTGTCGAAAAAAAAACAAAAATACAGTCCGTCTTCTCAAAACGACGCACGAGAACTGCTCAGGGAACAGGTTAAGGGGTGAGAATTGGAATCAGTCACGCAAGGATGAATTAAGCAGAATGGGCTTGAATACTAAAAACAGATGCGAATGGTGCGGTACGAATCCGCTGTATGTGGAATACCACGACAACGAATGGGGAGTGCCTCTGCACGATGATCGTGGCCTTTTCGAGCTGCTGACTCTGGAGGGCGCGCAGGCAGGTCTGAGCTGGCTGACCATCCTCAGGAAACGAGAGCACTATCGCAATGCATTCCACGGGTTCGATCCGCAGAAGATTGCCGGCTATTCGGAAAATGACGTTCAGCTCCTGCTTGGTGACTCCGGCATCGTGCGGAACCGCCGGAAGATCGAATCGACTGTCGGCAATGCGCGGTGTGTGCTCGCCATTCAAGAAGAGTTCGGTTCCTTCGATGCTTTCCTCTGGAGTTATGTCCATCATCAGCCTGTTCAGAATGCCTGGCGATCGCTGACCGAGCTGCCTGCAAGAACGGCGCTATCGGACACGATAAGCAAAGATCTGAAGAAACGGGGTTTCAACTTTGTGGGATCAACCATTTGTTATGCCTTCATGCAGGCGGTCGGCATGGTGAATGACCACGTCGTTACGTGCTTCCGCCACGAACAGGTAAAGAAGATCGCCCGGCCAGGGGATTGAAAACAGAATCCATGCGATTCGTCGCAATCATCCGTTCAGTTCCTCCTCTTAAGTTAAGCGTACAGGTCGAAATACTGCATGTCTGATTCGCTTCCATCAAGTCTCTCCCGATCATCACCCCGATAACCCGCCCGGCCGCTGAACATGATCTTTAAAAAACAAACGAAATCATGGAAATGAAGTCATTTTTGTGTGAAAATGACACATAAGAAGTTGTCTATCCAATCCCACCCTATTTGATTAAGAGGAGGCACGAAATGCTGTTTAAAAACGTGGCGGATGCCGACAAAAAGCTGAGGGACGTCGGGTACATTTCCTCGCAGGAAATCGCCACCGTGGTTTATCTGGCGGGGGTGACAAAAAAACCGGTCCTCGTGGAAGGACCGGCGGGCGTGGGAAAAACCGAACTGGCCAAGGCCGTGGCGAAGGCACTGAAGCGGGAGCTGATCCGTCTCCAGTGTTACGAAGGGCTCGACGAAAGCAAGGCCCTCTATGACTGGGAGTATTCGAAGCAGCTCCTCTACACCCAGATGCTGAAAGAAAAGATCCAGGACATCATCGCCGATACAAAAACACTCCCGGAGGCGATGGACCGGATCGCCCTTCAGGAAAACGCTTTTTTCTCCGAGCGGTTCGTTCATCCCCGTCCGCTCCTTCAGGCCATCTCCTCGGAAAAGCCCGTTGTTCTCCTCATTGACGAAATCGACAAATCCGATCCGGAGTTCGAGGCCTTTCTTCTGGAAATCCTCAGCGACTACCAGGTGACGATCCCTGAAATCGGGACGCAGAGCGCCCGGCACATCCCCTTCGTGTTCCTCACGTCCAACAACTTCCGTGAACTGAGCGACACCCTCAAGCGCCGCTGCCTCCATCTCCACATCGACTATCCCGATATGAACCGGGAACTGGGAATCCTCCTGGTCAAGTTCCCCGGCATCGACCGGGTCTTCGCCGAGAAGATCGTGGAGGCGGTCCGGACGATCCGGGATCTCGATCTGAAGAAAAAGCCCTGCGTTTCAGAAACGGTGGACTGGACGCGGTCGCTCATCGCCCTGCAGATGTTCGAGATCAAGCCCGAGGTGATCATGGGAACCCTGAATGTCCTGTGCAAGAGCGAAGCGGACGCGCAGAAAGTCCGGGAACATTATTCCCGGCCGCCGAAAGGCGGTTTCTCCTGCGCCTGAAAGGGAAATTATCATGATTCAAGCCCTTCTGCAGTTTGCCGCCCTGTGCCGGGCCGGAGGGTTGAGGATCTCCACGTCGGAGGTCCTGGACGCCGTCCGCTGTCTGGAGCTCATCGATCTGGCCCCCGAAGAGCCCTTTCGTGCGGCCCTGCGGGCCAACTTCGTCAAAGAGATGAAGGATGAGGAGCTTTTTGACAGAATCTACGATCTGTATTTCCATGCCCTGCAGATTGGCGCCGACGACATGCGCTCCAGGGCCCTTTCCGGCCGCCTAGTCGATCTGGTCGAGACCTTTGGCCGGGAAGCTCAAGACTCTGAGTCAGCCCTGGCCTTCTTCGATTTTCTGGCCGGCAACCGAGCCGCTTTTTTACAGGAGCTTCAGAAGATTCTGGAGCTGGAGGCTGACATGCCGGAGCTTCCCTTTTCCGACATCCTCTCCCCATTACAGCAGAAAATTCTGCGGAAAGGGATGGATAAACTCCTGCCGGAAAGCGCTCTTGAAGGCGCCGATATCGAGCGGCGCAGTCTTGACGATCTCCTGCTTGAACGCCTGGGACTTGCCGGTCACATGCAGGACGAGCTGCCCCCCGGCTTGAATCTGCCGGGCCCGGATGCCGAACAGGCCCCCGGACAGCCGCGCGATCTCGGGGAACTTCCCTTTTCCCAGCTCAGCCGCCAGGAGGCCCGGGAGGTGCACCTGGCCATTGAACGTCTGGCCCGACAACTGCGCGATCTCGTGGCGAGGCAGTATCGCAGAAAACGAAGCGGCGTTGTCGATATCAAAAAAACGCTCCGCCGCGCCGCCTGTTACCAGGGGATTCCCCTGGAGCTCTACTTTCGCCGGAGGCAGAAAAGGAAGTCGAAGGTCGTGGCCCTCTGCGACGTCTCCTATTCCGTCTGGACGGCGGTCCCCTTCATGCTCAATATCCTCTACTCCGTCCAGGACTGCCTGAGCCGTGTCCGGAGTTTCGTCTTCATCGCCAGGGTGACGGACGTCAGCGAAACGATGAAAGATCACGAAATCATGGACGCCATCGATCGGATCATGACCCGGTTCAAACTTGAATCGCCACAATACGCCGTTTATGGCGGAGAAGAGGAACGGGACCACGTCGATGCCGACCTGGAGATTTCCGACTACGGCGCAGCCTTTTCCCAGTTCAAGGAAGAGTTTATCAGTGTGCTCGACAAGAAAACGACCCTGATTATCCTGGGCGACGGCCGGACGAATTTTCTCGACCCCGGGGTGCAGTTTCTGGAGACGATGCGGGATCACTGCCGCCGGGTGATATGGCTCAATCCGGAGCCGGAACGCCTCTGGGGCGTCGGAGACAGCGCCATCGGAACCTACCGCCCCTTCTGCGACGACGTCCGCCCCTGCCGGAATCTCAACGAACTGAGGGCTTTCATAACCGGCCTGGTTCTTTGAACTTCAAAAGGCACAACCAATGGATATAATTCCCGGCCCTCGAAATCACAAAAAGGTTATTGCATGGAAAGAGTATCGGAATTTGAAGACGAAAAGCTGCGCATCCGGGAATTGATGATCGATGATTTTCCCGATGTTTTCCACATCGGCGAAGAGATTTTTACCGCCGAGTTTTCCCAGAGCCTCTACCGCACGTGGGATGAATTTGAAATCACAACCCTTTTCAATTCAGACAACGAACTTTGCCTGGTGGCGGAGGTCGGCGGAAAGATCCAGGGCTTTGCCCTGGGAACCACCGTGGAGAAACGCAACTCCCCTTGGAAGTACGGGTATCTGATCTGGCTGGGGGTGCGGGAGGAAGCTCAGAAAGGAGAGGTGGGCACCCGGCTGTTCAATGAAATAAAGCGCCGGATGAAAGACCAGGGGGCGAGGATGATCATCATCGATACTTCCGCCGACAACGAAGCGGCTCTCTCCTTCTTTCAGAAGATGGGATTCAAGGACAGGCAGGAACACGTATTCCTGTCCCTCAACCTCACCCGCAGAACCAAAAAGCCCAGGAAAAAGAAGCCATGACCAGCGACCTGAAACGCGTCGAGAGGGCGATCTATCCAGCCAGACTGCGGAAAACGCTTCTGGATCTCCTCGATATCTATTCCCCGTCCGGAAAGGAAGAGGATATGCAGCTCTACCTGACCGAGATCCTCGAAAGAGGGGGGGCGGTCGTGAAACGTCAGGAGGTGGAGGAGGAACGCTACAACCTCCTTGTCACCATGGGAAAGGGCGAGCCCCTGCTCTATCTCGTCGGCCACGTGGATACCATCCCCGCCTGGGATCTGGAGTCCTCCGGACCAAACGAAGAAAACGGCATCTTTTACGGTCTGGGAAGCGCGGACATGAAAGGAGGCTGCGCGGCGATGGTGGAAACCTGGCTGGCCCTTTCCGAGGCCCTTCCTTCCGCTGAACGGCCGCCGGTCGGTCTGCTGCTGGTCGTCGGCGAGGAAGAAAATGGAGACGGCAGCGCCGCTTTTCTTGAATCCCGCCGCCCTCCCTGGGTCATCATCGGTGAACCGACCGGCCTGGCGCCCTGTTTTGCCCATTACGGTTATCTGGAAGCCAGCTTTATCACGAGCGGCCTCAGGAGCCACTCGTCCCTTCCCGAACTGGGACACAACGCCGTGGAATCCATGCTGCGGCTCCTGCTGCATCTGGGGAAAAACGCCCTGTTCAACCGGGAGGAGTCGGATATCGTCTATTCGATCCGTGAAATGAGCTCTTCTCCCGCAGGGTTTGTCGTTCCTGACCGCTGCGAAACCTGGATCGATCTCCACCTTCCGCCCGGCAGGGAACCGGAAATCGTCCAGGAGGCGATCCGCCGGATCGTCGCGGAGGCGCACCGGTACATTCCTGATCTGGTCGTGGAGGTGAACTTTGATTTCACTTTCGGCGGTTATGATCTCGGCTCCGAAAACCGGATGGCAAGCTGCTTAAAAGAGATCTACGCCGAATTGAATTTGCCCTTTCGCCTTGATTCCTTCCGCTCCCATTCCGACGGCAACCTTTTCTTCGCGGCGGGAACGAACCCCTTGATTCTCGGTCCCGGCTCCCTGGAAACAGCCCATACGCCGGACGAGCAGGTTCTTTTCGAGGACGTATTGACGGCGGCCCGAATTTATGCCGCCCTCTGCCTGAAGTTTTCTGCGTGAACCACCCGCCTCCGGGGAAATGATCCTTTACCAAATTATTGCCCGGAAAGAAGGGCGTTTTGTAATTATCGGGCAGGGAAGAGAAAAACGATACGATTTCTGCAGCAGATAAAACAGCGCGGGGTTCCGCCGGGATTTTCAGCCAATCAGCGTAACCTCCGCGCTCCGTGTTTCTTCAGTTCATTCCATGATTTCTCTTTTCAAGATTTCAGGGGCTCCCGATGCCCAATTCAACGGAGGCCGGCTTCGTTATAAAGGGAGAAGACAGGCCCTACTTCAGCCAGTCTTTCATTTCTTCAGCCTGCCAGGATTCCTGTTGAACCGCGAGGTCCATCTTGATGACCAGGCCGGAGTGTTTTTTAAATTCCGCGTCGTCCTGCAGTCTGGTGTGACGCCCCAGCGATTCCAGAACATCCCCCAGGGCTTTGTGAAGAACCTGTACCATCCCCTGACCGGCGCCCACGTCCCCCGGTTTCATCCGCGGCGCCGCGCCATCCTCGGCAACAGCCTCGGCGAAAAGAGCCAGTTGCTTCATCTTTTCCATGGACTGGTCCATCAGGGCCCAGCCCCTGTTTGCCTCTTTCTGGGAAAGCCAGGACAGACGAAGATGCTGGAGCATTTCATTGTATTTGCTGTTCAGCTCCGCCTGGAGCGTTTCCAGGAAGGTGGGAGGCAGTTCAAATCCTCCTTTGGGAAGCCCCCTTGCATCTTCCGGGCTGAGCTTGTCGAGCAGGCGCTGAAAACGCCGGGCATGGATCTCCGATTCCCAGGCTTCCCGATGAAGAACCCTGCGTATATGGGGATCGTCCACTTTTTCCGCTTCGTCGTGGTAATGGGGGATCAGCTTTTTTTCATATTCAATGTAGGATTTCAGCAGGGTTGCGCGGCTGGTGGGATCAAAGGGATAAGGTCCCGGCACGAAAGTCGGTTCGCCGCCCAGCCGGCCGATAATCATGCCCAGCCAGTGCATATGCCACATCTCCTCGCGGGAACGGGAGAGGAGGCTGGCGCCCATGGGCGTATCCTCTCCCTCCTGATAGGCGTGAACCAGATAGCGGATGATGGCGGCGTGTTCGTCTGCGAAATCACGATTCAACATGTCGATCAATTCCTTGCTGTCCATGGCAATCCTCCTGATAAATTCGCTGAATGGCGTCTCCCGCAACCTGCTGTTCCGGATTGACGCTTCATGATGTGATGTTTGAGATGAACACCATAACACACCGTTCCGTTATGGCTTCATGTCCCGCAGTTCCAGTTTCAGGGACAGAAAACGCAGCATATCCTTGAGGGTGACAATGCCCACCAGTCGATCGCCTTCAACCACGAGCAGACGACTGTTTGTCGTCCGGCTCATTTTTGCCAGAGCGCGGACGGCATCTTCATCCGGTCCGACCGTGATATCCGGAGTGCACGCTCCGGCAATTTCTCCCACCGTGTGCTCTCTCCACTCCTCCCGGGGGACCTCCGCCGCCTGACGGACGGTGATGCAGCCCACGAGACGGTCAAAGGAAACCACAGGAAACATCTTGAAATGGTACCGATAGACGTAATCATTGACAAATTCTTCCAGGGTAAGGGCGCGGGATACCGTGATCGGGTCCGGCACCATGAAACGGCGGACCTTTTCCCCTTCCAGAACTTTCCGCGCCAGAACCTGGGTGTAAGACATCTGTGCCGCGTTGCGCAGGAAGAGACCGATCATCAGCCACCACAACCCGCCGATGAAATTGCCCCGGAACAGGCCGAAAATGCCCATCACGATCAGCAGGATGCCGAAAGTGGAACCTATCGAAGAAGAAATGCGCGTCGCCCAGCGGAGATTGCCCTTCCAGCCCCATAACATCGATCGCAGGACGCGCCCGCCGTCCAAGGGGAAGGCCGGCAGCAGATTGAAGCCGGCAAGGACAAAATTGATCAGCCCCAGATAGGATGTCACCGTCGAAATCGATCCCGGCCAACCCAGGTTCCTTCCCGCATACGTGACTCCATGGAACGTCAGACCCAGGGCGAGACTGGAGAGGGGGCCGGCGATGGCCATGAGAAATTCCGCCTTGGCGCTGGGCGGCTCATCGTCCATTTCCGCAACACCACCAAAGATGAACAGCGTGATCCCTTTCATGGGAATTCCATAGCGGGTGGCAACCAGGGAATGACAGAGTTCATGAAAAATAATGGAGAGAAAGAGCCCCAGCGCCCCGAAAACCCCCATTGCCCAGTATGTACTTTCGGCAGCCTTATAGGAGCCCGGGAAAACGCCCTTAGCCAATGACCAGGTTACCAGAAGCGCCAGCAGCAGCCAACTGGCATCGATGCGCACTTCAAAACCCAGCAGTTTGAAAAGGGTGATGCGGTTTCCGAACATACCGTTTCCTTCAGATCCTGTTCAAATTTTCTACGGCCATTGCGGTTTTCCTCCGGAAGGGGCGCCGCCGACCTGTGTGGACGGCGACCCCGGGAAATATCCCCCTCTGCACCAACTCTATGAAATTTTAGAAAATAATGCCCTGATTCCCATGGAAAATCAAGAGAAATAAGCCGATCATGGCAGCAGGGGCAGTCAAAAATCTGTTGCCTATTTTCCCGATCCTCATTATAGGACAACAAAGAAATAACGGATTCCGTCATTTTTCCCGCGGAGGAGGTTTGCCGGCCCTTGATCGAAGAAATTGCCGGAAACTTTTACAGAATTACGCTTCCCATGCCTTTTCGGCTGAATCATATTCAGTCTTTCGCCCTGGTTCAAGACAGGCATGTGACACTCTTTGACACGGACCTGGATATTCCGGAAGGAATTTCAACTCTCGAGGACTGTCTTCAGCGTATTGGTCGCTCCATCGCCGACATCGACAGGATCTTCCTCACCCATTATCATGTCGATCATTGCGGTATGGCCGGACGTTTAAAGGAAATAAGCGGCGCCCGGATCTATCTTTCCGAAGTCGACTATGAAGCCCTCCGGAATCAGAACCGTGAAAAAGAGTTATTCCAGCACATACGGCACTTCTGTCAGGAGCATGATGTATCTGATTCCCTGATCGACACGCTGCAGGAAATTCACTTCTATTTCAGCCGAGCCACCTATCCCTTCGAAGTCGATGAACTTCTCCCTCCTTACGCGTGGTACACATCGGGCAATCGCGCCTTTCAGGCGATCCCCGCCCCCGGTCATACGCGGGGACAGGTCTGCTTTTATTTTCCCGGAGAGGCCATCCTCCTAGCCGGTGACCATGTTCTGCCGGAGATAACCCCCAATCTCAGCATCGATCTGTTTCATCCCGAATGGCATCCCCTGGGAGATTTCCTCGAATCTCTGAAACGGGTCAATACCTTGAAGGTCGATCGCGCGTTTCCATCTCACGGCAGCACCATGGACAATTTTCCCTCCCGGATTCATGAGATCGAAGTGCATCATGGAGAACGAAAGGAACTGATTTTGCAGGCAGTGCGCGGAGGTTACGACACCGTTCGGGAAGTATCCCTGAAAATCTTCGGGGAAGACCTGCCCGAATTCGATCAATATCTGGCACTCCATGAAACCTGCGTGCACCTGCTTGAACTGAAAAGTGAAGGTTTGATCAGGGAAATGCGGTCGGGCATGAAAAAGCGTTATCTTCCCCAGTGAGATCGGCACAGTCTATCCGTAATTTCCATGCCGCAAACCGATATTATTTCTGATTAATCTTTTAAAGAGGTTGCAATGAATGTTGAAGAAGTCCGAGAAACTTTAGGAGACTACCTGATCAGGGAAAGGGAATCTCGAAATATCACGACGGAAGATCTGGCCAGAGCTACTCATCTGAGTGTTCATTTCATTGAGGCCCTTGAACATAACGATTTTTCCCGATTTTCTCAAAAAGAATCGATCCCTGGTTTTTTAAAGCTTTATGCGAGGCATCTGCCTCTCAATTACGAGGGCGTACTGAAACGGTATCAGTTAGAAAATGAACGCATTCTGAAACAGCTGGTCCAAAAGGAATTGCCTTTATCACGAGACTATGGCTCTCCTGTCACACAGGCCCGGGGAAGCCGGTGGCCTGCCGGTCAGCTCGGCAGATGGATAATTCCGTCAGCCTGTGCCGTCATGGCCGTGGCCATCTCCCTGTCCATCTATCTGGCGCCGGAAAAAGCTCAGCCGCCGGTCGTTCCCAGCTCAGCGAAGTTTTACTCGACGGCACAGGATTTACAAAAGCCGCAGCCGGCGCCGATTCAGCCGAATCCTGTCGACGCAGATTATCCAGCCTCATCAACGCCGCTCCCTGAGAAACCAGCAGTCCCCGCATCCGCGGAACCTTTGATGCCTTTAGAGAAACCGCCCGCCCCGGCGACGGTTTCTGAAACGGAAAAGGTTGTGGTTGTCGGCAATCGGGACAGTAAGCGATACCATCTTCCCGGCATGAAATATTACAACGAGGTCAAGGCCTACCACCGGGTCCTGTTCGACTCGGAAGAAGAAGCACTGAAAGCCGGTTATTATCGAGCGAGAGAGTAGGAACAGACAGTTTTATCCCTGTCGCGTTTCTTCATCTGCCGGGGCCGATTTTGTCGACGGCTCCTTGACAGACTGTCTATGCCGTCGCGCCGGCTCCTCAACGCCACTTTCTTATCCTGATGAATTCAACAGGACTTCAAGCGTGTCTCCCATGGGATTTCCGAAGGCTAAATATAAGGGAATACGTGTTGGACAACCATCTCGAAGTTTCTTTTCACCTGTTCCCGACCGAGAACCATGCCCATGTGACCGGGAAAAAGGAACTCCGCACCCAGTTGCGACAGCCGGACAATACTCTGCTTCAATAAATTCCCGTCGCCGCCGGGAAAATCGGTCCTGCCCACATTCTGATCGAAGATGACATCTCCGGAAAAAAGCGCGCCGGTGCGAGGCCAGTACAGACCTATGGAACCGGGGGAATGGCCGGGAGCATGGACGATCTGGAAGGTTTCATCCCCCAGAGACAGTTCGCCTTCATGCAGGATCAGGTTGATGTCGATCCGGGGAACATCCTGGCCGAACATGCGGCAGAGCCGCGCATTCGCTTCACTGTTGTAAAAGGCTACATCCGCTTCGTGAAGGGCGATTTTAACGTCGGAACCATTGAACAGCAAGCTTCCTTCGATATGATCGGAATGGGCATGGGTATTGATGATGGTGCGGATGTCCTCGCGCCTGACGCCGTCCTTAGCCATATCATCGAGGAGGAGCGGCAGGTATCTGGCATGTCCCGGATCGATCAGGACCTGTGCCGTGCCGCCGATATAATAGCTGTTGCAGTTGTTGTCGTAATACTCCGTCCATTCATAAACGAAGATGTCGTCATTAAACTTCATTTTGTTGTTCTCCTTTAAATAAAATCCCCAAATGCGCCATCACGATCCCTTTTCCGATAAACAGCGCTTTTCATCGTTCCGAAAGGAGCAGCCGACGGATTTGCGGGGAAAAAACAAACAGCGGGATTGCCGTTAATGATTTGACTGCTGCCGATCCGCAACGGAAAATATCATTCCGGTTGCAGCAGTTTGAAGCCGAGAACCGGATCCGCCTCCCGATGAGCCGATGTATCGAGCAATTCAAAGACAATGACCTCAAGAATATGCCAGACCTTGACTCCTTTGCGGATGCAGCCCGTCACGGTCTGATTCTTCCGGCCCAGGGCGAAATGCATGTGAACCAGAGGGTGCCCCTCTTCATCGGGGAAGAGGGTGCCCGTGCCGGCCACTTCATGGGCATTGTCCAGCAGGAGTTCCATTGGAGAAATCGGCGTTGAACGGCCTTCTTCAGGACCGACGACAAGGCGGCTGCCTGCATCCGCACCGCCCACCGCGATCAGGGCGGCCGCGCGGATTGACTGTTCCTCCGCAAAGCGCTCAATCATTTCGTGTACAATTTCTCCGTCTTCAAGACGGAGGATAAAGATACGCCCTTGCCGGGCCCGGGAAAATTTCATGGGGATTCTGCTGATGCCTCCTTTTTTTCCGGCGCAGTCAGGGAAACATTTTGC
Organism: Syntrophus aciditrophicus SB; assembly: GCF_000013405.1. GTDB lineage: Bacteria > Desulfobacterota > Syntrophia > Syntrophales > Syntrophaceae > Syntrophus > Syntrophus aciditrophicus. Next base: position 2,967,744 of record NC_007759.1, read on the forward strand.
CTGGGTTCATGATTCCCCGGGGATCTAAAAGCGCCTTGATCTTTTTCATCGTTTCCAGGCTCTCGCCGTGTTCCATGGCCATGAAGCCCCTCTTTCCCAGCCCGACCCCGTGCTCCCCGGTGCAGGTTCCTTCCAAGGCCAGGGCCTGGCGGACAATTCGGCGATGAGCCTCCTCCACGTGCGCCCACCGCGTTTCGTCGTCGGGATTGTCCATCACCACCACATGAATATTGCCGTCCCCCGCGTGTCCGAAAACATAGGCCGTCAGATCCACCACCGTCTTCTTGATGAAGGCCACCAGCCCCGAATAGCGGGACAGGGGAACGGCGACATCCATGCTCAGCGAAAGAAGTCCCGGATGGGCGCGCCGGATGGATTCATGGGTCAGATGGCGGATTTCCCAGAGCCGCTTCCGCTCTTCGGGGCCGATTCCCCGATCCAGAAGAAGACAGGCGTTGGCCTGGCAGATTTCGGTAACAAAGTGCATTTCATCTTCCAGTCCCCTTTCGCTGTAACCGCTGAATTCCATGAGGAGAGTGGGACATTCTTCAAGCTGGAGACCTCGATCCCGGTTGAGGACCCTTACGATATCCGCATCGAGGAATTCCATCGCCCCGGGGGCCAGTCCAGAGCGCATGATTTCAAAGACCGTCCGGGTGGCATCGCCGACGGAGGGAAAGGTTGCGCGGACCGCCATGAACGCGGCCGGAAGTCCCATAAGTTTCACTGTAGCTTCGGTGATGATGCCCAGAGTACCCTCGGCGCCTGTGAACAGGCGGCAGAGGTCATAGCCGGAGGAAGACTTGCGGGAGCGGCTGCCCGTCCTGATCACCTGCCCATCAGGCAGAACCACGGTAAGCCGCATCACGTAATCCCGGGTTGCACCGTATCTCACACTCCGGATGCCGCTGGCGTTGTTTCCGATCATCCCGCCGATGGTCGCCGCCGCGCCGGGATCCGGGGGGAAAAAAAGCCCTTCCTTTTCCAGGATGCGGTTCAGTTCTTTATAAATCACCCCGGCTTCCACATCTGCCTGAAAATCCTCCGAACGAACGGCGAGGAGCCGGTTCATCCGCTGAAGGTCCAGCACAATCCCCCCTCTTACAGGAATCGGATTGCCTTCCAGCGAGCTGCCCGCGCCCCAGGGGGTCACCGGAATCCCACGCTCGCAGGCATAAGCGACGATCCTGCTGACCTCGCCAGTATTTTCAGGCCAGAGAACGGCCTCCGGCAGACTGGGTCTGTGGAAGGATTCGTCATGGGAATGATGAGAGCGGATCGACTCCCCGCGGGAAAATCTTTCCGTACCCACAAGTCCGGTCAGATAAACGATATCCGCCTCTTCAAGATAAGGTTTTGTGGTCATATGCTCTCTCTTTCGACAGTCCTGCAGCGGTATCCTTTTCCGGGTCAACAGAAGCGGAATTCCTGTCTTTTTCTGCAGGCCTGTTTCGCTGCATATCACAAAAGCCGGGAAGAAAAAAGCACCATCCTGGATGAGACAGAGGAGCACAGCGGAGGAAGTTCACCCGTTTCCGGGAAAGAGGCTGTCGCAATTTCCTGTCCGGCAGGCCGATGTCATCATACGCATTGGCACAGCTTTCTGATCCTCTTGACAACACGCCCCGGAATTGTAATTCTGTGTAAAAATTCCCCATGGCACAGTAAAGGAGGAATCAAGGTCTCATGGATCGTTCATCTGCTGTCGAACTGCTTCATTCATACATTCAAAATGAAAGGATGCTTCAGCATTCCTACGCGGCGGAAGCCGTCATGCGGGCGCTGGCCAGGCGGCTGGGGCGGGACGAAGATCAATGGGGGCTGGCCGGCCTGCTTCATGACCTGGATGTGGAAAAGGTTCAGGCCGACCTGACCGTCCATGGTCTGGAAGCCGCGAAAATCCTTGAGGAGAAGGGTGTGGACCCGGAGATCATCGAGGCGATTGTCATGCACAACGAAATGGCGAGCGGCAAGCCTCGACAGCAGGAATTCCATTTCGCCCTGGCCGCAGGCGAAACATTGACCGGACTGATCATGGCGACCGCTCTTGTCTATCCGGATCGGAAACTGGCCAGCGTCAAACCCAAGTCCGTCGTCAAACGCATGAAAGAGAAAAATTTTGCAGCCTCGGTCAGTCGGGACTGTATCCTGGAATGTGAAAAGCTGGGGATTCCCCTTTCGGAATTCGTTGATCTTTCTTTAAAGGCCATGCAGGAGATCAGCGGGCACCTGGGGTTGTGATTCCCGGAAATCTATAATCTATATCTCGGAGGTGACGGTCATGTTCAAGCATATTCTTGTCCCTGTCGACTTTTCACCTAAAAACAGGCACGCACTGGACATTGCCCTGAAAATTGCCGAGTCGGACAAGTCCCGCATCAGTCTGCTCCACGTTGTGGAGATCATCGCTGACACGACCTTTGAAGAATATCGGGAATTTTATGCCGGCCTCGAAAAGAGGGCGCAAAAAAAAATGGCCAGCCTGACCGCCTTCTGCGAAGCTCAGGGCGTTCCGGCGGCAGACCGGATCGCCTTCGGCAACAGGGTGCAGGAAATCCTGAGTCACGCCGCTGAAACAGGGGTGGATCTGATTGTCATGAGCTCTCACAAGCTGCAGATTGAAGAACCGCCTCAGGATTGGGGAACCATCAGCTATAAAGTGGGCATCCTCTCTCAGTGTCCGGTCCTGCTGGTGAAATAAGCATTTCCGTCAATGCTCCCCGCCAGTCCCCGGCGATCAGATCCGCATGACGCCGCTGCGGCAGCTCCGTCGTCAAGGGCGCCTTTTCGAATCAGCTGGAAAGAACAGTTTCCATACCGGGGGGAAGCCTGAAGGACTGACAGGGGGAATCTGCTGCAGGAATGCTTGAAGGGACCTTCCGGGTGCGGAAAGAATCAGCAATTTTGGTGATTCTTTTTGATGACGGGGCTATCCAGGTCATCAATGGATAATTTCGACAGGATTTCCAGGGCGGTCAGGTCCAGCTTCAATTGCCGGATCTTCCTGTCATAGCGGGCAATTTTCCCATTCAACTTTTTCCTCTCCTCCCTGGACATAAAGGGCTGGGCTGATAATACCTTCTGAGTGTTGCGACGGTCCTCGATCATTGCGTCCAGCGTCTCCTTGAGCCTTTCCCGACGGTTCTTTGCATCCTGCTCCTGCTCTCCCTTTTCCGATCCAGAATTCAGAGCCGCGGCTTCTGTCACAATGGGACCGGGCGCCGGTTCCGCCGCAGTCTTTGGCAACAGCGGCGCAAACAGATCTGCTGTCCGGCGATTGACGACCTGATAAGTTTCCCGGGATCTGGCCCTGGCATCGGTGGTCCGGATGCAGACATCGACGAAAAAATTCCCCTTGTCGGTGGAAAAGGGAATCACGATGCTGGGGCTGTTCAGAATGTGCCGGAGGGTATGATTTTTCCCAAAAACGACGGACGGGATGGCTGCATAGACCTGCAGGCCCATCTTTTCAAGGTTTGTCCGGGCTACGCCGGAAATCATGTTGGTAAGTTCCCCTGCAGCATCCAGCACCTCCTTTGTCGTTTCGCTGCAGGTTTCCCCCAGCATGGACCCGACAATCCCGCAGATGCAGTCTTCACTGAAGCTGATGGCCAGCGATCCGGTGGCGTCCCCAGTGATGCCGATGATTCCGGATACGTCCCCCCGGGCCGTATCATCCTTCTTCAGATAGGGCTTCGCCGCAACGGCCTCCATGAAGGCCATCGTTCGGATAACCTCCAAAGCCCCGTTCAGAAAGGGATTGATAAATTTAACATCCATGAAATGAAGGTTCCCTCGTAAAAAGCTCCAGAAGGGCGGGGGCCGTATCGATCAGGAAATCCGGAGAAACGGACTCGAGGATTTCCCGGCTGTGCCATCCCCATGTGACGGCAATGGTTTTTATGCCGGCTCGGCGCGCTTCCCGGATGTCACCGGCCGTGTCGCCGATATAATAGACCGAATCTCTGGACATGCCGCTTTCGCTTTGAGCGCGAAGTATCTTTTCCGTTTTGTTCAGGAGGGCATCCGAACCCACAACAGCTTCAAAACACTCCTGAACGTTCATCCGGTTCAGCAGAACCGAGATGGTTTTTTCGGTATTGGAAGAGATGAGCATCAACCGGTGTCGTTTCGCCAGTTCAAGCAATACGGATGCCATCATGTCATAAGGTTGGATCAAAGAGATGTCGATATGCGGACGGATCTCAGCCAGAACGGCAATGAAGGCCTCAAGATCAATCCCCCGCTTCTCCACCTCCCGGTAGAAATTATCATGGTACAGGGCGAGGAAATCCTCCCGATTTCTGATAATCGGCCTGCCGAGTCTTTCCAGACACTGACGGACCACATCCTCATAGACCTCAAGGGAATCGACGAGAACGCCGTCAAAATCAAAGAGAAGCAGTTTCTGGTCGAAGGATTTCATGGGAAGGAAAGAAAAAGCCGCTCCAGGGAGGACTCGTAGGGGAACTCTGCAATGCCGGCTTCCGTGATAATGGCTGAAATGTAATGGCCGGGGGTCACATCGAAAGCCGGATTATACACTTCCACGCCGGCCGGGGCAATCGGCACCCCCCGGATGGTCAGAATTTCCTCCGCCGGCCGCTCTTCAATAGGAATCTCATTGCCGCTGGAAAGCTTTCTGTCAATCGTGGAAAGAGGCGCGGCGACATAAAGAGGGACCGAATGCGCCGCCGCTAAAACGGCCAGAGTGTACGTCCCGATTTTATTGGCGGTATCGCCGTTGGTGGCAATCCGGTCCGCCCCGACGAGGATGCAGTCAATGCGCCCCTGTTTCATGAGGAATCCGGCCATGCTGTCGGTGATCAGCGTGACCGGGATGTTTTCCTTCTGCAGCTCCCAGGCGGTCAAACGGGCTCCCTGCAGGACGGGCCGCGTTTCATCGGCGAAAACCTGCACCTGCTTCCCCGCTTCCCTGGCCGCCCTGATGACGCCCAGCGCCGTTCCGTAGCCGGCCGTGGCCAGGGCTCCGGCATTGCAGTGGGTGAGAATCCGATAGCCGTCGCGGATCAGAACCTGCCCATAATGCCCGATGCGCCTGTTGATCGCCACGTCCTCTTCCGCCATCCGCCGGGCCTCCGCCACCAGGGCCTTCCGGACAGCAGCCAGTGTTCGGGCGATTTCCTTCCCAGGTGCTGCTGAAGAGCATTCCGAAGATGTATCTGGGTGGAAATGCTCTCCAAAACAGCGTTTCATCCGTTCCACGGCCCAGAAAAGATTTCTCGCCGTGGGTCGTGCCTGGGCAAACCGGTCGCAGAGGGCCTCAAAGCCATTGCAAAAGGCCTCCGGAGAGTCGTCCGGCAGGGAAAGCGCCCCCAGGGCAATGCCCATGGCCGAGGCCACACCGATAGCTGGGGCGCCGCGTACGGTCAGATCCCTGATGGCCGTCAGCACCTCTTCGAAACGGGTGCAGGTCAGATAGCGCTCTTCTCCCGGCAGGGCCTGCTGATCCAGAAGAAGAACAGCATCATTCCGCCAGGCTATTGTAGTAAAACTCGCTGACATCCTGTATTCTCCAGTTCTTCCGACACTTATCCCGCCAGCATCTTCTTCAGGAGGTCATTGATGACCTGAGGATTGGCCTTGCCTCTGGTCGCCTTCATGACCTGGCCGACGAAATAGCCGAAGAGCTTGTCCCTGCCGGAGCGATACTGGGCCAGCTGGTTCGGATTCGCCTCCAGAATTCCGGTGATTACACCGGAAAGCGCGGCCTCGTCGGTGATCTGAACCATTCCCTTTTCTTCCACAACAGCCGGAGCCGTTTTGCCCGTCCGATACATCTCTTCGATGATTTCTTTGGCCATCTTGCCGCTGATCGTACCCTGATCGATGAGACGGATCAGTTCTCCCAGGGAAGCGGCGGAGATGGGACAATCCCGGATTTCCCGCTTCTCCTCGTTCAGGAAGCGCAGGAGATCTCCCATCACCCAGTTGCTGGCCGCCTTGGGATTTCCGGACTGCCGGGCGACTTCTTCATAGTAATCGGCCAGGGGACGGCTCGAAGACAGAACGCCGGCATCGTAAGGCGGGATGCCGTAATCCCGCACGAAGCGTTCGCGCTTTTCCAGGGGCAGTTCGGGCTGTTCCCGTAGCACGGCCTCCACCCAGTCCGCGGAAATCTTCACCGCCACGAGATCCGGATCGGGGAAGTAGCGGTAATCATGGGCCTCTTCCTTGCTGCGCATGGGGTGCGTCACCCCCTGGCTGTCGTCCCAGAGGCGGGTTTCCTGCACCACGCTCCCGCCCCCTTCCAGGATGTACTGCTGCCTCTTGATTTCATACTCCAGGGCGCGCTGGACATTGCGGAAGGAGTTCATATTTTTCAGTTCCGTCCGGGTCCCGAACTCGCTTTCTCCCCGGGGCCGGAGGGACACATTGGCGTCACAGCGGAAGCTGCCCTCCTCCATGTTGCCGTCGCAGATCTCGAGATAAACGAGAATTTCATGGAGCCGCCGCAGATAGGCCGCGGCCTCCTCGGCGCTGCGCATATCCGGTTCACTGACGATCTCGATCAGCGGCACGCCGGTCCGATTGAGATCCACGTAACTCGACGGATTATGGGGATCATGGATCAGCTTGCCCGCGTCCTCCTCCATGTGGATGCGGGTCAAACCGATCCGTTTCTTCCCGTCTTCCACTTCAATGTCCACATAGCCGAATTCCGCCAGGGGATAGGCATACTGGGAAATCTGGTATCCCTTGGGCAGGTCGGGGTAGAAGTAATTCTTCCGGGCGAAGCTGCATTCCTCGTTGATCCGGCAATGGGTCGCCAGGGCCATCTTCATCCCGAATTCCACCACTTTTTTGTTCAGAACAGGCAGCACGCCGGGCATTCCCAGGCATACCGGGCAGGTATGAGAATTGGGGGCTGCTCCGAATTTAGTGGAACAGCCGCAGAAGATCTTGGATTCCGTAAGCAGTTGGGCATGAACTTCCAGCCCGATTACAGGTTCGTATTCCATCAGAGGATTGGCCTCCTTTTTTCGATATGGGCATTCCTCTCATAGGCGGACGCGATCTGCAGGAGTTTGCCCTCTTCAAAATGTCCCGCCAGAAACTGGATGCCGACAGGCAGTCCGCTCTGCGTATACCCGCAGGGAACAGAAATCCCGGGAATGCCAGCAAGGTTTGCGGAAATGGTAAAGATGTCGGAGAGATACATCTGCATCGGATCGTCGGTTTTTTCACCGATCGTGAAGGCCGGCGTCGGCGTCGTGGGGGTCAGGATGACATTGCAGTCCTTCAGGGCTTCTTCAAAATCCCTCTTGATGAGCCCCCGGACCTGGGAGGCCTTCTTGTAATAGGCGTCATAATAACCGGAAGAAAGGGAGTAGGTTCCGAGCATGACGCGTCGCTTCACCTCGGTGCCGAAGCCGGCCGACCGCGTCTTTTTGTACATGTCGAGAAGATCCCGGCAGTCGGCGGCGCGGAACCCGTACTTGACGCCGTCGTACCGAGCCAGGTTGGAACTGGCCTCCGCCGGGGCGATGATGTAATAAACCGCCACGCAGTAGTCGGTATGCGGCAGGGAGATTTCCCGGCACCGGGCTCCCAGGCCTTCCACGGTCCTGATGGCCTGTTCGATGGCGCCCCGCACCTCGGGATCGATTCCTTCGATGAAGTATTCCTTCGGGATGCCCACCGTCCAGCCTTCGATCCCCCGATTCAGATAATCCCGGTAGTCCGGAACGTCCACCGGAACCGACGTGGAGTCCCGAAGGTCATAGCCTGCAATGACGTTCAATAAAATGGCGCAGTCCTCCACGTCCTTCGTGAAAGGACCGATCTGATCCAGGGATGAGGCAAAGGCGATGAGGCCGAAGCGGGAAACCCGGCCATAGGTGGGTTTCATTCCAACCACACCGCACAGGGCTGCGGGCTGGCGGATGGAACCGCCCGTATCCGATCCGAGAGCAGCGATGCACTCGTCCGCTGCGACCGCGGCGGCCGAGCCTCCGCTGGAACCGCCCGGTATCCGTTCCAGATCCCAGGGATTCCGTGTGAAGCCGTAATAGGACGTTTCCGTCGACGATCCCATGGCGAATTCATCCATATTCGTTTTTCCCGTGAAGACCGCTCCGGCTTCCCGCAGTTTGACAACAACCGTAGCGTCGTAAGGCGGAATGAAATTGTCAAGGATGAGAGAGCCGCAGGTTGTCCGGACGCCCCGGGTGCAGTAAATGTCCTTCAGAGCAACGGGAATGCCCGTCAACGCATTGATTTCTCCCGTCCGGATCTGTTCGTCGGCTTTCTGCGCCTCTTCAAGGGCCGATTCCCGCATCAGGGTGATGTAGGAATGAACGTTCTCCTCCACGGCGTCGATACGGCCGAAAACGGAATTAACAATGGCCGTCGAGGTGACTCCGCCCTGCCGGATTTTATTCTGTAACTCGTGAATGGTCAGTTGATAGAGTTCCATATTCTCCTCTTTGCGGAACAGCGGCCGGCTCAGGAAGCATCAAACGCTCCTGCCGCCGCCTTCCGTCCCGGAAACATCCTGTAAGGTTAATCGATCACCTTGGGCACCCGGAAAAATTCACCCCGGGGATCCGGTGCATTGGCCAGGGAGAGGTCCTGAGAGAGGGACTCCTGGACCTTGTCTTCCCGGAAGGCGTTGTGCAGGGCGATGGCATGGCTCAGGGGTTCCACCCCCGACGTGTCGACTTCATTGAGTTTATCCATGTACAGCAGAATTTCATTCATCTGAAACGTAAAGGTTTCCATTTCCGACTCGCTGAATTCCAACCGTGCCAGATGAGCGACATAGGCTACTTCTTCTTTTGAGATCTTCAATACGAATTACCTCGAATTTCTGAGTGAAGCCCGACGGACTGCTTCGACCGCGTCGGTTTTTTCACGCACCATAGCGATTTCTATAAGGAATGCCACCTACCATAAATATCCATGAAACGCAAAAATATTTCTCCTGACAAGGATCAGAGGAATTATAGGAACGCATCAGTAAAAGTTCCTGTTATTCCAGTTCGCTTTCCGGCGCCCTTCGCGTGTCTCGACAGGACATGCCCCCGAATTCTGCCGTTTCAGCCGCTTATTCCGAGGGTTTCCATATCACGATAAATCCATTGACAATCTTCCATCTCCATATATATAAACGGCCATGAATTAACAGGAGTGAATGAAATCATGTTTAATATCGGCATGCCGGAACTCATCTTGATCGTCGTGATCGCGCTTCTCGTTGTCGGACCGAAGCGACTTCCCGACGTGGCAAAGTCTCTGGGGAAAGGCCTTTCTGAATTCCGCAAAACCGCGGAGGACGTAACCGACAGCCTGAAAGGCACCCTGCAGGAAGATGAGCCACAACCGGCGCAGAAAGAAGGGAAAAACGGGAAGAATCTGCTTCTCGATGAAAATAAGAATGCAGAAAGAAACTCCAGCGAACCCTTTCAATCATCCCGAAACGAGTCCCGGGAAATCAAACAGCCCCCTCCTTCCTCTTCCCCCGGACAAGATGCGTAATCTGAAACCTTCAGGATTCGAGAGCGAGGCTCTTCCCTCTCGTCAATCCAGGAAATGCCCATTCAGGAATTGCCCATGACTCTACCTGCTGATGAAAAACTGCCCTTGACGTCCCATCTGGAGGAATTGCGAAAACGTCTCATTCATGTTTTCATTGCCCTCGGAATCGGCTTCACTCTCTGCTACATGTTCAAAGACTGGCTTTTTTTTGTGGTGACCCGTCCCCTGATCGCAGTCATGCCCAAAAACAGTTTCATGATCTTCACCTCCCTGCCGGAGGCCTTTTTTACCTATATGAAGATCTCTTTCTTTTCATCGCTGATCCTGACGAGTCCTTACATTCTTTATGAGATCTGGAAATTTGTTTCACCCGGCCTCTATCCGAAAGAAAAGAGATACGTTCTTCCCTTTGTCTTTTTTTCGACCCTGCTGTTTGCCGGTGGCGTCCTTTTCGGATACTTTATCGCGTTGCCGCCAGCTTTTAAATTCTTCGTCTCCTTTTCCTCCGATTTCCTCAAACCCATGGTCTCCATGCGGGAATATCTCAGTCTTGCCCTGAAATTTCTGCTGGCCTTCGGACTCTGCTTTGAGTTGCCGGTCTTTGTTTTTTTCCTGACCAAGGTCGGCGTCATCAACGCCCGGATGCTTTCCTCACAGCGACGCTATGCCATCCTGATCATCTTCATTGTCGCGGCCGTGCTGACGCCGTCACCGGACGCGGTCAGCCAGATCCTCATGGCCCTTCCCCTCATGGTTCTCTATGAAGTCAGCATCCTGGTCTCCCGGTTAGCGGGGCGCAAGCGTCGCGGCACTCTGGAGGAAACCGGCAACGAGATCGACCGAAAAGAAGAAGAGGAAGACATCCCGGAAACGCCCAAGGCTGAATAAGATGGTCAAAACTTCTCAACATCCAGTGACAAGAAACCGGTGTTCTGCCGGCAGTATTCTGATCGTGCTTGTTTTCTTTCTCCTGCTGGCCCTGCTGGTGGGCAGCAGCATCCTCTATTATGTCGTTCTTCGGGATCTGCCCAGCATTGCCGCATTGAAGGAATACCGGCCAAGCATCACCACCCGGGTTTACGCGGACAATAATGAACTGATCGACGAATTCTACATGGAAAATCGTAAGCTGGTCAGATTCGAGGAAATCCCATCCCTGGTCATCAAAGCCTTTCTGGCCGCTGAGGATGCCCGGTTTTTTGAACACCGCGGTTTTGACGTGCAGAGCATTTCCCGGGCCTTTTTCAGAAATCTCAGGGCCGGAAGGATTGTCCAGGGGGGCAGCACCATTACGCAACAGGTCGCCAAGGCCCTCTATCTGTCCTCGGAAAAAAGTTACAGCCGCAAAATCAAGGAAGCCGTCCTGGCCTATAAGATCGACCGTTCCCTTTCGAAAAAGGAAATTCTGAATCTCTATCTCAATCATATTTATCTTGGCCACGGCGCTTATGGGATTGAAGCGGCCTCTCAGGTTTATTTCGGAAAAAGAACGCGGGATCTTAAACTTTCCGAAGCCTCTCTCCTGGCCGGACTGCCCAAGGCGCCCTCCAGTTATGATCCTTATACCAGTTATCAGCGGGCCCGGCAGCGTCAAACCTACGTCCTGAGCCGGATGGTGGAGGATGGCCACATCACCGAGGAAGAGAAGAACCATGTGCTGCAGACGCCTCTGCCCCTAAGATCGATCCGGCCCAGAGACCGGGTTGCCGCCTACTTTATCGAAAATATCCGCCGTTACATCCAGGGAAAGTACGGCAGTGACGCCTTGTATAAGGAGGGCCTTGAAGTATATACCACGCTGGACATCCGCACTCAGCAGGCAGCACGGGACGCCGTCGAACGGGGGCTCAAGGAACTGGAAAGTCGGCAGGGCTACTCAAGGGATATGGTTCAGGGCGCCCTCCTTTGCATGGACGCCCGCACAGGGGCCATCCGGGCCATGGTCGGCGGCCGGGACTTCAGCAAAAGCGAATTCAACCGTGCCACTCAGTCGCGAAGGCAGCCGGGTTCCGCCTTCAAACCCATTATCTATGCGGCGGCTTTCGATCGGGGAATGACCCCGGCCACGGAGATTGTCGATGCTCCGCTTGCTTTCGAGGATGGGATGGGACATGCCTGGACACCTCAAAACTATGACGAGGAATTTCTGGGACCGATCTCCCTGCGCACGGCCCTCGTTCAATCCCGCAACGTTGTCACGATCAAACTGCTGCAGGAAATCGGTGTGGATTACGCCATTGCCTATGCCGCCAACATGGGGATTTCTTCACGGCTGGCCCGGGACCTGTCGCTTGCCCTGGGTTCCTCGGCGGTCACCCTGCAGGAGCTGGTACGGTCCTATGCCGTCCTGGCCAATGGAGGGAAAATCGTGGAACCGTTCATGATCAAGAAGATCGTGGATCGGACGGGCTATGTCTTTGAAGAGCACACAATTAAAGTGGAGCAGGCCATCGATCCCCGCATCGCCTTTCTGACGACTTCCATTCTGCAGGATGCTGTGGAAAGCGGGACGGGGCAGCGCGTTAAAAGTATCGGCCGGCCTGTAGCAGGAAAAACAGGAACAACCAACGACGTGCATGATGCCTGGTTTGTCGGTTTCACCCCCTCTCTTGTCACCGGCGTCTGGGTCGGCTTTGACCAGCAGCGCCCTCTGGGCAACCAGGAAGTCGGTGGCCTGGCCGCTGCGCCGATCTGGCTCTACTGTATGGAAAGGGCTTTAGCCAACAAGCCGGTGGAGAGTTTTCCCGTTCCGGATGGAATTGTCTTTGTCCGGCGAAACGAAGGCGCGCTTCCCGAGCCTTTTATTGACGGGACCGCCCCTCCCGACGCGATCCCCGCCGACGCGGAGGGAAGCACCTCAACGGAGGAGGAGGGTGAAGAGGATCCCGGCTGGAAGTTCAGATTTCCTTTTTAGGAGTTAAAAAACGACAAGGAAGTGCTTATTTATTTCAAGAATTTTCTTGACAAGGGTTTTCTTTTTCGATAGAAAATACTGATAGTTTTTTGTGTGAACATAAGATTTTTAAAGGAAAATGTCGTCATGATTAAAGCGATTATTCTGATACTGGGCATCGTAACCGTAGTCACCGTACGGAAGGGGACTGTTGCTCGGTTTCTTTAGAAAAATGACATAAAGAAAGAAGAGCCGCAGGCCCCTTAAAGGAACTGCGGCTCTTCTTTTTATGGAAAAGAGCCGCATTGCAGACAGAACGTGCGGCTCTTTTGTTTTTCGATATCCGTAATGCTTTTATAAAAACTTAAAAAAATTTGCTTCCTCAAAAGGCTCCCCGCGGTGAAACGCCTTGCGTGGCCCTGAACAGGGAAGTGGTCCAGTCTGAAAGGAGTATTAAAAATCATGGAAACCATCGGTGCGGACATTGTCCTGCAAATCCTTCAGGAGGAAGGTGTGGAGGCCATTTTCGGCTATCCCGGGGGAAACTCTCTGCCTCTGCACGACCGGCTGCTGGGCAGCCCCATCCGTCATTACCTGACGCGGCATGAACAGGCCGCCGCGCATGCCGCTGACGGCTATGCCCGGGCTACCGGCAGAGTAGGTGTCTGCCTTTCCACGTCAGGACCGGGAGCGACCAACCTGGTGACGGGCATCGCGACCGCCCATATGGATTCATCCCCCATTGTCGCTCTGACCTGCCAGGTCAACACCAGCCTCATGGGACGGGACGCTTTTCAGGAAACAGACATAATCGGGATTACACTGCCGATAACGAAGCACAGCTATCTGGTGCATGATGTGAACAATCTGGCCACCATCCTTCGCCAGTCCTTCAAACTGGCACGCTCGGGACGACCGGGACCGGTCCTGGTGGATATGCCCCGGGATATCCTGGCTGCACGGTGTGAACGGGCGGCTCCCCGACAGGAAGCACCCGAAGCCACAGTGGAGCAGAGTCCCTCGGATCGGCAACAACTGGAAAAAATTGCCAGGGCTCTGAATCAGAGTGAACGTCCCGTGATCATCATGGGCGGCGGCGTCAAGTTGAGCAACTCCTGCGATCTCATGCTTGGACTCATTGAAAAAGGCGGTATTCCCTTTACCACCACGATGATGGGCGTGGGTTCGATCACTTCCGGAAACGGCTATGATCTGGGTTTCATCGGCACTCACGGCAATCAGCTGGCGAACAGCATCGTTCATCAGTCTGATTTCATTCTGGCTGTCGGCATGCGCTTCTCGGATCGCAGCACTTCCCTCATTGATGAATTCGCCCCTCTGGCCACCATTGCCCAGACTGACATCGATCCCACATCCATCGGCAAGAACGTTAAGGTTGCTTTCCCCTTTGTGGGTGAAATCCGGGAAACGATATCCGCCCTGGTAAAACTGGTGGAACGGAAAGAAAGGACGCCATGGATGGAGCGCATACAGCAGGAGCGGGAAACAACGGATAACTGCCTGCCCTACAAAGGGTGCGGAAAGGCAGGGCATTTTATCAGCCTGGTTCAGGACGCCATGCCCAGGGAAACCATCGCGATTTCCGATGTGGGCTTGAACCAGATCTGGACGATGAGAACCTGGAAGGCGCGCACCCCACGCAGCCTGATCACCAGCGGCGGCATGGGAACGATGGGATTCAGTGTACCGGCGGCAATGGGCGCCAAAATCGGCGCTCCTGATCGGTCGGTCGTAGCGATCTGTGGAGATGGCGGCTTCTACATGAATATTCAGGAACTGGCCACAATCAGCTATTACAATATCCCCGTGAAAATCATCGTCCTCAACAACGGCCACCTGGGGATGGTTCGTCAACTTCAGGATCTGTTTTATGAATCCCGTTTCAGCACCGTGGATCTCGGCACGCATGTCGATCTGGTGACGGTTGCCAAAGGTTTCGGCATCCCAGCCCGCAGAATTTCCGTGGACGACAGCCCCGAAGCGGCCCTTGCCGCCATGGCAGGCGCGGAAGGGCCTTATATGCTGGAGGTGATGGTTGACCCGAACGATTATGTGTTCCCCATCATCCCTCCCGGCCATCCGAATATATCGATGATCCACGGCAAGATCTGCTGAGAAGAAAGCGTCTGGTTTTCTTATCCGACAGGAACAAACCAGGCAGGGCGGTCACAGTGAAATCAATAGAGGAGAAAGATCAGAAATGAGCATTGAAGAACGTACCATCACGATCCTGGTTAAAAATGAACCGGGGGTGCTGTCGCGGGTCGCGGGAGTTTTCAGCGGACGGGGATATAACATCAAGACCCTGTGCGTCGCGGAAACGACGAATCCGGAAATCTCGCGGATCACTTTAACCAGCAATGCCGATGCGGATTTTACGGAAAAGATCAAAAAGCAGCTTGATAAACTGGTTGATGTCGTGGATGTCCTGGACTACACAGGCGAACGTTTTCTTAAAAGGGAAATGATGCTGATCGGTCTGAGAATTACCCCGGATCGCTATGCGGAACTTCTCCAGGCCGTGAACACTTTCGGATGCCGGATCATAGGTATGCAGCCGGATTATTACATCATCGAGACATCGGGCCGCCGGTCTGAAAATGATGCAGTTTTTAAGTATTTTCAAACTTTCGATGTCGAAATGATGAACCGGACCGGTTCCATCGCCCTTCCGCGGCACCCGCAGAAGGATTCCGCATGAGGACGAAGGACTCTGCAGATTCCTGGAAAGAAGAATTTTTATTTCATAAATTAACAGTCAGGGGGTATTTCTCGTGAAACTCACCGGATCACAAGTCCTTTTTAAAGCCTTGCGGGAAGAAAAAGTAGATACTATTTTCGGTTATCCCGGGGGCTCCGTCATCGATCTTTATGATGAATTGTTCCATCAGGAAGGAATCAAACACTATCTGGTGCGGCATGAACAGGGGGCCGTCCACGCCGCGGACGGTTATGCGCGCGCTACCGGCAAAGTCGGGGTCTGCCTGGTGACTTCCGGTCCCGGCGCCACCAACACCGTAACCGGCATTGCCAATGCCTATGCGGATTCCATCCCGATCGTCATCCTGACCGGGCAGGTTCCCACCCATATGATCGGCAAGGATGCCTTTCAGGAAGTGGACATTACAGGCATTACCCGTCCCTGCAGTAAGCATAACTTTCTGGTCAGAAAAATCGATGACCTGGGCCGTACTATAAGAGAAGCCTTCTACATCGCGCACAGCGGGCGTCCCGGTCCCGTTCTGGTCGATATCCCTAAAGATATTCTACAGGGAACGCTGGAAGAAACAGAGCTTTTCATGGAAATTCATCTGCCTCCGGAGCCGCCCAAAGAGCCGATCGACGAGGCCTGCGCCGCAGCCCTGACCATGATCCGGACCGCACGCAAACCGGTTATTTTCGCCGGCGGCGGGGTTCTGCGGGGAAAAGCCGTTTCCGAGCTGATGACCTTTGCCAATTGCATCCATGCTCCGGTCACGGCATCGCTCATGGGACTGGGAGCTTTTCCCGGAACTCACCCGCGCTGGCTGGGCATGCTGGGCATGCACGGAACTTATTACGCCAACATGGCCGTCAGTCACTGTGACCTGTTGATTGCCGTGGGTGTGCGCTTTGACGACCGTGTCACCTCCAAGGTGGCGGAATTCGCGCCTCACGCCAAAATTATTCATATCGACATCGATCCCGTTTCAATCAACAAGATCGTCAAGTCTCATGTTTCTATCATCAGCGACTGCCGGGAAGCTCTGCAGCGTCTTCTTTCCATGGCCGGTGGCGAAGTTCTGCTTTCCGCGGATCAAACCCGGGAATGGCTGGAGCAGATTGAAAAATGGAAGAAGGCGGTTCCTCTGAGCTATTGCCGCAGCGCGAAGATCAAGCCTCAGTATGTCATCGAAAAGCTCTACGAACTGACGCGGGGGGAGGCCATCATTACCACTGAAGTCGGTCAGAATCAGATGTGGGCAGCCCAGTTCTACCGGTTCGATCACCCCGATACCTTCATCTCCTCGGGCGGACTGGGAACGATGGGATTCGGGCTTCCGGCGGCGATTGGCGCCCAGGTAGCCTTTCCGGACCGGTTGGTCGTCGACATTGCCGGAGACGGCAGCATTCAGATGAACATCCAGGAACTGGCTACCGCCGTGCATTACAATCTGCCGGTCAAGGTCGTCATCCTGAACAACGGCTTCCTGGGAATGGTCCGGCAGTGGCAGGAAATGTTTTACGGCAGACGCTATTCCCAGACCGAGATGAAACAGGCGCTGGATTTCGTCAAACTGGCCGAGGCATTCGGTGCCGTCGGGTTAAGGGCCACAAAACCGGAAGAAGTGGAAGAGGTTCTGCGCAAGGGGCTGGAAACTCCGAGGGCCGTCATGATGGATTTCCACGTGGAACCGGAAGAGCAGGTATACCCCATGGTCAGCCCGGGTGCGGGACTGACGGACATGAAGCTGGGAAACCTGCGTCGGGATGCCGATTAAAGGAACTTCAACTCCGCCCATTCATTTTACTGACAGAAAGGTTTGCTGAAAAATGGAAATCAAGAAGAGTGTCATCTCAATTCTGGCCAGCAACAAGCCTGACGTCCTGGCCCGTATCGCCGGCACGTTCAGTGGACGCGGCTTCAATATCGACAGCATCACAGCCAATGTGACGGGCAATCCCCGGATTACCAGGATTATCATCACGACTCAAGGAAACCAGGACACCATCATCAAGATCGAAAAAGAACTCAACCGTCTCGTCGATGTTCATCAGGTCACGGATCTGACCAGCCTGGATCTGCCCCTCCGGGAGATGATCCTGATTCGTATGCCGATGACGGGAGAAAACCACGAAAAAATTATGGAAATCGTTGACAGATACCATGGGGAAGTGATAGAAACCGGCTCCGGATATGGCATCCTTGAGCTGACGGGCAAAAAGGAAGACATGGACAATGCCCTGTCGTCCCTGGAACTTCTGGGAATTGATGACTTTGTAAGAACGGGCAGTGTAACGCTTTAGTTATAAGGCTTTAGTTTTACGAATGGCTCGCGAAACACATTCGCAAACGAAAAGTGCGGGAAAGTCAACCAGATCCAGAGCACTGCGGCTCATCTCTTCACATCGGGACAATGGACCATTGCACCGATGTCTTATCATCCGGGAAGCAGCTCCGGATTCTGAGCAAAACGGCAGATCTGTACTTCAAAGCAACAAGATGAAAATCTCGGTTTTAATATAGAAGGAGGCTCATTATGGCAAAAATTGATTTCGGCGGTGTAGTGGAAGATGTCATCACTCTGGAAGAATTTACCCTGGAAAAGGCCAGGGAGGTATTGAAGAACGAAGTGATCGCCGTGGTCGGTTACGGAATTCAGGGGCGAGGCCAGTCCTTGAACATGCGCGACAACGGAATAAAGGTCATTGTCGGTGAAGGCCCATACTCATGGAACCAGGCCGTAGAAGACGGCTTTGTCCCCGGCGAGACGCTCTTTTCTCCGGAAGAGGCGGCAAAACGGGCCACCATCATCCAGTATCTGCTTTCCGACGCAGGGCAGAAGGAGATGTGGCCGGTGATGAAAAACTGCCTTCAGCCGGGCAACGCTCTGTATTTCTCCCATGGATTTTCTATTGTTTACAAGGAACAGACCGGCGTGATTCCGCCGGCGGATATCGATGTCATTCTGGTGGCCCCAAAAGGATCCGGACGCACCGTGCGGACGAATTTCCTGGACGGCAGCGGCATCAATTCCAGTTATGCGGTATTTCAGGATGCAACGGGCAAGGCCCTGGAACGTACCCTGGCGGTAGGCATCGCCATTGGTTCCGGTTATCTTTTTCCCACCACCTTTGAAAAGGAGGTTTACAGCGATCTCACCGGCGAACGGGGTGTCCTTATGGGCTGCCTGGCTGGAGTGATGGAGGCTCAGTACAACGTACTCCGCAGGAACGGCCACAGCCCCAGCGAGGCCTTCAACGAAACCGTGGAGGAGCTGACCCAGAGCCTCATCCGCCTGGTAGCGGAAAACGGCATGGACTGGATGTATTCCAATTGCAGCGCCACCGCCCAGCGAGGCGCCCTGGACTGGAAGGATCGCTTCCGTGACGCGGTCGCCCCCGTGTTTGACGCCCTTTACGAAAGCGTGGTTACCGGCAAGGAAACCCAGATCGTGCTCGATGCCGGCAAAGATCCCAATTATCGGGAAAAGTTGCAGAAAGAGCTGGAAGTCATGCACAACAGCGAAATGTGGCGCGCCGGAGCCGCTGTGCGTGATCTGCGACCGGAACGACGCAAAAAATAGCATCGCCCCCTTCTGCAGGGCAGAATGGTGATGAACAAGGGTACGGATTAAATTTGATTTTTTTGACGGTACCAGGGGGATAAACCGGTTGCAACCAGCGGGTTTATCCCTTTTTTTAAGGGAGAACATTCCCGGAAGGAGAGATTCATGCGCAGTGATATCATGAAAAAAGGACTTGAAAAGGCGCCTCATCGATCTCTGTTCAAGGCAATGGGCTATACGGATGAAGAAATTGCCCGCCCGCTGATCGGTGTTGTCAACGCCGCTAACGAAATCATCCCCGGTCATATCCATCTGGATCGGATCGTGGAGGATGTCAAGGCGGGCATCCGGATGGCAGGTGGAACGCCGGTGGAGTTTCCCGCCATCGGGATCTGCGACGGCATCGCCATGGGCCATCTGGGTATGAAATATTCCCTGGCCAGCCGGGAATTGATCGCCGACTCCACAGAAGCCATGGTCATGGCCCATCCCTTTGACGGCCTGGTTCTTGTTCCTAACTGTGACAAAATCATTCCCGGAATGCTCATGGCCGCCCTGCGCCTCAATATTCCATCAATTTTTGTCAGCGGCGGCCCCATGCTGGCCGGACGTCTCGATGGAAAGTCTGTGGATCTCATCAGCGTCTTCGAAGGAGTCGGCGCCGTGAAGGCGGGCAAGATGACGGAAGAGCAGCTGAAGGCCCTGGAGGACTGCGCCTGTCCCGGATGCGGATCCTGTTCCGGAATGTATACGGCCAATTCCATGAACTGCGTGACGGAGGCACTGGGCCTGGGTCTGCCGGGAAACGGAACGATTCCTGCGATTCATGCGGCGCGACGGCGCCTTGCTAAAGAGGCGGGAGTCCGAATCATGGATCTGGTCTCCAAAAACATCCGGCCTCGGGACATCGCCACGCTCGATGCCTTCAAAAATGCCCTCGCTGTGGATATGGCCCTGGGCTGCTCCACCAATACGGTGCTGCACATCCCGGCGATTGCCCACGAAGCGGGAATTCGACTGGATCTTGACCTTTTCAACGAAATCAGTGCAAGGACGCCGAATCTCTGTCATCTCAGTCCGGCCGGCCCCCACCATATCGAGGAACTTGATGCCGCCGGCGGGATTCAGGCGGTCATGAAAGTCATCAGTAAACTGGGGGTGATCCAGGAGTCGGCTTTAACCGTATCCGGCAGGACAGTTGGAGAAAACCTGGAAAAGGCACGTGTTCTCAATGAGGAGGTGATCCGCCCATTGGACCGTGCCTATCGGCAGGAGGGCGGCATCGCCATTCTCCGAGGAAATCTTGCTCCCGATGGCGCGGTGGTCAAACAGTCCGGAGTGCTGCCGGAAATGATGATCAATGAAGGAACGGCTCGCGTCTTCGATTCCGAGGATGAAGCGATTGCCGCAATCCTCGGCGGTAAAATTGTCGCGGGAGATATTGTGGTCATCCGCTACGAAGGTCCGAAAGGAGGTCCGGGAATGCGGGAAATGCTGAGCCCCACCTCGGCCATCGCGGGCATGGGTCTGGATACCTCGGTCGCTCTGCTTACGGATGGACGTTTCAGCGGAGGCACCCGCGGCGCCGCCATCGGGCACATTTCTCCGGAGGCCGCGGAAGGAGGCCCGATTGCCCTGATCCGGGAGGGAGACTGGATCGCCATCAACATCCCGGAAAAAACATTGACCTTGAAGGTTGACCCGGAAGAACTGGAAAAGAGAAAGCAGGAATGGAAACCCAAAGCATCACAGAACCTGACCGGTTATCTGGCCCGTTACGCAAGGCTTGTCACTTCCGCAAGCACGGGCGCCATCTTTAAGGATTAACAGCAGGCATCCATACGATCTCCGGCACCAGTCGTCTTTCCCAGGCTGATCCCGACAGTTTTGACGTCGGCTTCCTGACTGATCGAACATCAGACGAAGTTGCTATTTTCCTGCCGGCCTTCCCTGCTGTTCTTACTGAAGTTTGATAAGTTACAAAAAATTACTTCCATCCTGCATGCCCTTTCGGAATCTGGAAAGGGCATGCAGGATCATCTCCCCTTCGCAAAATTCTCCTGCCGGGAGAAACTTTAAAAGTTAAAGGAAAACAACCCGTTCTGGTCATCCCGGGGGAAAAATAAAACATTAGCAACATCATTACATTTATGTTAGAGAAACCGATCAAATAAGAATCAGATTTGATATCGGGAGGTTTCAATGAAAAAGGAAAGTAAGAACAGAAATACGTTCATTATGTTTCTGTTAGCTTTTCTCGTAGCATTTTTTGTCGTATCCGTGATTGAAGTCCTGCGTTCCTCCTTTGCACCGGTTGCGCCCGATGTCCAGGTCGCATCGGCGATATCTCCCATAGACCCGAGAACTCCCGGATCCTTTGCGGACTTGGTCGACCGTTTAAAACCGGCTGTCGTGAATATCAGCACCACCAAGACCATCCGCTCCGGATCCAATCCTTTTTCCTCGCCTTTCAGCGGCGAAGGATCGCCTTTTGAACGGTATTTCTGGGGGGATGAATTCTTTGACCGGTTCTTTGGCGATGTTCCCAAGCGTGAGTTCAAGAAGAAAAGCCTCGGGTCCGGTTTCATCATCAGTCATGACGGTTACATTTTCACCAATAACCATGTCGTGGAGCAGGCAGACAAGATTCTGGTGAAGCTTTCGGACGGCAAGGAATTCGAGGCGCGCGTCATCGGAAAAGATGCCAAGACAGACATCGCCCTGATCAAGATCAAGCCAACTGTCAGTTTGCCCGTTGTTGAAATAGGCGATTCCGATAAGTTGCGGGTGGGGGAATGGGTCCTGGCGATCGGCAATCCTTTCGGACTCGAGCAGACAGTCACGGCTGGAATTGTCAGTGCGAAAGGTCGGGTGATCGGCGCGGGCCCCTATGATAATTTCATTCAGACGGATGCCTCCATCAATCCGGGAAACAGCGGCGGCCCTCTGTTCAGCATGGATGGACAAGTCATCGGGATTAATACCGCCATTGTCGCCCAGGGACAGGGGATCGGATTTGCAATCCCTGTAAATATGGCCAAAAATATTCTGCCCGACCTGAAAACAAAGGGAAAGGTTTCACGCGGCTGGCTTGGGGTTTCCGTTCAGGACATCACCGAGGATATCGCCAAGAGCATGAAGCAGAAAGACAGGCAGGGCGCCCTGGTGGCTGAGGTTTTCAAAGGCGATCCGGCCAGCAACGCGGGAATCAAGCCGGGGGATATCATTACGGAAATCAACGGCAAGACAGTCATCAACTCGCACGAACTGCTGCTGATGATTGCCAACTTTCACGTGGGGGATCGCATCAATATCACATTACTGCGAGGCAACCGCCCCATGAACGTGAATGTTCTCGTTGCGGAGCGAACAGACCGCGGCGAGTATGCGGCAAGAAAAACCTCCCGGGATGATTACGGCATGGTGGTGCACGACATCACGCCTGAGATCGCACAATATCTGGGATTGTCCAGTCGTACGGGAGTGATCGTGACGGACGTTCGCGAGGGAAGTCCAGCTGATGATGTGGGCATTCAACCCCAGGATGTCATCCTGCAGGTCAATCGCGCAAAAATTGCTTCCAAAAAAGACTATCTCAAAGAATTGTCCCGAAAAGAGGCAAAACAGAATCTCCTTCTGCTGGTCAAGCGAGGTCAATCCACCTTCTTTGTTGCCCTGCAACAGTAAATATTCAGGTCGTTCCGTCATGAAATCGAAGACAGAATCCTGCGAGCTGTCCGTTATATACAGCAGGCTCAACAGTCACTTTGGCGATCTTCACTGGTGGCCGGCGGATTCATCCTTTGAAGTGATCTTAGGCGCGATCCTCACACAAAACACAGCCTGGCAGAACGTGGAACGTGCCATCGAAAACCTGAAGGCTCTCAATCTGCTGGAGCCTCAATTACTGTATGAGATGGATCACCGCGTCCTCGAAGAACTGATTCGCCCCTCGGGTTACTTCCGCATCAAGGCGGCAAGAATAAAGAATTTTTTGAGTTTTCTGCAAAATCATTATGATTGGGACTTAAAAAAAATGTTCCAGGATGATTTATGGAAGCTCAGAGAGAAAATGCTGAAAATAAAGGGCATCGGAAAGGAAACGGCGGACAGCATTTTACTCTATGCCGGTCACAGGCCCGTGTTTGTTATCGATGCCTATACCAGAAGGATTCTCTCCCGGCACGGCATGGTGGCTTCGAATATTTCCTATGATGAGCTCCAGGACTATTTTATGAGGAACCTTCCCCTGGATGTTTCTATCTATAACCAGTATCACGCCCTGATTGTCAATGCGGGGAAGACGTTTTGCCGTACCGTTCCGCTTTGCGAGAAATGCCCCCTGAAGTCCGTCGGCCTTTGAAAACATGCATTTCGCGAGAAGGAACATCAGGGAGACCTGATTAGAGGAAAAGGGGTTTAGGGCCGTCACCGAGGCCATCCCTGAAGCAGGGAGTCGGGGGAAAGCAATTCCGCCTTATTAAAAAGAATCCCCGGGAAAATGCTTCATCTTCACATGGAACAGCCGCAACGAGGTTTGAGTGTTCAAGAATTTCTCTCTTTTTACAATCAACCATGGCCTTATTCGCCAGATTTACTCTCTGTTCCGCTTTTACTTCCTCTTCTGCAAATTGACCATTACAAGTGACGCCCCGGTTCTGCAGAGTCTTTCCCTCGGGGAGCGGGCTATTGTCTCCATCTGGCATCAGAGAATCCTGGCCGTATTTCCTTATGCCCGCCGGTTTTCCCCTTATGGCCCTTCCGTGATGATCAGCCGGAGTCGCGATGGCGAGATGGTGTCTCAGCTGTTCTCCTGTATGCATTTCCGACCGGTTCGCGGTTCCAGTTCCCGGGGTGGACCATCGGCGCTTTCTTCCCTGATCCTGGATCTCAAGACTCATCCCGCAGTCCATGTTGTGGATGGTCCACGCGGCCCGCGGGGAATCATCAAACCCGGCCTCATCACCCTGGGACAGATTTCCGGAGTTCCGATTTTCCCTATCTCCGTTTCCGCCAGCCGCGCATGGATTTTAAACAGCTGGGACCGATTCCTTGTTCCCAAACCCTTCAGTCGCATTGTTATTTCCTGGGATGCTCCCATTTCCATCCCTAAGGACCTTGACTCGGAAAATTTCGAACAGATCCGTCTTGAGATTCAGGATCGCATGCTTTCTTTTCAGCAGCATCAGGATGCCGCTCTGGGCTGGGGCAACCTCTTTGAATGAAGGAACGGCTATTTCTTTCTTAAATTATACTTCACCATCTTGATCTGCAGACCCTTTCTGCTGAAACCCAGGCGTTTGGCGGCATGGGTGATGTTGCCGCTGCACTCTTCGAGTATCTTTTCAATCATTTTTTTTTCGACTTCCGCCGTTTTACTTTTGATAAATTTCCGATACACGCCCTGATCTTTTTCCGTTGAATCCAATGAGTCCTCTTCAAGGCGATCTCCCGCCTCCCTTTTCTTTTCACTTCGCGCCATCAGGACAAGCCTCTCCGTAAAATTCTCCATTTCTCTCAAGAGATATTCTTCAAAGGGATTTTTTTCATGGACTTCATTTTCCGGAAGATCTTGATCCTCCATTGTTTTAATTTCCTCGGGAACATCCTCTGGAGAAATCGTATTTCCCTTGGTTAACAGAATGATCCGTTCAATCAGGTTCTCAAGTTCCCGGATGTTGCCGGGCCAATTGTATTTCTTGAAACATTCCAGGACCTGTGGGTCTATTCCTTTAATATCCATGTTCAGCTTGTCATTGAATCGATCCAGAAAATAATGCGTCAGCGGGATGATATCCTCTTTTCTTTCCCGCAGGGGCGGCATCTTGATCGGAACGACATTTAATCGATAGTAAAGATCTTCGCGGAAATTCCCTTCCTTGATTTCTTTGATCAGGTCCCGGTTGGTCGCCGCGATGATTCGAACATCCACCTGGATCGTCTTGATTCCGCCGACTCTTTCGAAGGTTTGATCCTGCAGAACCTGCAGAAGCTTGACCTGCATATCCCTGGGGATTTCACCTATTTCGTCGAGAAAGATGGTCCCCTGGTCGGCCAGTTCAAATTTCCCCGGTTTTGCCGACGCAGCTCCGGTAAAGGCCCCCTTTTCATATCCGAACAATTCCGCTTCGATGAGATTTTTTGCGATGGCCCCGCAGTTGATTTTGATATAGGCGTTATCCTTTCTCGGGCTTCCCCGATGGATGGCATGGGCAATCAGTTCCTTTCCTGTTCCGGTCTCTCCTGTAATCAGGATCGTTGTCTTGGTCGAGGCCACTTTTTCTATCGTTTTGTATATCTCCCTGATCTTTTCGCTGCACCCGACGATTCCGTATTTATCGATTTCCTCTTCCGCCAGGATAACCTCGCCATGATTTTTAATCCGGGTTCGGATCGCCTTTTCAATGACACTGATCAGTTCATCCCGATCAAAGGGTTTGGTGATGTAATCGAATGCCCCTTTTTTTAGAGCATCGACCGCCGTTTCGATGGTTCCATGCGCGGTGATGATGATGACCGGCGTTTCGGGATAAGTTGACGTAACGTGTTCAAGCAGCCCTAGCCCGCTGAGTTTCGGCATTTTCAGATCCGTGACCACGACGTCGATCTGTTCCTTCTCAAGACACTCCAGCGCTTCCAGACCATCAGCGGCCTGAGCAACCTGGTAGCCCTTCTTCTTCAGCATGGCCTGAAGAACGACGCGCATGTTCAGTTCGTCGTCGACAATTAATACTTTCTCCATTTTTTCTTCTCTCTACACCTGCGATATATCGTTTCTTTATCTGTGAGCCTGATCCATAGGTGAATTCTTATCCTTCATCATCGGAGAGTCCCGGGAAGCGCTCTCTTCAATCCACCAGTCTTATTCTGAACGTACTTCCTTTATCCACGAAGGATTTCACCTTGATTTCTCCCCCATGGCTTCTCACGATTCGATTGCATATCGCCAATCCCAATCCGACCCCCCGTTCTTTTGTCGTGTAAAATGGCTTGAAGATATTTTTCAAATCTTCTCTGGCAATGCCCTTTCCCGTATCCCTGACCATAATTTCAATACCCTCACGGTTTTCTTTTTCGATCCTTCTGGCACCGAGCGTCAGCGTTCCTCCCTCCGGCATCGCCTCAATGGCGTTAAAGACGATGTTCAGAATAACCTGCATGATTTTCTCCGAGTCAATTCTTATGGCGGGAAGATTCTCCTGTATTTCTTTTTTGATGGCTACGCGATCAATAATCTGCCTGGCCTCGACGAGGGACAGAATTTTCTGCAGCATGGGTTCGACCTTCTGTTCCGTTTTTTCGTATCGGTAGGGTTTGGCATAATTTAAAAATTGGGACATAACCCCATTAAGGCGATCTGTTTCTTCGATGATGACATTCAGGATCTTTCTGTTTTCTTCACTGTCTATCTCTGTAGCAAGGTATTGCGCCGCCCCTTTGATGGAACCCAGGGGATTTTTTATTTCATGAGCAAGAACCGGCGCCATTTCCTCCAGCATCATGGACTTCTCCCGCTCCAATCGTTCGTCAAAGGCGTAAAGAGAGGTAAAGACATCCTGACTGCCTGGATAGAAATAACTGAATATTTTTTTCATGATCACTTTCAAAGGCGTTACAGATATCACAATGACAAATGCCGACACCAGTATGGGGGTGAAGGGTATCGTCGAGTCTGCGGTGAACAGAGTAATCACGAGATAGAAACATCCTGTTGCCAGAATAGTCTGAATCGTTATCACCAGGGTTCTGGCCATGAGTTCGTGTAGCCGGGTCAGATGAGGATAGGCGACGATCAGAAGAACAAAGTAAAGTAGCGCGGCAATAACGATATTCGATAAAGGCGGGAGCTCCATTTCCTTCTGCAGAGCGAAATCCAGCAGGCAGAATCCTGCTGCAATGGCGCAGGCAATCGCCAGGTAAATCAGTCTTCTTTTTTCCACACTCACGGCCTTTTTTATCGTATAGACCACGATCGATAAATAGATGGCAACGGCAACGCCGGCGATATAGACGGCCATCAGGAGATGGAATGTATGTTCCTGAATGATCCCCGTCAGTTCCGCCAGAAAAACCAGGATAGGAACAACGAACGCAGCGATCACCTGCTTTTTCTTTATGTAGTCCCCTTTGATGATCAGGGTTCGCGTAAAATTCAGGCTCACTGCAGGAAGAAGAAGCAACCCCAGTTCCCCCAGGGTTTTCCAGTATTCCGCACCCGCCACAAAAAACAGGAACGAAGCCGATCTCTGCAAAAAGATCCCCATACACAGGATGGCGAAGGTTATTTTTTTTTCATCCTTATTTTTGTTGATAAAGAGTGATATGGCGATGATCAGACTGACCGTTGCCAGTATGAAGGTTTCCATCATGGTGTATGAATTCCGTCCTTTTCCAGGGAGTTATTCCTTTCTCACAGGTTATGATTCCCGCACGTCGCCAGTGCGTAATTTAGTTCGCACCGCGAAGTGTCTTATACACTTTTTATTTCTTCCTGTCGCCTGCTGTTCTTCGCATCATTTTCAACTAATTGTTTTCATTTTATATTTATTTTTATATTTTAGAATTTGACTTTGGCACATGACATGCTAATAGTACTTCCGTTTAATTATGATTAGGGAGCCTGCCATGATTCATGAAAACTCTGCAGCCGTCGTATTCCCGGGCCAGGGATCTCAGCGGCCCGGTATGGGAAAAGATTTTTTTGATAATGTCCCCATATCCAGACAGACATTTGAGGAAGCATCAGATGCTCTGGGCTGGGATGTTGCCGCTCTGTGTTTTTCCGAGGATGAACGCCTCAACCTGACGGAATTTACTCAGCCCTGTATTGTTACCACTGAAATCGCGATGTTCCGGGCAGTGCAGACTCTTTTTTCCTTCTCTCCCTCCTTCTATGGCGGACACAGTCTCGGTGAATTTTCAGCTCTTGTTGCAGCCGGCGTTTTTCCATTTCAGGATACGCTGCGCATCGTTCACGAAAGAGGCCGTTTGATGCAGAACGCGGTCCCCGTCGGTGTTGGAGGAATGGCAGCCGTTATTTTAAACGATCTGGATGTCCAGCAAATCCGCAGCCTGCTTTCCGATCTCCCTGTGGATGTGGCCAATGAAAATTCTCTGCACCAGGTTGTGATCAGCGGAGATGCCAAAGCATTGCCCGTCGCGGAAAGCCGCCTGACAGAGCAGTTCACGGATTCCTCCTTCCGGGTGGTTCCGTTGCGGGTCAGCGCACCCTTTCACAGCCGGTTCATGAAATCCATTGAAGAGCCTTTTGAGCAGGTATTGCGCGCCTCTTCACCCCTCTGGAAGTCTCAGAACGCGGATAAGGTGACTTCCAACTATACGGGTGGCTATCACCTTCCCACGACTGAAGCTGTTTCCACGGCTCTCGTTCTGCAGCTCAGCCACGCCGTTCGATGGGTCGATAACATGAGAACCCTGTCTTCCTCAACAAAAAGTGTCTTTGAAGTCGGACCCGGTCGGCCGCTTCGTGACTTTTTCAAGACAATCGGCATAACCTGTTCTTCCGTCACCACCCTTTCGGCTGCTGAACGTCTTTTCCGTAATGAAAAGTGATTGACGGACTTTTATACTCCGACCGGTTTAAGAAAGGATAATAATAATATGGATCTGAGCCTGACCGATACTCAACAGATGTATGTGACTACAGTGCAGCGTTTTGTCAAGAACGACATCCTGCCCCATGTTCTGGAAATGGATCGCAGGCATGTCTTTCCCATGGATCTGATCAAGACTTCCTGGGAAATGGGCATCATGAATATCAGCATCCCGGAATCCATCAAAGGCTACCATGTTGACGTAGTCTCCGCCGCACTGATCATCAGGGAACTGGCTTATGGCGATTCCGGAATTGCGACTTCAGCCATGTGCAACGATCTGGCCAATGTGGTTATCGCCCAGCATGGAACAGATGAACAGAAGGAGGCCTTTCTTCGCCCCTTTGTCGATTCGCCGCTTCTTTCCGCCTTTTGTTTGACCGAACCCGGAGCAGGGTCGGATAACCTCTCCATGACATCTTTTATTTCAAAGCGCGACGATGGCAAGTATGTTCTCAACGGGTCTAAATGTTTTATCACCAATGCCTCTTACGCTTCGCAATTCACGGTTTTCTGCAAGGTGGGAAAACCTTCCAGTCAGTTGATGGCCTGTGTTGTGGTTCCTGTTCCCCCATTTGTCCTGGACAAAGCGTCTCCTGTCGATGGGATTCGGGAAATTGAACTGGCCTCCGGAGGAAAGATCACTGTCGGGAAGCCTGAGGATAAGCTGGGGCAGCGTCTATCCAATACCGCCAGTGTGACCTTCGAAGATGTGCTCATCGAACCGGGGCAGATTATCGGTGACCGCCGGCTTGGATTTAAGTACATCATCGACGTTCTCGATTTTGCCCGCCCCATGATCGCCGCGATCGGAGTCGGCGTGGCAAAAAAAGCCTTTGATCTGACCTTGTCTTATACAAAGGAACGCAAACAGTTCGGTCAGCGGCTCTGCGACATTCCCGTTGCCCGGGAAATGCTGGTTCAAATGTGGAAAAAAGTGGAGCTTTCCGAGCTGGCTTTGCTCAAATCCGCCATCAAGATACAGGAAAATGCCACAGATAAGGGCATGTATTCCTCCCTGGCTAAAAATGAAGCCGCGGAAGCCGCTCTGTTCTGTGCAAACGAGGGACTCCATCTTCACGGCGGCTACGGGTTCACGAATGAGTATGAGATTTCCAAGCTCGTTCGTGATGTTCATATAATTGACATTTACGAGGGAACCCGTGAAGTCCAGAACATGATCATCGGGCGGGAACTTGTATAATTATGTTATATCTACATGGCTTAGGACATTTTCACCCTGAAAATGTCATCAGCAATCAATTCCTGGAAGAACTCGATATCGGCACGAACGAAGAGTGGATTATCGAGCGGGTGGGTATTCTTTCTCGGCGAACAGTCCTGCCTCTGGATTACATCCGTTCGACCAGAAACCAGGATCAGCGGGCAGCTTTTGAGGCTGCTGAATACAACAACGCACAGACAGGCTCTTTTGCGGCCAGAATGGCCCTTGAGCGGGCAGGCATTTCCCCTGAAGACATCGGCATGGTCATTTCGGGAAGTTCCGCCCAGGACATGCTGACACCAGCGGAAGCATCGACGGTCGCCGGAGAGTTGAACATTGACGTTCCCTGTTTCGACATAAATTCCGCATGCAGCACCTTCGGTATGCATATCAATGTCCTTGGCATGATGAAACCGGAAGCTCTTCCTCCCTTTGTGCTGCTCGTCAACCCCGAAAATATGACACGAAACGTGAATTACGCGGATCGCAGCGTAGCCGTCCTCTGGGGTGACGGAAGTGCGGCCGCGGTGGTTTCCACACGGGAACGTTCCCGTGCCGTTTTTCTCTCCAGCCACTGCGATTCGAAACCTACCGCATGGGAAAAGGTCATGATTCCCCGGATGGGCTATTTTCAGCAGGATGGGCATGCGGTTCAGGGGTTTGCCATCCGCAAGACAACAGAATCGATTCGTGCCCTGCAATCTTTGTATCCGGTCAACCGTTTTGTCGGCCATCAGGCAAATCTCGGCATGCTTCGCACAGCTTGTGAGCGTACAGGAATCACGGAAGATCAGCATTGGCATAATGTTGAACTTTTTGGCAATACAGGCTGCTCAAGCGCCCCTGCCGTATTGAGTCAGCATTGGGATGACTTCACTCCCGGCGATCATATTGCGGTTTGCGTTGTGGGAGGCGGTCTGACTTGGGTGCACACCCTTTTAAAAATTGAGGATATTAAATGACTTACGAAGAATTTTGTAAGCAAGGAAGCTTCTCTCTCGAAGATTTGCTTGCCTTTGCATACGGCAATCTTGTAGATGATCGTCCCGATGGCTTTGACGCACGTCTTCCTGCCCCTCCTTTTCTCATGCTGGATCGGATTCTGACGATCACAAGTGAAGGCCGGCAGGGACGCATCGTAGCGGAGCAGGATATTCGTCTTGACGCCTGGTATTTCCAGTGCCATATGCCCGGCGACCCGGTCCAGCCGGGTTGCCTCTGTGTCGATGCCATCTGGCAGCTGCTCGGATTTTATTGCGTCTGGCGGGGTGCATTGGGTGCCGGAAGAGCGCTGGGATGCAAAAATGTTTCCTTCAACGGTCAGATTCGACCCTACAACCGTTGCGTTCGTTATGAAGTGGATATTCGTCGTTTTTCCCATTTGAAGGATTCCGGAGCCAGCATTGTGATCGGCGATGCGAAGGTCTTTGTGGATAATGAATTGATCACGGAAATTACCCAGGCCCAGACCGGTGTTTTCAGTGGCATTGTTTATCCGGATTATCCAAAACACTCCCGCAATTCAGTGGGAGGAATGATCAGGAGTTGAACATGAGTCAAGACAAACCAGTTGCCATCATCACCGGAGGAGGTACGGGAATCGGTGCGGCCTGTTCCAGAATTCTTTCCCGGGATGGTTTCCGTGTGGGAATCAATTATATAGATCCAGTAGAGGAGCAGTCCCGTCAGGTTCTTTCTGAGCTTGAAGACGGCTTTCTTCTTAAGGCGGATCTTTCCAATCCGGACGAGATCGAAACCATGATCGCGGAAATCAGAGAAAAGGCGCGTCGCGTGGATGTTCTGGTCAATGGCGCAGGCATATCCATCAATAAAGACATCAACAGCATGACACTCGATGATTTCGATCTTCAGAGGGCCATCGTCAGGGGAAGCTGGTATCTGACCAAAAGGATCCTCAGGCTTTTCATGCTCCGGAAAAACAGCGGACGCATCATCAACATCTCCAGTGTTGTCGGTCATACCGGTAACTCCGGCCAGATTCCCTACACAATGGAAAAAGCCGCCTTGGACGCCTTTACGAAGTCGCTATGCAAGGAACTTGCAGGGAGAAACATCCTGGTTAATTCCGTCGCCCCGGGGTTCATCGACACACCGATGACCCAGAATCTGCCGGATGAAGTTAAAAGCCGCATTCTGGGAAGCATTCCTCTGGGCCGTCTTGGATCGCCGGAAGAGATCGCCGATTTGGTTTCCTTTCTTGCCTGCAGGGCTTCGTATATTTCAGGAACGGTCATTCATGTGAACGGAGGCCTGTATGGTGGCTGATCAGGAAACAATGGACCTCATTCTCAACGCGGTTCCACAAAAACATCCCTTTCGATTCATCGATGAGATTATCGAACTGGACGATGATCACATTGTGGGTTCTTACCGCTATCGCGAGGATGAGTACTTCTATGAGGGACACTTTCCCGACCGCCCAATCACTCCGGGAGTTATTCTCATTGAAACCATGGCCCAGACGGGCGTCGTCGCTTTCGGACTTTACCTGACCATGCGGCAGAAGGATTATTCCCTTGAAGAAACCAAACAATTGACCACCCTGTTTACTTTTGTCGAGGGTGTCGAATTTAACAATATTGTATCACCTGGTGAGCGGGTGATTGTCCGTGGTGAAAAAATATATTTCCGGAGGGGAAGCCTGAAAACAAGGGTGAGTATGGAACGGGAAAATGGTGAGAATATCTGTTTTGGTGTATTAGCCGGGGCGGGGGTCATGTTAAATGAAGCATAGAGTCGTTATTACAGGCATGGGTGTTGTGGCACCCAACGGTCATGGATTGCAGGAATTTGAAGCGGCCCTTCGCGAGGGTCGGTCAGGCATCCGCTTTATTCAAGAGCTGAAGGATCTCAATTTCGCCTGTCAGGTAGGCGGCGTGCCTCAAGGTGTTGAAGCGATTCGCGAACGTTATTTTTTACCCGAACAGCTTGTTTCAATGAATGAGAACATCGGTTACGCGGCGATTTCCGCCGTTGACGCCTGGAAGGATGCCGGGTTTACCGTACCTCCTTTCGACTCCGATGAGGTGGATTGGGATTCAGGCATAATCGTGGGTTCCGGAATTGGAGGAATGGATACGATTGCCAATATCGTGGTTCCCATGGTCACTTCCGGTAAAGTGAAACGGATGGGCAGCAGCATTGTCGAACAGGTCATGAACAGCGGAACCAGCGCACGCGTCGGCGGACTGCTGGCCCTCGGAAACCAGGTGACCTCCAACTCCTCGGCATGCAGCACCGGAAATGAAGCCATATTTGAAGGCATGATGCGGATCCGGTTGGGATTAGCCAAGCGGATGCTTGCCGGCGGATGTGAGGGCTCATCACCATTCATCTGGGCGGGTTTTGACGCGATGAAAGTGCTTGCCCGGAAATATAACGATTGTCCCGAAGAAGCATCCCGCCCCCTGAGCGGATCAGCGGCCGGATTTATTCCCGGCGCCGGTGGGGCTCTTCTTCTTCTGGAGGATCTTGAAACAGCGCAAGCCAGGGGCGCCCGTATTTATGCGGAACTCCTCGGAGGAAACGTCAACTGCGGCGGTCACCGGATGGGAGGGTCCATGACCGCTCCCAATCCGGAAGGAGTCAAACGATGCGTCCGCTCAGCCATTGCCGATGCAGGCATTTCTTCAATGGACGTCGATGCGATTAATGGCCACCTGACGGCAACATTCGCTGATCCCTACGAGGTCAGGAACTGGGCCGGGGCACTGGATCGGGAGCCGGATAATTTTCCCTATATCAATTCAACCAAATCCATGATCGGTCATTGTCTCGGTGCAGCAGGAGCCGTCGAGTGCGTTGCGGTTGTTCTGCAGCTCCATAAAGGGTTTCTCCATCCCTCCGTGAACTGCACGGATGTTCATCCGGAGATTGAGTCATTCTCCAAGAGTATTCCGCATCAGGCCCTGGAATGTCCTGATGTGAAGATTATCGCCAAAGCCGGCTTCGGGTTCGGCGATGTTAACAGTTGCTTGATTTTCAAGAAATGGGAAGAGTAAAATCAAATTATTTATTAAGGAATAAAGGAGCATAAAAAATGGACGAAAAAAAGATTTTTGATGAGTTGATCAACATCCTGAGGCTTTACGCCAAGGATCCTGCTCTTCTTGAAAAAGCCACGAAAGAAACGCATATTCTGAACGATCTCAAGGTCAATTCAGCGCGTCTTGTGGACGTCATCATTAAATGTGAGGATGTCTTTGGAATAGAAATCGATGATGATGACGCCGACAAGATCCGGACGATCGGAAACGCGATCGAAGTGATTCAGAGCAAATTAGCATAGGGTTCATCATGAATGAGATGGCGAAACATCATCTTCTTCTGCAGTATTATCTCGGCAGGATTGCTGTGTTGATCCTGGGTCCGTTGATTTATCTGGCGATACGCCTTGCGGGCTATCGGGTCCGGGACCTGCGTCAGATTCGCCGTAAATGCCACGAGCTCTTCAAAATCCATGAAGGGCCGTGGATTATTTGCGCAAATCATCTGACGATGATCGATTCCGCGATACTGGCTTATGTCATCGCCCCAACGCACCGCTTTATGTTCAACTACCGGATTCTCCCCTGGAATGTTCCGGAAAGGGCCAATTTTCAGCGTAATCTATTTCTCACGGTCCTTTGTTATCTCTCGAAGTGCATCCCCATCAGCCGTGGCGGAGACCGTCAAGAGGTTCGGTCCACACTGGATTCATGCCTTTCCGTGTTGAAAAGTAAACAGAACGTTCTAATTTTTCCGGAAGGTGGCCGTTCACGCACAGGACGGGTGGATACTGAAAATTTCTCCTATGGAATTGGACAATTAATCGATTCCTGCAAGGAATGTAAAGTGCTGTGCATTTACCTGCGGGGGGACAGCCAGCATACTTACAGCAATCTGCCCCGCTGGGGAGAGAAATTTTCCGTGCTCATCGATATCATGGAACCTGTTTCCACGGAATTGACCGGCCGTAGAGCACATCGTCATTATGCGGCACAGAGCATTCAGCAACTGGCCCTGTTGGAGGAAAGTTATTTTGCCTCATGTCGGCAACGACATCGTGGATCTGACCGATTCCGCGTCAAAAAAGAAGAGCAGGAATACTCGCTTTCTGAACCGCGTCTTCACGCCCGATGAAAAAAGCGTCATTTTATCTTCCGCTTTTCCCGATCTGCTACTCTGGGCCTTATGGGCTGCCAAGGAGGCAGCCTATAAGGCAATCAGCAAGGAATTCCCGGATATCCCTTCGATTCCCAGACTTTTTCCTGTTTTTTTAGATCCTCATGATTCTGCGGATTTCCCTCCAGAATCCAGAATTATTCCTTTTTCCGGCTACAGTACGGGTACCGTCCTGACGCCCGAAGGAACGTGCTGGATTCGAATCGATTATCGCCCTGCCTGTCTCCACTGCGTTGCTTTTACCGACGTCCCTGATCATCTCATTTCTTCCTGGCGCGTTCATTATCTTTTTGCACCACGTCAAACGGCTTCATCTCCCGAATCCGAGGCGGTCCGCCTGGCATCAAGGCTCCATCTCGCCGGTTTTCTTGAAAAAAAATTTGAAGACCTGGAGATCATTCGCGGGAATGACGGACATTCCCAAGCGCCGCCCCGCGTCATCTGTCAGGGTCGTCCTCTGGATGTCGACATCAGCCTGAGCCATCACGGATTGTTTATAGCTCATGCCTGCCTGAAGCACTACGGAGATTCTTCCTTATCCCCTTGACAAAAAAATGAACGGATTTGGGATTTGCACTCTTTACCGTCCTGTGATACGTATCAGGCTCATTCAAACTAAAGGTTTTTCACCGAAGTCCTCAATATTTAAAACGATTCCCCGGATGACACAATGCGGAGAAAATGATCCCTTTCGGCAGAAAATCCATGGTCACTTTCATTGAAGGAATCGGCACAAAGGCATTAGTGGTTGCCCGTTCCGTAATCAACACCCTCTTTTTCGCCTGGCGGGCGATCGTTCATCTGGCGGATCGCAAGACATACAACAATGCCACTAAAATGGTCATTGTAACCCAGTTGTATTTTACGGCGGTTCAGATATTGCCTCTGTTTATATCCATCTCCGTCATTCTGGGCCTGTTTCTGATGGGAATCGTGTTCGAGTCCATCAAGAACCTCGGTATGACCGGGTATCTGGGAAATATTCTGATGGGATTCATTGTGACGGAACTTTGCCCCTTCATGACGGTGCTCATGCTTGCGCTGCGCTCAGGCGCGGCGATCAACACGGAAATCGCGGTCATGAAAGTCAACAAAGAATTCGACGCATTGAGCGTCTTCAACATCGACATCTTTGATTATATCTATGTGCCGAGAATTTTGAACGGGGTCGTCTCCGTTGTCCTTCTCAATGGTGTTTTTACGCTCGTGCTGCTGACCAGCGGCGCTATTTTTTCGAGGGTGATCTTCGGCATCGGAATGGATGCTTACATCAGCATCCTGATCACCTCCGCTGAATTTCCGGATCTGGTGATCCTGCTCCTGAAATGCGCGACATTCGGTTTTTTCATCACCCTGCTTCCGATCCGTTACGGATTGACGGCATCGAATGAATTGACCAGCATCCCCATAGCGGTCTTGAATGGAATGATCAACGTCTTTATCGCAATCGTCATCATCGAGGTTATATCATTAATTCTAAGCTCCATTTAATCTTATTCGAAGATGAAAATCGCCTTACCGAGGCCCTGCTGGATTTGAAAGAAAGACATCAGCAGAACCTGGGACTCGTTTCTCTTGACATTCCTCTGATTTCCAACTTGAATGCATGGCTCAACATTGCTTTAATACGGCTCTACCATTTCAACGAAGGCAGCATGCGAACGAGAAAGCGCACGCTGGAACTTCTAAACCGTTTCCAGAAGATCGAGATAGCCGATCTGCGAATCGCAGCCCTGGACCAGTGGGAACTTTTCCTGGTCAAACTGCTCCGTGCGGCAATGGTTCAGGATGCCCTGATCGTGATCGATCGCCCTTTCAGGCTTGTTCCTGATCTGCCTGACGCGGAAATGATCCAGGATAGCCTGGATCGGATCGATGAATTTTATGAGTCTTGTCAAATTTATGATTATGTGTGGAATCGGGACAGGTACCAGATAGATGATGTTCAGGAGTCTTGAATTCAAGGTAGGGCTGTTTATTCTGATCACTTCCGTGATGATTGCCGCGGCCGTTGGCTATGTCGCCTTCAAAAAGGATGTGTTTTCCCGGGTGGACACCTACACGTTGACTTCCCGCTCCGGTGAGGAGCTGACTGAAGGAATGCCGGTTCTATTGTCGGGTTTCAAAGTAGGAAGGGTGGATGCTTTGGAACTGGGCAGCGACGGGCGTGTTCTGATCAAACTGAAAATACCCCACAGGTACGCAAAATGGATTCGTACGGACAGCGTGTTCATCATCAACAAACCCCTGATCGGCGCTCCACGAATCGTCATCTCCACAAGGAATATGAGCAGTCCGCCTTTATCGACGGACACGATCAGGGAAGTTGTTGTCGCCAATGACATCAACGAGACCATCAAAAAGCTGGAGCCTGTGGTGGAAAGACTCAACAGGATCACCATCAATATCGAAACCCTGACGGCGAACCTGGCTGATCCCCAGGGGAATGTCAATCAGATCTTACGCAATACGGCAAAGCTGTCGGAACGGGCTGCCCGTACGGAATCCCTGCTTGAACTGGCCCTCGCCGATCCGGAAAGCGTCCATGCAGTCCAGACCGCCTTGAAAAATACTGAGGACATTACCATCCAGCTGACTTCGATCCTGGAAAAAGTCGACGCAATAGCCGAAAAATCCGATGAATCGCTTTATGGCAAAAACGGCGTTTTCCCGTCTGTGAGAATACTGTTGATTGATCTCGTAGGAAAGCTGGCTAAACTGGATAAATTTGTCGATCATATCAACAACATCAGTGCCAATGCGGACGAATCTACGAAAGAACTGAAGGTTCTGCGATATGACATTGATGAAACAGTGAATTCCATCAATTCCCTGGTTAATGAGCTGAACAGAAAGATCCCTTTCAAAAAAGATCCACAGATAAAACTGCCATGAAAAGATATTTTGGTCTGATAAGTTGCCTGTTCCTGCTATGGGGGTGTGGATTAAAATCGATTCCGGAATGGAGAACGGCCAGCTTCAATCATCTGGAGCAGTATAAGAAATATTTCCTGACGGGACGGGAGCAACTGGCGGCAATCCATTTTCAGAAGGCCGTTAATGAACTTAAGGGCAGCGGTAATCTTTCCCTGCTCATGACGGTTTACCTCACCCGCTCCGCCCTGCATGTTGCCATTCTTGAAGCCCCACAAGGCGAAGAATATCTTGAGATCGCGAAAGTCTGGCCGAGCGATGATCACCAGGATTACTATTTCCTGCTGGAGGGAAGATTCGCAGAGATCCAAAAAAGCAGCCTTCCAACATCCTATCAGGACCTTGTAACCACCATCGAGGAAGGCAATGCGAAAAGGATAACCGAAACAATACGGAATATTCAGGACGACCTGTCCCGACTGATCGCCATTGGCGTTGTTGTCCGACATGGAGTGGTGAATGAAGCCATTCTGACTCAGGCTGTTGATCTTGCGTCGGTTAATGGCTGGCGGAAACCCCTGTTAATTTATCTGAATCGGCTGAAATCCTTTTACGAGACAACGGGCAAGAGAGATCAAGCAGAAATCATCCGCCTGAAGATCGAACTGCTCAAATCATGAGAAGCAGGCTGCCAGGTGAACCGCAAACAGTATTTTCAACGGCTGGCGGTTTTCCTGACAGTGTTAAGAGAGCAATGTGAGATGACTTTTGACGCGATTCTGACGAAAATGCTGCCGGTTTTCCAGCTATCCCTTTGTCCTGCGTCAGACATGGGGCGCAAGACGCATCCAGCTTCTGGAATTCCATTGAGCGTCACTGTCGGCAAGATCATCTTCAGGAGTGCAGCAGATCCCGCATTTATGGACGAAGTGCTTGTGGAAGACTATACAGGGCGTCAATTCCGGATGAAAAACGGTAACCAGCACCCGGTCATTTTCCGCAGCCACGATATAATCCTGAAGTTGAAGCAGGATCCGGACATCGCTTCCGACACGTCGGATTTTCGGGGCACGGATGAACGTCAGAGGAACGGGATCCGCAGATAACTCG
Organism: Syntrophus aciditrophicus SB; assembly: GCF_000013405.1. GTDB lineage: Bacteria > Desulfobacterota > Syntrophia > Syntrophales > Syntrophaceae > Syntrophus > Syntrophus aciditrophicus. Next base: position 3,006,435 of record NC_007759.1, read on the forward strand.
GGGAGGGCGGCTTCGATGCAGAAACTGTCAAGTTGTGAACCGAAGCCGTTCCGTTCGATATCCATGTCAATTAACCCCAGATGGGGCCTTTCCCCCAGGATGCCAGTGGCAAGAAGAATGGCGCCGGCACATGTTCCCCAGATCTTCATTCCTTTCTGAAAAGCATCCAGAATACATCCCTCGAGGTGAAAGATGCGGATCAGCCTGGAGAGGCATGTGCTTTCCCCTCCAGGAAGAATCAATCCCGCGACCCCTTCAAAATCAAGAGGTTCCTTCACTCTTTTGCAGGCTATGCCCAGACGTTCCAGGTGCTCCAAATGCTCACATACCCCTCCCTGGAGATCTAGAACGCCGATTGTGTTTCTTCTACTGTCTTCTCTGTAAATCATGAATTGATGAAAATAAATATTTCATTTATCTGTCAAAGCGCACTCTTAGACGGCTTCGTCCTCTGCTCATCAAAGGTTTTCTTATGTATGCCCGCGTTGTCACCTCTTCCTTGCCGCCCGCCTTTATATCTCCTCAGATCTGGGATTGGAATTACCAGCCTCGCGTCGCCAGAATCTGATCTTCAGGAATCTGAGCGATTTCCAGAACCGGCATGGCTTCTCCCAGATCTAAGGACGCCTCCAGAACTTTTGCGGCGTCGTTGAAATAGGCCGTTGCTTTCACAATAGCACGGGCCCGCCTGTCTGGATTCGAGGACTTGAAGATACCCGATCCCACAAAAACGCCGTCGCAGCCGAGCTGCATCATCAGTGCCGCATCAGCCGGCGTCGCAATGCCTCCGGCAGCAAAATTGACAACAGGCAGACGGCCAAGCCCCCGGACCTGAAGGGCAAGTTCGTAGGGTATCCCGTTGCTTTTAGCAAATACGGTCACTTCCTCCACAGGCATGCCGACGAGCTGTCGAATTTCACGATTCATGGTCCTCATATGGCGAACCGCTTCCACCACGTTTCCCGTCCCTGCTTCACCTTTTGTCCGGATCATTGCAGCACCTTCAGCTATTCGACGAAGCGCCTCGCCAAGATTTCTGGCACCGCAGACAAAGGGTATGGAAAACCGGGTTTTATCGATATGGCATTCTTCGTCGGCCGGGGTAAGCACTTCACTTTCGTCTATATAATCGATTTTGAGGGCCTCCAGTATCTGAGCCTCCACAAAGTGGCCGATCCGCGCCTTCGCCATGACCGGAATTGAAACAGACTTTTTAATTTCTACGATCATCGATGGATCGGACATTCGGGCCACACCACCCTGTGCGCGAATGTCTGCCGGGACCCGTTCAAGGGCCATCACGGCCACTGCGCCTGCATCTTCTGCAATCCTGGCCTGCTCGACATTAGTGACGTCCATGATGACGCCCCCTTTGAGCATTTGTGCCAGTTGAACATTTAGTTCATATCTTTTCTTGTCCACGATATTTTACCTCTCCACTCCTTAAGATATTCTGAGATTAAAAGTTTTTCGGATTTTTATGATGATTTCACAGATACGTCAAGGATAAAGCTTGATATAAATTGCACCGGAAAGACAGGGAGTACTACCAGAACATGCGCATTTTCACACCCTTCGCATCCAGATATGTCTTGATATCCTTTATTGTATAAGTCTGATAATGGACCATGGAGGCAATCAGCGCCGCATCGGCCCTGCCCCGAGTCAGCACGTCCAGCAGGTGTTCCGGTTTACCTGCTCCTCCCGAGGCAATAACCGGAATCTGCACGCTGGTGGAGACCAGGGAAGTCAATTCGATCTCATAACCTTCCCGGGTGCCGTCCGCATCGATGGAATTGAGACATATCTCTCCCGCACCGAGTCTTTCCGCCTCTTTTGCCCACCACAAGGCATCTATCCCTGTATAAACCCGGCCGCCATGGATTACAATCTCGTAACCAGTTGGGATTGCATCGGATAAACCAACATTTTTAACGTCCATGCCCAAGACGATACACTGAGAGCCAAAGGCTTTGGCGCCTTCCGCAATCAGGAGGGGATTCTTAACAGCCTCCGAATTGATGCTGATTTTTTCAGCTCCGGCCAGAATAACTCGTCTCATGTCCTCGACCGTCCGAATTCCTCCTCCGACAGAAAAAGGGATCATAATCACCTCCGCCACCCGGCGGACGATATCCACCATTATATCCCGTCTGTCCGACGATGCTGTTATATCGTAAAATACAATTTCATCTGCCCCCTGCTCGTAATATTGGCGGGCGGCTTCGACCGGGTCGCCGATATCAATATTGTCCTTGAATTTTATTCCCTTGGTCAATTTTCCTGCACGAACGTCAAGGCAGGGGATGATCCGTTTACTCAGCATCTGTTCCCTTCCACCTGCAGAAATTTTCTAATATAGCCAGACCGGGCTTTCCACTTTTTTCCGGATGAAATTGTACGGCGATGACATTGTCTGCCACAACCGCGGAGGGGAACTCTATGCCATAGCGGGTCTGTCCCAGAATGTTTTCCTCTCGTTCCGGCATTGGGAAAAAAGAATGGACGAAATAAAACTCTGCCTGCCCCGGAATGCCTCTGAATACGGGATGGCTTCTGCGTAACGAAACTGAATTCCATCCCATATGAGGAATTTTAAGCTTTCGTTCATCACAGATCATGTTTTCCGGGAAATGTATCACTTTCCCGGGAATAATCCCTAAACAGGGGGTGTCGTTTTCTTCACTGTAGTCAAAGATGATCTGTGTCCCGAGACAAATCCCCAGAACAGGCTTCCCCTCCTGAACAAGCTGAAAAATGATTTTGTCCAGTCCGGTTTGCCTCAGATTGGACATGGCCTCACCCGCGGCGCCGACACCCGGAAAAATAATATGGGAAGCAGAGCACAATACTTTGTAATCACGGGTAATCTGACAATCCTGCTTCAGAAAGCTAAGCGCACGGAACACACTGGTCAAATTACCTGCCTGATAATCAATAATCGCAATCATAATCCGATCTTAATTATGTGTTAAAATTATATGATATGCATAACGGCATTGGCCGGAATGATATCGTTAATCATCAAGAGGTGTTTTATTATATGAAATACAGGTGAAACGCATTCAACTCATGAAGAAAATCCACATCTATATTACGAAAAGGAATTTTTCAACCATAATTCAAATATTTATCAGAGCGCCGACGAGGCGGGTAAATCCAATTTCACGGAATAAAATATGGCACAAAAGCCGTGTAAAAAAACGGATAAATAGTCTGACGGGACTCTTCTGTTCGTGAGATACAAAGGCCCCGTTTGAACTCAAATCAAACGGGGCCTTTAAACTGCTTCTCTGAATACAAATATTTTAACTCAAATCCCGATGTTTTCAATTTCCCGCAAATTAGGCAGGATTGAACACATAGGTTAACTGCCCGTTAGCCGTCTTGGCAGTCTTGGCAACCATTTCCATGCCGACTTTCAAGTTACTGTCGGGTTCGGCAACGGCCGGATCGATCCGCCCGAAAACCTTATAATCACCATAATCAACGAGGGCGATGGTATAGGGCAGTTCTTCTGTGAAGCCCGTCGGCCCATAACGGAGAGTGCTGAAGGAAACCAGTTTTCCCTTTCCTGTCACTTCAAACCATTCCATATTGCCGGACAGAGACTTGAAACAATGAGCGCGGGGCGGGAAAAATTTCAGCCCGCAGTCCTTGCACTTCGTACCCATCAGTTTACCCTGTTCCAGGTAATCAATAAAATCGTTAACCTGCGTTACACCCGTGAAGCTAACCGTCCCAAATTTACTGAAGCGAACGTCTTTTTCTGTCTTAGCCATGGTTATTCTCTCCCAAAAATAGTCACATTTCCGTACAAGCCAACACCGCCGATATTATGAACCAATCCGAACATCGGATCTTTTACCTGAATATTATCGGCCTCATCCCTCAACTGCCGCACGATGGTCCGAACCTGCGACCCGCCGGTTGCTCCAATGGGATGCCCCTTGGAAAGAAGCCCTCCATCGATATTAATGGGAATGCTTCCTTCTTTATAGGTTTCTTTCGCACGGACTAATTCAGGACCGCCACCCGCTTCGGCAAAGCCGAGATTTTCGATGGCCATCATTTCGGCAATGGTGAAACAGTCATGGACTTCAGCGACATCGATATGCTTTGGCGTAATGCCGGCCATTTTGTAAGCCTGACGTCCGGCTTCAATGCCAACCGCAAGTCCCGTCAGGGATTCGCGTCCGACCATGTTGACTGCCGCCGAAGCTGACCCGATGCCGAGAATCCAGACGGGTTTCTTGCAGAATGCCTTCGCTTTTTCTTCATTGGCAACGATGATACAGGAACTGCCATCGGCGTTTGCGCAGCAGTCACCCACGCGCAGAGGACTGGCGACCGGGCCGCCCATCTTCTGCGGATCCAGGAAATCCTCGAGAGCAACCGGTTTCCGATAAACAGCTCTCTCGTTTAGAACGCCATAGGTGGCTGATTTTACACGAATGAGGGCAAGGTCTTCCGGTTTCGTTCCGTATTTCGCCATATGAGCCTGGGCATGAAGGGCATAGTAGGCGGGCATCATCGTGCCGAAGGGAGATTCCCACTGAATATCCGCGCCCCGGCCCATTCTCTCCTGGGATTCATTGGAGGTCAACTGAGACATGATCTGGAAACCAAGCACCATGACACAGTCATGGAGTCCGGATGCAACCAGGGAATAGGCCAGCTTCAACCCCGTGCTGCTGGATGAACAGAGAGTTTCAACATAGAACGTCGGTTGAGGATTCAAACCCAGGTACTCGGCGACGACACCGGCCGGGGATCTCTGCTTATCATACTCGGGGGCGGAGCACATCACTGTAGCGTCAATGTCCGCATTCTGTATATTTGCATCCTTCATCGCTTCACTATAAGCTTCAAACGCCAACTCCCTTATGGAACCGGGATAGCTTCGAACAAAGGTGCTTTGTCCAACGCCAATAACTGCAACTCGACTCATAAATCTCCTCCTGATCTTTTTGTTTAATTCCCGTCACACAACTCTCATTACCCGAGAAATCCTTAATTGGATGGTTGCTATCATAAAATAAAATGACTGTCAAATTCTAAAAGCGGTCATGAATCGATAAACAGGCGACAACCTTTTTACGAAGTTTCATCAGTTGTTGAAAATGCGCAGAGAATTGACTTGACAAAACAGAGTCAAGTTGCTATTGCGCTATGCTGTTAATTCCATTGATTGCTCTAATAAAACACCATCGGTTAATGCATCATCCTGATGGACACCCGCTGATCAGAATGTTTTCCAATCAAGCGAATCATGCATTTGGAAAAAGATTCACATCCGACCATACCCTTATTGAATCAGTTATTGGGCGATGACATCAGGCTAAGTCGCCTTACGCTGGGAGATACAGAACAACAGATAAATAATTTCACAGGATCATCGAGCCAGTGAAAGCACCTCAATTGATTGATATCAACAATAATAACGACAGGGGGATTTAGAAATGGGAAAGTTAGATGGTAAGGTAGCTGTGGTAACCGGCGGAGGAAGAGGAGTTGGGCGGGCCATTTGTGTCGCCTATGCCGAGGAAGGCGCGGATGTCGTCGTGAATTACGCGGGTAACCATGCCGCTGCAAACGAAGTGGTTGCAATGATTGAAAAGATGGGACGGCGTGCCGTTGCTGTTCAGGGCCGTGTTGAAATCAAGGCTGAAGCGGAGAAAACTATTCAGACTGCCGTGGATAATTTCGGCAGAATTGACGTTCTTGTAAACAATGCCGGCGCTACAAAACCGGCAATGCTCCATAAAATGACGGAAGAACAGTGGGATGCGGTGGTTAATATCCATTTGAAAGGTCCCTTCCTGTGTGTCCAGGCGGCAGCGAAGTATTTTATGGAACAGAATTACGGAAAAATTATCAATGTGACCTCCGTAGCCGGTCTGGTGGGTACGACGGGACAGATTAATTACAGTGCGGCCAAGGGCGGCATTCTTTCCTTCACCATGTCAGCAGCAAGGGAACTTGCACGGTTTAACGTCACATCCAATGTGATTTCCCTGGGCATTGTAACCACGGATATGACGGAAAAGATCACCACTGATGATAAATTGAAAGAAATCTACATGAGGCGTATTCTGCTCAATCGTTATGCAGAGCCTTCCGAAGTCGCCCCGGCATTTGTTTTCTTCGGATGCGATGACTCAAAATATATAACAGGCCAGTTGCTTAAAGTTGACGGTGGTTATGGTTTGACCTAAACTTCCAGATTAAGGGATTAGGATCAACAAGTTTATATCCAGCTTTTAAAGCCCTCTGAACGGGATGTAGCGTTCAGAGGGCTTTAACCCCTCGAAGTGATCGTTTTTTAACTTTTTTTAATTCCAAAGATACTCTTCTGGCTGTCAAAAAAATTTTCATAAGGTGATTTTGATTGGACATAAGATATTTATTGACAAGATTTCAGTTACATTATAGCGTTGGGGTGGCTATTATGAGTAGGTCAAAAATCGGGAATAGAAATTATGCGCACACAGGAACCAGAGAAAAAAAATTCCGTATCGGACCCTTCACCATCCAGGAAACCGTCTGATCAGTCATCTGAAAAATTTTCCGAAATGTCGTCGCAAAAAACAGTAGATAAAACCGAAGAAAGCAGTGCCGAAAAACCGCCAGAGAGCAATATCTTTCAGAAAGTTAAATTTGAAATCTACGGGGAAGAAATGATATCCAAGGAAGTAAAGCAGAGCGGTAACAGCGGCCGGGTTTATCTACCTCCGGACTGGATCGGAAAACATATAAAAATTATTCGGATTGACTGAGTCAGGTTATGAAAAACGGAATAGAAATAAAAGAGCTTGCACTTGAATACTGCCCGGAAATTGTTGAGATTCACCGTGCGATCATGAAAGGCAACATCTCCGATACATGGAGAAAGAGCATCGAACTTCACCTTCAGAAAAAGGATGTTGTCGGCTATGTGGCACTGAAAGACGGCAAAGTGGTGGGGTTCATCATCGGCGAGGTTAAAGGGCCCAGCTTCGGACTGGAAAAAAGCGGGTGGATCATTGGTCTCGAGGCTCATCCTCAATTCATGGGAACGGGTATAGGCCGGGTTCTTATGGACAGTATTTTTAAATATTTCCGGGAAAAGGGCGTTCGGGATATTTTCACGGCGATTCGCTGGGATGCTGTGGATATGCTGTCTTTCTTCATAGCCACAGGATTTGATCGCTCTGAATTCGTCAATCTGGGAAAACAGCTTGATAATGTGAAGACGGAATAAAAAAGAAGCATTTCAGCGGTCTCGCCATGACGGAGCACGGTGTTCTATGCAAAGCGGATTTCTCAAGGAAGTGCAATTTACCCGGGCTGATGGAGAGTTAACACCCACAGGCGAAAGAGTCGTGAGAGAGAAGGCGCTTTCCATGTTTGTGGATGGCAGGCACTGCGCCACTGCCATGATACTGGCCACGCTGGAAAAAGAATATATTACCGGATATCTGTATGTGCAGGGATTGATTCATGAGGCAACGGACATTGCCTCCCTTGAAATAACAAATGACATTGCCCGGGTCAGTCTCAAGACCGGTATTGAAAAACGTTCTTTTCCCCGGAACATCACCTCAAATCTTAAAATCTCCAAAGAAGATATTTTCCGGAGTGTCCGCGCCATCCTGAAGTCTCCGGTTTTCGAAGAAACCGAAGCCGTGCATTCCGCTGGCCTTTTTATCGCCGGCAGTAAAGCCATCTCCCTTGCTGAAGACCTGGGCCGCCACAACGCCATGGACAAGGTCATCGGTGCCGCATTACTCCAAAAGGTCGATTTTTCCAGGACGCTCGCCACTTCCACCGGTCGGCAGCCGGCTGAGATGATTTTCAAGTACCTCAGCGCAGGCATCCCGATCATCGCCACCAAGGGAGTACCTACCTCAAAGGCAGTGGAACTGGCGGAAAAATCAGGAATAACCATCGTCGGAATGGTCAGGGGAGATTTCATGATCGTGTACTCTCATCCGGAGAGAATACAATGATGGAACCGGCATCAAAAATCGTTCCAGTCCTCAAGCTGTCGGACGGTCGGTTTACGCCTTCTGAAGCCAGCATTGTTGTCGAAAAAGAATTGCCCGTCATCATCAACGGAGAACATCTGGCGATCGCATCCCTCACGCCATCAATGGAGAGGGAATTTGTAGCAGGCTATCTCTTCGGGCAGGGATTTATCGAAAGCGCCGGAGAGATCACCAGGCTGGATATCACAGACCAGGGCGCCGACGTTGTCCTGGCAACGGCGGATATCCTGTCAAGCCGCAGAATGAAGACCACCTATCGCATCGTCTCAGGAGGCGGTCGCACCGCCTACTTTGAAACCTCCGCCCTGCCACGCCTTACGTCCAACTTCAGCATCGCGAAAGAAGATATTTTTCGGGCCATGAACCTCCTCTTCGAACGCGCTTCTCTTTACCGCGAAACCGGAGGTGTGCATTCCGCCGCACTTTTCGATGGGGCTATGAATCTCCTCTGCGTCGTGGAAGATATCGGACGGCATAACACCCTGGATAAAGTGATCGGCTATGCGCTCCTGAATGGAATCGACTGTGCCGATAAACTCCTTGTCTCCACCGGCCGCATGGCCTCTGAAATGGTTATGAAAATCGGCCGGGCCGGCATTCCCCTGGTCGCCACCAAGACCGCCGTCACAGATAAAGGCATTGAAATCGGTGAACAATGCGGGCTGACCCTCATCGGTTTCGTACGGGACGTCGGTTTCAGGATGCACACGAACATGGAGGTCCGGGTTTTTCAGAAAGCTGAAATGAGGATTTACACCGGGGTGGAGAGAGTGCGCTGAATATCGGCGCTTCTCAAGTTGAATGAGAGAAACCCGGAAAGACATTACCCCGATCATGTGGGCTTTCGGAAAACAGCCTGGATATCGCCGAGAGCCCGCTCCCGGAAACCCGCCTCGCAACAGGCCAGGTAGTAGTTCCATTTTCGCTCGAACAATTCATCGAACCCCAGAGAACGAACGCGATTCCTGTTCTTGTTGAATCGCTTCCGCCAGTCCTTGAGGGTGCGGGCATAATGAGGTCCGATATCCTCCAGATGCTCCATAACCAGACTGGAGTGCCGAGTGGCTGCTTCAACCAAGGTGGTGACGGACAGCAGTTGCCCGCCGGGGAAGATATGCTTTTGAATCCAGTCCGTTTCTCTCCTGTACTCATCGTAAACCTGATCGGCGACGGTGATGATCTGGATTAGAACCTTGCCACCGGGCTTGAGCAGTCGATCGCAGACAGCAAAGAAATCGCCCAGGTACTGATGCCCCACGGCTTCGAGCATCTCAATGGAAACGATCTTGTCGAAGATTCCGGACACATCGCAGCAATCGACAAGAAGAATGGAAACCCTGTCCTCAAGTCCCTCCCGCGCCACCATCTCCCGGGCAAAGGCATGCTGTTTTTCGGATACCGTGATCCCTGTCACGCGACAGCCGGTCTTTCTTGCCGCCTCTGCCGCAAAGCCGCCCCACCCGCACCCGATATCCAGGACAGAGTCTGAAACCCGAATCTCCACCTTTCTGATAATCTCTTCGATTTTACGCTCCTGGGCATCCTCGCAGGATTCCAATCCGTCCGCGTAGATGCCGCAGGAATACAAAAGCCTTCGATCCAGGAAGGTCTGAAAGAGGTCATTGCTCAAATCATAGTCTGCCTCGATGTTTTTCCGTGCGCCCCTTGCGGTGCTGGCCCTGAGGGCATGGACGATACGGTTTTTCCGCCGGGCCAGCCAGGCCGTTACAAGGTAACCGTTGACCAGGGCGTGGAACTTTTCAAGAGCGCGCTTTTCCTGCTCCGAACCGGCAGTCGGCGGCGGAACGAGACAGGGATCGTTCTGCTTGAGAACCTGAAGTAATTTTTCATAAATGCCCCTTCCTTCCTGGGAAGGACGGTAATTATACAGGTAAAGACAAGCGAAATGACGAATTTTCCGGCGCACATTTTTTAAACCTTGATGGCATTCTTTACATATCTATAAAAATTGGATGTAATCATTTTGTTCAGTCGGAATATCTGCTTTCCTTCTTTATTTTAAGGATGGAAAACCCAGCGCTTCATCCAATCCACACCTGTAGACAAATCCTTCCCCGGAAGCGCGAACCTCATTGACTTTGTTGAATGTTTTTCTTATAAAATAAATATCGAAAGTTGTCGCGAGCGGTTGATATGCGCTTTTCCGACACGGAAATATCCGGCCGTTTTATCGGCCAGGCAACGGCATCGGCAGCCGAATCGTTGTGATCGCGTTTTTTGGTTTTGGGATTGGGGAGTTCACGCATGAAAAAGATTCTTCTGGACATACTTATTTGTCCCCGCTGCCTGCCGGAGGAGATTCGTCTGAGCGACGTCGCACTGGAAACGTCTTCCACGGAAATTCTGAAGGGAAGACTGCACTGCGGAAACTGCGGCACCGATTACCCCATCGAAGAGGGAATTGCCTTCCTGGAACCTGATCCATCCCTTGAACTGCGGCAGAAAAACCGCTACGAGACGATGCCGGTCGTTTCCTCTTACCTCTGGAGCCACTTCGGTGACCTCATGAAAGATGATGAAGCATCCAACGCCTACAGAGAATGGGCGATTCTCATTGAACCCCATGGAGGCTTCTGTCTCGATGCGGGATCTGCTGTAGGCCGGTTTACCTTCGAAATGGCGCAGAAAGCCGACTTTGCCGTCGGCATCGACAACGCAGTCGCCTTCATCCGGACAGCGCGGGAGCTGATGCTCTCCCGGGGAGGTACGTTAGAACTGGCGGAAGAGGGACGGATCACCCGTTCCCAGCGGCTGATCTTCCCCGGAAACTGGAAGACGGACAACTGCGAATTCATCGTCGGCGACGCCCTGGCTCTCCCCTTTTCCACCGCCTCCTTCGCGTCTGTCTCCTCTCTCAACATTGTGGACAAAGTTTCCAAGCCCCTGAAACATCTCCAGGAGCTCAACCGTGTTGCCCGCCCCCGAGGGGCGCAGTGCCTGTTCTCCGATCCCTTTTCCTGGTCTCCGGAGGTTGCCGACCCGGCGGACTGGCTGGGTGGAACTCAGGAGGGCCTCTTTGCCGGGAGGGGACATGAGAACGTCCTTGCCCTCCTGGAAGGACGTCTTGACGGGCTGCATCCATTCTGGCATATCCAGGGCATGGGACGGATTCAGTGGAAAATCCGGACACACTGCAACCATTACGAATCGATTCGAAGCTGCTTTGTCAAGGCAGCGCGCTGAGCGAGCAAGCCGATACACGCTTATCTTTGAGAAAAAAGGAGGGACATCATGCAATGCCATACGGTGTGCCGACTCTGTTCAGCCTGCTGCCCGGTCACGGTAACTGTGGAGGCCGGGAAAATGGTCCGCGCGGCAAGAAAATCCTTTCTGCCTGAAGAGAAGCGTCTCTCCTGCCCCAAACTTGCCGCGGCTCCGGAAATTGTTTATTCCCCGGCCCGTATACTCCGTCCCCTGATCAGATCCGGACCGGGCAACGGTTTTCACGAGGCCTCCTGGGATGAAGCGCTGGGGCGGGTGGCGGAGCGGTTCAACTTCTTCAGGCGGACCGACGGCGCCCAGTCCATTGCCTGGCTGCGGGGCATGGCAGCCGACTGGGGCGCGCCCTGGGATTACGCCTGCCGACTCATGAACGCCTTCGGCTCCCCCAACACAATCGGCAACGGTTCCGTCTGCCATGTCGCCCGGGAGATGGCCCATGCCTTTACTTACGGCGCCATGACTCTTCCCCAGCCCCGGAATTCCCGATGCATCCTCATCTGGGGAAAAAACGACCGCAACACCGCTCCAGGCGTCTGCGAACAGATCCTTCATGCCCGATCCCATGGCGCACGGCTTATCGTTGTCGATCCGATCAGGACATCCTTCGCGCAGATGGCCGACATCTGGCTGCAGATCAAGCCGGGCCATGACGGCCCGCTGGCGATGGCCATGCTGAACGAGATCATCAACAACAATCTATACGACGCCGCATTCGTCGATCAATACGGTATTGGATTCGACGAGCTGCGAGCGGCTGTCGCGCACTTTTCTCCGGACCTGGTTGCCGCGGATCTCTGGCTCGATCCAGAGGACATCCGCCGTGCAGCCCGGCTCTACGCCACAACCAGACCTGCCTGCATCATTGACGGCAACGGCCTGGACATGCAGCTTTCGACCTTCCAGGCGACCCGGGCGGTCTGTATGCTCCGGGCCGTTACAGGAAATATCGACCGGGAAGGCGGGGACTTGATTCCCCAGCCGATCCCTCTGAAGAATATCCAACTCAAAGAGCGGCTTCCCAAAGACGTTCAACCGGTTACCGCAGCCTATCCCCTCTTCGACGCCTTCCACCCCACCTGGGGCCGCCACGCCCAGTCGTGTCTGATCGATGCCATTCTCGGGGAGCGACCCTATCCGATCCGGATGCTTGTCGTGCAGTCGGGAAATCCGGCGGTCACGATGACCGATGCAAAGCGGGTCCGGCGGGCGCTTCAGAAACTGGACTTTCTCGTGGTGATCGATCTCTTCCGGAACCGGACGGCAGAGATGGCCGACGTCATCCTACCGGCGGCAAGCTGCTTTGAGAAAACCCAGCTCAACCGCGCCTCGATGCGCAGCAGCCCCGTGGTCCTCCAGAATCAGGTCATCGACTGCCTGGGCGAGAGCCGACCGGACTGGCAGATCGTTTTCGAACTGGGACGCCGCCTGGGACTGGAAGCTGATTTTCCCTGGGCGTCGGTGGAGGCGGCCATCGATGAACAGCTTTCCCCCTCTGGTCTGACGGTGGCCTTCCTGCGGGAAAATCCCGATGGTCTGTGGACCGAGCCAACGAAATTCGAAAAATACCGCAGCAAAGGGTTTGCCACGCCGTCCGGCAGGGTGGAGTTTCATTCAGACCGGCTTGCCCGGGCAGGGCATGCGCCGGTACCCTTTGCCGAGGGAACCTTTGAAGACCTGCCCGGTTCCGCAGACGCATGCAATGCCGACGTCGTGATCGGGATAAGCGGCGAGAGGACGAACCGCTTCACCCACACCCAGTTCCTGCGCATCCCGTCCCTGGCACGTCAGGAACCGGAAGGCTTCGTGGATATTCATCCCCGGGATGCGGCGGCAAGGGGAATCAGCGACGGGCAGGAAATCACGATCTCCAACGAACGGGGACAGGTGCGGATGAAGGCCCGGATCTCCGACGTCGTCCACCCCGGGTCGATCCGCATCGCCTGGGGGTGGGGAGAGATCGACCCGGATGCCAACGTCAACAATCTGACCGATGACAACCGGCGGGATCCCATCACTGCTACACCGTCAAATCGCAGTTTTTTATGTCGCATCGAGACCTGAGGCCATGAACGGCGATGGTCATTCCTGTTCCAATGAGCGAAGACATCGATGCGGCCGGGAGGCAATGCAGGAGAACCGCGCGGGAAGGTCGAGGAGTCGATAACGAAGCCAACGCAGGATCTCCTTGAGTAAGAAGTTGCTTTTTTTCATTGACATACCTCCGCGGTTTCCTTATCCTCTTCTGCCCTGAAAAGAATTTATGAAGAAGTTTATGAATAGAGGTGCACAATGGCCCAATATGACGCCGTGGTGACGAGTCTTCTTCCGAACGGCAGGGCCGAGATTGTTATCCGGCCGGACAAGCCCGGCATACCCGATGCGCCGGAAATATCCAGGCGGGTGTGCCACTGTGCGACCGACGGTTCAATGGTTCGGACCGAAGCGTTGAACCGGGCCGATGCCCAGGTCGGCGACTGGGTTTCCGTCTACCGCAAGCCCGGCGTCGTCATGAAGAACATCGCCGCCCTGATCGGCTTTCCTCTGGCTGGTGTAATCGCCGGCACGATGCTGGGGAGCGCGCTGGGCAAAGCTGCGATGGCAATCGCTGCCCTTGGTGGGGGTCTGCTCGGCATTGTACTGGGGGTTCGATATTACCGGCATCTGTCCGAAGAGAATCTGATGGTCATCGACCGGGTGATCAGATCCCGGGAGGAATTAGCCGCCTTTTCCGGCGGTCGTGCCGGTTGCCGGGACGACTGCAGTCAATGTATTCCGTGGTCATCTTAACGCCATCCTTTGCCTTTGAATCCTCTCTGAGACCGGGTTTGGATACACTGATATGCCGCATTTAAAAAGTGCGGGACCGGCAGCGGTTCGGACTGTATCCTGCAATGCCCCGGGGAAGAGAGAACCCCATGGTCACAAATTCCGGAAACAGGGTTATCCCCCTGATGAATCTCTTCAACTTGATGATTGCCTGTTTCTATAAAAAAATACGAAATTTTATACCCTTGATGGTACATGATTAAATGAGATCCATGACAAAAACGACACAAAAAATGATCTTCGGTATTATTCTTACTGGATCGATGCTGGGCTTTTTCTGGATGGCATGGAGCCGAATCGCGAATGAACCGCTGGTTCGTTCACGGCTGATGATGGGGACGATTATCGAAATAACGGCCTACGATCGGGGAGCAGAAGCAGCCATTACAGCGGCTTTTGCACGAATGCAGCAGATCGAGGCCGCCATTGGACGGCAGGAATTTTCAGATCTGAACAGGTTGGCCGCTCAGGCCGGTGGACGTCCTCTGAAAGTCGGTGACGATACATGGCAGATCCTTTCCCTGGCTGCCGAATACTGGCAGAAGACGGACGGGGCCTTCGATGTAACCGTCAATCCCCTGCTGGAATTGTGGGGATTCGGTTATGACGGCGAGGGTAATTTCCCTGAGCCCGCAGCGATTCAAGCCGCCCTTCCCAAAGTCGGCGGTAACAAACTGCTCCTTTTCCCGGAAAAACGGGAAATCCAGCTGGTGAAACCCGGAATGTCCCTGACCGTAGGCGGCATCGCAAAGGGCTACGCCGTGGAGGAGGCCGCCAAGGTCCTCAAAAGGAACGGCATCAAGAACGCCATGATCAACGGAGGCAGCAGCATCAAGGTGATCGGGGACGGACCCGGCGGGCGCGGCTGGAGAATCGGTGTGGAAAACCCCCGTGAGGCAGGCAGGCTTGTCGGGGTGATAGTCCTGCATTCCGGGGACGCCATGGGCACTTCCGCGGACAACAAGCGTTTTTTTATCAGGGACAGTCACCGCTATTCCCATATCATCGATCCGCGTACCGGGTGGCCCGCTCCGGAAAAGATGACACTGGTAACTGTGGTGACCCGGAATGCCGCAACCGCGGATATCCTTACAAAAGCCCTTTTTTTAAACGATCTGAACTGGAGCATGAGATTCCTTGAACAGGAAAACCTGAAGGCGGTGCTGATCGATACCCAGGGGAAAATTCATACGACCCCGGGCTTTCAATTACTGAGGCAATCATGATCAGGGTCGAGGACGTCACCCATTCATTCAACAGCCATAAGGCCCTGAACAACCTGTCTTTTCATGTCGCACCGGGAGAATGCTTCGGTCTCCTCGGTCCAAACGGCGCCGGCAAATCGACCTTGATCAATATCCTGGTCACCCTGATGCAACCGGACAGCGGCACCGTCACGATCAACGGCTGGGCGCTGGAAAAAGAACCGGCAAAAATCCGCAGTGCCATCGGGGTTCTCTTCCAGGATCCAAGCTTGGACGAACGCCTTACAGCTTATGAAAATCTCTATTTTCATGCCATGTTTTACCATGTCCCGCCCCGGGATGTCACTCAGCGCATCAAGGCGTTCCTGGAAATGGTGGGCCTTGCCGACCGCGGCCACGACCTGGTCATCACCTTTTCCGGCGGACTGAAACGCCGCCTGGAGATCGCCCGCAGTATACTCCATCACCCTCAGATCCTGCTGCTGGACGAGGCAACCGTCGGCCTCGATCCCCAGGCCCGTCGCCGCATCTGGGACTACATCGCCGAACTGCGCCGGGATCGTGAACTCACCGTCCTCCTCACCACCCACTATCTGGAGGAGGCCGAAATCTGCGACCGCATCGCCATCCTCGATCACGGCGCCATCATTGCCTGCGATTCCCCGACCCGCTTGAAAGAAATCCACGGACAGAAAACCCTCGACGATCTTTTCCTCCACCTGACCGGACGCGATCTGCAGGATTCGGAAACCGGTGAACTGGAGCGGCTGAAGGCGACCCTGCGCGTGCGGAGGATCAAATGATTAGCGGTCTTCGGGACAGTTACTACATCATGAAACGCGATCTTATCCGGGCGCTGCGTCAGAAAAGTCCACTGGTCGGAGCAATCGTCCGCCCGGCGCTCTGGCTTTTCCTGCTTGGGACTGGACTCAAATTCGGTTTCGTCGCCCTGCCTCTGGTCGGAATCAACTGGCAGCAGTATATCTTCCCCGGCATTATCGCTATGAATGTCCTCTTCTCCGGGGTCATGTCCGGAGCCACCATTGTCTGGGACCGTGAATTCGGTTTTCTGAAAGAGATCACCGTTTCTCCGATTCCCCGCTGGTCCATCATCCTCGGCAAGGTCATGAGCGGCGCAATCATCGCCGGCTCTCAGGGAGTGATCGTGCTCGCAGTCTATCCGCTTCTCGGGCTTTCCCTTGGTCTCCTGCAGTTGCTCCAGACCCTGCTGGCCATTTTTTTCATTGCACTGGCCGTAACTGCAGTCGGCGTGCTCCTCGCAGCACGGATCCGCTCCCTGGAGGGGTTCGGCGCTGTCAATAATTTCGTGGTCATGCCGTGTTTTTTTCTCAGCGGCGCCCTCCATCCCCTCTCCAATATTCCGGACTGGCTGAAGATTCTGATTTATCTCAATCCGTTCAGTTACGCCGTGGATCTCCTGCGTGTCATTATCCTGGGACTGGACGGAGATCCCGCTTTCGATATCCTGGCCATCGCCCTATTCACCAATGTAATTTTCATGACGGCGCTCTATCTTTTCGCCCGACGGGGCAAGTATTATATCTGACGGAATAAGCTTAATTTATTCCCGTAGTTTACTGACAGCAAAATTCCCAGAAAATGTTCTTTCGTGCCAGTTTCTGGTCAACCGAGCTTTTTCAACCGCTATCGTCATTCTGTCCTTGCGGGCATATTTAAGCTTGACTTGAAATTTGTTATTTGGTTTCATCAAATAGTTCTTGACAAAAAAATAGTTACATAATATCCACATTGCGGCTACGGTAGACAGGCTAATGATCCGAAACATAGTGACCGGATCGTTAGGCTTGAAAAAGAAACTTTAATGAAATCATCGGGTTATTAACTATGACTGCATCATTGTTGACTTTCGCTAAAGGCGGAGTTCATCCTCCAGAGTCCAAGGAGATTACTGAACATCTGGCTATTGAAAAGATGCCCTTGCCGGCACAGGTTGAAATTCCGCTTCTTCAGCATTTTGGCGCTCCCTGCCAGCCCCTGGTGAACAAAAAGGACCGTGTGGAAGAAGGCGACCTGATCGGTCAGGTTCAGGGTCTGGGAGCAAATGTTCACGCCAGCATTACCGGCACGGTGACGAATGTCGGCACATCCATCGGACCGACCTCGCTCAACATTCCCTCCGTGACCATTGATCGGGATACTGAAGCGCCTGATAAAATCTACACTCCCTCGGACTGGAGAGGTCTGTCCCCTCAGGAACTGCTTCAGAAGATCAAGGATGGCGGCATCGTCGGGATTGGCGGTGCAGGTTTCCCGGCTCATGTCAAGCTGTCTCCACCGCCGGATGCCAAGGTTGACACCCTGGTTTTGAACGGCGCAGAATGTGAACCCTACCTGACTTGCGATCATCGCGTCATGCTCGAGAAACCTGAAGAGGTGGTTGAAGGCGCAAAGATTCTTCTGCATGTTCTGGGCATCAAAGATTGTTATATCGGTGTTGAATCGAATAAAAATGACGCCATCGACGCTCTTAGGAAAACCATTGAACAGCAGAAGCTTGACGGGGTAAAGATTCAGGTCAGCCCCCTGAAAGTCAAGTATCCTCAAGGTTCCGAGAAACAATTGATCGAAAGCACCACCGGCAGAAAGGTGCCTGGCGGCGGATTGCCTTTCGATGTCGGCGTCATTGTGCAGAACGTCGGTACGGCCAAGGCGGTATTTGACGCGGTGGTTCTCAATAAACCGCTCTATGAAAAGGTCATCACCATATCCGGCAGAGGCATTTCCAGGCCCGCCAATCTACAGGTTCGGATCGGAACGCGCATTCGGGACATTGTTGAGTACCTGGGAGGCACCAAGGCTGATCTGGCCAAGATCGTCATGGGAGGCCCCATGATGGGATTCGCCGTTTCGAGCTTGGACATTCCAGTAACAAAAACCTGTTCCGGAATTCTCTTTCTGACTCGTGATGAAATTGATGAACAGCCCTATGGACCCTGCATACGGTGCGGATGGTGCGTCGAAGCCTGCCCCATGGGGCTCTCTCCCAATGAGATCGGCCTGTACGTAGAAGCCGGTCGGGCTGCCGACACCGCACCTTTCGGTGTGTTTGATTGTTTTGAGTGCGGTTCTTGCGCCTTTGTATGTCCAGCCAAGAGGCCGCTTGTCCAATTTATCCGCCTGGCCAAGCAAAAGGCGAGAAAATAGTTAAAAAGGAGTCAAGCCATCGTGGAGCAAGTAAAAGACACTCAGATTTCAGAAAATCCATTGCCGGCATTGACGGTCTCCCTGTCGCCCCATGTCAAGAGCCGTGAATCCACGGCCAAGATCATGTGGATGGTGAATGCCTGCCTGTTGCCTCCTCTCGTTTTATCGGTTTTTATTTTCGGTTTTCAGACCTTGATTATCACCCTGATCAGCGTTCTGAGCTGCGTCCTGACCGAAGCGGTTTCCCAGAAGCTGCTTCACCGTCCGATCACCATAAAGGACGGCAGTGCCGTGATCACAGGTCTTTTACTGGCCTATGTGATTCCACCCGGCGTTCCCTACTGGATGCCGATCCTGGGAGCGATTTTTGCCATTTACATCACTAAGCATCTTTTCGGTGGACTGGGATTCAACATTTTCAATCCGGCCCTGATCGGACGCGCCTTTCTGGTGGCAACCTTTCCTGTTGCCATGACCTCGGCATGGATTCTGCCCATCCAGGATTTCGCCATTTTCAAATACATGCAGCCGGGAGTCGATGCGGTATCCACAGCCACCCCCCTTTATGTGCTCAAGCACTACGGACTCGCCGCTTTAATCGAGAAATACGGAACTCTTTCTACCGTTTATAAGGACTTCTTCCTTGGCGTCCGTCCGGGGTGTATCGGGGAAACATCAAATCTGCTCCTTCTCCTGGGAGGGGCATTCTTAATCTATAAACGATATATTTCCTGGCACATTCCCGTTTCCACCATCGCTTCCGTCGGTCTTTTGACGTGGATCTTCGGTGGGGAAGGATATTTCAACGGTGATCCCATTCTGGCGGTGCTGTCTGGCGGTATCTTTTTAGGGGCCATCTTCATGGCCACGGACTACGTCACGGCTCCCACTCAGAAAACTGCACAACTGGTATTCGGGATCGGTGTTGGAGCCATAACCGTCCTGATTCGTCTCAAGGGCGGCTATCCGGAAGGCATCTGCTATGCAATACTGCTGATGAATACGCTGACACCGGCATTGGAATCCTGGTTTAAACCCAAGCGTTTTGCTCCTGCGAAAGGTATTGTAAAATGAAAGAAATTATACGGATAACATTTCGCTTAACTCTTTCCTGTTTTCTTGCAGCCCTGGTTATGGGCATGACCTTTATCTTCACAGATAAAGCCAAAAAAGATAATGAACATCATAATGTTCAGACAACGATGCTGGGACTGCTCGGTTACAGCAGTCAGAACCCGGCTCCCAAAGAATTGAAGCTTTACTCGATTTACCGCTATATTATTGAAGAAAAGGGAACGACCTATCTGGGCTACATGGTCCCTGTCAGTAATGCCGGCAAGGAAAGTTATGAGTTTCTCAAGCTGTCCCTGGATGGAAAACTGGAACAGCGTCTCCCTTTGAACATTTCTTTGGAGAAAGCCGCTGAGGATGCTGAACGCCAGAGTGTTTTGAAAGAGGCCCTCAAGACTGAAAAAGGGTTTGCCTATCAGGATTCAACGGTTGTCGCCCGGATGGGGAATCAGAGGCTGGCATACCTCCTCCCAGGGAAATTTGGAGGCTTCAAGACTCATATTAAAGTCATCCTCTCCCTGAATCCCCAGTTCGATGTCCTCGGTCTGGAGATCATGGAGCACGAGGAAGATCCCGGACTCGGAGCAGAAATCTCACAGAACTACTTCAAGAACCAGTTCAGGAACAGATCCTTTGAGCGTCTGAAGGGTTTGGACGTCGTCAAGGAACCCCTGCCTGATGAATACCGTCGCTACCTGGATGCTCCGGATAAATTCAGTGGTGAACAGCTGGATACGATCCTCACTCAGTATCGCGACAAAGATATCTATGCCCTGACCGGCGCCACCATTTCCAGTCGGTGCGTGACAGATGGCGTGAAGAACATGGCCAAGCGGTTTGCCTACCGGATCAAGATCCTGGATGAGGCAATCGCCAGCCAGAAGATACCAGCTTTGATTTGACATTAAGGAGGAGTATTTTGGCCGCCACGAAAAAAACCAATAGCGAACTGCTTTTCAACGGGATTTTGCTGGAAAATCCGATTTTCCGCCTGGCCCTTTCCATGTGCCCGGCCGTCGGATTGACGACCTCTATCAAAAACGGTCTGCTGCTCGGCACCGCCGTCCTTTTCGTCCAGGTCTTTTCCAGTTGTACGATTGCCGCCATCAAGAACTTTATTCACCCCAGGATTCGCATTCCGACCTACACGTTGACCATTGCCACCTGGGTTACGGTCATCGACCTGGTCCTGGCTGCCTATGTGCCCGAAGCCTACAAGCAGGTGGGACTTTTCGTCAAACTGATTGTTGCGTTTGCAATTATTACCATGCGGCTTGAAATGTTTGCCTGTAAGAACACTGTTACGTCCTCATTCTTTGATGGTGTCGGCATGGGCATCGGGTTCATGGTCGGGATGGTGACTATCGGCTTCGTTCGGGAGCTTCTCGGCGCAGGTACGCTTCTCGGCTACGATGTTCTTGGATTCAAACCCCTGCTTTTCTTTGTTCTCCCTGCTGCAGGTTTCTTCTGTGTGGGGATCATGATGGCAATGTTCAACTACATTGAGGTGGTTTTCAACCGCAGTAAAGAGAGGAAGTCATGAGCACTTTGATGAAAAGATCCATTTTGCTGTCGATCTGGCTGGTTTCGATCTTTCTTGCCAGTCTGCCGGTGTGCGGTCATGCTGCCGAAAATTCATTTGCCAAAAAGACTGATTTCAAGGACAACCGGACCATCGTGATCGAGTTTGCGGGAGCTGTCGACGAAGAATGGGCAACCAGTCCAGCCAACTTTAAAGTAAATGAAAAACAGAACCCGGATGTTCTCCTGCCCGTTGAAAAGGTAGAGCTCAGTCCCGACAAGAAAACCGTTTTGATCAGGTTTGGTGAAGATATAGACCTCCGCGCGGCCCATGTTGTCAGCATGACCCCAGTATCGTCTGAGGGCAAGAATATGGGACCCGCCATTTTGGACGTAAAGAAATCTTATTTCGGTTATCTTTTCTCGATTCTCATCGGCGCGATGCTGATAAACAACTATGTCTTCACCAAATATCTTGGCCTGTGCGTTTTTATCGGAACATCCCGGAAAAAGGACACTGCTGTCGGTATGGGGATAACGTTCACAATCGTCATGGTGGTCAGTGCCATGATATCCTGGTTCCTGTATCAGTACGTTCTCAAACCCTATCGGCTCGATTACCTTCAGGTCGTAGTTTTCATTGGGTTGGTTTCCCTTACTGTACAGGCTGTTGACACGGTCCTTCGTAAGGTTAATCCTGCTCTTTTCAAGGCCTTCGGTGTGTACCTTGTTCTGGTGATCGCCAACTGTGTTATCATTGCTGTTCCTTTGACTCTTGCGAGCAATGAATACAACGCATTTGAAAGCTTCATGCTGGCTCTTGGCGCTGGCGGTGGATTCCTTCTCGCACTCTTCCTGATGTCGGCATCAAGGGAGCGTTTGGAATTAGCCAATGTTCCTCCCACATTTCGTGGTTTGCCCATAGCTTTTGTCGCAACAGGCCTTTTTGCTCTTGCCTTCATGGGTTTTTCCGGAATGGCAATTTTTTAATTAAATTTAACTTTTTTGAGGTATGTCATGGATCCAGTATTGATTAAGTTGGCTCTGGGGGGAATTGCTTTCCTCGTATGTATCGGACTCTTGTTCGGTATCGGTCTAGCTCTGGCTGCGCAGAAATTTGCTGTCGAAGCTAACCCCAAGGTTGAGGAGGTTCTTGAAGTTCTTGCCGGTGCGCAATGAGGCGGTTGTGGCTTCGCAGGTTGCGAAGCGTATGCCGAAGCGGTTGTCGATGATCCGGATGTTCCTACGAATCTCTGCTTTCCCGGCAAGGCCGCAGTCGCGGAAGCGGTTGCAGAAATCACAGGGAAAAAAGTCGCAGGCGCAGAAAATATGATTGCTTCAATACGATGCTCCCGAATCGAAGGGGAGGTTAAACAAAAATATGAATATCTTGGCTATGATACCTGCGCTGGTGCGAGCTTGGCTTTTGGAGGCCCTCAAGAGTGTGCCTATGCCTGCATTGGTTTAGGAGACTGTGCTACGTCATGCCCGTTTGGCGCCATCATCCTGCAAAATTCATTTCCGGTTGTAGATCCTGCCAAGTGTGTTGGTTGCGGATCATGTGTGCGTGCCTGCCCCAAAAAAGTGATCGAACTTATTCCCTTGAAGGCTCGAGTCTGGGTGCCGTGCAGCACTCAGGATCCTGGAAAGACCGTAAGGGCTCTTTGCAAGGTCGGCTGTATAACTTGCAAGATGTGCGTCAAGGCCTGTCCGGCTGGAGCGGTCAGTGTAGATGGAAACCTTGTGCACATTGATCATGAAAAATGTCTGGCCTATGGACCTGACTGTAAGGAAGCCTGTGTTGAAAAGTGTCCCCGAAATATTTTCAGACCTTTTATTGCGGAACTGAAAAGAGTTGAGCCGGCAAAGAACGCGGCTTGAAACAGGTGTACCGATTCCATTGCATACATAACAGTATGAAGCTTTTTAATTCATTCCATTCGAATTAGCGAACATCATTAATTTAACAACAATGCTCTGTGAAAGAGGGTGCTGCATTTATGGGACGCACCCTCTTTTTTGGTTCATCCGGTTAATGAGTACCTCTGAGTATGCAGGTGATAGAGGCGGAGTTTGAAGTATTCCATATCCCGGAATCCATAGGCCTGCCTTTTTAAAGTTTTAATCTTGTTGTTTGTGCCCTCAAGGGCGGCATTTGTAATGTGATGTTTGAAATAATTGAGTATCGCAGTCCTGTATCCGGAGAGCGTTTTGGCTACTTTGACGAGTTCTTTGATTCCGGACAGCATGGCGTCCTTACACCAGGTGTCAAGGAAGGTAACAGCCTGGGCGTACTCCGGTATTTCCCAGAAGAGTCTGAGTTGCTCTTTCATGGAATGCATGACGAATAGAGGCTGATTGGCCTGCATCAGGGCATCGAGACGTTCCTTATGGTCCGGCTTCAGGGAATCATAATTTCGCAAAAGGAGGAAGCGGTTTCCCTTGAGGGTTTGCTTCCCGGTATCATCAAGTTCTTTCTGATGATTTCTGCGCAAGTTTTCGATGCCTTGATTCATCAGAGCCATAATATGGTAACGGTCGAAGACGACATCGATATTGGGAAGGGCTTCCCGGACGGCGGAGAAGAAGGAAATTCCCATGTCCATTGCAACCGCTCGCAGTTTTTTCCCCTTGCGTGCAAGTTTTTTCAGGAAGGGTAAAATCCCCTCCTTGCCCTTTCCCTCAGTGGCGTAAAGGATTCGTCCTTCGGAGAGATCCATCACCGTGGTCATGTACTCATGGCCTTTCCGGATGCTGAATTCATCGATACCGATATACCGAACTTTATGAAGAGGAATGTTCCGATAGAGGCGCTGCAATTTCAACTTATGAATCTCTTTGATCATATCCCAACCCACGCCGAGGTAATCGGCAACCCAGCGAATCGTGCCGAATCGAAGCAGATCCAGAACAATCAGAGCAAAGGATCGGGCAAATCTATGCTTCCCCACCATAAAAGGCAGATCGGGCCACCAAAGGGTGTCGCAAGTGTTGCATTTTATTCGATGAAGGGAAAGTACAAGGAAACACCTCTTACGCCCCATAGGTCCCAGATGAAAACTCCGTGTTTTCTGTCCTTTAAAGGTAAATTTACGCTGCCCGCACTTTGGACAGCGAATGTATTCTTCTTTCACATCTGCAAAATATTCGATGACGTCACCCGTGAAGCGTGTTGCTCTATAAGTAATACCCTTCAGATTGAAAGCATGATAAAGAACCGATGTGGACATGGTCTGGAGCCTCCTTTTGTTGTTCGATTGGTCTCAAACAACAGGGCTCTTGCCATGTCCATGTGATTTTATGCAATACCAAGGTACTCATTAACCGGATGAACCTCTTTTTTTATGTTCGTGTTCCAGAATTTTCAGCCATTTTTCGAAAATTGGAAATAGGATGATTATTTTCCATGACATATGTTTTCATCTTTTCCTGAACAGAACTGTCTTTGACAATCTCCGAATTGACTGACGCAGGCATTTTTGAAGAAGATAATGTAATTTAAACAGCAGATTGCTTAATGTCATTGAGTAGATACTCTTATAATGCCGTGAAAGTCAATTTTTGTTCATAAAACGTCTTGAATGTAAACACCGGCTGTGATACACAGTACGAGGTTTGTGATATATGGATCGGAGTTGTCACTCAAGAGGATTGAGTGCGGATGGATAGTTGATCAGATATTTTTTACTCCAGAAAGCGGATACGCAATAAACTGATTATAAAAACTGTTTCGAGATACGGGATGAGTTCTCACTTCTGCATAATCTCGGATAAAAGTTGAATTTATAATTTTTGAGGGGGTGATAAGAAAGAGGCGTCTGAATCATTAAGTATATTTCAATTTCTATATTAAATCTTTTATGGAGGTGTCTAATGGCTGACGTACCGAAAACGATCAAAACGTGGCAAATGGTAGCACCATGGAGAAAGAACAAGGAAACGGGAGAGAAAATCCCCGGTCAACTGCAATTAACGGAGATTCCTGTTCCTGAGCTGAAAGAGGGGGATGTTCTGGTAAAGATTGCGGGCTGCGGTGTCTGCCACACCGATCTCGGCTTTTTCTTCGATGCCGTCCCGACCGTTACCAAACCCCCGTTGACGCTGGGCCATGAAGTCAGTGGTACCGTCGTTGCGGGCGATCCAAAATGGATTGGGAAAGAAGTTTTAATTCCTGCCGTTTTGCCCTGCCGTAAATGTGAACTTTGTAAAACAGGTCGTGGAAACCGCTGCCTCAATCAGATGTTCATTGGCTGCAGTCATGGAATTTATGGCGGTAATTCAGATTACATTCCCGTTCCCTCACTTGACCTTTGCGAAATCAA
Source organism: Syntrophus aciditrophicus SB (assembly GCF_000013405.1). Taxonomy (GTDB): domain Bacteria; phylum Desulfobacterota; class Syntrophia; order Syntrophales; family Syntrophaceae; genus Syntrophus; species Syntrophus aciditrophicus. The sequence continues at coordinate 3,031,839 of NC_007759.1, forward strand.
AAATCGTCCCAGCACTCGCCCCCTGGAAAATTACTCCGTTGCGTCCGATGCGGTCACAACGCCCTACCAGGCAATGATCAAGGCGAAGGTAGGAATTGGGGATAATGTCATTGTCATCGGAGCCACTGGCGGTGTCGGTCTTTATACGGCGCAGATCGCCAAGGCGATGGGCGCGGATGTCGTTATCGGAATCGACATCGCAGAACAGAAGCTTCAGAAGATGCTCAACTATGGGTGCGATTTCGTCATCATGAATAAGGACAAGAGCAACAAGGATGTCATGGGTGAATACCGCGCGATCTGCAAGGCCAATGCGCTGCCCAATTATGGCTGGAAGATCTTCGAAGTTTCAGGGAACAAATTTGGTCAGGCCCTGGCCCTCGATCTGCTTTCCTTCACCGGGACCATGGTTCAAATCGGGTACGGGCTGGGATCTATTGATTTCAATGTATCCAGGCTGATGGCGTTTGATGCACAGATTATCGGCACCTGGGCATGCCTGCCCGAGTACTATCCACATGTTCTCTCTCTGATCCATTCCGGAAAGATCCAGATCGATCCTTTCCTGGAAGTTCGGCCAATGAGCACAATCGCAGCAACCTATGATGAAGTTCACAAAGCCGGTTCTCCGGAAAAGAGAATTGTTTTGAAGCCTGATTTTTAGAAAATCACCAAATAAAATAACGTATAAGGGGGATTAGTATGAGTTTAGATTGGATGCCAAGAGAACACGGGTTAAAGAATCACAGCCGACATACTGAACAGTGGTGGGGCACGGAAGCACCCTGCACCGTATACGAGAAGAGACCCTTGAAGGACCCCAAGGGTAATGTAGTTCCCGGCCTTTACAGCGCCTGGATCAGACTGAACAACCCGGGCCAGTACAATTCTTATACAACCGAGATGGTTAAAGGTGTTATCGCCGGTTTTGAGAATTCCTCCACCGACCGCGAAGTCGTTGCCGTCGTCTTCACCGGAACAGGTCCTAATGCCTTCTGTACAGGCGGCAACACGAAGGAATATTCCGAATATTACAGCATGAGACCGGAAGAATACGGCTCCTACATGGAACTGTTCAACAATATGGTGGACTCCATCCTGATGTGCAAAAAACCGGTCATCTGCCGCGTTAACGGCATGAGAGTGGCTGGTGGTCAGGAAATCGGCACTGCCACAGACATTACCGTTTCTTCCGACTTGGCCATTTTCGGTCAGGCCGGACCCCGCCACGGCTCAGCCCCCGTCGGCGGCGCCTCCGATTTTCTCCCCTGGTTCCTCAGCATTGAAGACGCCATGTGGAACTGCGTAAGCTGTGAAATGTGGTCTGCCTACAAGATGAAAGCCAAAAACCTCATCTCCAAGGCCCTTCCCGTGCTGAAGGACGACAAAGGCAACTGGGTAAGAAACCCCCAGGTCTATACCGACACCTATGTAAAAGACGGCGAGATCGTTTACGGCGAACCCAAGACCGGCGAAGAAGCCAAACAGGCACGTGCCTGGGTCAACGAGAAACTGAAGAACAACGATTACGATTTCTCCCTCATCGATGCCGAAGTCGACCGGATTGTCTGGGTTTTCGCAAATCTGTTCCCCGGCTGCCTGATGAAATCCATCGACGGCATCCGCCAGAAGAAGAAATTCTGGTGGGATCAGATCAAGAACGACCACCGTTACTGGCTCGGCACCAACATGATGGGCGAAGCCTTCCTGGGCTTCGGCGCATTCAACACGAAGAAGATCACCGGAAAAGACACGATCGACTTCATAAAGAATCGTCAGCTGATCGCGGAAGGCGCCCTGGTCGACGAAGCTTTCATGGAGCAGGTCCTCGGAAAACCGCTGGCAAAATAATTTTCAGATTCAAATTAAAGGGGGGGACTCCCCCCCTTTTTTATTTCAAACAGCTCCACAAAAAGGCTGAGAGAACTGAGCGTGATATTCATGAGCTCTTTACGGATTAATCTCAGCCCTTGACTTCACAATTTCACTTTAACCTCAAGAGAAAGGGAGATTGTTATGGGATTCAACACTATTCTTTTTGAAAAGAAAGACAAAGTTGCCACAATTACACTGAATGTCCCCAATTCAAACTGGCTTACCATACCGATGATGAAAGAGATCAACGAAGCTCTGATGGATGTCAAGAAGGATCCGACCATTCAGCTTCTCGTTTTCGATCATGCCGGTGATAAAGCCTTCTGTGACGGTGTCGATGTTGCCGATCACGTCCCCGAAAAAGTGGACGAGATGATCGACCTGTTCCACGGCATGTTCCGCAACATGGCCGCCATGGATGTGACCTCCGTATGCCTGGTCAACGGCCGTTCCCTAGGCGGCGGTTGCGAACTCATGGCCTTCTGCGACATCGTCATCGCCTCCGAGAAGGCCAAGATCGGGCAGCCCGAAATCAACCTTGCCGTCTTCCCGCCTGTGGCTGCGGCCTGGTTCCCCAAGATTATGGGTCTTAAAAAGGCAATGGAACTGATCCTCACCGGAAAGATCATTTCGGCGAAAGAAGCGGAAGCCATTGGGCTGGTCAATGTCGTACTCCCGGTGGAAGGTTTCAGGGAAGCCGCACAGAAATTCATGGCTGATTTCACCAGCAAGAGCAGACCCGTTGCGATGTGGGCCCGTCGCGCCATCATGGCCGGCCTTAATTTGGATTTCCTCCAGGCCCTTAAAGCATCGGAAATTATCTACATGCAGGGTTGCATGGCGACTGAAGATGCAAATGAAGGACTTGCCTCATTCCTGGAAAAGAGAAAACCGGTGTTCAAGGACAAATAATCGTCCATGATTTATACTCCGAAAGAAGAGATTATAAACAGGACGGATAAATTAAGGACTTTAATGGGGAGGGCCTCACTCGATGGGGCCTTCTTCCATTATAAGATCGATTATTTTTACCTCTCAGGAACCATGCAGGACGCCTTTCTCTATGTTCCGCTCAACGGTGAGCCCAAGCTCTTCGTCCGGCGGGAGATGCGTCGGGCACGGCGGGAATCGCCCCTTTCCGACCTGATCCCCCTTCGATCCCTTGAGACCGTCAAGGCCCATATCGGCAACCCGCGGAGAGTTGGTTTTCAGCTTGATGTGATGCCATACAATTTTGTCATGCGTTTTCAAAAGCTTTTGGGGGATGTTGAACTGGTGGATGTTTCACCGCTGATCATTGACCTCCGAAAGATCAAGAGCCCCTTTGAAGTCGGGTTGATGGATAAGGCGGCGGCCATTGCCGGGAAGGTTTACGAAAAAATCCCCGAAGTGCTCCGGGAAGGGATGACTGAGATTGAGCTCGGCGGGATACTGGAAGCCTATGCCAAGACCCTCGGGCATGAAGGACTGCTGCGCACACGATCCCTGATTTTCGAGGCCTATACCTGGCATATTCTGAGTGGGAAGACGGGAAGCATCGTCAGTCAGATGAATTCCCCCCTGGGTGGCCTGGGCATGTCGCCGGCCTTTCCCGTCGGGGCCAGCCGCAAGAAAATCCGGAGGGGAGAGCCGATCATGATCGATTTCGGCATCTGTTATCACGGGTATCAGGTGGATGAGACCCGCATGTTTGCCATCGGCCATATGCCGGAACGTTTTGCCGATGCCTATGAAGCCTGCCGGGAGATCCATTACCGGGTGCTGGATAAAGCTCTGGAAGGCGTTTCCTGCTCAGAACTTTTTCAGTATTCCGTGGAGCTTGCCGACAGGATGGGATATGGCGATTATTATCTCGGTTACACTCCGCACAAAGTCAATTTTCTGGCTCACGGAATCGGTATAGAGATTTCTGAACCCCCTTTCATTGCTGCAAAGATGGATTACCCCCTGTTAGAAGGGATGACGCTGGCGATTGAACCCAAGATGGTCTTTCCGCGACAGGGCGCCTGCGGTATCGAGAATACGGTTTTGATCGAGAAAGACCGGTATCGCGTGCTCACCCGGATGGATGAAAAGATTATCGTGGTCGATTGAGATCACTCCTGTAAAGGCGCCCTTGCCGGATATTCCTTCGCTCCAGCTCCCGGTCAATGGCGTTGAGGACGCTCATCTTGTTTGAAGCCCATGCCGGGGCCAGGAAGATGTCCTGGTAGCCGTCGGCAGTCAATCGCTGGATCACCATGTCCGGAGGCAGGATTTCCAGGACATCGCAGACGGTCTGAACATACTCCTCCCGTGGCCACAGGGTTAACTGACCTTTTTTGTACTCCTCCCCGAGAACCGTGCCTTCCAGAGCCAGCAGGAGATGAATCTTGATTCCCTGAATCGGCAGAGACGCCAGAGTAGCCGCGGTTTGCATGACATCTTCATGATTTTCACCGGGCAATCCCAAGATAATATGCGTGCAGATCAAAAGATTTTCGTCGACAGCCCGCGCGACGGCATCTAAAAACTGGGCTGCTGTATGTTCCCTGTTAATACGCAACAGCGTTTTGTCATGGATCGACTGCAGGCCGAATTCCAGCCAGACATGGCGATCCCGGGCATAATCTTTCAAAAGACCAAGCACCTCATCCGATACGCAGTCGGGTCGCGTGCCTACGGAAAGGCCGATGACATCTTCCTGTGCAAGGGCCTCGTCATAGAGCCTTTTCAATGAGCCACAGGGCGCGTAAGTGTTTGTGAAGGTCTGGAAATAAGCGATAAATTTTTTTGCGCCCTTGCGGTTACGATAGAATTCCCTCCCCCGGCGGATCTGTTCGCTGACGGAGGGCAGCGGCCCTTCCTGTCGAAGTCGCGATCCCCGACCATCACAGTAGATGCATCCCCCTGTCCCCAGGAAACCATCCCGGTTCGGGCAGGTGAATCCCGCATCCACAGGTAATTTATAAACCGTGCAGCCGAAACGGTTCCTCCAGTAAGTCTTTAAATCATGGTAGCGTTTTGAACCGCTCCTTGTATGTGTTGGTGACACGAAAGTTTGTCTCCCCTTGTAATTTTTTGGCTTTATACTATTATATGCCAATTATTTTCAAGGGTAAGAACCGGAATTGAGAAGATATACCGATCTGTCCTTCCAAAGGATGACGAGTCGGCAAAAAAGAAGCGGTGAAGTCCTATCCGTTTATGAATGAGTCGAAAAGCCGCCGATGCAGAAAAGTCAGCTGACGAAAGGCGATTGGATAGAACTTCCAGATTACCGGAGAAAGGCGCAAATGAGGCAATTTGATGTCATTGTCGTGGGGGCAGGCCATGCCGGTTGTGAGGCGGCGCTGGCAGCATCCCGCATGGGTTGTGAAACCCTTCTTTTCAATATCAATCTGGATTCCATTGCCCTGATGTCGTGCAACCCCGCAATCGGTGGGCTGGCAAAAGGACAGCTCGTCAAGGAAATCGATGCCCTGGGCGGTGAGATGGGCAGGATGGCGGACAAAACGGCCGTTCATTTCCGCATCCTTAACGCATCCAAGGGACCGGCGGTACAGTCGTCGCGGGTTCAGTGCGACAAACAGCTTTACCGGCTCGCCATGAAGTCCGTGGTCGAACGGCAGCCAAAACTTCATCTTTTTCAAAGCCTGGTTGACTGCCTTCTTGTCAAAGACGGCCAGATCACCGGCGTGGCAGATCAGACCGGCGTTTGTTTCGGCGCGAAAGCCGTGGTCATCACCACGGGCACGTTTCTCAACGGGCTGGTTCATGTCGGAACATCACATTATCCGGCGGGACGTGCCGGGGAAATCGCTTCCATTTCTCTGGCGAATTGCCTTCGCAAAATGGGCTTCGAAATGGGCAGGATGAAGACCGGAACGCCGCCACGGTTGAAGGCGTCTACAATTGACTTTTCCCGTCTCGAAAGGCAGGACAGCGATCCCGCCTTCGAACCCTTTTCCCTGTCCACGGAACGCCTGGGAAAAGAACGGCTTCCCTCCTACTTCGGCTATACAACTTCAGAAACACATCGCCTGATCCGGGATAATATCCGTTTTTCACCCCTCTATTCCGGAGTCATCAAGGGAGTCAGCGCACGTTACTGTCCATCCCTGGAGGATAAGGTGATGCGTTTTGCCGACAAGGGACGTCATCCCGTGGTTCTTGAATTTGAAGGATTGGAAACGGAAGAGGTCTATGCCAAAGGCCTGGGAAACAGCCTTCCTCTGGACCTACAGGAACAAATCGTTCACAGCGTGCCGGGACTGGAAAATTCGGAAATTCTGCGATCGGCCTATGCCATTGAATACGACTTCGTCCAGCCGACTCAACTTAATCACACATTGGAAACCAAAAGGGTTCGTGGGCTTTACCTGGCCGGTCAGATCAACGGCACGTCCGGATACGAAGAAGCAGCCGCTCAGGGGATGTGGGCGGGCATCAATGCCGCCCTGGCGGTGCAGGGCCGTCCGCCCTTCGTGCTCGATCGCTCGGAAGCCTATATGGGGGTTTTGATAGATGATCTCGTGACCCAGGGCGTGGATGAACCCTACCGGATGTTTACCTCCAGAGCGGAATACCGGCTGATCCTGCGTGAAGACAATGCCGCACTGCGCCTGACTCCCCGGGGTTTTGATCTGGGGTTGATCCCTCAGGATCTTCATGAGCAGATTTCCGAGAGAATCCGCCGGATTGAAGAAGGGATGAAATGTCTTTCCTCTTTCAAGATCTATCCCGGCACCGCCGTCAATTCGAAACTGGAGGAACATGGAAGTCCAGCGATCAAAAATCCGGTAACGCTGTTTCAGCTTCTCAAACGCACGGACCTTTCCTGGGAGGATCTGTCGATGTTTCAGGATCTTCCGGATTTTCCGGAAGATGTACCGGACGGCTACGACCGGATGATCCGGAAGCAGATCGAAATCGAAGCCAAATATGAAGGGTACATTCAGCGTCAGCGGGAAGCCGTTGTCCGGATGAAAGCACTGGAAAGCCGCAGAATTCCGCCGGGAATGGATTATTCGGCCATTCCCGGTTTGTCCAATGAGTTGCGGATGAAACTGGCCCGAGTGGAGCCGGAAACCATCGGGCAGGCCCGGCGCATCACAGGAATGACTCAGGCCGCTCTGGCCGCGGTCATGATCATGATCAAAAAAAAAGAACAGGATACCCGGGGACAATCTCCTCTTCCTGCCCAGTCCGAATGAAGGGAAAAATCCTCATGAACCTTTTTCTGAATGGATGGTGACAGTGTCCAGGAAATATGAGATCCAATTTCTTTCACCCTGATTGTGCTCAAGTTGATCCCCGTTAAGATGCCATTCATGATCCCTTCTGTTTTCGTCCGCCTAAATCAGACCCTTTCACCACCGGCAAACTGCCATCGCGCATCTCTTTCTCGTTGCCTTTCCTTTTCCTTGATCAACGCGACGATATGCTTGTTATCCTTTTTACTTTTCCATTCAGGCGTCAAGGTATACTTCCGTCCGGAATAGCCGGAACAGTTTTAAAAATTGTTTATTTGCACCTTCCGTTTCACATATCTTCATTGGACTTGGTTCGACTCCAACCGCCTTTGACAGTCGAGTCCTGATATAGGAATGAGGATGAGCAGTAGCAGTCTCATCAAATAAGTTTCGTCACAGCCCAGAGGGAAGAAGGAGGAACTCAGCCTGTTTCTGAAACGCTGCTCTCCTCCCGTGGAGAATCTCAGGGCGCCACGAGTCCCATCGTCAGGACGAAAGCCGCCTGGAGGGCCTCCGTCGGACAGAGAGGGAAGCATTCCTTGCAGGCCATGCATTCCTTCGCGGCGATCTCCGGAATAAAGCTGATCTCCTTCCGAATCCCCCGGTCGACGAAGCCGATGGCGTTCTTCTTCTTGACCTCGGCGCAGTACCGCACACAGAGGCCGCAATGGATGCAGAAGGACGCTTCCTTTTCGAAACGGTTCCGGTCCGCCCCGTATTCTCTGGCCAGCTCCTCCAGGACGAAGGAATCCGGCGCGTGAGCCAGCAGGAGTTCCAGAATCATCTTGCGGATCCGGTCGATCTTCTCCGATCGGGTCCTGACAACGAGATTATTTTCCACCGGATATACGCAGGAGACCACGAGTCTCGACGAACCGCGGCTCTCCAGTTCCACAATGCAGAGGCGGCAGGCCCCGAAAGGCTCCAGTTTCTCATGGTGGCACAGCGTCGGAATGAAGATCCCCGCACTTTTCGCCGCCTCCAGAATCGTCATTCCCTTCTCGGCACGAACCTCTTTGCCGTCTATCTGTAAAAGGATTTCACTCATGATTCTTTACCCCCTCTGACGATCTTTCTCGCTTCCCCGGAAACTGGAGGCGGAACCGGCTCGCCGGAAATCTTCCTTACCGCGTTGAAGCGGGGGGGACATACTTCAAAGCAGGTCCCACATTTCGTGCATTTCTCCTGGTCGATGATGCTGACCAGGTCTTTGCCGCCGTCAATCGCCCCGGCAGGGCACTTCTTGACGCACAGCTGACACGCCCGGCACTGTTCCGGATCGATGACGTAGGCGATCAGCTCCTTGCAGGACAGCGCCGGACATCTCTTCTCCTTAATGTGAGCCTCGTATTCATCCCGGAAGTACTGCAGCGTGCTCAAAAAGGGATTGGGGGCGCTTTTGCCCAGGGCGCACAGGGAGGCTTCCTGGGCAGTCTCGGCCAGCGCCTCCAGAAGTTCGATGTCGCCCTCTCCGCCTTTCCCTTCGGTGATGCGGGTCAGGATGTTGTCCATCTGCCTTAAGCCCTCACGGCAGGGAACGCATTTGCCGCACGATTCATCGGTAAGAAACTTGACGAAGTACCGGGCCGTATCCACCATGCAGGTATCTTCATCCATGACAATCATTCCGCCGGAGCCCATCATGGAACCCGCCGCGGTCAGCTCGTCAAAACCGACCGGCAGATCCAGCAGGGACTCGGGGATGCATCCCCCCGACGGCCCACCGGTCTGGACCGCCTTGAACTTCTTCCCGCCGGGAATGCCGCCGCCGATCTTGAAAACGATGTCCCGCAGCGATATCCCCATGGGCACTTCCACCAGCCCGGTATTGGCGATCTTGCCCACCAGAGAGAAGATCTTCGTCCCCTTGCTGCTTTCCGTTCCAATGGAGGTAAACCAGTCGGCCCCCTTGTTGATGATCAGCGGCACATTCGCCCAGGTCTCCACGTTGTTCAGCACGGTGGGATGGCCCCAGAGGCCGACCACATTAGAGCGGACATACTTCGGTCGGGGCTCTCCCGCCCGGCCCTCTATGGAGGTCATCAGGGCCGTCGATTCACCGCAGACAAACGCCCCGGCCCCCTGGTTCACGAACACCCTGAAATTATAACCGGAACCAAAGATGTTTTCTCCCAGCAGACCACAGGCTTCCGCCTGCTGAATCGCCAGGGTGATATTCTCCACCGCCAGGGGATATTCGTGACGGACGTAAATGTACCCCTCCTGAGCGCCGATGGCGTACCCGCCGATGATCAGCCCCTCGAGGACGGAATGCGGGTTGCCTTCAAGAACCGCCCGATCCATAAACGCCCCGGGGTCGCCCTCGTCGGCGTTGACGATGACGTACTTCACCGGATCGGGAGCATTGCGGGAACCTTCCCACTTCACGCCCGCGGGAAAGCCGGCGCCTCCCCTTCCGCGGAGGTTCGCCTTCTTGACTTCCTCCAGGACCTCCACCGGAGTCATCGAACCCAGGGCCTCGCCCAGGGCGGAATAGCCTCCGTTGGCCAGGTAGTCGTCGATGTTTTTGGAATCGATTTTTATGTTGTTGCAGATCACATTCCGTTCCTGATTCCGGTAAAAGGAGATGTCGTACTCATGAACCGCTTTCTCTCCCGTGGCGGGATCAACGTAGAGCAGGCGGTCAACGACCTTCTTCTCTTTGACGGTCTGCGAGATGATCTCGGGAACGTCTTCGGGCATAACCTGGAGGTAGCAGATCTCCTCGGGATAGATCACCACCACGGGCCCTCGTTCACAAAATCCCGGACATCCCGTCCCCTTGGTATCCACGGTCGCCGCCAGGCCCTGCTTTTCAATCTCCGCCTTAAAGGCCGCAATGACCTCCAGAGCGCCGGAAGCCACGCAGCCGGAGCCGGCGCAGATGGAAATGCAGGGTTTGTCCGGATCTCTTCTGGATAGTATTTCCTGCCTGAAGCCCTCTAATTCTTCAGGCGAATTTAATCGCGTCATAATCTTCCCCTACTCGTATTTTTTTAACACATCGATGGTCTTGCTCGGTGTCGCCTTGCCGTATACCTTCCCGTCGATTTCCATCACGGGACCCAGGGCGCAGCAGCCCAGACAGTTCACCGTTTCCAGACTGAACTTCAAATCCAGGTCCGTCTCCCCCGGTTTGATGCCCGTCATCTCTTCCACGGTGTCCAGGACACGGTTCGCTCCACGGACGTGACAGGCCGTTCCCAGGCAGACATGAACCTGATGGCGACCTTTGGGAACCGTGCTGAAGACCTTATAAAAGGTCGCGGCATGACGCACCGTGGTAAGCGGAACCTGGAGCTTTTCACTGACCCGATCCAGCGCTTCCTTGGGAAGCCAGTGATTCTCCTCCTGGATATCCAGCAGGATCTGAATGAGCGCACTGGAGGCACCATGATGCTTTTCGATAATCTGATCGATTCTCTCGTTATCCATAATCGTTATCCTTCTGAGTAAGTTCGATAAATTACTCTATCTCAAAGCGCCACCATGGTGGCGTGGGTCGCTAATCTTTTTTTATCCCCGGACTTCCGGCTTCAAGCCAGGGCGTAACGCTTCTGTTCTACATCGTACCGGACCAGACCGTGCTTCGATGACGTATTCATATGCCGTGACACGGCTGACGGCGTCAGGCCCAACCGTTGTGCGATCTCTCCCGTGGAAAGAGGCTGCTGCCGCAGGAGGGACATAATCTCGCTGATCGTCAGCTTGTCGCCGATCAGGTCTTCGAAGATCCGGTTCACCTCGTCGCTGTTGAAAAAGGCTTCCACATCTTCTCTCGTTTTCAGGTCCGGAGACAATCTCAACCGTTCCCTTTCCACCAGCCGGATGGAGGGGATCAATCGCGTCGCCGCTTCAAGTCCGGCGGCCAGCGTATCGTTCGCGATCCCTTCCGCGACGCCGAGCGGCCCCATCGCTTTCACATTCTTCTCGATGTCGTTCATGGTTTCGGCAAACCGGATCCCCTCGCCGGCGGAGATGAACTCGATCCTCAGCCTTTCGGGGTTCAATCCGATGTGCTCCAGCATTTTTCCGGCAATGAGAACCGTGCTCAGGGCATGGTAATTCCCATGCGTGATGTAGTTGCATTCCCCCAGGTGACAACCGATAACGAACACCCCGTCCGCCCCCTTCGAGAAAGCCCTGAATATATGGGTTAAATCGACTCTCCCGGAACACATGACCCGGATGAGCCGGATATCGGTCGCATATTGCAGTCTGGAAACTCCAGCCAGGTCAGCTGCGCCGTATCCTCACCACTGGCAGACGAAACCAAGTATCTTGGGTTTAAATTCCAGTCCTGTCGTCATTCTTCCTCACCCCTTCCCTCAGAAATTCTGATTGTAATTCTTACTGTTCTGTTATGCATATCAGACCGCCGAATCGATTAATTGCAGTAGTTCTTCCTCCTGAACCGCGGCCTCGACCTGGTTCAGGATCTCTTCATCGGTAAAGTGCTTCAGGGAAACCGCCGAGGTCGGACACACGGTGTTGCAGACCCCGTCGCCCTTGCAGAGAACGGGATTCACCCTCGCCCTTCTGCCCCGCGGCGACTCGTAAAAGTCAATGGCCCCGTACGAACAGACCGTGATGCAGGCCCCGCAGGAAACGCACTTCTCCTCGTCCACCCGGGCCACGGCCCCCGATGCCGTCACGATATCCCGGGACAGCAGCGTCAGCACCCGCCCGGCCGCACCGTAAGCCTGGCTGATCGTTTCCGGGATATGCTTGGGATACTGGGCCATGCCACAGAGATAGACGCCGTCCGTCCCGAACTCCACCGGCCGCAGCTTGACGTGGGCTTCCTTGAAAAAGCCGTCCGGATTCAACGTGACCTTGAACAGGCTCGCGACGTCCGGTGTCGCCGCCGATGGAATCGTCGCGGCGGACAGAACGAGGCAGTCGGCATCCAGGGCCAGCCGCTGACCGAGAATCGGATCGGCCACCGTCACCCGCAGAACGGGTTTGCCTTCCTCCACAACGGCTTCCACCTGCGGGGCATCCTCCGGCTCGAAGCGGATGAACTTCACATCCTTCTCCGACGCCTCCCGGTAATAATCCTCGGCATAACCGTAGGTCCTCATATCCCGGAAGAGAATGGAAACATCCATCTCCGGATTTTTCTCCTTCAGTTTCAGGGCATTCTTGACGGCATGGCTGCAGCAGATCTTGCTGCAGTAATTTCTCTCCTCGTTGCGGCAACCCACGCACTGGATCATCACGACACCGCCGGCGTTAAGGACCTTTTCGTCGCCCTTCGCGATCCGTTCCTCCAATTCCAGCTGGGTCATGACCCGTTCATCCTGACCATAGAGGTATTCCGTAGGCTTGTATTCCTCGGCGCCGATGGCGATGACCGTCGCCCCATGACGGATCTCCGCCGTGCCTCTGCCCGATTTCACCCTGGTCACGAAATTACCGATATACCCGCCGGCCTCCGTGATGGTCGCGCCCGTATACACATGCACCAGAGGATGACGATAGACTTTCCCGATCAGATCGTTCAGGTAGGCCTGAACATCCATCCCTTCCAGGGTGTAATGGATCCGCCTTGCCGTTCCCCCCAGTTCCTTCTCCTTTTCCACCAGGTAGACCTCATGCCCCTGGTCCGCAATCGAAAGGGCGCAGGTCATCCCGGCAATTCCGCCGCCGACCACCAGGGCCGCGTTATCCACGGGCAGATCATACTCCGGCAATGGCTCCAGGCTGCGGGCGCGCGCCACCGACATCCGGATCAGATCCTTCGCCTTCTGCGTGGCGTCTTCCTTCTCCTTGGCGTGAACCCAGGAGTTATGCTCCCGGATGTTCGCCATCTCGTAATAATATTGATTCAAACCCCCTTCCCGGACGGTGTCGCGAAACAGGGGCTCCAGGGTCCGGGGAGAGCAGGCGGCAACCACCACGCGGTTGAGCCCTTTCTCCCGAATCATGTCCGTGATTTCCCGGGAAGAATTCGTGGCGCAGGAAAAAAGCTGCTCCTGGGCGTAGACCACATTGGGCAGACTCTGGGCGTACTCCACCGCTTCCGGCACGTTGACGATCCTTCCGATATTGGCCCCGCAGTGGCACACAAAGACGCCGATCCGCGGCTCTTCCCCGGAGACATCCCTCTCCGGGGGATAAACTCTCGCCGTGGACAGCTTTCCCCGCCGGTAATTCAGCAGTTCGCCGCACTGCGAACCGGCCGCGCTGGCCGTCAAAACCGAATCGGGGATATCGGCAGGCCCCAGGAATCCGCCGCTGACAAAGATGCCGGCCTGGCTGGTCTCCATGGGATTGGTCGAATCGGTCAGGCAGAATCCGTGGGCGTTGAGGTCGATCCCGAACTTGCCCGCCATCGCCTTCGCTTCCTCCGGAGGATTCAGGCCGACGGACAGAACCACCATCTCGAAATCCTCTTCCTTGACCCCTTCATCGGGTGTGGAATACCGGATCGTGACGTTTTTCGTGACCGGGTCCTCCCGAACAATGGACACGTAGCTGCGGATAAAACGGACCCCGGGAAGATCCGCCGTTCTCTGGTAGAACCGCTCGAAATCCTTCCCGAAGGAACGAATGTCGTTGTGGAAGATCGTGCATTCCGCGGTGGCGTCATGCTCCTTGGTGAGGATCACCTGCTTCTGGTTATAGGTGCAGCAGACCCCTGAACAATAGCTGTTCTCGCCCTCGGTCACCCGGCGGGAACCGACGCAGGAAATCCACGCGATTTTATGGGGGTGCTTCAGATCGGAGGCACGCAGGATCTCGCCGCCGTAGGCCCCCGTGGCGGACAGAAGCCGCTCGAAATCCATGCTGGTGACCACGTTGGCGAATTCGCCGTAATGATATTCCGGGTTCGCTCCGGGGTCATAGGGCTCCAGTCCGGTCGCCAGAATGACCGCCCCCACATTGATCTCCACCTTCTGCGGCTTCTGGCCGAAATCAATGGCGCCGGCCTGACAGACTCTTTCGCAGAGGGTGCATTTCTTCTCTTTAAGATAGAGGCAGCTCTCATCGATGTAGGCCACCAGAGGAAACGCCTGCGAAAAATAGACATGGACGGCTTTGCTGTATGAAATATCCTGATTAAACCGGTCCGGATACTGCACCGGGCAGTATTCCGTACACGTACCGCAACCCGTGCATTTGTCTTCAATGATATATCTGGGCTTTTTAATCAGCGTCACCGTGAAATCTCCCGCCTCCCCGACTATACTGTCCACATCGGTATAGCTCAGGATCTCGATGTTTGGATGCCGGCCGACCTCGGCCAGTTTCGGTGAGAGAATTCACATGGAGCAGTCGTTGGTCGGAAAGGTCTTGTCCAACTGGGCCATATGCCCGCCGATGCTGGGTCCCTTCTCTACCAGGTAAACCTTGAAGCCCGCCGTGGCCAGGTCGAGAGAGGCCTGAATACCGCTGATCCCGCCGCCGACGACCATGACGTCTCCGAAGCCGCCTTCTCCGAAGCTTTTATAAATCTGTTCTTTTTCCATTATATTACCTCATCGGGTGTGATGATTTCCTAAAGCAATTCCGAAATCACTTCCGAGATCTCTTTGACTTCAATCTTGTCGTCCAGACCCATGGTGACCCGGCTGTCCTCGAAATTGGTGATGCAGTACGGACAGGCCGTGACCAGCACTTCCGCTCCAACGCCAACGGCCTGATCGATCCGCAGATCGCAGAAGCGCTCTCCCTTGACCGTCTCCATCCAGATCCGGCCGCCACCGCCGCCGCAGCAAAGGCTCGCAACGCGGTTTTCAGGCATCTCCATCAACTCCAGACCGGGAACGGCCTGCAACACATTGCGGGGCTCGTCATAAATGCCGTTGTGACGCCCCAGGTAACAGGGGTCATGCCAGGTGACCTTCTTCGCAAATTCCCCGTTCAGCGTCAGCCGGCCCGAATCGATGAGTTCCTGCAGGTACTGGGTGATGTGCACCACCTCGAAGCGCACCATGAACTCGGGATACTCGTTCTTGAAGGTATGGTAGCAGTGAGGCGAAGAAACCAGAATCCTCTTCACACCGGCATCGATGAAGGCCTTGATGTTCTCCTTCGCCAGGCGCTGGAACACCTCCTCGTCGCCTGTCTTGCGGATGCTCTCTCCACAGCAGACCTCCTTGTCGCCCAGGATCCCGAAATGGACCCCGGCCGCATTCAGGATCTTGGCCGTGGCTGCGGCAACCCTCTTCATCCTCGGGTCATAGCTGGGATAGCAGCCCGGAAAATAGAGAATCTCCATCTCCTTACTGAAGGGTTCAACGGACAGACCCCTGGCCCAGTCCGCTCTCTTGCTCCGTTCTTCATTCAAGGGGTTGCCTGAGCCGACGAGGCTGCCGGCTATCGTCTTGATGGGACGGACGGAATGGGGAAATACCCCGTATTCCGTGGCAATCCTCCGCAGGGCCACCCCGGATTCAATCTGTTTCACGTCCCGCGGACACACCTGAGGACATCTTCCGCAGGTGGTGCAACGCCACATCTCTTCACTCTCAATGTCCGTCAGGCCGAATGTCGCCTCCCGGACCAGCTTGCGCATACTGAACGTCGTCACCCGGTTCCAGGGACAGACACTGTCGCACAGTCCGCATTGAAAGCATCTCTTGAAGGCGTCTCCACCATGCGCCTTTATCTCTGTAATAATCTCCTTGAAGGGGGCTATAGTCTCCACCGGTATCCTTCCTTATTCCTTATACTGAATTCATCCGAAACATCCCGGACTGATTCAGTTTTCGTTACTTCCCCACAGGGCGTGGAGGAAAATCGATTTCATAGATCAGGATTTTTGCGTCAGTCGGGCAGCGGTACGCATCATCTTGTCCCACCCGAATTTGTCCGCTATGGCGGTCAACGCGGTCTCCAGAGCATCTATCTCCACCTGCTCTTCCACTTCTATCTCCCGTTCCTCGTACTTCAGGGCATCACGCACGCACCAGTGGACACACATCGGCTCTTCCAGGGGCGGATCACTTTGACACATATCGCATCCCAGCGGGAGACCGGAGTCGGGTTCGACAAACCTGCCCCGGGACGGACAGGCAGCGCGGCAGAACTCGCATTCGTCGTACGTCCTGTCATCAATATGATAGCTGATTCTGCCCCCGCATTCGGCCGGGGTATACTCCCCTGCGAATACCGGCAGAAAGATATCCCTCAGCGGGAGTCGAACGACCTGGACACGTGACTTTGCCGGACTATTACTGCTCCATTGCGGTGTGGAGTGAAAAGCGGAACACATGACTTCACATGTGCGACAGCCGTTGCACTTCTCCGCATCAACGGTAATCCTCTTGACTATCTTCTTAATCTTGGCCATTTTTCAATAACCCTCACTTTTGCATATTTTCGGAGACAAGATCTCAATTTTAATAAAGCCAACCTTTCCTGAACCGGAAAATCCTGCTGGTTCTCTCGATTGTCCTTCCAATCCGCAGACGCAGGTTCCACTTTTCAATATCCCCACTTATACATACGTTCTTTCCTATACTCTTCAAGCTCTTCCTCGGTCGGGGGGGGAACCTTCTTCAATATTCCTTTCTCTTCCAATTCGTCCGCGACATACCCGAGATCCAGCTCTTCCAGGCGAACGCGAGTGGGAACACCCTCGTCGGTCCACCCCTTGAAATGGTAATAAGTGGTCAGGAGTTCTTCCTCGAGCTCCGGAAAACGGAACTTCCAATGATCTGCAGGCGGATTGTCATCGGCCCGAGTCATGCCCCTTCTCATGTTGAAGGCCCGATGCAGATTACGAATCCGGTGAGCCACCCTCCTGTGCTCAAATTCATCCAGATTCAGTCCTGTTGCGGCATTCACGAACTTATAGTAATTGTGGCAATGAAAGGGCGGCTTGAAGCAGAACCCCGACATGCCGGAACAGAATCCCAGGGAGTCATCGTTGACGTGGTTCTCCTCCATCCAATCCACAATCTCCGAAGCGATGGGCGGAGTCGGATAATAGGGTGCCGCGTTCTTGTCGCCTTTGGGTTCCCAGTCCAGAATATATTGTTTGAATCGTTCAAAGGGAACGTGAGGCCAGTCCCTGATCCACTCTTCCCGATCTTCATATTTGCGGAAGGCGGCCTGGGGCCAGTTTCCTTCGATCGAGGTGATACTCTGCTTTTCGCTCGTGGCAAACATAAGAAAATAGAGGGGATCCAGCATTCCCAGTTTGATGTTCATCTGCTCCACACCCTTGATGAGGTTGTGCGCATAAGCCTCCGCACCCTTACCGATTTTCTCGCTTGCCTGCTTGGTGCCCAGGCCCAGAATTTTGCCAATTCCCTCACCCTTGACAAGCCGGTCAAGCAGCCAGTAGAAGACCCCACTTTTATCCTCCGGGGGCGGACAGGGAGGATAGTCATCCGTTCCAGCAAAATCTTCCTCCGTCAGAATCCCGTCCTTTCTCAGTTCCACGGCAAAGGCCATCACCTGAGGAGTTGAGTAGGAATCCAAACCGTAATCAAAGGTACGCTCGATGAATTTCCAGCTCCATTCCAGGTCATCTATGCCCGATCCAAAGAGATAGGAAATTTTTGAAAAGCATTTCGCCATATAGGGGGCTCCGTCCTTGCGCATAATCAATGCCCCGCATTGCGACGGACAGTTGAAGCAGCTTATCATCCGCCGCACAGACTCCTCCTGGCTCTTTTCCCAACTTTCTTCAATTTCATCGGTCCAGAAGTCTTTTCTTCGGTAGCGGGCATTCCCCCAGGCGAAATTCTGCGTATGCCACTTATCTTCCGCATCTCTCATCAGTTGCGGCGACCCGAGACTGTCATGAATGGCCTCGACATGTCTGTGCGACAGGGGATTAGCGTTGCGGTGAATGATGTAGGTTCGCGCCTCCTCGAGGTGCTTGATAAAGGCAGGTCCGTCGGCAAGATTAACTTCCTTTGTTCCCCGAACCGCAATGGCCTTGATTTTCTTGTCGCCCATGACGGCGCCGCCTCCGAGTCTGCTTGCGCTCCCCTTGTCCATCTCGATGCTGGCAAAAAGAACCCCGTTTTCCGCTGCAGGACCGATAGCGGCAACCTGGATCTTCGGATCGTTCAGTTCTTCCTTAAGAAGTTCCTGAACTTCACGGGCGCCCTTTCCCGCCAGATGCGATGCATCCCTTATTTCGACCTTGTCATTGTTGATCCAGATATATACCAACTCGGGTGACTTGTTCCTGAAGATGATTTTGTCGTATCCGGCGTACTTCAGTTCCGGTGCGAAAAACCCTCCTGCGGTAGGATAGCAGATCAGGTTGGACACTGGGGAAATGGTAACCACAAAGGTGCGATTTGCTCCGAAAATCGGCGTACCACTCAAAAGACCATTAGTGAATATCAGCAGATTTTCCGGATCAAATGCCTTGGTCTCGGGCGTGGTCCTGTCCCAGAAAATCTTGAGGCTGCTCCCCACCCCACCAAAAAAGTTTTCAGCCGTTTTCGGGTCCGACTGCACCCGTTCAATATTCCCGGTTGATAAGTCAATTTCCAGGTAATATCCTGTCTCTCCGTATCGCATATTTCTTCTTACCTCCGTGTAGTTAGTCGTTCATTCGATCCGTAAACGGCGTAAACGACTTAACGCAATGTGACGCTCTTCAGAAATTTCACTGCCCATCGGGCAGAAAAGTTATATTTAAAATGCATAATGTCGATTCACCTTAACTTATCGATTATTTTTTATTCTGAATTAACGTATGACACCTATCATCTTCCAGTAAGGCACGGCCACCAGCAGGGAAATGAAGGCTGAAGCAATGTAGATCAGACCGAACATCAGCACATGAGACGGCGCCCAACCCCTGCCCTGAATCATCCCTTCACCCATCAGGAGAAAAGGCTGCTGGTAGGACAGCAGGAAAAAGTTGATGGCGATCAGATAGGCCATGGTCACGGTCAGCGGATGATAACCGAAATCATTAAAGAGCGGGATCAGCATGATAATGGTCAGCGCACAGGTGGTGAAGCCCCAGGGAACGTCAACGAAGCGGATAACCATGAGCCCCAAGGTGATGACCAGCATGAACAGTAGGGGAGAACCCGCCATGGACATGATGGGCCCTTTGATCAGGGGTCCGAACCAGGCGGAGATTCCGGAAACTCCGAAGATGGGAGGCAGGGCTACGGCGATACCGAAGAAGCAGACTACGTCCCAGTTGATGCCGGCGCTGATATCCGGACCGGTAATGATGCGGAACATAACGAAGAGGAACAGAGCGAACAGGGCTGTGGCCGCGGTGGGAATTCCATGCTGGTTTTCTGTGAAAAACATTAACAGAGAGCCGACAAGGATAAGAAGGGAAACGATTTCATCCTTGGACATTGGACCCAGTTTCTTGTATTCCTCCTTGAACATGTCGGAGCTAATGGCAATGGCTTCTTTCGGCTTGGCAAAGATATAGGCAAAGAAAACGTACAAGATGGTTACTACAAACCAGGGCAGGGCCAGAATCTTGAACCAGTCGGCAAAATTGGCCATGGGTTTTATTTCGGGGGGAAAAAATCCCTGCATGATCGGCCCCGAGAGGGAGCCGGTCAACCATCCGGTCCCAGGTAAGAGAGCCATACCCCAGGCCAGCAAGCAGATATAGGCCGATCCCTTGGAGCGGAATTCCACTTTACAGGCTTCCACAATCCCAATAGCAATGGGAACGACAATCGCCACACGGACGACGATGGACGGCGTCAAGGCGGAAAGTGCAACGCCGATCACCAGCCAGCTGATCGCCAAGCCAAGCCAGGTCGCGGGAAACGTCTTCAGAACCATATAAGCGATGCGTTTTCCCAGACCCGTTTTTTGCAGAACAAAACCAAAATATAGTGCAGGAATCAGGACCCAGACGGCTGATGAAGTGAAGCCGCCCATGACGACCCCATATATTTGCGGGGGTGCTTTGAAGGGAACTTTGCCCGGGAACACCAGACCTGCTTTGTGGGCAAAAAACAGGG
The DNA here is from genome assembly GCF_000013405.1 of Syntrophus aciditrophicus SB. Taxonomy (GTDB): domain Bacteria; phylum Desulfobacterota; class Syntrophia; order Syntrophales; family Syntrophaceae; genus Syntrophus; species Syntrophus aciditrophicus. The sequence goes on from NC_007759.1 coordinate 3,051,874, forward strand.
CCAAGGTAAGCCCCAGGATGATGGAAGTACCCGACATGAAGGGCAGGTTTCCGGGGCGGAAGATCCACATCCCCAGGCCCGCAACAACGGTACCCATGACATAATGCCCTAAAGGGGACAGCCCCGGGGCAAACGGCTGGGCTATAGCGATTAACAAGCCGGCTACAGCAATAACAATGACTCCTAACGTCTTACCATTTTGCATTATACTCCCTCCCCACCCCTTTATTTTAAATAAACCAGACTCAAATGGGTCTTGCGCGTGTTTATCAAGGGACGATGTAATTATGATTGACCACAATCACATCGTCCCGTAATGAAAAAACCCACCCTATTGATATAGAATCTAGTTACCTTTTTTGTTCTAAACACCTTATTCTGTCTCAATTATTTACTTCTTTGCTGCCTGCTCTTGCTCCAGCATTTTTATGATTCTCTCCTTGAGCTCCCTCTTCAGGATCTTGCCCGCAGGGCTCAAGGGAAATTCCGATACGAACTCCATCCGTTCAGGCCACTTGAACTTGGCAATATTCTGCTCCTGCAGAAAATCGCATATTTCCTTAAATGTAACGGTCTGGCCGTCCTTCGGAATAACCCAGGCACAGGCCCTCTCAACAAACACCGGATCCGGCATGGCTACGATCGCTACGTTCTTTACTTTGGGATGGGAAAGGATTAAATGTTCCACCTCTTCCACATTGATCTTTTCTCCTCCACGATTAATCACATCCTTTTTCCGGCCCTCCGTGAAGATGAACCCAGCTTCATTCATCCTGACCAGGTCGCCCATCTTATAGAAGCCATCCGGCGTAAAAGCGCTCTTGTTATACTCCGGCGCATTGTAGTAGCCCCGGATCGTATAGGGGCCCCGAACTGCCAGTTCACCCTGCTGTCCAACAGGAACGGTGTTTCCATTGTCATCGATGACTTTTATCTCATCAGCCGGAGAAACGGGTCTGCCGGAACTCGTCATGATCATGTCCTCCGGGTCATCAAGGCGGGTATAATTGAGCAGCCCTTCCGCGGTTCCATATACCTCCTGTGGTATGACCTTCCATTTTTCTCGTAGGGCTTTACGCAGTTCGGGTGCAAGCCTGGCGCCTCCATTCTGAATCACTTTCAGCGAACTGTAGTCGAATCCTTTCCAGTCTTCACTGTTCAGCCACATGACATCGACAGGGACGCCGGAAGCAACATAGGTAACCTTCTCCTTTTCGATGAGAGAGAAACAGCTTTTGGCATCAATGGAACCGGAAAGCACCCCTTTACCTTTAAGAAACCAGCAGCCAAGAAAACCGAAGGAGGCAAGGGTATAGTTGTGCGCAAAGGGCAGGATGCCCAGAAATACGTCCTCGCTGGTAAATCCGGCATAAATGGCACTTTGCAGCGCGTTATAGACATAATCATTGTGAGTTCTGGGAATCAGTTTCGGAAGGGCCGTTGTTCCCCCGGACAGGAGCATGAGGGCCACATCGTAAGGATCCGGGCGGAACTTCTTGAGGTAGTCTGCGGGATTGTCAACATCTACGGGCTGGGCGATCAGTTCATCGATGGAAATCATCCCCTCCGGAACATTTGAACCTGTTGCGAGAATGTACTTGAGACTCGGGGCTTTTTTCTGCACATCCATAGCCATTTCGGCGTAGTTGAAACGGCGATACTCTGTAGGGATCAGGTACCCCACAGCATCACTCATTTTGAAAAAATGTTCTATTTCCGTATGCCGATGCGCGGCAAGGGCCAGGATCGGAATGACACCGATCTTGGTCAGCGCGAACAGGGAGTACACGCACGCCTCAATGCTGGGAAGTTGAAATACCACCCGATCTCCCGGCTTCAATCCTACTTTAAGGAATTGAATGGCAAGCCTGTCAATCTTAGCCCCCAACTCGCGATACGTAACCCTCGCACCTTCGCAGATCAGGGCTTCCTTGTCGGGAACCGCCGCGATCGATTCCTCCAGTTTCTCGTTAAGTGTTTTTTCCTCCCAATATCCGGCTTCCCGGTAACGCTTTACATACTCTTCCGGCCATGGAACAAAACCTGGTAACATATCCATCCCTCCATAAAATGTTTTTTTAATTTAGGAATGGCAAGTGGTATGCCATGGATTTTAATTTATAAATGTTCTTAAATATCATACACTTACTATGTTTCACCACAATCCAATATGATGGTGGAACTGGAAAATAATTTTCCAGTCGGAAAATTATTTTATTCTTGATATAAAGAGATATTTCCGCATATTACTGGCTGAAAAAGAAGAAAAGAACCCGGCTTATTTGAAGTCTTTGAATGCCGGACTAATGAAATAAAATGGGTTCATCCGACTAAAGCGTACTTGGCTTCATGAATGGCCATGATTTTAAGTTTGAAGAATTCGATATCCCGGAACCCATAAGCCATCCGTTTCATGGTTTTGATTTTGTTGTTTGTGCCTTCTAAGGGAGCCGACGAGATGCGGTAATCATAATAAGAGAGGATACCGGATTGAAATGCAGCAAGTGACTTCGCAAACTTTTTCAACATTTTTATCCCGGAAGTTTCCGCCCTCTTGATCCAATCAACCAATACCAGGCGTGCTTTTTCCTTTGTTGGCTGAAACCAGACCTGTCGGAGATCTTCTTTCAGGTAATAGGCGCATGCAAGTGGCTGATTTAGCTGGAGGGCATCGTTCAAGCGGGCCTTTTCACCTTTGGATGAGTCAAGATTTTCCGGATTTTTCAGGAGAAGCCAGCGGGTGCCCTTCAGGACTTTCTTCTGAAGGAGATCTTTTGCCTCTCGATAAAGGTCTCTTCTTAGCCCGGACAATTTGTCGTTGAAGAGCTTGATGACATGAAAATGGTCAAAAACAATCGTCGCTTTCGGAAGATGAGTCGATACAGCGCTGATGTAAGCGGGAGACATATCCATGGCAACGGCTTCAATCTTGGCTTCGGCACGTTTGACCTTTTTCCAGAAAGAGTCAAGCGCATCGGCTCCCTTGCCATCACCGACATAGACGATCGTCCCTTTGGTCATATCCAAAACAACAGTCAGATACCGATGCCCCTTGCGAATCGAGATCTCATCGATGGCAATTCTCCGAAGATCCTTCAGAAAAGGTCTGGAAAACCTCTTCGTCAAATCCCGTTTCTGAATTTCCTTGATCACGTCCCAGGATACCGACAGATGTGCAGCTACATCCTGGATTGTCATGTGTTTCGACAATTCCAAGGCATATCGCTCAAAAGCACGGGTGTAAGAAAACCGGGGATCAGCAAATCCCAGCGACACTTGACGAATACTGCCGCAACGAAGGCAGCCCACCCGCTGAACGCTGAGATCGAAGAACACATTCTTGAAACCGATGGGAATGCTTCGAAACCGTCTCCGGGTCGTTCCTCGCATGATGATCTCCCGGCTTCTACAGACTGGACAGCAAAGCTTGCTCCTTTTGTGGCGTATGGTGAACGTGATACTTCTTCCTTCGTATCGCGTCCTAACATAATCGTAGCCGACGAGGCTGAATCCGTGGTAAAGAAAACTCGTGGACATGCTTCCCCTCCGTTAATTGGAAATCTTCGAACAATTTCCTCTTGGGGTGTATGTCCATTTTTTTCAACATAAAGTACGCATAAACCGGATGAACCATAAAATGGAACTAAAAGATATCTTGCTGGCACATCGTAAAGAGATCAACGTAAAATGGAGTATTGTAGTCGATAAACACTACTGTGAGCAGGGGTATAGACAGGAACCGTTCGAAGATACGTTAGCTGTTAATCTGGAAGCTGTAGATGCAAACTATGCCGTACTCGCAAACAGGGATTTCGCACCGTTAGATGATTTTATCGAGAAGATTGCCAGAAAGCGGTTTGCCGCCGGATTCGACCTTTCAGACGTTCAAATGGCCTTTGAATATTACCGGACAATTACCATCCCCATCATTACGAAAGAATTGCCGCAGAACAAAATGACCCCAGCTCTGGAAAGGCTTAATAATTGTCTCTCCTATACGATCATCAAGTTCAGTGATTATTTTCAGAACCTCCATGAAAAGGCACTCAAGGAGCATGCTGAACACCTCGAACTGGAGGTCATGAAGCGGACGAAAGAATTAGCGGAGTTGGAGGCAAAATACCGGGTCCTCGTAGAGGAGATCAATGACGGCTATTTTGTAGAAAAGAAGGGGAGAATCATCTTTGCGAACCATGCTTTTTGCGATATGCACGGATATACCCCGACGGAGGTCATCAATCAGCCATACATCAATTTTGTGGCGTCTGAATATGTTTCCAAGGTAACAAGTTATTTCGAGAAGGACTTAAACAGGGAAAGCGAATCAGAACAATATGCCTATAAAAGACTCCATAAGGATGGCAGTTTTTTCCCAACTGAAAACAAGGTAAAGCGCATCTGGTATAAGGGAGACTATGCATGGGCAGGTATCTGCCGGGATATCACGGAAAGAGTGAAAATGGCGGAACGCATCCGTGAATCGGAAAAACTCGCACACATTGGTCAGCTTACCACGTCTCTCGCCCATGAAATTAGGAATCCCCTCTCATCCATCAAGATGAGCATTCGAATGCTCCTGAAAAGCATGGACTTTGATGGAGATAACAAAAAGACGCTGGAAATAGCAGACCGGGAGATTTCGCATTTAGAGAGAATCCTTACAGAAATGCTTGATTTTGCCAGGCCTGTCAAACTCTGTTTTGAACTTCTCTCAATCAATCAACTTATTTACTCATGCCTGGAAATTCTGAAAGTCACGATCCGTGAAAAAGAGATCACCGTGATAGAGAAACTTTCTAAAAGAATGTCCCCATCGATGATGGATGGGAATAAGATTGAACATGCCATTATCAACATCCTTCTCAATGCAATTGAAGTGCTGCCTACGGGAGGAATCATATCGATCGAAACACATCATCGGAAATTGGATCACAAGCCCTTTATATCCGTCGAAATCTCAGACAACGGTCCGGGTGTGACGTCGGAAGATCTGCCTTACATTTTCAACCCCTTCTTCAGTAAAAAAAAGAAAGGCACAGGTCTTGGCCTTTCAAATGTGAAAAAAGTCGTGGATGCCCATGGAGGGAAGATTGCCGCTTCGGCTACCTCAAAAGGTTTTTCCATTTCTTTTACGATCCCTGTAAGGAAGGATCATGTGTAAGAAGAAAATTTTAATTATAGATGATGATGCCTCTCAACTGGAACTGCTCAATATATTTTTCAGTGGAAGAGGTTATGCCGTTCATTGCTCCGCCACCGCGATGGCTGGTCTGGAGGCCCGTGCAACTTTTCACCCGGATGTAATCGTCCTTGATATTCGACTGCCGGACATGGATGGAATCGAAGTTCTACGCAGTCTTGATACAGGGAAATCTTCAATTAATGTGATCATGATTACGGCCTATCATGACATGGAAACAACGGTTAAGGCGATGAAGCTGGGGGCCTACGAATACATCACAAAGCCAATCGATGTTGACGAGTTGGAAGACGCGGTCTGCAGGGCCTTAAAGAACTCGGAGCTCCGTGAAGCCAAAGAATTACCTGCGGTCAAGACCTTTCTTCAAAAAGGGCCCATGATCGGCAACAGCAAACCGATGAAAGAAGTCTTCAAGATGATCGGTGTGCTCAGCGAAAATAATGTTACGGTCCTCATAGAAGGAGAAACGGGAACGGGAAAAGAACTTATTGCAAGAGCGATCCACGACTACGGTCCACACAAGGATCATCCTTTTATTCCCATCAACTGTTCGGCTATTGTGGGAACACTACTTGAGAGTGAACTTTTCGGCCATGAGAAAGGGGCCTTTACAGGCGCATTCGCCACGAAAAAGGGGAAATTCGAGCTTGCAGGAGAGGGAACGATCTTTCTTGATGAGATGGGTGAAATTCCCATCGAACTACAGGCCAAACTCCTTCGTTTTCTGCAGGATAAGGCATTTCAACGCGTCGGCGGTGAAAAATTCCTGCATTCAAAGGCCAGGGTGATTGTAGCAACCAATAAAGACCTGCTTCAGATGGTCAGAGCAGGCACTTTCAGAGAAGATCTCTATTATCGGTTGAGTGCAGCGAAAATAAACGTGCCGCCGCTGAGAAAGCGCAGGGAGGATATCCCTTTCCTCCTTGATCATATGGTTAAAGAGATCAATGCCGAACTGGGCAAACGCATCGATAGGGTCGATAAGAAAGCGCTTTTGAGAATGATGGAATACGATTGGCCGGGCAATGTAAGGGAACTCAGGAACGTTCTTACCGGTGCGGCCATTTCGACGCGGGGTGAAACCTTATTGGATGACGCAATACTCCCTTTCTTAGGGGCGGGAACCGTACAGGACATCTTCCCGCCGGGGGCCGCCCTCAGTCTTCGGGAAGTTGAAAGGGAGCATATTCTGAAGATTCTTCATTATACGAATGGAAACATTACAAGCAGCGCACAGATCCTTGGAATATCTCGACCGACGCTTCGACAAAAAATAAGGCAGTACAAGATATTGCCACAGCAATAAAAGAAGGAACGGTTCTCTATTACGGTATTGAAAAAGACAATAAATTTGGAAAAATTTTGTTCGAACGTACGAGGAAAGAAGCAGAAAGTGAAAAGAAAATGAGGTAATCAGTTCTCAATTCTAACTCTTGCCACGAGAGGGTAAAATGGCATCACATCAAATATCGCCTGTTCCGGCCCGGTCCAAGTGAACAGGGAATTTTTCCGGAGAACTTCCTCAAGGGTCTTGAGCTTGAAAATATTTTTTCTTCGACACGCTTTGGCTTCATATTTGCGTAAGAACTTTTTTGGGAGAAGTTTTTGTTTGTCGAGACTTTTATTGACTAACCTCCCCTCTCGGCCCTTTTTCTCTCCCAGGAAGGGAACGGAACGGCCGGTGGATGAGATCGCGGGTTTCTTGAAAAGGGGGACAAAGGCAGTCGGAACGACGAGGTAACGAAGGTGGTCCGTAATTGAGCAAACATAATTATGAGGAACTGGCGGCATTGCATGCCATTGCAAGGACTCTGGCTCAGCCCGGGGAACTGCGGGATCAACTGGAGCGGGTTCTTCAGGAGATGAACCAGAGGGTCGGAATGCAACGGGGAATGATCTCTCTGCTGGACAGGGAAAGCGGTGAAGTCTGGCTGGATGTGGCTCACGGGGTTGACATCCAGGGGATGGAAGTCTCCTACCAGCCTGGAGAGGGGATTACCGGCAAGGTCGCTCAGACGGGACGCCCCATGGCCGTCGCCAATCTGGGGCAGGAAACCCATTTTCTCGACCGGACCGGAGCGCGGCGATTTCTCAATCGCTCGGAACTGGCCTTTCTCTGTGTGCCGATTATTTATGACAATCGGGTGGTCGGGGTCCTGTCCGCCGATAAGGCCGCCCGCCAGGTGGAGGACCTGGATCGGGAACTGGCCATGCTTTCCTCCATATCCGAACTCATTGCCAAGAGCGTTCACATCCGCGCCCTGGAAGAGGAAAACCGGCGCCTCCGGCATATGCTTGGCCGCTCGACTGTGCCGGATTCCGAAATCATCGGTCATTCCAGGGTCATGCAGGAAGTCTTCGGCCTCATTGCCCAGGTGGCCGATTCCAATACGACCGTGCTCATCAACGGCGAAACGGGGACAGGAAAGGAGCTGGTTGCCCGGGCGATCCACGACCGCAGCTCCCGGTGCAAGGGGCCTCTGATTCAGGTGAATTGCGCCGCCATGCCGGATACCTTGATCGAAAGCGAACTTTTCGGCCACGAAAAAGGGGCGTTTACGGGAGCGCTTCACGCGCGTCGGGGACGTTTCGAGGAGGCTCATGGCGGTACCATTTTCCTCGATGAGGTCGGCGAGCTGTCCGCGGCGGCCCAGGCAAAACTGCTGAGGGTCATTCAGGAGAAGAAGTTTCAGCCTCTAGGCGCTTCGCGCGTGGTCTCCGTAGATGTCCGCATTATCGCGGCAACCAACCGGAATCTGGAAGAGGATGTGGCAGTGGGTCACTTCCGGGCCGATCTGTATTACCGGTTGAATGTCTTTCCGATTTACCTCCCGCCGCTTCGGGAGCGGGGAAGCGACATCATCCTCCTGGCCGATTATTTTGTATTGAAGTATAATAAAATAATGGGGAAATCCGTAAAGCGGATTTCGAATGCCGTTCTGGAAGCCTTTTTAAGCCATTCCTGGCCGGGCAACGTCCGGGAACTTGAAAACTGCATAGAACGGGCGGTTCTGCTGGCAACAGGGGATTCCATCGAAACACTCCATCTGCCTCCCTCACTCCAGATCAGGAGCCGGGAAGGAGAGAAGAAGGAATCAGGCAAATTTAATGCGATGATCGAATCCCAGGAAAGGGCGATGATTGTGGACGCACTCAAGGAAAGTCATGGCAACCAAAGCCAGGCAGCACGAATTCTCGGGACAACAAAACGCATCATTCAATACAAGATCCAGAAATTCGGGATCGATCCCCGTCGGTTTAACCCCAAACATGCCGGTTCATCCACGATTTCCGGCTGAATTGAGATGGGCCGGGAAAAGGTCACGGCTTTTCTTGAATTTTGATACAAATTTGTTCTTTATTTGGTCATTTGCACATTTTTGTTTCTTTTCATTTTCATCCTCCTCTTTTTGAAGGCAATTCCCGGATATTTTCCAGGATCCAACCCCCTTAAACTCCGGATTTGCGAACTGTCTTTAACGAAATCGTTCAGAAACCGACGCCATACTCATACTTACAGGAATGGCATGTTTCTGGCTTTTCTCCTTATCACAATGTATCAATTATTGAACATTAACCCTTTTTAATAGGAATGAAAGGCCCAATCTCAAAGGGCTGAAAGGAAGTTTTCCTCATGTGCCGATTGTTTGCAATAACGAGCAGCGAACCTCTTTCCCCCATGGTCGCCATCCGAGCCCTGGATGTCATGAAAGAGGGCCATGACGGTTCCGGAGTGGGTCTTTTTCTTGCCGATCTCGGCGGGGAGTTCGAACAGTTTAAAGGGAGGCCCATTCTTTCAGGAATCTTTTCCAACAGCGGAATCAAGGCGCTGGATCACTACATGATGGAAATGGACTTCCTGGTGAAATACAAGTTGTCCTTCCGCCCCAAAAAGCAGCGTCCGGCTGGAACGCCGGACCGGGATCACTACATGATCCGCGTCTATGATTATCCGCCGGAATGGGAGGATCTGGGTGAAGAGGAAATCGGCCGGCGTTTACTGCAGACACGCCTCCGTCTGAGAAAACTGGGGGAAGAGGACGGGTCCATGCTGGTATTCAGCTTCTGGCCGGATGTGATCATGATCAAAGAGGTGGGAGATCCTCTGGCCGTCGGTCAGTATCTCGGCTTCGATCAGCCGAACCTGCAGGCCCGGATCATCATGGCGCAGGGAAGACAGAATACCAATTACGCCATTGACATCTATGCCTGCCATCCCTTTTTCATTGAGGGAATCGCCACGATGACCAATGGCGAGAATACCGCTTTTGTGCCGATCCGGGAATTTCTTCTTTCCCGGGGCGATCCGGGCTATATCGGATATCGATCGGATTCGGAGGTTTTTACCCATATCCTCCATTATACGCTGAAGCATCTCGGATTGAGCCTGGAAGCATACAAACACATTCTGACGCCGCTCAAGGATGAGGAGCTGGCCGGACATCCCGATGGCCGGCTTTTACAGCTGTTGAAACAGAGCTGCCGACCCATGATCGTGGATGGCCCGAACTGTGTCATGGGATGCCTGCCCGACAAGACGCTTTTTCTGGTGCAGGACAGTAAAAAACTCCGTCCCGGAATCGTCGGCGGACTTCCGGGGTTATATGCCTTTTCCTCGGAAGTGTGCGGTCTTGATGAGGCCATTCCCGAACGGGATAAAAGTCGGGATTTTCAGCCCATGGGAACGGATCTGGTTTCTGTCGGACCGGACCGGCGGGAGGTGAAACGATGGAATCAATGGAAAAACTTACCCCTTCAGCATTAAATACAAAAGACCTTCCCTGGCTGATTCTCTGGGATAAGGAAAAATGCGCCTTATGCGGCCGGTGTACGGCCGTATGTCCGGTTCAGGCCATCGAGCCCGCTGTCTTCCGGAAGCGGGTTGTTTCGGTGCAGCCGGGACTCGCCGAAAAACCGGGGCATCTGTATTCGATCTATCACGGAATCCGCCAGAAAACCGATCCGGCCCATTTCTGCATCGGCTGCGGAATGTGCGATTTCGTCTGTCCCAATGGGGCTATCCAGCCGGTACGCAATGAAGAGCAGGATAAACTCCGATTTCATCTCAATTCAGGCGGAGCGCCCCGCCGTCGCGGTGGACGCCGCAATGTGCCGAGAAGTCTTCTCGATGAAATCAAATTTATCAGGATTTCCATGCTCACCGACCCGGCCCTCGATGCCGGACGACACGAATTTGAACTGCGAACGCTGCTGGGCCGCATTCTTCCTCCCGAGGAGATTCTGAAGGTCTCCCGGGAAAACGGCTGGATTCCCCCCGTCCGGGAAATCTACCCCCTCGTGGTGGGCAGCATGTCCTTCGGGGCTCTTTCCCCCAACATGTGGGAGGGTCTCCAGATGGGTGTGGCCTATCTGAATGAGGAACTGGGCATGCCCGTGCGCATGGCCACCGGAGAAGGGGGCTGTCCGCCGCGTCTGCTCCGTTCGCGGTTTCTGAAATACGTGATCCTTCAGATTGCAAGCGGCTATTTCGGCTGGGATGAAATTATCCGCACTCTGCCGGAAATGAAGGAGGATCCCTGCGCCATCGAAATCAAATATGGACAGGGCGCAAAACCGGGCGATGGCGGACTGCTGATGTGGTATAAGGTCAATAAACTGATTGCCGCGATTCGGGGTGTGCCGTCGGGCATCAATCTGCCCAGCCCCCCGACACACCAGACGCAGTATTCCATCGAAGAATCCGTGGCCAAGATGATTCAGTCCATGTCCATGGCCTGGGGATTCCGGGTTCCCGTCTATCCGAAGATCTCGGCGACGAGCACGGCCCTGGCGGTTCTCAACAATCTGACGCGCAATCCCTATGCTTCGGCACTGGCGATTGACGGCGAAGACGGGGGCACCGGCGCGGCCTACCATGTTTCGATGAATTCCATGGGACACCCCATTGCCAGCAATATCCGGGATGCCTACCTTACCCTGGTCAAACTCGGCAAACAGAACGAAATTCCTCTCTTTGCCGGCGGCGGCATCGGCAAGAACGGAAATCTGGCGGCCAATGCCGCGGCCCTGATCATGCTGGGGGCCAGCGGTGTGCAGGTGGGCAAAGTCCTTATGCAGGCAGCGGCGGGATGCGTCGGTTCAGAGACGGACCGGTGCAACATCTGTAATATCGGCCTCTGCCCGAAAGGGATCACCTCGCAGGATCCCCGATTATACCGGCGGCTTGATCCGGAAAAAGTGGCGGAGCGTCTCGTGGATGTCTTTGTCAGCTTCGACACGGAATTGAAAAAGATTGTCGCGCCGCTGGGACGGTCCACTTCCCTGCCCATCGGCATGTCCGACGCCCTGGGCATCGCGGACAACCATGCCGCCCGGCGGCTGGGGATTTCATATGTCATTTGAAAAAAGATAAGAAGGTGCTTCCATGTCCTTTGAACCGACACAAATTCTCTCCGGAATGGAAAACGGGCTTCGCGTAGATTCCCGGATCCTCGAGGAGCGCGTTCAGGCCGCGGTGCGCGACGGTCATCGGAGGATTGAAATTTCCGCCCATGGCCAGCACGGCATCGGCGGCCGCCTCTGGCAGGCGGGCGAAGAAGAAATCCACCTCCGCGTTCGAGGCATGTCCGGTCAGCGTTTGGGGTCCATGGGTTTTCCCGGGACCCGCATCGAGGTCTGCGGACCCGTTTCCGATGACGTCGGCTGGCTCAACGCGGGAGCCCGGATTATCGTCCACGGCCATGCCACCAATGGAGCGGGAAACGCCATGGCCCAGGGAAAAATTTACATCGCCGGCAACATCGGCGCCCGGGGAATGACCATGACCAAGCACAATCCCCGCTTCGATCCCCCCGAGATGTGGATCCTAGGTTCCGCCGGCGATTCCTTCGCGGAATTCATGGCGGGGGGAACAGCCGTAATCTGCGGGCATGATCCTCAGAACCCGTCCAATGTTCTGGGATATCGTCCCTGCGTGGGCATGGTGGGCGGAAAGATTTACTTTCGCGGACTCCATCAGGGATTCAGCAAGCATAACGCCCGCCTGACGAATCTTACAGACGAGGAATGGCAATGGCTGATTTCGGGATTGCGGGATTTTCTCTCCGAAATTGAGAGGATGAACCTTTTTGATCGCCTGACGGCGGATCGGACCGCCTGGCAGCTTCTCGCCGCCCGGAAGCCCTATGAAAAAGTTGCCGTTGAATCCCGTCCCATAAACCGGTTCCGCCGGGAAATCTGGGAAACCGAACTGGGTGCGGGCGGACTGATCGGGGATCTGACCGATCTGGACCGGAGTCCCATCGACGTGATTACGACGGGAGCCCTCCGCCGCTATGTTCCCCTGTGGGAAAATGGCCGCTATCTGCCCCCCTGTCAGGCAAACTGCCCGACAGGCATCCCGGTTCAGGAGCGCTGGCGGTTGATCCGGGAAGGGCATATTGCGGAAGCCGTCAATCTGTCCCTGCGCTACACCCCTTTCCCGACGGCGGTCTGCGGCTATCTCTGTCCGAATCTCTGCATGGAGCACTGCACACGCCAGGCGGAAAATCTTCCTCCCCTGGATGTCACGCTGCTGGGGAAAGCCAGCCTGCAGGCGGAAATGCCCCGGCCTGAGCCTTCCACGAAACACCGGATTGCCGTGATCGGCGGCGGACCGGCGGGTCTTTCCGTGGCCTGGCAGCTCTGGATGAAGGGGCACGAGCCGGTTGTCTATGAAAAAGAAGAAAAGCCGGGCGGCAAGATGACCGCCACGATTCCCCGCAGCCGCATACCTGACGAAGTTCTGAACCATGAATTGCAGCGAATCCGGGAGGTGATCGAGTTCGTTTCTCTTGAGCAGCCCCTGACGGTGGAAAGATTCATGCAGATTCGCGACTCTTCTGATTTTGTCGTGATTGCCGTGGGCGCTCAGAAACCAGCCACCCTGAATATTCCCGGCCATGAACGGGCCTTGACCGCCCTGGATTTCCTGCGGCTCTGCAAGCAGGACGGCATTCAGCCCGGTCGGCGGGTCGTCATTATCGGCGCCGGCAACGTGGGGTGCGACGCGGCCACGGAGGCGGCCCGGCTGGGGGCAACGGACATCACCCTGATCGATATTCAGGAACCGGCATCCTTTGGCCGGGAGCGGCAGCACGCCGAGGCCGCGGGGGCCCGTTTCCTCTGGCCGCGCTTTGCGAAGGCCATTGCCAATGACGGCGTAGAGCTCGAAGATGGAGAATTCCTCCCGGCGGATACGGTGATTTTCGCCGTAGGGGATCGTCCGGACCTGTCCTTCGTCCCGGACGAAATTATCCGGGAAAGGGGGTTCCTTCAGGTGGACGACCGTTTTCAGAGCAGCGCCCCCCGGGTCTTTGCAGTGGGAGACGTCGTCCGTCCGGGATTGTTGACCGAGGCCATCGGGGCGGGTCGGATCGCAGCGGACACCATCGATGGACGAATTCGCGGCAGAAAAGAAACAATGGGCCAGTTGCAGCCGATGCCTGCTGAGCGGGTCAAGATGGCCTATTTCGAACCCTGGCTGCCGGAAAACGCGGATGTGACAGCCTGGTCAAGAGTCTGCGCCTCCTGTGGCTCGTGCCGGGATTGCGGACTCTGTGAAGCGATCTGTCCGCAGAATGCCATTTTCCGCCTGGATAAAAGCAGCGGGGCTTTTGAATACCGGAGCCGGGCGGAGCGGTGCATCGGATGCGGTTTCTGCGCTGGGGTCTGTCCGACAGGCGTCTGGCGACTGGTGGAAAACGAACCCCTGGAATAACATGATTTGATTCTTTGGAGAAAGGAGCCCTCTATGTTCAACTGTAAAACGAAAGAGGAAGTATTGCAGATCGTTAAAGAACAAAATGTCAGTTTCATTCAGTTCTGGTTTACCGATGTCCTCGGAGTGCAGAAAGTTTTCAGCGTCACCCCTTCGGAACTGAAGGAAGGACTGGAGGAAGGAATGGGATTTGACGGATCCTCCATTCAGGGATTCTGCCGCATCGAGGAGAGCGACATGATTGCCATGCCCGATCCGACGACCTTTCAACTCATATCCTGGCGGCCGTCGGATCGACCGGTAGCGCGGATGATCTGCGATATCCTGAAACCTGACGGGTCTCCCTATGAAGGGGATCCCCGCTATGTCCTCAAGCGGATGCTCAAGAAAATCGCGGATCAGGGCTACATCTTCTATGTCGGCCCGGAACTGGAGTTCTTTTATTTCACCAGCGACAGAGCCCCGGAATATCTCGACAGGGGTGGATATTTCGACGGCCTTCCCGTGGACCTGGCCACGGACCTGCGGCGGCAGACCATCTTCGCCCTCCAGGAGATGGGAATCCGGGTCGAATATTCCCATCATGAGGTGGCGCCGAGCCAACACGAGATCGATCTTCGATATGACGAGGCCCTCTGCATGGCGGACAAGGTGATGACCTACAGGACAACGGTCAAGGAAATCGCCCGGCAGAACGGCGTCTACGCCTCTTTCATGCCCAAGCCGATCTTCGGGGAAAACGGCAGCGGGATGCATACCCATCAGTCCCTGTTTGTCGGGGACAAAAACGCTTTTTTCGACAGCGGGGACAAGTATCAGCTCTCCGCTCTTGCGAAGCACTACATTGCCGGACTCATGAAGCATGCCCCGGAGATTACGGCGATCTGCAATCAATGGGTAAATTCCTACAAACGGCTTGTGCCGGGCTACGAAGCGCCGGTTTATGTCTCCTGGGCGCGCCGCAACCGGTCCGCCATGATCCGCGTCCCCATGTACAAACCGGGCAAGGAAAATGCGACCCGGATCGAGTTCCGCTCCCCCGATCCCGCCTGCAATCCCTATCTGGCCTTTGCCGTCATGCTGGCAGCCGGTCTGAAGGGCGTGGAGAAGGCCTATAAACTGCCGGATCCGGTGGAAGAGGATATCTTCGAAATGAATGAAAAAGCCCGCGAACAGGCCGGGATCACCTCCCTGCCGGGCAGTCTGTATGAAGCGATCGTAGAGGTTTCCCAGAGTGAACTGGTCAGGGAGACCCTGGGGGATCATATCTTCGAGAAGTTCGTAGAGAACAAAAAGGTGGAGTGGGACCGGTTCCGCACACATGTCAGCCGGTTTGAAATTGAACGCTATCTGCCGATGCTTTAAGTTTCCTCTCCTTCGACGAACGCGCCGTTTTTCTTTGGAGGAAACGAATCCGGTTATCAAAGGAAAATGATTTCAAAAAAATCGCTTCCCTTTGATAATTATGCATTTATGGTGTTGCATTATCCCTTGTGGTACTGATATAAGGGGCAGAATAGAATTATTTAATGCATAGTGATATCAATTATTTAAGCTTCCATCGCCTGATTTTTCCGTCCGTTGACGGTGAGAAGGCAAAAGGGGCCGGAACCGCCCCGTCGCGGTCTACCTCTTGAGAAATAGCCGGCGTTCAAACAATGAGGAACAACACGACATGACCCTGCTGAGAAAACAGAAACCCGCGCTCCTGGTTCTGGAAGACGGGTGTGTCTTTCGGGGAGAAGCCTTCGCGGGTGAGGGCGAAGTCCTGGGAGAGGTCGTCTTCAATACCGGGATGACGGGCTACCAGGAGGTTCTGACCGATCCATCCTACAAGGGGCAGATCGTCGCCATGACCTATCCGCTGATCGGCAACTACGGGATCAATCCCGAGGATATGGAAGCAGCGGGAATTTCTCTGGAGGGGTTTATCGTCCGGGAATATTCGGATTTCCCGAGTAACTGGCGATCCCGGCAGAGCCTGAAGACCTTTATGGAATCCCAGGGCAAGCTGGGTGTCGAGGGACTGGACTGCCGCGCCCTGACACGGCGTCTTCGCGTTTCCGGGGCGATGCGCGGCATTCTGACCACGGAAATCCAGGACGTGGAGATTCTGCTCCAGCGGGTGCGGGCATATCCCGGTCTTGTCGGGCAGGACCTGGTCAGGACCGTAACGTGTCAAGAGCCGTACCGATGGGTGCGCGGGAGCGTTCAGCCGGCTGACCGGGACCGGAGGCCGGAGGAAGGCAAGAATCTCCGGGTGGTCGTTCTGGATTGCGGCGTCAAATACAATATCCTGCGCTGTCTGGAGGCGGAAGGCTGCGAGGTGATCGTCGTCCCCGCCTGCTCTTCCGATGAACAGATTCTGTCCTGGTCTCCTGACGGGCTGCTCCTGTCCAACGGTCCGGGCGATCCGGCTGCACTGCCTTATATCGTGGCCACCGTCCGGCAATTGCTGGGGAAAGTTCCGATCTTCGGCATCTGCCTGGGACATCAGATCCTGGGACAGGCTGTCGGCGGCCGCACCGAAAAATTGAAGTTCGGCCATCACGGGATCAATCAACCGGTGAAACACCGCCTGTCGGGCCGGGTGGAAATCACCTCCCAGAATCACGGATTTGTCGTTGTGCCGGAATCCCTTCCCGCGGATCTGGAAAAAACGCATGACAATCTCAATGACGGGACATCGGAAGGAATCGCTTATCCGTCTCTGGGGGCGTTCAGCGTCCAGTATCACCCCGAAGCGGCGCCGGGGCCGCAGGATGCATCCTATCTTTTCAAACAGTTTGTAAAACTAATCACATCAGAGAAGGGAAACAAGCTTAGGACCCCTTCCTGAGACATGAGAGGCTTATCTTGATTCTTATTATTGATTTCGGTTCTCAATACAACCAGCTGATCGCCCGGCGCGTGCGGGAGCTGGAGGTGTACTGCCAGATTGAACCCCCGGAAATTGCGCTGGAAACGATCAAGGCTCTGCAGCCGGAAGGGATTATTCTCTCCGGAGGTCCGGCGAGCATCTACGAACCCAAAAGTCCGAAGGTGGACAAGGGGATTTTCGACTTGAACATCCCGATCCTGGGCATCTGTTACGGCCTGCAGTACATGGTTGACTCCCTGGGTGGCAAAGTGATCCGGTCGGCAAAGCGGGAATACGGGTTTGCCCAGCTCCACATTGTTCGGGAGGGAAAGGGAATCTTTGCGGGGGTAACGGAAAACACCCGCTGCTGGATGAGTCATGGCGATACGATCGACCAGTTGCCCGCAGGCTTCGCGATCACGGCCTCTACGGCCAATACCCCCGCCGCGGCGATGGAAGATCCGGTTCGGCGGCTTTACGGCCTGCAGTTCCACCCCGAAGTGGTTCATACGCCGGAAGGGAAAAAGATGCTGGAAAATTTCCTCTTTTCCGTCTGCGGCTGCCGGAAGAGCTGGACCATGGCGTCCTTCATCCGGGATTCCGTGGAAGAGATCCGGTCAACCGTTGGAGACCGGAAGGTCGTCCTTGGTCTGAGCGGCGGCGTGGATTCTTCCGTGGCGGCGCTGCTTCTTCATCAGGCCATCGGCAATCAGTTGACCTGTGTTTTTGTCGATAACGGCCTCCTGCGGCAGGGAGAGGCGGAAAAGGTCCGATCGCTCTTCAAACAGCATTTTCACATGAATGTCCGCTTCGCCCGGGCCAAGGCCCAGTTTCTCGATGCCCTGAAAGGCATCGTGGATCCTGAACGGAAGCGCAAGATCATTGGCCGAGTCTTTGTCGAAGTCTTTGATCAGGAAGCGCGAAAAATCCGGGATGTGGATTATCTGGCACAGGGGACCCTCTATCCCGACGTGATCGAATCCCGTTCCGCCTTCGGCGGTCCAAGTGCGGTGATCAAGTCCCACCATAACGTGGGCGGACTCCCCCGGCGGATGAAACTGAAGCTGATCGAGCCGCTGAAACACCTTTTCAAGGATGAGGTGCGCCTCCTCGGCAGGGAGCTGGGACTCTCCGACGACATGATCTGGCGGCACCCCTTCCCCGGCCCCGGTCTGGGCATCCGGATCATCGGCGAGGTGACGGACAAACGGCTGTCCCTCCTCCGCAAGGCCGATGCCATCCTGCTGGAGGAGATCAAGGCCGCCGATTACTATGGCCGGCTCTGGCAGTCATTCGTCGTCCTGCTTCCCCTGAAAAGCGTCGGGATTATGGGCGATCAGCGAACCTATGAACATATCGCGGCCATCCGGGCCGTCACCAGCGATGACGCCATGACGGCGGACTGGGCGCGGCTTCCTCATGATCTGCTGGGAAAGATTGCCAATCGGATCATCAACGAGGTCCGGGGAATCAATCGCGTGGTCTACGATATCAGCTCCAAACCACCCAGCACGATTGAATGGGAATAAAGAAGATATTTTATGCCGAAGCGGAAAGACCTTAAGAAGATCCTGATTATCGGCTCGGGACCGATTATCATCAGCCAGGCATGCGAATTCGACTATTCCGGGACTCAGGCATGCAAGGCCCTGCGGGAAGAAGGGTATTCGGTGGTCCTGATCAACAGCAACCCGGCCACCATCATGACCGACCCGGAAACGGCCGACCGGACCTACATCGAGCCCATTACGCCGGAGGCGGTGGAAAAGATCATCGCCCGGGAGCGGCCCGACGCCCTGCTGTCCACCCTGGGCGGCCAGACCGGGCTGAATACCGCCGTGGCCGTTGCGGAAAGCGGGCTCCTGGAGCGCTACGGAGTGGAGATGATCGGTGCCTCCCTGCCGGTGATTCACAAGGCCGAGGACCGCGAATTGTTTCGCCGGGCCATGGAGAGCATCGGTCTGCGGGTCCCCCGGAGCGGCTTCGCCCGGACGATGGAAGAGGTTCTGACCATTGCGGAGGAAATCGGGTTCCCTGTCATCGTCCGCCCTTCATTCACCCTGGGAGGGACGGGAAGCGGCGTGGCCTATAACCGGGAGGAACTGGTCGAGCAGGCCCGGGCGGGGCTCGAGGCGAGCATGATCCACGAGATCATGCTGGAAGAGTCGGCCCTGGGCTGGAAGGAATACGAACTGGAGGTCATGCGGGACCGGGCGGACAACGTGGTGATTATCTGCTCGATCGAGAACCTCGACCCCATGGGCGTGCACACGGGCGAATCCATCACGGTGGCGCCGGCCCAGACCCTCACGGATGCCGAATACCAGCACATGCGGAACGCGGCCATCGCCATCATGCGGGAAATCGGCGTGGAAACGGGCGGATCGAACGTCCAGTTCGCCGTCCATCCGGAAACGGGAGAGATGATCGTCATTGAGATGAATCCCCGGGTTTCCCGCTCCTCGGCCCTGGCCTCCAAGGCGACGGGCTTCCCCATCGCCCGGATCGCCGCCAAGCTGGCTGTCGGCTATACCCTAGATGAAATCCCCAACGACATCACCCGGGAGACCATGGCGTCCTTTGAACCGACGCTCGATTACTGCGTGGTGAAGATCCCCCGCTGGACGTTCGAAAAGTTCCCGGAAACCGAGGATATACTGACGACTTCCATGAAATCCGTGGGCGAAACGATGGCCATCGGCCGCACGTTCAAGGAAGCCCTCCAGAAGGCGGTGCGCTCCCTGGAGATCGGTCGGTTCGGGATATCCGAAGCCCTGCCGGCTGAGCTTTCCAATCCGGAAGAGCGGCTCAAGGCCAGGCTGATCACCCCCAACTCGCAGAGGCTTTTCTATCTGGCGGCAGCCTTTGAATTCGGGATGAGTCTGGAAGACATCCATCGCCTGACACAAATCGATCCCTGGTTCCTGGATCAGATCCGGCAGATCATCCAGGCGGAAGGGATTTTCAGACAGGAGACGCCGTCGGGAGAAGTCCTTCGAGAAGCGAAACGCTGGGGCTTTTCTGATCGGAGGCTGGGAGAGCTCTGGAACGTTCCGGAAAGTGAAATCCGGAGCCGCCGCTTTTCCGAAAACCTGCTGCCGGTCTACAAGCTGGTCGATACCTGCGCCGCGGAGTTCGAAGCCTACACCCCCTATTATTACTCCACCTATGAGGAAGAAAACGAGGCGCGGCCCTGGGCCAAACCCAAAGTGCTGATTATCGGGGGCGGTCCTAACCGCATCGGTCAGGGCATCGAGTTCGACTATTGCTGCGTTCACGCCTCCTTCGCCCTTCGGGAGGAGGGGTACGAAAGCCTCATGGTGAATTCCAATCCGGAGACGGTAAGCACGGATTATGACACCTCAGACAAGCTCTTTTTTGAACCGGTGACCCTGGAAGATGTCCTGCATATCATCGAGTGTGAAAAACCCGAGGGCGTCATCGTCCAGTTCGGCGGACAGACCCCGTTGAATCTGGCGAAAGGGCTGGAAGCCGCCGGGGCAAAGATTCTCGGCACCTCGCCCGATTCCATCGACCGGGCGGAGGACCGGAAGCGTTTTCAGGAGATCGTCGACAAGCTGTCGTTGAACCAGCCGGTAAACGCGACCGTGACAGATGTGGCCGGAGCCCTGGAAGCGGCGGAGCACATCGGTTATCCCGTGCTGGTCAGACCCTCCTATGTTCTGGGGGGCCGATCCATGGAGATCGTTTACGATGCCGACAGTCTGAGCCAGTTCATGGAGCGGGCCCTGAAGGTCTCTCCCGATCATCCCATCCTTATCGACCAGTTTCTCGAAGATGCCATCGAGGTGGACGTGGACGCCATCAGCGACGGAACGGAGACCGTGGTGGCCGGCATCATGGAGCATATCGAAGAGGCGGGGATTCATTCGGGAGACAGCGCCTGCGTCCTGCCGACGATGAGTTTCTCCGAAGACTTCCTCGGACTCATCGAAAGTCAGACGGAAAGAATCGCCCAGGAGCTCAGGGTCATCGGCCTGATGAATATTCAGTACGCCGTCAAGGAAGGAATCCTCTATGTCCTGGAGGTCAATCCCCGGGCTTCGCGGACCGTGCCTTTTGTCAGCAAGGCGATCGGCGTTCCCCTGGCAAAACTGGCAACCAAGGTTATGCTGGGGCGCTCATTGAAGGAACTGGGATTTACGGAAGCGTTCCGTCCCGCGCACGTGTCGGTCAAGGAGGCTGTTTTTCCCTTCAACCGCTTCCCCAACGCCGAGATTGTCCTGGGGCCGGAAATGAGATCCACGGGAGAAGTAATGGGGATCGATTCCTCCTTCGGTCTGGCCTTTGCCAAATCCCAGATGGCGGTGGGGTTTTCCATCCCGCGGGCGGGACGGGTTTTTATCAGCGTCCACGACATCCACAAGGAAAAGATCACCCCCATTGCCCGGCGTTTCCGGGAAATGGGTTTCGAGATCCTGGCCACGCAGGGAACGGCAGCCTATTTGCGGAAAAACGACATTCCAGTGGAAACAGTCCACAAGGTCAGCGAGGGGCGGCCACACATTGTCGACCGGATCAAAAACGGCGACGTGGCCATTGTCATCAACACGAGTGTGGGCAGAAGGCCGACGCGGGATGCCTACTTCATCCGCCGCAGCGCCCTGACCTGCAACATCCTCTATTCCACGACGATCGCCGGAGCGGGGGCGCTCTGTGAGGCCGTTGCGGCCATGCGCCAGGGGGACTGGGATGTCCAGCCGCTGCAGGCTTATCACTCCAGGTTCTAAAGAAGTTCAGCGTTCAAAGTTGGGACTTCCGGCTGAGAACATGAAACTTTGAACCCGAAACGCTGGAGGATCCAATCAGGGCATAAAAATTCATGGAAACTCAACTATCGGTTATTGAAGACAAACCCCGCGAGGCCTGCGGCGTTTTCGCCGTCTACGGACACCCCGAGGCCGCGAAGCTCACCTTCTTCGGTCTCTTCGCCCTGCAGCACCGGGGACAGGAAAGCGCCGGCATTGCCGCGTCAGACGGATGCATGGTCAGGGCCCATAAAGGAATGGGACTCGCTTCGGAAGTTTTCGGAGAAGAAAATCTGGCCCGCCTTCCCGGCAATCTGGCCATCGGCCATGTCCGCTATTCCACGACCGGTTCCTCCACCCTGTCCAATGCCCAGCCCTTCCTGGTTCATCATGGGGAAGAATATTACGCCCTGGGCCACAACGGCAACCTGATCAACGCCCAGTCGCTGCGCCGGGAGTTGGAGGACTCGGGCTCCATCTTCCAGTCCACCATGGACAGCGAGGTCATCGTTCACCTCATGGCGCCGCATCTGAAGAAAGGCATTGAACCGGCCCTGAAAGCCGCCCTCAAGAGGGTGCAGGGGGCTTACAGCATCGTCATGCTGACGCGGAACTCGGTCATCGCGTTCCGCGATCCCCGGGGGTTCCGCCCGTTGTCGCTTGGCCGTCTCAATGACGGCTGGGTGGTGGCGTCGGAAACCTGCGCCTTTGATCTCGTGGGCGCCCAGTATCTGCGGGATGTCCAGCCGGGGGAGATCGTCATCATCAACGAAGTAGGGTTGCACAGCCTGAAGCCCTTTCCCCGTGTGCCCCACTCCCACTGCATCTTTGAGCTCATCTATTTTGCCCGCCCGGACAGTCAGGTCTTCGGGCAGAACGTCTATCTCTGCCGGAAGCGGTTCGGCCATGCCCTGGCCCGGGAATACAGCCCCGATGTCGATTTCGTCATGCCCTTTCCCGATTCGGGCAACTACGCCGCCCTGGGATATTCGGAGGAAAGCGGCTTCCCCTTCGAGATGGGGATGATCCGCAATCATTATGTAGGACGGACTTTCATTCAGCCGACACAGCCCATGAGGGATTTTGCGGTGCGGGTGAAGCTCAATCCCGTGAAACCTCTCATGGCGGGCAAGAAGATCCTGATCATCGAGGATTCCATCATCCGGGGAACGACCAGCCGCAACCGGGTCCGCTACCTCCGGGAAAACGGGGCCAAGGCCATTCATATGGCGATCAGTTGTCCCCCAACCCGGTTTCCCTGCCCCTATGGAATCGATTTTTCCGCAAAAGGAGAACTCCTTGCCGCCCAGAAAGGTATTGAAGAGGAGATCGCCCGCTTCATCGGACTCGATTCCATCCATTACCTGAGCCTGGAGGGACTGGTCAGGAGCACGGGAGTGAATCAGGAGGCCTTCTGCCTGGCCTGTTACACGGGAAAGTATCCTCTGCAGCCACCGGGAGAAATCCAGAAGCTCTGTTTTGAATAGTGGGACACACCGTATTTTGGAGAGGTGACGATTGGAAATCATTGATTCTCATACCCATTGGGGGCCTTCCGCTGCTCTGGGCATTTCCGTGACCACAGAGGAACTCCTGCGTCAGGCCGGAGAGAGCGGGGTGGGCCGGATCGTAATCTTTCCTTTTCCTTCTCAGGCGCTGGCGGATGAAGGCATTAACAATGAACTCCTGGAAGAAACCCGCCGCGCAGCGAAATTCATTCCCTACTATTACATCCCCGACGATCTGCGGCCCATTCCGCGGAGCAGGGGATTTCGAGGCGGCAAATGGCACTGGACGCATGGAATTTCGGATTGCTCTTCAAACTATGAAGTCCTGAACGACCCGGCGTTGCCGGGATTTCTCGAACAGTCCGAGACCATCGGGCTGCCGCTGATTGTCGAGGAGGAGCTGGAATTTACCAAGACCTTTGTAAAAAAGTCCGGGAAACTGAACGTCATCGTCCCCCACCTGGGCATGCTGGGCGGCAATCCCCTGGATTTCCTCGACACCTTCAAAAGTCATGAGCATGTCTTTTTCGACACGGCCCTGGCCCCTCCCCAAACCATCCGGCGCTTCGTTCAGGAAGTGGGAGCGGAGCGGGTTCTCTTCGGATCGGACATCCCCTTCGGCACAATGAAACTCGAACTGCAGAAGGTCCTGTCCCTTCGCCTCAACGACCGGGAACTGGAAGCCGTCCTGGGCGGCAATCTCCGCCGGCTCACCGGTCTTGCTCCCGCCTGAGAATCTGCAACAACTCCCTGCTCATAAATGTGCCACACAGGCTGAACTTCACCTTTTTTGTATCCAGCCAGAGTTTTAAAATGCTGCCCCCTCAGACTTTTCCCCAAAAATCTGTTTATGGTATCCCTCTGTATTTACTGCTTTATAAACGCTGAAATACGGCAATCATCGTGCCCTCTTCTCTAATGGCATACTCATTGACTTAAACAGAGGAAATTGCCGCAGAGGGCGCGAACAAATCGTAGCGTCCCGTCATTCAAATTGAGGTTTTCAGAAAATTTGAAGAGTCGGTTGTTTGTAAAGGCGGAAAGCGGGGGGAAATCGGAAAACCGCTTTTTTATGACGTGACACTGAAAGATGGAAATCAGGTGGTGAGGAGGCTTTATGAAATTGTTATGGAGAATCAGACAATTATCGGCAATCGGGTTGCTGATTTCAAGTCTGTTGGCCGTTTCCGCTATCCCGCTGTTCGCTGAGGAAGAAAAACCCACGGCGGATCTTTCGGTGTCGGCATTGACCAAGTATGTCTGGCGCGGCCAGGAACTCAGTCGGGACAGCATTGTTCTTCAACCTTCCGCAACAATCGGTTACAGGGACTTTTCCGTCAACCTCTGGGGAAACCTGGATACCAGCCCCTGTCAGGCGGACAAGACTCTCAACGATTCAGACAACTGGACGGAAACAGATATTACATTGGGTTACAACCATGCCTTTGGCCCCGTAACGACCGGTGTGGGTTACATCTATTACGCCTTGTCGGCTCTGCAAACCGGCGGCCGGGACCTGCCTGACTCACAGGAAGTTTATGCCAGTCTGGGTGTGAACGCCCTTTTTTCACCGACTTTGACGGTATACAAGGAAATCAGCCACTACAAACAATGGTATTTTCTGCTGGGGATGTCCCATGCTTTTGCCTTAAACGACAGGGTGACCTTGAAACTGGCGGCAACAGCCAGTTATCTGAAGAGTGGGGATTCCGACGACTATCCCGAGATCGACTCGGATTATCAGCCAACGGGTGATGAATACAACAATTTTCATGATGGGGTATTAAGTATGAGCCTCCCTGTCACCCTGGTGAAGCATCTGACTGTCACACCATCCCTGTCCTATGTTTTTCCTTTATGCGAGGATGCAAAGCATGAAATGAAATACCGGGGTCTCCAGGGAGATGATCCATCGAACAGGGACAGTTCCTATCTCTATGGAGGATTGACCGTGAGTTTTGCCTTTTAATTCTTCGAGATTATAAATGGTTGCGTTTATGCAATTACTCATTTGATCGCTACACGTTTTACAATCTTAAAGGACGGTCTGGATCTCTTTTCCCTGCCGATGGGTTAAATCCAGACCGTCATAAATTTTTTGCGCAGGGTCGCCTCATCCCCATCCGGTTCCCTGGTCATGGCTGTACTGATTAATCGCCGCTCATTTTCCCCGTTAATAATCAGGATCAGCGGCATTATCCTTCTCCCCTTTTGCCCCCACTTATAATTCATAAACTTCCAAGCGCATCTGATGGCAAGGAAATTTTGAACAATTACGAATACTGATTGTTATATTAAGATTCTGGAGTAATAATACGAACCCTTTTTATCATGTATCGGCATTTTTTAAATGCAGCCTGCTGAGAAGTGAAGATGGCAAAGATTGATTCGATAGTCAGAAGACAACTTTCCCGGCGCAGCTTTATGAAAGGCTTGATCGTAGCCGGTCTGGCCGGACTGGATGTGATGCTTCTGGCACAAAACGGCAGACTATACGCGAAAAAGATCGAACCCTTCTGGCTGGAAGTCACCCAGGTTCGATTGAGGCTGCCGCGCTTGCCGAAGTCATTTTCCGGCTTCCGGATGGCGCAGATCAGCGATATGCACGTGGGGGGCTGGATGACCGCCCAACGTGCCGCAGATTACTTCAAGATTGTCATGGACCTTTCACCGGATGCCGTGGCAATGACCGGCGATTTTGTTATGGGCTATGGTCGGGGCCGCAATGTGCCGCAGAAGATCGAAAAACTCGTTCCGGTCCTGGAGGAGATGACCCGACAGATCCCGGTTCTGGGAGTGCTGGGAAATCATGACTACATCTATGGCTCTGCAGCAATTACAAATATGCTTCAGCAGGCAGGGGTCGTCTATTTAAATAATTCGGTTTCAGTCATCCGGCATGGAGATGACGTGCTGCATATCGCCGGTGTTGATGATGTGATGGAAGGAAGGCCCGAACTGGATGATGTGCTGAAGAAGCTGCCATCCTCGGATTGCTCGATTCTGCTGGTTCATGAACCGGATTTTGCGGATAAAAGCTCCTCGACGGGACGATTTGATTTACAGATTTCCGGTCATTCGCATGGCGGGCAGGTGGTTCTGCCTTTTATCGGTCCACCTATTTTGCCGGACATGGCGCATAAATACCCATCAGGGCTCTATCGGGTCGGAAAAATGCTTCTGTACACAAATCGAGGAGCGGGCATGACGCAGCCATATGTGCGGTTTAACTGCCGACCGGAAATTACCGTCTTTACTCTCGAAGCCGCCACCCCCTGATTCATGCACTCATGTATCCCATCCGCCTTGGTTTACGGTTCGGGCGTTCCGCAAGAGGTACTCTCCTTGCGGCTCCATTGTATAATCAACTCGTCTATTGTATGTTCCGGACCTCGGGATTGGGACTCCACCATATATTCATTGTATTCCGCAATGGCCTTGTCTATCCCTTCCAGGTCCTCCCTCAGACTTTCTATTTCTGTCTGCACTTCTTGCTCCGGTTTTCTGTCCGTTTTTTGCTCTGCCCCGACTTGTGCAGCCTTCAAGGCTTTTTCAACCTCGAATTCCCTCCAGCCGCCTTTCCTATCAGCCGGTCGTGTGACTTTGGATTCGCTGACAAGCTGGTGAAGCGTGACGACATCGCCGTTCAGCAGCGCACGGATTTTAACCGCTTCATACATGATGGCCTCCCGGACGTTTGAGGGTGGAAATTCTTCGCCCATTGCCATCCGTTTCGCCTGCTCATAGTCCCTGTTAATGAGTTCCAACGCGCAGCGGACTTCATCATCCATATTCATCGTTGGGAATTCAGTCGATTGCCCGGAGGACTCTGTGGCATCGACCTCAAAGGCTGTTTCGCTCCTCTTAATTTCAGTAATTTTTTCTTCAACGGGTAAGGAAGGAGTGGATGTTTCGGCTTTCTGCGCCCTCTGTTGTTTATCCTTGTTTTCTTTTCGGGACAACCACAAATTAAAAAATGCCACACTCCCCATTGCGTAACAAAATATGATTGATAATGTCCATCCCGGAGTCGGCATGTAGGGCATCAGGATTGCGAACAATACTCCGCCTGTTGCGCCCACTCCAATCAACAAAATTTTCATTTTGTTTCACCTCCTTAACGAGGGATAACAAAGAAAAGAAAATTTTCAGCATTTGATGATCCTATCAAGTCAATGAACATTTCAACGGAATCGTCCACATCCTTTTCGGGACGTTTCACTGGTATAAAATACCTTTTTTTTAATCTCTTTCAAACTATAATTTGTGGTTTTATATGGCGGGTTTTCGCCGGCTGTTCCGCAAAGATCTTTTTTGCTGCAAGCGACGCGATCACGGTTAGAGAATGAACTTCATCAATTATGGCCAGGCCATTTAAATTGTAGAGTAGAAAATTCTCCCTGTTTGCGATACATATAATCATCTGGAAATCATCCCCTGCAAGCATAATTTTATCCCTTGTGCATTTTAAATATCGATTTCGACATGAGATAAACTTTCTGGCTATAAGCTATTAACGAAATCGCATCTTTGCTGTAATATAAAATTCAACCGGCATCGAAAGTCCTTTGCCAGCCATGATTGGCAGGGGGCAGCCCGCGAATGAAAAGATCATGAAGGTGATGAATCTGCCTGCCCTTGCAGATGCGGATCAGGTATTAACAAAAAAGATGTTCCACGTGAAACACGTTAGATAAAAAGAGGATCGTCATGAGAAAAATACTTTTATCATTATTTATAGCCACATTGCTGGCACTTTCTACCCAAGGTTGCTTCCTCGGTGTTGAACCTGGTTCCTACGAATATACCGGGGACACCGGCCAGGAACCGCCACCCATCTTATTTGAGGCGCCGCCGGACGTGATCGTCATGCCTGACACCCGGGATGTTTACGTAGTCCCTGATATCTATATCGACTTGTATTTCTGGAATGGATGGTGGTGGCGTTCATGGGAAGGTCGATGGTATCGATCATTCTATTATGACCGGGGCTGGATTTATTATAGAAGCATACCCGGGTTCTATTTCGACGTGAACCCAGGCTGGAGGATTTATTATAAAAACCGCAACTGGCAGGGACATCGGTGGCTCTATGAAAAGATATCTAATCAGCGGCTTCAGCAGAACTGGAAGAGCTGGCAGAACAATCGTTACTGGGAAAGAGAAAAAACCTGGGGCGTCGAAAACTATCAGCCTCAGATAGAACAGCAGAGGCAGAAAATACGGCTACAGCTACAGCAGGACACCCAAAAACAGCAAAACAGGCAGGAGCAAAACAGGCAGAACAGACCACAAACTCAACGGCAGATACAGCTACAGCAGGACACCCAAAAACAGCAAAACAGGCAGGAGCAAAACAGGCAGAACAGACCACAAACTCAACGGCAGATACAGCTACAGCAGGACACCCAAAAACAGCAAAACAGGCAGGAGCAAAACAGGCAGAACAGACCACAAACTCAACGGCAGATACAGCTACAGCAGGACACCCAAAAACAGCAAAACAGGCAGGAGCAAAACAGGCAGAACAGACCACAAACTCAACGGCAGATACAGCTACAGCAGGACACCCAAAAACAGCAAAACAGGCAGGAGCAAAACAAAATATTTCTAACAATCCCAAGAAATACAGAAATATGATTAACAGAACAGAGTCAACACCCTGAACCGGAACAATACGGAATCATAAATCAGCGACGTAATTTACCAGTTGCCTGCGCTGACCTGAAATGTAACGGCAGGCGCAGGTATGAACACATCCCTGCAGCAGATCAAAGCGATTCTCAGATGGTCTGAAATGTATCGATTTGCGGCCGACAACCGAATGATCGCTACCATCGACCTTCCCATGAACGCCACCACAATCCATTCCAGAAATAAAACCGGAAGAATCCGTAAAATCAAATCACTGCTCCCGGTCTGTCCTGAATCTCAGCCTTTACCATGACCGATTCGACCCCTTGCTTATCGCGTTTGATCTTCACACTTTTGACCTTGAGTCCGGTCTTGCGTTCAAAATCTCTGATGTCCTGGCAAAGCCCCACGCAGAAGCGCCTCTTTTCCTCCGCCAATTCTTCCTTTTTCCATTGCCGCTGAATTATTCCTGCTATCCGCGCTCTTCTGTATGCCTGAACCTCACGCTGCACGGGATGCGCTATCAGAAAATCAAGAATTCTGTCCAAACGATTCATTTACACGTGCACTTTCCCTTTCGCCAGCCCGACACGGCCTTTCCATGAAGGTCACTAACGGGTGACCGACGTTACATTGAAATAATTGTCATTATTCTTTGTATTTGACGATTTAAACGGCTTTATGCATAGATTATTTATTAAAGATACATTAAGAAAATGAAGAGCGTTTCTTATAGTGATTCTTTCACAAAGACACAAGTATTTTGTTCTCGCGGCATTCAAAGGTGCTGAAGTCCTTTCAAAACAGATTTCCTTGCAGGAATATCACATTTTGCAGTCATTATCCCATTGACATAAAAATCCTTTCTGCCTATGTTCCCGTAAAAAATCCCCAGCGCATTCTGTGTCGCCACACTTTTGATGGTATGAATGATGCGTTTGTTATATTGAACAAGCGAATCAGGGAACTTTGAAAGATCTCAGGAAAAGGGCTTTTCATCCTGTATGGCAGCATGAAAATTTTTCGTTAAATCGGGACTGTTCCATTTTTCTTAGTCATAACAAATCTTTGAAAAATTTTATTCAGTACGGATGAACAGGATCGAGACGTAAAGATTGGAGCAGTCAATGAAAAAAAAGACAAACGTTTTGGTACACAAATGTTCCTGTTCAACAAGGTGGGTACATTAATGTTCCAATCAGACCTCTTTCAAATAAACTGAGGAAAACTCCGGCTGAAAAGGCCGCATTAAGATTTAAGAGGTACACCCTACTACAAGGAGAGATTTATGGAGCTTGCAGATATTTTTGGTTCTAACGTATTCAGCGACAAGGTCATGAAAGGACGGCTGCCTAAGGAAGTTTATGATTCGTTGAAGGAAACGATCGAAAAAGACGTGCCGTTAAGGCCCGACATTGCCAATGTCGTTGCCAACGCCATGAAGGATTGGGCGGTCGAGAAAGGGGCGACCCATTATACCCACTGGTTCCAGCCCCTCACCGGAATTACCGGGGAGAAGCACGACTCGTTCCTCTCCCCGGCCGCCGATGGGAGCGGCATTGTTGAATTTTCCGGAAAGCAGCTGATTCAGGGAGAGCCGGACGCGTCATCCTTCCCGAGCGGCGGCCTGCGCACCACTTTCGAAGCAAGAGGCTACACCGCCTGGGACTGTACCTCGCCCGCTTTTCTCAAAGAAGACGAAAGCGGCAACGTCACCCTGACGATTCCCACCGCCTTCTACTCCTATTACGGCGAAGCCCTCGACAAGAAGACCCCCCTGCTGAGGTCCATGAAGGCGGTATCCAAGCAGGCCTTGCGGGTCCTGAAGGCCCTGGGCAATGTCACCGCCGCCCGGGTGATGTCTACCGTGGGTCCCGAGCAGGAGTATTTCCTGGTGGACAGGAAATTCTACCTGGAGCGCCTCGACCTGATGCTGGCGGGGAGAACCATTTTCGGCGCGCCCGCCCCCAAAGGCCAGGAACTGGAGGACCAGTATTTCGGCTGCATCAAGGACAGAGTCTCCGCGTATATGCACGACCTCAACGCCGAGCTGTGGAAAATGGGCATCACCTCCAAAACACAGCACAACGAGGTGGCGCCGACGCAGTACGAAATGGCCCCCCTTTATGACACGACGAACATCGCCGGCGACCATAATCAGCTCGCCATGGAAACCATGCAGAAGGTCGCCCTGCGTCATGACCTGGTGTGCCTGCTCCATGAAAAGCCCTATGCGGGCATTAACGGTTCCGGCAAACACAACAACTGGTCTCTCTCGACCGACGAAGGAGTCAATCTCCTTGATCCAGGCCATACGCCCGGTGAAAATGTCCAGTTCCTCTTATTCCTGAGCGCGCTGATCAAGGCGGTCGACACCCATGCCGACATCCTGAGAGCGACCTGCGCATCCGCAGGCAACGATCACCGTCTCGGCGCCAACGAAGCCCCGCCAGCCATTGTTTCCATCTTTATGGGAAAAGAAGTAACGGAAATCCTGGAGAAGCTTTCCAAAGGCGAGAAGGTTGCCGCGAAGGGAGCCCAGTATATGAAAGTCGGGGTGGATACCCTGCCCGAAATTCCCAAGGACAATACGGATCGCAACCGCACCTCTCCCTTTGCCTTCACGGGAAACAAGTTCGAATTCCGGATGGTGGGCTCGGCGCAGTCCATTGCGGGCGCGAATGTGACCTTGAATACCATCGCCGCCGAGGCCCTCGACGAAATCGCCACCCGTCTCGAAAAAGCCAGAGACAAGAATGCCGAGGCCGCGGCCGTCATCCGGGAAATCTATCAGAAGCACAGCCGCGTGATCTTCAATGGAAACAATTACAGCGAAGAATGGGTCAGGGAGGCGGAAAAACGGGGTCTGCCGAATGTGAGAAACTCCGTCGACGCCCTCAAGGCGTTTGTGACGGACAAGGCCGTTAATCTTTTCGAAAAATATGAGGTCCTGTCCCGCAAGGAGCTGCATTCCCGTTATGAAATTTATATCGATACATACTCGAAACAGATTCATATCGAGGCGCTGGTGGCCATCGACATGGTCAGGAAACAGTTTCTCCCTGCCGCCATGGAATACGGAACGTTTCTGGCCGATTCCCTTTCCAGCTTTCAGTCCGTATCGATTGGCGCTTCCGTCCAGGAAGATCTCCTGAAGAAACTCGGCGCGCTGCTTTCGTCATCCTATAAGAATCTTGCCCGTCTTGAAACGGCCGTTGCGAAGGCTCAAGGGGTTTCCGACTGCGTCAGGCAGGCTGAAGCTTACCGCGACAGGGTGATTCCTGTCATACAATCCCTGCGCGGGGATATCGATGCGATCGAGACGCTTGTTCCCGGGGACATGTGGCCCGTCCCGACTTATGCGGATCTTCTCTTCAAGCTGTAAAACCGGAAAAAACTGCAGAGCAGGAATGCCTCCGATCACGGGAAACCCGGCAGTTCTGCCCTGCAGCGAAAACCTCCTTCGACATTCGAGCAAGCCATCGCCAGACAGCCCTGAAACCGCCCAGCCATTCCAGTTCCGGATCAGGGACGCCATCGCGATGGCAAGGCGGCACATCCATGCCCCATCCCATAACTCCTGGTTCATCCCCTGTTTTGAAACTCGTCGCGCAGAATATCACTGTCCCAGGCGTGGTCATTCATTGCGGGGTTAATCTCCCGGTCGCTGGTCAGCAACTGCTCCTGGTTTTCAATTTCCTCCCTGACACTGTAAATGTAATCGCTCTCATCATGGCGGTGCGGGGCCAGCCTGCAAAGGGCCGCTTCATCATACCGAATGAAATTCTGACCGGAACGCAGGGCGCTGTACCTCCGGAAGCCGAGCTTGACCAGGGCATCGACCCCCAGTCGCACAGAGGTATCCAGGGTTTCCCGGTAAATATCATTGATCCCCATATCGAGTAGATCGCAGGCTTCGGTAGTGTGTTCGGCCCGAGCCATGATCGTGAGGTGAGGAAAGAGATTCCGTGCTTTTTGCATGAGATCGGCATTGATGTCCGGCGTACCGATGGCCGCGACCAGTATCCTGGCCTGGTCGGCTCCTGCAGATTTGAGAATGTCAATGCGCGTGGCGTCCCCATAAAAAACCTTGAACCCCATTTTCCTCAGCAGTTCGACGCGGTCCGAATCGTTGTCGAGAATCGTGGCCTGTACTCCGTTCGCCCTGAGAAATCGTCCGACCGTACTGCCGAAGCCGCCGAAACCGGCGATGATCACCGGGTAATGCAGGTCGATCTCGTCGGCTGTCGTTTCCACTTTTTCTCGAGTGCCGAACCGGGGGAGAAGAACGCGTTCATTGATCAGCAGCAAAAGCGGGGTTGCCGTCATGCTCAGAGTGGTCACCCCCATCATCGTGTCCGTCCATTCAACCGACAGGATGCCAAGCTGACTGATAAAGGAAAAGAGGACAAAGGCGAACTCCCCGACTTGGGCCAGGCTGACGCTGAACAGGAGATTTTGATCGAATGACAGCCGGGCCAGCCTGCCCGTTAGAGCAAGGACGAGGAACTTGACAATAATGACCCCGCAGACGAGAGCCATGATTTTCAGGGGATCGCTTAGAATCAGATTGAAGTTGATCGACGTCCCCACGGAGATGAAAAACAGCCCGAGGAGAATCCCTTTGAATGGCGCGATATCGCTTTCCAGTTCATGACGGTACTCGCTGTGCCAGCACGACGCCGGCCAGGAAGGTCCCCAGGGCGGGGCTGAGCCCGACCAGGCTCATGATGGAAGCCGTAGCAATGACAATGAACAGGGCGGAGGCCGTAAACAGTTCCTGAAGACGGAGCCTGGCGACAAACCGCAAAAAGGGAACGATGAAAAAGCGGCCGGCGGCGATCACCAGGGCAACGGCGCCCAGCAGGGCCAGCGTCTGGGCCCATCCGGGCAGCCCCTCCAGGAGCGTGGCGTGTTCTCCACTCCCGGGCTGGACCGGTGAAAAGGCCAGAAGAGGCAGCGCCGCCAGGATGGGAATGACGGAGATGTCCTGAAAGAGCAGGACTGCGAAAGAGCTTTTCTCGGATTGGGTCTGGGACAGGCCCTTCTCCCGCAGCGTCTGCAGGACGATGGCCGTGGACGACATGGACAGGGCCAGACCGCAGGCCAGGGCTGCGGGCCAGGAAAATCCCAGGATAAGAAACAAAGCGAGAAGAAGAAGTGTCGTCAGACCGATCTGCAATGTTCCCGTCCCCAGGATAAGATGGCGCATCCGCCAGAAATGGGAGGGTTCCAGTTCCAGGCCGATGAGAAAAAGCATCAGCACCACGCCGAATTCGGCAAAATGCATGACATCCTTGCCCTCACCGCCGACAAAGCCGAGGAAAAAGGGGCCGATGATGATGCCCCCGATGAGATAGCCCAGAACCGACCCCATTCCGATCCTCTTGGCAATGGGAACGAAGATGATCGCCGCGGCCAGATAGACCAGGGCATCATTAAGAAAAGTGGAATTCATGACTGTGGCCCCCCGTTTCAGAATCAAGCCAGTCATTCAGGAAAGAAAAAGTCTGCAGGGATTCGACGTCAAAGTCTCCCTGAGACAGCCTGTCCAGAAGCGTGCAATAGCGGAGGGCATGATACTCCAGATCGGCAGCCGTCAGCAGATAGGTGCCCTGAACGGTAAAAGGCGGCAGATAGATCATCCCGCAACGGGCGGCCGTCTGATTAAATGGGAGAAGGAATTCCCCGATCGTAAAGCGGTTGTATCCGCCCGCCGCGTATTCTTTCCGTGTCCCGCCGGAGGTAAGGGCGTTGAAAACCAGTTTTCCCTTCAGGGCATCGCCGCCCCGGCCATGGGCCCACCCATGTTCCAGAACGAGATCGATCCACTGCTTGAGCAGCGCCGGGGCGCTGTACATATAGAAGGGGTGTTGCCAGACCAGAACCCGGTGAGCCGTCAGCAGGGCTTTTTCCCGCTCCTCATCGATATTGAAGTCAGGATAGAGCTCATATAGATCATTGAGCGTCACCGCCGGATTGTCCCGGATAGCCGCCAGCAGGGCTCTGTTTACCCGCGGTTTTTCAAACCGCGGATGGGCGAAGAGGATGAGGATTCGATTCATAGGGCCTATTCCATGTTGATGCTGCTCTGTTTTGAAAGGTTGATTTTTATTAAATATACCATCGCATCCGGATGCACAAGAGCAACATGCCGGGATTTAGCAGAAGAACCATGGCGAAGCTGAAGCAGAATTCCGCCATCCCGCTCAAGCTTCCGTCAAGTCGCCCCCTGTCGATCTGACCTTGACACGCCATGGCCTTTCCCGTACACTCCCGCCATCAAAAAACAAAATATAATCAAGCATTAGTGTCCTGTTAATTTAAAATTCACACCCCTGGGATGAACTGATCATGCGGAAAAACCACCCCTTTAGAAAAGGATCGTCGCCTTACCGGTCATTCTCCAAAAGATGGCCGATGATACCAGCCATCCTGTCGAAGAAATTGTGAACCGCTGCAAACGGAGAAAAAGATCATGAATGAAGACCCTGTGCTGTATGCCGTTGAGAACCATTGTGCCCGAATCACCCTTAACCGGCCGGAGGTAAAGAATGCCTTCAGCCCCGAAATGATCCGGCTTTGGCGCGAATACCTGTCGGAAGCCGGCCGGGATGACCGGGTCCGTGTCGTTGTCGTAACCGGAAAGGGGGACACCTTCTGTTCGGGCGGCGACATCAGGGACATGGCCGAGGGAAAACTCCGTTCCTGGGATATGAAGAACTACGTCTGGGAAGGGGTCCATCGCATCGTCCTGGCCCTGGAAGACCTGGACAAACCGGTGATCGCGTCCATCAACGGCGCGGCCATGGGCGCGGGCCTGGACATGGCGCTCATGTGCGATATGAGAATCTGCTCGGACAAAGCGAAGCTTGCTGAATCCTATATCCTCATGGGCCTTGTTCCGGGGGACGGTGGAGCCTATTTCCTGCCGCGTCTGGTCGGCGTTTCCAAAGCGCTTGAGTTGTTTCTCACAGGGGATCCGATTCGTCCCGAAGAGGCCCTCCGGCTCGGCATGGTGAACCGTGTCGTCCCTCACGACCGTCTTATGGAAGAAACCCTCGCCCTTGCGGAGAAAATAGCGAGCCGGCCGCCGCTGGCCGTCCAGATGATGAAAAGGGCCGTCTATCAGGCACAGACAAGCACGTTGCGATCGCACCTTGACTACATCTCTTCCCAGTTGTCGCTGCTCTCGGAAACGGAAGACCACATCGAGGCGGCAAAGGCCTTTCTGGAGAAACGGCCTCCCCTTTTCAAAGGAAAATAGATGGCAGAACCATTGAAAAACAGGTTCATAAGATACTGGCTTCCCGTCCTTCTCTGGATGGGGATGATCTTCTGGATGTCCACCGGGACGTTTTCCGCGGAACATACCTCCCGTTTCATCGGTCCGCTCCTGCATTTCCTGTTCCCCCGGCTCTCGTCGCAGGATATGGATCTGCTGCATGGATGTATTCGGAAGGCCGGTCATGTCGCCGAGTATTTTATCCTGGGGCTTCTTTTCTTTCGCGCCTTCCGCGGCAACGATCCGCAGGGATGGCGCCTGCGCTGGGCGGTTTGCGCCGTGATCGGGGTGGTGTTCTACGCGCTGGGCGATGAATTTCATCAGTCATGGATTGCTTCGAGGACTTCTTCTCTTGTAGATGTGGGCATCGATTCAATGGGCGGCGTTTTTTCACAGATTGTGATGTTCGCCAGAGTAAAAATATCCAGACCTGTTTCCCTCCAATCAATCGGATCAGGATAACCCCCGGCAAGGCCTGATTCCGCCGCTGTCTTTTAAGGCCGGCTGAATTTTTTGCAGACATGAACTCATTTTGATTGACAAGTTCACCGACCGCCCTCATAATGTTTTAAATAACACCCTTCAGGATCTGCTTATGAAACCAGATTATTTACAGAGTTCGAAGTCTTCCTTGAAGGCATCGATGGATTACCATCTCCGCTGTTCTCTCTGCAAGGAAGCTTCTTCTAAAGAGTGTCGGGATCTTTTTCTGGCAACGGCATTTTCTCTGCGGGATCAGATGACGGAAAAAATCCTCGAAACGGAGCGGAGATATCAGCAGGCAAAAGCCAAGAGAGTCTACTATCTCTCCATGGAATTCCTGATCGGTCGATTGCTTGGCGATGCCCTTCACAATCTCGGTCTTATCGACGTATGTCGGAACGTTCTGGCGGATGCGGGAATCGACATCGAAGAGGTCCAGGAGCAGGAAAACGACGCGGGTCTCGGGAATGGAGGCCTGGGACGTCTGGCGGCCTGCTTTCTCGATTCCATGGCAACGCTTTCCATTGCCGGTTTCGGCTACGGGATCCATTACGAATACGGCCTCTTCAAACAGGAAATCGACAATGGCTACCAGAAGGAAAAACCGGACAACTGGCTGGCGGAATTCAATCCCTGGGAGATCAAGCGCACCGACGAAAAATGCATTGTTCCCATCTACGGCAGGATAGAACACTTCCAGGACCGTGCGGGTGATTACAACCCCATGTGGCTCGACTGGAAGGTGATCATGGGCATTCCCTTCGATACTCCCGTTGTCGGCTACGGGGGGAAGACGGTAAACTGGCTGCGCCTCTATGGGGCGGGATCTTCCACGGATTTTGACATCCAGATCTTCAATGAAGGTGACTACTTCCGGGCGGTGGAACAGAAGGTCGCTTCCGAAACGATCACCAAAATGCTTTATCCTCTGGACACCCTGAAATCAGGCAAGGAGCTCCGCCTGGTGCAGGAATACTTTCTGGTGGCCTGCTCCCTGAGGGACATTGTCCGCCGTTATCTCAAGGATCACGAGAATTTTGATCGTTTTCCCCATGCCGTAGCCATTCAGATGAACGATACCCATCCATCCCTGGCGGTAGCGGAACTGATGAGGCTTCTCGTGGATGAATACGCCCTTCCCTGGGATCATGCCTGGGAGTTGACACAGAAAACTCTGGCTTATACCAACCACACGATCCTTTCCGAAGCTCTGGAGAAGTGGCCGGTCAGCCTTCTGGAGCAGGTTATCCCCCGTCATCTCCAGATCATTTATGAAATCAATGCGCGCTTTCTCCAGAAGGTGACTTATCTTCATCCCGGCAATGTAGATCTTCTCCGGCGGATGTCTCTCATCGAGGAGGGAGAAAACAAGCAGGTCCGCATGGCCCATCTGGCCATGGTCGGCTCTCATTCAATCAACGGGGTCTCCGCTCTCCATACGGACATCCTGAAAAAAAATAATTTCGCCGACTTCCATGCGATGTGGCCGGACCGTTTCGTCAACATCACCAACGGCATCACCCAGCGACGCTGGCTTCTCAAGGCCAATCCGCAACTTGCGCAACTGATCAGCAAAACGATCGGAGATGCCTGGATAACCGATCTTTCCCAGCTCAAAAGACTGGAACCGTACGCCGATGAACCGGCCTTCCAGAAGGAGTTCCGCAAAATCAAGCTGGCCAACAAGGAGCGTCTGGGTGGAACGATATCCAGGACTGCCTGGATTACCG
The DNA here is from genome assembly GCF_000013405.1 of Syntrophus aciditrophicus SB. Classification (GTDB taxonomy): domain Bacteria; phylum Desulfobacterota; class Syntrophia; order Syntrophales; family Syntrophaceae; genus Syntrophus; species Syntrophus aciditrophicus. The sequence continues at coordinate 3,090,062 of NC_007759.1, forward strand.
TAAATCCCGAATCGCTCTTCGATGTTCATGTCAAAAGGATTCATGAATACAAGCGCCAGCTGCTGAAGGTCATGCATATCATCTACGAGTATCTGCGGATTATCCGGGGAGAAAAAAAGCACACCGTCGCCAGAACCTTTATTTTTGCCGGGAAGGCCGCACCCGGATACTGGGTGGCAAAGCAGATGATCAAGCTGATTCACAACGTGGGTCAGGTCATCAATTCGGATAAAAGGGTGCAGGACGCCCTGAAGATCGTCTTTCTTCCCGATTACCGTGTCTCGCTGGCGGAGAAGATCATCCCGGCCGCGGATCTGAGCGAGCAGATTTCCATGGCCGGAACGGAGGCTTCCGGAACGGGGAACATGAAGTTCATGTTGAACGGCGCCCTGACGGCAGGAACCCTGGACGGCGCCAATGTGGAAATGCTCGAGGAAGTCGGAGCGGAAAACATCTTCATATTCGGGTTGAAAGCAGAGGAGATCGCGGAGATGGAACGGAAATCTTCCTACCGCCCGACGGAATATTATCACCGCCACCCGGAAATCCGACTGGTCATCGACGCCTTCCGCGACAATGTATTCTCCCCTTCTGAACCGGGACTGTTTCAGTGGATTTATCATCGGTTCATGAACGAAGAAGACTACTACTTCCATCTGCCGGATTTTATATCGTACATCCGGGTTCAGGAAAAGATAGAGAAGGAATACCGGAATACCGCCTCCTGGACAAAGAAAGCCATTCTGAACATTGCCCGTTCCGGAAAATTCTCCAGTGACAGAGCCGTTTCCGAGTACGCTGGACTCATCTGGAATACAGAATCCGTCAAGGAAGGGTAATGAAGGAAAAAATCCTGATCATTGATGATTCCCCGGACATCCGGGCATTGCTCGCCCGCTTCCTCAGGAAGGCCGGCTATGACATTGCGGAAGCTCACGATGGCGAGGACGGTCTGAGGCAGGTGAAAGCATGGAAACCGGATCTGATTCTCCTGGATATCGTCATGCCCGGCATTGACGGCTATCAGGTCTGCCGGAGCATCAAGGGCGATTCCTGCTCCAGAGACATCCCCGTCATTTTTCTTTCTGCGCGGTCTGAGGCGGCTGACAAGATCAAAGGTCTGGCAATCGGTGGTGCGGATTACATTACCAAGCCTTTTGACCGGGGAGAAGTGATGGCCCGCATCGAAAATCAGTTTAAGATCCGCCATCTGACCTACGAGCTGATCCTCGCCAACGCTGAACTGACGGAAAAACAGAAACGTCTGGATGAGGATCTCCAGGCGGCTGCCGGAATCCAGCGAAGTCTTTTGCCACAGAAAATTCCTCAGATAGAGGGATTGGATATCGCGTGGAAGTTTATGCCCTCCGAACAGATCGGCGGCGACATTTTCAACGTGCTCCGTCTCGATGAGGACCACATCGGATTTTACATGATCGACATCAGCGGCCATGGAGTGCCTGCGGCCCTCGTGACGTTTTCCGTATCCCAGGCACTCCAGCCCCATATGGGCTATACCATCAGGAAAATACCCGGGTCCGTGGCCTGTCCCGACTACGAAATCGTGCCTCCGCAGGAGGTTCTGAAGGCCTTGGATGGAGAATACCCCTGGGATCGTTTCGAAAAGTTTCTGACGATCATCTACCTGATCGTCAATCTCCGCGAAGGAAGTCTCGTTTACAGTAACGCCGCTCATCCACCGCCTCTTCTTCTCCATCAAGACGGAGCATTCAAGCTGCTTGACAAAGGGGGCACCATCATCGGTCTGGATGGAATCCTGCCCTTTGAAGAGGGAGAGGAGACGGTTCGGGAAGGAGACAAGATCCTGCTCTATACCGATGGGGTGTTTGAATTTACAAATGAAGAAGGGGAAATTTTCGGAGAGAAACGGTTTTATGACGTTGTGAAAAGTCTGATCCAAAAGCCGATCAGCGCGATTCTGGATGAGATCGTTGCCGCAATTCAGAATTATGTCAAGGGAGCAAACCTTCAGGATGATGTAAGTCTCCTGGGCATTGAATTCAAGAAGAGGAAAATAAACACCTGAGGTGGTAAATCATGCAATTACACCAGACAAAAAATGGGGATGTCCTGATCGTAAAACCTTTGGAAAAAAGGATCGACGCCGCTACCGCAACGGAATTTAAAGAAAAGATGAGCAACTGGATCGGCGCCGGAAACAAGCGGATCGTGCTCAATCTCACGGAAGTTGATTTTATCGACAGCAGCGGCCTTGGCGCTATTGTTTCAAGCCTCAAAAAGATTGGAACGGAAGGTGATCTTGTGATCTGCGCCGTTAAGGAGACGGTCATGAGTCTGTTCCGCCTGACCCGCATGAATCGGGTATTCGATATTTTTCCGTCAGAAGATGAGGCCGTCAGATCTCTTTCCGGAAAGGCTTGAAAAATGGAACCGGCGGGCAGCAATATCAAGTTGATGATTGAAAGCAGAATAGAGAATGTTTCTCTCGTTGGAGAGGCCGTGCGAGGCATCGCCAATGCGTTGTCTCTCGACGAACTCAGTTGCTATCAGCTTGAGCTTTGTGTCGTGGAAGCGGTAAGCAACGCGACGAAGCACGCCTATCACTCCGAGCAGGGACATCCCGTGGAAGTGGATGTTCTGCTTTTTCGGGATCGGATCACATTCAAAATCTCTGACCAGGGAGACAGTCTGAAGTCACCGAAAGTCAAACTTCTTCGTTTCGACCCTCAGAATCTGGAAACCGTTCCGGAAAGCGGCATGGGGCTTCCCATCATGCATGCCCTCATGGACGAGGTCAGTTACGAAACCGTGAGCGGGCGCAACATCCTCACCATGAGCAAGTATCTGAGAAAACAGGGACCATCCGTATAATTTCAGGAAATTGCCCGGCACAGGAAAGGCCTGCCTTACTATTCATAAACGATGTCCAGCGAATCCAGATAGGTGGACAGTTCGGCGGTCTTTCTTTTAATATCTTCTTCATCACCGCTCTTGGCAGCCTCTTCCAGAGAGCGGCCCAGATCGGTGATCGAGTCGAATCCGTAACCACTGCCGCAGCCTTTCATGCTGTGTCCCAGAATCCGGATGGTCTCATAATCCCCCTGCTCCAGCGCCGACAGGATCAATGCAATGTCCTTGCGCCGGTTTTCAAGAAAGCCGGGAATCAGGTCGGCAAGATCGGGATCGATCCGGACAACGGTTTTTTCCTTCAGCTCCTCTGTCATGATTCTGCCTCCTCTTCTGTGTATTCCGAAATGGCCTCCAACAGGACGGCTTTTTTGATGGGTTTCACCAGATGTCCATTGCAGCCGGCATCCAGGCTCTTGCGGCGATCTTCCTTGTAAGCATAGGCCGTCAGGGCGACAATCGGCGTTTCCCGGAGCTGATGTTCTCTTTCCCATTTCCGGATCTCCCGGGTTGCCGTATAGCCGTCCATCTCAGGCATCTGAATATCCATGAACACAAGATCATATCGGCCTGTTTTGAACTTATCCAGAGCGATGACACCATTTTCAGCGATATCGATCCGGTAAGGCCGGCTTTTGAGATAGGACATTAAAAGCAGACGGTTGTCCTCTGAGTCTTCCGCCAGCAGAATGGAAAGGGGGCGATGGGATTCCGGTGCGGCCGGAGCCTGTGGAGCGGGTTTCCGCCCAGCGACTTTTGTCTTGCTGATCGTCGTCAGAATGGCATTTTTGAGTTCGGCGCGCTTGACCGGTTTGGTCAGGAAACTCGCGATACCCAGCTCACGGAATCTGCGGGGATCGCCCCTGCCCAGATCCGAGGTGAGCATGACGATCGGAATCCCGGCAAGCGAAGGGTTCCGCTGAATGCGTTCCGCAACACCGAATCCGTCGAGGCCGGGCATCTGGTAGTCCAGCAGAAGCAGATCATAGGGTTTGCCCGCCTCCCTGGCCTTCTGCATCTTTACAATTCCTCTTTCACCGCCGTCCGCTTCGTCCGAGCAGCTTCCCCAGCCGGACAGAATCTCCCGCAGAATCATCCGGTTGGTGGCGTTGTCATCGATGATGAAAGTCCGAAGCCCTGTGAGTTTTTCCACACCGGCTTCAACAATTTCGGCCAACTTTTTCCCCTCCGCCTGAACACTGAAACGGGCGGTGAAGGTAGCAGTCGTTCCTTTGCCTACTTCACTATCCAGCCTGATGTGTCCCCCCATCATCTCAACCAGGCGCCTGGAAATGGACAGGCCAAGCCCTGTTCCGCCGTGCTTTCGGGTTGTGGATGAATCGGCCTGGGTGAATTTTTCAAACATCTTGTCGATTTTTTCCTGTGGGATGCCGATGCCCGTATCCGCAATGGAGAAAAGGAGTTCCACCTTCCCACCTTCTTCCGTACCGGTTTCCGGACCGCCCGTGAGCTCCGTCGACTTTTCGACATGAACGACAACCTCGCCCTTCTCCGTGAATTTGATGGCATTGCCCACCAGGTTGATCAGGATCTGCTGCAGGCGGACAGGATCGCCGATCAGATTAACGGGAACATCGGGCAGGATATGGCAGGCCAGTTCCAGTCCCTTGCCATGAGCGCGGATAGCCAGTGCTTCAACTGTTCTTTCAATAATTTCTCCGAGATCGAATTCGATGTTTTCAAGTTCAAGGTGACCCGCCTCCACCTTGGAAATATCCAGAATGTCGTTAATGATATTCAGAAGATTCTCCCCCGCATTTCTGAAAATTTCCACATAGCGCTGCTGTTCGGGGGACAGGGGCGTTTCCAGGAGGAGCTCCGCCATGCCGAGGATGGCATGCATGGGCGTGCGTATTTCGTGGCTCATACTGGCAAGAAAATCGCTTTTGGCCCGGTTCGCCGCTTCGGCTTCTTCCTTTGCCTCAAACAGCGCCTTTTCAGCCTGATTCAGAAAGTATTCGCTGAATTGGGTGATCGTATCAATCATCAGATCGTTGACTTTCTGCAGAGCATTGAGCAAGGCATCGCCTTTCAGCTCTTTCACCAGGATGGGTACCAGAAGTGTTCGATAAATTTCAAAGGCACGCTGGACTTCCGGAAGAGAGAACCCCCCTTCAAGCCGCATTTTACTGATTTTGGCGATAAAGGCGTCCAGTTTGGAAAAGTCCTTTCGCAGGAGCACGGCAACATTTGCTTCCATAACTTCCGATGTGGTGATTAAAAGCTCTTCAAAGGGACGGTCTTTATAACGATTGCTGGCGTCTCCCCGATAAAGGAATTCCGCAAATTGGCGGCCTATCTGTTGATTGTATTCCGTCAGTATTTCTGCAAGATCCTTGGCCATATCAAGTCATTCCCCTTTAGTGATGATGGTTGTGTTCCTTTGGACAGCACAGGAGGAAAGTATTGTCCTCTGATCGGGTTTCGAACTGCAATGTGGGATGATCGATGCCGAAGCGGCTCCACAGAAGTTCGCGAACCCGGGAAACAAGCAAATCAACCTGGCTCAACATCTGATCGTCCACAATGATATGGGCGGCCAGGGCAGCCCTGTCGGGTGAGAGCGTCCAGACATGAATGTGATGGATTTCCCGTATTCCCTCAATAGCTTCGACGGCCCGCTTGATCTCTTTCACGCTGATGCCCGGAGGGGTGGCGTTCATGAGAATCTGGTATGTTTCCTTCAGTATTCCCCAGCCGCCGTAAAAAATTAGGGCGACAATCCCCCAGGAAACCAAGGTATCCAGTCGGTACCACGGCCTGTAAAGCCAGATGATCCCTAAAACGACCACGCCCAGAGAGGTCAGGGCATCGGTAAGCATGTGCAGAAAAGAACTGCGGATATTGATATTGGTTTTTGCCCCGGCATGCAGCAGAACCGCTGAAAAAGCGTTACCCGCCAAGCCGGCCAGGGCGATCCATACAACCAGTTGCCCCTTGATCACCTGAGGCGCCAGCAGACGCTGCCATCCCTCAATGGCGATAAAAATCGCAACGCCGTAAAGCAGACTCACATTCACCAGGGCGGCCAGGACTTCAATCCGTTTGTAGCCGAACGTCTGAGAAACCGTCGGCTGGCGTTCCCCCATGCGCAGAGCCACATAACTGATCAGAAGGGAGGTAAAATCACTGAGATTGTGGAGCGCATCGCTGATCAGCGCCATACTGCCGGCCAGTATACCGCCGATAATCTGGACCACGGGAATCACCAGATTCAGCATCATGGTCATCAGAAGTCTATTGCCCCAGGAAATATGTTGAGGATGGTGTCCCGTCATAACGCTCCTCTTTTTCGGACCCGGGATTTTATGGAAGGAGCCGTCAATTTTCAAAAAGTTCAGAATCGGCGGAAAGGCTTCGACAAGGAACGGGCCACGTTGCCGCCGTCAGGGAAGGCCGGTCTTTTCCAAGGCTTTTTGCAGGGGCAGATCATGATTGTATATGTCCTTGCGAAAATGGACCGTTCCATCGGCCTCAGCCCAGGTGGTGAAGTAAAAAACTCTGATTGAGACGGGTTGACGAAGCTGGAACTGCTTCCGTTTACCCGTCTCAATCGCGGACAGAAGCTGTTTCCTGGTTTCTATGGAATTTCCTCCGAGCAGGACGACAGCCAGCTCCACCGGGTTCTCAACACGAATGCATCCATGACTGAAATTTCTCTTTTTCTGCTCAAAAAGATGGAGATACGGTGTATCGTGCAGATAAACATCATAAGGATTGGGAAAATAAAATTTTATCCGGCCAAGAGGGTTTCTCGGACCCGGGTCCTGGCGGAGATGGTAATTGAACTCGCGGGCGGTCATGTTCTCCCAGTCGATGGTCCAGGGCGGGACGATTCTCGTTTTAGCCCCTGAGCCGGACAGCACTTTCATATCTTCCCAGTTCAGATATTCAGGAGATTGTTTGATCAGAGGCAGAATTTCCTCGACGGCGATGCTGCGGGGAACGTGCCAGTAGGGATTCAGGATGAAATGGGTGATGCGGCTGCCAAAAACCGGGGTGTTCTGGGCGTATTTTCCAACAACAATCCGGCTGTTGAAAACCTCTTTTTCCTTTTCCAGGACTCTTAAGCGAAATTCCGGGATATTGATAATCACCGCCCGATCTCCAGGATCATCAGGTATCCAGCGGAGACGCTCCAGATTGACTTTGATCTGGCGAACCCGCTCAGCCGCGGTGACATTCATGGCTTCCAGGGTCTCTGAACCGGCGACGCCGTCGGCAATCAATCCATGACTCTTCTGAAACGCCTTGACCGCCCTCTCGAGATATTCGTCGAACAGATACTTACCCTCGCCGTCTTCCCTGTCCTCCCAGAAGGGAAACACTTCCGGGACATCGAGGCGCTCCCGCAGCAGGGCAACTTGTTCGCTCCGATCTCCCTTCTTCAGACGAATCCCTTCCATCATGACAGGCCATTTTCTCCGGCGCTCGATATCCCTGTATTTGCTGAGCGCCTTCCTCAGATTGGCGTAAGCCGGGCTGGAAGGGGCAAGGTTTTCCAGGATCGATTCCACCTCTGCCGAACTCAGGGCCTGTTCGAGGGTGCGGAGCAGATTGGGGGAAGGTCGCTTTCGCAGAAACCACTGGGCATCAACCGTTTCAGGATTCACCTTTCCCGAGGCCAGATGGGCGGCGTACAGGAAAAAGGCATCCGTCAGAAGGAGATCGAGTTCCATGCGATTTTCCGCAAAAAGCGCTCCATCGATGCCGACGCCTTTCCTGATCTGGGAAAACAGCCTTTCCAGAGACAAGAGGTGATATTCTTCAGGCTCCAGTCCATGGAGAGCGGCCTTAAGAAGGGCGTTCCTGAGGGAGGCGGCAACAGGAAGAATGCCGTCATGATCGGTCCACGCGGTCCGGAATCCGCGGCGGGTATAGAAGATTCTCAATTCCGCGGGAAAGCGGAGGGTCTCCCCGGAACGGAGGGTCAGGTTGCGACCGTCCATTGTCTCCAACCGCTTCCGAATCGCCGCGGTCGTTTCATCGACGGGTTCATCCGCCGACAGAGAGCGGGAACAGAAAACGGTCAGCAGGAACGCCAATGACAAAAAAATGACAGAAACCGTCTTTCCTGCAGAACAATTCACTTTTATTCCCCCTGATTTCTAACATCGAGAAGGAGAAAAAAACTGCCTTTTCCGAAAGATCCACTTTTTAGAAGTATAGCACAGGAACCGAGTTTGGGAAGAGGGAATTTGCCTCCCTGCCGCCCATTTGAAGGAAGGCCCGCAGCCCCTCACCCCTTCGCGGGTCACTCCACTACAATTGGACCCGTTCGACGCCGGGCAGGGACCGGCCGAGGAAACGCTCGCCGATCTGCTGAAAGCGGAGGGGGACGTCCGTTACGTAGAAACGGTATTCCGGAGGGATACGTTCGGGGTTGGTGAGATGTTGAACCTGCAACAGCTCGGCGGTTGCATCGGCCATCGCCTCGGCGGAATCCACCAGGTGAATGTCCGGGCCGGCAACATCCTGCAGAAGCGCCTTGAGCAGGGGATAATGGGTGCAACCGAGGACCAGGGTATCGATGTGTTCGGCGAGCACGGGCCGCAGGTATTCCTGAGCGGTCAGGCGGGTGACGGGATGGTCGAGCCAGCCTTCCTCCACCAGGGGGACAAGCAGGGCACAGGCCTGCGAAAAGATGCGGGTTTCCGGCGCCAGCCGGCAGATGGCCCGGGCATAGGCATTGCTGTTGATCGTGGTAGGCGTGCCGATGACCCCCACGGAGTGCGTCCGGGTTTCCGCCACGGCACGGCGGGCGCCGGCATCGATGACATCGAGAACCGGAACAGGGGAAAGAGACTCGACGGACTGGCGGGCCACGGCGGCCATCGTGTTACAGGCAATGATGAGGAGCTTGACTTCCTGACGGAGCAGAAATTCCGTGATCTGCCGGGCATAGGCATTGATGGTTTCCACGGATTTCACGCCGTAGGGCACCCGGGCCGTATCTCCGAAGTAAAGGATATTTTCGAAAGGCAGCCTTTCCATCAAGGCCCGGACAACAGTCAACCCGCCGACGCCGGAATCAAAAACACCGATGGGGTGAAGTTCAGGCGAATTTTTATTCATGTTTGACGGTATTTCTCCATAAGATCCGTGTCAATGCAATAAGCAGGAGCGGGTATCCTTCGCTGCGCGGGATACTGCTGCCTGATAGCTCATTTGCTCCGGATTTGCAAGGTGAGAGTGCCCATTCCAGCTGCTGAACATCGGTCGGATGCTCCGTCGTCTTTCTCCCTATGATGATTCTTTAAAAAGACGGTTCGTTCGGATATGATCGGTCAGTTCCCCTCGGGATGGCGCAGTTCTTCCTCTTTCGGCGGCATCCTGTCCCTGTAGCTTCCCTCGTAAAGTTCGTATTCCAGAAGACGGCATTCAATGCCGCTGTTGAAGAAGACAAGGCGGCGCCGGGTTTTCAGACCGACTTTCCTGGCCAGCTCGATATTCCCTGTAAAGATGAATCCCCGGTAGCCCGGACAGGCGTTTTTGAGGAAATTTCCCATTCCGGCGTACGTTTTTTCCAGCTTCTGCACATTTCCCAGACGCTCTCCGTAGGGAGGATTCATGATCACGATTCCCGCTTCCGGGGGAATATCCGTTTCCGTATAATCGCAAACGGCCAGACGGATCCAGTTCTGAACGCCGGCGTTGACGGCGTTCTGCTCCGCGGCGGCGATGGCCCGCCGGTCCATATCCGTGGCGATGATCTGTCCCGGGAAACGGCGGGCAGCCTTTTCCTGTGCTTTTCTTCGCAGTTCCTTCCACAGAGCTGCAGGAAATCCTTTGATATGCCGAAAGCCGAAATTGCTTCGCAACAGGCCCGGCGCGCGGTTCAGGGCGATCAGGGCGGCTTCGATGGCAATCGTTCCACTGCCGCACATGGGATTGACAAAGGGGCCTTTTCCGTTCCAGCCCGTGGCGAGGACAATAGCCGCCGCAAGGGTTTCCTGCATGGGGGCCTGAACGGGGATCTTCCTGTATCCCCGGCGGGAGAGGGGCTCTCCGGACGTATCCAGATAAAGCTGCGCCCTCGTCCCCTTCCAGAAGAGATGCACCACCGCCCGATCCCGCGCCGGACCGGAATCCGGCCGCCGCCCGCAGATTCGCTGAAGACGGTCGACAATGGCGTCCTTGCATTTCTGGTTGGCAAAACGCGTGTCCCGAATCGAGGGGTGATCCACGGTGGAAGTCACGCAGAGATACCCGTCCTCATGCAGAATGCTTTCCCAGGACAGGCCGGCAATCCAGCGATAGAGTTCGTTGGGATCATTCACCGCACCTTCGGCCAGAAGATAGAGAACGCGGTGTCCCGTACGCAGATGAAGATTCAGACGCAGGGAATCCTCCAGGGTTCCCTCGGTCAGGATGGCAGCCTCCCGCTCATAATCGACCGGAAAGTCCAGGGATTCGATTTCGTTTTTCAGGTACGGAGCGATTCCCTTTGGACAGGTCACCAGGATCCTGCTGAATTTCTTCCAGAGGGAGATGCGTCTTGAATTCATGGTCGCGCCTTTTCCTTTTGTTGTTCTGTTCGCCCGGCGGCCCTTTCATAGCGCCGACATTGACAACTTCTTCCGGCCGCGCGGCACATTGCTTAACGCGGTGTCCGGATCGACTTTTTCCACCGCCTGGCGTCCCTTCCGCAGGGAGATAATGGAATGCACCAGGACAGTCGGAACATGGCGTCACGTTTCATACATACTTTGATGTGCCTTATATTTCCATACTTTTATAAGACGGGCTCCTTCCGGTGACAGAAAATTTGAGAAAATACGGTTTTTGTGAAGAGGATTTGCCACTTTCCCCTTCTCCGGACAAGGTTTCGCATGGTCTCTTTTGTTTTTGAAAGCAGCAGTGAACAATATAAAGCAGCGTGCGAGACAAGAAATATTTCTTCCTCAAGCTGTCCATAGATTTTATCAGCACTCAACTCTATGGACTGGAAACGAGCAGCGATCAATTTGATCGTTACACGGAATTTTCAGGGAACGGATTTATCCAGACATATGCCATTCAAGAATCTGTTTTCTGATATGATAACGATGCCATATTTTCTTCCCTGACCATCTCCCCTGCTGCAATCGATAAAAACAGCGCACAATAAAAATCCAGAAAGAAATTGACATCGGTGTTACCTTATTCTAAAAAATATTATCAAGAATTTTGATGTTGCTCCAAGGACGAATTTTCCCAAATTATTACATCACTGCAGCGTTGAAGGTACATTATGCAGAAAGATAAAATAAAAACCGATTGGTCTCACGGTGAAAACCCGGAGGATTACAAATGCTGTGTAGCCTTCCACGGCCACGATTGCCCCGGTCTGGCCGTTGGTTACCGGGCTGCACAGGCGGCCCTGGCGGCACTTTGCGGGGAGCGTGCCGAAGATGAGGAACTGGTGGCCATCGTAGAGACAGACGCATGCGGCGTCGATGCCCTCCAGGTCCTGACTGGCTGTACTTTCGGCAAGGGAAACCTCATCTATCAGGACCATGGCAAACACGTCTTCACTCTTATCGAACGAAAATCAGGACGTGGGGTGCGCGTTGCCCTCAAAGCCGGGGTTATGGAGATGAACGAGCGTCACTTGACGCTCATGGAAAAGGTGCATCAGATGACCGCAACTCCGCATGAGACCGCTGAATTTTGGAAGATCCACAGTCAAAAGGCTCTTGAGATTCTGCAAAAACCCATTGAAACCCTTTTTAATATTCAACCTATCAACCGGACGCTCCCTCCCAAGGCTCGGAGGGAGCCCTCCCGTCTCTGCGCCCGTTGCGGCGAACCTGCCATGGGCTCGAAACTGGTCGTTCTCGATGGACGAGAGGTCTGCCGCGACTGCCTCCAACCGGAAGAAAGGTGACTTTGCCATGGCCGTCGCAGTCACCAGTCCGCCAACGCTTGCCTATCGAACGGCAGTCCGGGGGAAAATTCTCATACTCTTCTCTTGCTTTGCTCTGCTCGTTATTCTGATGCTCCTGGCCATAGTTGTGGGTTCCTATAGTCTCTCCATCAGGGATGTCCTGCTGACCTTAATGGGCCAAGGGGAAGGGGCAATGCGGGCAGTAATATGGGAAATCCGCCTGCCCCGGATCGCCTCGGCGGTCATCGCCGGCAGTGGACTGGCCCTTACGGGCACAGTCTTTCAATGCCTTCTGAAAAACCCTCTCGCTTCGGCATCGACACTGGGTATCAGCCACGGGGCGGCCTTCGGGGCGGCCTTTGCCATTGTTATCCTGGGCGCCGGCGGATTCCAGAGCAGCGCCCTGCGCACCGCTGCCTCCGGCCAGTGGGCCCTGCACGGGGTCTATTCCATCACCCTTTTAGCCTTTGCTGGCGCTCTGGCGGCTACGCTATCCATTCTGGCCATAGCCCGTCTCAGAGAGATGTCCGCTGAGGCGGTCATCCTCGCCGGGGTAGCCCTATCGGCACTCTTCACTTCCGGAACGATTCTGCTTCAGTATTTCGCCGCGGATGTAGAGATCGCGGCTGTCGTCTTCTGGACCTTCGGGGATGTAGCGCGCGCTACTTGGCGGGACATCGGCCTTATGGGAATCGCCACTTCCATAGCCCTGGGTTACTTCATAATGCGCCAGTGGGATCTCAACGCCTTAACCGCCGGCGAAGAGGTGGCCCGAGGCTTGGGCGTAAACGTAGACCGATTCCGTCGGCGTGGCATGTTTTGGGCCGCCTTCGTGGCTGCCCTAATCACCTGCTTCCAAGGTGTGATCGCTTTCATCGGCCTGCTGGCACCCCACATTGCCCGCAAGCTTGTGGGTTCGGACCATAGACTGCTGACCCCGCTATCTTGCCTGGTGGGGGCGCTTCTGCTGCTGGGGTCCGACACGTTAGGCCGGATTTTCGTTGGTTCTGGCTCCCTTCCAGTTGGGGTCATCACCAGCTTCATGGGGGCGCCGCTTTTTCTCTTTCTGCTCCTGCGGGGGACTTCGCGATGATTCTCTCCGTTTCCGGCATCGAGTTCGCCTACAACAGTCGTCCTGTTCTCGACGGTGTGACCTTCGAGCTCCACAAGGGACAAATCCTGGGCATCCTTGGAAAGAACGGCGCAGGCAAATCTACGCTCCTGAAGTGCCTCAACGGAATCCTTCAGGCCCATAGGGGGACGGTGTTTCTCAACAATCAGGATATCCGCCGCCTGCGGGGAGACGAAATCGCCCGAATGGTCGGCTACGTCCCGCAGCGCTATGGAAACGAACCTTTGACTGTCTATGACGCGGTCCTTCTGGGACGGAGGCCTCACATCCGGTGGACGGCAACCCGTCGGGATCTTGAGGTGGTGGAGGCGGTCCTGAGTCTGATGCGCTTAAAGGCTTTCGCCCTGCGCCCGGTAAACGAGCTCAGCGGGGGCGAGGCCCAGAAGGTGATCATCGCCCGCGCCCTTGCTCAGGAGCCGGAATTGCTTCTACTCGATGAACCCCTGAGCAACCTTGATCTGGGAAACCAGGTTGAAGTAATGCAGCTTATGAAGAGGGCCGTCCGGGAGCGTGACCTGACGGCAATCCTGTCGCTCCACGACGTCAACACCGCCCTGCGTTTTGCTGACCGTTTTTTGCTTCTCAAAGAAGGGCGAGTCCACGCCTTCGCGACCCGTGAAACCCTTTCGGCGGCCATCATCGAAGAGGTCTACGGCGTCCGGGTCCTCCTGCAGGAGATTCAGGGTTACCCCGTCATGGTGCCCTGGCCTCGCCCTTTTGAATCACAACCCTTGAAGGAGCACATCGATGCGATTTAAAATGGACAGTAAATCCCTGGCTGTGATCGTCTTGTTTTTTGCCATCATTCTTTCGGCACCCGCCGCCTCCCAGGCCAGGACGCTTGTGGTCACTGATGTCGCGGGCCGTGCCGTCGAGCTGCCGGCGCCCCCCAGACGGATCATTGCTGTCAGCAGCGGCGCATTGCGGCTGCTGTGCTACCTGGAAGCAGCAGACCGCATCGTCGGCGTGGAGAGTTTCGACAAAAAACCCTCGGCAGGACGTTCCTATCAGTTGGCCTATCCCTCCCTGGCCGGACTTCCCTCCATCGGGCCCGGCGGCCCAGCCCAGATCAATCGGGATCCAGACCTGGAGGCGGTTCTGCGCCTTTCGCCTGATGCGATCTTCATCACCCACATGGAACCGGCCAAGGCCGACGCCCTCCAGAAGAGGCTCGGCATCCCTGTGGTGGTCCTGGCCTACTCAAAAACTGGAGTGGGTACCATCGACGAAAAGCTCTACGAATCACTTCGGCTGGCCGGGAAAATCCTTGGCAAGGAGAAACGGGCTGAGGCGGTGATCGCTTTCACAGAGAAAAACCGCCAGAATCTCCTCGCCCGGACGAAACGGATGGCCCGGGATCGAAAGCCCACGGTCTATATAGGGGGGATTTCACTGAAGGGCGTTCAGGGCATCGAATCCACCGACGCGAATTATCCTCCCCTGGCCTGGGTCAACGCCCGCAACCTGGCCCGGGAAGTGTCCACACGCGGCCACCTGTTCATCAACCGCGAGCAGCTCCTTGCCTGGAATCCGGATTTCCTTTTTCTCGACGCCGGGGGACTGACCTTGATCGCCCAGGATTACCGGAAAAAACCGGATTTCTACCAACATCTCAAGGTCGTCGGCAAAAAACGGGTTTATCTTCTCTACCCCTTCAACAACTATGCTACGAACATCGAAACGATGATCGCCGACGCCTATACAGTGGGAAAAATCCTCTACCCTGAGGGATTCGCCGATCTCAACCTGCAAAAGAAATGCGACGAGATCTATACCTTCTTTTTAGGAAAACCGATTTACGGCGAGATGAAAAAAATCTTTGGTGATCTCGGCCGGGCCGTAGATCTGAACAAGGCCTTGCAAACCCCTTAGAGCAGCTATCGCGTTGCCCTTCTTTGAAACAAAACCAGCGCTGTTGACCATGTGCGTAAAGTCACCTGATTCGGTTGCCGGACAATCTCATTACTGTGCGGGCCATAATCAGGGTCTCGTTCCGGACGCCCTTGATGGATGTCAGGATATCGACAGTCGCCGCGCACTTTAGGCTTTTACCCTTGCGACAATGATAGTCAGACAGCTGTGGCGATTCAGAGCGATGTGCCGGGTTTCCGCAACCTTCGCCAGGAGGTCGCGTTTGTGATGGTCGCACGTCGGCGTGATGTTTCCTGTCAATTGACGGATTTTTTGCTTTGTTACATTCTTATTGACTGCACAGAAACTGAAGAGATTGTCCGGACAGGCCAATGAACAGGAAGAGAAAGCGAAAAGGGGGAAATCGGCATTCCCATTTCCCCCTTTTTTATTCATTCCGGAACCCGTCAAAAGAGGCCTGACTGGATCATGTCCCTGTCCATCCCGATATCCCGTCCCTGGGTGGTGAGGTAGTTGCCCACGATCATGCCGCTGGCGCCCGCCAGGAAAATCCAGGACTGAAAATCCCGTAACGTGATTTCCCGCCCGCCGCATATCAGAAGAGGCTTTGCCGGGTGAATAAAACGGTACAGAGCGATGACTTGCAGGGCCTCCATGGGCGGCAGAAGCGACCGGTCGGCCATCCGGGTCCCCGGGAGAGGATTGAGAAAGTTGATAGGGATGCTGTCCACGTCCAGTTCCCTCAGCGTAAAGGCCATTTCCACCCGCTGCTCCCACGATTCTCCCAAGCCGAAAATGCCCCCGCTGCAGAGGCGTAGCCCTGCTTTCCGGGCAATGAGGAGCGTCTCGATATCTTCTTCATAGTCGTGGGTGGTGCAGATCTGAGGGAAGAAACTTCGCGCTGTTTCCAGGTTGTGATGATAAACGCTGACCCCGCCGGCCTTGAGGCGCTCCGCGGAAGAGGCGGTCAACTGCCCCAGGGAGGCGCATACGGTAAGTCGGGTGGACTTCGTAATGGCCGATGCCGCCTGGCCGACCGTTTCGATTTCCGCCGCGTTCAACCGGCTGCCGCTGGTGACCATGGAAAAACGGGTCGCGCCGGCTGAATCCAGCCGGCGAGCTTCCTCGATCATGGCCTCGGCGGACAGAAGGGGCCTTTTTACGACGTCTGTCCGGTGGTGGCCTGACTGAGAACAGAAGGCGCAGTTTTCTGCGCAGGCGCCGGATTTGGCGTTGAGGATGGAGCAGAGCACAACGTCATCCTTCTGATAATGCTGCCGGATTTTGCAGGCGGCGAGGAATAAATCGGGGATGGACCGGGCCGGCAGTTCGGTCAGGGAGCAGGCTTCCTGAAAGGAAAGGGCTTGCGGCCCTTCGTCGAGAATTTTCTGTGCCAGCATATTTACAGTGGAATCCAGTATCATCAAAATTTTCTCCTGTCGTGTAATGGAAGACATCGCCTATCAGAGGACAGGCTCCTTTGTCAACCGGCAAATGATAACGGGTTGACAAAAAGAAACCTCGGTGGTATTCAAGGCCGCGATGAACACAAAGGAACAGTTGCTGCGATACCTCAAGAAAGAACAGGGACGGTTTGTATCCGGAGAAAAGGTCAGTTCCAGGCTGGCAATTTCCCGCTCCGCGATATGGAAACAGATCAGCAGGCTGAAGGAAGAGGGGTACGACATCGAATCTTCCCCCCGAAGGGGGTATGCCCTGCGGAGCATCCCTGATTGTCTCCTGGCCGGCGAGATCCGGGAAGGCCTGAACACCCGCCTGATCGGACGGGGTCCGATCTTTCATTTCCAGCAAACGGACAACACCAACAATCAGGGCAAGGCGCTGGCTTATGAAGGCGCTCCGGAGGGCGCCCTGGTCATAGCCGAAGAGCAGTCCCAGGGACGGGGCCGTCGGGGAAGGACCTGGTTTTCCCCTCACAGTCAGGGGATTTACGCAACCGTGATCCTGCGCCCTCTCATCCCCCTCAGCGAAACCCCGAAGCTCACCCTCCTTGCTGCCGTGGCGGCAACCGAGGCCCTGGAGACGCAAACCGGTCTGCCCATCCGGATCAAGTGGCCCAACGATATCCTGGCAAATGGTCGCAAACTGGCCGGAATCCTTACTGAAATCGGAACGGAAATGGATGCCGTGGATTTTGCGGTCATCGGAATGGGTCTGAACGTAAATGTCCCCCAGGCATCCTTCCCCTCCGATCTTCGATACCCGGCAACTTCCATACTGATCGAAACAGGGCGGCCTTTTCCGCGAATCCGCCTTCTCCAGAGCTGGCTGGAGGCTCTGGAAAAATATTACAGTCTTTTGCTCCAGGGCGATTTTGATAACATCCTTTCGCGCTGGAAGTTCCTGACGGATATTGTGGGAAGCCGGATCGCCGTCGAGATGCCGGGACGCCGGTATATCGGCGAAGTGCAGGACGTGGATGGAAACGGGGTTCTGATCCTGAAGGAATCCGACGGGGCCCTTCAGCGGATTTTTTCCGGAGATGTGACCCTCCTCACGGTCTGACGGCGGGATGTAAGAGGAACAAAATAATGAATAAATCAGGACGCACCGCATCCCCTCTGCTCGGGATGATCTATGCCTCTCTTTTCGGAGCCATGACGGCCGTCGGTGCCTTTATCATGATTCCCCTGCCGCTGGTGCCGATCACCCTGCAGAATTTCTTCCTGGCCCTGGCCGCGGCCCTGCTCGGAGGACCCTTGGGCGCTTTGAGTCAGATCGTTTATGTGGCGCTGGGATTGATCGGTCTGCCCGTCTTTGCCGGTGGGAAGGCCGGATTGGGGGTTCTGCTGGGACCGACTGGCGGATACCTCTTGGGCTTTATTGCCGGCGCCTGGATCATCGGCATCCTGGCCGGCATGAAAGAACGACCGGGAATAGTCTGGCTGTCGTTCACCATGATTCTGGGACATCTCGTCATCTATGGCATAGGAACCGCTCAGCTCGCCTTTGTGGCGAAACTTTCCCCGGCCCAGGCTCTGGCCGTCGGTGTTTTTCCTTTTATTCCGGGTGATATCGTCAAGATTCTTGCCGCCTCCCTGATTGTCCTGAAGGTCCGCAATTACATACAGCGATAACCGGCAGGGGATAGCAGTTCAGATTAAAGATGATTTCAAGACGGGCAGAGGCGGCCCAGGCACGCAAACGAAGTACGTTGATGAGCCGATGAAGGATCCGGCGGCACGGTATTGTAAGGACGACCCAGAAATGGAGGGTTTTCCCTGCCTTGAGGTAAGATATGATTGAAGTCCGAGATCTGCGGTTTCACTATCAGGAAAAGGAACGGGCCGTCCTCGACGGCGTCAGCATGACGCTTAAGGATGGGGAATACGTGGCCCTCATCGGAGCGAACGGGTGTGGCAAAACGACCCTGGTTCATCATCTCAATGCCCTCATGAGGCCGACGTCGGGCGTAGTCAGCGTGGACGGGCTGGACACACTGGACGACCGGCAGGTCTGGGAAATCCGTCGTCGTGTTGGAATGGTCTTTCAGAATCCGGAGAACCAGATCGTGGGAATGACCATCGAGGAGGACATTGCCTTCGGTCCGGGCAATCTGGGACTGCCTCCGGCGGAAATCCGCCGCCGTGTCGCTTCTTCACTGGAGCTCGTCGGTCTGGAGTCCTATGGGCGCCGTGTTCCTTCGGCCCTTTCCGGCGGTGAAAAAAGGCTGGTCGCCATTGCCGGCATCCTGGCCATGGAGCCCCGGTACATCATTTTCGACGAGCCGACCTCCTATCTGGATCCCGCCTCCCGGCAGCGTGTACTCGCCCTGATTGCCGGTCTCCACAAGCGCGGACTGGGCATCATCCATATAACCCACAACATGGATGACATCCTGGACGTGGACCGGGTTCTTGTCATGCGGGAGGGGAAAATCGTCCGCGACGATCGACCGGAGATCGTGCTCAGCCAGGGCGACTGGCTGCGGCAGCAGGGACTGGGCATGCCCGCGGCTACGGCCCTGTTGTGGCGGCTCAAGGAAATGGGGGTATCGGTCCGGACTGATATCCTGGATTTTGAGGACGTCTGCCGGGAGATTGCCGCCTGGAAGAGTCACCCTGTTGAATCCGTCGCGTAACAACCGGAAAGGCCATGTACATTCTGGGACAATATATTCCGCAATCTTCCGTCATTTCCCGGCTGGATCCGCGGGTCAAGATCCTCTCGCTCGTCGTCCTGAGTTTTGCCATTCTGCGGGCGGACGGCTGGACAGTCCTGCTGGTCAGCCTTTTCTGGAGCCTTGTCCTCTACGGCGCCCACCTCATGCCGACCCGGCTTTTCCAGGCGCTGAAACCCCTGCTGTTCTTTTTTGTTCTGCTTTTCTCGCTGCATCTTTTCTTTTCCCAGGGCGCCCCCCTCTTTCCCGGACACCCCTGGCTGGAAGGAATCACCTGGGAAGGACTTTACCGCGGCGCTCTGGTCACCTGGCAGTTTGCAGCCCTGGTGGTCGGCTCTTCTCTTCTGACCATGACCACTTCCCCCTCGGAACTGATCTGCGGCGTGGAACGCCTGCTGCGCCCCTTGAACCGTATCGGGATTCCTTCCCATGATCTGGCCATGATGATCTCCCTTGCCCTGCGGTTTGTTCCCACCGTGCTGGATGAATTCAACCGCGTTAAAAAAGCGCAGATGGCCCGCGGCATGGATTTCGGCAGAGGGGGACCTGTTCGGCGCATTAGCGGCATCGCCGGCCTGGCAATACCTGTCGTCCTGGGGGCCTTGAGGCGGGCAGAGGAACTGGCCTGGGCCATGGAAGGACGAGGATACCAGCGGGGGCATCGCACCTATCTTCATGAACTGCGCCTCACCCGTCCGGATTATATCGCGGTTCTCCTGATTCTCCTCTTCTTAACGGAACTTCATCTTCTATAACCGGACCGATGCCTGGAAACATTCCTGCTGTAAAGACCAGTGATGTCCGGTTTCCGCAGGCACGATGGTGTTCACCACTGTCAGAAGAAGTGCCGGTCGTCCCGGAATAATCCATAAAACCATTGATTTTCTTAACAGATTTGATGTAAATTTCCCCTGCTGAACTCATCGGCTTTCAACCATCAGGGTAAATCCGCTTTCGGGGCTCATTTTTATGGAAATATCAAAGACGCGCCATCTCGCGTTTGTATTGCTGCTGGGGCTGGTCGGTTTCGGCTTTCTTTATCTGATGAAACCTTTTTTCTATCCCCTCTTCTGGGCCATCATCATTTCCAGCATCGTCCACCCCCTTTATGCCCGGCTGATCTTGCGCTGGCCAAGCCCAAATCTTCTTTCGGCCGTACTGCTGGTCCTGGTTCTGCTGATTCTCATTTTGCCGACAATTTTCATCGGCAGCCTTCTCGTATCTCAATCGATGAGCATGTACAATACGCTGAGTTCCGATTCCAGCCACATTGCCCGCAATCTCCAGGAGCTGCTCGGTTGGATCTCCAGCCACCCTTACATTCAGAAACTCGATATCGATCAAAATTTCTGGATGGAAAAGCTGTCCGAAATGCTCCGCAGTATTGCCAACTACATCTTTACCCGCCTTTCGAGCCTGACTCAGAACACACTGGCTGCCGTTGCTCAGTTTGCCATAATGCTTTACGCCCTCTTCTTCTTTATCCGGGACGGAGAGAAACTGCTGCAAAGCGCCATGCGCCTTCTCCCTCTGGGCAACCAGCGGGAGCGGCTTCTTTTCGATCGCTTCATCAACACAGCCAAATCCACACTTAAGGTCACATTGATCATTGGCGGATTGCAGGGCACCCTGGGAGCACTGGCCTTCTGGATCGCGGGGATTGAAGGCTCCGTGCTGTGGGGCGTCATCATGATCGTCACGGCCATCATACCGGGCATAGGCTGTTCCATCGTCTGGGCGCCGGCCGGCATCATTCTGCTGATTAGCGGGCATCTCTGGGAGGGTATAATGATCCTTCTGTTCGGCGGCCTTGTAATCAGTCTGGTGGACAATCTGCTGCGCCCCATTCTGCTGGAAAGGGACGTGCAGATGCATCCTCTTCTCATTTTCCTGTCCACCCTCGGCGGGATTGTTCTTTTCGGCTTTTCCGGTTTCGTCCTGGGACCGATCATCGCTTCGCTTATGCAGTCCATCTGCCAGATGTATGAACAGCTTTACCGGGAGTATGATGTTTCGGAGTAAGCGGCAGAGAGCGGATTCATCCCCGGCGTCAGGTCCGGGTTCCGGCGGCTATCCGGGAAATGAGAAAGATTCAACATGGAGCGGGAAAATAACAACACTGCCTGGCAGATCAGGCCAATGTCGGATCAGAAATGAAATCACGGCGGCCTGGCCGAAGGAAACATGGCTCAGGAAAAACGCAGGGCAAAAAGTCGACGACGATGCCGGAGAAGTAGTCGAAGAATGGACCGTTGGCCTTACTGGAGCAACGTTTTCAGGATGAAATAGAGCACGGCGGAGATGAACGCCGAGACCGGAATGGTGAAGATCCAGGCCCAGATGATCGTTCCGGCAATGCCCCAGCGGACGGCGGTAACCCGGATGGTGGAGCCGACGCCGACGATCGCCCCCGTAATGGTGTGGGTGGTGCTCACAGGAATGCCTGCCAGGGAAGCGCCGATGATGGAGATGGCCGCCGCCGTCTCCGCACAGAAGCCGCCGATGGGACGAAGCCTGGTGATCCTCGTTCCCATGGTTTTTACGATTCGCCACCCGCCGGAAGCCGTTCCCATAGCGATGACCGTATAGCAGAGAATAACGACCCAGAAAGGGATATGGAAGGTATCTCCCAGCAATCCTTTGCTGTAAAGGGCCATGGCTATGATGCCCATGGTTTTTTGAGCATCGTTCATGCCATGCCCCAGGCTGTAAGTGGCTGCGGAAAAAAGCTGCATTTTTCGGAAGATGTGGTCCATTTTGGCAGGCTGAGCCCGGCGGAAGAGATGAAGACACCGAGCATCAGTGTGAGCCCGAGAACCATGCCGATGGCAGGCGAGACAACAATAAAGAGGGTGGCCTTGGTAATGCCCCCCCAAACCAGAATCGATGTACCCCCCTTGACGATGCCGGCGCCGATGAGTCCACCGATCAGTGCGTGGGAGGAACTGCTGGGCAGCCCGAAGTACCAGGTGATGAGGTTCCAGATGATGGCTGCACCCAGAGCGGCGAAGATCAGCAGATTATCAATAATATCCGGATGGATGATACCGGTGCCGATGGTCTTGGCTACGGGAACGCCGATAAAGAAGACGGCGGCAAAGTTGAAAAAGGCCGCCCAGACCACTGCGTACTTGGGAGGCAGCACATGGGTGGAAACCACGGTGGCTATGGAGTTTGCAGAATCGTGAAAGCCGTTGATGAAGTCAAATACCAGGGCCACGATGACCAGGAAAATGACAAAGGCAAGCGAATCAGGCATTTTTCAGAACAATTCCTTCTGCGATATTGGACACATCCTCGCAGACATCGATGGATTCTTCGATCCGCTCAAAAATTTCCTTCCATTTGATCAGTTCCACCACATCCTTCTCATGTTCAAACAACCGGGTGACAGCCGTTCTCAGCACCACGTCGCCTTCATTCTCAGCAGTGTTGATCTCCACGCAGGCGTCGATAATCGTTCGGGCATTTTTCATATTCCTCAAGGCATGGACGACGTCTTTCACCTTGGATATCGCCTTGTTAAGAATACGGACCTGTTCTTTCAGCTCCGGAGCCGGTTCCTTGATCCGGTACAGGGACATTCGAATCGCGCAGGCCTCGATCATATCCAGGATGCTGTCCATTTTATTGACGAGGGCGTAGATATCTTCCCGATCCAGCGGAGTGAGAAAGGTTCTGTGCATCTTTTCGTAGGTCCGGTGCGTGATGACATCCGCCTCATGTTCGATTTCCTTGAGCCGGACAATTTTAGGTTCGGCCTGTGCATAATTTTCCAGGATCTCCGCAAACAGAAGTCCGCCCTCTTCGATCTTGACCGCCAGTTCATCAAACAGATCGAAGAATTTTTCCTCCCTGGGAATAAGTCTCATCTGTGCTTCCTCCTCGCTTGAGTCCTCAACACAATATTGAATGCAACTCCAAAACTTGCCGCAAGTGGTCTATAAGATAATGGCCCAAAAAGCAACTTTTTTATCAAAGGGGACCTGTCAGCTTAATAATTTGATATTATGGATTATTTTTGCGATCCAGCGGGATTACGGGCGATGAAGTCGGGGAAAAGAAAGACAAACCGGTTCAAGATTCCATCATTGTCAATCCGGGGTGAAGCGTGCTATATCTTCATGTCTTTCAGATGCTGGCAACTTTGAATGGAATGGCCGGTTTTTACGCGGGTCGCTTCTGCATGCGCGTCGACTTTCTCTGCCGCCCTGCTGTCACTGTCAAACTCGAAAAGAGTGTGTCAGCGCCCGGATGGACAGACCGGACAAGAAAAGAGGAACACATGCCTGAACTCCCCGAAGTAGAAACCCTTTGCCGTCAACTGCGGCAGAAAGTACCTCATGCAAAGATCAAGGGAACTTTCATCCTTGACAGCAAACTGGGGAAGCTGGACAATCTGAAAGGCCGCGGCATCGCTTCCGTGACTCGTCTTGGGAAACGGATCGTCCTTGGGCTGGATGACGGCAGATCGCTGGAAATTCACCTGAGAATGACAGGTCGGCTTCTCTGGCAGGAAAAACCGGATATCGGAGAAAAGCCGCCGCACAGCCGCTTCATCCTCGATCTGACCCCCGGTCGGATCATTATCGTCGATCCCCGGCGTTTTGCCACGTTGTCTCTTGTCGCGGATGCGGCAAAGGGGAACGCGGCTGTCGACGCCCTGAAGCCCGGATGCCCAGAGGCACTGAAAGAAAAGGGATGCAACCGAAGTCGGTCCATTAAATCTTTTCTCATGGACCAGAGCATCATCGGCGGAATTGGTAATATTTATGCCTGCGAAATCCTCTATCGAGCAGGATTGAATCCTCTCCGCAGGACGGCCGACCTGACTTCAGAGGACTGGCGGCGCGTCGGAAGCGCCATGGTTGAGGTCCTTTCAAAGGCCGTTGTTTGCCGGGGAACGTCCATTTCCGACTGGCGCGATCTTTTTGGCTGCAAAGGCGAGTATCAGAAGGAACTTCGCGTATATGGGCGCGAGGGGAAAAAGTGCCCGCACTGCGGAGGAATCATTCAGCGAGTCCGCCTTTTGGGTCGGGGAACGTGGTTCTGTCCGAACTGCCAGGCTTGACTGCCCATCCCCTGGCCTACTTTGTACGAAAATTGAGAAATTTGACCTCGAGCGTCATGTGGGAATGCTTTATTGAATCAGAATGAGGACACATTATGGGTAGCAGCAGGTTATTGGTTCTTGTATTTCTTTTCCTATTGGGACTTGGACTCCCGTCTTGCCCGGCGGTGGCAGCCGGTGGAAACCCGGATCAAAGAGGCTGTTATTCAGAATTTTCTGGAATGTGTCTTCCCGGTCGCTCTGAACCGCGAGGTTGATCTTCTGGGCCTGGCCAGAATACCGGTAACCGTGCGCTTGAGCCGTCCCCGCTCTCTGCTGACGGAACGGGGAACAGAGGAGAAAATCCCCTGTCTGCAGGTGACCATGGACTATGAATTAACGAACGGCGGCGAAGGCATCAATTCGGCGAAAGGAGAGATAACTGGAGATCTGCATCTGAGCATATCGCCGGATACGGAATATCTTGTCCTGACCCCCTCGGAAACCTTTCTTCCGATCGCGCCGGGACTCAAAATCGGTCTCCACCATATCGTCAAACCAGCCAGGATTCCCCTGTTTAAAAACAGGCCCATCACAGTCAATGGTCAGCAATTGGAGGCACAGTTTTTCGAAATGGGCATGAAGGTAGCGGATGGCGACCTGCTTGTTGCCGGCAACGTCCGTTTTGTCAAAAAATAAGGGAAGGGGACGGGGGATCATTTCAATCGGGCTGTCGCCGCCCGCAGGACGGCCAGACCGTTCCGAATCTCGAAGACTCCTCTGTAGGTTCGGATATCGGTGGAACTGTATTTGACAACGCAGGTCGGCGTCGAACGGATGTTGAACTGTTTGATGATCCGGTTCAATTCTGCATGCACCGGTTTTAAATCATAGACTTTAAAGGTGATATTCCGGCTTTTAAAAAGGCGGACAATCTTTTTTTCATCGGCAGCGGCATCACGTCCGGCAAGAGCAAATAATTCCTGTCGGGCGAGGAGAATATCTCTTCCGGAATCAGCGGCGCGAGCGGCATAAAGGAAATAGCGGTTGTACAGAGCCGTCTGCCGGGACAGGGGAAGATCGATAAACATGATTTTAACGGAATTCCGGACCATCAGTTCCCGCAGGGTGATGTCCAGTTCCCGTTCAAGTGCCTGGCAGGGGCCACAGAAATAATCCGTAAAAACATAGAGCTCGTAAGGACCTGACCCGATGGAAGGCATACGGGGCTTTTCCGCGCCATAAGCCGGCGTCGCCCCTCCTGAAAAAGAAAAGCTGACGATAACGGATCCGAGAACGGCGATAAGTATCGTTAGAATAGTCCGGCAGGCTGAAGGAGGAAAAACAGCCTGCCTCAACGGAAAAGGAAATCGATTGCGTCTGTATGAATCGTGAAAATCGGATCGATCGGCACTAAGGGTGAATGCCGAACTGATGGTCGGAACACGCCCAAGAATATGCAGGATTCCCATTATGGTTCGCACGACGGATACTCTCCTTGCCGGACGGGGCCGGGACGATTATTTAATCTTTCAGTATGTTTATAGCCTGATTTCTTATTTTTTTAAATAGAAAAATAAACCAGATTTTAATGGTTTGAGAAGGTTTGTTCGAGCTGGATATTTTCATTCGAAATTCTCCATGGCAGGTAAGGTAATAAGGCGGATGCAAAAAGATGTCAACCGAAGCTCCTGAATACGAGGTAGTGCTGTTCCATTCCGTCAGTTACGCCTTGAAAGCGGAAAAAATCCTGAAAACAAAGGGGATATCCTATAAATTGATCCCTGTGCCCCGCCATATCAGCTCCGACTGCGGCTTCTGCGTTCGCTTTCCTTCCCATCTCCACCAGGAGGTCGCCGAGGCCCTGAAGGACAGCGTGGACTATGTGGTCATTCGTCCCCTCTGAAGGCTGAGGGTGACGAATAAGTTTCAGAAAAAGAATAAAAAAAAAGTAAAAAAATTGTTTGCATTGGAGTTTTCATCATGGTATGAGAGCTCATGTTTGTGCAGTACCCGTTTGTGACATAAAAATACAGAATAGAGAACCGCACAATCCTCATAAAGAGGGCGTGCGGTTTTTTTGTTCTGAAAAAGACGGGCTGCCGGTTCGCTTGATTCGTGGATCATCCGGACCTATTAAAGAAATGGGTTTCCAGAAAGGAAACCTCCAAAAGGAGTCGTACAAGATGTCAGAAGGAACAGTCAAATGGTTCAACGCGTCCAAGGGATTTGGTTTTATCGCACAGGACAATGGAAATGATGTATTCGTTCATTTTTCCGCCATTAAGATGGAGGGGTACAAAGCCCTCGAAGAGGGTGCCAGAGTCCGGTTTGATGTTGTCAAGGGGAACAAAGGACCCGCCGCGGACAACGTTGAACTGCTGTAATACCCGATTGAATTCAAAAGGATAACAAGACGGCAAGGAGGCATACACCTTGCCGTCTTTTCTTCTGTCGCACAGAGCAGCAGTTTTCTGCCCTGTCGTCTGAAGTTGGAAAAAACTTATTAAAAAACTGAGGAGCGATCCGGCAACCCGGCTGTAGTCCCCAGAGAAAAGAAGATATGAAAACATTTGCCGAATTTGAGATTAACACGGATATTATGAAAGGACTTGACGGACTCGGCTTTTCCGTTATGACTCCCGTACAGGAGAAGATTATTCCTATTGTTCTGAACCGTCAGACCGACCTTGTTGGTCTCGCACAAACCGGAACGGGGAAAACGGCGGCATTTGGCATCCCCCTGATCCAATTGACTGATACCCGGCTGAAGCGGACTCAGGCTCTGGTTCTCTGCCCGACTCGGGAGCTTTGCGTTCAGGTGGCCGGCGATCTCAACCTGATGGGTCGATATGTACAGAAATTAAAGATTGTGCCGGTTTACGGCGGGGCGAGCATCGTCAGCCAGACAGAGGAACTGCGGAAAGGGGCTCAGGTTGTCGTGGCGACCCCGGGGCGTCTGCATGATCTGATCCGTCGGGGAGCGGTCGATCTCTCCGGCGTCTCCTGGGTCGTTCTCGATGAAGCAGACGAAATGCTGCAGATGGGTTTCCAGGACGAACTGAACGCCATTCTAGCCGTAACCCCGGATTCCAAAAACACCCTGCTTTTTTCAGCAACCATGCCGCGGGAAGTAGCGGCAATCGCTGCCAACTACATGAAGGATCCGCTGGAAATCATCGTTGGGCGACGCAATGCCGGAGCGGAAAACGTTGATCACATCTATTATGTCGTTTCAGCCAGGCACCGCTATCAGGCTTTGAGGCGAATTGCGGATATGAACCCGGAACTCTATGCCATCATTTTCTGCCGGACCCGTCTGGAAACCAGAGAGATCGTCGATAAGTTGATCGAGGATGGCTACAGCGCCGACGCCCTTCACGGAGATCTCTCCCAGAGCCAGAGAGACCACGTGATGCATAAATTCCGGAGCAGGAACATCCGGATGCTCGTGGCCACCGATGTCGCGGCCCGGGGCCTGGATGTCAATGATCTGACCCACGTGATCAATTACAGCCTCCCGGAGGAATCTTCCGGCTACACGCACCGGAGCGGCCGTACGGGGCGTGCGGGAAAGAAGGGAATTTCCATAGCCTTAATCGAAACTCGAGAAAAGCATAAGATTCGAGCAATCGAACGATGCCTTAAAAAGAATTTTGAAGAAGGCCGTATTCCTTCAGGCCATGAGATCTGTAAACGGCGCCTGCTCAGCCACATGGAAGCCGTTAAAAAGACGGAGATCGATGCGGAACATATTGATCCGTTTCTGCCCGCTATCTCGAAAACACTGGAAAGCCTGGATCGGGAAGAGCTGATCAAACGGTTCGTATCGATGGAATTCAATCGGTTCCTGGCGTCTTACCGGAATGCCCCGGACCTGAACACCTTTGAAAAAACCCCTCCGAAAAAAAAGACGCGGGAAGCTGCTGCCGGAAAGCCTTATCGGCTGGCTTCCCGGAAGAAATTTACCCCTTTGTTCATTAATGCCGGGAAAAAGGATGGAATCAGTCCGAAACGTCTGATGCGCGATCTTTCGGACGCCGCAGGCATGCCGGACGTCCGGATCGGCAGAATTGAAGTCAACAACACCACCTCGCTTCTGGAAGCGGACAGCCGCTTTGCGCCGAAAATATTGCAGGCATTGAAGTCCCTGACGATCAACGGGCGATATGTTGCCGTCGAGATCGACCGGAAAACCGCCATCCGAAACCGGCCCGAAAATCGGCGTTATGATTCGAGCACGGCGAAGGATAGAAGAAAAGGTCAGAGCAGACCAGCCTAACGAACGGTCGGTGACTCGGGGTAGAAACCCAGTATTCTGAAAAACGGCGTCTTCTCCCTGATTTTCTCCAGCGCCTGCTGTACGACAGGATCATCCTCTCTTCCCAGAAAATCCAGAAGAAAAGCGTAGGCGCCGGGATTTCTGCGGATCGGCCGGGATTCGATTCTCGTTAGATTGATTTCATTTTCAGCAAAGACATGCAGGACTTCGAAGAGCGCTCCGGCCCGGTGCTCTGTGGAAAAAACCAGGGAACATTTATTCCCTGCTACAGGGCTGGAATTCCGGGAAATCAGCAGAAACCGGGTAAAATTATCCGTATTGTCTCCGATGTCTTCTTTAACAATATCGAGGCCATACAGCTCAGCGGCGATCGGACTGGCAATGACCGCGGTGGAACTCGGCCTTTCCTGAGCCAGCCACCGGGCCGCACCGGCCGTATCATAAAAGGGGCGAGGCTCCAGTTTGTTCCGGGACAGAAAACTGCGACATTGCGCCAAGGCCTGAGGATGGGAATAAACGACCTTGATATCCCGGTAGTCTCCCCCGGGAAGGACCAGCAGGCACTGACGCACGGGAATCCTGATTTCTCCGATAATTTTCAGATCCGTATCCACAAGAATGTCGTTGACTTCCGTCACCGCGCCCTCAAGGGAATTCTCCACGGGGACCATTCCCATGTCCAGTTCCCGATCCCGCACGCCTTCAAAAACATGGGCAAACTCCACACAG
This sequence comes from Syntrophus aciditrophicus SB, assembly GCF_000013405.1. GTDB lineage: Bacteria > Desulfobacterota > Syntrophia > Syntrophales > Syntrophaceae > Syntrophus > Syntrophus aciditrophicus. The sequence goes on from NC_007759.1 coordinate 3,119,047, forward strand.
GGAATCGGGATCATATCATCGGCGTAGCTGCGGATCGCCAGCTCCCCCCAGGCGCCATGCTCACCTTGAAAGCCCACGAGCTTCAGATTCCTTTCCTGCAGGGCCTTGCTTTCCGTCAGAATCGATTCGTACAGCGTCGTGATGAATTCCGGGCGGATCAGTCCCCTGGCCTGGGCAAGCAGTTGCCTTAACACCTGCTCTTCGCGGGCCTTGTCCAAAATGACCTCTTTCAGCTTGCCGGCTCGCAGGACGTATTCCATGCGCTGATTGATGAGCTTTACCAGCTGCATATCCGTTTGATCGATCTTTTCCCGAATTTCACCTAAGTTCATTTTTCATCTCCTTCATATAGCGTTCCAGAAGTCGAACTTCTTTCGCAATTTCTTCAAACTGGCTGTGGGTCAGAGCCTGATCCTTGTCACTCAACGCTTCGGCCGGATTTCGATGCACTTCCAAGGTAATGCCGTCGGCGCCGGCAGCAACGGAGGCCAGAGTCATGGGTTTGATCAGGCTGACTTTTCCGGTGCCGTGGGTGGGGTCCGTGATTACCGGCAGATGGCTGATTTCCTTGACTGCTGGAACGGCGCTCAAATCCAGAGTATTTCGGGTATAGGTTTCGAAGGAGCGGATGCCTCTTTCACAGAGCACGACCTGGGGATTTCCCTCATTCATGATGTATTCAGCGCAGTTGAGCCATTCCTCCAGTGTTGAGTACATGCCCCGCTTCAGCAGCACCGGTCTCTGGCATTTACCGACTTCCTTCAGCAGGGAAAAGTTCTGCATGTTTCTGGCGCCAATCTGCAGCATATGGGCAAATTCGGCAATCCAGGAGACATCCCGTGTATCCAGCACTTCCGTAATGACCGGCAGTCCGGCTTCTTCCCCCGCTCTGGCGAGATATTTCAGCCCCTGCAGCCCCAACCCCTGAAACGCGTAGGGTGAAGTCCTGGGTTTGAAGGCGCCGCCGCGGAGGATGTCGGCGCCGGCTTCCTTAACCGCCCAAGCCGTCTCGAGGATCTGATCCTCACTCTCCACACTGCACGGACCGGCGATGATTACCAGCCCCTCGCCGAAAATGGCATTTCCCACCTGAATTTTGGTTCGTTCCTTTCCGATTCCGGCTACTAATTTCAAATTATCCATTTTTTTCCCCTTCATTCAGGATCATCAGGCCTGAATGAAAATAATTTATGAAATGACTCAGGAAAATACTCAGAATTTTCTCTTCTCCCTGATCTTTTGATAAGTGTCAAGATATTCCTGCGTTTTTTCAATGGAAAGGGCTTTTTCAATCAGTCTTTCCGATTCTTCGTCTTTCCCCTGCTCATAGAGGAGCAAGGCGAGATTGTTCAGAATACGGGCATTGTTTTCATCCCGGGAGAGGGCTTTCCGGAAACAATCTTCGGCTTCCCGGTAATTCCCCTTTTTATAGGAGACGTTCCCCAGATTGAAATACGGAACGGCCCAGTCCTTCTTTTTTTTGATCGCCCTGCGATATTCCCGCTCGGCGGATTCGAGCTTTCCCTTCTGTTCGTAAATGACTCCCAGATCGTTGTGCTCTTCAGCGGAGAGCGGATCATCGATGATGGCGATGCGGGGCAGCGTGCAGGAAACAATAAAAAGGATAATGGGCAGAATCAGGAGCCGCCGGAAGGATAGATCAGAAGAAATGTTTTTCCTGCCTTTTTCCATATTTTTTCAAATTGCGGATAGGAGTGCGAAGCTGAGGGTTTGTAACCGGTGTGCGCGATAAATCCGCTATCCGTATAACCGATGAGAACCAGATAATGAAACCGTGGCAGCCAGAGAACCCCTGCATCGACGAGGACGATGACCGGCCTGCCCTGCTCGAGAAAGCCCTTCAGTTCATCAGGGGTTCCCGTATTGAGAAGGGTGGCAAAGCCCTTCTCCCGGGCAAAATTCTCCAAGTCGGTAATCAATGCCCCCTGCAGCTTCTCCGAATAAATGGAACGCCCGATGGTCTGCTGGTTGATGAGTTTACCATGGAAAGTCATGACTGCAGCCAGCGAAGCGGGACCGCAGTATCGGGATTCCTGTCGGACGAAAGGCACTCCCTGGATTTCAAGAGCATAACCGGAAACGGACGTGCACAGGGCAAGAACGCCGATGAAAATTTTCAGACAGCGGTTCACCTGATAATGATCTCTTTATTCAAGAGCTTGAGGATCACAATAACCAGCAGAATGATGACGAGGACGCCGATGACCACGCCGATGCCGTCTCCTCCCTTTAGAACCTGATCCGAGGCCTGAGCAAGCATATGGACCTGACGGTCGGTCATCTGCTGTAATTTCGCCCGGACTTCCTCGGAAGAAAGGCCGTACGCCTGCAGTTTTTCCTGGACAATTCTGTTTTCAAGGCAGCGCTGAATCTTGTCAATCTCCGCCTGCTGGAAAACGATTGCCGCCGTCTCCTGTGAAGACGCCTGCGAAGGCATCATGGCTGCCGTTGCCGGAAAGGCGACAAGCCAGGACAGGAGCAAAGCGGTCAGGGTGGCCAGTACGGGGTGCCGGAATCTGTTAATCATGATTTTCACCTCGGTTTTTAAATTTCAAATCGTGACGATAAACCAGATGTCTTTTCGGCATCTGACAAGCGAGGGAAGATATCATGTTTGCTGACTGTCCACAACGGAAAAATACAATATAATACTGCTGAAATCGAAGGAGGGAAAAGAATCGATACGCGCTTTTTAAACGACAACCCGGAATCTCTATTTCCCAGAATGAATTCCCCCGAGTCCGCCGGAATAACCTGCCTGTTCCGGCAAACCTCCCACAGCCGACGATGAACAGAAGAAATTCTCGGCAGAGTCCCTTTGTGGGAACGGGCAGAAAGGGGCGCTAATTACTACTCTTTATGTTCAAAGTGGACCAATTAAATTGACTCAGGAAAATTTCGTTCAGGTTTGCCAATCGCTCCATTTATTTGTTGTGCCCTTTTCCCTTGCCTTTGCCTTTTCCTTTCACTGGGGCGCTGTCTCCCGGTTTCCCCGTCAGGGAAAAATCACCCCTCTTGAGGGCATGGAATTCCGGTGAACCTGGCTTGATTCCCAGCTCTTTCGCAATGACACCCCATCCTTTCCCCCGGTTTACATGATAGGCCTGCACGGCATCCCGGTAGGGCCTGTGGGCCATCTTCCCGAGCTGGAAGCACAGAAAGGCATCGGCGGGCGTCTGGACCGTTCCGATGACTGCCTGTACCTGGGACAGCGGGACGCCGAACTGGGCGCTCACTCTTGCCGAAAAATCGTCCATGTCCGCCCTGGCCTGAACATTCAGATTGTTGATAAACACGTCCAATCCTCCGCCGGCCATCACCGGGGCACTACTGAAGAGAAGAAGCATCATGACCGCAAGCAGTCGTGTCAGTTTTCTCATGGCAGCCCTTTCTTTAAACAACAAGATGCAATTTCGGGAAATATAAAGCAGAAGATGCTCAGGCGTCAAGGAGCTCATTCAGGGGCCACCCCCCCGACAGGAGAACGCACTTTTCAGGATCATTGTCTGTACTGACATTGTAACGTTTATGACAGTTTACCCGTCAGCCAAAAATGGCGCAGAATCTCGTTTCGTTTCCCTTGGTCATTCCCTCCTTGAATTCGGCTCTTTCTCTCTCAGGGCTTCAAAACCGGACAGGATATCGAGAAGTTCTTCGGTGATGGTCGTTTGCCGCTCGCGATGAAACAGGGTGTTCAATTCTTCGAGACGATCCCCGATATTTTTTTCCGCACTCTGCATTGCGCCCAGTCGGCCGGCATTTTCACTGGCCGAGGATTCGGCGACGGCCCGGTAAAGAGAAACGAAGAGATACTCTCTCAACAGTGCGGCAAACAGGTCATCCCAATCCATCCGGTAGATGGGCAGGGTACGGGATAGCCACGGCCGGCTTTGAATTTCCCGAAGCCACAGGGTGTCTATCGGCAACAGGAGCTGGGTGGAAGGGCGATAAGAAGAACCGGACAGATATTCAGGATAAAAGAGAAAAACGGTATCGATCGAAAGGTGGAAACGCCACTCTTCCAGGATCATGAGCATTTCCTGAACCCGTACGGTAATGCCGGCAACGGAACTTGGGGAAGAAAGGTTTTCGAATGTCTTCTGCCCCTCATCTTCCAGATGACCCTGCAGACGCATTCCGATGGTCAAAACAGTTCGGTTTTCCGGGCTGATCCCTGATTCCTCCATGCGTTTCAGGGCATGAGAAGCCATCAGGCCGTTCAATGGACCGCACAATCCCTGATCCGACCCGAAGATGATGGCGCCGAGACGGGTTCAAGGACTTCGGCTTCCGGAACTGCAGGTCGATGTCCCGGTCTTTCAGAACGATCTGCAGCCCCATCTCCAGAGTTTTTTTATACTCATTCAGCGATTCCAAAGCCCTCTGATACTGCCGGATGCTGACAGCGGCCAGAGATTTCATGGTTCTGACGACGGACTGCAGGTCTTCCGTAGTCGATATTTTCCGCTTCAAAGCCTCATGAGTCTGCATTCCGATGCCTCTCCGGCTCTGCGGCCACTGCAGACCTGGCCGCATCCAGCAGGGTTTTGCGGTCATGAACGGTCAATGGTTCACCCTTTTTAATCCGGTCGCACAGATCGGACAACTGCACGTGAACCGCCTCCTGGATTCGTTTTTCCGCCGCACCGATGTTTTCCAGAGAAATCCCATCCAGCGCCCCGGACGTCACGGAAAGCAGCGCGGCAATCTGGTCCGCCACACACAGGGGGTTGTACTGCTTCTGCTTGAGAATTTCCCGGACGCGCCGTCCCCGTTCCAGTTTGCGCCGGGTCTCCTCATCGAGCCGGGTTCCAAAGCGGGAGAAGGTTTCCAGCTCTTCAAACTGCGAGTAAGACAGCCGGAGATCCCCGGCAACCGTTCGGTAGGCGGGCAGTTGGGTCTTGCCGCCCACTCGGGAAACGGATTTGCCGACATCGATGGCCGGCAGAATTCCCTTTTGAAAGAGTCGGGAGGAAAGGTAAATCTGGCCGTCCGTGATGGAAATGAGATTGGTGGGGATATAAGCGGAAATGTCCTGCGCCTCGGTTTCGATAATCGGGATCGCGGTCAGTGAACCACCGCCCAGCTCCTCCCTCAGATGCGTGGCGCGTTCCAGCATCCGGGCATGGATGTAAAAGATATCCCCGGGATAGGCCTCGCGCCCCGGGGGACGGCGCAGCAGCAGGGACAATTCCCGATAAGCCCGGGCATGGCGCGTCAGGTCATCATAAATGACGAGGACATCCTTCCCCCGTTTCATGAAATATTCCCCCATCGAAGTCGCCGCGTAAGGGGCGATGTATTGCAATCCCGGCGGATCTTCGCCGGCAGCCACCACGATAATGCAGTAGGGCAGAGTCCGAAAACTTTCCAGAACGGAGACCACCCTGGCTGTGTCGGCACTCTGCTTGCCAATCGCGCAGTAAATACAGATTACGTTTTTATCGTGCTGGTTGATGATCGTATCCAGGATAATGGCGGTCTTTCCCGTCTGGCGGTCGCCCAGGATCAATTCCCGCTGACCCCGGCCGATGGCGATCAGAGAATCGATGACCTTGATTCCGGTCTGCAGGGGAACGGAAACCGGGGCTCGGTCCATGACGGCCGGCGCTTCCCGTTCCAGCGGCAGTCTTCGGGCGGCGGCAACCTCGCCGCGATTGTCCAGTGGCCTGCCCATGGGATCCAGAACCCGCCCCAGCAGGGCCTCCCCCACAGGGACATCCAGCACCCGCCCCGTTCGCCGGACCGCAGAGCCAGCGGAAATGTCTTCAGTATGGTCCAGTGTGATAATACCGATTTCGTCCAGGTCAACGTTGAAAACCAGGCCAAGCAGGTTTCCCGGAAAGACGACGAGTTCCTCCGAACGAACATGGGGAAGGCCCGAGGCCCGGACAATACCCTGGCCGACGAAACTGACCGTGCCGACTTCTTTTTCCTGCAAACGGGCGTTCTGTCCAGACAGAACGGCATCCAGGGTTGAAAAGGTCTGCTCCAGAAAGGACTTCAATTCACGGCCGGAAGGCATATCCCTGTTCATGGCCTTTGCTCCTCTGAAGGCATGACGCTTTCTCCTGATGGTTTGGGAAGGGTCTGTCGAACTTCTTCATGCAACACCCGATCAAAATCCTGTTCGAGATGTTCGAGATAATCGCTGATGCTCCAGGCAATCCTGTGGCCCGAAGCCAGAAATTCGATGCCGCCGATCAGATCGGAACTTTCCTGATACCGAATAACCGCATCCGGTTTCCCCAAAAGATCCCTGACCGTGTCGGTAAGGCGTTGCCGGTCTTCCGGGAAAAGGGCAAAAGCGCTCTGGACGATTGCCCCTTCTTCTGAATCTTCCAGGGCGCTGCATATTTTTTCCCTTTCAGCCGGGTCCAGAGAATGAATTCGATCGATCAGAACATCGACCATTTTTGATTCGATGGCCGTGTCCGCCAGATCATCGAGAATCTTACGGGCAATAGCAAAAACCTGTTTCCCGGTTCGCTGACGGAGATGCTCCAGAAAGGCGGCCTTTTCCTGGAGAACAGTTTCAATCCAGCGCCGCCGAATCGCATCGACTTCTTCCCGGGCCGAATCCATCCATTCCTTCTGCCGGTGATTCACCACCTCCCGGGCCTGATTCAGCATCTTCTCCTCCTGCCCCTGAAGGAACGAATTTTTTTCCTCATAAACCCTGGCTGCTTCCTCCGCTTCTCTCTTCAGCCGTTCCGCTTCATCAAACCGGGCGGCAATCTTTGCCTCCCGCTCGTTCATCGCCTGGATAATCCGGGTATAGAGGAACCGTTTGAGCAGATAGATGAGAATCAGAAAGTTCACCAGTTGTGCCAACAGGACAAACCAGTCGATATGCATGGCTTAGCCCCCGGCCCTGGCAATGGCATGACTCCAGAACGGATTGGCGAAGATCAGAATCATGGAAATCACAAAACAGTAAATGGCAATGGATTCGATCATGGCAAGCCCTACAAAGAGCGTTCGAGTGATCGAGTTGCGTTCATCGGGCTGCTGGGCGATGGCCGTCAAGGCCTGCTTCACTGCATTTCCTTCCCCGAGCGCCGGTCCGATGGATCCGACGGCCATGCACAAACCGGCTGTAACAATCGAGACCATGGCGATCAAAGTCATACTGTCCATAGTAACCTCGTTCTTCCTTTTTTAAATTTGTTAGAAATCATTTTATTCCTCAGGCATTCGGATTGTGTTTTGTATCCTGAGCAACGTCCTCCGCTTCGGGTTGATCTTTCCTTTCTTTCTTTTCATGAGACTGAGTTGCCGATGCGATGTAAACCATTGCCAGAACGGAAAAAATGTAAGCCTGAACCAGCCCGATGAGCAATCCCAAGGCATGCATGATCATCGGGAAAAAAAGCGGGGTCACGGCCAGCAGAATGGCCACCACCTTATCGCCGCTCATGATGTTGCCGAAGAGTCGGACAGCCAGGGCCAGCGTGCGGGAAAATTCGCCCATGACATGGAAAGGAAAAAAGATGAAGGTGGGCTGGAAATACTCCTTAAGATAATTCAAGAGTCCCTGTCGGGAAATTCCGAAAAGCGGAACGGCGATAAACACGGAAATTGACAGGACGGCCGTCGTCGTCAACGAAGCGGTGGGGGCGACATATCCCGGGACAATCACCAGGACATTGGAGAGACCGATAAACAGAAAAAGGGTCCCGATAAAGGGCAGATAGCGATCCGGATCTTCCTGACTGACTTCCGCGATCTGGGAACGCATGGCGGATACCAGGACTTCCAGCAGGCTCTGCCAGCGTGACACCCGGATATCGGAGGACAGACGACGGGTCACAAGCCAGGACGCACCGACCAGCAGGATCATGACCAGCCAGGTATACAGCAGGGTGATATCAATCACGACAAAATGCCACTGCCAGAGAATCACCTGATCAGGACTGATTTTACTCAGGCCCAGAATGTCCATGAACGGCTCCTTTCCGCAGGAAATGCGGTTCCCCCTTTCCCCAGAACCGGATCAGAATTTCCCGTACGACGACAAATCCCCCCAGGGCGACAACGATTCGTTCCCATCGGCCGGCCATGATCAGATAAAAAGCAGGCAGAACAATACCCACGCGAATCAGCAGACTGGTCATCAGCAGTCTTGCCGGAGAGGATGCCACGGGAAGACGACGAACCGTCTGCCAGAGTATGGCAAAATAAACAATCCCGAGAACCATTCCGACGGCAAAGACTCCAACAAGAGAAAGGCCATAGCGGATCATTGTTCACCTCGCATGCCGATTTTCCTCACCCAGTGCCAGGCATTGATACAGCCGACCATCACGCCGCCGACAAGCAGCATCAGCGTCCAGGAAAAACGGCTCGGCCAGGTTCTGTCTATCCACAATCCAATCGCCACACCCAGCAGAGTGGGAATGACCACGGACCAGCCAACCACGCCGAATGTTCCGAGACCAAACCAGAAGGCCTGATTGCTCTGCTCGGCTCCCCGGATTTTCAGATCCTCCCGCCGGGAAATCCTGCCGTGGAAATCACGGGATATGATTTGCCGCCTTTCCCTGGATGAGCGGAATTTTTTAGCCATGTTTTTTCATCTCCATAAACCGGCGGATGATATCCGCTTCCAGTTTCGCGGCGGCGGATCGAGCCATTTTTTCCCGATCGTCCAGGGTCTTGAACTGCTCTTCAATCAGATATTTTGCCCTGCCCAGATCCGCGTTCCGGATGGCGTTGCGGGTGGAAATCCAGACATCCGGACCACGTTTCACCAGCATGCCCTGATCGATTGCCAGCAGTTCTTCATGGCCTTTTCCCGGAAAAATCAGCAGCAGCCCAGGTACCAGAGCCGTTGTAAAATCAATGTGGCCCGGGAGCAAACCAAAATATCCCTCCGCTCCTTCGGCGATAATTTTGGTGACTTTTTCTTCCATCAACACCTGAGAAGGGAGCAGGATCTTAAGATTTATCAATTTTAGCCTCCCTGATGGAACCGATCATATAGAGGCTGCCCTCAGGATAATCGGCAAATTCGTCATTAAGAATCCGTTCACAGCCCTCCAGGGAATCTTCCAGCGCAACAATCTTTCCTTCCGTTCCGATAAACTGTTCGGTCACAAAAAACGGCTGGGTCAGAAATCGCTCCAGCTGGCGAGCCCGGAAAACGATCCGTTTATCTTCGCGTGAAAGTTCCGCGATTCCAAGCATGGCGATAATATCTTTCAATTCTTCGTAAATGGTCAGGGTTCTGCGGATCTCCTGGGCGATGCGATAATGCCGTTCCCCGGCAATGTCAGGCATCAGCATTTTGGAACCGGACTGCAGGAGATCAACGGCGGGATACAGTCCTTCGCTGGCGCGTTTACGGGACAGCACAATGGAGGCGGAGAGGTGGCCGAAGGTATGAACGGCAGACGGATCGGTAAAGTCATCCGCCGGGACGTAGACCGCCTGAATGGAGGTGATCGCCCCCGCAGGAGTGCTGCAGATCCGCTCTTCCAGTTCCGCAAGCTCAGTGGCCAGAGTGGGCTGATAACCCAAGCGGGAGGGAAGCTGCCCCATCAGACCGGAGACCTCCGAACCGGCCTGGATAAACCGGAAAATATTATCGATCAGCAATATTCAGCAATATAACGTCCTGACGGGCGCCATCACGGAAGTATTCGGCCATCGTCAGCGCCGCGTGACCTACCCGGAAGCGGGCTCCGGGAGGTTCATTCATTTGGCCCAGAATCAGAATGGTGTTTTCCAGAACACCGGCTTCTTTCATTTCCCGATACAGCTCTTCCGCCTCGCGGCAGCGCTCCCCGATACCGCAGAATATACTGACGCCCTGAAGAAGGCCGACCATATTATGAATGATTTCGGTGATCAAATCCGTCTTCCCGACGCCGGCGCCGCCGAAAAGGCCGGCCTTGCCTCCTCGTTCCAGAGGCGCAAGCACGTCGATCGCCTTGATTCCCGTTCTGAAAATTTCAGCTTTCGTCGTCTGCCTGGTCAAGGGAGGCGGGGCCTGATGGATGGAACGCCATTCCGCTTCTCCAATCGGCTCCCTTTTGTCGATGGTTTCTCCAAAGACATTGAAAACGCGGCCCAGAAGCGTTTTGCCTACCGGTACGGAAAAGGTGTGCCCCGTATCCACGACGATTGCCCCCCGGGCCAATCCCTGAGTCGGGGTCAGGGCAACCCCGCGGACCGTTCGTTCATCGAGCTGGGTATGAACTTCAACCAGGATCCGGCCTTCGTCGCCGGTCCGAAGCACATGACGGAGAGAGGGAAGATGATCATCAAAGCGGGCATCGATCACACTGCCCCGAACAGAAATGATGACGCCTTGGTGGATTCGATCTTCCATGGGGGGAACCTGCCGTAAAATAAGTCCATGCAATATTTAAATAATGGGTGACAGATCCTTAGCCGGGACTGAAAATATGACAAAAAAAGGCGGTCTGTTAAAAAATGAGGGAAAAATTTCTCGCTGCTCAGTCTTTTTTGTAACGGATCTGAAATAGACAGGATAAATTGCTGTTAAAAAAACGTTTTTCTTTTCATTTCCGTTTAAATATGCCCTAACTTTGCCGGAGAAATCAAGTCGATATTTTTTGCTGAACAGCCCCGGTTTATTTTTCTTTTCAAGAATTGATTGATATTTTATTGGAATGCGAGTAAATTTCCCGTCTAACAAATGCCGTTCAGGGCCGTGAAATAATTCGAGGGCATGCAGAATCGGATTTTAACAAGATTACAATGGCTTAATGGGATATGTTCATGCTGACCGGCGTTGATCCTTACCATATAATATTATATTTCAGGAGGAATACAGAGCATGAGAGTTTTTGCAGATCGCTTATTGGGTATAATGGAGAAAAACACAAGAGACATCGCTGTGAATTGGGCAAAAGACGTCATGAAAAATCCTAAAACGCCATCTTTTCACAGTATGACCCAGGAGCAATGCATCAACTATGCTATTGATTTTTACAAGAATTTTATCAATATTTATTTTGAATCGAGACCCTACCCGAAACAGGAAGCCTATTTTTCTTCATATGCGGAACGAAGATACCGGGAAGGCATCCCGCTGCATGAAGCGATATACGCCTTAATCATGATGCGCCGCCATCTGTGGCTCTATGCCGAAATGCAGGCAATCTTCATGAGCCCCATGGATCAATATCAGGCCGTTGAGACTCTGACGAAGACGATCCGCCTTTTCGATTCGGGGATTTATACGATCACCAAACGTTATCAGGAGCTTGCTGCACAGGCCGGTTAAGTTTAAAACATCTGACAGCATGGAGATGTGTAAAATCCGGATCTCTGAAGCCCGGCAAATTCAGAGGAACGGATCCGGAAGAGGCTTGTCCGGGGAGGAGATATTACACTTTACTTCTTTGGAAATCTTGCCTTGAAGGCGGTCTCAATGATCGAAACCGCCGCATCGATGCTCAGGTTTTCGGTATTCACCACAAGATCGTAATTCAGGGGATCGGTTTCATCCCTTTGGAAATACTGCCTGACAAAGGCTCTCCGGGCATCCTGCGTTTTCAGGACAAACTCTTCCGCAGCTCGCCGGGTAGTTCGTGTTAGATTTTCAATCCTCATGTCAAGAGGTGCGATAATTCTGACCCGGAAAGTCGTTTCGCGGGGAAGGATGTACTGAGCGCCGCGGCCCAGCAAGATGGTGTTGCCGTGTTTTCCAATGGTTCCGATCACTTGGGTCATATGTTTTAAAAATTCATCCGGTGACAGATGCTCCCTGGCATATAGTGAGTCCAGCCAGGAGTCCAGTTTTGATGTTTCCTTCTCGTCAAGTGTTTTCACGACCGACTCGCTCAACTGGGTACTCTCTGCAAGTTTCTGAAGAATTTCAGCACCGAGGAGATCCATTCCAAGCCGGGGGGCGAGTCGCTTGGCGACTTCAACGCCTCCACTGCCGGGATCGATGGAGATGGTGAGCATAGGTTTAGGCTCTTCTTCTGTGACCGCCTCTTTTTTTGCCGTTTTTTGTGCCTGCCATTTGGATAACTGTTCTTCCACCAGTGAGTTCAAAGAACGGCGTTCTAATTTCATATGCATTTCCTCCTTTTAATGAAGATCAAGTTTTTTCGTAAGGGTTTCATTTACAGAATGGCTTAAAACAGCTATCAGCTTCTTAAGGACTTTATAGCAGATGTTTCAAAATGGGGCAAGCATCATCAGGAAAGACACGACGAGCACAAGCATTCGAGAAGGATAAAAAATCAGGACAGGCCTTGCTATCCCGCTGTCTGGCATTTCACTCGAAACTTGTGGTCCAATGATACACAACAGAACATTCTTCAGGAAAGACAATCCGATCATTCATCCGGGCAGAACGAATCCCGTTGCTCGATGCGCCGAAATATATTAAATTAATAACATTCGTATCACCACGCCAACCGTTCGGTTTATATAAGCGAACCAGCCGTTTTCTTCTGGAATGACAAGCATGAAGCTCACCATCAGCAGAAAATTGATCCTGACTCATTTCGCGATGGCTTTACTTGCTGTGCTGGCAGTCGTCTATGCCCTGGATCGTTTTCGCACACTCAACGACCTGGCTTTTAAAATCATCCACGAAGATTTTTATCTCATCAACACCAGCAAATCGATGATTGACACCCTTCTGGCTCAGGAAAATGCTGAAAAAAAATATCTCGTTCTGAGAGATCCATCCTTTGAAAAGATATTCCGGCAACGGGGCAGAGAATTTGAAGGAGCCTTGAAGGCACTGCAACGACGCCCATTTGCGGTCAGTAAAGCCAATCCGGAACGCCTGAAAGAACTTCACAATCGTTATCAGTCCCTGTTCCAGCGGGAGCGGCGGCTGATTTCCGAGGATCGCATAGAGGAAGCCTTCACCCTGTCAGAAAAGGAAAGTCGGCTGCTTATCGAAAGGATGGCTTCCCAGCTCCGCTCTCTGCAACAGAATGCGGAAAAGGAAATGGATTTCCGGATGAATACGATCAACCGTCTGGGAACCACGGCCTCACGGATTACCCTCGTGTTGACGGCTGTTACACTGATCATCGGCTTGCTCCTTGCAATGGCGACAACGATCAATATTTCCCGACCCCTGAAAAAACTGGAAAAGGCGACGGAACGAATCGGCGAAGGCAATTTTGATTATCGGCCGGATATCGCCCGGCACGATGAAATCGGCAGCCTGGCTCAGGCCTTTGGTTATATGGCTGAACGACTCAAAGAACTCGAGGCGCTGCATCTCGATGCGAGTCCCCTGACCGGATTGCCCGGCAATCTGGCTATTGAAAAAGAAATCGGCAGGCGGTTGTCCGAAAAGCACCTGTTTTCCCTCTGTCATGTCGATCTGGACAATTTCAAGCCTTTTGCAGACCACTATGGCTACGCCTGGGGCAGTGAAGTCATCAAGGAAGTGGGGCTGATGCTCGTTGCAGCCCTGGGTCGACGACCTGATCTGGAAAATGATGTATTTCTCGGGCACATCGGGGGCGATGATTTTGTGATTATAGCCGATCCCAGACGGGCTGAGGAAATCAGCGGAGAGATGGTCCGCGTTTTTGATGAGCAGATTACCCGATTTTACAGTGAAAAAGACAGGAACAAGGGATTTATCATCGCCAGGGACCGCCAGGGCATTTATCGGAAGTATCCCCTGATGACGATCACGATTGCCATCGTCACCGACGACGGCCAACGCTTTGCCAATCCTCTGGTCATGGCCAAAAGGGCGGCAACGCTGAAAGAATACGCAAAGGCCATGCCGGGAAGCAATTACATCAAGGAGGAGGATTTTGAAAAGGAAGCAGGATCAGGTGCTGAGTCAGCTCCTTCCTTTAAATGCAGTTAAAAACAGGGGCACGGAAATAAATGCCTCGGGCATGAAAAAAAGCGGACGGAAAAAGGGAACCCTTCTGCTCCGTGTCCTTTTTCTTAACTTTCTTCTCTGTCAGATGGCGGCCTGTACAACCATGACAGAACTTCCTCCGGAGAGAAAGCCAACCATTACCCTGCAGCAATCTCTGTCTTTTCCGGATTATTCCGCCGACGACCGGAAGCTGTTCGAGGAGGGCCTGAACTGCCTGAAGACGATCCCGGAACGACTGCCCGATTACACCAAAGCCAGAAAAATTTTTGAAACACTGGTTCAAAAGCATCCTGAAAGTAAGTGGCGTATCCAGGCTGAGCTCTGGCTGGGTCATCTTGACGCATTTTCCCGGCTGGAAGAAAAGTTAAACACCTGTCAGCAAAGGGTGGAAAACAATCAGATCGCACAAGACAGGCTTCAGCGGGAAAACGAGCAACTGAGGAAGGAAATTCGCGAGCTTACGGAAAAAACCCAGGAGGAACTCAATCGGTTTAACCAGGAGAACGAACAGCTCAAAAGAGACATCCGGCTTCTGAAAAACATGGAAATTCAGAGGGAAAAACGGGAAAGAATGCTGCGCTGACACCCGGTTTTCTTGCACTTGATCACCCGGCGGCAGGAAGCACACAACGCTGCTTCAGCGGTATGACACCATGAACCCGACGAAATCAGCCGGAAAAAGGCGGCGCGTCCGAAGAGCCTTTCAGATACTCCCAGGCCAGGGTAATCCCCAGGGCGGTTTTTGAATCAGCGATCCGGCCGTCTTTCATCATGGCCAAGGCCTCCTGAAAAGAGATCGGGACCACCTCGATAACTTCATCAAGGTCCGGCGGCAGGAACGCAGCAAAAAGATCCGTCGCCAGGTAGTAATACATGTATTCATTACAGTAGCCGGGTACCAGATACCCTTCAAAAAGTTTGACCAGCCGTCGGGCCTGAAACCCGATTTCTTCCGCAAGCTCTCTCTGGACGCATTCCTCAAGAGTTTCCGGCCCCTTGTCCAGGGCTCCGGCCGGTATTTCGAGGAGCATCTGCTCGACAGCCGCCCGATACTGACGGATCAAAAGCAGCTTCCCTTCAGGAGAAACGGGCACGGCGGCGATGCAGGGCCTGTGATTGATCCAGCTCTGAGTGGCTGTCCTGCCGTCGGGCAGTTGAATTTTTCCTTCGTAGACCTCAAAAATCCGGCATGTATACACTGGTTTTTCTTCCAGTCGCTGTGGCTTGATTTCGGACATTCTTCCTTACACTCTCATTCATCGGTTTGGGTGGTTATTCCTATTCTCCGTCCAAGGGCCTCCCGCATCGGTTTCACTATGACTCCTCGACCTGCACGGCACACGCCTGCATCGCCTCTGCCCCCACTCCTGCCAGCGGCATGAATCCCGAAGAGAAGTGTTATGGGGGCTCTGTATTTCCAATTAATTTGTTTCCATGACGGACAGGAGATGACGTTCGATTTCTTCTTTGGGGAGCAGGCCGACGAGGGAATGAACCAGTTTGCCATTCCTGAAAAACAGCATCGTCGGAATGTTCCGGACGCCGAATTGCTGAGCGGTCAAGGGGTTTTCGTCCACATTCAGCTTGACGATTTTGATCCCCCCCGCGTATTTGAGGGCCAGTTCTTCAAGAATGGAGCTCAGGGCCCGGCAGGGACCGCACCAGGGCGCCCAGCAGTCGACCAAAACGGAACCGGCGAACGTCAGCACCTCCCGCAGAAACGTACTGTCCATAACATCCATGGGCTGATGCTGGCTGCTGTCGACAATCAGAGGCGCACCGCAACGTCCGCACAAGGGAGAATCGTTCAGCCTGTTTTCAGGCATGCGATTTTTCGTGCCGCATCTCAGACACCGGATGATCATATCATCGAGCGGCGCATGACAGCGGCCGCACGCGGGATGTTCCTGGAACCTGCCCTTTGGAATACGATTTTTCGTTCCACAGTTAAGGCAGCGAATTATAATGTCGTCATCCTCTTTCATGAAAAAGCCCGAAGCCCTGTCCCTTCCTGTCTCCAGCGAATTCTTGATTCTCAAACCCTGTCCGTCTTCCGTTCCGGACATTCCGGACGGTCCTGATGCGACATCTCACCGGGCATGCTGGAATTACGGCATAAATTACACGAGTCCGCTGGAAAAGTAAAGAATCGAAGCAGGCTGTTCCATAGGCATTCCGGTAACCTTCACCCTGGAGTTGAGTCGCCCCTCAGGAGAATAACGTCTCCAGAATCCGGAGTTCGGCTCGAGAAAAGGGCAGATTCCGGATATCCCCGGGGCTCACCCAACGCCAGTTGTCCTTTTGCGGGGAGTCGGGTACGCCATCCAGAATCGTTCCGGCAAAAACGTGCAGAGTCAGGTGAAAGTGTGTGTAAGTCTGTTGGAGCGTCATCAGGGAATCACCTGCAGCGACGGTAATGTTCAGCCCTTCCCGGCAACGCCTTTCCACGGCCTCCGTAACGATTTCCCCGGGGTTGAGCATCCCCCCGGGAAAGGTCCAGAGGCCCCCAAGAAACCCGGCTGCCGGCCGCCGGATCACAAGAAGACGCTGTTCCGAATCCCGGATGACCGCGGCAACGGCCTCTCTGTGCGGCCGCTTCGTTCTTTTTCGGGAAACCGGCAAGAAGTGCTGACCACTGCCGGCATAAGCCAGACAGATCGATTGCAGAGGGCAATCGGAACACAGGGGAGTTTTCGGGCGGCAAAGGACAGCCCCCAGCTCCATCAGGGCCTGATTGAACCGTCCCGGCTGCCGGGCGGGGACGAGCTTTTCCGCCAGGGCTGAAAGCAGCCGCCTGGTCGAGGTAAGGTCCACAGGACTGTCCACAAAGAAAAGCCGGCTCAAAACCCGTTTCACATTGCCATCAACGGCAGGAACGGATTTCCCGAAGGCGATGCTGAGGATAGCGCCGGATGTATAGGAACCGATACCGGGAAGCGCCATCAAATCAACCGGGTTTGCAGGAAACCGGCCGCCGTGGGACTCCAGAATAAGCCGGGCCGTCGCGTGCAGATGACGCGCCCTGCTGTAATATCCCATTTTCTCCCAAACCTTGAGAACCGCTTCCAGCGGAGCCCGGGCCAGTTCTTCAATCGTCGGGAACTGCTCCAGAAAACGCCGGTAATACGGAATCACAGCCTCCACCTGGGTCTGCTGCAGCATGATTTCTGACAGCCAGATGGCATAGGGATCCGAAGTGCTGCGCCAGGGCAGAAGGCGTTTGTTTTTTTCGTACCAGGCCGTCAGCAGGGTGGCAATCCGCTGTGCATTCTGCTCCGCCCTCTGCAGGGATTCATGCCGGATGTTCATCATTTTCTGTTTGACTGGCAAAAGGATTTTATTGAAAATTCGTCAAATATCCCTTATTTTTAAACCGTTTCGCCGACGTGACACTCCATGCCGCCGAAGAAAAGTTTAATACACCCGGGGTGAAGGGGCATCATGGTTTTTGACGAAACCGTCTTCCTGTTCATTCTCACGGATTTATTTTCACGGACTGCTTCACATTTCAAGAACAAAAAATTTCCATGATTTTTCTATCAGGAGGTTCGACTATGCTGGAGGGAATGAAAAAGCTTTTGAAATCCAAGGATACCTGTGTCCTGGCCACCGCTTCCGGAAACGAGCCGCACTGTTCGCTCATGTCTTATGCCGTTAACGATGACTGCCGGGAAATCTACATGATGACGTTCCGAAGCACTCGCAAGTACGAAAATCTGCTGAGCAATCCGGTGGTCAGTCTGCTTGTGGACACCCGGGAGGAGGACAACCCCGCGGACCGGACTCACACGAAGGCGCTGACAATCAGCGGTCAGTTTGAACGCATTGAAGACGAGGTGGCAAGACTGAGGGCTAAAAACAGTCTGATGGATCGACATCCTCACCTTAAGACCTTTGCCGAAAATCCCGATACCGAATTTTTCGTCGTCAAGGTGAAGTCCCTCCAGCTGCTCGATGGAATAACGGACGCTTCATTTCTCACTCTCGATTGAACAGGCAGCAGAATCCGCAGGCCATAAAAATCTGTGGTCATCCTGCCGGATTCTGAAAAGGAAGTCGTGAAACTCAGCCCAAGGGGAGAAGACAGATGAATATATTCAAGGCAGCAGCAAAGCAGCTTTATGAAACCGCCCGACAGGAAGGCCGCCTTATCGAAGGCCGCCCGCTGGAGGAGTTGAAGGAAATCGCCCTGCGGCAGGAGGGGGTGATTCAGACCCATATCGGCTCCGTGGCGGCGGATTCCGAGCCCATGTCCCGGTCGGCGCCTCACACCCGCAACAGTGTGGATCACCCCTTCGGCGATGAGGAAGCTCAACTGGCCGACCAAATGGTGGAGTCGCTGAAAAAAGAGAGGCTGATTTCCCTTGATACCTACATCGGCGATGGTCGGGACGGCGTCTCCGCCCGATTTCTTGTCCCGGAACAGTATGCCCAGATCGCCTATGGTCTCAAACTCCTCTTCAATCATCCACCGCTCGTTCTGGACAACCCCACCTATACCATCATCTATTACACCGACGAAGCCTTTGAACGCAACCGTGCAAAAAAGCTGGTGGACAAGGACATCTCCATCCGCCTCATGCTGGGCGACAAGCGTGGAGATCAGGTTAAAATCTGCCGCAATACGATTTATCTCGGAGAAGGGAAAAAAGGAATTTTCCAGTTCGAGGACTGGAGGATCAAGGCCATCGACAAAACCGGAATTTTTCTCCATGCCGGCGCGCGCCGAGATTCGCTCTGGGTGTATGATCAGGAAACCGCCCGGATGGAACTGACGGATATCGTGACCGCCGTGGCCGGACTGACCGCGACCGGAAAGACCACGACTCTCTGCCGCAAATTCACGAAAGTTCCGCTTGAGCGTTCGGAGATGATCGGCGACGACGGGGGCGCACTGGGACTGGACGCCAGCTACGCGGCCTTCGAGATGGGCGGAGTTTATGTGAAAACGGAAGGACTGGACGCCAGCCAGCCGGAAATCCTCCGGGCTGCGGAATCCAGGGACGCCTTCCTGGAAAATGTCGCTCTGACCCAGTACCCCTATATGCCTAATTTCGCGGATATTTCCAAGACGGGAAACGGCAGGGCCGTAGTCTCGCGGGACAACCTGGAAATCGCCTCGAAAAGCCTGCGGGCGGACCGCATCCACTACATCATCATCCTGACCCGGAATCCCCTGGTCAATGTGCTCAGCCGCCTGACGCCGGAGCAGGCCACCATGCAGTTCATCTACGGCGAATCCATTGAAAGCAGCGGCGGCAACCCCGAAGAGGCCGGCCGATTCAAACGGGAATTTTTCCTCGATCCCTTCATGGCGGGCGACCGCCTGGAACATGCCATGATTTTTTACGATATCGTCAAGCGGAACAAAATCCAGTGCTATCTGGCCAATACGGGAACCATCGGTCTGAAGGAGGAAAAGGTCACCCTGCGCCAGTCCCTCGCGGCCTACAACGATCTGGTCCGCATGCAGCTCCGCTTCAGCCTCGAGGCCGACCACCTGGGCTATCACTATCCCATCAAGTGCGACCGGGCCAATCTGGACCTCATGACCGCTTACCGGCTTTTTGACGACCCCGTTATCCTGGAAAAACGGCTGCAGGATTTTTACCGGGGCCGTCGGGAATACCTGGAGGAATTTGAAGGACGATACGGCCGGATCCCCGAACCGATCCGCGAGTCTCTGCCTTATCACTACAAGGAATTTTCCCCCCGGGAAGCCCTGGACATTGAATAGTCGGAACAAGCCGATCCTGTCATGCCCCGTTATTGCGCATCCGGCCCCGGGCCAGCGAGGCAAAAATTCCCAGAAAACACAGGATGGACAGAATCGAAAAGGCCATTTTCATGCTCTGCAGCAACAGAGGGTAATAAAGCGGCGTAATCTGCACCTTGCCGATTATCAGGGCGAAAATCAACAGAGCGATGCCCATGCTGAACATCTGCCCCAGGATACGCATCGTGGCCAGGGCGCCGGACGCCAGACTGAGAAATTTCCGGTCCACCGAACTCATAATCGCATTGACATTGGGCGAGGAGAAAAAGGCAAACCCAAGTCCAAGCAGGGAAAGGCCGGCCAGAATGCAGGCCAGGGAGGACCGGGCGTCGATAAAGATGAGCAGGCACAGGCCGCATACGGTCAGGGCCATTCCCAGGGAGGCGAGAAATCGAGGCTCGATCCGGTCGGAAAGTCGGCCGATCAGTGGAGAAAAAACGGCCTGAATCACCGGCTGGGCAAGGAGGATTCCCCCCGCAACCTGAGGAGAAAAATCCTTGATGAACTGCAGATAGAGGCTCATGAGAAAACTGACGGCATAGGTGGCGCTGTAGTGGATCAGGGCGGCCAGGTTAGAAAAGGTGAAGGCCCGGTTCTGAAGAAACAGAGAAACATCCAGAAGAGGGCTCGGAGTTCTTATTTCCCATTTGATGAAAGCGGCGACGCCGGCAATGCCGATGACAATGAAAAGAAAAGCGACCGTCGACGGCAGCCGGGAGAAGCCTATCATCAGCAGAAACAGGCTCAGGCTGTAGATGATCGTGCCTGTCAGGTCAAAACGCTCTCCCCGGGCTTCGGCCCATTCATCTCTCAGCTTCCACAGAGTAAAAAAAAGGACGATCAGGCTCAGGACGGCATTGAAGAGGAAGATGCTCCGCCAGCCGAAGTGCTGGGTCAGCAACCCGCCGATTAACGGACCAGCCGACAGGCCGGTATAAACGGCAGCCACGTTGATTCCCAAAACTTTCCCCCGTTCCGTAAAGGGAAACACGGAGATGAGAATGGCCGTTGCCGTGCCGAAAATCATGGCTCCGCCGATGCCCTGCATAAAGCGGGAAAAAATAAGCATGGCGGCATTGGAAGCCAGGCTGCACGCCAGCGAAGAAAGGGTGTAAAGAACGATTCCCCAGAGAAAGATCCGCCTCCGACCATAAAGATCGGCGATTCTTCCCAGAGGAACCAGGCTCATCGCCGCGGCCAGCAGAAAACTGGTGGCCACCCAGCTCAGGGAAAGGGCATTCATCGAGAGTTCCCTTCCCATGGCGGGAAGTGCCACGTTGGAAGCAGATCCCATGAATGGCGTCAGAAAGGAGGCCATGGTAGTCACGACCAGGGTCACCATCCGGCTTGTCGACGGATATGGAGAATTCGAAGGTAAGGAAGTCAAAACTCTGCCTGCCGGAACCGGGATGACCAGGCGACATCCCGGATAAGGAAATGAGGAACCTGTTACAGCATTTTCACTGACGAATCTGACCTATCAGAGAGTCCGATGTTGTTCAATCTAATTTTAACGCCGGCTCAATGCTGATCGTGTTGCACCACATGCGGGATGGCTATGGCTGATGAAAAAGTTTTTTTATTCAGAAAGCTCAAGAGTTGAAAGCGGAATTCGCAAGGAGAGGCATTCCCGCACAAATGCTTTTTTATTAAATACAACAAGGGGGCGTCCAAAGAAGGAGGAACCGCCGTGCAAAGCCATCTGAAATCTATCAGGCCTTCATGAACAAGATAAAAGGAGAAAAAATGAAAAGATGTACCGGCTGCGAACAGGAAGCTGAAAAAACATCGAAAATTAACTTTCTGATGCTGGACGGAACGGAAGTCGAGGTCAATATCTGCGCAAAATGCGCAAACAAGATTGATGAAAACCTTTTCTACATTATTGTTTGTCGGAACTGCCAATCAGCGATCTGGGTTGAGAACATCGAGAAGGAAAAGGTATCCATCAAAGTTCAGGAAGAATGTGCCCGGTGCGCGGCGCCACCCAGGGGCGCACATTTTTTTCCCATGGTCTGAAATCGCTCAATGGAGGCAGCCGCCCCATTTTACGCGCTTGCCTGACCTGACGTACGGAAGCCGGGCTGATCCTTGAAGCGGAAGTTTTTCCATTTTCAGTTTTCTCGATCATGGGCTTCAGTGCGGGAGCCATTATTTTCAGGATTTTAACAGGCAAAGAACTCGTAAAGCCGTAGCCGGCGGCCTCCGGCCCGGGTACGTAGGCTGTGATGGTGCCGAAGAAGCGATCTCCTATAAAGAAAACAAACACCGAAGCACGGTTTATGATGCGGGATCCTATCAGCTGTCCTTTTTGTCCATAGATATTGTGCCGGTTATCGCCTGTTCCCGTTTTGCCACCCACCGCGACAGGGGTTCCGTCGCTCAGGACAAATGCGCCACGGATCTGCTGCGCCGTGCCTCTTTCCACCACGTCAACCAAGGCGTTTCGCACTGCGGCGGCAATTTCAGGCGACAGTACCCTCCGCCCCGCGAATTCCTTGCGCCCAAGCAGGGTTTCATAGGGGGTCCCGGCAGCAAACTGAAGCTTGTCGATCTTTACGATGGGATAATGGACGCCGCCGTTCATAATGATCCCGACCAATTCCGCCAGAGACGCCGGCCGATCTGCCGAGCTTCCGATAGCGGTGGCATAGGAAGGGACAAGAGAATCGAAGGGGTAGCCAAGCCGTTTCCACACCGGGAGAATCTCCAGAAACGCCTCTACCTCGAGAAGACTGCGAATTCTGATATCCTGAGCGTTTTTCCGGTGGGTCTTGAAGAGCCATCGATAGACCTCCTGGCGCTCTTTCACACTTGCGCGCATGACCTCGGAGCGTTCCGCGTCGGGGTGATTCCGAAGATAGGCGACCAGCCAGAGCTCTAAAGGGTGAAGGCGGGCAATATAGCCCCGGTCCTGGAGGTCCCACTGTTGGGGATTGCAGGTTTCGTAAAGCTTTTCGAAATCCGGCTTCGGTACAGACAGCGAAGATGTCCGGGACTGCAGGAACTCGGTGAATTCCTCCACGCCGGCCTCCGGTTTTACAAAGCGAAAAACCGCCGCCAGACGTAAGGGATTCGGGTGCACGCTCTGCAACAGAAGCTCAAACTGTTCCTCGGTTTTTTTCTCCCGATACTTGTTATAAAAGCGATTGAGAAAAACCCTGCCCTCCTGATCGGCAAACCGCACCAGGTACGCCTGCCGTGCCGGGTCTTGCTTATCCTCGAGGATCCTGGCCGTCGAGCCGGGCATGTTGTACATGTAATACCGGACGACATCGCGCATCAGCCTGATGAAAACCAGGTTGACCGAGTTCCGCAAGCCGTCGCGAACGGACAGGATTCTCGAGTTGTCCGATTTGTCGAAGTTATGAAATACATGCTGGCCACCGCCTGTAAAGAAGATTTCTCCGGGGCTCGCGGAGTAGCGACGCTCCATCGCCGCTTCCATCATTGCGGTCAGAGAGGGGTCGTTTTCAGCCGCCAGGTAATCCAGCACCCATTGGGTCAGTCGATCTCCTCCGTGAACATCGACCTCGCGCAGACTTTCCTTGGGCAATCCGGCATAGCGCTCATGCAGCCCGGCGATGATCTCCAGGTAGGTCACCAGCGTCCGAAGCTTCGCCGTTGAGCCCAACTCAATCTTGACCCCTTCATTGATATCGAAGGGCTGGTCGAAATTGTCGGTCTGAATGCGCAGGAGGTTCGCATTGCCGACATGCTCGTAAAGCGTGAAGCTGTATATGACACGGCTCGGATCGCTGCCCTCCAGGAGACGAAGCCCGCGGAGTCCGACCGTCTCCACATATCCGGGATCCCTCAACTTGAGCAGAAGCTGGCTCACCTCGTCCTGGGTCGCACCATCCAGGGTGCTCCTCACGGACAGGTCCAGACGGTCCAGTTCATAGAGCCGCGGCACGCCTAAAACAGCGCTGAGCTGGCGGCGAATGGCATTGGCGGCCTTGCGGCCCACAAATGAAACGGCGGGCAAAGCCGGTGGCCCTTCACGAAACATGAGCCTTGAGCGAAGCGCGCTGTCGCGCAATCCGGGGTTGATGACTCCCGCCTTGCAAAGCATGTGCAGATAACGGTTCGTGATTGACTCAAGGGCATCCCGATTGGTCATCAAATAGAAAGAAGGACGGCGTTGAGCGATAAAGAGGCTCAAGATCTGCTTGTAGGCCCTGGCCCTTTCCGCATCATCCGATCCGTCTTCATCACAGAGGAGCCTGTTGACCGCGTTGAGATCGGAGCCGTAGACCGCCCACAATCCATCTCCGATTCCGTTGACCTCGCCATGCCCGGGAAGAGCGGCCAACGGAACAGAGTTAAGGTAGTCGATGACGAGCCGGCGGCGCACCGCCGTGGTATCCCGGCCGTGAAGATAGGCTCTCAGAGAAGCGGAAGCCATTTGCCTCAATTTATCACCGGCACTGGCGGTCCGACCATCTGGTGAATGACGGAATTTTTCAAGCTGCGTAGCCAGGGTGCTTCCTCCCGCAAACCGATGATCCGAATCGAAAACATTGATTCCTCTGTCAATCATCGCTTTCGCGAGCCGGTCCCATTCTACCGCCGGATTGCGGTCGGGCTGGCGAGAATCCAGCAGCTCCTTGTTTTCGATAAAGAGCAGCGTGTTTACAATGAGGGGCGGCACGGACTCGAAGCGGCTGTAGACCCGTTCCGGATACCGGACTTTGAAAATAGAGCGGCCGTCATGGTCAAAAATGGAGAGACCCGCCTGGCTCTTCTCCTGATAGCTCGGGTAAAGCCCGCATCCGATTATTCCATTGAGGCTGGAGGAAGGACGGGACTGCGCTTCAACCTGGTATCCCTGAGCACTTAAGTTTTTAAGAAAGTCCGACAGCCGGGTATAACCTAACCGCTTGTCATAAGGGCCGTCAGCAGGAAAACGAAGGGACGGATTGGGGCCGGATTTTACAGAAAATGTGAGCTTTTGCGCGAACCAGGAGAGTAATCGCGCCTCGAGATAGAATGTTTTGAATTCTAAAACCGCCAGCGCGCACAGGACCGCGGATGCAACCAGGATGACCGCGCCGCCGAACAGTCGCCATCGCCACCGAAGAATATGTTTCCAGATCATCATCAAGCCAAATCACGCTGCGAAGGACGGGGGAATAACTGCCATTTTTTACCATATTTGCCATCCGATGGGATCATAGCTCCTCTCAGGCAACA
Organism: Syntrophus aciditrophicus SB; assembly: GCF_000013405.1. GTDB lineage: Bacteria > Desulfobacterota > Syntrophia > Syntrophales > Syntrophaceae > Syntrophus > Syntrophus aciditrophicus. The sequence goes on from NC_007759.1 coordinate 3,143,889, forward strand.
GCAGGTTCGTGTAATTTTTATGACATGGAGTCGGCCTTGAAGCCACGGCGACGCCTTGTACCATATAAGCCGCAGCGCGGCAGCGCTATTGATTCCGAGGCCCCGATGGCCGTCACTTTGGCTGCCGTTGTTCAGGGCTGAATTTCCTGACTCCTGATGGACGCCAGAGCCGTGTCCAGAAGCAGTGAATAAGAGGACTCAAAGCGGGGATTCAACACCACAGGAACGCCCGTTCCCATCAAGGCTCCGGCCGGTGTGCTTCTGCCCAGGAAAATCAGGATCTCCGCAATCGAATAGCAGGCATCGATATTCGGGAGAAAATATATATCCACCCGCCCCGCGACAGAACTCTCAAGGCCTTTTCTCAGAGCCCTCTCCCGGGATGAAGCACAATCGATATCAAGAGGGCCTTCAACGATCCCCTTCAATTGCTTCCGCTCAGACATCTTTGCAAGAACTGCTGCGTCCACGGAAGAAGGAACAGAAAAATTGACAAGTTCCATTGTTGACAAGGCAGCGGTCTTTGGTTTTTCAATGCCCAGAATCCCGGCAAATTCTATGGCGTTTTCCAGAATTCGCACCTTCTGCTTCATGTCCGGGTATGACTGGATCAGCGTATCGGTGATCATGATCAGCCTGTTCTCCGAAGGCAATTCAAAAAGGGAAAGATAGCTCAGAGAATCACTTTCAGCGATGCCGGCTTCTCTGACGGTCAGAGCGTCAAGGAAATTCCTCATTCCGGCATCGCCTTGAAAAAGAAGATCCACGTCCCCGTTCCGGGCCATCGCAATAATCCTGGCAAGAACTTCCGGCTCGTTGCCCCCATTGACAAGGACAGGGGTGATCAGACCAGCTTTTTCCGCTTCAGCGAGAAATTGAGATACCCTGCGGCTTCGAGGCGCCGGTACGGCAACCCGCTTTCTGCCTTTCTCCTGAGCCTTCTCCAGAATCTGCCTGAAGTTTCTTATCATGAGAATTTTCTTTCCTTATGAACTCAATACCCCGAGGGCGATATCGGTAATGATTGTCTCATGGGAATCCGAACGGGAGGGTATCACGGCCGGCATGCCTCCTCCGACAATGATCACGTGCCTCCTGATCCCTGAGAAAAAGTCATTCGCGGCGATGTTGTCGATCTTACAGGCAATATTCCCGTATTCCAGGTTGGGGGCAATAAGAATGTCCGGTATCCGGGAATAGTCGATCTCCTCGAACCGATCGAGAAAGCCCTCCCCGCCGAGGAGAAAATCCGCAAGAGATAATCCCTCCATCAAGCGACATCCGGGCAGCTCCCCCTTTTCATAGGCTTCTCGAATCCTGACGGCGTCGGAAACGGAACCCAGATCATCATTCAATCCCCTTCGGGCGGCGATAAGCCCCACCTGCGGGCTTTCGTAGCCGAATCGGGAAAAAAGATCCACGGCGTCTTCTATAATCTCCATCTTGGCCCTGAAATCGGGGGCCACGGTCAGCCCCGCGTCCGTGACCGCGATGAGCTTTGGCAGAACGGGAAACTGCATCAGAGCGACGCCACTGACGCATCTTCTGAATCCCCGCTTGGAAGCAGCCCATATGAGGGACCTGTAAAGATAAGGGCCATCGATATAACCACGCAGAATAAAATGGGTTTCTCCAGACTCAACAAGCTGGACGCCTTTATCGGCTGATTCCTGGGGATCCCGTACATCAATGACGGCAAACTTTGTAATGTCAAAGCTGATCTCCTCGGCGAGCTTTCTGATCTTCCGTTCATCCCCGATCAAAACGGGCTCCGCGTAACCTCTCTCATAAGCTTCTTTCAAGGCCAGAAGAAATTCTCTGTTATCGGCCTTGACGACGGATACCTTCTTAGGACCAACTCTCCCTGCAATTTCGTCTGCCTCTTCAAAACTCCTTATGAGCATGATTGCATACCTCATATCAATATGATTCCGCCGCGCTATCCATATTCCTTGAGTTCGTCCCCGCCACCCAATCCTCCAAAGGCATTTGCTCTGTACAGGACAAACTCTGCGGGCTACTCGATGACCGTTCCCTGGCCGGTCTTCCGATACTCGAGCGCTATATGGTTGGCAAACGCCGTTCTGCCCTGGGAATCGGCTTTATGTCCATGGGCGTTGCACCAATCGGCAAATGTCTCCAGATCGATGTCCGCGCGAATCGCGATGTCGCCGTTTCCCCTGATCAGTTCACACTGTTTTTCGACAAGAGCTTTCCAGTCGGCAAAAGTGGCGGGCATGTTTTCGGGATCGGTAAAGATCGCCAGCGCCCTCCGGTAAGTCGGTTCATCTTTGAACCAGGCAACTCCTATGACATCGTTCATCCTGAAACTCCTTTCGTTTTTCGAAAACAGTTAACGTTTCATGGTTATAGAAATTCTCACTTCCCGGCCCGACTTATTTTCTTCCAGTAAAACGCCTGATGAATAACCCTTGATGACAACAGGGGTACTTGTCAAGATTTTTATTGGATTTTTTCCAGAGATGGATTCCCGACCGGCGGGCCTGCACTCGAACCGGCCCCGCGGGCCAGAAACTTTTCCAGACGGTTGATGCGGAAATCCAGAAGAAGCTCCACAAAGGCGCGGCGCTGGAGAGGAGGGCCGGCCATGCCGAACACAGGGGCAAGCCCGGCATCTCCCCGGGCTTCGAAGCCCGGCACAGACCAGTCGGCAATCCGGGAAAGGGCATCGTTCAGTTCCGCTTCCAGCGGCTCCGTTGTCCGGATCGGGATCGCCAGGATCTTGTCCGCCGCCGCCTTCAGGTTGTCAGGGACGGTGCTTTTCCGGCTGTTTTCCGACCCCGGTCTCCGCCGGGAACTTTTTTGAAGATGCCGGGTCAGGCCGGAACGGATGGAAACAACAGTGACATAATATCCCTTCCGCAAAGAAAGGAGAGTTGAACCACCCGGGATCACGTTTTCATTCCGGGGAAGATGCAGGACCAGCAGATAGCAGCCGCTGTCCTGAACTTCACGCTCCAGAAGCTCCCAGGGAATGTAAAGCTCCCGAATTTCTGCGCCGGGTGTCATATCGGGCTGCCAGTCGACCGCCAGGGCAGAAAACCGGACCGCGTCCCGCACGGCCAGAAAGGTCGAAGCGAAGTCAAAGTCAGTGTGGTAATCCGGAAGGAAGAAGTCCGCATGAGGCCAGTGCACGAGAAAGAGGACATGGGCGGGTGTCCCCTGTCTGGACAGCTCGGCCAGTTCCAGAAGATGCCGCCGTCCGCGGAGGGTGACCGCATCGGGAAACATAGCGATGCAACGGCCGAAGAGGGTACAGGACTTGACTTCCAGCAGCCGGGGAGCGCCGTTCTGCTCCAGCAGGAAATCAAAACGGCTGCGCCCCCGGGCGATCTCCCGCTGAAGGATATTCATGCCTTCGAAGCCGGGCAGACGCTTCTGACGAAGCAGATCGGCCACGATATCGTTGCAGGCCAGCGTGTGCAGCATGACGGGCCGACCTTCCCGCTCGACAGCCACAACAACCCCCCGGAGTTTCCGATCTTGCCCTACGTCCCGCCGCACGACATACAGCACGCTGTCCGGCAACAGCAATTCCCACAGACGACCCGGATTGGGGAGATAGGCATCGAGAATCTCCGACCCCAGGGCGCAGCGAACGGTGAAACGGTTCGGTCTTTCAATAAACCGGGCTTCTTCCATCTTACCCTCCTGGAAGAGAATTCCATGTCGGAATGAATTATTTACCATTTCCATCATGGAGATTCCATACTGTCTTCGCAGGCATCGGATAATTTTTCATGCACGGGCAATCAAAGGGTAAAAAGCCCTTGACAAAGCCCCCAAAAGGATCATAAGAACTGCCTGTTTCAAAGAATGAACGTTCATTCTTTGAAAGAAGAGGTAAGGCCATGAAAAATACCGGCAAAAGGGAGGAGATCGTACAAGCCGCCCTGGAACTGATCGCGGAAAAGGGATTTCACGGCGCCCCGATGGCTATGATCGCGAAGAAGTCCGATGTAGCGGTGGGCACCATCTACCGCTATTTCGAGAACAAGGATGTACTTATCGACGCCCTGTATCATGAACTGGAAGATAAGATTCTGGCGGCCCTTCGTGAAGAATACTCTGTAAAGAAACCCTTCCGGGAACGGTTTCTCCATCTCGGAACCACGCTGCTCCGATATTTCATCACCTACCCTCTGCATTTCCGTTATCTCGAACAATACCATAACTCTCCCTATGGAACGTCCCGGCGCAGGGATCGATTTCTGGGAAAAATCAACAATCGTGACATCGTCACGGAACTCTTTGCAAAGGGAATCGCCCAGCAGGTTCTGAAAGATTTCCCCTGTATTGTGCTGTTTGCTCTCGCTTTCGGTCCCCTGGTTACCCTCGCGCGGGATCATATCCTGGGTTTTGTCGTTCTGGACGAGACCTTGATCACACAAACCGTCGAAGCCTGCTGGGACGGCATCAGAAGATGACAGGAAAAACAGGGCATTAAATAATGAATGGTTATTCAGGATCACAAGGCGTTTTTTTCTTCCGACATTGCGGATGAACAGCACAAAAATCTCCTGAACCGCACAGCTGCGGGGCAGGCAATTTCATTCAGGTCGCAGAGGTGGCGTATGCAGATTCACAACGGCATGAGGTTCATGACTATTCTGGCGGTCCTTGCCGGATTTCTTCTAACGGCAGGCTGCGGACAGAAAGCAGACAACGGCAAAGCAGGTCCGGGCGGACCTCCCGAAGTCGCCGTAGTGACGGTACAGCCGGAGCGGGTCGTCATCACGACCGCGCTGTCGGGTCGAACCTCACCCTATCTCATCGCCGAGGTACGGCCTCAGGTCAGCGGCATTCTTCAGAAGCGATTTTTCAAGGAAGGCGCGGATGTCAAGGCCGGAGACGTACTCTATCAGATCGATCCGGCCACCTATTCTGCAGCTTACGCCAGCGCCAGAGCGCATCTTGCACGAGCGGAAGCGAATGTGACGTCCATCCGCTACAGGGCTGACCGTTACGGGAAACTGGTCGCCATCAAGGCGGTCAGCCAGCAGGATTACGACGATGCCGCCGCCGCTCTCAAACAGGCCGAGGCGGAAATCCAGGCAGGCAAAGCGGCGGTGGAGGCCGCCCGGATCAATCTGGCCTATACCCGTATATCCGCGCCCATTTCCGGGCGCATCGGCAGATCCCTGGTGACCGTAGGGGCGCTGGTGACTGCGGGGCAGGGAATCGCACTGACCACGATCCAGCAGATCGACCCCATCTACGTCGACGTCACCCAGTCGAGCGCCAGCCTGCTGCGTCTGCAGAAGAGCATGGCCAGCGGCGCGCTCAAAAAAGACGGATCTTCTTCAGCAAAAGTCAAGCTCCTTCTGGAAGACGGAACCCCCTACCCCCTGGAAGGAACCATGCAATTCCGTGATATTACGGTAGACCCCACAAGCGGATCCTTTATCCTGCGCATTGTTTTTCCCAATCCGCAGGAAATTCTGCTGCCGGGTATGTATGTCCGGGCCATAATCGAGGAAGGCGTCAACGAACAGGCGCTCCTGGTTCCCCAGCAGGGTGTCAGCCGCGACCCGAAGGGGAATCCTCTGGCTTTGATCGTAGATGCGGAAGGGAAGGTTCAGCAGCGGATGTTGACCTGCGATCGGACTATCGGAGACAAATGGCTTGTTTCTTCAGGTCTTGCAGCTGGAGATCGGGTGATCGTCGAGGGAATGCAAAAGGTTAAACCGGGGGCCCCCGCAAAGGCTGTTCCTTTTGATGCCGCCAACATGCAGAAGAGTGCTGCCCCCGGAAGCAGTGCCTCACCGGCTGCCGGAACGAACTGACGGAGGGCGTGATGTTATCAAGATTCTTCCTGGATCGGCCTGTTTTCGCCTGGGTCATTGCCATTATCATGATGGCGGCCGGCGCGCTGGCGATCTACAACCTGCCCGTTTCCCAGTACCCCCCCATCGCCCCGCCGTCCATCGCCATCACCGCATTCTATCCGGGAGCGTCGGCGGAAACCGTTGAAAACAGCGTCACCCAGATCATCGAGCAGAAAATGACCGGCTTTGACAAGCTGCTGTACCTCTCCACCAGCAGTGATTCGGCGGGCTCTTCCCGCATCGAGTTGACTTTCGCCCCGGGAACCGATCCGGACATGGCCTGGTCCCAGGTGCAGAACAAACTCCAGCTGGCCATGGCAAGCCTCCCCGAAGTCGTGCAGAGTTCGGGGGTCAAAGTGGCCAAATCCACCAGGAACTATCTGATGATCGTGGGCCTCGTCTCGGAAGACGGGAGCATGGATGGAAATGACTTGCGCGACTATGCTCAATCCAGCCTGGAGAAGGTGCTTTCGCGGGTGCCGGGGGTAGGCGAGGTGGAGATCTTCGGCAGTCAGTATGCCATGCGCGTCTGGCTGAATCCCGACAAGCTGACGGATTACCGGATGACGGTTCAGGATGTTGTCACGGCGCTGAAGGCCTACAACGCGGAGGTTTCCGCCGGGCAGTTCGGGGGAGCGCCGGCGGTGCCGGGACAGAGGCTGAATGCCGCCATTGTCGTCCAGAGCATGCTCAAGACGCCTGAGGAATTCGCCGCCGTTCCTCTCCGCACCAATCCCGACGGCTCCGTCGTCCGAATCAGGGATGTGGGGCGGACGGAACTGGGCACGGAGGTCTACGACATTCAGGCCTATTTTAACGGCAAGCCGTCCGCCGGAATGGCCATCCGTCAGGCCGCCAGCGCTAATGCTCTGGAAACGGCCGATAATGTGAGGGCAAAGCTGGAAGAGATGAGCCATTACTTCCCCGCCGGAATGAAAATCGTTTATCCCTACGACACCACGCCCTTTGTCAAGGTGGCCATCAAGGAGGTCGTTAAGACCCTGATCGAAGCGATCGTGCTGGTTTTCCTGGTTATGTATCTGTTCATGGGAAATCTGAGGGCCACCCTGATCCCGACCATCGCCGTCCCGGTGGTGATCCTGGGAACGTTTGCGGTGCTGGGATTTTTCGGCTTCTCCATCAACATGCTGACCATGTTTGCCATGGTGCTGGCCATCGGCCTCCTGGTGGATGATGCCATCGTGGTCGTGGAGAACGTGGAGCGGATCATGACTGAGGAAGGGCTGCTCCCCAAAGGGGCCACCCGCAAATCCATGGACCAGATTACCAGCGCCCTGATCGGCATCGGGCTCGTGCTTTCGGCGGTCTTCGGTCCCATGGCCTTTTTCGGCGGGTCCACGGGAGTCATCTATCGCCAGTTTTCCGTGACGATCATCGCCTCCATGCTTCTCTCGGTCGTCGTGGCCCTGATCCTGACGCCGGTGCTCTGTTCGTCGCTGCTCAAACCGGTAGCCGCCGGACACAACCCGGCGGACAATGCCGTCTTTTTTCTGCGGCCCTTTTTTATCTGGTTTGATCGGACGTTCCTTCGAATCCGGAACCTCTATGTCAACCTGATCGGCCATTCTCTTTCCAGAATATCCCGCTATCTTGTTATATTCCTCCTGATCGTGGCGGCCATGGGTTTTCTGTTTCTCCGCATGCCCACAGCTTATCTCCCCGATGAAGATCAGGGAGTCCTGATGGTTCAGGCCCTGCTCCCGGCAAACTCGACCCTGGAACAGACCGAAAGGATTATGGAGAATGTTCAGGCCCATTTCCTGGAGAATGAGAAGGATGCGGTCGAACACGTCATGACGATCTCCGGCATGAACTTCTCCGGCCGGGGACAGAACGCGGGCCTGGCCTTTGTCAAGTTGAGGGATTGGGAACTCCGGGATCGGCCGGATCTCAAGGTCGACGCTGTTGCGGGCAGGGCCATGGGACAATTTTCTTCAATCCGCAACGCCATGGTCTTTGCCTTCGCCCCGCCTGCGGTTGTGGAACTGGGGCAGGCCAAAGGGTTTGATTTTCAGTTGCTGGACCGGGGCGGCCTGGGGCATGCAGAACTGATGTCCGCCCGCAACCAGATCCTCGGCATGGCGGCAAAGGATCCTGTTCTGAGCAAGGTCCGGCCCAATGCCCTGGACGATGTGCCTGAATACCGGATCGATGTGGACTGGGGAAAGGCCGGCGCGCTGGGAACTCCCCTTGCCTCTATCCAGAATACGATCTCCGCGTCCTTCGGCAGCGCCTATGTCAACGACTTCATTCAGGGCGGCCGGGTTAAACGGGTATACGTTCAGGCCGATGCCCCCTACCGTATGCTTCCCGATGATCTGGAGAAGCTCCATGTACGCAACACTGCAGGCAAAATGGTTCCCTTCTCAGCCTTCGCGACGGGGCACTGGACTTCGGGATCTCCAAAACTGCAGCGCTATAACGGTTTCCCTTCCATCAACATTCAGGGTGAGTCGGCGCCGGGCAGGAGTTCCGGCGAGGCCATGCGGGCTATGGAAGGATTTATCAAAAAGCTGCCGCAGGGTATCGGTTTTGACTGGACGGGGCTTTCCTACCAGGAGCGGATGTCGAGTGCCCAGGCGCCCCTGCTTTACGCTTTTTCCATTTTCGTCATTTTCCTTTGCCTGGCGGCACTCTATGAGAGCTGGCCTATCCCGATCGCGATTCTGCTCACCCTTCCCCTGGGTATGATCGGCGGCGTCATCGCCTCGAGCCTTCGGGGGCTTCCCAATGACGTCTATTTCCAGATCGGCCTGCTGACGACCCTGGGGCTCACCACCAAAAATGCCATCCTGATCGTCCAGTTCGCCAAAACCGGACGGGAACAGGGAATGGGATTGATCGAGGCCACCCTGGAGGGGGCGAAACTACGTTTTCGTCCGATCGTCATGACCTCTCTGGCCTTCGGCTTCGGTGTTCTGCCCCTGGCCCTGACCACGGGCGCCGGCGCGGGAGCTCAGAATGCCATAGGCACGGGCGTATTGGGAGGAATGGTGACCGCGACCGTCCTGGTGGTTATTTTTACCCCGCTTTTTTACGTACTGATCGAGCGGTTTCTGGGCAGATACCGGCAACGGCAAGCCGTCAGGAAAGACTCCCGCATCGGCATCGTCGACCAGAACCTGAGCGATGAGCTGAAAACCGCCACGACAGAAAAGAAAAGTCCATTAGAGGATTGAAAATATGAAGAGTAATGGATCCCGTATTCTTGTACTGGGCATGATCGCTGTTCTGCTGGGGGGATGCACTCTGGCCCCGAAATACCAGCGTCCTGCCTCTCCTGTTCCTTCCGGCTGGCCGACGGGAGCGGCCTACCAGGGGGCAAAGCCTGATGAACCTGCGCTGACGGCGGTGGCGGAGCTGCCCTGGAGGGAGTTCCTCCCCGAGAAACGCCTTCAGAAGGTGATTGAAACGGCCTTGAACAACAGTCGCGACCTGCGTCTGACAACCTTGAATGTGGAAAGGGCGCGGGCCCTTTATGGCGTCCAGCGGGCTGAACTGCTGCCTGTGGTCGATGTGATGGGAAGCGGGCTCAAGGAGCGCGTCCCGGCGGATCTCTCGTCCTCCGGGCATTCAACGACCCGGGAGGTATACAGCGTCGATCTGGGGGTCACAGCCTGGGAAATCGACTTTTTCGGGCGAATCCGCAGCCTGAAAGACCGTGCCCTGCAGGAATATCTGGCCACGGATCAGGCCCGCCGCAACGCCCGGATCCTCCTGGTATCCGAGGTGGCCAATGTCTGGTTTGCCATGGCCGCCGACGCGGAGAATCTGAAACTCTCCCGCTCCACGCTTGAGGCCCAGCAAGCCTCCTATGATCTGATCCGGAAGCGCTACGATGTCGGGCTGTCATCCGAGCTGGATCTTCGCCGCGCGCAGACTCAAGTGGATACAGCCCGAAGAAACGTTGCCGTCTACACCCAACTGACGGCTCAGGATGAAAACGCCTTGAATCTTCTGGTCGGAACACCCCTCCCGGGGGAACTCCTGCCAGCAGGGCTGGACGGCGTTCTCCCCCCGAGGGAGATCTCTCCCGGCCTGTCCTCCGAAGTGCTCCTGAACCGACCGGATGTGCTGGCGGCGGAACACCGGCTCAAAGCGGCCCACGCCAACATCGGCGCCGCCCGCGCTGCTTTTTTCCCCCGCATCTCCCTGACGACCGCCATCGGAACGGCAAGCGCCGACCTCTCCGGGCTTTTCAAGTCCGGCCAGGATACCTGGATGTTCGCCCCGCAGATCGCCGTCCCGATTTTCGATGCCCGCACCTGGTCGGCCTATGATGTCACCAAAGTGGAGCGGGATATCTCTGTAACCCAATACGAGCAGACGATCCAGACGGCTTTCCGGGAAGTGGCCGATGCCCTGGCGCAGAGGGGAACCATTGGGGAACAACTGGCGGCCCAGGAGTCCCTGGTGGAGGCGACCGCCAGGACTTACCGTCTCGCTGACGCCCGCTACACACGGGGGGTCGACAGTTATCTGAATGTTCTCGACGCGCAGCGCTCCCTCTTCAGCGCTCAGCAGGTGCTGACTGCCCTTCGCGGCAGCCGGTTCACCAATCAGGTCAATCTATACAAGGTTCTGGGGGGCGGGACGGCAATGGATTCCCGTTACCAGTAGCCCCGTTCCATGCAGTTGCTGATGAAGGCAACGGAACGCCGGGGCTCTTCGGAAAAAGAGGCGGACAGCTGTTTGCCCACATCGGGATAAAGGGGTAGGGAGGATAATTTTTCGAGGGGAACCCAGGCCACATCCAGAGAATGGGTCGCGTCCGACCGCACCTTGGGAGTGCCGCGGATTTCCCGGGCCTCAAAAACGACGTGCAGGGTCTGCGGATGCCGTTTTCCAGCGGGAGCTTCTCCAATCAGAATGATGTCGCCGATGTCGACTTTAATCCCCAGTTCCTCCTTCCATTCATTGACGATGGCCTCCTGCAGGGGGATATCCTTGTCCACCCCGCCACCGGGCAGGGCGAAAACCTCTTTTCCACCATAGATGTACTTCATGCACAGGATTTCACCGGCCTGTTCAAAAACGGCAGACACCCGAACTCTCATGAAAAACCTCCTTGTGAATCGGAATGAATTATTTTTGTACCACATTTCCGGATGGTATTCGAGTTTTTGCTTTCGCGACGGGCGCTTCTGCCTGCCGGATGGTCCCGGGGCGGCATACTCACATGGCTCGCTGACGGCGCATCCCGGACAGTCGACGAAGAAAGGCGGTTCAGGATGAAAAGACCTTGCAGATGAAACGAAAATGACGCAGAATTTCGCAGAATCAGGAATACATAAACAGGATTTTTCGTGAATGAATGAGCAACAACAATCCGTGGCCGGGTCAAGAAAGCGTGAGAAACTGTCAAGCCTGTATGAGGGGTTATCGCCGGGAGAACAGATCCTGGTGCAGTTCTGCTCCCTGTTTATGGAACCGGTGAGCATGACGACCGTGATCCGCTGTTTCGATGTGACGGGCATTGCCTTTGCGGGACTCGGAAAAACCAGCTGGCAGAACCTGCAGCCGGCGCTGAAACGCATCGTCAAGCTGGGACTCGTGGATGACCATTATCAATGTCCGGAAAGCTTCCGGGAAATCGCCACCCGGCGGGCCGTCGCGGAAGGGCATTTTGAAAAGATGGCCCGGTCGATTCAACGGCTGATGCCCGGCAATCGCTATCTTTCCCGTTATTCTCCCGAATATGACTGGAGACGCGTCCTGCGGGATTTCCGCATCGCCTTCTACCGGCAGGATTCAAGAGAGGTAAAAACGCTTTATGATTCGATGCTTCGCTTCTGCCCCATGCCTTACCGCACCCCGGATCCCTTTCTGCGCGTCTGCAACCAGCCCTTCGACCGGGTCTGGTTCGGCACGCTGCCCCTGGATCTCCGGTCCGCCGCTCTCTCCCGCATCCTGCTCCAGAGCCTGATCTTTCTTGAACCCGATGAAGCGCCGCTGAACGAGGCCCTGGATCTGGTCTCCGGAGACAGACTGACAGAGCAAGGCGGCCTCCCACTCCCCGAGGTGCTGGCCCTTCGTCCCCTGCTTCACATCCTGATCCTTCGACTCCTTCTCGGAGGCCGCCTTGCTGACGCCCGCCAGCTTCTCAGGGAAATTGGCCGGAGAGAGGAAGGATACACCGGCGGCCTGCAGGGATGCCTTTATTTCCTCGAAGGGAAGAATGAGGAGGCCATTGCGGCAACGGAATCGGATCTCCGCCTGCTGGCCCGGAAAACCGGCGTCCGGAATAATTTCTTTACCGACCCGGTCGGCCTTTTTTTCCTGCTGGCCCTCCTGAAGGCTTATGCGGCTCAACCGGATGCGGCGGGGGCTGCGAAACTCAAAAAATACCTGTATCTGACCGTCCATCGCAACAATCCCAGCAATTTCTATGTTACAAGTCTGACCGCCTTGAGAAAAATCGCCGCCGCCCTGATGATGGAGCCGGAATACCCGGATTACGATTCTCTGCCGGAACGACCGGAAATCGGAACGGTTTTTGCCGCCTTGGCGGAATTCTGGCAGAAGCGCCGTCTCACCTCGAAAACCATTACGTCGCTGCAGACGTTGTATCAGAGAGCCCGGGGCAACGGAATGGCCTGGGCCATGATGGAATGTGCAGGCCTCCTCACTGCCGCCGGCGTCAATCCGCCTCTGTACCGACAGCAGGCAGAGGAGATCAGCGCCGGCGCCGGTCTGGTTTCCCTCATCCCGTCGATCCATTTCGAAGAGCCCTGGCGTAAAAGCCTCCGGGCCCTGACCCAGACGGCGGCGATGGAACGCCCCTCTATCGTTTCCAAGGAAAAAAGGCTGATCTGGCTGTTTCTTTATGGAGAGGAGGGCCTGTCCCTCAAACCGCTGGAACAGCGGCAGAAGGCCCGGGGCGGCTGGACCTCGGGGCGGCCCGTCGCCCTCAGCCGGCTGCACAAGGGGACCAATCTGGAATACCTGAGTCGGCAGGATCACATGATCCGGGCGACCCTGAAAGCGGAAGCCCGGTATTACGGTGGTTACAGCGGCGCCGATTACTATTTCGACTGGGAGAAAACCCTGCCGCTGCTCGTGGGACATCCCCTTATTTTTTCTGAAGAGAATCCGGAAAAACCCGTGGAATTCCTCCGGGGGGAGGTTGAGCTGATGGTGACGGAGTCGACGGAGGGGCTCTGCCTGCGTCTGAGTGTTCCCCTGACGGAATCCCGGGTGGTCCTGATGCCCGAAAATCCCAGCCGGTTCCGGATCTGCGAAATTTCGGACGCCCATCATCGGATCGGACAGATCCTGAGCAGCAAGGGGCTGATTGTTCCGGCAGCGGCCAGGAATGAGCTGATGGCGGCCATGGCGGAACTCTCCTCCCTGGTGACCATCCATTCCACCATCGGCGGCAGTGCGGAATCCCTCGAAGAAATCGAGGGCGATCCCCGTCCTGTTATCCAGCTGGCGCCGGCCGGCGATGGTTTTCACCTGGAGCTGCTGGTTCGTCCCTTCGGCAGCGGCGGAACCCGCCTGAAACCTGGAAAAGGCATGGAGCATGTCATGGCGGACATGGATGGAAAGCATCTCCTGGCCCGGCGCGATCTCGCCCTGGAGATCCGCAATGTCAAGCTCCTGGAAGATCGGTGCCCCACTCTGTTCATGGTCATGAACGACCGGGGGCAGGGGTATCTGGAGAATCCGGAAGATTGTCTGGACCTGCTGCTGGAGCTGAACCCCCTGCAGGAAGCGGAGGAAGTGGTGATCGAATGGCCGGAAGGCGAATCCCTGAAAACTCCTCAGCAGGCCTCTTTCGAGCAGATGCGTCTGAAAGTCCATAAGGTGGGAGACTGGTTCGAGCTGGACGGCCAGCTTCAGCTCGATGAAGGTCTGGTGATGGATATGAAGACCCTCCTTGAGCTGGTGGAATCTTCCCCCCGTCGTTTTCTCCCCCTCGGGGAGGGCCGGTTTATCGCTCTCACCGAGGCTCTGCGCCGCCGCCTGGACGAGATGAACGTCTATGCCGACCGGCGTGGGAAAACAGTCCGCTGCCATGCCCTGGCCATTCCGGTTCTGGACGGAATCTTCGATGACTTTACCCAGGTGAATCGGGACTCCTCGTGGAAAGAGCGGGTAAAAACCTTTCAAAAGGGAATGACCCTGCAGCCCGTCGTCCCCTCCACCCTGCAGGCGGAATTGAGGGATTATCAGGTGGCCGGTTACGAATGGATGATCCGGTTGTCCTCCTGGGGCGCCGGCGCATGTCTCGCCGATGACATGGGACTGGGCAAGACCCTGCAGGCCCTGGCGGTCATGCTGGAACGCGGTCCCAAAGGCCCCACGCTGGTAATCGCCCCGACTTCCGTCTGCATGAACTGGCAGGCCGAGATTAACCGCTTCGCTCCTACCCTCAATCCTGTCCTGTTCGGCGGCCGGAACCGGGAGGAACGCATCGGGAAGCTCAAGGGCATGGACGTGCTGATCTGCAGCTACGGGCTTCTTCAGCAGGAATCGGAACTCCTCGCCACAGCGCACTGGCACACCATCGTCCTCGACGAGGCCCAGGCCATCAAGAATTTCGAGACCCAGCGAGCCCAGGCCGCCCTGTCTTTGAAGGGTGATTTCCGACTCATCACCACGGGCACCCCCATTGAAAATCATCTGGGGGAATTCTATACCCTCTTTGATTTCATCAATCCCGGCCTGCTCGGCTCCCGGCCGCAGTTCAACGAACGCTACGCCATTCCGATCGAAAAAAACGGCGATCGGGAAGCCCGGAAGCGGCTGAAAAAGCTCATTTCCCCCTTTCTCCTGAGGCGGATCAAATCCCAGGTGCTGGACGAACTTCCTCCCCGGACCGATGTGGTCCTCCAGGTGGAAATGTCGCCGGAGGAAACGGCCCTCTATGAGGCCATGCGCCGGCAGGCCGTGGAAACCCTGGAACAGAACGACAGCCCCGTCGGACAAAAGCACCTGAAAATCCTGGCGGAAATCATGCGCCTGCGGCAGGCCTGCTGTCATCCCCGGCTGGTCGTGCCGGACAGCGAACTGACCAGTTCCAAGCTGGCTCTCTTCGGGGAGGTCGTGGAGGAAATGCTGGAAAATTCCCACAAGGCGCTGGTTTTCAGCCAGTTCGTCAGTCATCTGGCTTTGATCCAGGATTACCTGAAGCAGAAGGGCATCGAATACCGTTACCTCGACGGCGGCACACCGCCGAAAGAGCGGCGGCGGGAGGTGGAGGCCTTCCAGGCGGGAAAGGGCTCCCTCTTCCTGATCAGCCTGCGGGCCGGCGGCGTGGGCCTCAACCTGACCGCCGCGGACTTTGTCATTCACATGGATCCGTGGTGGAATCCGGCAGTGGAGGACCAGGCCTCGGATCGGGCCCACCGCATCGGTCAGAAGCGGCCCGTGACGGTGTACCGCCTGGTGACAAAGAACACCATTGAAGAAAAAATTCTAAAACTGCATGCAAGCAAGCGGGATCTGGCCGACAGTCTGCTGGATGGCAGCGATATCAGCGGCCGGATGTCGGCGGACGAGCTGTTTCAGCTGATCCGGGAAGGGTAATTTTTCTGAGGAACAAAGATGAGTTCATCAACTTATAAGGAAGCCACTTTTTCCTTCATCTCACCATCAACGGACGCGCTGGTACTGAGATTGTCCGGAGACTGGATGGCGAACGGCCGGCTTCCTGATGCCGAAGAGATCCGGCAGGCCCTTTCACAACAGATTCCGGCGCCTCGGATTATCTTCGACGTGGTCGGACTCGGCGCCTGGGACAGCGGTCTGCTGATCTTTCTGGCGAAGGTCTTCGACATCTGCCGCGGAAACGGGATTTCCGTCGATTCTTCCGGTCTGCCTCCAGGCGTTTGCAGACTGCTGGAGCTGGCCTCACCGGAAAAACAACGTTCGGGAGTAACGCGCGAAAAATCTCCCCCTTCGTTTCTTGTGAGGGTTGCCGATGCCACTCTGGATTTCGGCAGGGGCTTCAAGGATATGCTCGCCTTTGTCGGCGATGCCACCCTTTCCGTCCTTCGAATGCTGCGGGGAAAACCCGGCTTCCGGCGGTCCGATCTGATCCTGATTCTTCAGGAAACCGGCGCCCAGGCACTGCCCATCGTTTCCCTCATCAGTCTCCTTGTGGGAATGATCCTCGCCTTCGTGGCGGCCATTCAGCTCAGGATGTTCGGCGTTCAGATCTACGTCGCCGACGTGGTGGGAATCGCCATGGTGCGGGTCATGGGGGCGATCATGACGGGCATCATCATGGCCGGCCGCACGGGTGCGGCTTTTGCCGCCCAGCTCGGCATGATGCAGGTCAACGAAGAGATTGACGCGCTGGAAGTCCTGGGCGTTTCTCCCGTGGACTTCCTCGTCCTGCCCCGTCTGCTGGCGCTGATGCTGATGATGCCCCTGCTGTGCATCTATTCCGACCTCATGGGGGTTGTGGGGGGGTTGATTGTCGGCGTCGGCATGCTTGATCTCGGAGTCATCGAGTACTATCATGAAACCGTGAATGCGGTGAGCCTGACCTATTTCTGGATCGGCCTCTTCCACAGTTTTGTCTTCGGAGTGCTCGTGGCCCTGGCCGGCTGTCTGCGCGGCCTGCAGTGTGAACGGAACGCATCCGCCGTCGGCTTTGCCGCCACATCGGCGGTGGTCACCGGCATCGTCAGCATCGTCGTGGCGACCGCCATCATTACTCTGCTCTGCCAGGTGCTTGGGATATGAACGCGTCGGAAAAACTTCCCGAAAGCGAGCGGGAAACGGTCATCGAAGTCCACGATCTCGAGATATCCTACGGCACTTTCGTGCTCATGCGCGATCTGAACTTTCACATCCGCCGGGGTGACATCTTCATCATCATGGGGGGGAGCGGCTGCGGCAAGAGTACGCTTATGAAACAGATGGTGGGCCTCAAGAAACCCGCCCGCGGGCAGGTCCTGTACGGCGACGTCAGTTTCTGGGACGCCGGAACGGAAGTGCGGGAACAGCTCAAGAGGCGCTTCGGCATTCTCTTTCAGAGCGGCGCCCTCTGGAGCTCCTTGACGCTGGCGGAAAACATCGCCCTTCCGCTGGAGCAGTATACCGACCTCTCGCCCGCGCAGATCCGGGAACTGGCGTCGTTCAAGCTGGCCCTGGTCGGACTCGGGGGCTTTGAAGACTTTTACCCCTCGGAACTCAGCGGCGGCATGAAGAAGCGGGCCGGGCTGGCCAGGGCGATGGCCCTCGATCCGGACATCCTCTTTTTCGATGAGCCCTCCGCCGGTCTCGACCCCATCAGCGCCCGCCTGCTGGACGACCTGATCATCGAGCTGAGCGAAAGCCTGAGCACAACCGTCATCGTGGTGACCCATGACCTGGCAAGCATTTTCGCCATCGGCACCAACTCGGTTTTCCTCGATCCCGAAGCGAAAACCATGACGGCCGGCGGCGATCCCAAGCGCATCCTGGCGGAGTCGGAAGACCCGAAAGTGGTCAGTTTTCTGACCCGGGGAACTGGCCGGCGAACCAAAGAATAGTTGCAGCAATTTTCGCGTGGGAAGGAAGAAATAAATGAGCGGAAAGGAAAACAAAACCCTGATCGGCGCGTTTGTCGTCGGCGCGATTGCCATCCTGGTCCTGGCGGTGCTGGTCCTCGGTTCCGGAAAGTTTTTAAGCAGGTCTCAGAAATACGTCCTGTTTTTCGATGGATCGGTAAAAGGGCTGAACGTCGGGTCGCCGGTGACGTTCCGGGGAGTCAAGATAGGCGAAGTGACCGACATCAGTGTGGTCATAGACCAGAAGCAGCGCGCGCTGCGCATTCCCGTGCTCATCCGCCTGGATCCGGAACTGATCGAAGGAGGAAGCCTGCTGAGCACGGATCAAGGGGCGATGCGGCATGTCGTCGAAATGGGCCTGAGAGCCCAGCTTCAGCTTCAGAATTTCGTAACCGGCCAGCTTATGGTGGCCCTTGATTTCTTCCCCAACGCGCCACCCCGCTACGTGGGGATGAAAAAACAGTACGCCGAGATCCCCACGATTCCCACAGCCCTGCAGGAACTTCAGAGAACCGTCGAACATCTTCCCCTGCGGGAGATCGTCGTCAGCCTCAACAGCGCCGTCCAGGGAATCGACCGGATCGTGAATTCGGTGGATACGCGCAAGACCACCCAGACCCTGGAAGCCGCCCTCAAGGATATTCAGACGCTCGTGCGGCATATCGATGAACGGATCGAGCCCCTCGTTGCCGGCCTCTCTCAGACCTCCGGCGCCGCTGAAGAGACCCTGGTGGAGAGCAAAGAGACGGCCGCATCCGTCCGGAAGGACATGAAAGAACTGGTCGCATCGACGAAGACAACCCTGGAATCGGCCCAGGCCGTCCTGAAGCAGTCAGAACAGACCCTTCAGGCTTATTCCGGGGATTCTCCGCTCGTCGTGGAAATGAACAAAACTCTGCGGGAACTTGGCGCGACGTCGCGCTCGCTGCGCCACCTTTCCGATTATCTGGAGCGCCATCCGGAGTCCCTGCTCCGTGGCAAGGCCATCATCAAAGGACAGTGACATGAAAAACCTGCTTTGCATCTCCCGACTGTTTCTTCCAGCCGTTGCGATTCTGCTTGCCGGTTGCGCCAGCGTGCAGCCGGCCCGGTTTTACACGCTGACGCCGCTTGAACAGCAGGCGGCAAAGCCAAACCCGCGTGATGAGGCGCCACCTCCTCCTTCGGTCCTCATCGCTCCGGTTGAAATCCCCGATTACCTCGATCGTCCCCAGATTGTGACCCGGGATGGGAGAAACGAATTGAACCTTGCCGAATTCGACCGCTGGGCGGGTTCCCTCCGGGAAAACATCGCCGCCGTGATGGCCGAAAACCTTTCAATTCTCCTCAGCTCAGACCGGATATTCGTTTATCCCCAGGTGCGTGGTGAAAAAACGGATTACCTGATGGCCCTGCGCATTCTCCGGCTGGATTGCATACCCGGCGACTCGGTGCTCCTCAAGGCGCAGTGGACGATCTTTGCCGGCCAGGACCGGGGAGGCGTCACTCACATGGCCGCGTTCACCGAACGGCTGGCCGACGGCAGTTACGAAGCGCTGGCCGCGGCCGTCAGCAGCACCCTGGCACAGGCAAGCCGGGAAATCGCCCGGACGTTATGGACACCCCCGACAGCAGCCCCCCGCTGAACTCATGAACAGCAAAGGCCTGCAAAACGGAAAAGATGAATCGGCAATTGATCCTTAATTCTGATCGTGGCCCTGACCGACTACGCGAACACGGCGCGCCGAACCTGCCGGAGGGGTCAATCTTTATGCCGCACCGGGAGGCGGGGCCGCAGAGTCGCGATGATGACTCAACTCTAACGTCGTCAGCAGTCATGGTTTAAGCAAAGGAGAATGAATGATGACATTCCAGCAGAAGAAATGGTTGATTCGAGTGGTCGTCGCTCTGGTCATCGGCCTTGCAGCCATAGGCGCCTGGAAGCGTTACGGGGATAGACAGGAAGATGGTCTGGTCAGCGGAAACGGCCGGATCGAGGCTACCGAGATCGACATTGCCGCCAGAACCGCCGGCCGGATCAAGGAAATCCTGATGCGGGAAGGCGATTTTGTCAAGGCGGGGCAGGTCGTGGCTCATATGGATACCGATGTATTAGAGGCACAGCTTCGGGAAGCCGAGGCCAGGCTGCAGCAGGCACAAAGCGATGCGGCTATCGCGCGCAGTCAACTGGTGCAACGGGAAAGCGAAAAGAAGGCGGCTCTGGCGTTCGTCAGACAGCGCGAGGCAGAGCTTGACGTAGCCAGAAAACGCCTGGCTCGTTCGGCAGCATTGGCCGCGGAGGGTGCGACATCACGGCAGGAGGCGGATGACGACCGGGCGAGCGTCCAGAGCTGTTCAGCCGCCGTTGCAGCGACGCAGGCACAGACAGCCGCTGCCGAGGCCGCCGTTGTAACCGCGAGGGAACAGATTGCCGGTAAGGAATCAGCCATCAAGGCCGCGCAGGCAACGATCGAGCGAATCCAGGCGGATATTCGGGACAGCGCCCTCAAATCTCCCCGCGACGGCCGGGTGCAGTACCGGGTCGCCCAGCCCGGCGAGGTCGTCGGCGCCGGTGGGCGGGTGCTGAGTCTCGTTGACCTGAACGATGTCTACATGACCTTTTTCCTTCCCACGGCCGCGGTGGGAAGGGTAGCCCTGGGCACCGAAGTGCGGCTGGTGCTCGATGCCGCACCGGAGTATCCGATTCCCGCCAGGGTGTCATTCATTGCCGATGTAGCCCAGTTCACTCCCAAGACCGTGGAGACGACCAGTGAACGGGAGAAACTGATGTTCCGCGTCCGGGCGCAGATCCCCGTGGAGCTGCTGCAGAAGTATATCACCCAGGTCAAGACGGGACTGCCCGGCGTGGCCTGGGTGAAGCTGGATCCCAATGCGGACTGGCCGCCCCGCCTCAAGGAAAAGCTCGTACAATGAATTCCCCGGATACGACTGCAAAGGGGTTTCACTCCGCATCATCGCCGGTGGTTCGGCTTCAGGAAGTCAATCTGCGCTACGGCAAAACCATGGCCCTGGACCGGATCACACTGGAGTTGCCTTCCGGCAGCATGGTCGGCTTCATCGGCCCGGACGGGGTAGGCAAGTCCAGCCTGTTCTCGCTGGTGGCCGGCGCGCGGGCGATCCAGTCCGGCCGCATCGAGGTCCTGGGCGGCGACATGGGCGCTGCGGAACATCGCCGCAAGGTATGTCCGAAGATCGCCTACATGCCGCAGGGCCTGGGCCGAAACCTGTATCCGACGCTGTCGGTTTTCGAAAACGCCGACTTCTTTGGACGGTTATTCGGTCACGGACGCCGGGAACGTGAGCGGCGCATCGGCGAGCTGCTCTCGGCAACGGGCCTGGCCCCCTTTGCGAACCGGCCTGCCGGCAAGCTCTCCGGCGGCATGAAGCAGAAACTGGGCCTCTGCTGCGCACTGATCCACGATCCCGACTTGCTTATCCTGGACGAACCCACCACCGGCGTCGATCCCCTCTCCCGCCGACAGTTCTGGGAACTCATTGACCGCATCCGCGCCGGTCAGCCCGGCATGAGCGTCATGGTGGCCACCGCCTATATGGAGGAAGCCGCCCGTTTTGACTGGCTGGTGGCAATGAATGACGGCCGGGTGCTCGCCACGGGGACTCCACGGGAACTCCTGGCTTCGACCGGCACCACCGCGCTGGAAGAAGCCTTCATCGCCCTGCTTCCTGATTCCGAGCGCGAAGGCTACCGGCCCGTTGTCATCCCGCCCCGCGAGACCAGCGCCACCGGCGAAACCGCTATCGAAGCTTCCAATCTGACGATGCGCTTCGGCGATTTCATCGCCGTCGATTCCGTCAGCTTCCGCATCGGGCGGGGGGAGATTTTCGGCTTCCTGGGTTCCAACGGATGCGGCAAAACCACGACCATGAAGATGCTGACCGGTCTGCTGCCGGCCAGTCAGGGTGAAGCCTGGCTTTTCGGACGGCCGGTGAACCCGAAGGACATGGAGACCAGGCAGCGCGTCGGCTATATGACCCAGTCCTTTTCGCTCTACGGCGAGCTGACGGTTCAGCAGAACCTGGTGCTTCACGCGCGTCTATTCCGGATGCCGGAAGACCGGATACCGGCACGGGTTGAGGAGATGGCCCGGCGCTTCGGCTTGATGGAAGTCATGGAAAGCCTTCCCGACGCCCTGCCGCTGGGGCACCGCCAAAGGCTCTCCCTGGCGGTGGCCATGATCCATGGGCCGGAAATGCTGATTCTCGACGAGCCGACCTCGGGCGTGGACCCGGTGGCCCGGGATTCCTTCTGGCAGATCATGGTCGATCTGGCCCGCCGGGACAAAGTCACCATCTTCATTTCCACCCATTTCATGAACGAAGCCGAGCGCTGTGACCGGATCTCGCTGATGCACGCGGGCCGGGTGCTGGTCAGCGATGCGCCGGGAGCGCTGATCGAGAAGCGTGGGGTAAAAACTCTGGAAGAGGCCTTTATCAGCTACCTGGAAGAGGCAGTTGACGAAATGGCTGAAGTTATCGGGACGGCAGCAGAGGAGTCTGCTCCTGACACACCGTCACAGAAGGACGCAACACAGTCGGCGCCGGCCGCCCGGCATGGATTATTCAGCCCGCGCCGACTGTTCAGCTACAATCGGCGCGAGGCCATGGAACTGCGGCGCGATCCGATCCGCCTGACTCTGGCCCTGCTGGGAAGCGTTGTCCTGATGTTCGTCATGGGTTACGGCATCAACATGGATGTGGAAGACCTTTCCTTCGCGGTGCTCGACCGGGACCAGACCGTCATCAGCCGCGACTATACCCTGAATCTCTCCGGCTCGCGCTATTTCATCGAACGGGCGCCAATCAAAGACTACGCGGAACTGGACCGGCGCATGCGTGCCGGCGAGATCAGCCTGGCCATCGAAATCCCCCCCGGATTCGCCCGTGACCTGCGGCGGGGTACGCCGGTTGCCGTCGGCGCCTGGATCGACGGGGCGATGCCCACCCGTGCGGAAACGGTGCGCGGCTATGTGCAGGGAATCCACGCCCACTGGCTGTCCACCATCGCACGGCAGGCCATGGGATCCACGGCAACGGCAGGGGTGGCCACCATCGAAACCCGCTTCCGCTACAACCCGGACGTCAAGAGCCTGCCGGCCATGGTGCCGGCCGTGATCCCCCTTCTCCTGATGATGATCCCGGCCATGCTGACGGCTTTGTCCGTGGTGCGGGAAAAAGAACTGGGCTCCATCGTCAACCTCTACGTCACCCCAGTCACCCGGCTGGAGTTCCTGCTCGGCAAGCAGATCCCGTACGTGATTCTGGCGCTGCTGAACTTTCTGCTTCTGACCGCCCTGGCCGTTTTTCTGTTCCAGGTGCCGCTCAAGGGGAGTTTTTTCACTCTGACCACGGCGGCACTCCTATACGTAATCGCAGCCACCGCTCTCGGGCTGGTCATTTCGACCTTCATGCGCAGCCAGATTGCCGCCCTGTTCGGAACAACGCTGTTGACCATCCTGCCAGCGATCCAGTTCTCCGGATTGATCGATCCTGTTTCTTCGCTGTCAGGGGCGGGTGCTTTCATCGGCCATATCTATCCGACGACCCATTTCCTGACCATTGCCCGCGGCACCTTCTCAAAAGGACTCGGGTTCGCTGATCTGAACAATTCGTTTATTCCCCTGCTCCTGGCCGTTCCTCTCCTGGTCGGTCTGGGAACCATTCTGCTCAAGAAACAGGAATCCTGACCATGCGCGCCGCCAACATTTTCCATCTGGGGATTAAGGAACTGCGCAGCCTGCTGCGCGATCCAGTGATGCTGTTTCTGATTATCTACGCTTTTACGTTTGCAATCTATGTCGGCGCCACGGCCATGCCCGAGACGCTGCACAAAGCGCCCATAGCCATCGTGGACGAGGATCGATCACCGCTTTCTCAGCGTATTGTCGATGCCTTTTACCCGCCGTACTTCATGCTTCCCGTGATGATATCGCAGGCGGAGATGGATTCCAGAATGGATGCCGGCCTCGACACTTTTGCCGTCAACATCCCTCCGGAATTCCAGCGTGATGTGCTGGCCGGCCGCTCACCGACGATTCAGCTCAATGTGGACGCCACCCGGATGAGCCAGGCCTTCACCGGAAACAGCTATATCCAGACCATCATCAGCAGCGAGGTTGCCGGCTTCCTACAGGGTTACCGTTCCAGCCCTGCTCCCACGGTGGATCTGGCCATGCGGGCCCGCTTCAACCCGGAGTTGAACAAAACATGGTTCGGCGCGGTTATGAAGATCATTGACAATGTCACCATGCTCTCCATCATTCTCACCGGGGCCGCGCTGATCCGCGAGCGGGAGCATGGCACCGTGGAGCATCTGCTGGTGATGCCGGTTACCCCTTTCGAGATCATGACCTCCAAAGTATGGGCCATGGCGCTGGTGGTGCTCATCGCCACGACCTGCTCACTGTTCTTCATCGTCCAGGGTCTTCTCAAGGTCCCCACCGAAGGTTCCATCGGACTGTTTCTGGCCGGGACGGCGCTGCACCTGTTTGCCACTACGTCACTGGGAATTTTCCTCGGCACGCTGGCCCGCTCCATGCCTCAGTTCGGCCTGTTGATGATCCTGCTGCTGATCCCCCTTCAGGTACTCTCAGGGGGCACCACACCCCGGGAAAGCATGCCGGCGTTCGTCCAGTTCGTCATGCTGGCGGCGCCGAACACCCATTTCGTCATGCTCGCCCAGGCCATTCTGTATCGTGGCGCCGGACTGTCGATTGTCTGGCCGCAATTTGTCTCCCTGGCCCTGATCGGGGCCACTCTGTTCGGCCTGTCCCTGACCCGCTTCCGCAAAACTCTGGCGACAATGGCATGAAACTTTTGATGATGCTGATTACAGCTCTGCTGATTGCGGCCTCTGGGCCGTTCCCGTCCTGGGCGGCGGAACCGGCGCGCAACGGAACGTTCAGCTTTGTCCTGGAAAACGATCTGTTTTCCGGCAAGGATCGGCACTATACAAATGGGATGAGGTTGATCTGGGTGCCGGATAAGGCTGTCCCGACACCGAAGTGGGCCATGAAGCTGGCCGGCCTTGTGCCATGGTTCCCCGAACAAGGCGAGGTAAATCATGGCTACGCTCTCGGCCAGAGCATGTTCACGCCGAGCGACATCACTCTGACCGATCCCCCCTCAGAGGAACGGCCCTATGCCGGCTGGCTGTATGCAACAATCGGACTGGCCGTGGAGTCGGGACGGCAACTCGATCAGCTCGGCATCACGCTCGGCATGGTCGGTCCGGCTTCCTTCGCGGAGCAGAGCCAGACGTTTATCCACAGGTTCATCGACTCGGATGAACCGGAAGGCTGGGATACCCAGCTGGAAAATGAGCCGGGCATCGTCTTGACCTGCCAGCGAAGCTGGAGAGGACTCGTCACAACGACATTTTCCGGGAATCAGTTGGATTTCACGCCCCACATCGGAGCGGCGCTGGGCAATGTGTTTACTTACGGCAGCGGGGGTTTAACCGTACGCTACGGAAGAATACTGCCCCGGGACTACGGGCCGCCGCGCATCCAGCCCGGCTTGCCGGGATCGGGAGATTTCTCATCGAAGAACGATTTCGGCTGGTATCTCTTCGCTGGAATCGAAGGACGGGCGGTTGCACGGAATATTTTTCTCGACGGCAACACGTTCCGGGAAAGCCGCAGTGTGGACAAGAAGCCCTTCGTCGGCGATCTGCAGTTTGGCATCGTCCTGGACTGGTCCGATATTCGTCTGAGCTACACTCATGTTTTGCGCTCCCGGGAGTTCCGCACCCAGGACAGCCACGACGACTTCGGCTCCTTCTCGCTGTCCATTAAATTCTAAGTGATGGCGCACTGCCAGGGCAGGAATGGCTGTTGAAATCTCAGCGAAAAGAGCGTAGGTAATCAGGGTTCGGTTTACAAGTTACAAAAGACACAAAGGAATCGCTCTTGACCACTGAAAAAATCACCCTCTCCCAGCTCGAATCTTTTCTCTTCAAGGCCGCCGACATCCTGCGGGGCAAGATGGATGCCTCGGAGTTCAAGGAATTCATCTTCGGAATGCTCTTCCTCAAGCGCCTCTCCGATGAATTCGACCGCAAGTGAGAACAACTGCGCAACAGAGACTTCGCCCACCTGAAAGACCAGCTTGAACTCGTCAAAGAACTGCTTGAAGACAAGACCTCTTACGGCGCGACCTTTTTCGTCCCCGTGCGCGCCCGCCGGCATGAAGCCTGGGTGGATGAAAACGGCGAGCTGGTCCCCGCCCTCAAGGACCTCAAGTACGACATCGGCAACATGCTCAACAAGGCCCTTGCCGCTGTGGAAGAGGAAAACGACGCTCTCCTTTACGCGGAATAGAGACCATGGAGCTGGATTACACGATTAAACGCTCGGCCGGGCGGCGCAAGCTGACGATCACCGTCGAACGGGATCGCAGCGTCGTTGTGCATGCACCGGAAGGAACATCCGATGAAAAAATCCAGCAGGTAGTAGAATCAAAACGAAAATGGATTTTTGAGAAATCCGGACACCCTCAGAAATACAGGGACCTGCCTCATCCGCCGGGCAAGGAACTGGTCAGCGGCGAATCCGCACTTTATCTGGGACGGCAATACCGCATCGAGATGGTTGGAACGGAGTTGCATGAGGTGGAATTTGTTCAGCGCTTCCTGATTCCGGCGGCCCGGAAGGAAAAAAGAGAGGACGCTTTGCGGGAATGGTATCTGGGCAGGGCCGGGGAAAAGATCATTCCCCGGGTGAAGGTTCATGCCCGCAGACTCGGTGTTGACATCTGCGGGGTGAGGATCGTCGACCACCGCTACCGCTGGGGCTCCTGCACTCCAAGAGATTATGTTCATTTCAACTGGCGGCTGATCAAGGCGCCCATGGTGGTCATCGACTACGTCATCGTCCACGAACTCGCTCATCTCATGGAGGCCAACCACACCGCCAGATTCTGGAATATCGTCCGCACGCAATCTCCGACGATGGATAAGGCCAGGGCCTGGCTGAAAGAGCACGGCCAGCTCCTGGAGCAGGAAATCTGAAGTTATTCTACCGCCTTTTCGCGAAGGCACCAGCCGGAATATTGCCCGATCTCAAAATCCGGAGCGCGCCCGTATTCCTCTTCCATTTTGGCCTTGAATTCCGGCTGGGCGTTCAATGATTCCGTATCATAGAAATCAGCCTCTTCCATCTGAGTCACTATTTGAAAACCGTCTCTTTCGGGAATCCATAAACTTACGTCACGGACGCCGTGCTCCTTTTTGCAGTGCGGGCACATGAACGATGTCACTTGCATTGATTAGTCTCCTTTCCGTTTTTCAACTGCGTTTTCATATATGCGAAGTTTGACTGATTTATAAAGTAATAATTTCAATGGCAGCCGCTGGAAAGACCACCGGCAATCCCATAATAACAGGACGCTTTTATCTGTAATTGGCGAGAAGTCCTTTATCTCGCCTCAACTCTCAACCGTTGTAGATGGTCACAACGACAACAATCGTAATCAGCAGCGTCACCACCATGCCAACGAGACTTTCAAAGCGTTGATAAAAGGTCATGATGCCCCAGTGCCTGAGGAAAAGATTCCTTCATTTATAGTTCATTTTCTCCCTGCCCGTCACTGATCAAAATGAGTTTTCCAACATTATCCCCTGTTTCTTTTTAGAGCATAAATACCGGAGAATCAAACTATTCTCGCATTATGATGAACCATTAGACCGATAATTTTCCCCAAATTTATGGCCATGCCGTCGTTCGTTTGATTAGTGAATGTGATTGTAGTAGAATTTCTTCCAGTTGCGGACCGATGAAAGCATCGGGGATAAATCCGGCTTAAACGCCTCCGTAAGATAATGTAAACATGCAAGACCTTTGTGAGAAGAGGGAAAAGCCATGAACCGCAGAGATTTCCTGAAATCCGCACTGATTACCGGGGCGGCCCTCGGTCTGCCGGCAGGCATGGATCCGCTCCTCACCGTCCTCAAGGCCGCCGAACGACCGGATCTGGCAGTTGTCCGCGGAACTCCGCCCGCCGCGATCACCCGGGCGGCGATCGACAGTCTGGGGGGTATGAAACGCTTCGTTTCACGGGGCGACGTGGTGGTCGTGAAACCCAATATCGGCTGGGACCGCACCCCGGAGTACGCCGCCAATACCAATCCCGAAGTTGTCGGCGCCGTCGTCCGTCTCTGCTTTGAAGCGGGCGCCAAACAGGTCAAGGTTTTCGACCGGCCCGTCAATGATCCCCGGCGAACTTACAGGCAGAGCGGCATCGCCGCCGCGGCTTCCGCCCTGGGCGCTTCCGTCTTATTCACAGACAGCCGGAAATTCAAGGATATGCGCATCAACGGCTCTTCGCTGAAATCATGGCCTCTTTACACGGAGGTCTTCGAGGCGGACAAGGTCATCAACATCCCCATCGCCAAAACTCACGGAACGTCAAAATTAACTCTGGGCATGAAAAACTGGATGGGAGTGATGGGCGGCTGGCGGGGACGGATTCATCAGCGCATCGATGAAAGCCTCGTAGACCTGGCGACGTTCATCAAGCCCACGCTGACCATCCTCGATGCTGTCCGGATTCTGACGGATAACGGACCTCAGGGCGGAAACCTGGCGGATGTGAGGCGGCTCAACATGGTCATCGCCGGAACGGACGCCGTGGCGGTCGACGCCTTCGGAGCCACCCTCTTCGGGATGAAACCGGCGGAACTGGGTTTTGTCCGCATCGGCCACCAGCGCCGACTGGGAAGCATGGACCTGGCCGGAATGAACATCAGGAGAATTACCCTGTAAGCATGTCGCCACCTGCATGCAGGCGCCCGACTTTCCTGCACGACATCAAAGCCCGATGCTTAAAAATATCCGACGCCTGACTCAGGCCATCTTTCTGCTTCTTTTTCTCTGGCTTTTCCTCTCGACGGAATCCCGGGGGGCCAATGAACTGGGCTACCCGGTCAAAATCTTCCTTGACGCCGATCCGCTTCTCACCCTCACCACGATCCTGTCCACGCGGAGGCTGGACAACCCTTTCCTGCTGGCCCTGTTCGTTCTGATCGCCACGGTTGTGCTGGGCCGGGTGTTCTGCGGCTGGATCTGCCCGCTGGGAACCCTGCACAACATGGTAAGTTCGCTGAAGAGACGGAACGTCACCGGGAAACCCCGCAATCTCTATTTATGGAAATATCTCCTGCTGATCTTTCTGCTGGTTTCCTCGGCCTTTTCCCTTCAGCTTGCCGGGATCGCAGATCCTCTTTCCCTGCTGATCCGATCGTTGACGCTGGCCGTTTACCCCCTGATCCAGTATGCGACCGTCAGCGTCTTCGACACCGTCTATGCCTGGAATTTCCCTGTCGTTACCGATATTTCCGAGTTTATTTATGATCTGCTGAAAAAGACCTTCCTCTCTTTCCACCAGCCCCATTTTCAGCAGTCTGTCCTGGTCGGCCTGCTGTTCTTCGGTATCCTGGCCCTGAATCTTGCGGAAAAACGCTTCTGGTGCAAATACCTCTGTCCGCTGGGGGCCCTGCTCGGGCTCTGTTCCCGATACGCCTTGCTGAACCTCTCCGTCAGTGAATCCTGCAACGGCTGCGGATCCTGCAGCGAGGTCTGCCCGGGCGGAGCTTTGCCGGATTCGAGGAAAAACTGGCGCAAGCCGGAATGCCTGGTCTGCATGAACTGTGATGATCTGTGCCCCCGGAATGCCGTCCGCTTCGGATTTTCCCGGAAACCATCCGGGGCGGCGCTGGATCTGGGAAAGCGACGGGTTATCGGATCGATTGTCGCCGGGCTGGTCGCCGTCCCCCTGTTCAAAGTTTCGCCGCTGAAAAAAGCCGGTGCCGCTGAACCCCGGTTGATCCGTCCCCCAGGTTCCCTGGAAGAAACGGAGTTTTTGAAACGATGCATCAAATGCGGGCAGTGCATAAAGGTCTGCATCACGGGCGGCCTCCAGCCCACCCTGCTGGAAGCGGGACTGGACGGGATCTGGTCGCCGGTTCTCGTACCCAGGATCGGCTACTGCGAATACCGGTGCACCCTCTGCGGGCAGGTCTGCCCGACAGGCGCGATTCGAGAACTTGCCCTGGAGGAAAAGGCAGCGGTCCGGATCGGAACAGCCATGATCGACAAGGGGCGCTGTCTTCCTTTCGCGCATGCAACCCCCTGCATCGTCTGCCAGGAGGTCTGCCCCACCCCGCAAAAGGCGATCTGGCTTGAGGCCGTGCGGGTGAAAAACAGGACCGGCCGGACCATGACCCTCCGACAGCCCCATGTGGATCTGGAACTCTGCGTCGGCTGCGGCATCTGCGAAGCCAAATGCCCGGTCCTCGGTCAACCCGCCATCAGGGCGACCAGCATCGGGGAATCCCGGTCGCAGGACAACCAGCTCCTGCTGCCCTGATCTTCAGGAATCTCCCTCTTCCCGGACTCATGAAGGCGCGGAACGTTTTGCATCTCCAGCAAAGTTGCATTCCATATGCAATATTTAATAAGGATGACAAGGCGAATGGAGGGGGCAAGACAGGTGGACAATCGACGACCGTCAATGGGCCGATATCGAAGCCAGCGAAGAGTGCGCTTCGATATGGAATTGAACAGGGTCTAACGGGCGCGGCCCAGCAGGATGTCCCGGACCCGGGCCAGCTCTTCGGGGGTATCCACTTCCACGGAATCATGAAGGGTTTCCACGACCCGAATCCGATAGCCGAATTCCAGGGCGCGCAACTGCTCCAGTGATTCCAAGCGCTCCATCGTCCCTTCTTCCAGCGCGGTAAAGGTGCGGAGAAACGCACGTCGGTAGGCATAAATCCCGTGATGCTTGTAATAAGCGATGGGATGCCGGTCATCCCGGACATAGGGAATCGTTGCCCGGGAAAAATAAAGGGCGTTGAAATTGCGATCGAAAACCACCTTGACCGCGTTGGGGTGGGTAATCTCTTCCTCGCGGACAATCCGATAGATGAGGGTCGCCATGGGGAGGGAAGGGTCTTCCCGGAGCGGCCGGGTAACCTCGGCGATCTGCTCCGGTTCAAAAATGGGTTGATCTCCCTGGACGTTGACGACGATGTCGTCATCCTTCAGATCCAGCGAGTTCACCGCTTCGGCGATGCGGTCGGTTCCGGAGCGATGCCTTGCCGCCGTCATGATCGCCTTGCCGCCGAACTTCCGGACCGCTTCAAAAATCCGGGAATCATCCGTGGCCACTGCCGCATAGGAAACGAGCTCGGATTTCAGAACCCGTTCGTAGACATGCTGAATCATCGGTTTGCCGCAGAGATCGGCCAGGGGCTTCCCCTGAAAGCGGCTGGATGAGTAGCGCGAGGGGATAATACAGACGATTTTTTCCATCCCTTTTCTCTTTTCTCCTGAAAATTACAGGACGTCCGCGGCCTTTTCAATCGCCTGCCGAATCGTGGCCAGCCGCTCCTCCGGCATCCGGATGTTGATTCCCATCACCAGCGTCCGGCCCAGGAGATCATCCGCCTGCGGAATATCCCGGCGATTGTACTGCACCGTTCTGTTGTTCATGGGGTTGGTGAAGGGGAACTTTTTAGAGTTTGCCGTTGACTGGGCGAGAAAATGCTCCCAGTTCATCGCATAATGCCAGGCGTTCTTTTTGTAACAGACCGTATCGACGCCTCCGGCACTCAGGGCCTGCTGAAATTTTTCCGCCGTGCCTTCATCGGGCAGATTGAAGGCCAGGAAGGTGGCCGTATCGCCTTCCGGATCGGGAAGCTCCCGGAATTTGATCCCTTTTAAAGAGGACAGCATGGCCTTGATCGCCGCCTTGTTTTTCTTCTGCTCGGAAATCATGAAATCCAGCTTCCGCACCTGAGCCAGCCCCAAGGCCCCCTGGAGCTCATTCATCCGGAAATTGAAGCCCAGAATTGACCTCCCTTCCATGGCCCGGCTGACCTTGGGATTGTGGTCATGCCCGTGATCATGGTACTCGTCGGCCCGATGATAGAGGGTTTCACTGTTCGTGATGACCATGCCGCCTTCGCCGGTTGTCATGGTTTTGTAGTAGTCGAAGCTGAAGATCCCCATATCGCCGAAGGTGCCCAGTTTTTTCCCCTGGAAAGAGCCGCCGCATCCCTGGGCATTGTCCTCCAGGACCCGGATGTTATGACTGCGGGCCACTTCCACGATCCGGGCGATCCGGGCGGCGGAACCGCACATGTGCACGGGGATGACCGCTTTGGTGGAAGGCGAAATCTTGCGCTCCATATCGGCGGGATCCATGTTCAGGGTTTCATCGATATCCGTCATGACGGGAATCGCCCCCACCTCGAGGACCGCTTCCCAGGTGGCCAGAAACGTGAAGGCCGGCACGAGGACTTCATCGCCGGGGCCGACATCCAGGGCAGTCAGGGCGATCTTGAGCGCGGCGGAACCGGATGTGACTCCCAGGGCGTATCCCGCGCCGCAGTAGCGGGAAAATTCCTCTTCAAACTGCCGGACCTTGAAAACGCCCTTCCTTTCGTTGTCGAAACCATAACGCATCAGGACGCCCGTTTCCATGACATCCATGACTTCCTTTCGTTCTTCCTGACCAATCAGTTCCAAACCGGGCATGAGTTTTAACCTCCCAGATTATATTCCCTTATGAATTTCAAGGACTATTAAGGTTCCCTGTCGGGAATGTCAAGTGTTTTATGGTGAAGATACCAACACAGTTGCCGGCAGATTCCCCTAATAATCCTTACTTCCTTGGCCTGGAGCCGTATCCGGGAAAACAGCCGCCGGATATGCATCATCCAGTATTCCGGATTTTCGGGATTCAAAAAACCGATTTTCTGCAGGAGCGCACCGATGTGCCCGTACATCCCCTCCAGTTCCCGGGATGAGGCCATTTTCGGGGTGAACCGCACCGGAATGCCTGTTTCCGCAACTGAGATTTCATAGCAGAGAATCATAACCGCATGAGAAAGATTGAGAGAGCGGAACCGCTCCGATGTGGGAATGGAAACCACGGTATGGCAGTAACGCAGATCGTCGTTGGTCAATCCGGTGTCCTCCGGACCGAAAAGCAGAGCCACCTCATTGTCCCGGGAAATTTCGATCACCTGTTCCGCCATCTCCCGGGGTGAAACCACCGGGCCCCGGGCAAGGCCCAGCCGCGCGGTCGTGCCGACGATATAATTAAATCCGGACAGGGCTTCGCCGAGATCCCTGAAGTAGACGATTGAATCGACAACATCGGCGGCAAGATGGGTGGACATCTGCCGGATTTCTTCCTGGCGGTACTCCCGGTCGCTCACCACGATCAATCGTTCAATCCCCATGTTCTTGGCGCAGCGCGCCGCCGAACCGATGTTTCCGGCATACTTCGGGTGGTTCAAAACGACCGCGATATGTTCCAGGGTTGCCTTTAAATTCATGATTCGCGGAAACCTTTCACTGGTTGCCAACATTCTCGCCCGGCTTGAAGGTTGACACGCCTGCTTTAATCAAATAGAAGGAGAAAGCGATTCTTAATCCTTTTCCGGCCAAAAGAAAAGTTCAAAGATCAGGAATCTTTGCAGGAAATTTCTTCCGATATTCTTTCCGGCTGCAGACTGACCAACCTGACACGCAATCTTCTGCAGCATCGGCACAGGTGATACGCTTATTGAACAATTTCAACTTCTCAGAAATCGATAACGCCGACCCGGCACAATGGTGTCGGCTTTTTCAGGAGGCGGCCGCTGAGTTCGATGTCCTCCTGTCGGATGCGCAACTGAACCGTTTTCTGATGTATTACAGGGAACTGAAATTCTGGAATTCCCGGATCAACCTGATCGCGTCGGCCGAATCCGTCACGGATATTGTCATCAAACATTTTCTGGATTCGTTGACGCTGATCCCCTGTATCCCGTTTCCCGACGGCCGACTTATCGACATCGGAACAGGGGGCGGATTTCCAGGGATTCCCTTAAAAATTGCGCTGAACAGTCTGAAGGTCAC
Source organism: Syntrophus aciditrophicus SB (assembly GCF_000013405.1). Lineage (GTDB taxonomy): Bacteria > Desulfobacterota > Syntrophia > Syntrophales > Syntrophaceae > Syntrophus > Syntrophus aciditrophicus. The sequence goes on from NC_007759.1 coordinate 3,177,195, forward strand.
CCTTCTGGAGGCTTCGAGAAAAAAAGTGTCTTTTCTGAAATCCCTGCGTCGTGTTCTGAATCTTCAGGACATGAAAATACTGAACGAACGGGTTGAAGATTTGATTACGCAGGCGCCCTGTCCGAACCGGTTCGACATGGTAGTCTCCAGGGCGGCCCTGAAACTTCCCGAGTACCTCCGGTTTGGAAAAGAGCTGGTGTCTTCCCACGGGGTTATTATCGCGATGAAAGGGGCGAATTACCAGCATGAACTGGAAGATGTTAATGATATCCTTGAGGAATATGGTATTTTCCTCGCGGAAGTACGCTCTCTGGCCCTGCCCTGTACGGGAGACTTTCGCGCGATTCTGATCTTCAGAAAGTCGTTATCCCGGACCTGACTTCCACGTATCCAGAAGGAAGGGAAATAAGAGCTAAAATAATTGTTTTTGGTAAATAATTTACTATCAATCATTAATAAAAATACTCCTTCTCAAAAAGTTGATTTTGTGTTAGTTTCTGCCACTCCCTGCAGAAGAGAAAGATACTGGAAGACCGGTTTTTATTCCCATGCGTAAAGTGATCTCCATTGCCAATCAGAAAGGAGGGGTCGGGAAAACCACGACCGCCATCAACCTTTCTGCAACTCTGGCATCCGCTGAAAAAAAGACCCTGCTCATCGACTGCGACGCCCAGGGAAATGCCAGCAGCGGTGTGGGTATTCAGCGGGACAAGTGTCAGGAAAAAAATCTCTACTATGCTCTGATTAACAGGGTCCCTCTGCGGGACGTGATTATGCCGACGTGCATCCCTTATCTCGATGTCGTTGCCGCCACCCAGGATCTTGTCGGAATCGAGGTTGAATTCGCGTCGTTAGAGGAAAGAGAGAAGCAGCTGAAAAAGCTGATACGGGAACTGGATCGGGAATATGAGTTCGTTATCCTGGATTGTCCGCCTTCCCTCGGTTTTTTGACACTCAACGCGCTGGTGGCTTCGTCCTCCGTCATCGTTCCGCTGCAGTGCGAGTATTTTGCCATGGAGGGGCTGGGACATTTGATGAGCACGCTCAAACTCGTCAAAACCCGCCTTAATCCCTTTCTGTCCCTGGGAGGAATTCTACTGACCATGTTCGATTCCAGAAATCTCCTTTCCCGCCGGGTCAGCGAGGATGTAAGGAGTCATTTCGGCAATCATGTTTTTAATACGGTTATTCCGCGAAATGTTCGCCTCTCGGAAAGCCCCAGCCACGGGCTGCCGATTATTTTTTACGATATCAAATCCCGCGGGGCGGTTTCCTACATGGAACTTGCCCAGGAAGTCCTGAACTGCAAGAGGATCTAAATGCCGCCCAAGAACATTCTAGGCAAGGGATTGGGGGCGATTCTTCCCGATCTCCTTGACGACATAAACGAAATTCCCTCCTTTCTGCGCTGTGGAGTGGAAGAGCTGATTCCCAATCGGTTTCAGCCGAGAAAAGATTTCAACGATGAAGAACATCGCATTCTGGTGGATTCCATCAGGAAAAACGGCATTCTTCAGCCTGTCGTCGTTCGACTGCTGGAGGAAGGTTATGAAATCATTGCCGGTGAACGCCGCTGGAGGGCGGCAAAGGAAGCCGGTCTCACGGAGATCCCCATCCTGATCAGAAACGCTGAAGATGTGGAAGTGGCTGAATTGTCACTCATTGAAAACATCCAGCGTTCCGCGTTGAATGCCCTTGAAGAGGCGGAGGCTTATCGCACCCTCATGGAGTTTTTTGGACTCACCCAGGAGGAAATCTCCTCAAAGGTTGGAAAAGACCGCTCCACGATTGCCAACACCTTGCGACTTTTGAAACTCGATGACAGGATCAAAAGGGAATTGATCGAAAAACGGATCACCCAGGGTCACGCGCGCGCCCTGCTCACCCTGGGAAGTCGGGAAGATCAGCTCGATGCCCTGGAGGTCATCCTGAAAAAAAAGCTCAGTGTCCGGGAAACGGAACGCCTTGTTCAGAAATCTCCGGACAAGCCCCGGAAAAGTCTCCCGGAAGATGAAATTTCGCATCTGAGGAATCTTGAGCAAGTACTCGCTTCCAGGCTGAAGACTTCGGTAAATATTCGACAGGGAAGAAAAAAAGGCAGAATTG